>NZ_JCAQIE010000009.1:0-3248 GCF_059621125.1 Nocardioides sp. Z35_8 | reverse complement strand
CGCGCCCCACTGCACCTGGGGACGCGAACGCTGGCGGCCACCCCGCTCGCCCGGCGCCCTCATCTCGGCAGATCCGCGCACTATCAGCGGCAGATCCGGACGTTGGGCATGGACGCGAGTCAACGCCTCAAAGGGCGCCTCGGCGTCGCGTTACGGCGCTCGCACCGGCGGCTCGACGAACGCGGCCGTGAGTTGGCGTTGCGCTCGATCCGACTTAGAGAAGCAGGCTTGGAATCCCTTAGGGCGCAACTCCACTCCGGGCGACGCGATAGTTCGGACGCCGCCAGGCACCTCGATGTCATCACCGAGGGAGTACTCGCCGACCGCAGGAAACGTGATGGTTCGGCCATCGTCTTCGAGCGTTGCTCCGACCATCGCCCAGACTGGAAACTCCCCGTCGTCGGTACGGAGTGAGACGCACCCGTCGCTCGACACGTCCAGTGCCCCATAGAGCGTGGTCTGTCTTCCCACCACGGACTTGGCATAGGGGTCGGACAGGAGGATGTCAGCACGAAGCGTGACGGGCTTCGGCTGTTCGTCGCATCCTCCGAGCAGCACCATCAACGGAACATGTGCGACGAGGGCAGCGACCGGCATCAGCGACCGCGTAAGAAGGTGGTCGACGGACGACCTCCGCATCGAACTCACCTATCCAGTATCGCGCCTCGGCGCACGCATTCTCGGCAGATCCGCGCACCATCAGCGGCAGATCCGGACGCTCGCACTGAGGCGACTCGTGGTCGTGGAGTACGTGGAGGAGTGTCCTCCCCTGCCGACGCCCCGATCAAGCCTCGGAGAGGACCGCATGCGCCATCGCCAACCGGTCGGCGCACCTCTTCGGCATGGTGTGCCAGTAGTACGGGAAGGTGATGACGGCGATGAACATGGCCCAGCCCATGCTCGTGCGCCATTCTTGATCGCTCACACCGAGCGTCTCGCGCAAGACTTGGCGACCCTCCGCGTCAAGGACTTCCCACGCCGCAATGAGGTCGACGGTTGGGTCGCCGACTGCGAGGCCGCCGAAGTCGAGGACACCGGCAAGGCGGCCATCATCAGATACGAGAAGGTTCTCAGCGAGCAGGTCGCCGTGGTACCAGTGCTGGCGCTGAGGAAGGTCCCGCTCGGCTTCCAAGGCGTCGTCCCAAACGCTCCGAGTGCGTTCTAGGTCGAGGTCCAGGTCACCGATCGCCCGACACGCCTCTACCACCTCGTCAAAGTCCTCGACGAGATCAGAGAGAGGCCCGCCCCGGTATGCGTTGAGTCGAGGGTCGCTCAGCGCCGCCGACGGAACCGGGAGGCTGCGAAGTTGTGCCAACATCGCGCCGAGGTCGATGGCCATGTTCTTGGCGGTCTGAGCGTCCGCCGTCGGTGGCACGGTCGGAAGGCGGCCCTTCAGCCAAGAAGTCACGAGCCACTTCTCTGGGTAGCCGAGGTTGGGGTCACCGACAGCGATGACCTTCGGGACCGGCACCGAGAGTCCAGCGCCTACGAGGGGTAGCCACGTGGCTTCCTTCTCGATGGCAGCAGACCCACCGGGCTGTCGCGGCAGACGGACCAGCATGTGGTGCCCTAGCCGGAATAGGGCATTGGTAGAGCCGGAGGACGCGAAGCGCCTGACGGGCAGCCCTGCGAACTCCGGCATGGACATCGCCACGAGCGCCGAGACAGCTTGTTCGTCGATGTCGATCTCATCGGCGTGAAGGCGCGGCACACGTCCATCGTGGACGTCCTGGTGATTCAGCGCCACTGAGTTCCTAACGAATCGACGAAGGCCGGTGGCGTCGCTGCGTCTTGGGTCGCCATCACCCGCTCATCGGCAGATGCGGTCGACCTGATCGCGGCATGTGCGCGCGTTCGTCACGGCTCACGTTGTCGCTAGACCACCGCTGCCTCGCGTGGCGACGCTAGCCTCCCTGCATGGATCACGACCCCTTCCACTACGAGGCGATGTTCGAGGCTGCGGGAATCGACGGCGAGTCGCTGACCGTGCTGCTCGTCCGGGGTGGCACGCGTGCGGACGTGCTTCGACTTATCGGCGCGGAAGCCGAACCCAACGGAGAGCCGTATCCGGACCTGGAGGATGTGGACTACTCCGGGTATGCGTTGGCCGAGGTCGAGGGTGGTGTTGTCGCGTTCGAGCACACTGGATACGCCGACCCCAGCCCACGAGTGCTGGCCGCACTCTCGTCGCTCGGAGGCGCTGCGGCGGTCACGCGCTGCAACATCATGGCCCATGAGCGGTTTGGTTGCGCTCGCGACGGCGGGGTTGTCTTCGACGCTGACGAGTTCATGTACGTGGATGAGGAGGAGAAGGAGTTCGTGCCTCCCGAGTTGCGCCCCATGTTCGACTCGGCCCGGGTCGGCCTCGATGCCGACGACGAAGGGGGAAGCGGCTTAGTCGGCTTCGCGATGGCGGCCATCCATACCGGTGTCGTGGTCACCGGCGAAGACCTGATCCGTGCTGTGCAGCCGGGGTACCACCGCGTGCGGACGCTCACCTACTTGGAGTGATTTCGCGTAGGGAGCATTGTCGAATCGTGTCAGCGCGAGACATCACGCTCGTCGTCTGAGCCGACCAGGTAGCAAACGGTTGGCTGCCCAACGTCCGCGCATCGGCCTGGGCGGATGCACGAGTCGCGGCAGATCCGGATGTTCAATGTGCTCCCTGAGGCACGGCGTTCCTCAGCCGGACACCGTCAGCAGAGCACACGCCTCGTCGAGGGCGTTCGCCGTGCACAGTCGGTAGTCGCCCGGCGAGGCAGTCTCGGGGACAAGCACGCGGTCTGGCCCAGGGCCGCTTACTCCGACTTGTTCCCAACCCCGGTCTGCGCTGTCCTCGACCGTCCACCACGTCGGCGTGGCGTCGCCTGACGTGCCCCAATCAGAGGTCAGGAAGTACTTCTCCTCCCACTGACCCTCGCTCCACTGGGCAAGCGAAAACGCGATCCCGCGTTGACTATCAGAGGGGAATCGCAGTGCGACCTCTTGTCCGGGCGTCGCCGATGTAGGCGCGACTCTCATCGTGCCCTTGAGGCCGGAGTCCAGACTTGGGGCTGAGTCGTCCGCGCAACCGCTCACGACTAGAGCGACAGCAAGCAAGGCCCACCATGAGGTACGACGCTCCATGTCCTGACCCTAGGGGCAGGGTGTCGGCGTTGGTCCGCTCATCGGTGCGGGTTCAGGCGGTCAGCGCAACACCTCGGCTAGTGCTTGTGATGGTGTCTTGAAGCCGAGGGTCTGTCGAGGGC
>NZ_JCAQIE010000008.1:0-3649 GCF_059621125.1 Nocardioides sp. Z35_8 | reverse complement strand
GCCTCGCCCCGAAGGGTCCGGTCCGAGAGGTTTCGGGTGGTTAGCATCACCAGGTTCGTCATGGGCGCAACTTCGCCGGTACGGGAATATCAACCCGTTGTCCATCGACTACGCCTGTCGGCCTCGCCTTAGGTCCCGACTTACCCAGGGCAGATTAGCTTGACCCTGGAACCCTTGATCATTCGGCGCACGGGTTTCTCACCCGTGATTCGCTACTCATGCCTGCATTCTCACTCGTGTGGCCTCCACGCCTGGATCACTCCGACGCTTCACTGCCCACACGACGCTCCCCTACCCATCCAGCGCACTGAACACCGATTCCTCGATGCTGATGTATTCGCTGAATGCCATAGCTTCGGCGGATGACTTGAGCCCCGCTACATTGTCGGCGCGGAATCACTTGACCAGTGAGCTATTACGCACTCTTTCAAGGGTGGCTGCTTCCAAGCCAACCTCCTGGTTGTCAATGCGACTCCACATCCTTTTCCACTTAGTCACCGCTTAGGGGCCTTAGCTGATGGTCTGGGCTGTTTCCCTCTCGACTACGGAGCTTATCCCCCGCAGTCTCACTGCTGCGCTCTCACTTACCGGCATTCGGAGTTTGGCTAACGTCAGTAACCTTGTAGGGCCCATTAGCTATCCAGTGCTCTACCTCCGGCAAGAAACACGCAACGCTGCACCTAAATGCATTTCGGGGAGAACCAGCTATCACGAAGTTTGATTGGCCTTTCACCCCTATCCACAGGTCATCCCCTCAGTTTTCAACCTAAGTGGGTTCGGTCCTCCACGTCGTCTTACCGACGCTTCAACCTGCCCATGGATAGATCACTTCGCTTCGGGTCTTGAGCGCGCTACTGAATCGCCCTATTCGGACTCGCTTTCGCTACGGCTTCCCCACACGGGTTAACCTCGCAACACACCGCAAACTCGCAGGCTCATTCTTCAAAAGGCACGCCGTCACCCACACACCCCCAAAGGGAATGCACAAGCTCCGACGGATTGTAGGCACACGGTTTCAGGTACTATTTCACTCCCCGCCAGGGGTACTTTTCACCTTTCCCTCACGGTACTTGTCCGCTATCGGTCATCAAGGAGTATTTAGGCTTAACGGGTGGTCCCGCCAGATTCACACGGAATTTCAGGGGTTCCGTGTTACTTGGGAACACGCTCCAGAGCCAGCGCTTTACGTCTACGGGCCTATCACCCTCTACGGTACGGCTTTCCAACCGACTTCGACTTCCACACTGGTTTCTTACTCTGCTCCTCACCGGCAGATGAGAATGAGCGGTCCCACAACCCCCCGAATGCAACCCCTGCCGGGTATCACACACTCGAGGTTTGGCCTCTTCCGATTTCGCTCGCCACTACTCTCGGAATCACTGTTGTTTTCTCTTCCTGTCGGTACTGAGATGTTTCACTTCCCGACGTTCCCTCCACACACCCTATGTGTTCAGATGTGGGTAACACGACATGACTCGTGCTGGGTTTCCCCATTCGGACACCCCCGGATCACAGTTCGGTTGCCAACTCCCCAGGGCTTATCGCAGGCTCCAACGTCCTTCATCGGCTCTTGATGCCAAGGCATCCACCATGTGCCCTTCATAGCTTGTCTCAACAACGTCAAAACAACACACGCTGAAACAAAAAACGAAAAAACACACCACCCACCCCCAATCAAAGGGCAGGTGATTCACTCACAACCCACACCACACCCAGCCCACACCCACACCACCGCACCCCCACCCCCTCAACAAACAAGAAAGGAAAGGATCCGACACGTGCGTGCGCACCAAGGCGGCATCGGTTGCAAAGATGCTCGCGTCCACTATGCAGATCTCAAACAACAACCCCACCAACCCCCACCACCACCCCAACGGGCACCAGCAGACGAAGAGGGAACAGAAGGCGCCTCACGGCTGATCCTTCAGGACCCAACAGTGTGTCTGACCCCACCCCCACCAACGCAGGACCTGGGTGAACCACCCACCACCAACCCCCCACCCACGAACCCGTCCCGAAGAACAAGCCCATGCATGAGCGACCAGCAGCAGCTGACGTCGACGATTCCACTAGTGAGACACCACCATGCGTGCCGAAACATTCGCCCGGCATCGGGGTGTGTGCTCCTTAGAAAGGAGGTGATCCAGCCGCACCTTCCGGTACGGCTACCTTGTTACGACTTCGTCCCAATCGCCAGCCCCACCTTCGACGGCTCCCTCCACAAGGGTTGGGCCACCGGCTTCGGGTGTTGCCGACTTTCGTGACGTGACGGGCGGTGTGTACAAGGCCCGGGAACGTATTCACCGCAGCGTTGCTGATCTGCGATTACTAGCGACTCCGACTTCATGGGGTCGAGTTGCAGACCCCAATCCGAACTGAGACCGGCTTTTTGGGATTCGCTCCCCCTTACGGGATCGCAGCCCTTTGTACCGGCCATTGTAGCATGCGTGAAGCCCTGGACATAAGGGGCATGATGACTTGACGTCATCCCCACCTTCCTCCGAGTTGACCCCGGCAGTCTCCTATGAGTCCCCACCATTACGTGCTGGCAACATAGAACGAGGGTTGCGCTCGTTGCGGGACTTAACCCAACATCTCACGACACGAGCTGACGACAGCCATGCACCACCTGTACACCCCCAAAAGAAGCCCCATCTCTGGAGCGGCAGGGTGTATGTCAAACCCAGGTAAGGTTCTTCGCGTTGCATCGAATTAATCCGCATGCTCCGCCGCTTGTGCGGGCCCCCGTCAATTCCTTTGAGTTTTAGCCTTGCGGCCGTACTCCCCAGGCGGGGCGCTTAATGCGTTAGCTGCGGCACGGAATCCGTGGAATGGACCCCACACCTAGCGCCCAACGTTTACGGTGTGGACTACCAGGGTATCTAATCCTGTTCGCTCCCCACACTTTCGCTCCTCAGCGTCAGGTAATTCCCAGAGAACCGCCTTCGCCACCGGTGTTCCTCCTGATATCTGCGCATTTCACCGCTACACCAGGAATTCCGTTCTCCCCTGAATACCTCTAGTCTGCCCGTATCGAAAGCAAGCGCCGTGTTAAGCACGGCGTTTTCACTCCCGACGCGACAAACCGCCTACGAGCCCTTTACGCCCAATAATTCCGGACAACGCTCGCACCCTACGTATTACCGCGGCTGCTGGCACGTAGTTGGCCGGTGCTTCTTTACCTGTTACCGTCACTTGCGCTTCGTCACAGGCGAAAGAGGTTTACAACCCGAAGGCCGTCATCCCTCACGCGGCGTTGCTGGATCAGGCTTCCGCCCATTGTCCAATATTCCCCACTGCTGCCTCCCGTAGGAGTCTGGGCCGTGTCTCAGTCCCAGTGTGGCCGGTCACCCTCTCAGGCCGGCTACCCGTCGAAGCCATGGTGAGCCATTACCTCACCATCAAGCTGATAGGCCGCGAGCACATCCCTGGCCGAAAAACTTTCCACCACACCGCATGCACGACATGGTCATATCCGGTATTAATCACCGTTTCCGGTGGCTATCCCGAAGCCAAGGGCAGATTACTCACGTGTTACTCACCCGTTCGCCGCTCGAGTACCCCCGAAAGGGCCTTTCCGCTCGACTTGCATGTGTTAAGCACGCCGCCAGCGTTCGTCCTGAGCCAGGATCAAACTCTCCATCGAAAA
>NZ_JCAQIE010000007.1:0-37835 GCF_059621125.1 Nocardioides sp. Z35_8 | reverse complement strand
GACGTCAACGGGGCAAAACAAACTAATTCGTCGACTAATCAAACACACTGTTGAGTTCTCAAGTATCAGACGCACCCGTTCCGCGCCGGCTGGGCCGGTCTGGTCGCGGGGCAACCTGCACAAACTTACCGGGCTCTTGGCTCACCGTCAAACTCGTGAGCTTCGTGCTTCGGTGGTCGCAGCTGGTCTCCGCCTCATCTGGCCTTCTGGCCAGGAAGCGGCGCCGCTTGCGGCGACAGGTGAAACATTAGACCGTCCTCGCCGAGCATGCAAAACCGGGGGTGCCCTCTACGCATCACCGCAGGTCAGCGGCCTGTACGACGCCGCGGGGCGGCGGGCCGGTAGGTGCTGACGGTCGGATCGCCGGTGATCCAGAAGCGCCACGGACGCTCGGCTGCGTGCCGGAGCCCGACCCGCGGACCCCTGCTGATGTCGGCTACCCGCTCCCCCGAGACCAGGTCGACGGGATCGCCGTTGTGGGACAGGTCGAGGTCGAGCACGCGGCACAGACGCGCCGGCCCCCTCGCGAGGTCGCGGTCGCTGCTGCCGGGGCGCCGCTGTCGGGCGAGGTCGTGGCCGGCGACCACCTCACCGGCGCGGAGCAGGACGGCGCCGGGGTCGCCGTCGGGTCCGGTCACCAGGTTGGCGCAGTGGTGCATGCCGTAGACGAAGTAGACGTAGAGGCGCCCGGGCGGGCCGAACATCACCGCGTTGCGCGCGGTCCGGCCCCGGTGGGCGTGGGACCCGGGGTCGAGCGGGCCGGCGTAGGCCTCCACCTCGGTGAGCCGCACCGACACCCCGCCGTGGGTGATCACGGCGCCGAGCACCCGGGGTGCGACCTCGATCGGGTCGCCCTCAGCCCAGGCGGGCACGGTGACCGGTGCTCGCGACGCGGAGCTCGTCGAGCTGCTCCTGAACGCGCACCGGCGCGGTGCCGCCTCGACCGGCGCGCGAGGCGACCGAGCCTTCGACGGTGAGCACGGACCGCACCGCCGGGGTCAGGAACGGGGAGATGCCGGCCAGCTGCTCGTCACTGAGGTCGGGCAGGTCGCAGCCGAGCTCCTCGCAGCGGCGTACGCACGCGCCGGCGAGCTCGTGGGCGTCGCGGAACGGGACGCCCTCGCGCACCAGCCACTCCGCGACGTCGGTGGCGAGCGAGAACCCCTGGGGCGCGAGCTCCGCCATCCGCGCGGCGTCGAACGTCAAGGTGGCGACCATGCCGGTCACCGCCGGCAGCAGCACCTCGAGGGTCAGGACCGAGTCGAAGACCGGCTCCTTGTCCTCCTGCAGGTCGCGGTTGTAGGCGAGCGGCAACCCCTTGAGCGTGGCCAACAGCCCGGCCAGGTTGCCGACCAGCCGGCCGGCCTTGCCGCGGGCGAGCTCGGCGATGTCGGGGTTCTTCTTCTGCGGCATGATGCTCGACCCCGTCGACCACGAGTCGTGCAGCGTCGCGAAGCCGAACTCGCGGGTGGTCCAGAGGATGACGTCCTCGGCGAGGCGGGAGAGGTCGACGCCGACCTGGGCGGTGACGAACGCGAACTCGGCGGCGAAGTCGCGGGCCGCGGTGCCGTCGAGGGAGTTGGCCGACGAGCCGGAGAACCCGAGCTCGGCGGCCACGGCCTCCGGGTCGAGCCCGAGCGTCTGGCCGGCGAGCGCCCCGGAGCCGTAGGGCGAGTCGGCGGCGACCCGCGCGTCCCAGTCGCGCAGCCGCTCGACGTCGCGCACCAGCGGCCAGGCGTGCGCGAGGAGGTGGTGCGAGAGGAGCACCGGCTGCGCGTGCTGGAGGTGGGTACGCCCCGGCATCACGGTGCTCGACCCGTCGGGGTCGAGGTGCGCCGCGGCCTGCTCGGCGAGCACGTCGACCAGGTCGAGGACGAGCGCGGAGATGGTGCGGGCGTGGTCGCGCAGGTAGACCCGGAACAGCGTCGCGACCTGGTCGTTGCGCGAGCGCCCGGCACGCAGCCGCCCACCCACCTCCGGGCCGACCTCCTCGAGCAGCAGCCGCTCGAGCGCGCCGTGGACGTCCTCGTCGCTCGGCGCGGGCGCCAGCTCCCCCGCGGCGTAGCGCTCCCCCAGCACCGCCAGCCCGCGCAGCAGCTCGGCGTGGTCGGCGTCGGTGAGCAGCCCGGCCCGGTGCAGGGCGTTGGCGTGGGCGCGCGACCCGGCGAGGTCGTAGGGCGTCAGCTGCCAGTCGAACTGCGTCGACCGCGACAGCTCCTGCAGCTCGGGGGACGGGCCGCTCGAGAAGCGGCCGCCCCACAGCGAGCCCTCGTTGGTGGTGCCGCCGCTCGTCGGTGTCTGTGGCATCAGTCGGTCCCGAACTCCATCGCTGCGTTGTCGAGGGCGGACTCGTCGTCCGCCGTGGCGGCCGGGTTGTCGGTGATCTTGTCGTAGCCGCCGGCCTCGATGGCACCGTAGAGGGTGCCGTTCTCGACCAGCACCTGGCCCTGGTCGAGCGGCTGAGCGGCGTACTGCTCGAGCTTGGCGCGCGAGTCGGCGATGTCGAGGTTGCGCATGGTGAGCTGGCCGATGCGGTCGGTGGGACCGAAGGCGGCGTTGTCGGTGCGCTCCATCGACAGCTTGTCGGGGTGGTAGGAGAACGCCGGGCCGTCGGTGCGCAGGATCGAGTAGTCCTCGCCGCGGCGCAGCCGCAGGGTGACCTCGCCGGTGACCAGGGAGGCGATCCAGCGCTGGATCGACTCGCGGATCATCAGCGCCTGCGGGTCGAGCCACCGGCCCTCGTAGAGCAGGCGGCCGAGCTTGCGGCCCTCGTTGTGGTACTGCGCGACGGTGTCCTCGTTGTGGATCGCGTTGACCAGTCGCTCGTAGGCGATGAACAGCAGCGCCATGCCGGGCGCCTCGTAGATGCCGCGCGACTTGGCCTCGATGATGCGGTTCTCGATCTGGTCGGACATGCCCAAGCCGTGCCGGCCGCCGATCACGTTGGCCTCGTGCACGAGCGCCACCGGGTCGTCGTGGCGCAGGCCGTTGACGGCGACCGGGCGGCCCTGCTCGAAGCGGATGGTGACGTCCTCGGTGTCGATGGCGACCGCGGGGTCCCAGAACCGCACGCCCATGATCGGGTCGACCGTCTCGAGCGAGACGTCGAGGTGCTCCAGCGTCTTGGCCTCGTGGGTGGCGCCCCAGATGTTGGCGTCGGTGGAGTAGGCCTTCTCCTGGCTGTCGCGGTAGGGCAGGCCGTGCTCGGTGAGCCAGGCGCTCATCTCGTGGCGCCCACCCAGCTCGCTGACGAAGTCGGCGTCGAGCCACGGCTTGTAGATGCGGAGGTCGGGGTTGGCGAGCAGGCCGTAGCGGTAGAACCGCTCGATGTCGTTGCCCTTGAACGTCGAGCCGTCGCCCCAGATGTTCACGCCGTCCTCGTGCATGGCACGCACGAGCATGGTGCCGGTGACCGCGCGGCCGAGCGGTGTGGTGTTGAAGTAGACGCGTCCGCCCGAGCGGATGTGGAACGCGCCGCACGCGAGCGCGGCGAGCCCCTCCTCCACGAGCTGGGTCTTGCAGTCGACCGCGCGGGCCAGCTCGGCGCCGTACTGCAGGGCGCGCGAGGGCACCCCGGAGATGTCGGGCTCGTCGTACTGGCCGATGTCGGCGGTGTAGGTGCACGGGACCGCGCCCTTCTCGCGCATCCAGGCGACGGCCACCGAGGTGTCGAGGCCGCCGGAGAAGGCGATGCCGACGCGCTCGCCGACGGGGAGGGAGGTGAGGACCTTGCTCACGAGATGTCCTTTGCAGTGGTGGGGCTGGGGGAAGCGGGGGTGGGTGCCGGGGTGGTGCCGCCGTGGCCGTGCCGGGGGTCGTTGGCCAGGTCGAGGAAGCGCTGCACCAGCGCGTCACCGCCGGCGGGGTCGCGACCGATGACCAGCAGGGTGTCGTCACCGGCGATGGTGCCGAGGATGTCACCCAGCTCCGCCTTGTCGAACGCGCTGGCGAGGAACTGGGCGGCCCCGGGGGGCGTGCGCAGCACGACGAGGTTGGCACTGGCCTCGGCGCTGACCAGCAGCTCGGCGCAGAGCCGGGCCAGCCGGTCCCGGCCGGCGGCGCTGGCCCGCGGCGCGGAGGCGCTGCGGTCGCCGCCCTCCCCCGGCACGGCGTAGACGAGGGCGCCGTCGGGGCTGCGCACCTTGACCGCGTCGAGCTCGACGAGGTCGCGGCTCAGCGTCGCTTGAGTGACGCGTACGCCGTGGTCGGCCAGCAGGTCGGCCAGCTCGGTCTGGGAGCGCACCGGGTGGGTGGTGACGATGTCGATGATCCGCTGGTGGCGGGCGCCCTTGGTCAGCGGCGTCGTGGCGGTCATGACGAACGCTCGAGCAGCCAGGCGAGCACCGCCTTCTGGGCATGGCGGCGGTTCTCCGCCTCGTCCCAGACCACCGACTGCGGCCCCTCGATGACCTCCTCGGAGATCTCCTTGCCCCGGTAGGCGGGCAGGCAGTGCATGACGATGGCGTCGGCGGCCGCGTGGGAGAGCAGGTCGTCGGTGACGCCGTAGGGCGGGAAGACCCGCAGCCGCTCCTGCGCCTCCTCCTCCCGGCCCATGCTGACCCACGAGTCGGTGACGACGACGTCGACGCCGGAGACCGCCTCGACCGGATCGGCGGTGAGCTCGACCGATCCGCCGGTGTCCTGGGCGATGTCGCGCGCCTTGGCGACCACGTGGGCGTCGGGGGTGAAGCCCTCGGGGGCGCCGACGACGACGTCCATGCCCGCGGACGCGCCGGCGAGCACCCAGGAGTTGCCCATGTTGCAGGCGCCGTCGCCGACGAACGCGACGCGGAGCCCGGACAGCCGGCCCTTCTGCTCCCGCACGGTCTGGAGGTCCGCGAGGAGCTGGCAGGGGTGGAACTCGTCGGTGAGGGCGTTGAGGACGGGGACGCCGGAGTAGGCCGCCATCGTCACCACGTCGCCCTGGTGGGCGGTGCGCCACACGATCGCGGCGGCCTGGCGCCCCAGGATGCGGGCGACGTCCTCGACGCCCTCGCGCGATCCCATCGCGGCCAGGCCGCCGTCGACGGTCATCGGGTTGCCGCCGAGCTCGGCGATGCCGGCGGCGAAGGAGACCTGCGTGCGCAGGGTGGGACGGTCGAAGACGAGCGCGACGGTGCGCGGGCCGGCCAGCGGCTTGTGGTCGAAGGGTGCGGCCTTCATCCGATCGGCGAGGTCGAGGACCTCGACGAGCTCCGACGGCGAGAGGTCGTCGTCGCGGAGGAGGTGACGGGTCATGGCGTGGCCTCCTGGGCGGCGCGGCGGGCGGTGTCGAGGACGGCGGGGAGGGCGGCCCCCAGCGCATCGAGGTCGGCGGCGCCGATCACGAGCGGCGGGACGAAGCGCAGCCGGGTCGGGCCGGTGGCGTTGAGGATGAAGCCGGCGTCGCGGGCGGCGGCGACGGCCTGTGGGGCGTAGGGCCCGTCGAGCTCGGCGCCGCGCATCAGCCCGGCGCCGGTGACGTCCACGACGCCCTGCTGGGCCCGCAGCAGCGCCTCGAGCTGGGCGCCGCGGGCCACGGCGGCGTCGAGCAGTCCGTCGGCCTCGACCGTGGCGAGCACGGCCAGCGCGGCGGCGGCCGCGACCGGGTTGCCGCCGAAGGTGGTGCCGTGGTTGCCGGGCTGGAGCAGCGTGGCGGCCGTCCCGCGGGCGACGGTGGCGCCGATCGGGATGCCGCCGCCGAGGCCCTTGGCGAGGGTGACCACGTCGGGCTCGACGCCGTCGAGCAGCTGGTGGGCGAACCACGCGCCGGCGCGCGCGATGCCGGTCTGCACCTCGTCCAGCCAGAGCAGCGCGCCGTGGTCGTGGGCGATGCGCTGCGCGGCGGCGAGGTAGCCGGGGGACGGCACGACGACGCCGGCCTCCCCCTGGATCGGCTCGAGGACGACGGCCGCGACGGTCCCGTCGACGGCGGCCTCGAGCGCGGCCACGTCGTCGTACGGGACGAAGGTGACGTCGCCGGGCAGGGGCTCGAAGGGCTCGCGGTAGGCGGCCTTGGAGGTGAGCGAGAGCGCGCCCATCGTGCGGCCGTGGAAGGACCCCTCGGCCGCGACGAGCCTGGTGCGGCCGGTGCGGCGGGTGAGCTTGAGCGCCGCCTCGTTGGCCTCGGCGCCGGAGTTGCTGAGGAAGACCCGCGCCGAGTCGTCCCAGCCGAGCAGGGCCACGAGCCGCTCGGCGAGCGCGACCTGCGGCTCGGTGGCGAAGAAGTTGCTCACGTGGCCCAGCGTCTGCAGCTGGCCGGTGACCGCCTCGACCAGCGCCGGGTGTGCATGGCCGAGGGCGTTGACCGCGATGCCGCCGAGCAGGTCGACGTACTCCTTGCCGTCGGCGTCCCACACGTGGGCGCCCTCACCCCGCACCAGCGCGAGGACGGGCGGGCCGAACGTGTTCATCACGGCGCCGGCGTAGCGCTCCTGGATGTCGCTCACGTCTGCTCCTCGGTGGGGTAGGGCTTGCGCATCCGGGTGGCGGCGCCGGGCAGCACCTGGGTGCCGACGCCCTCGTCGGTGAAGATCTCGAGCAGCACGGCGTGCGGCTCGCGACCGTCGACGACCGTCGCGCGTGGCACTCCCCCGGTGACCGCCTCGTAGCAGGCGCGCATCTTGGGGACCATGCCGGCGTCGAGCGTCGGCAGGAGCTCGCCCAGCGCCTCCGGGCCGATCTCCTGGATCAGGTCGTCGGAGTTGCCGTAGTCGCGGTAGAGGCCCTCGACGTCGGTCAGCACGAGCAGCTTCTCCGCGCCCAGGGCCACCGCGAGCGCCGCGGCGGCGGTGTCGGCGTTGACGTTGTGGACGCGGCCCTCGACGTCGGGCGCGACCGAGCTGACGACCGGGACGCGGCCCGCCTCGATGAGGTCGAGCACCGCCTCGGGCCGCACCTCTGCCACCTCGCCGACGAGTCCGAGGTCGACCTCCTCGCCGTCGACGATAGTGCTGGCGGGCTCGGCCCGGAACAGCCCGGCGTCCTCGCCGGAGAGGCCGACCGCCAGGGCGCCGTGCTGGTTGATGAGCCCGACGAGCTCGCGCTGCACCTGGCCGACGAGCACCATCCGGACGACGTCCATCGCCTCGGGGGTGGTGACCCGCAGCCCGCCGCGGAACTCCGACTCGATGCCGAGGCGGTCGAGCATGCGGGAGATCTGCGGGCCGCCGCCGTGCACGACGACCGGCTTGAAGCCGGCGAAGCGGAGGAAGGCGATGTCCTCGGCGAAGGCGACCTTGAGCGACTCGTCGGTCATCGCGTTGCCGCCGTACTTCACCACGATCGTGCGCCCGTGGTAGCGCTTGAGCCACGGCAGCGCCGCGGCGAGGGTACGGGCCTTCGCCGGGTCGGGCCGGCGGGGGCTCTGGACGGTCTCGGTCGTCGGTGCGTCGCTCATGAGCTGTAGGCGCTGTTCTCGTGGACGTAGGCGTGGGTGAGGTCGTTGGTCCAGACGGTGGCGCGGGCGTCGCCCGACTTGAGGTCGATGGTGACGCTGACCTCGCGGCCGGACAGGTCGACCCCCGCCGGGTCCTCGGCCGGGGTGGACTCGCGGCAGACCCACACGCCGTTCATCGCCACGTCGAGGTCGGCCGGGTCGAAGCGCGCCTGCGTGGTGCCGACCGAGGCCAGCACGCGGCCCCAGTTGGGATCCTTGCCGAAGACCGCGGCCTTGAAGAGGTTGCTGCGCGCGACGCTGCGGCTGACCTCCACGGCCTCGTCCTCGGTGGCGGCGTGGACGGTGGTGATGGCGATCTCGTGGTCGGCGCCCTCGGCGTCCTTGAGCAGCTGCATCGCCAGGTCGGTGCAGGCCTGGGTGAGGGCGGCGGTGAAGTCCTCGGGGGTCGGCGTGATGCCGCTGGCGCCGCTGGCCATCACGGTGACGGTGTCGTTGGTCGACATGCAGCCGTCGGAGTCGAGCCGGTCGAAGCTGACCCGGGTGGCCGCGCGCAGGGCGGTGTCGAGGTCGGCGGCGGGCACCACGGCGTCGGTCGTGAGGACGACGAGCATCGTGGCGAGCTGGGGCGCCAGCATGCCGGCGCCCTTGGCCATGCCGCCGATGGACCATCCCGCGCCCTCGACGACGGTGTTCTTGCTGACCGAGTCGGTGGTCATGATCGCCTCCGCGGCCTGCGCCCCGCCGTCGGCCGAGAGCGCGGCGGTCGCCGCCTCGACCCCGGCGAGGAGGTCGTCGCGGTCGTTGGCGAGGCCGATGAGGCCGGTCGAGCAGACGACGACGTCGATCGCGCCGATGCCCAGGCCGTCGGCGACCTTCTCCGCCACCGCGTGGGTGGTCTGGAAGCCCTCGGGCCCGGTGTAGCAGTTGGCGCCGCCGGAGTTGAGCACGACCGCACGCACGACGCCGTCCTTGACGACCTCCTGGCTCCAGAGCACGGGGTTGGCCTTGCAGCGGTTGGCGGTGAAGACGGTGGCGGAGTCGTGGGTGGGGCCCTCGTTGACGACGAGGGCGAGGTCCTTCGCGCCGGTGGACTTGAGTCCGGCGGCGACGCCGGCGGCGGTGAAGCCGGCGGGGTGGGTGACGGTCATGGAGCGAGTCCGATCGTGGTGAGCCCGGTGGCCTCGTCGAGGCCCAGGGCGAGGTTCATGCACTGGACGGCGGCGCCGGCGGTGCCCTTGGCGAGGTTGTCGACCACGGCCACCGCCACGAGTCGTCGTACGCGCTCGTCGACGGCGACCTGGACCTGCACGGCGTTGGAGCCGACCACGGACTTGGTCTGGGGCCACTGCCCCTCGGGCAGCAGGTGGACGAACGGCTCGGGGTCGTAGGCCGCGGCGTAGGCCTCGCGGACCTGCTGCGGCGTGACGCCGTCGAGCAGCGGCGCCTGGACGGTGGCGAGGATGCCGCGCGACATCGGCACGAGCAGCGGCGTGAAGCCGACCGCCACCGGGGCGCCGTGGACGGCGCTGAGGTTCTGGACGATCTCGGGGGTGTGCCGGTGGGTGCCGCCGACGCCGTAGGCGCTGGCGTTGCCCATCACCTCGCTTCCGAGCAGGTGCGCCTTGGCGGCCTTGCCGGCGCCACTGGTGCCGGACGCGGCCACCACGGTCACGTCGGGGGCGACCAGGCCGGCGGCCAGGGCGGGCACGACCGCGAGCGTCGAGACCGTCGGGTAGCAGCCGGGGACGGCGATCCGGCGCGCGCCACGCAGCAGCTCGCGCTGGCCGGGCAGCTCGGGCAGGCCGTAGGGCCACGCCCCGGCGTGCTCGCCGCCGTAGAACGCCTCCCACTCCCCCGGGTCGGTCAGCCGGAAGTCGGCCCCACAGTCGATCACCACGGTGTCGTCGCCCAGCGCCTGCGCGATCACCGCGGAGCGGCCGTGCGGGAGGGCCAGGAAGACCACGTCGTGCCCGGCGAGGACGTCGACCGTGGTGTCGGCCAGGACCCGGTCGGCCAGCGGGAGCAGGTGGGGCTGAAGGGCACCGAGGCGCTCACCGGCGTTGGAGCCGGCGGTGAGCGCGCCGACCTCGACGTCGGGGTGGCCGAGGAGCAGGCGGAGCACCTCTCCCCCGGCGTACCCGCTGGCTCCGGCCACGGCGACTGATGCGGTCATGCTGCATGACTATACATGGCGTTGCATGATGCGTTGCTGGGGGTCCGAACCGGAAACCGTGAGCGCCGCCCCGGCCGCTTCCCCTAGCGTGACGGGGATGACCCGTCTGGCGCCAGAGACCTACCTCGACCACCTCCGCTCGGAGTCCGCCCGCTTCCGCGAGGTGCTCGCCGCGCGCGAGCCGTCGGCACGGGTGCCGGCCTGCCCCGACTGGGACGCCGCCGACCTGCTGTGGCACCTGGCCACGGTCCAGCACCGGTGGGCCGAGGTGGTGCGCGCCCGCCCCGCGCGGCCCGAGGAGGTCGACCCGCCCCGCCCCGAGTCGTACGACGACCTGCTCGAGGTCTTCGACGAGTGGTCACGCGACCTGGCGGACGCGCTGGCGGCCGCGGACCCGTCGGAGGAGGCCTGGAACTGGTCGAGCGACCACACGGTCGGCTTCATCCTGCGCCGCCAGGCGCACGAGGCGCTGGTGCACCGCGTCGACGCCGAGCAGGCGGCCGGCGTGGCGAGCGAGCTCGACCCGGTGCTCGCCGCCGACGGCGTCCACGAGTGCCTCGACGTGATGTACGGCGGGATGCCGACATGGGGATCGTGGGAGCCCGGCGAGGGACTGGTGCGGGTGGACGTGACCGACACCGGCGACTCGTTCTGGCTGCGGTTCGGGACCTTCGCGGGGACCGACCCCGACAGCGGGACGTCCTACGCCGACGAGGAGGACTTCCACGTCGTGCCCGCCCCCGAGGGCGCCGAGGTCGAGCCGGACCTGGTCGTCGACGGTCCGGCCGCACCGCTCGACCTGTGGCTGTGGAACCGCGGCGGGAGCGAGGAGCTCTCGACCGCCGGTGACCGCGGTGTGCTCGGGCGGTTCAGCACCATCGTGGCGTCGCCGATCAACTGAACGCGCCCGGCCACAACCAATCGGGAGTCGGCTGCGTCTTCCTCGTCGCCCTCATCAGACACCACGGAAAGACCACTCCATGCGAAGAGCACTCAAGACCGCCGTCGCGGCCCTCACCACCGCCCTCGCCGGCGTCGCGCCGGTCACGACCGGCGCCCCGGCGCACGGTGCGCCGACGATCACCTGCCAGGGCAGGCCGGCAACGGTCGTGGGGAGCACCGGGACGGAGGGCGACGACGTCATGGTGGTCGTCCCGCAGCCGGGCGTGACAGCGCAGGGGCTCGGAGGCAACGACACGATCTGCATCGTCGCCGCTCCCGAGGGTGGGATGCGCAACGTGACCGTGGATGCGGGCGCGGGCGACGACACCGTCGTCAACGAGAGCACCGACGTCGAGGACGTCTGGTACACCATCGTCCTCGGCACGGGCGCCGACTCCTACGTCGGACTCGACGCCGTCATCCCGTCGAACCCGCAGGCGTCCCCGTTCCACGAGACCGTCTACGCCGGCGTCCGGGAGACGGGAAGCGTCGAGGGCTCGCTCGACGTGGAGGTCGACGTGATCGACACCCGCGGCGGAGACGACGTCGTCCACTCCGGCACCACGACGCCCGGTGCGACGAACAACGACACGGTGCTCACCGGCACCGGTGACGACAGCGTCGAGTGGGCCGGGGAGCAGGGAGGCGCCGGCACCCTCGACCTCGGTCCGGGCGACAACACCCTGTCGCTGCACCCCGGCTGGCAGGGCGCCTCGACGACGGTCTCGGGCCCCGCCCGCGCCGCGGTCGTCGACGGCCGGACCGTGCTGCGCTGGGCGGGGTCGATCGCCCACTACGAGGTCGGGGTCCACACGAGGGACCAGAGCTTCACCGGCACCGACGCCGACGAGACGTTGGTGCTCGCGTCCCGGACGACCGGCGGACGACGCGTGATCTCGATGGGCGGAGGAGACGACCACCTCGCGCTCCACTCGATGGGAAGCGGGAGGGTGACGGGCGGCCCCGGTCGCGACAGCTACTCCGGCAACGCCTGCTCGACCGCCACCGTCCGGGTCGGCGGCACCTTCTCGTGCGTCCCGGTGGGCGACGGGGCCGTGCGGCACTCCTTCGGCTTCGACGACTTCGAGGACCTCCTGCTCAAGGGTGGAGACGTGAGGGTCGTGGGCAGCGCCGGCGACGAGAAGGTCAAGATCATGGCGAGCCAGCGGATCCGCGTCCGCGGTCGCGGGGGCGACGACGTCCTCAACGCCACCGCCTCGGGCACCCTGCGAGGCGAGCACCCCGTCGTCCTGGCGGGCGGGCCCGGCACGGACCGTCTCGTCGGGTCGCAGGCACGCGACCGGCTGCTCGGCGGCCCCGGGAACGACAGGCTCTTCGGCGGTGGGCGCGGCGACGAGATCATCGGCGGTCCGGGCCGGGACAAGGCGTTCGGGCAGCAGGGTCGGGACCGCTGCTCGGCCGAGGTACGGCGTACCTGCGAGAGCCGCTGATCGTGCGCACTGGGCCTTGAGTCTCCTGGAGACTCAAGGCCCACTGTGCGTGTCGACGAGCGCGGATCAGGTGCGCTGGACGGCGCCCGTCCGCTCGGTGGCGTGCGCCACCGCGGCGTCGCGCGCGGCGGCCGCCTCGCCCTCCTTGAGCGTGCGGTCGGGAGCCCGGAAGCGGAGCGCGTAGGCCAGCGACTTCCTTCCCTCGCCCACCTGGTCGCCGGTGTAGACGTCGAAGAGCCGGAGCGACTCGAGCAGCTCGCCCGCTCCCTCGCGCAGGGCCGCCTCGACGTCGGCGGCCGGGACGGAGGCGTCGACGACGAGCGCCACGTCCTCCTTGGCGACCGGGTAGGACGAGAAGACCGGCGCCTGCCGCAGGTGGATCGAGCGTGCGATGAGCACGTCGAGGTCGACCTCCGCGGCGACCGTGCGCTTGGGCAGCCCGAACGCCTGGCAGACCTTCGGGTGCAGCTCACCCGCGTGGCCGACGACCTCGCCCGCCACGGACAGCTCGGCGCAGCGACCGGGGTGCCACGGGGCGACCTCCGCCGCGGTCGCGGTCACCTCGAGGCCGAGCGCCGCCGCGACGGCGCGCACCGCCTCGACGGCGTCGGACCACGACACCGGCCGCGCCGGGCCCCACCAGCCGCCCGAGACGGCGTCGCCGCTGGCGACGACCGCGAGGTGCAGCGGCTGGGCCGGCAGCGCGGCATCGAGCGCGGCGAACTCCTCGGCACTCGGACGCCGGTCCACCGGCAGGATCGCGGCGGGTCCGGCGTGGCGCGGGAGGGTGACGGTGGCGGTCTCGAAGAGCGCGAGGTCGCTCGTGCCGTGCCCGACGTTGCGGCCCGCGGCGCGCAGCACGCCCGGGAGCAGGGTCGAGGTCATCCACGCGGCCTCGGAGCTGAGCGGGTTGGACAGCCGCAGCAGGTCGCGGCGCGGGTCGTCGTCGGGCAGGCCCAGCGCGTCGAGGTCGGCCTCGCCCACGAACGGGAAGCTCACCACCTCCACGTAGCCCTCGCCGGCGAGCGTGCGTCCGATCCTCCGGCGCAGTTGCTGGGCGCGGGTCAGCCCTCGGCCCGACGACGGGGTCGGCAGCACCGACGGCACCTTGTCGTAGCCGACGAGGCGGATGACCTCCTCGGAGAAGTCCTGCGCGTCGGTGAGGTCGGGGCGCCACGGCGGCGGCGTCACCGCCAGCGTGCCGTTGCCCTCGACCTCGCAGCCGACGGCGCGCAGGCACTCGACGGCGCGCTCCTCGCTGATGTCCATCCCGGACACGCGGGCGGCCAGGTCGCCCGGCACGTCGACGACCGGCATCGCCGGCGGGGTGCCGACGACGGTGACGCCGGGGTGCGCGGTGCCGCCACCGTGCTCGACGAGCAGCTCGACGACACGGTCGGCCGCGGCCTCGCAGATCGTCGGGTCGACGCCGCGCTCGTTGCGCTTGCCCGCCTCGGAGGTGATCCGGTGCCGGCGGCCGGTGCGGAACATCGACACCGCGTCCCAGTGGGCCGCCTCGACGAGCACCGACGTGGTGGTGCTCGACATCTCGGTCGTCTCGCCGCCCATGACGCCGCCGAGGCCGATGATGCCCGAGTCGTCGGTGACCACGAGGTCGCCGCGGTCGAGCTCGCGGGACGTGCCGTCGAGGGTGGTCAGCCGCTCGCCCTCGCGGGCACGGCGTACGACGAGCGCGCCCTGCACCCGGTCGGCGTCGTAGCCGTGGATCGGCCGGCCGGTCTCGAGCATGACGTAGTTGGTGACGTCGACGGCCAGCGAGATGGGCCGCATGCCGGCCGCGGTGATGCGCTGCGCCATGAAGTCGGGCGTCGGCGCGGTGGGGTCGAAGCCGTCGACGCGGCGGGCGACGAAGACCGGGCAGCCCTCGGCGTCCTCCACGACGACGGGGTGGCCCTGGTCGTTGGCGGCAGGGGTGTCGCGGACCGCGGGGTCACGGAAGTTGCCGGCGCCGTCCACGGACACCAGCACCTCCCGCGCGATGCCGCGCAGCGACAGGGCGTAGGCCCGGTCGGGGTTGATCTCGAACTCGATGACCTCCTCGTCGAGGCCGAGCACGGGACGGACGTCGTCGCCGGGGGCACCGGCGTCCTCGGGCAGCACGATGATGCCGTCGTGGTCCTCGCCGAGCCCGAGCTCGCGGGCCGAGCAGATCATCCCCGCGGACAGGTGGCCGTAGGTCTTGCGGGCGCCGATCTCGAAGCCGCCGGGCAGCACGCCGCCGGGCAGCACCGTGACGACGAGGTCGCCGGGCTTGAAGTTGTGGGCGCCGCAGACGATGCCCACCCCGTCGGACTGCTCGCCGGTGCCGTGGGCCGCATTCAACTCGGGGCCGACGTCGACGGTGCACCAGTTGATGGTCTTGCCGTTCTTCTGCGGCTCGGGCTCCATCGTGAGCACGCGACCGATGACCAGCGGGCCCGTGATCTCGCGCCCGGGGCTGACGATCGCCTCGAGCTTGAGGCCGGTCAGCGTGAGCCGGTCGGTGATCTCCTCGGTGGTGGTGCCCGCGGGAACGTCGACGTGCTCCAGGATCCAGGACAGGGGTGTCTTCATCTCGCTCTCCCCTCTCAGATCTCGGTGCCGAACGCGCTGCTGAACCGGACGTCGCCCTCGAAGAGGGGGCGCAGGTCCTCCAGCCCGTGGCGGAACATGAACGAACGGTCGATGCCCATCCCGAAGGCGAAGCCGCTGTAGACCTGCGGGTCGACCCCGCAGGCGACGAGCACGCGCGGGTTGACCACGCCGCAGCCGCCCCACTCGATCCAGCCCTCGCCGCGGCAGGTGCGGCACGAGGCGGAGCCCGCCTCGTCGAGGCCGGAGCCGCGGCACACGAAGCAGCGGACGTCGACCTCGGCCGACGGCTCGGTGAACGGGAAGTAGGACGGGCGGAACCGCGTCGTGATCCCGTCGCCGAACAGCTGGGAGGCGAAGTGGTCGAGCGTGCCCTTGAGGTGGGCCATCGTGATGCCCTCGTCGACGACGAGGCCCTCGACCTGGTGGAACATCGGCGAGTGCGTCGCGTCGTACTCGTCGGTGCGGAACACGCGGCCCGGGCACACGACGTAGATCGGTGGCGTGCGGGTCAGCATCGTGCGCGCCTGGACGGGCGAGGTCTGCGTGCGCAGCACGAGGTGGTCCTCGGCGGGCTCGGTCCAGAACGTGTCCTGCATGGTGCGGGCGGGGTGGTCGGGACCGAGGTTGAGGGCGTCGAAGTTGAGCCACTCGGCCTCCACCACCGGGCCCTCCGCGACCTCGTAGCCCATGGCCACGAACAGGTCGGCGATGAGCTCGGACTGCAGGGTCAGGGGGTGGCGGCCGCCGCGGCGCCGGCGCGTGGTCGGCAGGGAGACGTCGACGGTCTCCTCGACCAGCATCCGCTCCTCGTGCTCGGCCTCGAGCACGGCCTGGCGAGCCGCGAGGGCCTGGTTGACCGCGCCGCGGGCCTGGCCGACGCGCTGGCCGGCCTCCTTGCGCGCCTGCGGCGGCAGGGCGCCGATCTCACGGTTGGCCAGGGCAAGGGGCGAGCGGTCGCCGGCGTGGTCGAGGCGGACCTGCTTGAGGGTGTCGAGGTCGGCGGCGTCCGCGATGGCGGCGAGGGCCGCGTCGCGCATCGCCTCGACCTGGTCGGCCTTGAGCGGGGTCACTTCGACAGGGTCGTAGTCGGTGTTGGGGCCGGACATGGCTCCCTTTCGCGCGGCGACATCGGTTCGCCGCAGAGTCTAGAAGTGGACGAGCGTCGGGTCGGACGGGGACTCCCCGGACCCGGTGGCGTCAGCTGCCCGACGGAACAGGTCCGGGGCTCGGAAATCGCAGGCTCGTGTGCACGACGACGATGCTACTCCTCGAAGGCGCTCCACACGGCGGCGCACTCGTCGCCCTCGCCGGAGGCGGGTGCGGGGCGACCCGAGGCGCCGACCATCCCGAGATCGCGCAGCGCGTGCTCGGCGCGCTCGCGCGCGAGGTTCCAGGCCCGCGGGTCGTCGACGACCTCCGCCGACAGCCCGTTGAGCGGGAGGCGCTCCAGCGCGCAGCGGGCCACGTCGGCGGGCAGCCGCTCGGCGATCACGGGGGCGGCGTCGGCGGAGAGGTCCTGGAGGTAGCGGATGTCGAGGTCACCGGTCGCGTCGTAGCGGTCGAGGTTGCGCCCGGCGACCCACGCGTCGGGGTTGATCGCAGCGAGGCCGATGAGCGCGACCGCGCCGGAGACGAGGGCGACCCGCGGCAGCCAGCGACCGAGCCCGGTGACCCCGGCGACCATGATCGAGAGCACGACGAAGCCGAGCCACCCCTCGAAGACGTCGACGAAGACGCGCAGCGTGGTGAAGCCGTAGGCGTCCTGGTAGACGCTCATCCCGCGCAGCGCGGAGGCCACCACGAGCAGGGTGAGCGCGCACAGCAGGCCGAGGGAGCCGAGCAGCCAGCGGCGGTCCTCGGCGGTGTCGCCCGCGCGCCGCGAGGCCACCCAGACGACCAGCACGGTCAACGCCGTGGCGAGGGTGAGCTGGCCGAAGCCCTGGTGCACGAAGTCGGCGTAGGTGAGGCCGGTCGTGGCCTCGATGTAGTCGCGTCCGCCGATGAGGGCGCGGGCCTCGGCGGCGATGTACGCGACGAACACGGCGTCGACGACGAGCACCGGCACCAGCCACTCGAACCGGTTGGCCAGGGCGGCCGGCCGCCGTCCGGAGAGCACCTCGACGTCGGCCGGGTTGAGCGCGAGGTAGGCCGCGCCGAGCGTGGCGGCGAAGACGAAGCAGGCCAGGAACGCCCGCCCGACCAGGTCGTTGAAGGTGAGGTTGGGCACGAGCTGGTCGACCCACGACCCGAAGACGGGGTTGGCGCTGGCGAAGATCGTGCCGAAGACGCCGAGGCCGAGCAGGGACCACACCGTCGTCCGCACGACGGCGGGGGTGCGCGAGCCGGTGCCGGCGATCCGCAGCGTCCGTCCGAACCAGGGCAGGCCGCGCACCGACGCCAGCGGCCACGCGAGGCCGGTCAGCACGAACCCTGGCAGCGTGCGCGCACCGGTGACCCCGCACAGGAACACCGCCGTGGCGGCGACGAGGCCGAGCATCTGGATCCACCAGGCGTCGAGCAGGGTCATCGGGAGCACGAGCAGCAGGGCGAGGGCGGCGCACGCCAGGGTCCAGGGCTCGCGGCGACGGCGGGCGGTGGCCAGCGCCGCGGCTCCGCAGACGACGGCGACCAGCGTCCACGAGACGCCGACCGCGGTGAAGGAGAGGGCGACGCCCGCGACCAGTCCGGCGCCCGCTGCGGCGGCCACGGTCAGCAGGCCGTGCGGCGCGCCGCGCTCGGGCCAGAAGCGACCGAACAGCGCGTCGAGCCCCGGCTGGGGGCGACTAGGGACGGCCGCCTGGGCGGACGGGTGCACCGACACGGGCTCCGCCGAGGGCGCGGCGGTCTCTGCCGCTGGCGCCCCGGAGGGAGCCGCGGTCGGGGACGGGGCCGGCGCGGTGGGCACGTCGAGGCGGAGCCGCGAGCCCTGTCCCGTCTCGGGGTCGAGGAAGCGCAGCGTGCCGCCGTGGAGCTGGGCCACCCACCGCGCCACCGCGAGCCCGAGGCCGGTGCCGCCGCTGCCGTCGGTGCCGAAGCGCTCGAAGACGCGGTCGCGGTCCTCCGGTGCCACTCCCCCGCCGGCGTCGACGACCTCGAGCCACCAGCCGTCGTCAGCGGCGCCGCCGGAGACCCGCACGGACGTCTCGGCGGGCGCGTGGCGCGCGGCGTTGTCGAGCACGTTGGTCACGAGCTGGCGCAGCCGCGCCGGGTCACCGGGCACGACGAGCCCCTCGCCCAGGTCGATCGCGAAGGTCCCACTCCTCCCGGCGGCACGCACCTGGGCCGCCGAGTCCGCGACGAGCGCGCGCAGCGCCACGTCCTGGCGGTCGAGGTCGACCACCCCCGCCTCGAGCCGGGAGAGCTGGAGCAGGTCCTCGACGAGCCGGCCGAGGCGTTGCGCCTCCTCCAGCGCCGCCCCGAGGTGCGGTGGGTCTGCAGGCACGACGCCGTCGGCGAGGTTCTCGAGCAACGCGGTCATGGCGGTGAGCGGGGTGCGCAGCTCGTGGGACACGGTGGCGATGAGGTCGCGGCGCTCGCGGTCGACCGTCGCGAGGTCCTCCGCCATGCGGTTGAAGGCCTGGGCGAGCTGGCCGACCTCGTCGGTGGCGCTCGTCCGCACGCGACCGGTGTAGTCGCCGCGCGCCATCGCCCGCGACACCTCGGTCATCCGGCGCAGCGGCGCGACCATCCCCGCGGCGAGCAGCTGGGTGACACCGAGCGCGAGGGCGACGCTGACGGGCAGCACGAGGACCGGCGAGACGCCGGCGGCCGAGCCGAGCAGGGTGAGCAGGACGGCCGTGACGACGGACACGACCACCAGCAGGCCGAGCTTGACCTTGAGGCTGGAGACGGCGTCGAGCCACCCGCTCACGGCAGCACCTCGAGCGCGTAGCCGACACCGTGGACGGTGCGGATCCGCGCGGCCCCCACCTTGCTGCGCAGCGCCTTGACGTGACTGTCGACGGTGCGGGTCGCGCTGGCGCTCGCCCAGGCGTCGCCCCAGTCCCAGACGTCGCGCAAGAGCCGTTCGCGGCTCAGCACCTGGCCGGGCGCCCGCGCCAGGCACAGGAGCAGGTCGAACTCGGTCGGCGTGAGGTGCACCGGCTCGCCCGCGACCGTCGTACGCCGCGTGCCGGGGTCGATGCGCACCCCGCCCACCTCGACGGCCGACGGCCGCTCGTCGGCGAGGGCGGCCGCGCGCTCCACGCGCCGCAGCAGGGCGGCGACCCGGGCCACGACCTCACGCATCGAGAAGGGCTTGGTGAGGTAGTCGTCGGCCCCCACCCCGAGCCCCACGAGGACGTCGGCCTCGTCGTCGCGGGCGGTGAGCATCAGCACGGGCACCGGTCGCGTCGCCTGGATCCGGCGGCACACCTCCAGGCCGTCGAAGCCCGGCAGCATCACGTCGAGCAGCACGACGTCGGGGCGCACGGTGGCGGCCAGGTCGACCGCCGACGGGCCGTCGAAGGCCTGCTCGACGGCGTAGCCCTCGGCGCGCAGGCGCTGAGCGAGCGCGTCGTTGATGGTGCGGTCGTCCTCGACCACCAGGGCGGTCCTCGCAGCTGTGGGGAGCGTCATGGCTCGACCCTAGGAGCGCGGGCGTGGCGAGGCCGGGGACGACTCGTGGAGGTTGTGTGGAGGTGCGCCTCAGACAGGTCGGCGGTCCTCGCGCGGCCAGTCGACCATCACGCGGGCACCGCCTCCGGGCGCGTCGTCGATGGTGACCCAGCCGCCGTGGGCACGCGAGAGCCCGCCGACGATGTACATGCCCAGCCCGCTGCCGCCGGCGTCGCCGGTGGTCCAGAACTTGGTGAAGACCCGGCGTCGCAGCTCGGCCGGGATGCCGTCGCCCTCGTCGTCGACGGTGATCCGGACTCCGTCGAGGGTGTCGGAGGCACCGACGCGGACCCGCACGTGCCCCTGGCCGTGGCGGACGGCGTTCTCCACGAGGTTGGTGACGACCTGGGTGAACTTGTCGGGGTCGGCGAACACCTCGGGCAGGCCGGGCTCCACCTCGAGGGAGATCCCGCGCGACGTGCCCGCCTCGATCGACTCGACGACGCGGCGCACCAGCACCTCCGCGGAGACCTCGCGCGGGTAGAGCTGGAGGCGGCCGGTGTCGATGCGCGCCACGTCGAGCAGCTCGGCGATCAGCCGCGAGAGCCGGTCGGCGTCGGCGTTGACGGTGGTGAGCATCAGCTTGCGCTGGTCGTCGCTGAGCTTGTCCCAGCGGTTGAGCAGCGCCTGCACGAAGCCCTTCACGCCGGTCAGCGGCGAGCGGAGCTCGTGGGCGACGGTCGCGACCAGGTCGGAGCGGTCGCGGTCGAGACGTGCCCGGCCCCGGCCGCTGCGCAGCCCGACGGCGATCCCGACGACGGGACCGCGCCTGCCCTCCCGCACCAGCCGGGCGGTGGTGAGCACCTCCTCCCCGCTGGCGTTGAGCCAGGACTGCTCGGGCACGCCGCGGGTGATGGAGATGGCGTCGAACGGCCGGTTGACGTCGAGCCAGGTGCGCCCGTCCTGGTCGAGCAGCCGCAGCACGTCGGGCAGCGGGAGGCCGCGCGCCTGCTCGGCGTCGACACCGAGCAGTGCGGCGCCCTGTGCGTTGAGGAGCGTCACCACGCCCGTGCGGCTCGCGCCCAGGACGCCGTCGGGGTAGAAGTCGGCGAGCTCCCGCAGCCGGCTCGGACGGGCGGAGTCCACCCGGTGGCGTGGCGCGTTCTGGTCGGCGGACACCTGCGCACCCTAGCCGCGCAGCGTCAGTGGTAGCGGCCGCCACGCGCCGCCGGCTTGGGCCGGCGCAGCCCGGCCGCGCGCAGCGCGAGCGCCAGCTCGCGCGAGGACACGGGCACGGCGCCTGCGGCGACCAGCGCGTCGTAGGCGTCGGCCGGCACGTCGTAGTGGTCGCGGTCCCAGCCACGGGCCGGGACGCCGTGGAACGCGGCGAAGGCGTGCACCTCGTCGTAGGAGGTGTCGCTGGCCAGGTGCGACCAGAGCCGGTCCCAGCGCGGGACGGCGGGAGGGTCGATGAGGATCACGGCCGTCCGCCTCGCTGCGCCCGGGCGCTGGCGTAGAGGCACACGGCCGCGGCGGTCGACAGGTTGAGGCTCTCGGCCCGCCCGTGGATCGGGATGGCGACGCGGTGGTCGGCCAGGGCGGCCAGCTCGTCGGGCAGGCCCCAGGCCTCGTTGCCGAAGAGCCAGGCGGTGGGGCCGGCGAGGTCCGCGTCGAAGAGGTCGACCTCGCCCGCGCCGTCGGCGGCGAGAACCGTCAGGCCGCGCGCCTGCGCCGCGCGCACCACGGCGGCGGCGTCGGGCTCGACCGCGAGCGGCAGGTGGAAGAGGCTGCCGACGGTGCTGCGCACGGTCTTGGGGTTGTAGGCGTCGACCGAGTGCCCGGCGAGCACGACGGCGTCCGCGCCCGCCGCATCGGCGGTGCGGATCACGGTGCCGGCGTTGCCCGGGTCGCGCACGTCGGCGCAGACGGCGAGCAGGCGCGGCGACGCGGCGACGACGTGCGCCAGGGGGGCGTCGACGTGGCGGCACACCGCGACCACGCCCGCCGGTGACACCGAGTCGGACAGCGAGGCGAGCGCCCGCTCGTCGACCACGGTGACCGGAGCGGATGCGAGGAGCGCGGCGTGCTGCTCGAGCGCGGAGGGCGTCGCGAACACCTCCACGACGCAGCCGTCCACGCCCAGGGCGCCCTCGACCGCCTTGGGCCCATCGGCAAGGAAGAGCCGCCGCTCGGTGCGTACCGAACGGCGGCTCAGCTTGCGAGCCTCCTTGACGCGAGCGTTGCTCGCGGAGAGGGGCTGCATGTTGCTCAGGCGGAGACCTTGGGCGCGTTGACGTCGTCGGGCAGCGCGGCCTTGGCGGCCTCGACGAGCGCGGCGAAGGCCGGGGCGTCGTTGACGGCGAGCTCGGCGAGGATCTTGCGGTCGACCTCGATGCCGGCCAGGCCGAGGCCCTGGATGAAGCGGTTGTAGGTCATCCCGTTGGCGCGGGCAGCGGCGTTGATGCGCTGGATCCACAGCTTGCGGAAGTTGCCCTTGTTCTTGCGGCGGTCGTTGTAGCTGTAGACCAGGGAGTGGGTGACCTGCTCCTTGGCCTTGCGGTAGAGCCGCGAGCGCTGGCCGCGGTAACCGCTGGCGCGCTCGAGGGTGGTACGACGCTTCTTCTGGGCGTTCACTGCGCGCTTGACGCGTGCCATGGTGCTACTCCTTGGTGCAGGGGAAAGTCGGGAAGGTCGGCGGCTGGGCCACCAGGGGTGAGGCTCAGATGCCGAGCATCTTCTTGGCGCGCTTGACGTCGCCGGGCTCGAGCTCGACCATGCCGGCGTTGCGGCGGTGCTTCTTGCGGCTGCCCGTCGTCGGCGCGGACGCGAACGCGGCGCCGGACTTGCGGCCGGCCTGCAGGCGCATGATCTTGCCCGAGCCGGTCACCTTGAAGCGCTTCTTGGCGCCCGAGTGGGTCTTGTTCTTCGGCATGTCTGCCTCAACTTCCTTGTGCGTGGTTCGTGGTCTGCTGGGGGTGAGCGGCCCGTGCTCAGGCTGTTGTCACGGCTCCGCCGCGACCTGCTCGATCGAGCCCTTCGCTTCGCTCAGGCCTCGATCTCAGGGTCCAGGTTCTCGGAGCGGCCACGCTCCTTCTTCTGTGCCACCGGTCCGGCGGCGTGGGCCGCCTCGCGCTCGGCGTCCTCCTCGGCCTTGCGGTCGGCACGCGCCTGCTCCTTGGTGGCGCGAGCGGCCTCGGCGTCGATCTTGGCGTCGGCCTTCTTCTTGTGCGGGCCGAGGACCATGGTCATGTTGCGGCCGTCCTGCTTGGGAGAGGACTCGACGAAGCCCAGGTCCTGCACGTCCTCCGCGAGCTTCTGGAGGAGCCGGAAGCCCAGCTCGGGGCGGTGCTGCTCGCGACCACGGAACATGATCGTGATCTTGACCTTGTCGCCGGCGCCGAGGAACCGCACGACGTGACCCTTCTTGGTCTCGTAGTCGTGCGAGTCGATCTTGGGACGAAGCTTCATCTCCTTGATGATCACGTTCGTCTGGTTGCGGCGCGCCTCACGAGCCTTCTGGGCGTTCTCGTACTTGAACTTGCCGTAGTCCATGAGCTTGCAGACCGGGGGGCGTCCCTGCGGGGCGATCTCGACGAGGTCGAGGTCGGCCTCCTGGGCCAGCTTGAGTGCCTGGTCGGTCGGCACGATGCCAACGGTCTCGCCGTTGGGTCCTACGAGCCGGACCTCGGGTACGCGGATCCGGTCGTTGATGCGCAGCTCGGTGCTGATGGGTCCTCCAGTGGTTCGGATGGATGGGAGCCCCTGTCGCACCGGTCGTGGATCTCCGGTGCGGGAAATGAACAATGGCTCCCGCTGTTGCCAAGCGGGAGCCAGTCACGACGCGTCCCCCACGAGGGGAAGGCTGGGTGGTCACATCCGTCTCACGACGGTGGTGTCACTGGACCGGACCCGACGATCTGTGGTGCAGGGCGATCGATGCGGGTGGGAGACGGGTGGTGCTCGACTCCGCTTGGCGGGATCGGTGTCGCACGGTGGTGCTGCGCGTCACTGATCGGTCAACACGAAAGGGTAGCGGATCATTCCGTGGAGGGCCCAATCCAGCCGTGCCCGCCCCCACTCTCCGGGTCGTCGCCGATCGCGACCAGCCGCCACCCGGCGGCCAGCCGGGTGAGGTCGTCGCCGTCGACGACGTACGTCGCGGGGCCGGCGAGGTCGACCAGCAGTGCCTCGGCCCCGTCCTGCACGGCCGCGGTGGCGGCGGTGGCCGCCGTGACCGGCACCGGTCGCGCCTGCGGGTCCCACCGCGCCATGGTCTCGGTGGAGGTGAACGCCAGCAGGCCCGTGCTGCCGTCCGCCGCCCGCACCAGCACCGCGGCCATGTCGGAGGTCTTGTCGTGGGCCAGCCCCTGGTCGTCGACCTCGACCTCGCCGAGGATCGCCACGACCGGGACGAGCAGCCGTGCATCCTGCAGGGCGGTGAGCACGTCGCCGGACGAGGCCTGACCCGACGCGTGCGCGGCCAGCAGGCCGGCCAGTCGCGGGTCGCCGGCGCCGGTGTCGTCGGCGAACCCCGGGTCGGGGATGGTCCGCACGAGCGGCTCCTGATCCGGGGGGCCGGCGGGGTCTCGGTCGTCGTGGTGCACGCGGCCATTGTCACGGAGGTGTGGTCGGTTGTGGGACTCTGGGCCCGTGGAAGGGACAACCTGGGCCGCTCTGACCGCCGCACTCACCGTGGCGGGTGCCATCTGGACGTGGATCGCGTTCCGCCGCCGCGGAGCCGCCAACGGGCTCCGCGCGATGGGCTTCACGCTCCTGCCCGCGGCCGCCTGGCTGACCGGCACCCTCGAGATGGTCGTCGACATCGCCGGGTCGGTCACCGACTGGGCGACCAGCCTGGTCTTCGACGTCCGCACCTGGGCCGGCGTCGGGCTGGCCGGCCTAGCGCTGGTCCTCTGGGTGGTCAGCGGCTTCATCCGCGACCGCCAGCTCGCCCGCGCCCAGGCCGGCGACGCCGCGCCGGGCCGCACCGGACGCCGCGGCTCGCTCCCCGAGGCGTCCTCCACCCGGACCGGCCCCACCTCCAAGCCGGCGGTCGACGACGAGATGGCCGACATCGAGGCACTGCTGCGCAAGCGCGGCATCGAGTGAGCGACCCGCTCGTCGAGCGCAACCGCCTCTGGTCGCGGCTCACCGCGGCGGTGGCCACGCTCCCCGAGCCGCCGCCGACGCCGATCGCGGTGGTCGACCTCGACGCGTTCGACGCCAATGCCGCCGACCTCGTGAGGCGCGCGGGCGGCAAGCCGGTCCGGGTCGCGTCGAAGTCGCTGCGGGTGCCCTCCCTGATCCGGCGGGCCTTCGCCCACGACGGCTTCTCCGGCGTGCTCGCCTACACCGTCCGCGAGGCGCTCTGGCTCCACGAGACGGGCGTCAGCGACGACATCGTGGTCGCCTACCCGTCGGTGGATGCCGGTGCGCTGTCCCGCCTGGCGTCCTCGCCGTCCGCGGCCGCCGCCATCACCCTCATGGTCGACGACCCGGCCCACCTCGACGCCGTCGACGCCACCCGCGCCTCGCGCGCGGTGCCGGTGCGCGTCGCGCTCGACGTCGACGCCGGCCTGCGGCTCGGCGGGCGCCACATCGGGCCGAAGCGGTCGCCGCTGTTCGACACGGCCGACGTGGTCGCCCTGGCCCGCACCGTCGTCGAGCGCGACGGCTTCCGGCTGGTCGGCGTGATGACCTACGAGGGCCAGGTGGCCGGGGTGCAGGACACCGTGCCGGAGCAGCGGGCCCGGTCGATGGTGGTCCGCAGGCTCAAGCGGGCGTCGATGTCCCAGCTCGAGGGGCGCCGCCGGGAGATCGCCGAGGCCCTGGCCCCACTGGTTGAGCTGGAGTTCTGGAACGGGGGTGGCACCGGCTCCGTGGAGGCCACGGCCGCCGACGGCGCCGTCACCGAGATCGCGGCCGGCTCCGGCCTGCTGGTGCCGCGGATCTTCGACCACTACGCGTCGTTCGAGCCGCGCCCGGCCGCGTTCTTCGGCCTCCCCGTCACCCGCCGGCCCGACCCGACGACGGCCACCGTGCACGGCGGCGGCCTCGTCGCGAGCGGCGCGACCGGTGCCGACCGCTCCCCCGTGCCGTGGGCGCCGACCGGGCTCCGGCTGACCTCGCTGGAGGGGGCCGGCGAGGTGCAGACGCCCCTGGTCGGGCACGCGGCGGCCACCCTCGCGATCGGCGACCTGGTCTGGTTCCGCCACGCCAAGTCCGGCGAGCTGTTCGAGCACGTCCGCGACGTGCACCTGGTGCGCGGTGACGTGGTCACCGACGTCGTGCCGTCCTACCGCGGCTGCGACCAGGCGTTCTGATGGGGGTCGACCCCCGCGAGGTCGCCCGGGAGGTCGTCGAGCGGGTGCAGGCGGCACCGCCGACACTCGGGCCGGGCCGGCTGGTGTGCGTCGACGGTCCCGCGGGGTCGGGCAAGACCACGCTGGCCGAGGCGCTGGCCGGCGTCGCCGCCCCCGGGGCCACCGTCGTGCACTGCGACGAGCTGCTCGAGGGCTGGTCCGGCCTGCCCGGCCTGCCCGCGACCGTCGAGGGCCTGCTGCGCCCGCTGGCCGCGGGCCGGGACGGGCGCTGGCGGCGGTGGGACTGGCACGCCGACGCCTGGGCCGAGGAGCGCGTCGTCGAGCCGGGCGGCCTGCTGGTGCTCGAGGGCGTCGGGTCGTGGTCGCCCGCGATCGCCGACCTGGCCGGCCTGCTGGTGTGGGTCGAGGCCGCCGCCGACGTGCGCCTGGCTCGCTGGACCGCCCGAGACGGCGAGGCGATGCTCGCGCACTGGGAGCAGTGGCGCCTCGACGAGCAGGCGCTGCACGACCGCCTGGAGACCCGCGCCCACGCGGACCTCGTGGTCGTCACCGGCTGACGCGAGGGCGTACGACGTCCCGCCCGGTCGTCGCGCGTGGCGGTGCCCGTCGCGGGGGATCGTGCTGCCTAGGGTGGCCGCCATGGTCTTCCCCAGCGGTGAGCAGTACGAGATCTCGGCGGCCGGCTACACCGCGGTGGTCACCGAGGGCGGCGCGGCGCTGCGGGTCCTGCGGCACCACGGCCGCGACCTGGTGCACGGCTTCGACCGCACCGCGATGTCGAGCGGCGGACGCGGCCAGCTGCTCATGCCCTGGCCCAACCGCATCCGCCGGGGCCGCTACTCGTTCGGCGGCCGCGAGCTGCAGCTCGGCCTGACCGACCCCGCCACCGGCAACGCGTCGCACGGGCTGGTGCGCTGGGCGCCCTGGACGGTGGAGGAGCACACCGGCACCTCGGTGTCCCTGGTGCACCGCCTGATGGCACAGACCGGCTATCCCTGGGCGCTCGACCTGCACGTCCTCTACGACCTGTCGGCCGACGGCCTCGTGGTCACCCAGACCGCCACCAACCTGTCCCCCGAGCCCGCCCCCTACGCCAGTGGGGCGCACCCCTACCTCTGCGCCGGCGATGCCGTCGAGGACCTCGAGCTGACCATCCCGGCCCGGACCCGGGTGGTGCTCGACGAGAGCAGGATCCCGACCGGCACCGAGCCCGTGAGCGGGGCGTACGACTTCAGGTCCGGGCGCCGGGTCGGCGACACCGTGCTGGACGACGGCCTCGGCGGGCTCGAGCACGTCGACGGACGGGTCCGGGTGACCCTGGTGGAGCCGACCGAGGGCCGTGGCGTGGCGCTGTGGGCCGACGAGCACCACCGCTGGCTGCAGGTCTTCACCCCGCCCGCCGAGGGGACGCGTCCGGCGCTGGCGGTCGAGCCGATGACCGCCCCGGCCGACGCGTTCAACTCCGGCACCGACGTGGCCACCCTCGCCCCGGCGGGCACGCCGGGCGACGAGCTGTCGGTGTCGTGGGGCATCCAGGTCGTGCTGCCCGCCGACTAGCTCCCCTCGGAGCCAGCGCGGTCGATCAGGGCGCGCAGCTCGCGCACGCCGTCCCGAGCGGCCTTGCCGTCGGAGCCCTGGAACGCCATCGCCGAGACGGAGGTGCCGTCGGCGAGGTCGAGCGTCGCCCAGGGAGCCCCGGACCGCAGGTGCACGGCGACCACCTGCTCCCAGGCCAGCCGCCGGGTGCGGAAGCCGTTGACCACGACCAGACCGGCGCGCTCGGCGGTCACCCGCGCGCGGCCCAGGGCCCAGCCGATCACCCCGAACCCCGCCCCCATGGCGAGGAGGGTGAGTCGCTGGAGGATGTTGAACTTCGCGCGGGTCTCGTCGCCGAAGCCGATCCAGGCGGCGGCGCAGACCACGAGCAGCACCAGGCCGAACCCGACGACGGCGAGGCGCACGCCCATGGGGCGCCACGTGCGGGGCAGGTCGGCGTCGGGGACCGGCGGGCGGCCCTCCGGGCCCTCAGAGGCGGCAGGCATGGATGTCCGTCAGCAGGATCGCGCGGGCGCCGATCGACCAGAGCTCGTCCATCAGGCGCTGCGACCCGGCCCGCGGCACCATCACGCGCACGGCGACCCAGCCCGGCTTGCCGAGCGGGGAGATCGTGGGACCCTCGCGACCCGGCGCCAGCTCGGTGGCCCGGTCGAGGTGCTCCTCCTCGATGTCGTAGTCCATCATCACGAAGCTGCGCGCCACGAGCACGCCCTCGATCCGGCGGCGGAAGATCTCGAAGTCGTCGGGCACCTCGCCGCCGCGGGTGATCAGCACCGCCTGCGAGTCGAGGATGACCTCGCCGAAGGTCTCCAGGCCCGCGGCGCGCAGCGTCGAGCCGGTCTCCACGACGTCGGCGATCACGTCCGCGACCCCGAGCTGGATGCTGGTCTCGACCGCCCCGTCGAGGCGGGTGACCGTGGCGGTGATGCCGTGGCGGAACAGGTAGTCCTCGACCACGCCGACGTACGACGTCGCGATCCGCAGCCCCTCGAGGTCGGCCAGCGAGGTGTAGCGGCCCACGGGGCCGGCGAAGTGGAAGCGGGAGCGGCCGAAGCCGAGCGTCATGACCTCCTCGGCCTTGGCGCCCGAGTCGAGCAGCAGGTCGCGCCCGGTGATGCCGACGTCGAGGGTGCCCTCGCCGACGTAGAGGGCGATGTCGCGCGGCCGGAGGTAGAAGAACTCGACGTCGTTCTCGGTGTCGACGAGCGCGAGCTCCTTGGAGTCGCTGCGCTGGCGGTAGCCGGACTCGCGGAGGATGTCGGTGGCTGCCTGGGACAGCGATCCCTTGTTGGGGATGGCGATGCGGAGGGTCATGCGAAGGTCACCGGGGCTCTCACAGGTGGGCGTAGACGTCGTCGAGGGTCAGGCCGGAGGCGAGCATCAGCACCTGCGCGTGGTAGAGCAGCTGGCTGATCTCGAGGGCGGTGGCGTCCTTGCCCTCGTGCTCGGCGGCCATCCAGGACTCGGCGGCCTCCTCCAGGAGCTTCTTGCCGATCGCATGGACCCCGGCGTCGAGCTGGCGGACCGTGCCGGACCCCTCGGGGCGCTCCTCGGCCTTGGCGGACAGCTCCGCCCACAGCTCCTCGAACGTCTTCACGAGGCCCTAGCCTAGGTGCTGCCGGGTGCGTCCCGGGCCACCGGTCCGGTCCCCGGCGTCAGTGCGCGCGGAGGGTCCTCCCGACGACGACCTCCCCTCAGGGGCTCCCGTAGGCGGGGCGTAGCGGGTTGACTCGAAGTCGAGGCGGCACGAGCTGCCCGAGGACGACGGACCACGGACGAAGAGGAGCCACCCGCCATGCGCCAGGTAGTCATGCACGCCCCCGGGGACGTACGGGTCGAGGAGCGCCCCGACCCCACCATCGTCGAGCCGACGGATGCGATCATCCGGTTGAGCGCGAGCTGCATCTGCGGCAGCGACCTGTGGCCCTATCGCGGCGCGGAGCCGATCGCGGACCAGGTGATGGGCCACGAGTACGTCGGGGTGGTCGAGCAGGTCGGTGAGGACGTGCGCACCGTCGAGGTCGGCGACTTCGTCGTGGGCTCGTTCTGGGCATCCGACAACACGTGCGAGATCTGCCGGTCCGGCTACCAGGCCTACTGCATCCACCGCGTCCTGATGGGCACCATCGGCACCCAGTCCGAGCTCGCCCGGATCCCGCTCGCCGACGGCACGCTGGTCAAGACGCCCGGCGTGCCGGAGCCCGACCTCATCCCGTCCCTCATGGCCGCCTCCGACGTGCTCGGCACGGGCTGGTTCGCCGCCGTCGCCGCCGAGGCAGGGCCGGGGAGGACCGTCGCAGTCGTGGGCGACGGCGCCGTCGGCCTGCTCGGCGTCCTCGCCGCCAAGCAGCTCGGCGCGGAGCGCATCATCGCGTTCAGCCGCCACGCCGACCGCCAGGCCCTGGCGCGCGAGTTCGGGGCCACCGAGATCGTCGAGGAGCGCGGCGCGGAGGGCGTCGCCAGGGTCAAGGAGCTCACCCATGGGCTCGGCGCGCACTCGGTCGTCGAGGCAGTCGGGACACAGGAGTCGATGATGCAGGCCATCCACGCGACCCGCCCCGGAGGGCACGTCGGGTTCGTCGGCGTCTCCCACGACGTCGCCATCCCCGGCGACGAGCTGTTCATGGCCGGCGTCCACCTCCACGGCGGCCCCGCCCCCGTGCGCCGGTTCCTCCCGGAGCTCGTCCAGCTCATCTGGGACCGACGGATCGACCCCGGCAAGGTCTTCGACCTCGCCCTGCCGCTCGACGAGGCCGCCCAAGGCTACGCCGCGATGGACCAGCGCACCGCCATCAAGGTGCTGCTCACGGTGTGAGCACCCGTCCCGGGGGGGACTACCGAGGCTGGTCGGCCCACACCGCCCGCACCACGCAGGCGGTGTCGAGCGCGGCGGAGGCGGCCTCCCATCCCTTGTCCTCGGCCGAGCCCGGGAGGCCGGCACGGTCCAGCGCCTGCTCCTCGGTGTCACAGGTCAGCACGCCGAAGCCCACCGGCACCGCGTGCTCGACGCTGACCCGGGTCAGGCCGTCGGTGGCCGCGGAGCAGACGTACTCGAAGTGCGGCGTCCCGCCGCGGATCACGACCCCGAGGGCCACCACCGCGTCGTAGCCGGCCCGCGCCAGCGCGGCCGCGACCACCGGCAGCTCGAAGGTGCCCGGCACCCGGACCACCTCCGGATCGGCGATCCCGTACGCCGCCAACGCGCGCTCGGCGCCGCCGACCAGTCCGTCCATCACCTGGGTGTGCCAGCTCGCCGCGACGACCGCGACCCGCAGGCCGCTGGCGTCGTAGGGCTGGGACGTGGGTGCTCCGGCTCCGCTCATGCGTGCTCTCCTTCTCTTGCGACCTGCTCGGACGGCTCGAGGTGCTCGGCCTGGTGGTCGATGGCCTCCGCGGGGAGGTCGAGCGCCTGGGCGCTCGTCCCGGGCAGGTGGTGACCCATCCGCTCGGCCTTGGTGCGCAGGTAGGCCTCGTTGTGCACCGTCGGGCTGATCGCCAGCGGGACCCGCTCGGCCACGCGGATGCCGAAGTCCTCCAGGCTGGCGGTCTTGTCGGGGTTGTTGGTCATCAGCCGCACCGACGCGATGCCGAGGTCGCGCAGCACCTGCGTCGCGGTGCCGTAGTGGCGGGCGTCGGCGGGCAGGCCGAGGTCGAGGTTGGCGTCGACGGTGTCGCGGCCGCCGTCCTGGAGCTGGTAGGCCTGCAGCTTGGCGACCAGCCCGATGCCGCGACCCTCGTGGCCGCGCAGGTAGACCACCACTCCCCTGCCCTCGGCGACGATCGCGCGCAGCGCCTCGTCGAGCTGGGGGCCGCAGTCGCAGCGCTCGCTGCCGAACACGTCGCCGGTCAGGCACTCGCTGTGCACCCGGGTCAGCACCGGCTCGTCGCCGGACAGGTCGCCGTGCACGAGGGCGACGTGCTCGCTGTCGTCGATGGTGATGCGGTAGCCGTAGGCGGTGAAGTCGCCGTGCCGAGTGGGCAGCCGCGTCTCGGCGACCCGCTCGACGTGGCGCTCGTGGCGGCGGCGGTAGCGGACCAGGTCGTCGATCGAGATCATCGCCAGGCCGTGCTCGTCGGCGAACTCCCGCAGCTCGGGACCCCGCTTCATGGTGCCGTCGTCGTTGACGACCTCGACCAGCACGCCGGCCGGCGTCAGCCCGGCGAGCCGGGCCAGGTCGACGGCCGCCTCCGTGTGTCCGCGGCGCACCAGCACGCCGCCCTCGCGGTAGCGCAGCGGGAAGACGTGCCCGGGGCGGGTGAGCTCCCACGGCTCGGTGGCGGAGTCCGCGAGGGTCCGCGCGGTGTGGGCCCGGTCGGCGGCGCTGATGCCGGTGGAGACGCCGTCGCGGGCGTCGACCGAGATCGTGTAGGCCGTGCGCAGCTTGTCCTTGTTGTGCGGGGTCATCAGCGGGATCTCGAGCCGCTCGAGCATGTCGCCCGGCATCGGCACGCAGATCACGCCGCTGGAGTGACGGATCGTGAAGGCCATCAGCTCCGGGGTCGCCTTCGCGGCGGCGAAGATGATGTCGCCCTCGTTCTCGCGGTCCTCGTCGTCGACGACGATGACCGCACGTCCTGCGGCGATGTCGGCGACGGCGCGCTCGACCGGGTCGAGGCGGACGGGGTCGGGTCCGGGGTCGGGGGCGGGCTCGTGGGTCTCGCTCATGCCGACACCGCCTCGCTGCTGCGGTCGGTGTCGGTCGTGTCGACGACCGTGCGGCTGGCCCGCATCCACACCACGAAGCCCATCACGACGAAGACGGCGTAGAAGAGGTACATGCCGGCCGTGGGGTAGTAGCCGGCCTGGACGAGGGTGGTCACCCCGACGATGTCGACGAGGATCCAGATCAGCCAGAACTCGACCCAGCCGCGGGCCATGCCGTAGGTCGCGAGCATCGAGCCGGCGAGGATCCACGCCTCGGTGGTCGGGCCCCAGGAGCCCAGGACCTGGGTGAGGAGCACGTAGGCCGCCGCGTAGCCGACGACGCCGACCACGAGCAGCTGGATCCGCTCGGCACCGGTCGCCCAGCGGGGCGCGATGGCTCCGCCGTCGGACGCGCCCCCGGCGCGGCGTACCCGCGTCCAGCGCCACCAGCCGTAGAGGGAGACCGCGGCGAAGAAGACCTGTCGCCCGGCCTGGCCCCACAGCGGCTCGTCGATCTGGCCGGAGAGCTCGCCGGTGGCGAAGACGGTGAAGAGCAGCACGTTGCCGACCAGGCCGATCGGCCAGGCCCACACCAGGCGCTTCATGCCGAGGATCGCGCTGGCCAGGCCGAAGACGTTGCCGACGACCTCGCGGACACCGAGCTCCCCGCCGCCCACCGGGATGGTGCCGTGGATGAGCCATTCGAGAAGGGACATCATTCTTCCTCGTCGTTCGTACGGGCGGGGGCGTGGACGCCGAGCAGCTTCTCGACGTGCTTGGCGATGACGTCGGCCTCGAGGTTGACCAGGTCGCCGACGCGGCGGGACCCGAGCGTCGTGCGGGCGAGGGTCTCGGGGATCAGGCTGACTGTGAAGCTGGAGTCGTAGGCCTCGACCACGGTGAGGCTCACGCCGTCGACGGTGATCGAGCCCTTGTCGACGAGGTAGCGGGCGAGGTGGGCGGGCAGCGAGACCTCCACGACGTCCCAATGCTCGCTGGGCGTGCGCGAGAGGATCTCGCCGACACCGTCGACGTGGCCCTGGACGATGTGGCCGCCGAGGCGGGTGCCGAGGGTCACGGCGCGCTCGAGGTTGACCCGGTCGCCGGGCGCGACGCCGCGCAGGGAGGTCTTGTCGAGCGTCTCCTGCATGAGGTCGGCGGTCCACCGCCCGTCCCCGATCTCCGAGACGGTGAGGCAGCAGCCGTTGACGGCGATGGAGTCGCCCGGCGCGGTGCCCTCGAGCACGGTGTCGGCCTCGACGGTGAGCCGGATGGCGTCGCCCTGGTCGGTGACCTCGGCGACGGTGCCGAGCTCCTCCACGATCCCGGTGAACATTCAGTGCCTCCTCAGGGGCGTCATGGTGAGCCGGATGTTGGTGTCCTCGCCGTCGCCGCCGGGCAGCACGTGCACGTCGTCGACGCGCAGGTGCCGGGCGTCCGCGATCGTCTCGATGCCGAGGTCCGCGACGGCGCTGGTGCCGGCACCGAGCAGCATCGGCGCGACGTAGGCGACCACCTCGTCGACGAGGTCCGCCTGCAGGAACGCGCGGGCCAGCGACGGTCCCCCCTCGAGGAACACGTGCTGGCGGTCGAGCGCGCGGAGCCGGGCGAGCGCCTCGTGGGGGTCGCGGGTGCGGAGGTGCACCGTCTCGGCGGCGTCGTCGAGGACCCGTCGGTCGGGCGCCAGGTCGCGCAGCCCCATCACCCCACGCAGCGGCTGGATCGCCACCGGCCGGTCGAGCTCGTCGCGCACGGTGAGCTGGGGGTCGTCGACCTCGACGGTGTGGGTGCCGACGAGCATCGTGTCGCACTGCGCGCGCAGGCGGTGCGTGTCGAGGCGGGCCGCGCGGCTCGACACCCAGCGGCTGGTGCCGTCGGCCGCCGCGCTGCGACCGTCGAGGGAGGTGGCGAACTTCCAGGTGACGAAGGGGCGGGCGTGGATGACGGCGAACGTCCACACGCGGTTGACCGCCTCCGCCTCCGCGGCCAGCAGCCCCGACTCGACGTCGACGCCGGCGTCGCGCAGTCGGCGGTCACCGCCGCTGGCCGCCGGGTTGGGATCGGCCTGTGCGTAGACGACGCGGCGTACGCCCGCCGCGACCAGGGCCTCGCTGCACGGTCCGGTGCGGCCGGTGTGGTCGCACGGCTCGAGCGTGACCACGGCAGTGGCCCCGCGTGCCGCCTCGCCGGCCTCGGCCAACGCGGCGGCCTCGGCGTGCGGCGTACCGGCGCCGCGGTGGAAGCCCTCGGCGATCGTGGAGCCGTCCGCCGCGAGCAGCACGCAGCCGACGCGCGGGTTGGGACCGAGCGGCACCCCGGGGGCGACGGCGATCGCCAGCGCGCGGCGCATCGCGCGCCGCTCCGCCTCGCTGCTCGTCATCTCCGCCTCCGGTCCGTGTGGGACTCCGGGGGGCGGGCGACGGGGCACGCGGTCCCCGGTCGGGGACGACGTACGAGCCGTCAGCGTGCACTTCTCATCCGGACTATGACCGTCGGTCCAGGAGTTCCACCTGGTCAACCGGCCACTGGCGGTGGTCGGGTCGCGGACTGTGACCGCCGGTGCGGAGTTCCACCGCCCCCAGAGCACGCAAGCTCTTGTGGGCGCAACTCTGCCACAGCGCGAGCCATTCCCTCACCCGGCTCCACCGGTGAGATGGGCGACACCGTGTCGCGGCCGAGCGCCGTCAGACCTGGTCGAGGAAGCGGTCGAAGACCCGCGCGCCGAACTCGAGGGCGTCGACCGGCACCCGCTCGTCCACGCCGTGGAAGAGGGCGGTGAAGTCGAGGTCGGCCGGCAGCCGCAGCGGCGCGAAGCCGTAGGAGCGCATGTCGAGCGTGCGGAAGTGCTTGGCGTCGGTGCCGCCCGACATCAGGTAGGGCGCGACGATCGCCTCGGGGTCCTCGGCGAGCAGGCTGCGGGTCATCGCCGCCACCAGGTCGCCGTCGTACGGCGTCTCCCACGGGTCCTGCTTGGACTCGAAGTTGAACTCGATGCCGTCGCCGGCGAGCTCGCGCAGCGTCGCGAAGAACTCGTCCTCGTAGCCGGGCAGGAAGCGCCCGTCGACCGTGGCCTGCGCGTCGGTGGGGATGACGTTGGTCTTGTAGCCGGCGCGCAGCATCGTCGGGTTGGCGGTGTTGCGGATGACCGCGCCGAGCATCCGGGCGGCGTCGCCGAACTCCTCCACCAGCGCCTCGGCGTTGTCGGGCGTCGCCTCCGTGCCGGCGAGCTCGGCGACGCTCGCGAGCAGCACCTCCATGGTCGGGGTCAGCCGCACGGGCCACTGGTGCGCGCCGATGCGGGCGACCGCGCCGGCGAGCCGGGTGACGGCGTTGTCGTCGTTGATCATCGAGCCATGGCCGGCCCGGCCGCGGGCCGTCAGCCGCATCCACGCCATGCCCTTCTCGGCCGCCTCGATGAGGTAGACCCGGCGTCCGCGCACGGTGGCCGAGAAGCCGCCCACCTCGCCGACGGCCTCCGAGCAGTCGGCGAACCAGTCGGCGTGCTGGTCGACGAGCACCCCGGCGCCGTGGTGGCCACCCGCCTCCTCGTCGGCGGTGAAGCACAGCACCAGCTCGCGGTCGGGCACCGCGCCGGCCGCCGCCCGCGCCCGTACGACGCTGAGCAGCATGGCGTCGAAGTCCTTCATGTCGACCGCACCCCGGCCCCACACGTGCCCGTCGCGGATCTCGCCGGCGAACGGGTCGACCTGCCAGTCGGAGGCCTCCGCGGGCACGACGTCGAGGTGGCCGTGGAGCAGCAGCGGGGCACGGCCGTCGCCGCCGCCCCAGCGCGCCACGACGTTGGCGCGACCCGGCAGGCCCTCGATGACCTCGGCGTCGATGCCGACCTCGTCGAGCAGGCCCGCGACGTGCTCGGCCGCCTTCCGCTCCCCCGGCCCCTCGTCGGTGCCGTAGTTGGAGGTGTCGATGCGGATGAGCTCCTGGCACAGCCGCACCACCTCCGCCGCAGGGTCGTAGGAGCGGTCCTGCGAGCGGTCCTGCGAGAGGTCCCGGGGCGCCTGTTCCATGCCGCCCATCCTGCCCCACGAGCGAGCACCAGCCCCGATTCGTTGGTGGGAAGCGGCTTTGCTACTGTTTCCCAGCACTCGTCCGGGTGGCGGAATTGGCAGACGCGCTAGCTTGAGGTGCTAGTGCCCGTATTAGGGCGTGGGGGTTCAAGTCCCCCCTCGGACACCACGGTTGGACAGTCAGGGCCTCGCGAGAGCGGGGCCCTGACTGCTTCCCCCGACCTGGTTGTCCGACCTGCTTCTCGACGCGGATCCGGGCGTCACCGATCCCTGCAGAAAGTCCCCTGGCGGACAGTCCCCTCGGCGGTGTGCCAGCTGTCGGCGAGACGGCAACCACTGGGCCCGGAGGTCCTCCGGGGGAGGTCTGACGGGGTGTGTCCCCATTGGCTGGGCGAGTTGTACAGGGACCGTGCGGCGCATGCCGCACCCTGGACACATCCGCGCGCAGGCAGGACGCGAGAACGGAGAAGACGCCCTCGCGTGGTCGTCATCGACGCCTGACCGGACCCGCGGCGCCTTGAACGGCGGGTTCACGTCCACGACCGAGGCGGCCCCTACCGCCGCGCCTAGGGCGCGAATCGAGTCGTGGCCGTCGACGTCGACGTCACCGGCCTACCGGTGGCCGCGCTGGTGGTGCCCGCCGATGCTGGTGCGCCAGTCGTCACGCCACCGCATGATGCGGGCAACAACAACCGCAACGCAGTCGTCCGCGACCCCGAGGGCACCCTGGCGGAGTTCGTCGCCAAGCGGTCCTAGCGGCACGCCGCTCCAGCGCGACCGAATCTCGGCAGATCCGGTCCAGCTGATCGCGGCAGATCCGGTTGAACCGCAGCGCACGCTCTCGGCGGTACGAGCGTGCAAATCACGGCCACTGCGGCGTGCCGTCACGGCCGAACCAGCCCTCGAGGTCAGACCACCTGACGACAAACTGGGACTGCCGACCCGACGCGGCACTCGCACGCCGCATCGTTACCCACCGCAGGTACGGTTCCGTCCCCGCGACGCCCGACCCCTGACTCACTCCGGCTGGAATACGCAGAACTCGTTGCCCTCCGGGTCTGCGAGGACATCCCAATCGATCTCCGCGTCGCGACGGCGCATGACGGTCGCACCAAGCTCGACGAGTTCCTCGCAGTCTCCGTACACGTCCAAGTGCATCCGGTTCTTGACCGACTTCTGCTCGGCGACCGGATTGATCCAGATCAGGGGTCCGCTCCCAGCCGGGTCGACGATCGGCGTCGGCCACGCCGCCGGCCGAGTCCAGCCCTCGTCGCGCGGATACAGCTCATCCGATCGCCGGTAGCCAAGGGCGGCGCACCACCAGTCTGCGAGCGCCTGGTGGTCGACCGCGTCGAGCGCGATGTCTTTGAAACGTGCCGGCACCCGTTCATCGTGGCACAAGGGGAGTCGGCGCCTTCGGCGCCTCGTCCGGGTGGCGGGCGCTCGCCCCAGAAGAGCGGCTACGCGCACCATCAGCGGCCAGATCCGGGCGAGCGTAGCCGTCCTCAACGCGGCAGATCCGGGCGTTACGGTCGACGCTCCTTCAAGGCGAGAACCCTGACGACGGGCTAGATCCAGCCGAGGGCTGCGAAGGTGCTCCTGGCGAAGTCGCCGATGATGGGCTGGTCGAGTTCGCCGCGTGCGAACCAGCGCACTTGGTCGACCTCATGCCCGTCGGGTGTCACGGTCACTTCGGGAGCCAGGCGCGCGCTGTAGATGATGCTGACGTAGGCGCACTGGTCGCCGTTGGGGTAGGTGAGGCGGAACTGGGGGCCGCCGATGGCGCCGACCAGGCCAGTGAGTTCGACCTCGGCACCGATTTCTTCCCAAGCCTCGCGACGCGCTGCGTCCTCGGGTGCCTCGTCCTCGTCTACCGCGCCACCGATGGTGCCGTAGGACCCGAAGTCAGTCTGGCGGACTAACAGGACGCGATCGTCGTCGTCGATGGGCAGGACCGCTACGGAGGGAAGCAGGAGCAGGTCGTTCCCCACCTTGGCGCGTAGGCGGGCTATGTGGGGCGCAGCAGGCATGACTTGACCCTAGATGCCTGCAAGCAGGCGACGGACGCACCCGCCGCGATGACGCGGATCACGAGCAACCGCATCTCGGGGTGCTCTCAAGGGGTCAGCGCAACACTTCCTTAACTCGAGGAGGTTGCGGTGGGACGTGGTGACTACGAGAAGCTG
>NZ_JCAQIE010000006.1:0-54201 GCF_059621125.1 Nocardioides sp. Z35_8 | reverse complement strand
GCTGCGTTGCGCCCAGACGCGTCCCCTGTGGTGGCCGATGGTTCCCTGCTTCCGAAGTCGGCGCTCGACTTGGTGCCGCAGGGGGGGATCACCCTCCCTTTCTCTTTGCTCCCTTCTGGGCGCGGCGCCCCGCCGGTGCAGCACTCGCTCTGGGCCGGTGACGAGGTCACCGGCGCCACGACGTTCCGCATCGTCAAGGCGCTCGACGCCGGACCCGTCTTCGGGGTGATGACCGAGCGGATCCGCCCGACCGACACGGCGGGCGACCTCCTCGCCCGGCTCGCGGAGGGCGGCGCCGGACTGCTGGTGCAGACCCTCGACGGGATCGAGGACGGCACCCTCGAGGCGCGTGAGCAGCCCGAGGACGGCGTCTCGTTCGCGCCCAAGATCCTGGTCGAGGACGCCCGGGTCGATTGGACCCACCCCGCCGTCGCCATCGACCGCCAGGTGCGCGCGTGCGACCCCGCGCCGGGCGCGTGGAGCACGTACGAGGGCGAGCGCATCAAGCTCGGCCCCGTCCGCCCGGTCGATCGGGACGCACTGGCTCCCGGCGTCCTCGAGGTCACCAAGAACGCCGTCTTCGTCGGCACCGCCACCACGCCGGTCGAGCTGGGCCAGGTCAAGGCCTTCGGCAAGAAGCAGATGTCCGCGGCCGACTGGGCCCGGGGCGTACGCCTGCAGTCCGGGGCGACGCTTGGCGAGGCGGACGTGCCGTCGTGACCAGGCCGGCCTGCCCCGAGGACGTCGACGTGATCTGCGGCGGCCTGCCGGAGACCGAGCTGGGGATCTCGTGGGGCGACCGGCCGACCTGGAAGGTCCCTCGCGGCGAGAAGGGCAAGGGCTTCGTGCTCTACCGGGCACCGCACAAGACGGCGGTCGACCCCGAGACCGGCGAGATGTGGGACGACCTGGTGGTCATCACGACCCCGACCGAGGTCGAGAAGAACGCGCTCGTCGCGGACGAGTCGACCCCGTTCTTCACCATCGACCACTTCCGCGGCCACAGCGCCGTGCTGGTGCGGCTCTCGCGGCTCGGGGAGATCGACCGCGACGAGCTGGAGGAGATCATCACCGACGCCTGGGCCGCCAAGGCGCCCAGGAAGCTGGTGCGGGAGCACCTCGGTGACTAGCCGACGCCGGCCGGTCGACAAGGCGCGCCGTGCCGCGCTCGACGTCCTGACCGCCGTGCGCGTGGACGACGCGTACGCCAACCTCGTGCTGCCCCAGGTGTTGCGCAAGCACGGACTCGACGGCCGCGACGCCGGCCTGGCCACCGAGCTGGCGTCGGGCGCCATCCGGATGCACGGGCTCTACGACGCCGTCATCGACGCCTGCCTCACCCGTCCGCGCCTGCAGCCCGAGGTGCGCGACGTGCTGCGGCTCGGCACGCACCAGCTGCTCTCCATGCGGGTGCCCGACCACGCCGCGATCTCCACCAGCGTCGACCTCGTCCGGGCGAGCGTGGGCCAGGGCCCGGCGGGGCTGGTCAACGCCGTGCTGCGCACCGTCAGCCGCCGCGACCTCGCCGGGTGGGTCGCCGAGGTCGCGCCCGATGCGGCGACCGACCCGCACGGCCACCTCGCCGTGGCCCGCTCCCATCCCCGCTGGGTGGTCGACGCGCTGGCCGAGGCGCTCGGCTCCGACGACGAGCTCGACGCGCTGCTCGAGGCCGACAACGCGGCCCCGCGGGTCACCCTCGTCGCCCGACCCGGCCTGGCGAGCGTCGAGGAGCTCGAGGCCGCCGGCGGCACCCGCACCGGACGCTCGCCCTACGCCGTCACGATGACCGGTGGCGACCCGGGTGCCGTCCCGGCCGTCGCCGAGGGCCGCGCCGGCGTGCAGGACGAGGGGTCCCAGCTCGTCGCGATCGCCCTCGCCGACGCTCCGCTGGAGGGCCGCGACTCCCGCTGGCTCGACCTGTGCGCCGGCCCCGGCGGCAAGTCGGCGCTGCTCGGCGCCCTCGCCGCTCGACGCGGAGCCGTGCTCCTCGCCAACGAGCGCCAGCCCCACCGTGCGGCGCTCGTCGCGTCGGCCCTGCGGGCACTGCCCGACGGGACCGCACACGTGGTCGCCGGCGACGGCGTCCGGCCGGCGTGGGTGCCGGGCACCTTCGACCGCGTGCTCGTCGACGCCCCCTGCTCCGGGCTGGGCGCGCTCCGACGCCGACCCGAGTCGCGCTGGCGGCGACGGCCCGACGACGTCGCGGACCTGGCGGGCCTCCAGCAGGCGCTGCTCGACGCCGCGCTGGAGTCGGTGCGACCCGGCGGCGTGGTGGTCTACGCGACCTGCTCGCCCGTCGTCGCCGAGACCACCGAGGTGGTGCGCTCGGTGCTCGCCCGACGCGCCGACGCCGACGAGGTCGACCGCTTCCAGCTCTGGCCGCACCGCGACGGCACCGACGCGATGTTCGCCTCCACCCTGCGGCGCCGGGCCTGGTCCGACAGGGACTGACCGGACGCGGACCTCAGTCGTCCTGGAGGTGCCGCAGGTAGGCCCACGGGTCGGCGAGGTAGCGACGCCAGTGCTCCACCACCTCGAGCTCGTCCCAGGCCGCCTCGCGCAGCCCCCACGGCCCGGCCTCCAGGATCCGCGCCCCGGGCATGGCGGCCAGCACGGGTGAGTGCGTCGCGCACAGCACCTGACCGCGTCGCGCGACCACCCGCTGCAGGGCCGCGACCAGGCCCAGCGTCGAGGAGAACGACAGGGCGGCCTCCGGCTCGTCGAGGCAGAAGAACCCCGGCCCGGTGAACCGCGACTCCAGCACGGCCAGGAACGACTCGCCGTGGCTCATCTCGTGGAACGCGATGTCGCCGCCGAGGTCCTCGACGTAGGAGTACCACCCGTGCATCGTCTCGGCCCGCAGGAAGAAGCCCCACCTGCTCGCCCCGGCGCCACGCACCAGCTGGAGCGCGTCGCTGAGCGGCGACTCGGTGGGCCGTGTCGAGTGCCGGCTGTGGGTGCTGCCGCCCTCAGGCGAGAGCCCGAACGCCACGGCCACTGCCTCGACCAGGGTCGACTTGCCCGAGCCGTTCTCGCCGACGAGGAAGGTGACTCCCGGCCCCAGGTCGAGCCCCTCGTTCATCACCTGGGCGACGGCGGGGACGGAGGCGGGATAGCGGCCGGGAGCGAGCTCGTGGTCACCGCGCGCCTCGATCCGGCGTACGGGATGGCGGGCAAGGTCCTCTCCCCGCAGTGGCATGGCGACAACCTAGCGAGCGCGATCGGGCTCCGGCCGAACGGCCCGGGGCGGGTCACCATCGGGGTGACTTCGAGACCCGGAAGGTTCCCATCCGCGTGACGGACGCGCATGATGGGACACAAGCTCGGCGCACCGCCAAGGGCGTGCCGTGGCACGAGAGCAGGGGACATGCGGGTGCGCAGGATCTGGGGGGCCGTCGCCGCCACCGCCGTGGCGGTGACGCTGGGGACGTCCCTGTCCGGTCCCGCCGGCGCCGAGGGCGGCTCCCACACGCTGTCGGGTCCCGCCACGGGCGACCCCGATCTCTACCTCACCTACGTCCGTTGCGACGACCTCATGGCCGACGCGGCCGCGCCCGGCTCCCGCATCAACCTCGGTCCCTACGCCGCTCCGCTCGGTCGCCGCTCGCTGGGTCTCGTCCCGGCCGGCGGGGGCAGCGCCTCCGGGCCCTACGCATCGTTCCCGTCGCTGGCCCGCCTCGACTCCTCGGTCGCGGTCGCGGCGACGGGCGGCAGCTCCGGCGTCTCGTGGGTCATGGCCGTCACCCGGCAGAGCCCCCGGGGCACCGCCTGGCGCGGCCGGGCCGCGCTCTCTGCGCCGCCCGGGGGGTGGACGACCGTGTCGACCTCCGCGACCACCTACGACTGGGCGCTGGTCGACCTGGCCTCCGGCAGGGTGCTCGACCGCGCCGGGACGGCGACGCCCGCGGGCTTCGCCGCCGAGCACGGTGACGGCCCGGGCTTCGCGATCACCGGCTTCGGCTGCGACGGCCGGGCGTTCAACCTCGACGCCGTGCGCGCCTCCGGGTCCACCCTCGACTTCGAGGGCGTCTCCCTCACGACCACCGTGGCCGCCGGCAGGCAGCAGGTGCAGGCGGGCCAGGAGGTCGAGCTCACCGGACGCGTCACCGACGCCTCCGGACGCCTGACCGGCGACCCGCTCGTGCTCGAGTCCCGCTCGCCGGGCGGCCAGTGGGCCCCGGTCGGCAAGCCCGTCCTCGCCGGCCGCGACGCGGTCTCGCGCGTCGTCGTCCCCGTCTCGGCGACCACCGACTACCGCTGGCACCGCCCCGAGAGCCAGTACGCCGACGAGGGCTGGTCGGACACCGTGACGGTCAGCGTCGCGCCGCAGGACGGCCCCGAGGGCCAGGCAGGCGGCCAGAGTCAGGGCGGCGGCCAGGGTCAGGGCGGCGGCCAGGGCAACGGCGGTGGCCAGCCGGGGGAGCAGCAGCCCGAGCCCGCGTCGGAGCCCCTCACCTCGCAGTAGCGCGCCGGAGGCGCCCGTCCCGGCTAGGCTCCTGACGTGCCGTCGCCGTTCACCGAGATCGAGGTCGACGACCGCGTCGTCAAGGTCACCAACCCCGACCGCGTCTACTTCCCGCCCACCTCGGCCGCGCCCCAGGGGGCGACCAAGCTCGACCTCGTCGAGTACTACCTCGCCGTGGGCGACGGTATCGTCAACGCACTCCTCGAGCGCCCGTGCATGCTGCACCGCTTCCCCAAGGGCCTGGCCGGCGACAAGGTGCATCAGAAGCGGCTGCCGGCCGGCGCCCCGGACTGGGTCGAGACGGTGCAGCTGTTCTTCCCGCGCTGGAAGCGCACGGCCGACGAGCTGTGCGTGACCGAGCTGGGCAGCGTGATCTGGGCGGTGCAGATGTCGACCGTCGAGTTCCATCCGTGGAACAGCCGGCGCTCCGACACCGAGAAGCCCGACGAGTGGCGCATCGACCTCGACCCCGGCCCGGAGTGCCCCTGGGAGGTGGTGCAACGGGTCGCCCACGTGGCCCACGAGGTGCTCGACGAGCTCGGCGCCGTCGGCTTCCCCAAGACCAGTGGCGGGTCCGGGATGCACGTGTACGTGCGGATTTCACCCGACCACGGCTTCCAGGACGTACGGCGTGGCGCGCTGGCGTTCGCGCGGGAGGTCGAGCGGCGCGCCGGGGGAGAGGTCACCACCGCGTGGTGGCGCAAGGATCGCGACCCCTCGCAGCTCTTCGTCGACTACAACCAGAACGCCCGCGACCACACGATCGCCGCCGCCTACTCGGTGCGTGGCGTGCCGGAGGCGCGCGTCTCCGCGCCGGTCCGGTGGGACGAGGTCGACGACTGCGTGCCCGACGACTTCACCCTCTTCACGATGCCCGCGCGGTTCGCCGAGATCGGTGACCTCCACGCCGACATCGACGACCACCCCTTCGACATCGCGCCCCTGCTGGCGTGGGCCGACCGCGACGAGGCCGCGGGCGCGGAGGCGCCTCCCGAGCCCGAGGACGCGTAGTCCCCAGCCCCACCGACCGCGGCGGCCTGACGTCCGTCAGCGGGTCGTGGGCGAGCGCCGACCCGCTGCCCTGACGCGACGGACGTGGGCCTCCCACTGGGCCCACGTCATCGTCTCGTCCATGTCCCAGTCGGGGTGGTCGAGCGCCGTGGAGGAGACCGCCGCGGTCGCCTGCAGCGCGGGTGCGCCGGCCATGACCGCGCGGTAGACCATGTACTCACGTCGCGTGAACACGCGGTCCCGGGCGTCGCGGGCAGCCGAGCTCATGGCGGGCGACCCTACGTGAGGACTCGCCTCCTGGCCACGCCTCCAGGGCGGTGGTGCGTCGCCGGGCAGCGCCACCACGATGCCCGCCCGGGAGCAGTCGATCGCCACGGCCCCCACGGGTCGGGGACGACCCGGGACCGTGCGGCCCGGCGTAGTCACTAGGCTCGTCCCGTGGGCATCCAGATCACGCCGAGCATCCTCAACGCCGACCTGTCGCGCCTCGCCGACGAGGTCGCCCGGATCCCCAGCGCCGACTGGGTCCACGTCGACGTGATGGACAATCACTTCGTCCCCAACCTCACGCTCGGCCTGCCGGTCGTCGAGGCGCTCGGCCGACACGCGAGCCAGCCCCTCGACGCGCACCTGATGATCGAGGACGCCGACCGGTGGGCGCCGGCGTACGCCGAGGCGGGCTGCGCGTCGGTCACCTTCCACGTCGAGGCGACGCGGGCGCCGGTGCGGCTCGCCCGCGAGATCCGGGCGCAGGGCGCCCGCGCGGCGATGGCGCTCAATCCGGCGACGCCGATCGAGCCCTACGAGGCGCTGCTGCCCGAGCTCGACATGGTGCTCGTGATGACCGTGGAGCCCGGCTTCGGCGGGCAGAAGTTCCTCGACCTGTGCCTGCCCAAGATCCGCACCGCCCGCGCGCTCATGCGCAAGCATGGCGTGGAGACCTGGCTCCAGGTGGACGGCGGGGTGTCGCTGGAGACCATCGAGCGCTGCGCCGAGGCCGGGGCCGACGTCTTCGTCGCGGGCTCGGCCGTCTACTCCGCCGACGACCCCGACGCCATGGTGCGCGAGCTCCGCGCGGCCGCGGAGGCCGCCGCGACCTGAGCCGGCCGTCGGGGTGGGGGCGGTCCGCGGATCGGCCGCATGACCGAGGCTGACGAGTTCGCAGGGCACGCCCGGCCAGCCGGCGGGCTCTCGTCGGTGAGCCCGGTGGGGCGCACGGATGGCCCCTTGTTGCGAATCGCGTGCGGCAAGGGGACTACGGCACGCTGGCGGCCTCCTCGCTGGGTGCCTCCATCTCGCCGTGCCGCGCCAGGCTGACCGCACCGCAGACCGAGAGCAGGAAGCCGGCGGCGGCGACCGGTCCCCAGCCGGCCCGCGTCTGGTCGCCGAGGAGGAAGAGCCCGACCAGCGCCGGCCCGACCGTCTCACCGACCACCAGCGGCGCGGTCGCCCGGGTGACGCTGCCGCGCTGCAGGGCGATCGAGTAGGTGAGCATGGCCACCCCGCCGGCGACCGCCAACGCATAGGTGGCCGGACTACGCAGCAGGGGTCCGACCTCGTCGAGGAGGTGCTCGGGGGAGAGGTCGCCCGGGAGGATCCGGGAGGCCACCGCGGTGACGCCGTACGCGAGGCCGGCGACAGCGCCCAGGGCGGTGGCGCCCGCCGCACCGCGGAGCCGGGCCAGCGGGACCGCCGCCAGCCCGAGGAGCACGGCGGCGACCAACGTCCCCCACTGCTCGGCGCGGCTGACGTCCACGCTGCGGTCCTCGGTCGCCGAGACCCCGACCAGCACGAGGCCGGCGACCACGACGACCAAGCCGATCCTGTCGAGCCGGCGCAACGGCATCCGGAGGAAGACGGCGCCGAGGATGGCGGTGATCGCCAGGAAGCTCGCCACCACCGACTGGACGACGAAGAGCGGGAGGCTGCGCACCGCCACCAGGCTGAGCAGGAAGCCGAGCCCGTCGAGGCAGACGCCCAGCACGTACCGCCAGTTTCGCAGCAGTCGGACCAGCAGCCGGGGGTCCAGCCCTTCGACCGGGGCGGCGCTGCGGCTGGCGAGCGCCTGGAGGATCGAGGACACGCCGTAGCACCAGGCGGCCCCTGCTGCAGCGACCAGTCCCGCGAGCACCCTGCCACGATAGCCCGACAGACTCTGGTCGCCCGGGGGTCCCTCGTGGATCCTGACCAGATGCGGGGCATCGACGGGGAGGGGCCTTTAGAGGACCGGAGGCACTCCGCCTCCGTCCTCGACGGCTGGTTGCTCCCGGGCGGGTTCCGGGCCGACTGGCTGGCCGCTGCCACCTACGACCGCCGGGTCGGACCCTCGCTCTTCACGGGGCAGTTCACGCACCGCATCGACGCGGACGTCGACGTCGAGCGCGACTTCGTGCTCGCGTCGGTCCAGCGTGCGGTGCCCTCGGCCGGGCTCTCGGTGATCACGAACTTCTCCTCCGGCTACCACCACCGCAACGGGGGAGGGACCGGATCCGGACGGACGGGGACCTGCCGGTCCTCGACCTGCGCGGCACGCCCGGGCCCGACCCGGAGCCGACGGTGAGTCCGCGGCGATGCCCTCCGGTGGTGGCGCTGGGCGCGGGGGTCGCCGTGGGCAGGTGGCGCGGGACTACGCGCTGGGGCCCCGGGAGGCCACGGCCGGAGGAGGCGCCGGCTCAGGCGGCCCACCCGGCGCGCGCGTGCTGGCGCGCGTGCTGGCGCTGACCGGCACCCTGGCCGGGGTCCTGTGCTCCGGCTTCGTCCTCGACTGGGTGCCGCGCGGGTTCGAGGGGATGACTCACGTCGTGAGCGAGCTCGCGGCCGTGGGCGAGCCGTACGCGGTGCTCCTGCGCTCGGCCGGCGGGCCGGTGAAGGGCGTGCCGGGCTCGTCGGGCTGGTGGCTCCGACGACGCGCGTCAGTGCAGGCCGCGGTCGTCGACCTGCTGGCTGCGCAGGTGCGAGCCGTGCCGCGTCTGCTCCTCCAGCCGCCGGTGGTCGGCCACCAGGGTCCCGCCCTCCAGCTCGTCGGCGCGCGCCTGCACCTGTTCGAGCCGCGTGATCCAGGAGTCGACCTCGCGGGCGACGTCGTCGAGCCGCGCGGCGGGCAGCACGATCGCGTCGCCCTCACTCCGCAGTCCGGGCTCGGCGGATGCCAGCCCGTCCACCTCGTAGGTCGTCAGCGGCCGGGTCAGCCGGATCCGCACCGGGTAGGTCTCGCGGTCCACGTCCGCCGGGTCGACCGCGAGCTCGACGATCCCGAGTGCCGGCCTGTGCTTGCGTGTCGCCATCTGCGTCGTCCCCTCACCGGGTCCGGGGTGGCCCCGTCCCTTCGAGTCGACCACCCGAGTCGGGGGACGTACATGGGGTCCGGACCCCATCGACGTGGACCGAGGTCCGCGGTGCTGTCGGGTCAGCCGGCGAAGAGGGTGAGCCGCTGGCGGATGATCTTGCGGCGCAGCACCACGCGGCGCTTGCCGTCGTTGCCGATGCGGAGCCGGTCGAGCTCCCAGCCGCCGTGCTCGGCCCGCTCCACGAGCACCCGGGTCACCACGTTGCGGGAGAAGTCCTTGGGGAGCACGAGCGTCTCGAACTCCCACTCCACACCACGCCCGGGCGGGCGGCGCTGGATCCTCGCCATGTCTTCTCTCCCTTCTCGCGGGGGGTGAGACGTCAGTCGGTGGACACGTCGTCGAGGGCCTCGACGATCTCCGGTGGCAGGGTCAGCTCCTCGGTGCCGAGAGCGCCGTCGAGCTGGGCGGCGGTGCGCGCGCCGACGATCGGTGCGGTGACCCCGGGGCGGTCGCGCACCCAGACGAGGGCGACCTCCAGCGGCGACCAGCCCAGTCCGTCGGCGGCGCGGGCGACGGCCTCGACGATGCCGCGGGCCCGCTCGTCGAGGTAGGCGCCGACGAACCGGCCGAAGTGCTCGGTGGCGGCACGGGAGTCGGACGGGGTGCCGGTGCGGTACTTGCCCGTGAGCACGCCACGGCCCAGCGGCGACCAGGGCAGCACGCCGAGGCCGAGCGCCCGGGCCGCGGGCACGACCTCGTGCTCGACGTGCCGGTTGAGCAGCGAGTACTCCACCTGGGTGGAGGCCAGTGGCGTACGCCCGGGGACCGCGCGCTGCCAGGTGGCGGCCTGGGCCGTCTGCCAGCCGGTGTAGTTGGAGACCCCGACGTAGGACGCCCGGCCGGAGCTGACGGCGAGGTCGAGGGCGCTGAGGGTCTCCTCGAGCGGGGTCTCGTCGGTCCACACGTGGACCTGCCACAGGTCGACGTGGTCGACGCGCAGCCGCTTGAGCGAGGCGTCCAGTGCGGTCAGCAGGTGGCCGCGCGAGGTGTCGGTCACCCGCTCGCCGGTGCGGCGCGAGATGCCGGCCTTGGTGGCGAGCACCAGGTCCGCACGGGCGACGACGTCGCCGACGAGCGTGCCGATGAGCTCCTCGCTCGCACCGTCGCCGTAGCCGGCGGCCGTGTCGAGCAGGGTGCCGCCGGCCTCGGCGAACGCGACGAGCTGGTCGCGTGCCTCGTGCTCGTCGGTGTCACGGCCCCAGGTCATGGTGCCGAGGCCGAGCCGGGAGACCTTGAGCCCGGTCGCGCCGAGGGAACGCTGCTGCATGGGGGTGAGGGTAGCCACGGGTGGTGCGCGGATCACACCTGACTCGCCCGTAGGCTCGTCCCCCGTGACCGATCTCCTCAAGGCCGTGGTCCTCGGCGTGATCCAGGGACTGACCGAGTTCCTCCCGATCTCGAGCAGCGCCCACCTGCGCATCTACCCCGAGCTCTTCGGTTGGGGCGACCCGGGAGCCGCCTTCACCGCCGTCATCCAGATCGGCACCGAGCTGGCCGTGCTCATCTACTTCCGCAAGGACATCTGGCGGATCGGCAACGCCTGGGTGCGCTCGCTGTTCAAGGCCGAGTACCGCGGCAGCTTGGACGCGCGGATGGGCTGGTTCATCATCGTCGGCTCCCTGCCGATCGTGGTCCTCGGCGTGCTGCTCAAGGACGTCATCGAGCGCGACTTCCGCAACCTGTGGATCATCGGCTGCACGCTGATCGTGATGGGTGTCGTGCTGGGCGTCGCCGACCGCGTCGGACGCACCGACCGGCCGCTGCGCAAGCTGACGCTCAAGGACGCGCTGCTGATGGGGGGCGCCCAGGCGCTCGCCCTGATCCCCGGGGTCTCCCGCTCCGGCGCCACCATCTCGATGGGCCGCCTCCTCGGCTTCGAGCGCGAGGCCGCGACCCGGTTCGCCTTCCTGCTCGCCATCCCCGCCGTCGTCGGCGCCGGGCTGTTCGAGCTGAAGGAGATCCCCCACGGGCACAACGACTTCGGCTGGGGACCGACCCTCACCGCGACGGTCGTCTCCTTCGTCGTCGGCTACGCCGCCATCGCCTGGCTGCTGCGCTACGTCAGCACCCGCTCCTACACGCCGTTCGTGGTCTACCGCATCCTGCTGGGCGCCGGCACGCTGATCCTGCTCGGCGCCGGGGTGCTGGCCGCCTGACCGGGTCGGGTCACCGGACGGGTCACAGCCAGCCGGACCGCTTGAACCAGACGATGAGAACGATCGCGGAGCCGACCATGAGCAGCAGCGCGAACGGGTAGCCGTAGGTCCACTGCAGCTCGGGCATGTGGGTGAAGTTCATCCCGTAGATCCCGGCGATCAGGGTGGGGACCACGATCACCGCGGCCCCGGCGGAGATCTTGCGCATGTCGTCGTTCTGCTGCACCGAGATGCGGGCGGTGTGCGCGTCGAAGGCCGTCGACAGCAGGGCGTCGAGGTTGTCGACCACCTCGGCGACGCGTTGCAGGTGGTCGACGACGTCGCGGAAGTAGGTGGCGGTCTCGACCGTGATCCGGTCGTCGCCACCCGCCTCGAGCTGGCGCATCGGCTCGCGGAGCGGGAGCACGGCGCGCCGGACCTCGGCGATCTCGCGCTTGAGGACGTAGATGCGGGAGGAGTCGTCGGTGCGCATGGCGGAGAACACCGAGGCCTCGACCTCGTCGACGTCCTCCTCCAACGACGCGCCCACGCGCTCGTACTCGTCGACGACCCGGTCGCAGATGGCGTAGAGCACCGCCATCGGCCCGTGCTCGAGCACGGTCGCCCGGCGCTCGAGGTCGCGGCGCGCGTCGGCGAGGTCGAGGCCCAGGCCGTGGCGGACGGTCACCACGAAGTCCGCGCCGACGAAGACGTTGATCTCGCCGGTCTCGACCGCGTCGTCCTCGTCGACGTACCACAGCGTCTTGAGCACGAGGAACAACGTGTCGCCGTAGCGCTCGAGCTTGGGCCGCTGGTGGGAGTCGCCGGCGTCCTCGACCGCGAGCGGGTGGAGGTCGAACTCCTTGGCGACGCGCTCGAGCTCCTCGGGGCTCGGGTCGTGCATGCCGATCCACTGGAAGTCGCCGGAGTCGCACGGCACCCGGGCGATGCCCAGGCTCTGGTCCTCGCCGCCGAGCGGGACCCGCCTGCCCTGGTGGTAGTACGCGTTGTCGACGATCACCCCTCGAGGCTAGTCCCACTAGCCTCGGGTGCATGCCCACCGTGATCCTCGTGCGCCACGGCCGGTCGACGGCCAACGCGACCGGCGTCCTGGCCGGACGACAGCCCGGCGTCCACCTCGACGAGACCGGACTGCGGCAGGCGGTCGCGGTCGGCGAGCGGTTGGCGGGCGTACGCCTCGCCGCGGCGGTGACCAGCCCGCTCGAGCGGTGCCGCGAGACGTGTCGCGAGATCACCCGGCGCCAGGCGAGCCCGCTGCGCGCGGGCACCGACAAGCAGCTGTCCGAGTGCGACTACGGCGACTGGCAGGGGCGTCCCCTCAAGGACCTCGCCAAGGAGAGGCTCTGGACGACCGTCCAGGCCCAGCCGTCGGCGGCGACGTTCCCGGGCGGGGAGTCGATGCGGGCGATGCAGGACCGAGCGGTGGCCGCAGTCCGGCGCCACGACGCGCGGGTCGCGGCCGAGCACGGCGAGGACGCCGTGTGGGTCGCGGTGAGCCACGGCGACGTCATCAAGTCCATCCTCGCCGACGCGCTGGGCACCCACCTCGACCTCTTCCAGCGCATCCACGTCGACCCGGCCTCGGTGTCGGTCGTGCGCTACACCGAGTCGCGTCCCTTCGTCATCGGCACCAACACCCATGCCGGCGACCTCGCCTGGCTGACCCCGCCGCCGAAGTCACGGCGAGCCCCGCGGGGCCGACGCGCGGACGCCGAGGTGGGTGGAGGCGCAGGCCCCCAGACGGACGGGTCCTAGGGTGAGTGACATGCCCGTCGTGCACCGCTTCGACCCGCCCGAGCGCTTCGTCGCCGGCACCGTTGGCGAGCCCGGCCAGCGGACGTTCTTCCTCCAGGCGCGTGACGGCGCGCGGCTGGTGAGCGTCTCGCTGGAGAAGCAGCAGGTGCAGGCGCTCGCCGAGCGCATCGACGAGCTGCTCGACGAGCTGATGCGGGCCGTCGGGGGAGACGTGCTCATCCCGGCGATCGCCCCGCGGGACATGACCGACACCCAGCCCCTCGAGCAGCCGATCGAGGAGGAGTTCCGCGCCGGCACGATGACGCTGTCGTGGGACGGCGCCGCCGAGCGCGTGGTGATCGAGGTGTTCCCGTTCACCGAGGCCGCGGTGGTCTCGCCCGAGCAGCTCCAGGAGGGCCTCGAGGAGCTGCTCGAGCCCGATCCGGAGGAGATCTTCCTGGTCCGCCTCACCGCCGCCGCCGCCCGTTCGTTCGTGGAGAGGGCGCTGTCGGTGATCGGCGCCGGTCGCCCCGACTGCCCGTTCTGCGGGGAGCCCGTCGACCCGGACGGGCACCTGTGCGTGCGTGCCAACGGCTTCCGGCGCCGTGATCCCTGACCTGCCCGAGGGCTTCCCCACCGGGGAGCTGACGCTCCACGGACGGGTGCTGCCGGCCTCCAACGCGACCTTCGTCGGCGAGGTCGACGGCGTGCGGGTGGTCTACAAGCCGATCGCGGGGGAGCGGCCTCTCTGGGACTTCCCCGACGGCACGCTGGCCGCGCGCGAGGTGGCTGCGTACGCCGTCTCGGACGCGCTGGGCTGGGACGTCGTGCCGCCCACGGTCCTGCGCGAGGGGCCGCACGGGCCCGGCATGGTGCAGCTGTGGCGCGACGAGGTGCCTGACGCCTCGCCCGTCGACATCGTCGGCGAGGGGGAGGTGCCGCCCGGCTACCGCCACGTCTTCGACGGCCTCGACGCCCACGACCGGGCCGTGTCGCTGGTGCACGAGGACAGCGACCCCCTGCGCCGCATGGCGCTCTTCGACGTGGTCGTCAACAACGCCGACCGCAAGGGCGGACACGTCCTCCCCATGCCCGACGGGCACCGCCACGGCGTCGACCACGGGCTGACCTTCCACGTGGAGCACAAGCTGCGCACCGTGCTGTGGGGCTTCGTCGGCGAGCCGATCAGCCCCGACGAGGCCGACGGCCTGCGCCGACTCGCCGCCGCGCTCGACGGCGCGCTCGGGGCTGTCCTCTCGGGCCTCCTGGTCGACGACGAGGTGGCGACCACCGTGCGGCGGGTCGCCCGGCTCCTCGCCGCGGGCGAGTTCCCCGGCCCCGCGTCGTCGGCGTACCCCGTCATCCCCTGGCCGCCGTTCTGAGCCGAGCAGCCCCGACCGAGGCGCGCCGCGGGCCGCTCACGACCGGCGGATAGGCTGCGCGGCATGCGCGCCTGGTCGTCCCCCGACGTTCCCATCCTGCCCGTGACGGGCCCCGTCGTGCGGGTGCACGACACGGCGAGCGACTCCCTGGTCGAGACCCGGCCCGACGGTGCGGCGCGGATGTACGTCTGCGGCATCACCCCCTACGACGCCACCCACATGGGCCACGCCGCCACCTACGTGGGCTTCGACCTGCTCAACCGTGCGTGGCGCAACGCCGGGCACGAGGTGAGCTACGTCCAGAACGTCACCGACGTCGACGACCCGCTGCTCGAGCGCGCCGCGAAGGTCGGTGTCGACTGGGCAGATCTCGCCCTGCGCGAGACCCAGCTGTTCCGCGAGGACATGGAGGCCCTGCGGGTCCTGCCGCCGGCCCACTACACCGGAGCGGTCGAGTCGATCCCCGAGGTCATCGCGCTGATCCAGCGCCTCGACGAGGCCGGCGCGGTCTACCGCGTCGAGGACGACCTCTACTTCTCGGTCGGCGCCGACGACGCGTTCGGCTCGGTGTCGCGCCTCGACCGCGACGCCATGCTCGCGATCTTCCCCGAACGCGGCGGCGACCCCGACCGCGAGGGCAAGAAGGACCCGCTCGACTGCGTGCTGTGGCGTGCCGAGCGTCCGGGCGAGCCCTCGTGGGACAGCCCGTGGGGTCCGGGCCGACCGGGCTGGCACGTCGAGTGCTCCGCGATCGCGCTCGACCACCTCGGCGCCGCGTTCGACGTCCAGGGCGGCGGCAGCGACCTGGCCTTCCCGCACCACGAGATGTCGGCGGGTCACGCCCAGGTCGCGCACCCCGGTGAGCCGTTCGCCCGGGCCTACGCCCACGCCGGCATGGTCGCCTACGACGGCGAGAAGATGTCGAAGTCGCGCGGCAACCTCGTCTTCGTCTCCGCGCTCCGCAGGAGTGACGTCGACCCGATGGCGATCCGCCTCGCGCTGCTGCGCCACCACTACCGCAGTGACTGGGAGTGGACCGACGACCAGCTGTGGGACGCCGTCGACACCCTCGGCACCTGGCGCCGGGCACTGGCGCTGGGCGCCGGCGCACCCTCGGCGTCCGTCGTCACCGCCGTCCTCGATGCGCTGGCCGACGACCTCGACGCGCCGTCGGCGGTCGCCGCCGTGCAGGAGTGGGTCGAGTCGACGCTCGGCACCACCGGGCTCGCCGACACCTCCGACCCGGAGGCCGCGGCGACCGTGCACCGCCTCCTCGACGCCGCGCTCGGCCTGTCGCTCTGACGTACGCCGCGCGCGGGGCCCGTCGGGTCGGGCGGCGCCCGGTCAGTCGGGTCAGTCGGTGTCGCGGCGCTTGAGGTAGCGCTCGAACTCCCGGGCGATCGCCTCGCCGGACGCCTCGGGGAGGTCGGCGGTGTCACGGGTCTCCTCGAGCGCCCTGACGTAGTCGGCGACGTCCTCGTCCTCCGCGGCGAGCTCGTCGACACCGCGCTCCCACGCCTTGGCGTCGTCGGCGAGGTCGCCGATGGGCATCGGGGCCTGGAGCAGCTCCTCGAGCTGGCCGAGCAGCGCGAGGGTCGCCTTGGGGCAGGGCGGCTGGGCGACGTAGTGGGGGACCGCCGCCCAGTAGGAGACGGCCGGGATGTCGAGCTGGGTGCAGGCGTCGTTGAAGACCCCGACGATGCCGGTCGGGCCCTCGTAGGTCGACTGCTCGAGCGCGAGGCGGTCGACCAGCTCGGGCTCGCTCGCGGTGCCGGTGACCGGGATGGGCCGGGTGTGCGGCGTGTCGGCGAGCAGGGCGCCGAGCGTCACGACGAGCTCGGCGCCGAGGTCGTCGCACGCGGCGAGCAGCTCGGCGCAGAACTGGCGCCACTTCATGTTGGGCTCGATGCCGCGCACCAGGATGACGTCGCGGTCGAGCTCGGCCGGGCGGGCGACGGCGATGCGGGTGGTGGGCCAGCTGAGCCGGCGGTGGCCGTGGGGGTCGGTGCTGATGATCGGGCGGTTGACCTGGAAGTCGTAGAACTCCTCGGGGTCGATGGCCCCGATGACCTCGGCCCTCCACTGCTCGATGAGGTGGTCCACGAGACCGGACGCCGCGTCGGCGGCGTCGTTCCAGCCCTCGAAGGCGGCGATCACCACGGGGGAGACCAGGTCCTGCACGTCGTCGAACTCGATCACCACTCCAGCCTAGGGCCCGTCCCCAGCGCGTCCGTCGTGATTTCGCCGCCCGACGCGCCGGTGCCACCATGTGGGAACCCGGTCCGCCTGTCGGACGCCGTTCCTAGGCTGGTGTCACCGCCACCCGAGAGGAGCCACGCACCGTGGAGCCACAGCACCGTCCTGACGCCACCGCCGCCCTGACGGCGATCCTGAGCGAGCGGATCATGGTGCTGGACGGCGCGATGGGCACGGCGATCCAGCGCGACCGTCCCGATGAGGCGGGCTACCGCGGCGAGCGCTTCGCCGACCACCCCAGCGACCTGGTCGGCAACAACGACCTGCTGACGCTCACGCAGCCCCAGCTGATCCGCGCGATCCACGAGGACTACCTCGGCGCCGGGGCCGACATCATCGAGACCAACACCTTCAACGCCAACGCGATCTCGCTGTCCGACTACGGCCTCGAGGACCTCGCCTACGAGCTCAACCTCGAGTCCGCCCGGCTGGCGCGCCAGGCCGCCGACGCGGTCTCGACCGACGACCGGCCGCGCTGGGTCGCCGGAGCGCTCGGCCCGACCACCCGCACGGCGTCGATCTCGCCCGACGTCAACGACCCGGGGGCCCGCAACGTCTCCTTCGACCAGCTCGCCGACGCCTATCTGACCGCCGCCCGCGGCCTGGTCGACGGCGGCGCCGACCTGCTGATGATCGAGACGATCTTCGACACGCTCAACGCCAAGGCCGCGATCTTCGCGGTCGAGACGCTCTTCGAGGAGCAGGGCCGCCGCTGGCCGGTGATCATCTCGGGCACCATCACCGACGCCTCGGGGCGCACCCTGTCGGGCCAGGTCACCGAGGCGTTCTGGGACTCCGTGCGCCACGCCCGCCCGCTGGCCGTCGGCCTCAACTGCGCGCTCGGCGCGCGCGACATGCGCCCCTACGTCGCCGAGCTGTCCCGCCTGGCCGACTCCTTCGTGAGCGTCTACCCCAACGCCGGGCTGCCCAACGCGTTCGGCGAGTACGACGAGACGCCCGACCAGACCGCGGCGGTGCTCGCCGAGTTCGCCGAGGCCGGCTTCCTCAACCTGGTCGGTGGCTGCTGCGGCACCACCCCCGAGCACATCGCCGCCATCGCGGGCGCGGTGGCCGACAAGACCCGCCGCGAGCCCGTGGAGCACCAGCCGGTCATGCGGCTGGCCGGGCTCGAGCCGTTGACGATCACCGACGAGAGCCTGTTCGTCAACGTCGGCGAGCGCACCAACATCACCGGGTCGGCCCGCTTCCGCAAGCTGATCAAGGACGGCGACTACGACGCCGCGCTCAGCGTGGCGGCCCAGCAGGTCGAGGCCGGTGCGCAGGTCATCGACGTCAACATGGACGAGGGCATGATCGACGGGGTCGCGGCGATGGACCGCTTCCTCAAGCTGATCGCCGCCGAGCCCGACATCAGCCGCGTCCCGGTGATGGTCGACTCCTCCAAGTGGGAGGTCATCGAGGCCGGGCTCAAGTGCGTGCAGGGCAAGCCCATCGTCAACTCCATCTCCATGAAGGAGGGCGAGGAGGCGTTCCGCGACCACGCGCGGCTGTGCCGCAAGTACGGCGCGGCGGTGGTGGTGATGGCGTTCGACGAGGACGGCCAGGCCGACAACCTCGCGCGCCGCAAGGCGATCTGCGAGCGGGCCTACCGGATCCTCGTCGACGAGGTCGGCTTCCCGCCCGAGGACATCATCTTCGACCCCAACGTCTTCGCCGTCGCCACGGGCATCGAGGAGCACGCCACCTACGGCGAGGACTTCATCGAGGCGACCCGCTGGATCAAGCACCACCTCCCCGGGGCCAAGGTCAGCGGCGGCATCTCCAACGTGTCGTTCTCCTTCCGCGGCAACAGCCCCGTGCGCGAGGCGATCCACGCGGTCTTCCTGTTCCACGCGATCCGCGCCGGGCTCGACATGGGCATCGTCAACGCCGGTGCGCTGGTCGTCTACGACGAGGTCGACCCCGAGCTGCGCGAGCGCATCGAGGACGTCGTGCTCAACCGCCGCCCCGACGCCGCCGAGCGCCTGCTCGAGATCGCCGAGCGCTTCAACGTCGCCGCAGGCGCCGTCGAGGTGACCGAGGACGAGTGGCGCGGCCTGCCGCTGCGCGAGCGGATCACCCACGCCCTGGTCAAGGGCATCGACGCCCACGTCGAGGCCGACACCGAGGCGCTGCGGGCCGAGATCGCCGCGGCCGGCGGGCGTCCGATCGAGGTGATCGAGGGTCCGCTGATGGACGGCATGAACGTCGTCGGCGACCTGTTCGGCGCGGGCAAGATGTTCCTCCCGCAGGTGGTCAAGAGCGCGCGCGTGATGAAGAAGGCCGTGGCCTACCTGATCCCCTACATCGAGGAGGAGAAGGTCAAGGACCCCGCGCTGGCGGCGCAGAAGGAGACCAACGGCACCATCGTCATGGCGACGGTGAAGGGCGACGTCCACGACATCGGCAAGAACATCGTCGGCGTGGTGCTGCAGTGCAACAACTACGAGGTCATCGACCTCGGCGTGATGGTGCCCGCCCAGAAGATCCTCGACGCGGCGCAGGAGCACGACGCCGACATCATCGGGCTCTCCGGGCTGATCACCCCCTCGCTCGACGAGATGGTCAGCTTCGCCTCCGAGATGCAGCGCGTCGGCCTCGACCTGCCGCTCCTCATCGGCGGCGCGACGACCTCGCGGGCCCACACCGCGGTCAAGATCGACCAGAAGTACGACGGCCCCGTGGTCTGGGTCAAGGACGCCTCGCGCTCGGTGCCCACCGCCGCCGCGCTGCTCAGCCCGACCCGCCGCGACAAGCTGATGGCCGACGTCCAGGCCGACTTCGACTCCCTCCGCACGCGCCACGCGGCCAAGAACGACCGCCCGCTCGTGACGCTGGAGCAGGCCCGGGCCAACGCCACGCCCCTCGACTGGTCCGACTACCACCCGCCCAAGCCGCACATGCTGCTCCAGCAGGACCACGACGTGTCGCCGTTCACCGGCACCGCCGTCACCCAGCACGTACGCGTGATCCGCGACCAGGACCTCACGACCCTGCGCCGCTACATCGACTGGCAGCCGTTCTTCAACGCGTGGGAGATGAAGGGCGCCTTCCCCGACATCCTCAACAACCCGAGCTCCGGCCCCGCCGCGCGCAGGCTCTACGACGACGCGCAGGCGATGCTCGACCGGCTCATCGAGGAGAAGTGGATCCGCGCCCACGGCGTGGTCGGGTTCTTCCCCGCCAACGCGGTGGGCGACGACGTCGAGCTCTACCTCGACGGCGACCGCAGCCGGGTCCACGCCACGCTGCACCACCTGCGCCAGCAGGGGCGGCACCGCGACGGCGTGCCCAACCGCTCGCTCGCCGACTACGTCGCGCCCAAGGAGACCGGCCTGCGCGACCACGTCGGCGCCTTCGCGGTGACCGCCGGCGACGGCCTTGCGGAGCGGGTTGCGGCCTTCCGCGACGAGCTCGACGACTACAACGCGATCCTGCTCGAGTCGCTCGGCGACCGGCTGGCGGAGGCGTTCGCCGAGCGCCTCCACGAGCGCGTGCGCAAGGAGCTGTGGGGCTACGCGCCCGACGAGCACCTCGACAACGTCGGGCTGATCAAGGAGCAGTACGACGGCATCCGCCCCGCCCCGGGCTACCCCGCCTGCCCCGAGCACACCGAGAAGCGCACCCTCTGGGAGCTCCTCGACGTCGAGGAGCACACCGGGATCACGCTCACCGAGTCGATGGCCATGTGGCCGGGCGCCTCGGTCAGCGGCTTCTACCTCTCCCACCCGCAGTCGCAGTACTTCGTGGTGGGCCGCCTGGCCCGCGACCAGGTCGCCGACTACGCCGAGCGCAAGGGCTGGACCCTCGCCGAGGCCGAGCGCTGGCTCTCGCCCAACCTGGGCTACGACCCCGAGGACTGACCCGCAGCACCCAGCCGCGGGCGGCGGCTCAGAGGACGAGAGCCGCCAGCATCACCAGCGGGAGCGAGACCACCGAGGCGACCGACGTGACGAGCGTCAGCGTCTTGAGCGTGCCCTTGGTCGACAGGCCGAGCAGCGACTTGAACATCCAGAAGAAGTTGCTGTTGACCTGCAGGGCGAACATCGCGCCCGACGCGATCGCCAGGCCGATGACGATGGGGGAGACGGTCAGCGAGTCGAGGATGGGGGCGATGATCCCGGCGGCGGTGATCGCGGCCACCGACACCGAGCCGATCGCCAGGTGCAGCACCGCGGCGATGAACCAAGCCAGCAGGATGCTCAGCACGACCGGCGCGCCCGCGTCGGCCTGGAACAGGTCGCCCAGCACGCTGTCGAGCCCGGTGGCCTCGATGACCGCGCCGAGCGAGCCGCCGACACCGGTGATCAGCAGGATCTCGCCGGTGGTGTGGAAGCCGTCCTCCATGGCCTCGTTGGTGTGCTCGCCGCCCGAGGAGGCGCGGGACAGGGCGTAGGCCCCGAGCAGGCCGATGAAGAGCGCGATGTTGGCGTCGCCGAGGAAGGCGATGAAGGTGGTGGACCAGCCGCCGAGCTCCGCGAACGCCCCGAGCGCGATCAGCAGCAGCGGCACCACGATCGGCAGCATGAGCACCGCGAGCGGCAGGCGGCGTACGCCCTCCTTCGCCTCGGCGGCAGCGGCCTCCGACTCCCGCTGGGCCAGTGCCTCCCGCGCCGTGCCGGCCTCACCGGTGAGGTAGGCCCGGTCGGCGGCCTCCTGCTCGGCCATCGCCTCGTCGAGCTCCTCGTCGGTCTCGGGCTTCCAGAAGCCGCCGGCGGCGAACAACAGGCGCATCAGCAGGGTGGACACCAGCGCCGTCACGAGGCCGATCACGACCCCGTACACGAGCCAGTCACCGAGGCGGATGTCGAGGAGCCCGGCGATCGAGATCGCGGCCAGGCCGGGGATGACGAAGACGTAGCCGGCGAAGATCCCGCAGCCCAGCGCCGAGGCGAGCACCGGAAGGCCCACCTTGCCGACGAACGGCGACGCCGAACGGGCCACCGGCGCGGCGAGGACGACCTGCACGTCGACGTAGATCGACGGCATGACCACCGCCAGCATCGAGCTCAGCGCGTAGGGCAGCCGTCCCGAGCCGACCTTCTGCACGAGCAGCGCGACGAGGCGACGGAAGGCGCCCGTGGAGTGCAGCAGCGCCCCGATGAGCACCCCGAAGCCGATCAGCAGCCCGACCTCGGCCATGATCCCGCCGAAGCCGGTCGTGATCGCCTCGACCGTGCCGGCGAAGCCGACCCCGCCCGCGAGCCCGAGGTAGAGCGAGCCGAGGATCAGCGAGATCACCGGGTCGATGCGTCCCTTGATGATCAGGGCGACGACCAGGACGATCGCGATGGCGGTGTGCAGGGCGACCATGGTTCTCCCGATGACAGCGGCCCGAGACGCTCCCGAGTGCCCCCTGTCTACCGCTGACGGCGGGAGTTCGCCAGAGGCTGTCCGGAGGCCCAGCACGCCGGGATCAGGCCCGGATCCCGGCCGGATGCCGACAGGGGGCGTCGCCGACGCTCTCGCGACTGGCGCTACCCTCGTGCGCCTGACCGAAGCGAGACTCTCGGCCCCACGACCGCGTGGGGTGGCCGAACGGAGGCAGGACGACGATGAACAAGCTCCCGCGCAGGATGACCGACCGACGGCGGACGGGGGCCATCGCGGCCCTCGCGACGGCTGCCCTGATGACCCTCGCCGCGTGCGGCGACGACGGCGGCGACGCGGCCTCCGACGAGCCCCGCCTGATCAACGACGGCGAGCTGGTCATCGCCATGAGCGGCGAGTTCCAGCCGTTCAGCTACTTCGAGGACAACGAGCTCACCGGCTTCGACTACGACATCGGCGTCGCGATCGCCGAGGAGATGGGCCTCGAGCCCAAGACGGAGACCGGCGCCTTCGACACCCTCATCCAGGGCGTGAAGAGCCAGCGCTACGACGTGCTCATCGCGTCGATGACGCCGACCGAGGAGCGCGACCGGGCCGTCGACTTCACCGACAGCTACTACACCTCCGGCGCGACGATGTTCGTCGCCCAGGACAGCGACTGCGAGGATCCGCGGGAGATGGACTCCCCCAAGGTCGGGGTCGCGTCCGGCACGACCTACCAGACCTTCCTCGAGGACGAGGGCCTCGCAGGCGAGGTGGTGACCTTCACCTCGGACGTCACCGCCCTCCAGGACGTCGACGCGGGACGACTCGACGGCGCGATGACCGACCGGCTCGTCGGGCTCTTCCAGATCGACCGCGCCGAGCGCGACCTGCGCGCGTGCGGCGACCCGCTCTACAGCGAGGAGCCCGCGTTCGCGGTGGACGAGGGCAACACCGCGCTCGTCGACGAGCTCAACGATGCCTTGGCCGCCATCAAGGACGACGGCACCTACGCCGAGATCAGCGAGAAGTGGTTCGGACAGGACATCTCCTGACGCCATGAGCTTCCTCGACCACCTCGTCGACACGGCGCCGGTCTTCCTCGACGCCACGTGGATCACGCTGCGGCTCACCGCCACGGCGCTCGTGTTCGCCCTGCTCCTCGGCTCCGTGGTGGCGGCGATGTCCATGAGCGGGGTCGCGGTCCTGCGCTGGATCGCGACCGGGTTCATCGGGCTCATCCGCGGCACGCCGCTGATCGCCCAGATCTTCGTCCTCTACTTCGGCATCGCCGAGATCGTCACGCTGGACAAGTTCTGGGCGGGAGCGATCGCGCTCGGGGTCCACAACGCGGCCTACATCGCCGAGATCATCCGCTCCGGCTTCCAGTCCGTCCCCAAGGGACTCGACGAGGCGTCCAGGTCGCTGGGGATGTCGCGGCTCAAGACGCTGCGCCGGGTGCGCGCCCCGCTCGCGCTGCGGGCGATCCTCCCGGTGCTCGGCAGCCAGTTCATCATCGCGGTGAAGGACTCCTCCCTGGTGGCGTTCATCGGCCTGCAGGAGCTCTTCCTCAGCGCGCGCAACGAGGCGGCGGCCACCTACGAGCCGCTGACGATGTACCTCATCGTCTCCCTCTACTACCTGGCCATCGTGCTCGCGCTCACCTTCGTGGTGAACCGCCTCGAGCACCGACTCAGCGCCCACCGGAGGTGAGCGGCATGACCAGCCCCGAGACGTCCGCGCCCCAGGGGGGCGAGCTCGTCGTCGAGATGCGCGACATCCTCAAGTCCTACGGCGACACCGTGGTGCTCGAGGGGGTCGACCTCGACGTGCACCGAGGCGAGGTCGTGGTGCTCATCGGCCCGTCCGGCGCCGGCAAGAGCACCCTGCTGCGGTGCATCAACGGTCTCGAGCGCATCCAGGGCGGCACCATCCGGTTCGCCGGGGAGGAGCTGTCCTACCAGGAGAAGGAGCTCAACCGCGCCCGCAGCCGGATCGGCATGGTCTTCCAGTCCTTCAACCTCTTCCCGCACCTCAAGGTCATCGACAACGTGACGATGGCCCAGGTCGACGTGCTCGGCCGGTCCCGGGCCGAGGCGCGGGCCCGGGCGGTGGAGCTGCTCGAGCGGGTCGGCCTGCCCGACAAGGTGGACGCCTACCCGGACCGGCTCTCGGGGGGCCAGCAGCAGCGGGTGGCCATCGCCCGGGCGCTCGCCATGGATCCCGAGCTGATGCTCTTCGACGAGCCGACCTCGGCGCTCGACCCCGAGCTGGTCGGCGAGGTGCTGCAGGTGATGCGCTCGCTGGCCGACGACGGGATGACGATGGTCGTGGTGACCCACGAGATGCGCTTCGCCCGCCGGGCCGCCGACCGCGTCGTGCTGATGGCCGATCGCGGGATCGCCGAGCAGGGCACCCCGGAGCAGGTGCTCGAACGTCCCACGAGCGAGCGTGGCCGGGCCTTCCTGGCCGAGCTCACCGAGGGCTGACCCGCGACGGGTCGGCCCGGCGCCGCGTGGGACGATGTGCCCGTGATGCCGGCAGCTGTCCTGTGGGACATGGACGGGACCCTCGTCGACACCGAGCCCTACTGGATCGACACCGAGTACGCCCTCGCGCAGAGGTACGGCGGCACGTGGTCGCAGGAGCACGCGCTCAACCTCGTCGGGCGCGCGCTGCTCGACTCGGGCGCCTACATCCGCGAGCACATGGGCATCGACCGGACCCCCGAGCAGATCGTCGACGAGCTGCTCGACGGCGTGGTGGCGCGCGTGCAGACCCAGGTGCCGTGGCGTCCCGGCGCCCGCGAGCTGCTGGCCGACCTGCGCGAGAGCGGCGTCCCGTGCGCGCTGGTGACCATGTCGTGGCAGCGCTTCGTCGACCCCATCCTGGCCCAGCTCCCGCCGGGCACGTTCGACAGCATCGTTGTCGGCGACCGGGTCACGCAGGGCAAGCCGCACCCGGAGCCCTACCTCACCGCTGCCGCCGACCTGGGCCTGGCGCCGGGCGACTGCCTGGCCATCGAGGACTCCGACACCGGAGCCACGTCGGCCGTCGCAGCCGGTTGCACGGTTCTCTGCGTGCCCCACCACGTACCGGTCCCGGCGGGGGAGCGGCGGGTGTTCGCCGAGACGCTCGTCGGGCTCGACGCCGCTCGGCTGGCCGCCCTCGTCGAGCCGGACGACGCGGACGACGGGGGGGCTCGCGGCGGGGTGGCGCTCGACGCGGGCCGCGGCGCCCGCCACCTGTGATCCGACCGTGACCATGTCGTTGTGGTCCGGCCCACGTCCGCCGGTCTAGGGTGCGGGACACACCTGATCGAATACCGGACGGAAGGACTCAGGATGTCTGTGAGACGCACCGTGGCGACCTGGACCACGGCGGTCCTGGCGGCCGCCACCCTGGCGAGCTGCGCCGACAGCGAGCGCAACGACGGCGAGAGCGGCGGCAGCGGCAGCGGGGACGACGGCACCTTCGTCTTCGGTGCGGCCGGTGCGCCGGAGATGTTCGACCCCTTCTACGCGACGGACGGCGAGACGTTCCGCGTCACCCGCCAGATGTTCGAGGGCCTGCTCGGCATCGAGCCGGGCAGCGCCGAGGTCGTGCCCGAGCTCGCCACCGACTGGGAGCCCAACGAGGACGGCACCGAGTGGACCTTCACGCTGCGTGACGACGTCACCTTCCACGACGGTGAGCCCTTCAACGCCGAGGCCGTGTGCGCCAACTTCGAGCGGATGTTCGACCAGAACGAGGCCGGGCAGACCGCCGGCGAGTACTGGGGCTACGTCATGGGGGCGTTCGCCAACGACGCGAAGAACTCGCTCTACCGGGGCTGCGAGGCCACCGACGAGTTCGAGGCCGTGGTCTCCATCAGCGGTCCGACGTCCGGCTTCCCGACGATGCTGACCCTCGAGTCGCTCTCGATGCAGTCGCCCAAGGCGCTCGAGGAGGGCGACGCCAACGGCATCGCCGCCGAGGGCGAGGGCTTCAGCTTCCCCGCCTACGCCGACAACCCGGTCGGCACCGGTCCGTTCACCTTCGGTGAGTACGACGAGGCCAACGGCGAGATCACCCTCGAGCGCAACGACGACTACTGGGGTGACAAGGCCAAGGTCAGCGAGCTGGTCTTCCGGGTGATCCCCGACGAGAGCACCCGCCGCCAGGAGCTCGAGGCCGGCAGCATCAACGGCTACGACCTGCCCAACCCGGTCGACTGGGCCGGTCTGGAGGAGGACGGCAACAGCGTCGAGGTGCGCGACCCGTTCAACATCCTCTACCTCGGCTTCAACCCCGAGGCCAACCCGAAGCTCAAGGACCTCAAGGTCCGCCAGGCGCTCTACCACGCCCTCAACCGTGAGCAGCTGGTCCAGACGCAGCTGCCCGAGGGCGCCGCCGTGGCCACGCAGTTCATGCCCGACACGGTGAGCGGCTACAACACCAGCCTCGAGGCCTACCCCTACGACCCCGACGAGGCCGAGCGCCTGCTGCAGGAGGCCGGGGCCGAGGGCCTGGAGCTCACGTTCGCCTACCCGACCGAGGTCAGCCGGCCCTACATGCCGGACCCGGAGAAGATCTTCGAGGCGCTGCGCAGCGACCTCGAGGCCGTGGGCGTCAAGGTCAACGTCAAGACCGCCTCGTGGAACGGCGGCTACCTCGACAACGTCACCGCCGGCCGCTACGACGCCTACATCCTGGGCTGGACCGGCGACTACGACTCCGCGCACAACTTCATCGGCACGTTCTTCGGCAACCTCAAGGAGAACGACTTCGGCACCACCGCCTACCCGTGGGGCAAGCAGCTCGCCGACGACCTCCAGGCCGCCGACGCGATCGTCGACGAGGGCGAGCGCGGCGCGGCGTTCGAGGAGATCAACCGCCAGATCATGGAGGAGTACCTCCCCGGCCTGGCGATCAGCCACTCGCCGCCCGCGCTCGTCGTGGGACCCGGCGTGGACGGCGTGACGCCGAGCCCGCTCACCGCCGAGGAGTTCGACACGGTCGTCGTGGGTGGGAAGTGACCCCCGTCCGCTGACCGATCGACAGTGCACGACGTCCGGGGGCCGTCCCAGCGACGGCCCCCGGACCGTGTCGGCGTGTGTGAGGAGAACGTGTGATCCGCTTCGTCGTACGACGACTGCTGCAGATGTGCCTGGTGGTCCTCGTGCTGTCCGTGCTCGTCTTCGCGTGGTTGCGCTCGCTGCCCGGCGGGCCGGTGTCCGCGATCCTGGGCGAGCGGCAGACGCCCGAGCGGCGCGCCGCCCTCGAGGCGGCGCTCGGGCTCGACCAGCCCTTGCCCGTGCAGTACCTCCGGTTCCTCGAGCGGGCCGTGCAGGGCGACTTCGGCGTCTCCACCAAGGTGCTGCCCGGTGAGGACGCGCTCCAGATCTTCCTCGACCGGCTGCCGGCCACGGTGGAGCTGTCGTTCCTCGCGCTCGCGCTGGCGATCGCCCTCGGCATCCCGCTCGGCTACCTCGCCGCGCGGCGCAAGGGCTCCGTCGTCGACACGGGAGCGGTCATCTTCTCCCTCGTGGGCGTGGCGGTGCCGGTGTTCTTCACCGCCTTCCTCCTCAAGTACTTCTTCGCCGTCGAGTGGAACCTGCTGCCGGTGTCCGGGCGCCAGAGCACCGGCATGGACGCCACCCGGGTGACCGGGATGTTCGTCCTCGACGGGATCCTGACGCGCGAGTGGGACGCCGCGTGGGACGCGCTCAAGCACCTGATCCTGCCGGCGCTGGCGCTGGCCACGATCCCGTTCGCAGTGATCTTCCGCATCACCCGCGCCTCGGTGCTCGACGTGCTCGACGAGGACTACGTGCGCACGGCCGAGGCCAAGGGCCTCACCACCCGCGTGATCCGCGCCCGGCACGTGCTCCGCAACGCCATGCTGCCCGTCGTCACCACCATCGGCCTGCAGGTCGGCGGCCTGCTCGCCGGCGCGGTGCTGACCGAGACCGTCTTCTCCTACCGCGGCATCGGCGAGGCCCTGGCCACCGCCTTCCGCGAGAAGGACTATCCCGTGCTGCAGGTGCTGATCATGGCCGCCGCGGTGATCTACGTCCTCGTCAACCTTCTGGTCGACATGGCCTACGCGGTCATCGACCCCCGGATCAGGACGAGGTGAGCCCCGTGCCCGACCCGACCCCCACCCCGGCCCCCACGAGCCCGACGCCCGAGCGCGCGCCGCGGCGACCGTCGTACGGCCGGATGCGCAGGGACCGCATCGACGCCCTCGCCACGGCGGGCACCGTCGACGACGAGCCCGGCGTCTCCCTCATCCGCAGCGCCTGGAAGCGACTGCGACGCAACCCGATCTTCATCCTCGGGCTCGTGATCACGGTGGCCTTCGTCGTGCTCGCGATCATCTCGCCGTGGCTCGCGCCGTGGGACCCCACCGCGCGGCCGCTGCTCGACAAGGTGCGACCGCAGTCCAACCCCGTGCCGGGCCCCGAGGCCGGCCACCTGCTCGGCGCGGACGACCGCGGGCGCGACCTGCTCTCCCGCCTGCTCGTCGGCAGCCGCCAGACCCTCATCGTGGGCGTGTTCGCCACGCTGTTCGGGCTCATCGGCGGCCTGACGCTCGGCACGATCGCCGGTGCCATCGGCGGCTGGGTCGACGCGGTCGTGATGCGCATCGTCGACGTGATGCTGTCGATCCCGTCGCTGCTCCTGGCCTTCACGGTCGCCTCGCTCGCCCGCGAGCCGAGCCAGTGGACGCTGATCATCGCCATCGCGATCATCCAGGTGCCGGTCTTCGCGCGCCTGCTGCGCGGCTCGATGCTCGCGCAGCGCGGCAGCGACCACGTGCTCGCCGCGCGGTCGCTGGGGGTGCGACCGAGCTCGATCGTGTTCCGCCACATGCTGCCCAACTCGCTCGGACCGGTGATCGTCCAGGCCACGCTCTCGCTGGCCGTGGCGATCGTCGACGCCGCTGCGCTGTCCTTCCTCGGCCTCGGCAACCCCGACCAGCGACAGCCCGAGTGGGGGCAGATGCTCGGCCTCGCCCAGGACTACATCTCCGAGGCCCCGCACCTGGCGTTCTACCCGGCCGGGTGCATCATCGTCGTCGCGCTGGGCTTCACGCTCATGGGGGAGTCCCTCCGCGAGGCGCTCGATCCGAAGTCGAGGAGGTGATCTCGATGACCCAGTCCCTGCACCAGCCCGTTCGCTCGGCGGCGTCCGGCGAGCCGCTGCTCTCCGTGCGCGACCTGCGCGTCACGTTCACCCGGCACGGCGAGCAGCCGTTCCGGGCGGTCGACGGCGTGAGCTTCGACGTCCGCCCCGGACAGACCGTCGGCCTGGTCGGCGAGTCCGGATGCGGAAAGTCGGTCACGTCGCTCGCGATCATGGGCCTGCTGCCCGGCCGCGGCAACACCGTCGAGGGACAGGCGTTCTTCGACGGTGAGGACCTGCTCACGCTGTCGCCGTCGCAGATGCGCGACCGCCGCGGGGCCGACATCGCGATGATCTTCCAGGACCCGCTGTCCTCGCTCAACCCCGTCGTGACGATCGGTCGCCAGGTCACCGAGGTGATGGAGCGCCACCAGGGCCTCAGCCGCAAGGCGGCCACCCCGAAGGCAGCCGACCTGCTCGACCGCGTCGGCATCCCCGACCCCAAGGCCCGGCTGATCAACTACCCCCACCAGCTCAGCGGCGGGATGCGCCAGCGGGCGCTGATCGCGATGGCGCTGGCCTGCAACCCGCGGCTGCTCATCGCCGACGAGCCGACGACCGCCCTCGACGTGACGATCCAGGCCCAGATCCTGGCGCTGCTCAAGGAGCTCGTGGTCGACACCGGCACCGCGCTCGTGATGATCACCCACGACCTCGGCGTCGTCGCCGGGCTGTGCGACGAGGTCAACGTGCTCTACGGCGGCAAGGTCGTCGAGCGTGGCGGTCGCCACGGCCTCTTCGCCCGCCCGCGCCACCCCTACACGGTCGGCCTGCTCCACTCCATCCCGCGCCTCGACGCCCCACGCGGGGAGAAGCTCGACCCCGTCCCGGGGTCGGTCGCCGACAACCTGCCGTGGGACTCCGCGTGCGCGTTCGCCCCGCGCTGCGCCAACCGGGTCGACGTCTGCACCGAGGAGACGCCCCAGTGGGAGGGCGACCAGGTGGTCGGGTTCCGCTGCTTCAACCCCGAGGGAGGCGTCCGATGACGGAGCCGGCACGAGGCACGGGGGAGTCCGACGTCCTCGTCGAGGTCCGTGGCCTCGAGGTGCACTTCCCGATCAAGAGCGGCCTGCTGTTCGACCGCACGGTCGGCCACGTGCGCGCCGTCGACGGCGTCGACCTGGTCATCCGCCGCGGCGAGACCTACGGCCTGGTGGGCGAGTCGGGGTGCGGCAAGTCCACGCTCGGCAAGGCCATCCTCAACCTCGAGCCGCCCACGGCCGGCTCGGTGGTCTTCGACGGCACCGACATCGCCTCGCTCAAGGGCGAGGCGCTGCGGCGCGAGCGCAAGCGCTTCCAGATGGTGTTCCAGGACCCGATGTCGAGCCTCGACCCCCGTCAGACCGTGGAGTCGCTCGTGCTCGAGGGGATGCGCGCCCACGGCATGGCCGACGACAAGGCGAAGACCCACGCCCGCCTCCGCGAGCTGATGTCGGCGGTCGGACTGCCGCCCGCGGCGCTCAGCAAGTACCCCCACGAGTTCTCCGGCGGCCAGCGCCAGCGCATCGGGATCGCCCGGGCCCTGTCCGTGGGACCCGACCTCATCGTCGCCGACGAGCCGGTCAGCGCGCTCGACGTCTCGATCCAGGCGCAGGTCATCAACCTGCTCCAGGACCTCCAGGACGAGCTCGGCCTGACCTACCTGGTGGTCGCCCACGACCTCGCGGTCGTGCGTCACATCAGCGACCGGATCGGCGTGATGTACCTCGGCGGGCTCGTCGAGGAGTCCGGCGCCGCCGAGCTCTACGACGTGCCGCTGCACCCCTACACGCGCGCGCTGATGTCGGCGGTGCCGGTGCCCGACCCGCTGGTCGAGGACTCGCGCGAGCAGATCCTGCTCACCGGCGACCTGCCCTCGCCCGCCAACCCGCCGACCGGGTGCCGCTTCCACACGCGCTGCCCGTGGCGGCAGGAGACGCGCTGCGACACCGAGCGTCCCCAGCTGCGCGTCGTGGAGGTCGAGGGCGCCTCGTCCGACCACCGCGTCGCGTGCCACTTCGCCGAGGAGATCGCCGCGGGCACGATCCAGCCCCACCGGGTCGACGCCGAGCTGGTGACCGAGGGGCTGGGCGCGATCGACGCGGGTCCCACGACGCCTCCCGACGCGTACGTCACGCCCTGACGAGGTCAGTCGGCGGACTCGTCGGCCGAGGCGTCGGTGACGGGCGGGGTGGGAGCGGGGAGGGGCGGGATCGTGCCGCCCTTGGTCGGGCAGTGCTGGTGGAAGGAGCACCAGTCGCACAGCCGCGACGGGCTCGGCCGCCAGTCGCCGGACTCGCGGGCGGCCTGGATCGCCCGCCACACCGCCTCGACCTTGCGCTCGGTGGCGCGGAGGTCGTCCTCGTCGGGCTCGTAGCGCAGGATCTCGCCGTTGCCGAGGTAGATCAGCTGGAGCACCGACGGCACGACGCCGCGCAGCCGCCAGAGGACCAGGGCGTAGAACCGCATCTGGAACAGGGCCTTGGCCTCGTAGCCCTCGCCGGGGCTGCGACCGGTCTTGTAGTCGACCACCCTGATCCGGCCGTCGGGAGCGACGTCGACCCGGTCGACGAAGCCGCGTAGCAGCAGTCGCGAGTCGAGAAGCGTCTCCACGTAGAGCTCGCGCTCGGCCGGCTCGAGGCGCCGGGGGTCCTCGAGGTCGAAGTAGCGCGCCAGCACCGCGCGACAGGACGTGAGCCACGCCGCCACGTCGGGGCCCTCGCCGCCGAACATCGCGCCCAGGTCGGGCTCGGCCTCCAGCAGCGCCTCCCACGCCGGCTCGAGCATGTCGTCGGCCCGCGCGGGGGTGCGGTCGGGGGCGGGGAGGTCGAAGAGGTCCTCCAGCACCTTGTGCACGACCGTGCCGCGCACGGCGTCGGGCGACGGCTCCTCGGGCAGCCGGTCGATCGTGCGGAAGCGGTACATCAGGGGACAGGCCATGAAGTCGCCTGCCCGGCTGGGCGAGATCGCGCCCAGCACGTCCACACCGTCCACCGGTGTCGAGACCCGCTCGGCGGGGGACTCGGTCACGGCATCGGTGGGAGCGGCAAGCGGGTTCGTCATGGCTCGGCTCACCCTAGGCGAGGCATACGACACCGGAGGTCCCGGCGCGCAGCGGCGGACGGTCGCTGTGGGCGGGGTTCGTTAGGGTTCAGACGTGGCCGACCCGACCGAACCAGCCCCCGCCGACGCACGCCGTCAGGCGGCGCCCCGCGCCCCGGGCACCTTCCGGATCGGGTCGATCGCCGGCATCGACGTGCTGATCACCACCTCGTGGTTCGTCATCGCGCTGCTGATCTCCGTCGCGTTCGGTCCACGGATCGAGGCGGTCGAGCCGGGCCTCGGGTTCTGGAAGTACGTCGCGGGCTTCGTGTTCGCGGTCGTGCTCTACCTCTCCGTGCTGCTCCACGAGGCGTCCCACGCCGTCGTCGCCCAACGCCTCGGCTACGGCGTCAACTCGATCACGCTCCACTTCCTGGGCGGCATGACCGAGATCGACGGCACGTCCCGCACGCCCCGCCACGAGTTCTGGATCGCCGTGGTCGGCCCGCTCACCTCGCTCGGGGTCGGCCTCGTCGCGGGTGCGGCGTGGCTGGTGCTCCCCGACGGGCTCGTGGGCATGGCGGTGGGCGGCCTGGCCGCGTCCAACCTGCTGATCGGCGTGCTCAACCTCGTGCCCGGGCTCCCGCTCGACGGGGGCCGGGTGCTCAAGGCGGCCGTGTGGGGTGCCAGCGGCGATCCGCACCGCGGCACCATCGTCGCGGGGTGGGGCGGCCGGGTCACCGCGTTGGCCCTGCTTGCGTGGCCGCTCGTGATGGAGCCGTTGACCGGGACGACGCCCACCGTCCTCGACATCGTGCTCGTCTTCGTCGTCGGCCTGTTCCTGTGGACGGGCGCGACGGCCGCGATGGCGCACGCCCAGCTCCGACGCCGCCTGCCCGACCTGGTCGCCCGGCCGCTCGCCCGGCGTACGCTCACCGTCCCCGAGGACCTCCCCCTCGCCGAGGCCGTGCGCCGCGCCCAGGAGGCACAGGCCGGCAGCATCGTCACCGTCGCCGCCGACGGCACGCCCGTGGGCATCGTCAGCGAGGCGGCCGTGACGGCCATGCCCGCCGACCGGCGTCCGTGGGTCGCGGTGTCCGCGGTGGCGCGCACGATGGAGGACGGGCTGATGCTGCCCGCCACGGTGGCCGGCGAGGACCTCGTCATGGCGATCAGCCGCCGCCCGGCCGAGGAGTACCTGCTCGTCGAGGACGACGGCCGCATCTACGGCGTGCTGGCCACCGCCGACGTCGACCGGGCGTTCCGCGAGAACGCCCGCCGCTGAGGGGAATCCGGCCTCCTGACACTAGGGTGCGGGCCATGTCCGAGCCGTCCGAGCCCTCTCCCGACGTCCCCGCCGAGGCATGGTCCGGCGTCCACCGCGGCCCCCTGCGCGTGGGCGAGTGGGTGCGCCTGACCGACCAGAAGGGCCGCAAGCACAACTTCGAGCTGGTCGCCGGCAAGCGGTTCTTCTCCAACAAGGGCCACCTCGACCACGACGACATGATCGGTCGCGACGAGGGCTTCACCGTCACCTCGTCGGCCGGCGGGCAGTACCTCGTCTTCCGGCCGCTGCTCAACGAGTTCGTGGTCTCGATGCCGCGCGGTGCGGCGGTCGTCTACCCCAAGGACGCGGCGCAGATCGTCGCGCTGGCCGACATCTACCCCGGGGCCCGCGTGGTGGAGGCGGGGGCCGGGTCGGGGGCGCTGACCTGCTCGCTGCTGCGCGCCGTGGGTCCGTGGGGACGGGTCACGTCGTTCGAGCTGCGCGAGGAGTTCGCCGAGGTCGCCCGCCGCAACGTGCACCAGTTCTTCTCCGCTCCCGACGGGCAGACCCACCCCGCGTGGGACCTGCGCCTCGGTGACCTCAAGGAGGGCCTGCCGGCCCTCGGCGGCCAGGTGGACCGGGTCATCCTCGACATGCTCGACCCCTGGAACTGCGTCGACGTCGTCGCCGACGCCCTGGTGCCCGGCGGGATCGTCTGTGCCTACGTCGCCACCACGACGCAGCTGTCCCGGGTGGTCGAGACGCTGCGCACCCACGGCGGCTTCACCGAGCCGCAGCCGTGGGAGTCCATGGTCCGCGACTGGCACGTCGAGGGGCTCGCTGTGCGGCCGGGCCACAAGATGATCGGACACACGGCGTTCCTGGTCACCGCGCGACGCATGGCCCCGGGGGCGAAGCCGCCGCGCAAGACCCGGCGCCCCGCACCCGGCGCCTACGGGCCCGACTACACCGGGCCCCGCCCCGCCGACATCCCTCCGCACGAGCCGGTCGAGCAGCCCGAGGTCACCCAGCCCGACGAGGCATGAGCGGGATCGAGGTCGTCGACCCCTCGCCCCGCTGGGCCGAGCAGTTCGAGGAGGTCGCCACGGGCCTGCGCGCCGCGCTGGCCGAGGTCCCGACCGCCCGGGTCGAGCACGTGGGCTCCACGTCGGTGCCCGGTCTGGCGGCCAAACCGGTGCTCGACATCGACGTCATCGTGGCGGCCGAGCACGTGGCCGCCGCTGTCGCCGCCCTGGAGTCCGTCGGACACGTCCACCGCGGAGACCTCGGCGTCACCGGCCGCGAGGCGTTCCACGCGCCCGGCCCGCCACGGCGCAACGTCTACGTGTGCACCGCCGGCACCCTGCACGTGCGCAACCACCTCGCGGTCCGCGACGTGCTGCGCACCCGCGACGACCTGCGCGACGCGTACGCCGCCGTCAAGCGCGCCCTCGCGGCGGAGCCCGGGATGGACATCGACTCCTACCTCGCCGGGAAGTCGGCGGTGCTGCAGCAGGTGCTCGAGGCGTCGGGTCGGCTGGCCCCCGAGGAGCTCGACGAGATCCGCCGCCTCAACGGCGGGTGACCCGGCTCCGGCGGCGACGTCGCGAAACGGTGTGGCAACACGCGAGATATCCACTTCCGTCCCGTGGCCCGATGGGTAGTGTCGTCGGACAGGAGGTGCGAGATGTCTGAGCCGACACGCGAGCAGCTTGCCACGCAGGTGCGATACCTGGAGGCGGAGGTCACCGACCTGCGCCGCCGGCTGGAGGACCTGCCCGCGCAGTCCCGCGGCCTCGAGAGCCGCCTCGCCGACACGCAGCGCTCCCTCGCGGCGGTCTCGAGCCAGAACGAGCGGCTCGCGCAGACGCTGCGCGACGCCCGCGACCAGATCACCACGCTCAAGGAGGAGGTCGACCGGCTGGCGCAGCCGCCGGCGGGCTTCGGCACCTTCCTCGCCCGCAACGACGACGACTCGGTCGACGTGTTCACCGGCGGCCGCAAGCTCCGCGTCAGCGTGAGCCCGGCCGTCGAGCTCGACGGCCTGGTGCGCGGGCAGGAGGTCATGCTCAACGAGGCGCTCAACGTCGTCGCCGCGCTCGACTTCGAGCAGGTCGGCGAGGTCGTGATGCTCAAGGAGATCCTCGCCGACGGCGAGCGCGCGCTGGTGATCGCCAACGCCGACGAGGAGCGGGTCGTCCGCCTCGCCGAGCCGCTGTGCGCGGAGGACGTCACCATCCGCGCCGGCGACTCGCTGCTGCTCGACACCCGCGCCGGCTACGTCTACGAGGTCGTGCCGAAGTCGGAGGTCGAGGAGCTCGTCCTGGAGGAGGTGCCCGACATCGACTACACGCAGATCGGCGGCCTCACCACCCAGATCGACGCCATCCGCGACGCCGTCGAGCTGCCCTACCTGCACCCCGAGCTGTTCCGCGACCACGAGCTCAAGCCACCCAAGGGCGTGCTGCTCTACGGGCCCCCCGGCTGCGGCAAGACGCTGATCGCCAAGGCGGTCGCCAACTCGCTGGCCAAGAAGGTCTCCGAGCGCACCGGCGCCTCGGGCAAGTCCTACTTCCTCAACATCAAGGGCCCCGAGCTGCTCAACAAGTACGTCGGCGAGACCGAGCGCCACATCCGCCTCGTCTTCCAGCGCGCGCGGGAGAAGGCCTCGCTCGGCACGCCCGTCATCGTGTTCTTCGACGAGATGGACTCGCTCTTCCGCACCCGCGGCTCGGGCGTCTCCTCCGACGTGGAGAACACGATCGTGCCCCAGCTGCTCAGCGAGATCGACGGTGTCGAGGCGCTGGAGAACGTGCTGGTCATCGGCGCCTCCAACCGCGAGGACATGATCGACCCGGCGATCCTGCGCCCGGGACGACTCGACGTGAAGATCAAGATCGAGCGCCCCGACGCCGAGTCGGCACGCGACATCTTCTCCAAGTACCTCACCCCGACCCTGCCGCTGCACGCCGAGGACCTCGCCGAGTTCGGCCAGGACCGCACCGCCACGGTCGACGCGATGATCCGCGCCACCGTCGAGCGGATGTACACCGAGTCGGAGGAGAACCGGTTCCTCGAGGTCACCTACGCCAACGGCGACAAGGAGGTCCTCTACTTCAAGGACTTCAACTCCGGTGCGATGATCCAGAACATCGTCGACCGCGCCAAGAAGATGGCGATCAAGGACCTCCTCGACAGCGACCTCAACCCCGCCCAGCGCGGGCTGCGGGTCCAGCACATGCTCCAGGCGTGCGTCGACGAGTTCAAGGAGAACGAGGACCTGCCCAACACCACCAACCCCGACGACTGGGCGCGGATCTCGGGCAAGAAGGGCGAGCGGATCGTCTTCATCCGCACGCTCATCACCGGCAAGCAGGGCACCGAGCCGGGCCGGTCCATCGACACGGTCGCCAACACCGGCCAGTACCTCTGAGGCCACGGCGGTGACGCGCGACGAGGACCTCGGTCACCGCGACATCGAGGCCGCCCTCGAGACCCGCCGCGAGCTCGGGGCCCGCTACGACGCCGAGCTCGTCGACGGGTTCGCCGAGCGGATCCACCGGGCCGTGGAGCGGCGGGTCGCCGAGGAGCGCGCGCTCGAGCATCGCCGCTCGACGGGCAACGAGGGCGCCCGGATCCGGCAGTTCGTGCTCGGCCTCGTCTCCGTCGGCGCGGGCATCCCGATCACCGTCGCGACCACCGTCGCCACCGACGGAGGGGGCCTGCCCGCCGTGGTCGTCGCGTGGCTGGGCATCATCGGGGTCAACGCCGCCCATGCCTCCGCGGTCAACGGGCAGCGGCGCGATCCCTGACCCCTCCTGGGAGGGGTTGACGCCGACGCGCGGACCACTAGGTTGTGCGGATGCGAACCATCCTGATCATCGTCGTCGTCGTCGTTGTCGTGCTCTTCCTCGTCGGGTTCCTCCGCCGCGGCCGCTGACCTCGTACGTCAGCCGGCCCCGAGCCGGTAGACGTACGTCCAGGGCCGGGACACTCCCGGACCCGGGAGGTAGGACTGCTCGACCTGGTCCACCCGCCAGCCGGCGTCCGCCGCGAGCGCGACGACGTCCCGGGTGAGGTGGCAGCCGCCGGCGACGGCGCGCTGCACGGGCTCGAGGCGCCGCTGCCAGCGGCGTACGGACTCCTCGGGAGCCGCACCGTGCTCCAGCGCGTGCAGCCGTCCGCCCGGGCCGACCACCCGCCTCGCCTCGCGCAGCGCCGCGACCGGGTCGGGGATCGTGCACAGGCTGAACGTCACCAGGGCGCTGTCGTGCGATCCGTCCGGCAGGTCGAGGCGCTGGCCGTCGAGCCCGGCCCGCTCGATCGGCACGTCGCCGCGCGCCCGTCGCGGCTCGGAGAGCTCCCAGCCCAGGTCGGAGGGCTCGATCGCGGTCACCGAGGTGACCGCCGGGGGATACCAGCGGACGTTGAGCCCGCTGCCGAAGCCGACCTCGAGCACCCGCCCGGTGAGGCCCGCGCAGGCGAGCGTGCGCAGCTCGCCCACCTCGTGGCCGCGCAGGCTCAGGTCGGTCAGTCGCGGCACCACCCGCTCGTCCCACACCCGTAGGCTCATCTCATGAGCGTACGACGCGTGATGGGCACGGAGGTCGAGTACGGCATCTCGGTGCAGGGGCTGCCGTCGGCCAACCCGATGGTCGCGTCGTCGCAGATCGTCAACGCCTACGCCAGCTCGACGGTGCGGGCCAGGCGGGCGCGCTGGGACTTCGAGGAGGAGTCCCCGCTGCGCGACGCGCGCGGCTTCGACATGGCCCGCCAGGTGGCCGACGCGAGCCAGCTCACCGACGAGGACCTCGGCCTGGCCAACGTCATCCTCACCAACGGCGCGCGGCTCTACGTCGACCACGCGCACCCGGAGTACTCCTCGCCGGAGGTCACGACCCCGCTCGACGTCGTGCGGTGGGAGAAGGCGGGGGAGCAGGTCATGCTCGACGCCTCGCGGATGGCCGCTCAGGTGCCCGGCAGCACGCCGATCGTGCTCTACAAGAACAACACCGACAACAAGGGCGCCTCCTACGGGGCCCACGAGAACTACCTGACTCGGCGCTCGACGCCGTTCGCCGAGATCGTGCGGCACCTGACGCCGTTCTTCGTCTCCCGCCAGGTGGTCACGGGCGCGGGACGCGTCGGCATCGGCCAGGACGGGCGCGACACCACCGCCGAGCGCGGCTTCCAGATCAGCCAGCGCGCCGACTACTTCGAGGTCGAGGTCGGCCTCGAGACCACGCTCAAGCGACCGATCATCAACACCCGCGACGAGCCGCACGCCGACCCGGCGGTCTACCGCCGCCTGCACGTCATCCTCGGCGACGCCAACCTCGCCGAGGTGTCGATCTACCTCAAGTCCGGCACCACGTCGCTCGTGCTGGCGATGATCGAGGACGGCTTCATCGACCGCGACCTCAGCGTCGACGGCGCCGTCAAGGCGCTGCGCGACGTCTCGCACGACCCGACGCTGCGGCACCTGGTGACCCTGCGTGACGGGCGCCGGCTCACCGCCGTGCAGCTGCAGCTGGAGTACCTCGAGCTCGCCCGCAAGTACGTCGAGGACCGCTACGGCGCCGACGCCGACGAGCAGACGGTCGACGTCCTCACGCGATGGGAGTCGGTGCTGACCCGCCTCGAGCGTGATCCCTTCGAGTGCGCCACCGAGCTCGACTGGGTCGCCAAGCTGAAGCTGCTGCGCCAGTACCGCGACCGCGACGACCTCGACTGGGACGACGCCAAGCTGCACCTGATCGACCTGCAGTACGCCGACGTACGACCCGACAAGGGCCTCTACCACCGCCTCGCCGCCGCGGGCCGCATCGAGCGGCTGCTCGACGACGCCACCATCGAGGCGGCCATGCACGACCCGCCGACCGACACCCGTGCCTACTTCCGCGGCCGCTGCCTCGACAAGTACGCCGACTCGGTGGCCGCCGCGTCCTGGGACTCGGTGATCTTCGACCTCCCCGGCCGCGAGTCGCTCCAGCGGGTCCCCACGATCGACCCGCTCCGCGGCACCCGCGCCCACGTCGGCGAGCTGATCGACCGCTGCGACACCGCCCAGGCGCTCGTCGCCGCGATCACCCGCTGACGGGCTCGAGGAGGGTTTTCCGGGTCCGCGAGCTCTCGCCGGCCCGCTGTCGGAGTCCCCGCTCGAGCGGGGACTCCGACACCTGGAGGCCGTTGCAACCCCCTCCAGGTGTCGGACTTCCCCTCCAAGTCGCCAGCCAAGTCGCCAGCCGAGTCGCCGGCCGACGCGCCGGCCCGTCGACGTGGAACCTCCTTGTGGCGTCGGTGGGAGTGGATAGGGTCGAGTCATGGCCCAGGAGCAGAAGCAGCCGCGCAAGTCCTCGCAGGAGGAGACGGCGACCGAGGAGGTCGCCGAGACCGACGTCGCCGAGCGCAAGGAGATGATCGACGAGGACGTCGACGCGATCCTCGACGAGATCGACGAGGTCCTCGAGACCAACGCCGAGGACTTCGTGAAGTCGTTCATCCAGAAGGGCGGACAGTGAGCGAGAGCCGCCTGCCCACGGCGTTCATGACCCCCGGCACGTCCAGCTTCGCCGACTTCCTCGGGGCGCAGGCCCCCGACCTGCTGCCGTCGCGGCGTGCCGTGCCCGCCGGCGAGGCCGGTGACCTCGCCCCGCACGGCACCACCATCGTCGCTGCCACGTTCGACGGCGGCGTCGTGATGGCCGGCGACCGCCGGGCCACGATGGGCAACATCATCGCCCAGCGCGACATCGAGAAGGTCTTCCCGGCCGACGAGTTCTCCGTGGTCGGCATCGCCGGCACGGCGGGCCTGGCGGTGGAGATGGTGCGGCTGTTCCAGACCGAGCTGGAGCACTACGAGAAGATCGAGGGCACCACGCTGTCGATGGACGGCAAGTCCAACCGTCTCGCCGCGCTGATCCGCGCCAACCTCGGCCTGGCGATGCAGGGCCTGGCCGTCGTGCCGCTCTTCGCCGGCTACGACGTCGCCGCCGGCCACGGCCGGATCTTCAGCTACGACGTGACCGGCGGGCGCTACGAGGAGACGGCCTTCCACTCCGTGGGCTCGGGCTCGCTGTTCGCGCGCGGGTCGCTCAAGAAGCTCTACCGCGAGGACCTCGACGCCGAGGGAGCGGTCACGGCCGTGGTCCAGGCGCTCTACGACGCCGCCGACGACGACTCGGCGACCGGAGGGCCCGACCTGACCCGGCGCATCTTCCCGGTCGTCCACGTGATCACCCCCGACGGCGGCCACCGGCTGACCGACGCGGAGGTCGCCGTCATCGCCGACCGGATGATCGCCGCCCGCATGCTGCGGCCCGACGGCCCCGCCGCGCCCCTCACCTGACGCAGGAGTCACCCATCCCATGAGCATGCCGTTCTACGTCTCGCCCGAGCAGCTGATGAAGGACCGGGCCGACTTCGCCCGCAAGGGCATCGCCCGCGGGCGCTCGGTCATCGCGGTCCAGTACGCCGACGGCGTGCTGTTCGTCTCGGAGAACCCGTCGCAGGCGCTGCACAAGGTCAGCGAGATCTACGACCGGATCGCCTTCGCCGCGGTCGGGCGCTACAACGAGTTCGAGAACCTGCGCATCGCCGGCGTACGCCTCGCCGACATGCGTGGCTACGCCTACGACCGCCGCGACGTCACCGGCCGCGGGCTGGCCAACGCCTACGCCCAGACGCTCGGCACGATCTTCTCCTCCGGCGGCGAGAAGCCGTACGAGGTCGAGATCTTCGTCGCCGAGATCGGCGACGCGCCCGAGGACGACCAGCTCTACCGGCTCACCTACGACGGCCAGGTGGCCGACGAGCACGGCTACGCCGTGATGGGTGGTGCCGCCGACGTCGTGGCGAGCCACCTGGCCGAGCACTACGTCGCCGGCGCCTCGCTCGAGGACGTCCTCCGCGTGGCGGTGGCGGCGTTGGGGCACAGCGACACCGAGGACCGGGTGATCCCCGCCGACGCCCTCGAGGTCGCCGCGCTCGACCGCACCCGCACCCAGCCGCGCAAGTTCCTGCGCGTGCGAGCCTCCCGCATCACCGAGATCCTCGGCGGACGCGGAGCGGAGCAGGCCGACGAGGCCGCCCCCGAGGACGCCGTCGCCGGGGCCGGTCCCCGCCAGTCCGGCGAGGACGACCCGGCCGACCCGACCGACCAGGTCTCGGGAGCCATCGCGCCCCTGGAGGACCCGGTCACGGCCGAGCCGCCCGTGGCGCCTCCCGTCGCTCCTCCGGTCGCGCCTCCGACGACCCCGCCGCCGTCTCCGGCCCCCGGTCAGCCGCCGGCCCCGGGCACCCCTCCGCCGCCCACCGAGCCGGGCGAGATCTGAGCCTCCCGGCTCGTCTCACGCTGCGCCGCGACCCGGCGGTCGAGCGCGCTGATCGCCAGCGAGGCACCGGCCGCCGCGACGCCCATCCACAGGCGCGGGCGGCGTACGCCGCGCCGGCGCAGCCAGCCCTCGGCCCAGCCGTCGACCGACTCGGTCGCCCGGCTCACCCCGCCGACGACGAGGCCCGTGGCCAGGCCGACGGCCGCCGCGGTGCCCGTGCCCAGCCCGCGGGCGTCACCGTCCCGGCCGGAGGCCGGGACGGTGACGCGGCCGGGGTCGTGGGCCACCAGCGCGGCGCTCGCTCCGGCCAGCGCCCCCATCCCGCCGTGCATCGCCCAGCGCGCCGGTCGTGACCAGCGCTGCATCGGCAGGCGCGCGGTCGCGACACCGGTGAGCGCCGCGGTCACCAGGTGGGCCGGCCACGAGTCGAGCGCGCTGGTGCGCGGGGGGTGGGCAGGGGCGAGGAGGGTGTCGTCCATGCCCGAGAAGGTAGACGTCGGGGCAAGACCGTGGACCGCCCACCGGGATTTCGGTGCGTGGCGGACCACCGCGCGTGGCACCCGGTCCTAGGGTGTGGACATGGACCGGCGCATCTTCGGCATCGAGAACGAGTACGGCGTCACGTGCACGTTCAAGGGGCAGCGCCGGCTGAGCCCCGACGAGGTGGCCCGCTACCTCTTCCGCAAGGTCGTGAGCTGGGGACGCTCGTCCAACGTCTTCCTGCGCAACGGCGCCCGCCTCTACCTCGACGTCGGCAGCCACCCGGAGTACGCCACTCCCGAGTGCGACGACATCGTCGACCTCGTCACGCACGACAAGGCGGGGGAGCGGATCCTCGAGGGCCTGCTCCTCGACGCCGAGCAGCGCCTCCACGAGGAGGGCATCGCGGGCGACATCTACCTGTTCAAGAACAACACCGACTCCGCCGGCAACTCCTACGGCTGCCACGAGAACTACCTGGTCGGCCGCGCCGGCGAGTTCAGCCGACTGGCCGACATCCTGATCCCGTTCCTGGTGACGCGCCAGATCGTGGTCGGCGCCGGCAAGGTCGTGATGACCCCGCGCGGCGCGTCCTACAGCGTGAGCCAGCGCGCGGAGCACATCTGGGAGGGCGTCAGCAGCGCCACGACGCGCAGCCGCCCGATCATCAACACCCGCGACGAGCCGCACGCCGACGCCGAGAGGTTCCGCCGCCTGCACGTGATCGTCGGCGACTCCAACATGAGCGAGACGACCACCCTGCTCAAGGTCGCCTCCTGCGACCTCGTGCTCCGGATGATCGAGGAGGGGGTGGTGATGCGCGACCTCAGCATGGAGAACCCCATCCGCGCCATCCGCGAGATCAGCCACGACACCACCGGGCGCCGCAAGGTCCGCCTCGCCAACGGCCGCGAGGCGAGCGCGCTGGAGATCCAGGCCGAATACCTGTCCAAGGCCCGCGACTTCGTCGACCGCCGTCAGATCTCCACCCCCACGATCGAGCGGGCGCTCGACCTGTGGGAGCGCGGCCTCAAGGCCGTCGAGTCCGACGACCTGGGCCTGGTGGACCGGGAGATCGACTGGGTCATCAAGCTCAAGCTGATCGAGCGCTACCGCGCCAAGCACGGGCTGTCGCTGGGCGACGCCCGGATCGCGCAGCTCGACCTCGCCTACCACGACATCCACCGAGGCCGGGGCCTCTACTACCTGCTGGAGAAGCGCGGGGCCGTCGCCCGGGTCAGCAGCGACCTCAAGATCTTCGAGGCCAAGAGCGTGCCGCCGCAGAACACCCGCGCCCGGCTGCGCGGCGAGTTCATCCGCCGCGCGCAGGAGCGCCGCCGCGACTTCACCGTCGACTGGGTGCACCTCAAGCTCAACGACCAGGCCCAGCGCACCGTGCTCTGCAAGGACCCGTTCAAGGCCTACGACGAGCGCGTCCAGCGGCTGATCGACGGCATGTGAGGATCCTCGACGCCGCGCGTGGCGGTGTCGGGGAATGCCGGGTGGGGATCGCTGGATAGGGTGACCGGGCAACGCCGACCGATCGAACAGGTGAATCCGTGTCTCGTGTACGTTCCGCTGCCCTCAGCGGTGTCCTCGCCCTCAGCATGCTCGGACTGGCCGCGTGCGGCTCGGAGTCCAGCGACACCGACGAGGGTGGCGCGCCGCTCAGCTCGGTGACCATCGAGGGCAAGCAGGGCGAGGAGCCCAAGGTGACCTTCGACGGGCGCCTCGACGGCTCGAAGGACGAGACCGAGGTCCTCGTCGAGGGAGACGGCGACGAGGTCGCCGACGGCGACACCGTGCAGGCCAACTGGTGGATCGGCAACGGCTTCACCGAGGAGGAGGCGCAGAGCACCTGGACCAAGGGCGGCGGGACCAAGTCGGTGGAGATGGCCGACGACGTGCTGCCGTTCCTGCGGGAGGCCATCATCGGCAACCAGGTGGGCGACCGCGTGGTGCTGCTGACCTCGGCCGAGAAGGCGTTCGGCGAGGGCGGCCGCCCCGACATCGGCATCGGCAACCGCGACGCCGTGCTGGCGGTCGTCGACATCCTCGGCACGGCCGAGACCGTGCCGCCCCTCGACGGCCCCCAGGGCGAGAAGAAGAAGCCCGCGGGCTGGGCGCCGAGCCTGGTCGAGAAGGACGGCGTGATCACCGGCCTCGACTTCACGACGGCTCACGAGCCCAGCGGCGAGCTGATCGCCACCACGCTCGTCAAGGGCGACGGCGCCAAGGTGAAGGCGGGGCAGACCCTGACCGTCGACTACCTCGGCCAGGTCTACGGGGCCGACGCGCCCTTCGACGAGTCCTACAGCGGCGAGCCGGCCGAGTTCCCCATCGGCGTCGGGCAGGTCATCCCGGGCTGGGACGAGCGACTGGTCGGGCGCACCGTCGGCTCGCGGGTGATCATCGAGATCCCGCCGGCCAAGGGCTACGGTGGCAAGGGCAACGACCAGGCCGGCATCAAGGGCACCGACACCCTGTTCTTCGTCGTCGACATCCTGGCCGCCTCCTGATCCGAGGGGCCGGCGGGAGGAGCGGGGCAGGCATGGCGACGCCACGAGCAGAGCGGCTGATGAACCTGCACATCCTGCTGCTCGGAGCCAAGCGCTTCATCGGCAAGGACGCGATCCGCGAGGCGTGCTATCCCGAGCACCCCCGCGGGCCGGCCGGCGACGAGGCGTTCGAACGGGCCTTCGAGCGCGACAAGGACGCGCTGCGCCAGATCGGCGCGGTCATCGAGGTCGGCAGCGCGGACGCGTTCTTCGACGACGAGATCGGCTACCGCATCCCCACCGAGCAGACGTCGCTCCCCGAGATCCGCTTCGAGTCCGACGAGGCCGCCGTGCTGGGCCTCGCCGCGCAGGTCTGGCAGCAGGCGACGCTGGCCAAGGCGACCGGCCGCGCCCTGGCCAAGCTGAAGGGACAGGGCGTCGAGATCGACCCCTCGCGCCTCGAGGTCGTCGCTCCCGCCATCACCGCCGACGAGCCGGCGTTCGAGCCGCTGTGGGACGCGACCGGCAAGCGCCGACAGGTCAGCTTCCCCTACCAGCGCGCCGACGAGACCGAGCCGACCACCCGCCGCGTCCAGCCGTGGGGCCTGGTGCGGTCGTCGGGCCGCTGGTACGTCGTCGGCTTCGACGTCGACCGCGGCGCCGAGCGCGTCTTCCGGCTCTCGCGCATCGTCGGCCCGGTCCGGGCCAGCGGCCGGTCCGGGGCGTACGACGTCCCCGCGGGCACCGACGTCCGTGAGGTCGCGCGGCGGCTCTCGCCGTCGGTGCCGTCGGTCCGCGCGGAGATCCGGGTGCGCCAGGGCACGGGTGTCGGGCTGCGCCGGCGCGCGGAGTCGGTCACCCCGCTCGCGGACCGTTCCGGCTGGGACGCCGTGGTGGTCGAGGGCACGGTGCCCGAGCTGTCCGACGAGGTGCTCACCTGCGGCGCCGACGCGGTCGCCGAGGCGCCGCAGTCGCTGCGCGACGAGGTCGTCGCCCGGCTGCGCGCCGTGGCCGGAGCGGGGGAGGACCGATGACCGCGCAGGCCGGAGACACCGCGCCCGACCAGGTCGCGCGCCTGCTCGCGCTGGTGCCCTACCTGCTCGCCCGCGGCGAGGTGCGCCTCGAGGACGCCGCGGCGCACTTCGGCACCGACGCCGAGCAGATCGAGCGTGATCTGCGGCTGCTGTTCATGACCGGGCTCTCCCCGGGGCTGCCCGGCGACCTGATCGAGGTGGACCTCGACGCGCTCGAGGGCGACCGGGTCATCCGCGTCGACAACGCCGACTACCTCGCCCGTCCGGTGCGCTTCTCGCCCGCCGAGGCCACCTCGCTCGTCGTCGCGCTCCGCACCATGGTCGACACCGCCCCGGCCGAGGCCCGCGAGCTCATCGAGCGCACCCTCGCCAAGCTGGAGGAGGCGGCGGGCCAGGACGACGAGGGCCTCCTGCGCCTCCACGTCGCCCCCACCCCGCTCGAGCGCAGCGCCGTGGTGCCGGTCCTGGAGTCGGCCATCTCCCACGGCCACCAGGTCGAGATCACCTACCACGTGCCGTCGCGCGACCAGGAGTCCCAGCGGGTCGTCGACCCGCGCGGCCTCGCCCGTGTCGAGGACCTGCTCTACCTCGACGCCTGGTGCCACACGGCCGGCGGCGACCGGGCGTTCCGGGTCGACCGCATCGTGGCCGCCACCGAGCTCGACAGCCCCGTCGCCGACCCCGGGGCGCGCGCCCGCGACCTCACCGGCGGCTGGTTCACCGACGCCGAGACCACCACCGTGACGCTGCGCCTGGCGCCCCCCGCGCGGTGGGTGGCCGAGTACTACCCGGTGACGGGGCGCCGTCCCGGGCCGGACGGCACGCTCGACGTCGACCTGGAGGTCGCCAGCGAGGAGTGGGCCAAGTCGCTGCTGCTGCGGCTGGCGCCCCACGCCACCCTGCTCGCGCCGACGGCCTGGGCCGAGGCGTTCACGGCGGCCGCCCGGGCGGCGCTCCGCCTCTACGAGCACGACGGCGTAGACTCCGACTGATCGCCCGAGCGACATCCACACAACCGCACGAATGACGGAGTGAGACCATGTTCAACCCGATGATCGGCATGCCGCAGGGTCTCGAGTGGCTCGTGATCCTGGCGATCGTGGTGCTCGTGTTCGGTGCCGCCAAGCTGCCCGACCTCGCCCGCAGCTCCGGCCAGGCGCTCCGCATCTTCAAGACGGAGACCAAGGGCCTGCGCGACGACGACACCGACAAGACGCCCGAGCAGCGCGAGATCGAGGCGCGCGCCAAGGCCGCCGACGCCGCCCGCGACCAGACCCACGGCCAGTCCCACGACCAGACCCTCGACCGTGCGCCCCGGGGTGACGCGTCGGGTGAGGTGCTCCGCGAGCGGCGCGACGACACCACCGCCTGAGTCCAGGAGTCCCGAGGAGCGTGAGGATCGCCGGTCTCGTCGGCCTGTTCAAGGGGCCGCCGAAGGACGCCGTGGGCCCCGACGGCCGGATGGCGCTCGCCGACCACTTCCGCGAGTTCCGGGCCCGGCTGCTGCGGTGCCTGCTCGTCTTCGTGCTGGCACTGGCCGTGGCGCTGGTGTTCCGGCACTTCCTGATCGACCTCGTCTACGGCCCCTACGAGGACGCGCAGGCCAAGCTCCCCGAGGGCACCACCACCGCGACCACCAGCGGCGCCGGAGCCGGCCTGCTGCTCTGGCTGACCCTGTGCGGGTTCGCCGCCGCCATCGTGACCGCGCCCTACTGGCTCTACCAGATCTGGGCGTTCGTCCTTCCCGGGCTCTACGAGCAGGAGCGGCGGATGAGCCGCATCTTCGTGGCGGTCGCCGGGCCCCTCTTCCTCGCCGGCATCGTCCTGGGCTACGTGACGCTGCCCGTGGCGCTCGAGGTGCTCATCGGCTTCAACCCCGAGGGCGTCACCAACCTCATCGACTTCAACGACTACCTGCAGTTCTTCACCCGCACCCTGTTCGTGTTCGGGCTGGCGTTCAACATCCCCGTGTTCGTGGTGCTGCTCAACTTCGCGGGCGTCGTCAAGGGCTCCGCCCTCAAGGCCTACCGACCGTGGATCGTCATCGGCACCTTCATCTTCGCCGCCGTCGCGACGCCCTCGGCCGACCCCTTCACCATGACGCTGATGGCGGTGCCGATGGTGCTGCTGTTCTTCGCCTCCGAGGCGATCGCCCGGTTCAACGACCGGCGACGCGAGCGGCGCGCGCCCAACGCGGGCCTCGCGCCGGACGAGCTGTCACCCCTCTGAGGGCGCTCTGACAGGGTGGTGCCATGCAGCACGCCGCCCTCACCGACATCGACCCGTTCGACCTGCCGGAGTGGCTGGGCACCAGTGACGTGGTCTGGCGCGCCGACGCCGGGCTGCGCACCGGGCACCTGGTGGAGGGCCGGTTGACGGCCGCCGACGACCCGGCGCAGGAGATCGTGTGCGACCTGCTGGCGGTCGACGAGGCCTACCCCGCCCCGGTGGTCGACGACCCGACGCGGCTGCGGGTGCATCAGGCCTGGCGGCACGGCCAGGTGATGGTCGGTGAGCGCGGGTCGCGGCTGGCCCTGGCCGTCCCGGGCACCGGCTTCGGCCCCGAGCTGGTCCTGGAGGCCCTCGGGCGTCTGGCCCGCGCGGTGGGGGCCCGCCCGGAGCGCTACGCCGCCCTGCTGCGGCTCGGCTGACCGCTCGCGGCGCGCACCGGCGACGTACCCGCCCGCCCGAGTCGGTGCCGGGGGATAGGGTCGCGCCATGCTCCACCCCGCGGCTCCCGAGCACCAGGTGCGAGGGCGCGAGATCGCCCTGCTGACCAACCCGACGGCCGGCGGCGGCCGCGGAGCCCGGCACCGCGACGTCGCGCTGGCCCGGCTCCGCGAGGCCGGGTTCGTGGTGCGCAACCTCCAGGGCCGCGACGCTGACGAGGCGGCCGACCTGGCCAGCGCCTGCGTCGCCGACGGTGTCGAGGCGCTCGTGCTGTGCGGCGGTGACGGGCTGGTCCACCTCGGCCTGCAGGCCGTGGCCGGCACCGGCGTACCCCTCGGCCTGATCCCGAGCGGCACCGGCAACGACGTCGCGCGCTACCTCGGCCTCCCGCGCACCGACCCGGCAGCGGCCGCCGATCGGGTGATCGCCTCGCGGCGACGCACCATCGACCTCGCCCGCAGCGGCGACCGCTGGTTCGTCACGGTGCTCGCCGCCGGGTTCGACGCGATCGTCAACGAGCGCGCCAACGCGATGACGTGGCCGCGCGGGCAGATGCGCTACAACCTCGCCACCCTCGCCGAGCTACGCACGTTCCGGCCGATTCCCTACGTGCTGCAGCTCGACGACGACACCGTCGAGCACGAGGCGATGCTCGTCGCGGTGGGCAACGGTCCGTCGTTCGGGGGCGGGATGCGCATCACCGAGGGCGCGCTGCTCGACGACGGGCTGCTCGACGTCGTCGTGATCACCCGGATGAGCAAGACCAAGCTGGTGCGCTCCTACCCGCGGCTGTTCACCGGCAAGGTCCACGGCGTCGCCGAGTACGTCCACCGCCGGGTGCGCTCGGTGACGGTCGCGGCGCCCGGCATCGTGTCGTACGCCGACGGCGAGCGCTTCGGCCCACTGCCCCTGACCATCGACTGCGTCCCCGGCGCCCTGGAGGTGATCGCATGAGCGAGCACGACGACCAGTCCACCCCGGCGGAGCGCTACGCCGCGTTCCGTCGCGACAAGCCCTACCCGATGCTCAAGGACTTCGCCGGCCTCTACGGCTTCGAGCTCGACGACTTCCAGGTGCGTGCCTGCCGCGAGATCGAGGACGGGCGCGGAGTGCTCGTCGCGGCCCCGACCGGCTCGGGCAAGACGATCGTCGGCGAGTTCGCCATCCACCTCGCCCTGCAGACCGGGCGCAAGGCGTTCTACACCACGCCCATCAAGGCGCTGTCCAACCAGAAGTACCACGACCTGGTCAAGCGCTACGGCGCCGCCAACGTCGGCCTGCTGACCGGCGACAACGTCGTCAACGGCGAGGCACCCGTGGTCGTGATGACCACCGAGGTGCTGCGCAACATGCTCTACGCCGGCTCGCGCACGCTGCTCAACCTCGGCTTCGTCGTGATGGACGAGGTCCACTACCTCGCCGACCGGATGCGCGGCGCGGTGTGGGAGGAGGTGATCATCCACCTGCCCGAGTCGGTGACGCTGGTGTCGCTGTCGGCGACGGTGTCCAACGCCGAGGAGTTCGGCGAGTGGCTGGAGACCGTGCGCGGCGAGACCACCACCATCGTGGAGGAGAAGCGGCCGGTGCCGCTGTTCCAGCACGTCATGGTGGGGCGCCGCCTGCTCGACCTGTTCGCCTCCTCCGACGTCGACGCGAGCGCCGGGTTCGTCAAGGAGGGGGCCCCGGTCAACGACGAGCTCACCCGCATCGCACGCGACGACTGGGCCAGCTCCCGGTTGATGCGCGACCGGCGCTCGCCCCGCAAGGGCAGGCCCGGCTCGTCGAAGAACCCCCGTGCCGTCGGCAACGGCCGCCGGGTGTGGATCCCGAGCCGCGTCGACGTCGTCGAGCGCCTCGACCGCGAGGGCCTGCTCCCGGCGATCGTCTTCATCTTCAGCCGGGCCGGCTGCGACGCCGCCGTCACCCAGCTCGTGCAGGCCAACATCCGGCTCACGACGGCGGCCGAGCGCGACGAGATCTTCGCGCGGGTCGAGGAGGCCTCGCGCACCCTGCCCGAGGAGGACCTCCACGTCCTGGGCTACCACGAGTTCCTCGACGGCCTCACCCGCGGCGTCGCCGCCCACCACGCCGGGCTGCTGCCGGCGTTCAAGCAGGTCGTCGAGGAGCTGTTCCAGGACGGCCTGGTCAAGGTCGTCTTCGCCACCGAGACGCTGGCGCTCGGCATCAACATGCCCGCGCGCACGGTCGTGATCGAGAAGCTCTCGAAGTGGAACGGCGAGACCCACGCCGAGCTGACCCCGGGGGAGTACACCCAGCTGACCGGGCGGGCCGGTCGTCGCGGGCTCGACATCGAGGGACACGGCGTCGTGCTCTACCAGCCCGGGATGAACCCGGGCGAGGTCGCCGGGCTCGCCTCCACCCGCACCTACCCGCTGCGCTCCTCGTTCCGCCCGTCCTACAACATGGCCGTCAACCTGGTGCACCAGTTCGGCCGCGCGCGCTCACGTGAGCTGCTCGAGCAGTCGTTCGCCCAGTTCCAGGCCGACAAGGCCGTCGTCGGTCTGGCCCGGCAGGTGCACAAGGCGGAGGAGGCCCTCGACGGCTACCGCGAGGCGGCGACGTGCCACCTCGGCGACTTCATGGAGTACGCCGGCCTGCGCCGCCGCATCTCCGACCTCGAGAAGGGCGCCGCGCGCGAGCGCCGCCTCGACCGGCGCGAGGAGGCGATGAAGTCCCTCGGCAAGCTGCGGCCCGGCGACGTGATCCACGTGCCGGCGGGCAAGTTCAGCGGGCTCGCCGTGGTGATCGACCCGGGCCACTCCGGCGACGAGCCCCGCCCCTACGTCGTCACCGCCGACCGACAGGCCCGGCGACTCGCGCCGATGGACTTCCCGACCCCGGTCGAGGCGATCGGGCGCCTGCGGATCCCCAAGTCGTTCAACGGCCGCAACCCCGCCATGCGGCGCGACCTCGCCACCGCGCTGCGCGCCAAGGCCCACGGCCTCGACGCCCCCGGCGCGCGCCGCACCCGTCAGCGCGACTCGTTCAGCGACACCCCCACCGACCGGGAGATCGGCCGGCTGCGCGCGGAGCTGAAGGCCCACCCGTGCCACCAGTGCCCCGAGCGCGAGGACCACGCCCGCTGGGCCGAGCGCTGGTACAAGCTCGAGCGTGACACCGAGACGCTCAAGCGCCGCGTCGACAACCGCACCAACACCGTCGCGCGCACCTTCGACCGGGTGTGCGACGTGCTGACGGCGCTCGACTACCTCGAGGGCGACACGGTCACCGAGAAGGGCTCGCACCTGCGGCGCCTCTACACCGACATGGACCTCGTCGCCGCCGAGGCGATCCGGGCCGGGCTCTTCGACGACCTCGCACCGTCGGAGCTGGCGGCGGTGCTCTCGGCGCTGGTCTTCGAGGCGCGCCGCGCCGACGACGCCTCCTCGCCGAAGATGCCCGGCGGGCAGGTGCGGCCGGTGCTGGCCGAGCTCGTGCGCGTCTGGGGCCAGCTCGACGCGCTGGAGCGCGACCACCGGCTCGACTTCCTCCGCGAGCCCGACCTCGGGTTCGCGTGGGCGGCGTGGCGCTGGGCCGAGGGCGACGACCTCGACGACGTGCTGATGGTGACCGGGCTGTCGGCCGGCGACTTCGTCCGCTGGATGAAGCAGCTCCTCGACCTCTGCGGCCAGGTGGCCGACGCGGCGGGCGAGCGTGAGCTGCGCGAGACGGCCCGCGCGACGGCCCGCCTGCTCAAGCGCGGTGTGATCGCCTACAGCGTCCTGGCCGACTGACGACCCCGCGAGTCGGCGACCGGTGCGGCCGGTCGCCGACGCCCGGATGTGGAAGGCTTCCGGCCATGGCCACCGGCGACCGCCTCCTGCTGCTCGACACCGCCTCGCTCTACTTCCGGGCGTTCTTCGGCGTGCCCGACTCGGTCAAGGCGCCCGACGGGACGCCGGTCAACGCGGTGCGTGGGCTGATGGACTTCATCAGCCGGCTGGTGGGGGAGTACGACCCGACGCACCTGGCCTGCTGCTGGGACGACGACTGGCGCCCGCAGTGGCGCGTCGACCTGCTCCCGTCCTACAAGGCGCACCGGGTGGTGCGCGAGGTGCCTGGCCCGCGGCCCGACGTCGAGGAGGTGCCCGACCCGCTCGAGGCGCAGGTGCCGGTCATCCGCGAGGTGCTCGCGGCCTACGGCATCCCCGTGGTGGGACACGCCGAGATGGAGGCCGACGACGTCATCGGCACCCTGGCCACCGGCGCGGGGATGCCGGTCGACATCGTCACCGGCGACCGTGACCTGTTCCAGCTCGTCGACGACGAGGCCGAGGTGCGGGTGCTCTACGTCGCGCGCGGCGTCAGCAAGCACGAGCGGGTCGACAACGCCTGGGTGCGCGCCAAGTACGGCGTCGACGCCCGGCAGTACGCCGACCTCGCCACGTTGCGAGGCGACGCCTCCGACGGCCTCCCCGGCGTCGCCGGGGTCGGCGACAAGACGGCTGCGACGCTGCTCGGCAGGTTCGGCACGGTCGAGGCGATCATCGCGGCGGCGGGCGACCCCGACTCCGACATGGGACCCGGTCCGCGGGGCAAGATCAAGGCCGCCGCCGACTACCTGGCGGTGGCGCCGCGCGTGGTCGCCGTGCGTCGCGACCTCGACCTCGGCTCGCCCGACCTGACCCGCCCGCGTACGCCCGCCGACCATGACGCGGTGGTCGCCCTCGACGCCCGCTGGGGCCTCGGCTCGTCGGCCGTGCGCCTCGTGCAGGCGCTGTCGGGATCGGACTAGGGTGGCGAGCGTGAGCTCCTCCGAGGTCGACGCCAAGGACCGCCAGATCCTCGCGCTGCTGGCGACCGACGGCCGGATGTCGTTCACCGACCTCGGCAAGGCGACCGACCTGTCGACCTCCGCGGTGCACCAGCGCGTCAAGCGGCTCGAGCAGCGCGGGCTGATCAAGGGCTACGGCGCGACGATCGACCACGAGCAGCTCGGCCGCCCGCTCACGGCGTTCATCTCGATCACCCCGATCGACCCCTCCCAGCCCGACGACTACCCCGAGCGGCTGATGGGCATCTCGGAGATCGAGTCGTGCTGGTCGGTGGCCGGCGAGGAGTCCTACATCCTCAAGATCCGCGTCGCCACGCCGTACGCGCTCGAGGAGCTGCTGGCCCGGATCCGCGCGGCCGCGAGCGTGTCGACCCGCACCACGATCGTGCTGTCGACCCCCTACGAGAACCGTCCACTCGACTGACCGGGCCGGGGGCTCGGACGTCGCTGCCGCGGCAGGAGAGCGCCATGACCACCGACTCCGCACTTCTCGACCTCCTCCGGACCGAGCGAGGCGCGTTGATCGACACGCTGCGCGCGCTGGACGACGCCCGGTGGCAGGTGCCGTCCCTCTGCGCCGGCTGGCGGGTGGTCGACGTCGCCGCCCACCTGGCATGGGCGCCCGTCCTCGGCCCCGGCGCCGCCGCGGCCGCGCTGGCCCGCCACGGCTTCTCGATCAACCGGATGATCGAGCGGTCGGCGGTCGAGTGGTCCGGTCGCGGGCACAAGGCGATCCTGGACCGGCTCGAGCGCAACCTCGCCGACGACGCCCGCCCGGCGGGGATGCCGGTGGTCGCCGCCCTGGCCGACGCCGTCGTGCACGGCCTCGACGTGCGCCGCCCGCTCGGCCTGCCCCACGCGGTGCCGCCGGAGGCCCTGGCCCCGGTGGCCGACTTCGCCCTCCGCACGCCGTGGCCGCTGACCGCCGTGGTCGGCGGCAGCGCGCGGCGCCGGGTGGCGGGCGTACGCCTCGTCGCCGAGGACGCCGGGTGGTCCCACGGCTCGGGCCCCGAGGTCCGCACGAGCGCGGAGGCGGTGCTCCTCCTGCTCCACGGCCGCGCGCCCGCCCCCGCCGAGCTCTCCGGCCCCGGGGCGAGCGTGGTGCTCGCCCGCCTCTGACCCGGGCTCTGGGCGCGTCGCCGGCTGCGGGTGTTGGTCGGTCGTGGGGGAGTCCCCAATCTAGCGGGGGATCCGACACCTGGAAGACGTTTCCACACCCTCCCAGGGGTGGGGCTACCCTGCCGGTGAGTGCTCAGTGGGGCATGCGGT
>NZ_JCAQIE010000005.1:0-126121 GCF_059621125.1 Nocardioides sp. Z35_8 | reverse complement strand
GTCCTGGGGGGGGGGGTGGTGCTCGCCCGCTTTGGCCTGGGGTTTGGGGCGTGTTGCTGGTGGGGGGTGTTGTTGGGTTGGGGGGGGTTCCTTGCTGGGGGGGGGCCCCCGACACTTGGAGGCCGTTGCAACCCCCTCCAGGTGTCGGACTACCCCTCCAGGTCGGCGCTCAGCGGGCCGTACGGCTCGCCAGCGCCCGCTTGATGCGGCGGGCGAGCACGACCGGGCGCTCGAGGTCGCCCCAGGTGATGCGGAGGCAGATCCACCCCGTCGCCAGGCAGATCTGCTCCTCGCGCCGCTTCTCGCGCATCAGGTAGTCGGCCAACGACTCGCCGGGGCGCCGGTGCCGTTCGTACTTGATGCGGCCGTCGAACTCGAGGAAGACGCCGAGCCCGCGCCAGGCGAAGTCGACGACCCCCAGCAGGTTGCCGTCGTCATCGACGACCTCGACTTGGGGCTCAGGGCGGGGGACGCGGTGCTCGAAGAAGAAGTGCCAGACGCGGGCTTCCGCGACGTTGGTCAGGCGCGAGTCGGCACGCCCCAGGACGAGCCGGGTCGCCAGACTGCCGGGCCAGTGCCGGGCGGTGGTGGCGACGTCCTGCAGCTCCTCGAGCGTCGCGAGTCCGAGGTGCAGCACGCCGCACGCGGCGACGAGCCCCGCCTCGGCGCCGTACAGCGTCACCACTTCGATGGCCCCTCGTGCCGGGTGGGTCACTGGTACGTCGTCGCGCAGCGTCCACCACCGCTGCCCGAGCACGGCGCGGTGGTGGACGACGCCGGCCTCCCTGCGACCGGGGCGCCCGTCGGTGCGCGTCAGGTGGGTCTCGTCGAGCCCGACGTCCCACAGCGGCACCTCGTGCTCGGCGAGCGCGCTCTGGTGGGTGAGCACCGCGCTGTCGTGGGACGTCCGCAGCACGGCGCGGGAGCGGGCACGCATCATGCCCACCGCGTCGAGGTCCTTCACCAGCTCGGTGGGGACGTACGCGCCGTAGCGGAGCTTGGTGAGCGCGCCCGCGGCCACCTGGTGGCGGATGTCGCGGTCGGTGAGGCCGTCCGCGACGAGGTCACGGCGCAGGAGGACGTCGTCAGGCGCGATCTGGAAGGTCATGCCTGACGTGGTGCCCGGTCAGCCCACGACGACAAACCGGGGCGGCGCGATCTGTGGATGCCGGCGGACCTGGTGGGGGAGTCCGACACTTCGAGGGGGTTGCAACGGCCTCCAGGTGTCGGAGTCCCCACTCTAGCGGGGACTCCGACACAACCCGGAGGAGAGGGGGAGGGGCCTCAGTAGGCCTGGAGGGCGGCGGTGCGGCGGGAGGCCTCGGCCATCTCGGCGGCCTTGAGCGAGGCCTCGTCGAGGCGGCCGTGCTCCTCCCACCACTGCTGCCCGGCGTCGGGGAGGGTGTGGATCGGGTCGTAGTACTCGAAGTGGCGCGACAGGGCCTCGGCGTCGTCGGCCTCGATGGACGTGCGGTAGTTCTTCGTCCAGTAGGAGATGCCGCGCTCGGTGTCGTAGTCGGCGTTCTGGTGCACCCAGCGCTTGCCGACGAACGGCACGTCGCACACGATGCGCGGCGTCGCGAAGCCCGGCAGGTAGCCCATGATGTGGTGCTGGAGGCGCTGCGCGTCGGCTAGCGAGACCCGCCAGTGCTCCGAGAACGGGATCATGTCGCACATGTAGAAGTAGTAGGGCATGACCTGGGCGCCGTCGAGCAGGCGGAAGCACAGGTCGAGCAGGGTGTGCGGGTCGGCGTTGACGCCGTGGAGCAGGACACCCTGGTTGCGGACGTCGCGCAGGCCGGCGTCGAGCATCGCTCGCGACGCCTCGGCGACGATCGGGGTGACTGAGTTGGCGTGGTTGGCGTGGGTGTGCATCGCGAGCGAGACGCCGCGCGAGCGGGCGACCGCGGCGACGCGGGCCACGCCCTCGACCACGTCGGGCTGCAGCCAGTGCTGCGGCAGGCCGATGAGGGCCTTGGTGGCGAGCCGGATGTCGCGGATGTTGTCGACCTCGAGCACCGACATGAGGAACGACTCGAGGCGGGGCCACGGCATGTTGGCCACGTCGCCGCCGGAGACGACGACGTCGCGCACCGACGGCGTCCGGCGCAGGTAGTCGATCATGTCACCGAGGCGGTCGTTGGGCTTGCCGGCGAACTTGAGCTTGTCGATGACCGGGGTCGAGTTGCCGACCAGGTCCATGCGGGTGCAGTGGCCGCAGTACTGCGGGCAGGTCGGCAGCAGCTCGGCGAGCACCTTGGTGGGGTAGCGGTGGGTGAGCCCCTCGGTGGCCCACATGTCGTGCTCGTGGAGGGAGTCGCGCGCGGCGTGCGGGTGCGACGGCCAGTCGGTGCGACGGTCGCTGAAGACCGGGATCATGTAGTGGCGGATCGGGTCGGCGTAGAACGCCTCGGTCAGCGACCCGGCGCCGGCGGGCTCGATGCCCGGCACCATGGTGTTCATCATCTGCGGCGGCACCAGCATCGACATGGTCGCCCGCTCGGCCTGGTCGCGCTCGAGGTCGGCGTAGAACCGCTCGTCGAGCAGGTCGCCCATCAGCTCGCGCAGCTGCTTGACGTTCTTGATGCAGTGGGCGCGCTGCCACTGCACCGAGGCCCACTCGGCGGCGGTGACGTCGGACCAGCCGGGGAACCGCGTCCAGTCGGGCTCGACGAGCTCCACGCGCCGGTAGGGGTAGGGCTGGCCGGCATCGCGGCCGGTGGCGAGGTCGGTCCCGGGTGCGGGGGCGGTCTCGATGCTCATCTGGTCTCCTTGCGGTGGCCCCGGGCCGGGCGGGAGCGGGGTCAGGTCGGGCGGCGCGCCGGTTGTGTGCGCGTCGACACGTCTGGGAGAGTACGTGGAGAACGTGCGGCCAGTCCAATGCCACGCCGCAAGATTTGCGGTTCATCACGAACGTAGAAGGATGCCCTGCATGAACACCTCCTCGGACGTCCAGACGGACGTCCGCACCAGCGACCCGACCGGCCTGCACCGCGTGCTCGACGAGCAGACGGTGCTGCCGCAGGCGGCCGAGCGGCTCGACACCCGCGCCGCGCTGTGGCCCGACGAGGTGCGCGTGCGCGTCGAGCGGCTCAACCTCGACGCTGCGTCGTTCCGCCAGCTCGAGCGGACGCACACCCGAGACGGCGTCACCGACGGCGACGCCGTGCGCGCGGAGGTGCTCGACATCGTCGCCACCCGCGGCAAGATGCAGAACCCGGAGACCGGCTCCGGCGGCATGCTCGTCGGCACCGTCGAGGAGGTCGGCCCCGAGTCGCCGCTCGGCCTGTCGGTGGGCGACCGCATCGCCACGCTGGTCAGCCTCACCCTGACGCCGCTCGTCATCGAGGACGGCCTCGGCGGCTGGGACGGGCGCAGCGAGCAGGTGCCGTGCGACGGCTACGCCGTGCTCTTCGGGCGCTCCATCGCCGCCGTCATCCCCGACGACCTCGACCCCGCCCTCTCGCTCAGCGTGATGGACGTCTGCGGCGCCCCGGCGCTCACCGCCCGCGTCGTGGAGGAGTACGTCGCCCGCGGGCAGGCACCGACCGTGGCCGTCATCGGCGGCGCCGGCAAGTCCGGCTCGCTCAGCCTGGCCGCCGCCCGCGCGGCCGGCGCGCGCCGCACCGTCGGCATCGTGCCCCACCAGGGCGAGCACGACCTGCTCACCGGCGCCGGCCTGGCCGACGCGGTGGCACTCGCCGACGCGCGCGACCCGATCGCCCTGCGCGACGCCGTGGTGGCGGCCGGCGGCCCGGCTGACGTCACGGTCGTCTGCGTCGACGTGCCCGGCTGCGAGGGCGGTGCGATCCTGGCGACCGCGGAGGGCGGCACGGTGATCTTCTTCTCCATGGCCACCAGCTTCAGCGCGGCGGCCCTGGGCGCCGAGGGCCTGGCGGCCGACGTGCGGATGCTCGTCGGCAACGGCTACGTCCCCGGCCACGCCGCGCTCGCCATGGACCTGCTGCGCGGCGACACCGGCGTGCGCGCCCTGTTCGAGCGGAGGCTCTGATGACGTCCACGACCAGCCGGCTCGGCCTCGACCGCGCCGACGTACGCCGCGCGCGCACCCTCGCGCGCCAGGTCGGCAAGCCCATCGTCGACCTCGCCCAGCGCCACACCACGGTCAGCGTCGAGCGGGCCACGCTGCGGCTCGCCGGTCTCGGCGGGGCCGACCCCGACGGCACCCCGTGGGTCAACCGGCTCGCCGACGCCGTCCGCGCCGATGTCGGCCTCGAGCACGGCGTCAGCGCGCCCGTCTGGGACGCGCTGCTGCGCGGCGAGGGAGACGGCCTGCTCACCCTCGCCCAGAAGGCTGCCGCCGGGTCGGTGAGCTTCCGGGTCCCGGAGGGCACGGATGCGCGGCGGGCGCGGGCCGCGGCGCGCAAGGCGGTCGGCGCCGGCATCACGCGGGTCGACCGGCAGCGGGTGGCGCGCGAGCGGATGATCGCCCGGGTCGGCGACGCCCCCAGCAAGCCGTGGATCTACCTCATCGTCGCGACGGGCGACATCCACGAGGACATCCCGCAGGCCCAGGCCGCCGCCCGCGAGGGCGCCGACGTGATCGCGGTGATCCGCTCCACCGGGCAGTCGCTGCTCGACTTCGTGCCCGAGGGCGCGACGCGTGAGGGGTTCGCGGGCACCTACGCCACCCAGGAGAACTTCCGCCTGATGCGGGCCGCGCTCGACGAGACGTCGAAGGAGCTCGGCCGCTACGTCCGGCTCACCAACTACGCCTCCGGTCTGTGCATGCCCGAGATCGCGGCGCTCGCCGGCCTCGAGCGGCTCGACATGATGCTCAACGACTCGATGTACGGGATCCTCTTCCGCGACATCAACCCGATCCGCACCTTCGTCGACCAGCGCTTCAGCCGGCAGGTCCACGCCCGGGCGGGCATCATCATCAACACCGGCGAGGACAACTACCTCACGACGGCCGACGCGGTCGAGGCCGCGCACACCGTGACGACCAGCCAGCTGCTCAACGAGTACTTCGCCAAGGAGGCGGGCCTCGAGGACTGGCAGCTCGGCCTGGGCCACGCCTTCGAGATCGACCCGGCCGTGCCCGACTCCTTCCGCCTCGAGCTGGCCCACGCCATGCTCGCGCGCGAGCTGTTCCCCGACGCGCCGCTGAAGTGGATGCCGCCGACGCGTCACATGACCGGCGACATCTTCAAGGGCTACCTGCTCGACGGCTTCTTCAACCTCGTGGGCGCGCTCACCGGCCAGGGGATCCTGCTCGTGGGCATGATGACCGAGGCGGTTGTCACCCCGTGGATCTCCGACCGCGACCTGGCCCTGCAGAACGTCCGCTATGTCATGAACGCGGCCGGCAACCTGCACGAGGACTTCCGGCCGGCGCCCGACGGCTTCATCGCCGGGCGGGCGCGCGAGGTGCTCGGAGAGGCCATCGGCCTGCTCGAGGAGATCAAGGCCGACCGGAGCGTCCCCGGGCAGCCGCCGCTGCTCTCTGCCATCGCCGACGGCACGTTCGGCCTGATGAAGCGCCCGGCCGACAAGGGGAAGGGCCTCGAGGGAGTGGCCCGCAAGGCCGGCGACTACTACAACCCGGCCACCGAGATCCTCGAAGGAGCAGACCGATGAGCCTGATCCGGCCCTACGGCGACACCACCGGCGACGGCATGGTGCAGCTGTCGTTCACGCTGCCGATAAAGCACTCCAAGGTCGCCGAGGGCGCAGCGGTCCAGCTCGCCAACAAGATGGGCATGGACCCGGCGCTGGTCGTCCACTCCAAGGCCGTGGGGGAGGGCTTCACGTTCTTCGTCGTCTACGGCCGGGTCAACCACCTCGTCGACCCCAGCATGGTGGAGGTCGTCGAGCGGGACTACCCGCTGCTGACCCCCAAGGAGGCCAACGCCGCGATCAAGCGCTCGCTGCGCCGCCGCCTCGTGGTCGTCGGCGGCTGCATCGGCACCGACGCCCACACCGTCGGGATCGACGCGATCCTCAACATCAAGGGGTTCGCGGGGGAGAAGGGACTGGAGTACTACCGCGAGCTCAAGGTCGTCAACCTCGGCGCCCAGGTCTCCGTCCCGCAGCTCGTCGAGGCCGCGCGCGAGGAGAAGGCAGACGCCGTGCTGGTCTCGCAGGTCGTGACCCAGCGCGACGCCCACCTGCTCAACACCCGCGAGATGTCGGCGGCGTTCCGCGAGGCCTACCCGGCCGCGCAGCGGCCGCTGCTGGTCGTCGGCGGGCCCCGCTTCGACGAGAAGATGGCCGGTGAGCTCGGCGTGGACCGCGTGTTCAGCCGGGGCACCACGCCCGGCGAGGTCGCGTCGTTCATCGTCCACCGGCTCGCCGGACCCCGCCCGAGCAGCCAGCAGGACGAGAAGGAGAAGGCCTCATGAGCGAGCCCGCCGGTAGCCGGGTCGGCACGGTGGTCACCCACCGCCGCTACGTCCCCTACTCCCACGCCCACTATGCCGGCAACCTCGTCGACGGGGCCTACAGCCTCGGCCTGTTCGGCGACGTGGCCACGGAGATGTGCATCGTCCTCGACGGCGACGAAGGGCTGTTCGCCTCCTACTCCGACGTCCAGTTCCGGGCCCCGGTGCGAGCCGGCGACGTGGTCGAGGTCACCGCGACGCTGGTGCGCGAGGGCACCCGCAGCCGGGTGATGGACTTCACCGTGCAGGTCGTCGGTCGGGGGGCGCCGAGCGCCGTGGCACCGGGCCGGGCGGAGGTGCTCGACCCGCCGGTCGTCGCCACGACCGCCACGGGCACCGTCGTCGTCCCCCCAGCCGCCGGGACGTAGGCACACGAGTCGGCGTGTCATGCGCCGACACGCCGACGACTTTGAGATTTGTCCCGCGAGTTTGTGCGGGAGCACCCTCCCGTGACCTGCGCGAACGCACGTTCGCGCAGGTCAGACCCGTGTTGACACCCTCCCGCACGCGAGGGAGGGTTTCGGGGTCCGCCTGTGCAGCTCGCGGGTGGCGCCTTCGGCAGAAGGGAGACGAACGTGGGGTACGTGACGCCAGCGATGCCCGTCGTCCGTCGACTCGTCGAGGGTGTCCCGCGAGGGCCGGATGCGGGAGGGGTCCCGCGGCCGTAGACAACTTCGCGCGCGCGTCAGCCAGACGGGTGCGCGTTGGTCCGAAGCCCCAGGGCCCCTCCCGCACCGCTGCAGGCGATCAGCCGTCGGCTACGGTCTCAGCGTGCCGCTCCGCGTCCTCATCGCCTTCGCCGGCGGCCTCGTCCTGGCAGCCGCGTTCGAGCCGATCGGCCATGCCTGGCTGATGCCTCCCGCGATCGCGGTGCTGGTGCTGTGCGTACGCGGCCTCCCGCCCCGCCGCGCCTGGCTGCCCAGCCTCGCGTTCGGGGTGGCATTCATCTTCGCGGTCATGGTGTGGATGCGATCGGTCGGCACCGACGCGTGGATCGCGATGTGCGCCATGGAGTCGGCGTTCTTCGTGCCCCTCGGCGTGGGTCTCGCGTGGAGCATGCGGGTGCGCGCGTGGCCGGTGCTCACCGCCCTGTGGTGGGTGGGGATCGAGACGCTGCGCAGCGGCTTCCCCTTCAGCGGCATGCCCTTCGGCCGGCTCGTGTTCGCGACCGCCGACACGCCCTGGGCCGACGCGCTGCCGTGGATCGGGATGACCGGCGTCAGCCTCCTCGTCGCCCTCACCGGCACCACGCTGGCGTGGGTGGTCCTGCAGCTGCGCTCACCGTCGCGCTCGACGTACGTCGCGGTGGCCGCCCTGGTCGTCGTCACCCTGGCCCCCGCGCTCGTGCCCTACCCGCTCGAGCGCACCGGCAGCGCCACGGTGGCCGCCGTGCAGGGCGACGTCCCGGGGACCGGTCTCAACGTCCCGGCGGTGCACCGGCAGGTCACGGCCGACCACGCGCGGCTCACCCGCGAGCTCGCCGACGCGGTCGCGGCGGGGGAGCAGCCGCGGCCCGACTTCGTGGTGTGGCCGGAGAACTCCACGGCCGTCGACCCGTTCCGCGACACCGAGGTGCACGGGGAGATCGTCGCCGCCTCCGACGCCATCGACGTCCCGATCCTCGTGGGCGGCACCAACAGCAACCCGCTCGACGACACCCAGGTGCTCAACCAGGGCATCGTCTTCCAGCCCGGACTCGGCAGCGGCGACCGCTACACCAAGCGGCACCCGGTGCCCTACGGCGAGTACATCCCCTTCCGGGGCAGCAGCTGGATGCCCTCGAGCTACGGCCGGCTCACCGAGGTGGCTCGCGACATGGTGCGCGGCACCAGCCTGGAGCCGCTGCGGGCGGGCGACATCCGCGTCGCCGACGCGATCTGCTTCGACGTCGCCTACGACGAGGGCATCGCCGGCCAGGTCGCGCGCGGGGCCGAGCTGGTGACCGTCCAGACCAGCAACGCGATGTTCAGCCGCACCGGCCAGCTCGCCCAGCAGTTCGAGATCAGCCGGCTGCGCGCGCAGGAGACCGGCCGCTGGGTCGTCGTGGCGGCGATCAACGGCATCTCCGGGGTCGTGCGTCCCGACGGCTCCGTGGTCGCCTCGGTGCCCGCACGCGGCCAGGAGGTCCTGGTGGAGGAGGTCGGCCTCAGCACGACGATCACCCCCGCGGTCCGCCTCGGCGTCTGGCCCGCCCGACTCGCGCTCGCGTTCCTCGTCCTCCACACGGTCGTGGTCCTCATCGCCTATCGTCGTCGCCGGCAGCGTGACCGCGTCGCCGATCCTCGCCCGGACTCCCCGGCGAGCCCCTGAGCCCTGGAGTGAGGTGCGCACGCGTGAGCGTCGACGGACTCGGCCGCTGCGTGATGGTCGTGCCGACCTACAACGAGTCGGAGAACCTCGCGTGGGTCGTCGGCAGGCTCCGGGCCGCCCAGCCCGGGGTCGACGTGATGGTGGTCGACGACAACAGCCCGGACGGCACCGGCGAGCTCGCCGACCGGCTGGCCGCCGCCGACCCCGCCATCAACGTGGTGCACCGCACCGAGAAGGCGGGGCTGGGGGCCGCCTACCTGCACGGCTTCGACGTCGCGCTCCGGGCGGGCTACGACGTCGTCGGCGAGATGGACGCCGACGGGTCCCACCAGCCCGAGCAGCTCGAGCGGCTCCTCGACGCGCTGCGCAGCGCCGACCTGGTGATCGGGTCGCGCTACGTGCTCGGCGGCTCGGTGGTCAACTGGCCCCTGCGGCGCCTCCTGCTGTCGCGGGGCGGCAACCTCTACGTCCGGCTGCTGCTCGGGATGCGGGTCAAGGACGCCACCGCCGGCTACCGCGTCTTCCGCCGCACCACCCTCGAGGCGATCGACCTTGCCTCGGTGAGGTCTACTGGATACGTGTTCCAGACCGATCTCGCCCACCGCACCGTGGCGCGTGGCCTCCGGGTCACCGAGGTGCCGATCGACTTCGTCGAGCGTGAGCGCGGGGATTCCAAGATGAGCGGCCAGGTGGCCGGTGAGTCGCTGCGGATGATCACCCGATGGGGACTGTCGCAGCGGTGGTCGCAGCTGCGGGGCAGGTCATGACCCAGCCCTTCCCGGTGTCCCCGCGGCCCCGGCGCCCGCGCCGGTGGCTGCGGCTGCTCCTGGTCGCCGCGTTCGTCGTCGTGCCGCTGGTCGAGATCTGGGTCATCCTGGAGGTCGGCCAGCTCGTCGGACCGTGGTGGACCATCGCGCTGCTCATCCTCGACAGCATGCTCGGCGCGTGGCTGATCCGGCGCGAGGGCGCCCGGGCGTGGGCCGCGCTCCGCGAAGCGCTCTACAGCGGCCGGATGCCCGCGCGGGAGATCGCCGACGGTGCGCTGATCCTCATCGGCGGCACCCTGATGCTCAGCCCGGGATTCGTCCTCGACATCGCCGGCATCATCTTGATCCTGCCCTTCACCCGCCCGGTGGCGCGCCGGCTGCTCACCAAGGTGGTCGAGCGTCGCCTCGTGGTCGCACCGGGCTTCGGCTTCGCGCCCGGCCCGTTCGGGCCCGGGAACGACGGTCGCCCCGGACCGGGGCCCGAAGGCCCGGTGGTCCGGGGCGACGTCGTCGAGTGACGCGTCAGCTGCTCAGCTGACCCGCTTCTTCTTGTTGGCGCGGTGCAGGTGCGCGGGGCCGATCTCGCCGCCGCGCAGCAGCTCGAGGCGCTCCTTGAGGATGTCCTCGAGCTCCTTCTCCGAGCGCCGCTCCAGGAGCATGTCCCAGTGCGTGCGCGCGGGCTTCTCCACCTTCTCCTCGGGGAGGATCCCCGCCGTGCTCAGCCCCTCCGCGCCGCAGCGCGGGCACTCCCACACGGCCGGGATGTCGGCCTCGACCGACATCGTCACCTCGAAGTCGTGACCCTGCTTGCACCGGTAACCGACCTGCTGGCGAGCGGCGAACTCGATGCCGCGCTCGTCCTCGAAACTCTGGCCGCCGAGCCGTGCGCCACGTAGTGTGCGCTCCGCCACCGTGCCCACCTCCATTGGGTTGCTGACACCCGTTGTGTTGTGTTCGGGTTTCTCCGGTGCAACGAGCCAGGACCGTGATGGTGACGTCGCTTGTGACGACGCGGCTCGCCTGCACCGAACTCCTACGATCTTCAACGGTAGCGGGGTCGCTCCAATTCCGCGGATTTCCCGCGGCACCCGCCACGCTCAGGCGTGACGGAATGCACCCCCAGGGGTGGATCCGCTCCGGGCCCCGGCGATCGGTCCCGGACGAGGCTCAGATGACCGCCGGCATGTCGTTGCCGGCGTCGCGGATTCCCTTGGCGGTGTCGACGCGCATCAGCAGGAGCCCACCCACGACGAAGAAGATGATCAGCGCGAAGATCGCCGGACGGTAGGAGTCGGTGAAGGTGTAGACGAGGCCGAAGACGAGCGTGCCGAACCACGAGGTGCCGCGCTCCATCGCGTGGTAGAAGCTGAAGAACTCCGCCTCCTTGCCGCGCGGGATCAGCAGCGAGAAGTAGGAGCGGGCCAGCGCCTGCGTGCCGCCCAGGACCAGCCCGATCGCGGCGCCGAGCACGAGCAGCGGGACGAGCGACTTCTCGGGGATGACCAGGCCGGCGGTGACGATGCCCATCCAGATGACCAGGCCGCCGAGGATGGTGTTCTTCGCGCCGCGGCGCGCGGCGATGCGGCCGAAGAGCAGCGCCCCGCCCACCGCGACGAACTGGACCAGCAGGTAGACGCCGAGCATGGTGCCCTGCGGGAAGCCGAGCTCCTCCACGCCGTAGACGGAGGCCTGGCTGATCACGGTCTGGATGCCGTCGTTGAAGAACAGGTAGGCGAGCAGGAACGTCAGCGCGACTGGGTAGTTGCGCAGCTCCTTGAGGGTGATCCAGAGCTGGCCGAAGCTGCGCTGCAGGACGCCTCCCTCGACGGGCTCGACATCGACCGGCGGGTGGTTCTGCAGCCCGCGGTAGGGGATGAAGGTGAACGCCGCCCACCACACGGCGGCCGAGAGCAGGGAGATCCGCACCGCCATGCCCTCGGTGAGGCCGAAGGTGTCGTGCATGCTCACCAGCACGAAGTTGACCGCCAGCAGGAGACCGCCGCCGGCGTAGCCGTAGGCCCAGCCGCGCGAGGACACCCGGTCGCGGTCGGACTCCGTGGAGATGATCGGCAGGATCGAGTCGTTGACCACCGCCGACGCGGCGAAGCACAGGTTGGCCAGGATGAACGTGATCGCGCCGAGCTGCCAGTTGTCGCCGGTCATGAAGAACAGGAGCGCGGCGAAGAACGCGCCGGCCCACGCGAAGCCCGCGAGGAGGTCCTTCTTGCGCGAGGTGCGGTCGGCGACGGCGCCGAGCAGGGGCAGCACGAGCGCGGAGATGAGCGTGGAGAACGTGATGACGTAGGCCGGCAGCGCGCCGGGGGCGATCGACAGCCCGAGCACCGAGACCCGGTCGTCGACCGCGGCCTCCTTCGCGACAGCGATCAGGTAGGGCCCGAAGAGGACGCCGGACACCGTCGTGGCGAAGGCGCTGTTGGCCCAGTCGTAGAAGTACCAGGCCCGCTGCTCCTTGGCCTGCGCCAACGGCGTCAGGTCCGCGATGCCGCCTACCTTGCTCATTCCTCATCCTCCACGTGGCCGTTCCACTGTCCGCGGGCGCGGAGCACGTCCCTGAGTATGTCCGTGCGATCGGTCATGATGCCGTCAACACCACGGTCGAGGAGGGCGTTCATCTCGATCGGGTCGTCGATCGTCCACACGTGCACCTGCAGGCCGGCGGCGTGCGCGCGTCGTACGAGCCCGCGCGAGACGACCAGCACGCGGCCGCGGTGGTGCGGCACCTGCAGCGCGACGGGCCGTCCGCGCGTGAGCCACCGGGCGAGGCGGGCGCTGGGGGAGAGAACGAACGCGACCACCTCGAGGGGGTGCGCCGACGTCGCCACCCGCCCCCGGGTGCGGCGGCGGAACCGCTCGAGCCGGCGGCGGGAGAACGAGCCGACCAGCACCCGGTCCCAGGCCGCACGCTCCTCGACGAACCGGGCCAGCGCCTCCACGGCCCCGTCGGCCTTGAGGTCGAGGTTGAACCGCGTGGCGGGGAACGCGTCGAACAGCTCGGCGAGGGTCGGCACCGGCTCGCTGCCGCCGACGGCCGCGCGCTGCACCTCGGCGTACGTCGAGTCGGCGATGCTGCCCGTGCGGTCGGTCACCCGGTCGAGGACCGTGTCGTGGAAGGCCAGGAGCACGCCGTCGCTGGTGACGTGGACGTCGGTCTCCAGGTAGGTGTAGCCGAGCTCGACCGCGTGGGCGAAGGCGGTGAGCGTGTTCTCCAGGCCCTCGATCTCCGGGTGGTAGGCACCACCGCGGTGGGCGAACGCGAGCGGTCGGGGCGCGTCGAGGTAGGCAGGGACGCGTGGATGAGGGGATGGCACGCGAGAAGTATGCGGTCAGCGGTACCGTCGAGGGATGGAGAGCATCACGTGTCCCCAGTGCGGTGTCGAGATGGTGGAGCGGACCCACGGCGAGGCCAAGGTCAGCGTGTGCCCCGAGGGGCACGGGGTGTTCCTCGCCCGGGCCGACCTCGGCCTGCTGGTCGAGGCGGAGAACGACTGGCACCGCAACACCGGCCAGCACACCGCGCCGCTCCCGCGCATCACCGCCGACATGACCGCCCCGCCCACCACCGGCCGGGTGTCGCGGGCCTGGGTGGAGACCCTGTTCGGCTGACGCCGAGGGGCGGACCTCCGCGGCTCAGATGTCGCGGAAGGTCTCGATGTTGGCGCCCAGCTCGTTGAGCCGCTCGGCGAGGTCCTCGTAACCACGGTGGATGACGTAGGTCGAGCGCAGCACGCTGCGGCCCTTGGAGGCGAGCATCGCGATGAGCAGCACGACGGCGGGGCGCAGGGCGGGCGGGCAGACGATCTCCGCTCCGGAGAAGTGCGTCGGGCCGTCGACGAGCACGCGGTGCGGGTCGAGCAGCTTGACCTGCGCGCCGAGCTTGTTGAGCTCGGTGAGGTAGATCGCCCGGTTCTCGTAGACCCAGTCGTGCAGCAGCGTCTGCCCCTCGGCGACCGCGGCGATGACCGCGAAGAAGGGCAGGTTGTCGATGTTGAGCCCGGGGAACGGCATCGGGTGGATCTTGTCGAGCGGCGCCCGCAGCTCGGACGGGTGCGTGGTGATGTCGACCAGGCGGGTCTCGCCGTTGAGCGCCACGTACTCCGCCGAGCGGTCGTAGCGGAAGCCCATCTCCTCCAGGATCGCCAGCTCGAGCTCGAGGAACTCGATCGGCGCCCGGCGGATGGTGATCTCGGACTTGGTGACGATCGCGGCGGCGAGCAGCGACATCGCCTCGATGGGGTCCTCCGACGGCGCGTAGTCGACGTCCACGTCGATCGACGCGCGGCCGGTGATGCGCAGGGTGGTGGTGCCGACGCCCTCGACCTCGACGCCGAGCTTGCGCAGGTAGAAGCAGAGGTCCTGGACCATGTAGTTGGACGAGGCGTTGCGGATCACGGTCGTGCCGGGGTGGAGCGCGGCGGCCATCAGCGCGTTCTCGGTGACGGAGTCGCCGCGCTCGGTGAGCACGATCGGTCGCTCCGGCTCGATCGCACGGTTGACGCTGGCGTGGTAGGCGCCGTCGGTCGCCTTGACGTCGAGGCCGAACGGCCGCAGGGCGGCCATGTGCGGCTCGACCGTGCGCTCGCCCAGGTTGCACCCGCCGGCGTAGGGCAGCTCGAACTCGTCGGTGCGGTGGAGCAGCGGGCCGAGGAACATGATCACCGAGCGGGTCCGGCGGGCGGCTCCCTCGTCGATCGCGGCGAGGTTGAGCTCGGCCGGCGGGATGATCTCGAGGTCGTTGTCGGTGTTGAGCCACCGCGTGGCGACGCCGAGCGAGTTGAGCACCTCGAGGAGACGGTTGACCTCCTCGATCCGGGCGACCTTGCGCAGCGTCGTACGGCCGCGGTTGAGCAGTGAGGCGCACAGCAGCGCGACGCCGGCGTTCTTGGAGGTCTTGACGTCGATGGATCCGGAGAGCGTGGTCGGGCCCTCGACGCGCAGGTGGGTCGGCCCGGCGCCGAGGGCGACGATCTCGGAGTCGAGGGCCGCACCGATGCGGGCGAGCATCTCGAGGGACAGGTTCTGGTGGCCCTTCTCGATGCGGTTGATCGCGCTCTGGCTCGTGCCGAGCAGCTCGGCCAGCTGGTGCTGGGTGAGCCCACGGTGCTTGCGCGCGTCGCGGATGAGGTTGCCGATCCGGCCCTTGTAGTCAGCCATGTCCAACACGGTATCTCAGATATGAGATAGCGCCACTCGGCGCGCGCCGGCCCCCCTCCCAAGGGCGGGGAAGGCGCTTCGGCCGCGTGGCAGGATCGGCGCCATGCGTGCCACGACGATCCATGCGCCCGGTGACATCCGCTTCGAGGAGGTGCCCGATCCGCGCATCGAGGAGCCCACTGACGCGGTGGTGAAGGTGGTCGCGGGCTGCATCTGCGGCTCGGACCTCTGGCCCTACCGCGGCGAGAACAAGATCCAGGCCGGCTCGACGATCGGTCACGAGTGCCTCGGCATCGTCGAGGAGGTCGGCTCGAAGGTGTCGAGGACCAAGGTCGGCGACTTCGTCATCGTGCCGTTCTGCCACTGCGACAACACCTGCGCCCACTGCCGCGCGGGCGTGCAGTCGGCGTGCGTCAACCTCGGGGGCACCTCGAGCGGGCAGGGGGAGTACGCCCGGGTGACCCAGGCCGACGGCAGCCTGGTGGCCACCGACGGGATGCCCGACGACGACCTGATCCCGTCCCTGCTCGCGCTCACCGACGTGATGGCCACCGGCTGGCACGCGGCGGTCGCGGCCGGCGTGCAGCCCGGCCACACGGTGGTGGTCGTCGGTGACGGCGCGGTGGGGCTCAGCGGGGTGCTGGCCGCCGCGCAGATGGGTGCCGAGCGGGTCGTCGCGATGTCGCGCCACGCGCCGCGCCAGGAGATCGCCCGGGCCTTCGGCGCCACCCACGTCGTCGCCGAGCGCGGCAAGGAGGGCGAGGCCCGCATCGCCGACCTCACCGACGGCATCGGCGCCGACGCGGTCCTGGAGTGCGTGGGCACCGACGCCGCGATGAAGACCGCGTTCACGGTCGCCCGGCCGGGCTCCACCGTGGGCTTCGTGGGCGTGCCGCACGGCGTGGAGCTGCCGGTGCGCCGGATGTTCCAGAAGAACGTCGGCCTCGCCGGCGGGATGGCGCCCGTGCGTCGCTACCTGCCCGACCTGCTCGAGCGGGTGCTCTCGGGCGCGATCGACCCCGGGCGGGTGTTCGACCTGACGCTGCCCATGGCCGAGGTCGCCGACGGCTACCGCGCCATGGACGAGCGCCGCGCGATCAAGGTGCTGCTGCGCCCATGAGCCGGTCGGACGGCCGGCTGGTGCTAGGGCCGCTGCTGCGCTACGTAGACGAGACCTCGGCCTCGGTCTGGGTCGAGACCGACGCCCCCGGCACGGTCAGCGTCGTCCGCGGCGCCGCCACCGCGAGCGCGCCGACGTTCCTGGTCCACGGCCACCACTACGCCCTGGTCGAGCTCGACGGGCTCGAGCCGGGCACGACCGAGGCCTACACCGTGGCCGTCGACGGCGAGCAGGCGTGGCCCCCGGCCGGGTCGCCGTTCCCCGACCCGGTGATCGCCACCCTCGAGGCGGGCCGCCCCCTCCACCTCGCGTTCGGCTCGTGCCGCACGTCGGTGGCGCACGACGCGAAGGGCAACCGCTCGCACGGCGTGGACGCGCTGCGCGCCTGGGCGCTGCGCGTGGGGGGCCAGGTCGAGCCGGCCGACCCCGACGACCCCGACCTCACCCCGGACCGGCTGCCCGACCTGGTGCTGTTCCTGGGCGACCAGGTCTACGCCGACGACACCACCGACGCGATGCGGGAGTTCATCGAGTCGCGCCGCGACATCGACGAGCCGCCGTGGACCGAGCTGCAGGACTACGAGGAGTACGCCCACCTCTACCGGCTCGCGTGGTCCGACCCGGCCAACCGCTGGCTGTTGTCGACCGTGCCGAGCGCGATGATCTTCGACGACCACGACATCCGCGACGACTGGAACACCTCGCTGGAGTGGCGCCGCGAGATGGAGGCCACGTCGTGGTGGCACGGCCGGATCGTGGCCGGCCTCGGGTCCTACTGGGTCCACCAGCACCTCGGCAACCTCGCGCCCGCCGACCGCGAGGTCGACGAGGTGTACGGCCTCGTGCGGGCGCACCGCGGCCAGGACGAGCAGGACCTCGGCCCGCTCCTCGACGCCTTCGCGGCCCGGGTCGACCAGCAGCCCGAGACCTACCGCTGGAGCTTCGCCCGCGAGTACGACACCCAGGCCCGCCTCGTCGTCGTCGACTCGCGGGCCGCCCGCCGGCTCGACCCGGACCACCGCGCGATGCTCGACCCCTCCGAGGCTGCCTGGCTCGACGAGCAGCTGCGCGGAGACGTCGACCACCTGCTCATCGGCACGTCGCTGCCCTTCCTGCTGGCCCGCGGGCTCCACCACCTCGAGGCGTTCAGCGAGGCGCTCGCCCGCGGGGCATGGGGCGAGCGGGCCGGCCGGCTCGGGGAGAAGGCGCGTCAGCTGGTCGACCTCGAGCACTGGGGAGCGTTCCAGACGAGCTTCCAGGAGGTCGCCCGGCAGGTGATGGAGGTCGCGGCCGGCAAGCGGGGCAGGGCGCCGTCCACGGTGACGTTCCTCTCCGGCGACGTGCACCACAGCTATGTCAGCCAGGCACGTCCGGTCCACGGCGGGCCGGAGCTGGGGTCGACGATCCTGCAGGCCGTCTGCTCGCCGATGCGCAACCCGCTCGCGCGCGGCCTGAGGCTCGCGACGGCCGTGCTGTCCTACGGCGTGGCCGGGCCGGCAGGTCGGCTGGCAGCGAGGTCGGCGCGGGTCCCCGACACCCCCTTCACGTGGACCTACGCCGAGGGGCCGTGGTTCGACAACAACCTGGCGTTCCTCGACCTGGCCGGGCCGAGCCTGCGCATGTGGTGGGTCACCGGTGAGGTCGTCGGCGACCACGAGCGTCCGCGGCTGGCCAAGGTGGAGTCCTACGCGCTCGACGAGGACGGCAACCCGCCACCGCTGGAGGGCGTGGCGTCGAGGGTGCGCCGCCGGATCGCGCGGCGCGCGAACGGCGACCTGGTCCGTGAGCGGTGAGGGCGGGTCAGGCGTTGCTGAGCCTGCGGTCGCGCCCGTGGACGCAGTCGCAGGTGTCCGAGCACGGCAGGTAGGTGTGCCGGCCGTGGCCGCAGCCGGTGCACGGGAGGTCGTGCGAGAGGTGGACCGAGCTGGTCTCCACGGTGTCCCACATGCTCTCGAGGGTGGCACCGCGCGCGGGCTCGCGGACCCGAATGCTGCGGAATGCCCGATCTGGGGCACGGAATGGCCCGTTCGGGCCATGGGCGTGTGGCCCGTCCGTCCCGCGCCGGCGTCCTAGGATCGCCGCATGGGCGCGCGGACCGGTCACGACCTCACGCCGCAGCAGGCCCGGCGCATCGCCGTGCGCGCCCAGCTGCTCGCGGAGCCGCGGCCCGACGACGTGCTCGACGTGGTGCGGCACCTCGGGTTCCTGCAGGTCGACCTGACCCGCGTCGTGGCACCTCACGCCGACCTCGCCCTGTGGACCCGGCTGGGTGGCTCGTACGAGCCCGAGGACCTCGAGGACCTCGTCGGCGAGGGCGCGCTCGTCGAGGTCAGGGGCATGCTGCTGCCCAGCGAGGACCTGGCTCTGCTGCGCGCCGACATGGACGCGTGGCCGGGGGACCCGCCGTTGAAGGAGTGGCAGGAGGACCTCGCGGACTGGGTGGCCGCCAACGACGGCTGCCGCCGCGACATCCTCGCGCTGCTGCGCTCGGAGGGACCGACGCCCGCGCGCGACCTGCCCGACACCTGCGAGGTGCCGTGGCGCTCCACCGGCTGGACCAACGACAAGAACGTGATGAAGCTCCTCGAGTGCATGGAGGGCCGCGGGGAGGTCGCGGTCGCCTCGCGCGAGGGCAGGGAGCGGCGGTGGGACCTCGCCGAGCGGGTCCACCCCGGCGACCCGGCGGTGCCGGCGGAGGAGGCCCACCGCGCGCTCGCCCGCCGGCGGCTCCGCGCGCTCGGCATCGCGCGCCCACGCGCCCTCGAGGCGTGGGACGAGCGCTACGACGTCCGCGACACGGGTGACCCGGCGCGCGTCGAGGGCGTTCGCGGCCAGTGGCGCGTCGACCCGGACCTGCTGGTCGACCTCGACGACTTCGCCGGACGCACCGCGATCCTCTCGCCGCTCGACCGGGTGGTCTTCGACCGCAAGCGGATGGAGGACCTGTTCGCCTTCGACTACCAGTTGGAGATGTACAAGCCCGCGGCGAAACGGCAGTGGGGCTACTGGGCGATGCCGGTGCTCGACGGCGAGGATCTGGTCGGCAAGGTCGACGCCACCGCCGAGCGCGACGCCGGCGTGCTCGTGGTGGACGCCGTGCACGAGGACGGCAGCTGGTCGGCGGCCCGCCGGCGGCGGGTCGAGGCGGAGATCGCCGCGCTGGGGGAGTGGCTGGGGCTCGAGGTCGTCCGCCCCTGAGCTCGCTGCGCGGACCGACCCGAGGCGGTCAACGCCGGAGGAGCCGGCGCAGCTCCTCCGTCGTGTCCTCGGTCCACCCGTCGGGCCGCACGAGCTGCACCCACGCCGCCGCGTGCTCGCCGGAGAAGTTGTGGCCGTGGCCCGGCTCGGTGTCGAAGGCCATCGCGAGATCGGCCGAGACCTGGAAGAACGTCACGAGCGGCACCCAGCGCATGCCGCCCGGGACGTCGGCGCCGCGTTCGTCCTCCAGCCAGTCGGGTCGTCGGAGGAGCAGGTCGGGACTCCACCACGTGACCGGGTCGGAGGCGTGCTGGAGATAGAGCACGCGGCTGCCCTCCCACGGACGGTCGGCAGGCGGCGGGCTCTCGGCCCGCGTGGCGAACCGGACGACGCGCCCGTCGCGGTACACCGGCTCGATCTGGGGCGAGCCGGGATCGCGGTCGGCGGACAGCTCGCCCCACAGCCGGTTGAAGCTCGGCGGGCCCACGAAGAGGGCGCCGGTCGTGCGGTTGGCCAGGTCGAACTCGCCGCTGAACGCCTCCTCGGCGCCGAAGGAGCCCAGGCTCTCACCGAAGACGTAGAGCCGCGGCCGGTCGTCGGGCGGGAGCGCCGTCCACCGCTGGTAGACCGCATCGAACAGCCCGCGCCCGGCCTCGCGGGCCCGCTGGGCGTCGACGACGAACGACAGCCAGGACGGGAGGTGGGAGTACTGCATCGCGACGATCGCGGAGTCGCCGCCGGTGACGTACTCGAACCCGGCGGCCGCGCTCGGCTCGACCCAGCCGGTGCCGGTCGTGGTGACCACGAGCAGGTGCTCGCGGTCGAACCCGCCCGCGCGCTCGAGGTCGTCGACGGCGAGCTCCGCGCGCTCCTCGGCGTCGTCGGCGTTGCCGAGCCCGGCGAAGGCGCGGATCGGGTCCATCGCGGCCGTCCCCACGACGTCCTCGATCTGCTCCGCGGTCGGTCCGCCGGCCACGAAGACGCGGCCCTCACGGCCCAGGTCGTCCCAGTCGACGAGCGACTCGGCGCTGCCCGAGCGCAGCGCGGATTCGGGCCGTCGCGCCGAGGAGGGCGTCGTCAGGTCGCCGACGGCGAACGACGCGTCGAGGGCGCGCAGGCCGGCGTCGGCGAGCACCCCGCTCACCAGCGTGACCCCGAGGCCGACCACGACGAGCACCCCCAGGGCCTGGGCCGCCTTCGGCCCGATCCGGCGCTGGAGCAGCCGGACGAGGCGCCGGGTCAGCGCCCGCAGCCCTCGCGCCGCGACGAGCACGAGCCCGGCGACGAGCACCGCGATCACCGGCACGAGCAGCACGGACGCGACGGGCGTGGGCTCGCTGCCGGCGAGGCGGTGGGCCTCCTGCTGCCACCGGGCGCCGAGGAGCAGCATCACGATCCCGCCCACCGCGCCGACCACGGCCAGCGCGGTCGTCGCCCAGCGCGGCCAGGCGCGCCGCGGCCGGTCCCGCACCGCGCTCCAGCACCACGAGCAGAGCACGCCGAGGCCGTAGCCCGCGGCCGCGGCGACACCCGTGACGATGCCCTGGAACAGCGGCGGGCGGGGGAGCAGGGACGGCGTCAGCGAGACGGCGGCGAGCAGCAGCGCCCCGGCGACTCCCGGGGGCACCAGCGCGAGCCGACGCGCGGACGTCCGCGCGAGCGTGTCCAGTCGTGCGAGGGCCGCGCCGGTGGCGTCGCCTGCCATCGGGCACCTCCCGCCCGTCACGGTGAGGTGCCCGCGACGGGCTCCTCGCACCCAGACGGACTATCCCACACCCCGTCCGCGCGGGTCACGGACGCGACGTCCGACCGACGGGTCGGCCTGACGGTCCATCAAGGTATGCACGCCAACCCGCACTTCCCAGCGTGAGCTCAACGAGGGAAGTGCCGGTCCAGCGACATACCTTGATGAACCGTCGGCGGCGGCGGCGGCGCGGAGACGGGCCTACTCGTCCAGCGGGAGCCCGAGCGCCGCGGCCAGCGCGTGGGGGTCGGCCACCGAGAGCGTGACGCCGGGGTGGGTGATCGTGCCGGTCGGGTCGATGGCGGGGACCGCGTCGTGGAACGTGAGGCAGAGCGCACGCTCGCCGTTGGTCGTGAAGGAGACGCCGCGGTCGGCGGCCGACAGGTGGGCGGGGCCGGCGGTCTTGAGCCACGAGAAGCCGCCGGAGATCTGCGCGCCGGCCAGGTTGGCGCGCGGGGTGACCAGGCGCCAGGGGCCGAAGCGGACGTAGAGCCACTGGGGGCCCACCTCCACCGCGGTGCTGGCCGGGGTGACGCCGAAGGCGCGCGCCGCGGTGACGTAGGACGGCGCGAAGGCGAAGTCGAACGCCTCGACCGCCTCGGGGGAGCCCTGGCCGCCGGGCTCGCGCACGAGGCCGCGCAGGGCGGCGGCCGCCGGCACCCGGTAGGGCTGGAGCACCGCGGCCGAGGGACCGGGCACCCGGAGCAGGGCCCGGCTGGCACCGCCCGGTGCGGGCAGGACGTGGTGGTCCATCGTCGTGGTGACGGCACCGCGCCCGGCGCGCCAGCTCCACGACCGCAGCCCGGGGTCGACGCGGACGACCTCGAAGTCGACGGCCACCCCGGCCGGGCCGTGCACCCGGCCGGTGGTGCCGGGCGCCAGGACGTCGTCGGACGACTCGACGTCGCGGATCAGCGGTGCCCACGACGACCATGTCGCGGGGGTGATGAAACGGCGCCACGCCTCGTCGGCGGCGGCGGGACCGTGCGCGTCGACGAGCATGGCGCCGCCCTCAGAGCTGGACGGTGTCGTTGTCGCCCAGGTCGGGCTGGGCGTCGGTGACGAGCCCCTTGGCCACCTGGACCACGAGGGAGACCTTCCCAGGCGACTCCCAGTACTCGGCCGTGTCGCCGTCGATGCGCAGCAGCACGCTCTCGGGATCGTCGGGCCCGCCCGACATGAAGGCGCCGGCGGACGCGTCCCACAGCTCGCGCAGCTTGGCGCGGTCGTCGCTGAGGTGAGCGGTGCCGGACAGCGAGACCCAGCCGGCCTTGCTGGAGTAGGAGACGTTGACCCGCGGGTCGGCCTCGATCGCGCGCACCTTGTCGCTGCTGCGCTCGGTGATGAACCAGGTGGTGCCTGGCTCCTCGAAGTCCTGGGTGCCCATGGGCATGGACACCAACCGGCCGTCGAGCGACACGTAGGTCAGCACGGCGATGTCGGTCTTGTCCATGATCTCGGCCACGGTGGCGGTCTGGTCGTCGTGGGTGCTCATCTCCCGACAGTGACACGCGTCGCCAATCCGGCACCCCACCCAGGAGGCTGGTGCGGTCACAGCGGCGGCGCGCGGGCCGTCGTACTGGCAGGATTGCCCCGGCACTGCAGGGGCACGAGGCCCGTTCCGCCGGGTCCGCGACCAGACAGGGGAGACGCAGAGCATGACGACCACGCACCCGGCCGACGACCACGCGCTGATCAGGGTCGAAGGGGCCCGGGAGAACAACCTCAAGAACGTCGGTGTCGAGCTGCCCAAGCGGCGGCTGACCGTCTTCACCGGGGTCTCCGGCTCCGGCAAGAGCTCGCTCGTCTTCGCGACCATCGCGGCGGAGTCGCAGCGGATGATCAACGAGACCTACAGCGCGTTCGTGCAGGGCTTCATGCCGAGCCTCGCCCGGCCCGACGTCGACCACCTCGAGGGACTCACCACCGCGATCATCGTCGACCAGGAGCGGATGGGCGCCAACCCCCGCTCGACCGTCGGCACCGCCACCGACGCCAACGCGATGCTGCGGATCCTCTACAGCCGCCTCGGCGACCCCTACGTCGGCCCGCCGACCGCGTACTCCTTCAACGTCCCCACGCGGAAGGCGAGCGGGATGATGACCACCGAGAAGGGCGGGCGCACCGAGCGCCAGGTCGTCAAGCAGGAGGTCTACCTCGGCGGCATGTGCCCGCGCTGCGAGGGCATGGGCAAGGTCAACGACATCGACCTGACGGCGCTCTACGACGCGGAGAAGTCGCTCGACGACGGCGCCCTCACCGTGCCCGGCTACTCGATGGACGGGTGGTACGGCCGGCTCTTCGAGGGGATGGGGCTGCCGATGGACAAGCCCATCAAGTCGTTCACCAAGAAGCAGCTCGAGACGATGCTGTGGTCGGAGCCGACCAAGATCAAGGTCGAGGGCGTCAACCTCACCTTCACCGGGATGATCCCGCAGATCCAGAAGTCGATGCTCTCCAAGGACCCCGAGGCGATGCAGCCGCACATCCGGCGGTTCGTCGACCGCGCGGTCACCTTCCAGACCTGCCCGGAGTGCGGGGGCACGCGGCTCACTCCCGAGGCCCGGAAGTCCACGATCAGGGGCAGGTCGATCGCCGACCTGTGCGAGATGCAGATCAGCGACCTCGCCGAGTGGGTGCGCGAGCTCGACGAGCCGTCGGTGGCACCGCTGCTCAAGGGCCTGCAGCACCTGCTCGACTCGTTCTCCGAGATCGGGCTGGGCTACCTCTCCCTCGACCGCCCGGCCGGCACGCTGTCGGGCGGCGAGGCCCAGCGCACCAAGATGATCCGGCACCTCGGGTCGTCGCTGACCGACGTCACCTATGTCTTCGACGAGCCCACCATCGGGCTGCACCCCCACGACATCGAGCGGATGAACAACCTGCTGCTGCAGCTGCGCGACAAGGGCAACACGGTGCTGGTCGTCGAGCACAAGCCGGAGACGATCGCGATCGCCGACCACGTCGTCGACATCGGGCCCGACGCGGGCGCCGCGGGCGGCACCATCTGCTTCGAGGGCGACGTCGACGGCCTCCGCGCCAGCGACACGATCACCGGCCGGCACCTCGACGACCGGGCGCGGCTCAAGGAGTCGGTGCGCGAGGCCACCGGCGCGATGGAGGTGCGGGGCGCCTCGACCCACAACCTGCGCGACGTCGACGTCGACATCCCGCTCGGCGTGCTGACCGTGGTCACCGGTGTCGCCGGGTCGGGCAAGAGCTCGCTCGTCCACGGCTCGCTCGCCGGCCGCGACGAGGTGATCGTGATCGACCAGGGCGCGATCAAGGGCTCGCGGCGCAGCAACCCGGCGACCTACACCGGCCTGCTGGAGCCGATCCGCAAGGCCTTCGCCAAGGCGAACGGCGTCAAGCCCGCCCTCTTCAGCTCCAACTCCGAGGGGGCGTGCCCGACCTGCAACGGCGCGGGCGTGATCTTCACCGAGCTCGGCCCGATGGCGACGGTCGAGTCGCCGTGCGAGGAGTGCGAGGGGCGCCGCTTCAAGGCCGAGGTCCTCGAGCACACCCTCGGCGGCAAGGACATCGCCGAGGTGCACGAGATGTCGGTGGTCGATGCCCTCGCGCACTTCAGCGAGGGGGAGGCCCGGATCCCGGCCGCCGTGAAGATCCTCGAGCGGCTGGTCGACGTCGGGCTGGGCTACCTCTCGCTGGGCCAGCCGCTCACCACGCTGTCGGGCGGGGAGCGCCAGCGCCTCAAGCTGGCCACGCAGATGGGCGAGAAGGGCGACGTCTACATCCTCGACGAGCCCACCACCGGCCTGCACCTCGCTGACGTGGCCAACCTCCTCGGCCTTCTCGACCGCCTCGTCGACTCCGGCAAGTCGGTCATCGTCATCGAGCACCACCAGGCGGTGATGGCCCACGCCGACTGGATCATCGACCTCGGCCCCGGCGCGGGCCACGACGGCGGCACGATCGTCTTCGAGGGACCACCCGCCGAGATGGTGGCGGCCGAGGAGCCCACCCTCACCGGCAAGCACCTGGCCGCCTACGTGGGCGCCTGAGGCGGCGGCCGGGTCAGCGCAGGTGCTCGACGGCGCGCCGACCGAGGACGACCAGCTCCATCCTGGGTGGGACGGCGAACCAGTAGCGGACGTCAAGCACCGACACGGTGCGCCCGACTCGCACGGCGAGCACGCGATCGAAGTAGGACTCGCCCTCCCACGGTCCGGTGGAGACGATGAGCATCCCGGCGGACTCGTCCCCGAGCGTGCGGGGGAACCAGGCGCGCTTCTCGATGTGCCACTGATCCCCGTCGATGATGACGTCGGACTCGCCCACGCAGCGCCTGCTGAAGGTCCGATAGCGATCCACGAGGGCGCGCGCCTCGCGGGTGGAGTGGAAGCGGACGACGGTCTGCTCGACATCACGCACCGACGGAGGCCGCTCGTCGGCGTAGACGCTGCCCTGGATCCGGCTGGCGCCGCTGACCTCTGCTGCTCGGTCGACGCACCTGTGGGGTGCGAGGACGGGGGAGCGCCGCACCTTCACGCGGCTGGAGAGCAGGTAGCCGTAGATGGCTTGGTACTCATCCAACGTCAGGAGGTGCCGGCGCTGCAGCGGCCGAGGTGGCTCCTCCGCAGCGACGACCGGCGCAGGGACCAGCAGCGTCACGAGGACGGCCAGGGCGACCAGCACGCTGCGCATCCGACCAGCATGCGCCCCGACCCCTCCCACCAGCAACGGCCGGCTGGGCCCCGGCGTTCTCACCGCGTGAGCACCACCAGCCGCTGCGTCGCACGGGTCATCGCGACGTAGCGGTCCACCGCGCCGCTGACACCGTCGCCGAGGCGGTCGGGGTCGACCAGCACGACCAGGTCGAACTCGAGGCCCTTGACCAGCTGCGGCGACAGCGAGCGGACGCGCGCCGAGTCGGCGTAGGTCGGATCACCGACCACGACGGCGGTGCCCTCGGCGTGCTCGGCGAGCCACGCGCCGATGATGGCGTCGCGCTCCTCGACGGGCGCGTGGAGGACCGGGATCCCGCTCTCGCGGATCGACGTGGGCACGTTGGCCTCCGGGAGCGCGGCCCGGATGACCGGCTCCGCCTCGGCCATCACCTCGGCGGGAGTGCGGTAGTTGACCGTCAGCGGAGCCACGGTGACCTCGGGCAGACCGACCCGCGCCAGGCGCTCGGCCCACGACTCGCCGAAGCCGTGGCGCGCCTGCGCACGGTCGCCGACGATCGTGAGGCTGCGCGAGGGGCAGCGCCGCAGCAGCATCGCCCACTCGGCGTCGCTGAGCTCCTGCGCCTCGTCGACCACGATGTGGGCGAACGGACCGGCCAGGCGGTCCACGTCGGCGTCGGGCAGGGCCGCGTCGTCGACCAGCGCGCTCTGGAGGTCGTCGTGCACGAGCATCGACACCAGCCCCTCGCCGTAGTCGTCGGCACCGGACTCGCGGGCGGTCGTGCGGAGGTCGTCGATCACCCCGTCCATCCGCGCCCGCTCGCGCGCCTCGACTGCTGCGGTACGACGTCGTCGCCCCGAGGCCTCGGGGTCGCCGAGCCGCAGCCGGGCCGCATCGAGCAGCGGGAGGTCGGCGTCGGTCCAGGCCTCGGGGTCGTCGCGTCGCAGCGCCCGCACCTCGTCGGGAGCCAGCCACGGCGCGCAGTGGCGCAGGTAGGCCGGCACCGTCCACAGGTCGCCGACGAGGTCGGTGTGCTCGATGAGCGGCCAGGCCCGGTCGAACGTGTCGCGCAGCCCGGCATGGCGGTCGAGGACGCGGCGCAGGTCGTCGGGGGAGAGGTCGTCGAGATCGTCGGCCGCCTTGTCCACCAGGACCGTCAGCAGCTCGTCCCACACCTCGTCGCGGGCCAGGTTGTGGGGCGTGCCGGGATCGGAGGAGGCGAACGCCTCCGCCCACTCGGCGGCGGTGATCCGGACGTCCCCCCACGGGGTCTCGACCAGGTAGGACTCCGCCGGCGGCTCCTCGTACAGCGCGACCGCGGGCTGGATCGCCTCGACCATGCGCCGGTCGCCCTTGAGGGCGGCGACACGGGGGTCGGGCTCCGGGCCAGACGTCGCCTCGGGCACGAGGTCACCGATCGTGCACGTCTGCACGCCCTCCTCACCCAGGCTCGGCAGCACGTCGCCGACGTAGACGAGGTAGGGCTGGTGCGGGCCGACGAAGAGCACGCCCCCGCGCCGGTGGCCCAGCCGCGGGTCGGCGTGGAGGAGGTAGGCCGTGCGGTGCAGCGCGACGACGGTCTTGCCCGTGCCAGGACCGCCGTCGACGACCAGCGCGCCACGTGAGCCGGCCCGGATGATGGCGTCCTGGTCGGCCTGGATCGTGGCGAGGACGTCGCGCATGCGGGGCGTACGACTGCCGCCCAGCGTCGCGACGAAGGCCGACTGGTCGTCTAGCGCGGCGCCGTGGCGTAGGGCGTCCTCGGTGAAGGCCTCGTCCCAGTAGTCGACGATCCACCCGCCCGACCAGCGGTAGCGGCGCCGGCTCTCCAGGCCCCGCGGGTGTGCGTGGGTGGCGGCGAAGAAGGGCTCGGCCGCCGGGGAGCGCCAGTCGACGAGCAGCCGCTGCCCGTCGGCGTCCGCGAGCCCGAGGCGCCCGACGTACGTCGGCTCGTCGCGACCCTCGTGCACGATGCGGCCCAGGCAGAGGTCGAGGTCGTAGCGGCGCAGCGCACGCAGGCGCGACGACAGGCGGTGCACCTCCTGGTCGCGCTCGAGGGCGGCGGTGCCGCCGCGCGCCGGGGCCGACCGGGCCTCGGCGAGCCTGCCCTCGAGGTCGGCGATCGCCTGCTCGAGCGCGTCGGCGATGCGGGCGAGGTGCGTGCGGTCGTGGTCGATGAGCGCGGGGTCGGCCTTGGCGACGAGGGCCTCGGGGAGGGCGAAGGGGAACGTGTCGTGGGCGGCGGCGTGGGCGGTGGCGTGGGGGCGTCCGGGCGGCATCACGCCGTGCAGTGTGGGGGCCGACCGGGGTCTTGCGGCAAGGCCCCCGATGGCCTATACGTTGAGAGTGGAGGCAGTCCAGCGCATCGGCTCGGTCCCGATCCTGGACGCCATGGGGATCCGTGTCGTCGAGGTCCGCGCGGGGCACGCGGTGGCCGAGCTGCCGCCCGAGCCCAACGTCAACCACTTCGGCGTGACCTACGCCGGGTCGCTGTTCAGCGTCGCCGAGATGCTGGGCGGTCTGCTCAGCCTGGCGACCTTCGACCTCGAGGGCGAGCTCGCCGGCTTCGTGCCGCTCGTCAAGGAGTCGACGATCCGCTTCCGTCGCCCGGCGATGGGCGTCGTGCGTGCCACGGCGTCGCTGTCGCAGGAGGAGGCGGCGCGGGTGCGGGCCGACGCGCTGGCGTCCGGCCGGGGCGAGTTCGTGCTGGAGGCAACGCTCACCGACGCCGTCGGGGAGGTCGTGGCGACGACCGTCGGGACCTACCAGGTCCGGCGCCTGGGGTGAGCCGGTGAGGTTCGTGCTGCACGACCACCGGCGCCCGAGCCCGCACTTCGACCTGCGACTCGAGGAGGAGGGCGTGCTGCGCAGCTGGGCGGTGCCCAAGGGGCTCCCGGACGACAGTCGGCGCGACCGGCTCGCCATCGCGGTGGACGACCACGACCTGGACCACCTCGCCTACGAGGACGAGCACAAGTCCGTCGCCGACACCGGCACGTGGGAGGAGCACGACCGCGACGGCCGCCGGATCGTGTTCTCCCTGCACGGGCGCGAGGGCGTCCGCCGCTATGCGCTCATCCACACCGGCGGCACGCAGTGGCTCCTGCACCTGACGCGGGCCCAGCCGGAATCCGTCAACGGGGGTTGACATCTCGGCGCAGGTCAACAACAGTTGACGGATGAGGACGGCCATCGACGCCGAAGAGCCGGGGGAGCGCGGTCCGCTCGACGAGCTGGTGCGCATCGCCCGCGCCAAGCACGAGCTGGCCGCCGCCGAGGCCGTCGCGGTGCGGCGCGCTCGCGTCCAGGGGTTCACCTGGGCCGAGATCGGCACGCTGCTGGGCGTGAGCAAGCAGGCGATGCACAAGAAGTACGGCAGGTCCGCCTGACGCCCGCACGCGAGCCCGGCATCCGTTGACCAGCCCCCGGGGCCGGTGTTAGAACAAGGATCGTATACAAAACCGTATACGCCAGTCCGCGTGACCACACCCTCTCGGGAGACTCACCGTGACGTCCAGGCAGACTCGGATGCCGCACCACCGTCCACCCCCCTCTCCGCGACGGGCCACCCGCCCCGGACCGCTCCTGCGCCGGCCCTGGGCCGCGCTCGTCCTGGCCGTCGTCGTCGCGGTGCTGCTGTCCGCGTGCTACGCGGTGCAGCCGCGCGGCGAGACGCCCGAGCGCAAGGACGTGTCGAGCGTCCCGGCCGAGGGCGTGTCGCTGGCCGACGGCGGCGACCTGGTGATGGGCCTCTCGGCCGATCCCGACGTGCTCGACCCGACCACGTCCTCGTCGCTCTACACGCGCTACGTGATGAGCTCGATCTGCGAGAAGCTCTACGACATCGACGCCGACGGCCGCATCGTGCCCCAGCTCGCCACCGACCTCCCCGAGCTCGACGACGGCGGCCGCACCGTGCGGATCCCGCTGCGGCAGGGCGTCACCTTCGCCGACGGGACGCCGTTCGACGCCGAGGCGGTGCAGCGCACCCTCGAGCGCCACCTCGAGAAGGAGGACTCGGCGCGCGCGGCCGAGATGGGACCGGTCGAGAGCGTCGTCGCCGTCGACGACAGCACCGTCGAGCTGAGGTACGCGACGCCGTTCGCGCCCGTCACCGCGTCGCTCGCCGACCGAGCGGGCATGATCTTGAGCCCGCGCGCCCTCGACGACCTCGGTGACGACTTCGGCACCTCGCCGGTGTGCGTGGGTCCGTTCCGGTTCGTCGAGCGGGTGCCGGCGACGTCGATCGTGGTGGAGCGCGACCCGGAGTACTACGCAGCCGACGAGGTGCACCTCGACACGATCACCTACCGCATCATGACCGACGCCAACATCCGCGCCGCCAACCTGCAGTCCGGCGACGTGCACGTGATCGACACCGTCTCGCCGACCACGATCGAGACCCTCGAGCGCGAGCCGGGCATCGGGCTGCTGCAGACCGGCTCGCTGGGCTACCAGGGCATCACGTTCAACCTCGGCAACACCGACGGCGTCGGCACGCCCCCGGGCACGATCGACACCCCGGTCGCCAGCGATCCCCGGGTGCGCGCGGCGTTCGAGCTCTCGCTCGACCGGGAGGCCCTGGTCAACTCGGTGTTCGACAACTGGTTCGAGCCGGCCTGCTCGCCGATCTCGCCAGACACGGTCTATGCCACCGAGGCCAGCAACGAGTGCCCGCCCTTCGACCCCGAGCGGGCCCGCGACCTGCTCGACGAGGCCGGCGTCGACACCCCGGTCGAGCTCACCATGAAGGTCTCCAACACCCCCGACACGCTCCGACTGGCGCAGGCGATCCAGGGCAGCGTCTCGGCCGGCGGGTTCGACATCGAGCTCGAGCCGGTCGAGTACACGACGCTGCTCGACGACCAGACCGGCGGCGACTTCGAGATCCTGCAGCTCGGCTGGTCGGGTCGCATCGACCCGCACGGCAACATGTTCTCCTTCCTCTCCACCGGCCAGGCCAACAACTACTCCGGATTCAGCGACGAGCGCGTCGATGCGCTCCTCGAGCGGGCGGCCGGGGAGGTCGACACCGACCGGCGCGCCGACCTCTACGGGCAGGTGGTCACCCTCGTGCACGAGGTCGACCCGATCGTCTACCTCTACCGCCAGCGCAACCTCACCGGCTACTCCGAGGACGTCGCCGGCGTCAGCACGTACGGCGACGGGGTCGTACGGCTGAGCCGGGCGGGCTTCGTGACGGACGGGGGCTCGTGATGGTGCGCTACCTGCTCGGGCGCCTGGCACAGGCGGTAGTCACCATGTTCCTCGCCTCCCTCGTGGTGTTCTGGGGCGTACGGGCGCTGCCGGGGGATCCCGCCCTGGCCGCCGCGGGGGAGGAGGCCGACCCGGCCACGCTGGCGGCGGTGCGCGCCGAGCTCGGCCTCGACGACTCGCTGCTCGTGCAGTACGGCACGTTCGTGAAGAACCTGCTGCAGGGCGACCTCGGCACCTCGATCGCCACGGGCATCCCGGTCACCGACCTCCTCGGCACGACGCTGCCGGTCACGCTGTGGCTCAGCCTCTACGCCGTGGTGGTCGCCGTGGTGGTGGGGGTCGGTGCCGGGGTCGCGGCCGCGGTGCACCGGGGCCGCTGGCCGGAGTGGCTCGCCAACAGCTTCACGCTGGTCGGCCTGTCGGTGCCGAGCTTCTGGCTGGGCATCCTGGCGATCCTCTACCTGGCGGTGGGGCTGCGCTGGTTCCCGGCGTCCGGCTACGTGCCGGTGAGCGAGGAGCCGCTGCGGGGTCTCTACTACCTGACGCTGCCGGCGCTCGTGCTCGGCACCGCGCTGGCCGCCGTCATCATGCGCCAGACCCGCTCGTCGATGCTCGACACGCTCTCCGCCGACTACGTACGCACCGCACGCGCCAAGGGGATGCCCGGGCGCAGCGTGCTGACCCGGTTCGCCCTGCGCAACTCGCTCATCGTGGTCGTCACCATCATCGGCCTGCAGCTCGGCGGGTTGGTGTCCGGAGCCGTGGTGACCGAGCGGATCTTCGGTCTGCCGGGCTTCGGCAAGCTCACCCTCGACAGCGTCTTCACCCGCGACTACCCGGTGATCCAGGCGGTCGTCCTGGTCACCACGTTCGCCTACATCGTCATCAACCTGGCCATCGACGTCCTCTACTCGGTCATCGATCCCCGCATCCGCGTGGCAGGAGGGGCCCGATGAGCGAGGCCACACCCGTCGTCACCGTCGACGACATCGACCTCGGTCAGCAGCGCGGCCAGGTGCTGCGCCAGCTGGCGCGCAACCCGCTCGGCGTGGTGGGCGGGGCGCTGCTCCTTCTGGTCGTGCTGACCGCGGTGCTGGCGCCCCTGATCGCGCCCTACCCGCCGGAGGAGGTGCACTTCGACCTCCCGTTCCAGCGCGCCTTCACCGACGGCTTCCTGTTCGGCACCGACGACCTCGGCCGCGACATCCTCTCGCGCATCGTCTACGGCACCCGGGTCTCCCTGCTGGTGGGCGCGCTCAGCGTGCTCCTCGCGGTGGTGGTCGGCACCCCGCTCGGGCTGCTGGCCGGCTACGTGCGCTGGGCCGACGTGGTGGTCTCGCGGTTCACCGACCTCACGCTGGCCTTCCCGTTCCTCATCGTCGCCGTCGGGCTCGCCGCCATCAACGGACCCAGCGTCTACAACGCCGCGATCGCGCTGGGCATCGCCCAGGTGCCCACCATGGTGCGGGTGGTGCGGGCGGAGACGCTGCGCGTGAAGGAGCGCGAGTTCGTGCTCGCGGCCCGCGCCCTCGACGCCTCCGGTGCCCGGATCCTGTGGCAGCACGTGCTGCCCAACGCGGCGTCGGCGTTGATCGTGCAGGCCACCGTCATCATGCCGGTCGCCGTGATCGGCGAGGCGTTGCTGTCGTTCCTGGGCCTCGGCATCCAGCCGCCCACCCCGAGCCTGGGCATCATGCTCTCCGACGCGCAGCAGTACATCTTCCGCGCGCCGGCCGCGGCGATCTTCCCGGGCCTCACGATCGCCGTGATCTGCCTGGGCTTCAACCTGTTCGGCGACGCCCTGCGCGACGCCCTCGACCCCACCACCCGGAGGCGCTGATGACGGCCGACCCCGGCGCCTTCGTGGCGCCCCCCGAGCACACCACGAGGCCCACGCTGCGGGGCAGGTTCGGCATGTGTGCCTCCACCCACTGGGTCGCGAGCGCGGTCGCGCAGTCCGTGCTCGAGCGCGGCGGCAACGCCTTCGACGCGGCGGTGGCGGGCGGCTTCGTGCTCCACGTGGTCGAGCCGCACCTCAACGGCCCCGGCGGCGACATGACCGGCCTGTTCGCCACCGCTGACGACCCCAGGCCGCGGGTGCTGGTGGGCCAGGGTCCGGCCCCGGCCGGCGCGAGCATCGAGCACTACCGGGCCGAGGGCCTCGACCTCGTGCCCGGCACGGGTGCGTTGGCCGCGGCGGTGCCGGGCGCCGTCGACGCGTGGCTGCTGCTCCTGCGCGACCACGGCACCTGGGAGCTCGCCGACGTCCTCGCGCCGGCGATCGAGTACGCCGAGGAGGGGCACCAGATCTCGGCTCGCGCGGCGCAGACGGTGGCCGCCACCGCCGGGCTGTTCCGCGAGCACTGGCCCACCTCGGCCGACCTCTGGCTGCCGGAGGGACGACCGCCCGGGGCCGGCGACGTCGTCCGGCTGACCACGTACGCCGCCACCCTGCGCCGCCTGGTCGGTGCGGGCGCGGGCGCGCGCGACCGCGCGGGCCGCATCGAGGCGGCCCGTGATGCATGGGGGAGCGGGTTCGTGGCCGAGGCGGTCGAGGGGTTCGTCGCGACCCCGCACCGCCACAGCGACGGCGCCGACCACGAAGGTGTGCTCACCCGCGCCGACATGGCCGGCTGGCGCGCCGGCTACGAGGAGCCGGCGACCCTCGACGTCCACGGCGTCACGGTCTGCAAGACCGGCGCCTGGGGCCAGGGCCCGGTCCTGCTGCAGGCGCTCGCGATCCTGGCCGGCTTCGCCGACGACGAGGTCGACCCGTCCACCGGCGCCGGCGCCCACCGGGTGCTGGAGGCGCTCAAGCTCGCGCTGGCCGACCGCGACGCCCACTACGGCGACCCCGCGGACGGCCCCGGCGTGCCCCTCGACGTGCTGCTCTCGCCCGCCTACGCGGCCGAGCGCCGCGCGCTCATCGGCGAGGCGGCCTCCCACGACTACCGGCCGGGCGACGTGGGCTCCACGCCGGTCTACCTGCCGCCCCTGCTCACCGAGGCGCCCGACGACTCCGCCGACGCCGCCGTGGGGGAGCCGACCGTCGGCGCGGTCGGGGACGTACGACGCGGTGACACCTGCCACCTCGACGTCGTCGACCGGTGGGGCAACCTCGTCTCCGCGACGCCCTCCGGCGGCTGGCTGCAGTCCTCGCCCACGATCCCGGAGCTGGGGTTCTGCCTCGGCACCCGGCTGCAGATGACCTGGCTCGACGAGCGGGCACCGTCGGCGCTGCGCCCGGGCCGGCTCCCGCGCACGACCCTGAGCCCCACGCTCGTGCTGCGCGACGGCCGGCCGTGGTGCGCGCTCGGCACCCCCGGCGGCGACCAGCAGGACCAGTGGCAGCTGCTCTACCTGCTGCGGGTGCTGCGCGGTGGCTACTCGCCGCAGCAGGCGATCGACGCCCCCGCGCTCCACACCACCTCGATGTCCGGCTCGTTCTGGCCGCGCACCTGGACCCCGGGCGGCGCGGTCGTGGAGGACCGCCTCGGCGAAGAGGTCATCGCCGACCTCGAGCGGCGCGGACACGTGGTCACCCGCGCCGGCGACTGGTCGCTCGGCCGGCTCTCCGCCGTCGCGCGCGACCCGGCCACCGGCCTCCTGGAGGCCGCCGCCAACCCGAGAGGGGAGCAGGGCTATGCCGTCGGACGCTGAGACCACGCCCGTCACCACGCAAGGGACAGCGCAGGAGGCCGTGCCCGAGGCGGCGCCGCTGCTGCGGATCACCGACCTCGAGGTGAGCTACTACGGCACCCCAGCGCTGCACGGCGTCGACCTCACCGTCGCCGAGGGGGAGCGGGTGGCCCTGGTCGGGGAGTCGGGGTCGGGCAAGTCCACGACGGCGGCGGCCGTGATCGGCCTGCTCCCCGGCGGCGGCACCGTGACCCGCGGCCGCATCGAGTTCCGCGGCGAGGACGTCACCCACGCCGACGAACGACGGCTGCGCCGCCTCCGCGGACGACAGGTCGGGCTGGTGCCGCAGGACCCGATGTCCAACCTCAACCCGGCCACCCGGGTGGGCCAGCAGGTCGCCGAGACGCTGGTCGCCCACCGGCTCGCCTCGCGACGAGAGGCCCGCCGTCGCGCGGTGGAGCTGCTCGGCGAGGCGGGCATCCCGGACGCCGAGCGGCGCAGCCGCCAGTACCCGCACGAGTTCTCCGGCGGGATGCGGCAGCGGGTGCTCATCGCCATCGCGCTGGCGTGCGAGCCCGACCTGCTGATCGCCGACGAGCCCACGTCGGCCCTCGACGTGACGGTGCAGCGCACGATCCTCGACCACCTGGAGACGCTGCGGGCCGAGCGCGGCGCGTCCATGCTGCTCGTCACCCACGACCTCGGGCTGGCCGCCGACCGCGCCGACCGGGTCGTGGTGATGTCGGAGGGCCGCATCGTCGAGCAGGGACCGGCACGCGAGCTGCTGCGCCACCCGCAGCACGAGTACACGCAGCGCCTCGTGGCCGCGGCGCCGTCGGTCGCCAGCGCCCGCGTCGCGGCCGGGGCGCCCGTCGGCGTCCGGACCGAACCTCGGGACGGGTCGTCCGAGCAGGGGACCGGGCCGATCCTCGCCGTCGAGCACCTGACGAAGGAGTACCACCTGCGCGGCGGGCGCGGCCGGCTCACCGCCGTCGACGACGTGTCGTTCGAGGTGCCCGCAGGCACCACGACGGCGGTCGTGGGGGAGTCGGGGTCGGGCAAGACCACCGTGGCCCGGATGGTGCTCGGGCTGGTCACGCCGACCGCGGGCGAGGTGCGGGTCGACGGCGGCCACGTGGCCGCGGCCAGGGGAGCGAAGCGGCGGGCGATCCGGCGCGCGATGCAGCCGGTCTTCCAGGACCCGTACGCCTCCCTCGACCCGATGTTCACCGTCGAGCACATCGTCGACGAGCCGCTGCGGGTCTTCGGGGTGGGCGACCGGCGTACGCGGCGGGCCCGGGTGGCCGACCTGCTCGACCACGTCGCGCTGCCGCACTCGGTGGCCCAGCGCCACCCCAACGAGCTCTCCGGCGGCCAGCGGCAGCGCGTGGCGATCGCCCGCGCGCTCGCGCTCAACCCCCGGCTGGTGGTGTGCGACGAGGCGGTGTCGGCGCTCGACGTGCTGGTGCAGGACCAGATCCTCACGCTCCTCGCCGACCTGCAGCGCGACCTCGGGCTCTCCTACCTCTTCATCACCCACGACCTCGCCGTGGTGCGGCTGGTCGCGCAGGACGTGGTGGTGATGCAGCAGGGCCGGCTCGTCGAGACGGGCGCCGTCGACGACGTCTTCGAGCGGCCCTCCTCCGACTACACCCGCGAGCTGCTGGCCGCGATCCCGGGAGCCGGGGTGTTCTCGTGAGGCACGGGTGAGCAGGCGCGCCGACCAGGTGCTCCGCGCGCTGCGCGCCGACATCGTCGCGGGCACCCACCCGGCGGGGACCCGACTGACCGAGTCGGAGCTGTGCGAGGCGTACGACGTCTCGCGGGTGCCGGTGCGCGAGGCGCTGCGCCACCTCGAGGCGGAGGGCTTCGTCACCAGCGTCGCCTACGCCGGCGTGCGGGTGGCGCACCTCGACAGCGACGAGGCGGCCGACATCTTCGCCGTGCGCAGCACCATCGAGGAGCTGACGGCGCGACGGGCCGCGGAGCGCTGTCGTACCCACCGTGACGACGACGAGGTGCGCCGGTTCGCCGACCTGCTGCGCGAGCTGGTGGCCGCCGGCCGCAGCGGCCTGGAGGCGCCCGGCCGCACCGACCTGCCGCCGCTCAACACCCGGTTCCACCTGGCGATCGCCGAGTTCGCCGGCAACGCCTCGCTGCTCGGGCTGCTGCGCCAGATCGGCGGCAAGGTCGAGTGGCTCTACGGGATGGACGTCGCCGCGCGTGGCGAGCACTCGTGGCAGGAGCACGACGAGATCGCGGAGGCCGTCCTCGCCGGGCACCCGCGCAAGGCGGCCGGGCTGATGCGGCAGCACGTGCACAACTCCCTCGACGGCTACCTGCGACGGCACACGCGATGAGTGGGGCAGCCGGTCCGTCCGGCCCGGACGGCCTCTCCACGGCGGCGATGCTGGTGCTCTCGTTCGGCACCGGCGTGCTGGACGCCGCCACCTACCTCGGGCTCGACCAGGTCTTCACCGCCAACATGACCGGCAACGTGATCTTCGTCGGCCTCGGGCTCGCCGACGCCGAGGACGTGCCGCTGCTCCGCGCCGCCGTCGCGCTCGTGGGCTTCGCGATGGGCGCCATCCTGGCCGGAACCGTGCAGCGCGGGCACCACGCCCGCCCCAACGCCGACGTGGTGGCCGCGAGCCTGCTGATGGCCTGCGCGCTCACGGTCGGTGGCTCCGCACTCGTGCTCCATCTGGTCGACCCCGGCGCGACCGTCTTCGACCTGCTCGCCGGCGCCCTCGGGGCCGCGATGGGCGCCCAGGCCGTCGCGGCCCGTCGCGTCGCGGTGGGCGACGTGTCGACCGTGGTGGTGACGTCGACGCTCGCGGGGTTGTTCGCCGAGGCGGCGTGGACCGGCGGCACCGCGGGACGCGCCACGACCCTGCGCAGGGCCGGGGCGGTGGGCACGATGTTCGGTGGCGCCGTGGTCGGCGCCTTCACGTTGCGGGCCGGGGTGGCTCTCCCGGTGGCGATCTCGTCGGGGCTCCTGCTCGTCGTCGCGTCGACGATGGTCGTACGCGTGGTGCGGGACCGGCGCCGAGACAGCCTCGACGCGGCCACCGGCTGATCGGCGGCTCAGCCAGGCGCGAGTCGGCGCCGGAGCACCTCGAGGCCGTCCCCGGAGAGGTCGTCCAGCGCCACCGCTCGACCCGACGCCGCCATCGTCAGTGCCTCGGCGCGGCCATGGACCGGGAGACCGTCGCCGAACGATCCCCCGAGATCGGTCGGCACGAGGCTCAGTCCGTCGAGCAGGCCCGGTGGCACGAGGGCCGGAGCCACCGCGGGGGAGGTGTAGTAGTCGAGCAGGGCCGCCCAGTGGTCGCCCGGGACGTCGGCGTCCAGGCCCAGCGGTCGGGCGATGTCGCGCAGGTGGACGCAGGTCTCCGCGAGCTGGCCCCACGGGCCGACGCGCGGCGGCGCCACCCGGTCGGAGGCATGCTGACGCAGCAGGCCCACGATCTCGGACGGTCCGAGCCGTCGCCCCAGCTGCCTGGCGAAGTGGTCGACCGTCGCATCGGTGTCCCCGCGCCGGCGAAGCGCGGCGAGCACGAACCGGGGGAACGTCACGTAGGCGTGCTGGAGCAGGTGCGCTCCCACCACGTGCACCGACCACCCGTCGCACAACGTGTCGGCCGACCACCGGGAGCGGGGGAGGGCGTCGAGCAGATCGGCGAGGCGCACGCGATTCTCACTGGTCGCCGCGAAGATCCAGGCGTCATCGCGTGTCATGCCGCGGCGGCCTTCGCCCGGACGTCACGGAGGAGGGCCGCCAGCACCCGAGAGGCGATCAGCAGCTCCGAGCTGCTGCACTCGTCCGCAAGACCGGCGAGCTCGAGCATCTCGGCGGCGCGCACCCGCTCGAACGCGCCGGCTCCGTCGCCGGTGAGCCTCACCAGCACGGACCGTCGATGGGTCGGGTTGGGGTGCGTCTCCACATGCCCACGCTCGACGAGATCGTTCACATGTCGCTGCACGGCCTGCCGCGGCAGGTCCAGGAGCCGCCCGATGGTGGGCACAGTGGCATCGCCCCGCTCGGCGAGCACCTCCACCACGGCACGCATGCCCAGCGTCCAGCCCTCCCTCCGCACCCGCCTCTCCACGACCCGCCCGGAGCTGAGGACCAGCGGTCGCACGTGACGGAGCACGTCGTACACGAGCTCGGATCGGGTCATGACAACAATGATGTCATATGAGGGCACGGGTCTCCGGCCGCTGGAAGGACCACCAGCGCACGCCGGTCAGGAACGGTTGGGATCGTCTGGCTCTGGGTAGCATCCGAGTCATGAAGCGTCCGGTTCCCTGGACGGTCCTTGCCGCTCTCACTGCTCTCGGCGCCGTGCTGGCCGCCGCTCTCGCCGTGCCCGCCCAGGGCACGGGAACGCGGGTGTCCGCCCCCGACGTGAAGGCCATCGCTCCGTTCTCCCCGAACGGAGACGGCGACAGCGACGTGGCCCGCGTTCGGTACGACGTCGCGACAGCCGGGCCGGTGACCATCCTGGTCCAGGACGATCGAGAGCGCGCTCTCCTGCGCCGCCGCCTCGGCACCGTCGGGAAGGGGTCACACGTGTGGACCTGGGACGGACGCGGCACGGGCGGGCGTCGTCTGCCCGGCGGGATGTACTGGGTCGTGGTCCGTGGCCCGGGCGGGGCCAGCGAGCCGGAGCCCGTGGAGATCGACCGGGTGTACAGCGCGGGCCCCACGAAGGTGTCCCTCGGCGGTCTGGACGAGGGCCCGGCGGCGCAGGCCGTGCTCTACCCCCGCAGTACGGCGGTCCGCGACGCGCTCGTCTTCCATCCGCGGGTCGAGCCTCGGCTGCGGCGTGGTCGGCTCGTCGTGACGGCACCGAGCGGTGAGGTGGTTCTGCGCGCGACGCTGCCTCGCACCGCCGGCTTCCCGAGGGTCCGCTGGGATGGCCGCGACGGCAGGACCGGGCGTCCGCTCCCACCGGGCGCCTACCGCGTCGACGTACGGGGAACGGACCGCGTGGGCAATCAGGGCTCCGCGCCGCGGGTCACGGTGCGGCTCTCTGGGGAGCGACTGGTCTGGATCGAGCAGACGCGTCAGGTGGTCCCGCAGGACGTGACCCACGGCTCGACCTGCGGCACGTGGTCCGCCTCGAACGGGTGCGGTGACTATGAGCCCTGCGGGCCGGTCGTGCCCAGTGCGCTGTTCCCCGGCGGCCTCAGCCACCAGGGTGTCGCCGCGTGCAGCACGCCGTTCTACGGGAGCCCCGGCGCCGAGACGGACAGCTGGTTCGGCGTGCCCCAGGCGGTCCGGGGGGTCGCGGCGCTGCGCATCGCCTTCACCGGTGCGCCGACGCACGCCGGCGAGGCGGACCCCGGCACCCTCTCGGCGTTCAGCTACGCCACGTCCTCTCGCGTCACCGTGACGTCGGCGACGGGCGGCTCCACCGGCTGGGTCCGCGAGCCGTGGGGTGGAAACGGTGCGTCGGCCGACCCGGTGTACGGCACGCCGCGGATGCCGCCGTCGGCGCTGTGGTCGTTCAGCACGTCCGGGAGCGACTCCTTCGACGTGGCGTCGTACACGGTCGACCTGCGCTACCTCGGACTCGCCGGCTGACGACGGTCTCTACGGGAGTACTCGCGTCTGTTCTTGCGCCCGTACCTTGTTCGCCGATAACTGACATTATGTCACTCTCCGTGTTTCGGAGCACCAGATGGGACCAGGTCGTCTCCGGTTGATCCCCTACCCCGCCGACAGTCACCAGACCGCTGACCGCTGAGGTCGACGTGACAACAAGTTGATGGGCCGCCACCGGGCTCAACGGCGGGCCGGGGCCTCGCGCATGGGCGCCGCCGAGACGATCAGGCCGGCCGCCGTTGCCCCGATGACGGCCGCCGCGGCGTACGGCAAGGCGCCCGGTCCGGCGACCGCGACGGTGACGCCGCCCATGCCCGCACCGGCGGCGATGCCCAGGTTCAGCACGGTGATGCCGAGCGCACTGACCGTCGTTTCCCGGCCCGGTGGCGCCGAGCGAAGCAATCGGGTCTGGAACACCGGAGGGAGCAGACCCATCAGGAGGCCCCACGCCGTGATGGCCGCGACGGCGGCCGGGGTGCTCTGGGCGACGAGCCGGAGGGAGAAGGCGCTCAGCGCGAACGCGACCGCGACCCAGGTGAAGGCGTGCGTGGGGTGGCGATCGGAGATCGACCCGGCGAGCAGCGTGCCCACGACCCCGGCCGCCCCGAACACGAGCAGAAGTGCTGCCCTCGAACGTGAGCCGAAGTGCCCGAGGTCCTCCAACAGAGGCGAGACGAACGTGTACAGCGCGAAGTGCCCCGTGAGGATCAGCCCTCCTGCCGACGAGAGCAGCACGACACTCCTGTACCCGGACGCCTGCGGAGCTCGGTCCTGGCCGGGGCGAGTGGCGTCAGGAAGGCGAAGCAGTGCGGCCACACCCGCCGCAGCCAGGAGAAGCAGCGCCAGGGCGCCGAAGGACACGCGCCAACCGAGGGCCGATCCAACCGCCGCACCGAGCGGAATGCCGACGATGCCTGCCACCGACGGTCCGGCCAGGACGACCGAGATGGCCCGACCGGCCTTCTCGGGTGGCACGAGCGCCGCCGCGATCGGCACCAGCAAGGACCAGAACAGGCCGTGCGCCACCGCCGCCGCCACTCGCCCTGCGACAGCGACCTCGAACGTCGGCGCCGACGCTGTCACCAACGTCGCCAGCGACAGCACGAGCAAGATCGATGGCACCAGCACCTGCTGCATGATGCGGCGCGTCACTCGCACCATCGGGAGGCTCGTCGCCGCCACGGTCAGCGCCCAGGCAGCGACCACGAGTCCTGATTGAGCCCTCGACACCTCCAGATCGCGAGACAGCTCGAGCAGCAGGCTCGCCGGCATGAGCTCCGCCGTCACCGTGGCGAAGGCGGTCGCGGAGAGGAAGATCAAGGGACGCAGCGGGAGCTGGAAGTCCCGCGTCGAGCCCCGGCCGTTGTCTGAGGATGTCACGCCACCAGACGCTAAAGTCTGACACCGGTGTCAGGGTCAAGGAGGATGCGCATGCGAATCGGAGAGCTCTCCCAGCGCACCCAGGTGTCGGTGCGGATGCTGCGCTACTACGAGCAGCAGGGCTTGCTCGCGCCAGGTCGAGAGCGCAACGGTTACCGCTCCTACACAGAGGACGACGTCGAGCGCGCAACGCTTGTCAGCAGCCTCATCCGTTCTGGCCTTCCTACTCGTCTCATCGGCGTGCTGCTCGAGAGGTCCCGGTCGGTCGACGTCGGGGCCGACACCGAGGTGCGGGCACTCCTCGGCGAGGAGGCCGAGCGGCTCGAACGCCGCATCGCCTGCCTCACGCTCAGCCGGGACGCCGTGCGCGACTACCTGCGGCGGGCCAACGGCAGAACGCTGCTGCGCACCCCGGCTGGTTCACCTCCCTCTTCGGGCTGACCCACCCACTTGCCTCCGCCCCGTCAGGGCGAGTGGCACTGCGATGGCCGGGACAGCAGGCCAATCGCCCGAGGGCGTTCACGGCTGCGCCTCAGAGCGTGACCGGCTACGCCGATGTGCGTGAGCCCCACCGCCCCTCGGCGGACGACGCTTCAGCCGAGCCGGGCGACGATCGGTGCCTCGACGATCGACGAAAGGCACCGCATGTCCGAGCGGCCCACCGCCGCCGACCCCTCCTCCCCCAGCGCCGTGCCGCGGCTGGGGCGCACGACCCAGCGCCACCGCGGGCGACCCGGCGCGGCGCCCGCCCCGCGCAGTCCCCCGGCGTAGGTCGCCCTCGTCAGAGGGCCGCCAAGGAGGAGCGCAGATCCCGGAGCGTGCGTCCCAGGCGCTGCAGCTCGGCCGGTTCGACGCCTGAGGCCGCGAAGACCTCAGCAGTGATGCGGTCGAGCAACGGCTCGAGGTCGTCGAGGGCCGCTCGGCCCGACGTGGTCAGCTCGAGGATCGACGAGCGCCCGTCCTCGGGGTGGGGCAGGCGCTCCACGAGTCCGTCCCTGACCTGGCGATCGACCGCCTTGCTCGCCGCACCGACAGTGATGCCGAGCTGGCCGGCCACGTCGGCGACCCGGCAGCCGGGCACCCGCGCGACCGCGCGCAGCACCTCGAGCCTGCCGAGGCCGTGCCCGCCCGCGGACCGGAGACGAGCGTCGACGACCGCGTAGAGCCGCACCTCGACACGGACGAGGTCGTCGAGCAGCCGCGCCCCGTCCACCTCCCCCGGAATAGATTCCCGGGAATCCGCTTTATCTTCCATGGAATGCATCTTCCCATGCCTACCCCGACCCCACCCCAGGAGAACCGATGGACCAGAAGTCGCTCGCCGGGATCCGCTCCTTCTACGCCTCCTTCGGCCACCGGCCGCTGCCCGAGGGCACCCGCACCACCGAGACCACCATCGGCGGCGTGCCGGCCGTCGCCATCACGGTGCCGGGGTCCGAACCGCCGGCCGGGACGCTGCTCTACCTGCACGGTGGCGGATACGCGGTGGGCTCGGCGCACACGGGCGTCCCGCTCGCCGCCGCGCTCGCCGCGCGGGCCGGGCTGCGCGCCGTCTCCCTCGACTACCGACTCGCTCCGGAGGCCCCCTTCCCCGCCGCGACCGACGACGTGCTCGCGTCCTACCGTCAGCTGCTCCTCGACGTCGACCCGGCGCGCCTGGTGCTCGCGGGCGACTCGGCGGGTGGCGGACTCGCGCTGGCGACCGTGGTCGCCGCGCGCGACGCCGGGCTGGACCTCCCGGCCGGCGTGGTCGCGTTGTCCGGATGGTTCGACCTCACGCTCTCCGGGGCGAGCCTGACGGGCAAGGAGGAGGCCGATCCGGTCTTCGACGCCGCCGACATCATGGCGTACGCGGAGACCTACCTCGCCGGAGGCGACGGCAACGACCGGCGCGCGAGCCCCCTGCTCGCCGACCTGCGGGGACTGCCCCCGCTCCTGCTCCAGGTCGGCTCGCGGGAGGTCCTGCTCGACGACAGCACCCGCCTCGCCACCCTCGCCGCGACCGCGGACGTCGACGTCGCGCTCGAGGTGTACGCGGGCGCCACCCACGTCTTCCATCACGACCACCTCACCGACCCCACCGCCGCGCGGGCGGTCGACTCGGCAGCGGCGTTCCTCACCCGGCAGGTCGGGCGTCGCTGAGCAGGCCCGGGCCGGCAAGGGCGCACCCGCCGGCACGGGTCCGGTGTGGAGCGGATCAGGCGACCACCCGACCGCACGCCATCGCATCGTCGCGGGTCGGCCCGCCGGTGCGCTCGAGGTGGGACTCCCCCCACAGCCGGACGCTCTCCACGACCGGCAGCACCGTGGCGCCGTAGGGCGTCAGGCGGTAGACGACGGGTGCGGGCACCGGCCCGGTCTCGGTCCGCTCGACCAGTCCGTCGGCCTGCAGCTCGCGGAGCTGCTCGGCAAGCACCTTCGGTGTGATCGGCTCAGCGTGGCGGCGCAGTCCGGCGAAGTGCGACTCACCGTGCGCCAGCCAGTAGATCAAGGTCAGCTTCCACTTGCCGCCGACCGCCGCGAACGCCGCGGCCATCGGACACCCGGGCAGTGGGTTGGGCCGCGACGAGTGGGCGTTACCTGAAGGTGCGTTCTTGTCCATGGTCTCGCTCCGCTCGGATGCTCGGTCTATGAACCTCTCCCTCAGAAGGATCCTGGCACCTCGGCGGATGCTGGTCACCGCCCTCGCGGCGGTCCTGTTGACCGCGACGGCCGCCACCGGGCAGCCCGCGGCGCCCGTCCCTGCCGCCGCCACGTCAGACGGGCGCCATGACTTCGACTGGGAGCTCGGGGTGTGGCGCACCGACGTACGCGTGCTGGCCGATCCGCTCTCCGGGTCGGAGGAGTGGCTGCGGTTCCGGGGGCGGAGCGTCGTGCGAGCGTTGATGGGCGGTCGGGCCAACGTCGTCGAGCTCGACGTCTCCGGCGAGGCGGGCCGCATCGAGGGCCTCAACCTGCGTCTGTACGAACCGCAGGCCGATCGCTGGAGCTCGACATTCGTCAACATGCGTGACGGCCTCCTCACGCCATCGGTCTACGGCGGCTTCCGCGACGACGGGGTCGGCGAGTTCTACGGCCAGGACCAGCTCGACGGACGATCGATCGAGGTGCGGTTCCTCGTCTTCCGCATGGGCCGCGACACCGCGCGGTTCGAGCAGGCGTTCTCCGACGACGGCGGCGTGACCTGGGAGACCAACTGGATCGCCGTCGACCGGCGGATCCGGTAGCCGGGCCGACTCCAGCGTGCGTGGCCGGGACCACACCCCTGACGGGGTGAGCCGCCTCACGATCACCCCAACGGGGGGTCGCGGGTCGCTATTCTGGTCTCAGACCCCGACCGCTCCTCCCCCGTAGCGGCCGGGGTCCTCCATCTCCGAAGCCCCCGTCCGACGGGGCGCGATCACCGAAGATGGGGTCCGTCCCCCATCTTTGTCCGCCGGCGCCCGCACGGGCGTGATCGGGTCGAGAGCGCCTGTACGGTTGGGGATACCCGCCACCGACGACGAGGACCCCCGCTTGTGCTGATGCTGATCGCCGTGCTGCTGGCGGCGGCAGTGGCATCGCCGTGGCTCGTGCTGCGTGCCGGACGGCGCGTGTTCCTGGCCCTGGCGGCGGTACCTCTCGCCGGTGCGATCTGGGTCGCCGCGCAGACGCCCGCCGTGCACGACGGCGAGATGCTCGTCGAGGTGCATCCGTGGGTCGGCAGCATCGGCATGGATCTCGCCTTCGCCATGGGCACCCTGCAGTGGCTGATGGCCCTCATCGTGCTCGGCATCGGTGCGCTCGTCCTCGGCTACTGCGCCTGGTACTTCGACGACGACGACGACGGCGTGCCTCGCTTCGCGGGCGTGCTGGTGGCGTTCGTGGCCTCGATGCTGGGCCTCGTCCTGGCCGACGACCTGCTGCTGCTCTACGTGTTCTGGGAGCTGACCACGGTCTTCTCCTTCCTGCTGATCGGTCACGACTCGGCCCGGCGGGCCAGTAGGCGCGCCGCCATCCAGGCGCTCGTGGTGACGACGCTGGGCGGCCTGGTGCTCCTCGTCGGCGCGATCCTGGTCGGCCACTCCGCCGGGACCTACCGCATCTCCGAGATCCTCGCCGACCCGCCCACGGGCGTGGCGGTGACTCTCGGCGTGCAGCTCCTCCTTGTTGGGGCGATCAGCAAGTCGGCCCTCCTCCCCTTCCACTTCTGGCTGCCGTCCGCGATGGCGGCGCCCACCCCCGTGAGCGCCTACCTGCACGCGGCGTCCATGGTGAAGGCCGGCGTCTACCTCGTCGCGCTGCTCGCGCCCGCCTTCGCCGCCGTGACGGGCTGGCGCACCATGCTGGTCGTCCTCGGCCTCGCGACCATGGTGCTCGGCGGGGTCCGCGCCCTGCGCCAGCACGACCTCAAGCTGCTGCTCGCCTACGGCACCGTGAGCCAGCTCGGCTTCCTGGTGCTCGTGCTGGGCACCGGCACCCGCAGCGCGATGATGGCCGGCCTGGCGCTCCTGCTCGCCCACGCGCTGTTCAAGGCGACGCTCTTCCTCGTCGTCGGGATCATCGACCACAGCACCGGCACCCGTGACCTGCGCGAGCTGACCGGCCTGGCCCGCCGGATGCCCGTCCTCGCCGGTGCCGCGGCCCTCGCCGCCGCCTCGATGGCCGGCGTCCCGCCGCTCCTGGGCTACGTCGCCAAGGAGAGCGTCCTGGTCGCCCTCGTCGACGTCGCCCGCGACGGTGACGGCACGGGGATCACCACGGCCAACGGATGGCTGCTGGTCGCCGGCGTGGTCGTCGGCTCCATCCTCACCGCGGCCTACTCCGCGCGGTTCCTGTGGGGCGCGTTCGCCAACCGCGACGTCGCGTCCCCTCCGTCGGTCCACTCCCCCTCCGCCGCCTTCGTCGCCGCGCCCGTCGTGCTGGCCGCCCTGTCGCTCCTGCTCGGCGCCTCCGGCGGGCCGCTCACCTCGCTCCTCGCGGGGCAGGCCGACGCGTTCCCGCCCGGGGCCCACGAGCCCGAGCTCACCCTGTGGCACGGCACGGGGCTGCCACTGCTGCTGACGGCGATCACGCTCGCCGCCGGCGCCGTCCTGTTCGTCGCCCGCGAGCCCGTCGCCCGCCTCCAGGCCGCCCTTGCCCATGACTGGAGCCTCGAACGCGCCTACCGCGGCGGGATGCGGCTGCTCGACCGCACCGCGGTCGAGGTCACCGGTGTGGTCCAGCGCGGCTCCGCGGCGGCCTACCTCGGCATCATCCTCGTCGTCCTCGTGGTGCTTCCCGGCTCGACGCTCCTCGGCGGCCTCGGCGACGTCGACGTGCAGGCGTGGGACAACCCCGCCCAAGCCGTCATCGGCGTCATCATCGTCGCCGCCGCCGTGCTGACCGCCCGGTCGCGCCGCCGCATCCGGGCCGTGCTGCTCGTCAGCGTGACGGGCTACGGCACGGCACTGCTGTTCGTCCTCCAGGGAGCCCCCGACCTCGCCCTCACGCAGGCGCTCGTCGAGACGCTGACCGTGGTGGTGTTCGTGCTGGCCCTGCGCCGGCTGCCCGAGTACTTCACCGACCGCCCGCTCACCGCCCAGCGCTGGGTCCGCATGGCACTGGGGCTCGCAGTGGCGGTCGTCGTCGCCGGGTTCCTCCTCATGGCGGGCGCGGCGCGCGTCAGCGACCCGGTCTCGCTGACGCTGCCCGAGCAGGCGCTCGAGTTCGGCGGCGGAGGCAACATCGTCAACGTCATCCTCGTCGACACCCGCGCGTGGGACACGCTCGGCGAGCTCTCGGTGCTGGTGGCGGCGGCCACCGGTGTGGCCAGCCTGGTCTACGTCAACGCCCGCGGAGCCGACATCCGCCGCGTCCACGACATCCCGTTCCCCGTGGGCGTCAAGAAGGTCGCGACGTCCCCCGGTCGACGAGCCTGGCTCCCGGGCTCGCGCACCTTGGCGCCCGAGAAGCGCTCGATCGTCTTCGAGGTCATCGTCCGGCTGCTCTTCCACACGCTGATCGTGATCTCGGTCTACCTCCTGCTTGCGGGGCACAACGCCCCGGGCGGCGGCTTCGCGGCCGGCATGACCACCGGTCTGGCCCTCGTGATCCGCTACCTGGCCGGCGGCCGCTACGAGCTCGACGAGGCCGCGCCGGTGGACGCCGGGCGCCTGATCGGCGGCGGACTCGCCGTCGCCGCGCTGGCCGCGCTGCTGCCCCTGGCGTTCGGCGGCGTCGTGCTGCAGTCCGCGGTCATCGACCTGCACGTGCCGCTCCTCGGCGACCTGCACCTGGTCTCGTCCGCCCTCTTCGACGTCGGCGTCTACCTCGTGGTCGTCGGGCTCGTCCTCGACCTGCTGCGCGCGCTCGGGTCCCACATCGACCGCGACATCCAGCGCGAGCTGCGCCGCACGGAGACGGAGAACGCATGACCGTCAACCTCACCCTCGTCCTCATCGCGGCGTCGCTGCTCGGCTGCGGCGTCTACCTCGTCCTCGAGCGCAGCCTGTCTCGGGTGCTCATCGGCCTCGTCATGATCGGCAACGGCGTCAGCCTGTCCTTCATGGTGGCCGGCGGTCCCGCCGGCCGGGCGCCCATCGTGACCAAGGGCGGCGACACCACGGGCCTCACCGACCCCCTGCCCCAGGCGATGGTGCTCACGGCCATCGTCATCACCCTCGCCACCACCGCGTTCGTGCTGGCCATGGCCTACCGCAGCTGGCAGCTCAACGGGCACGACGACGTGCAGGACGACATCGAGGACGACACCATCCGCAGGCTCGCGCATCGCGACGTCACGTCCGAGGCCTACGACGCCACCACCTCCGACTTCCCCGGCGACGACTCCAGCGGCGACCTCGGCCAGGGTCCCGACGACGACCCGCTGGCCGCCGACGCCGCCGAGATGAGGTCACAGTGAACGCCCTCGTCCCGCTCCCGGTGCTGCTGCCGATCCTCGGCGCCGGCGCGTCGCTCGCGCTGCTGCACCACCCGCGCATCCAGCGTTGGCTCGCCCTCGGCGTGCTCAGCGTCGTCGTCGTGGTCGCCGCGGTGCTGCTCTACCAGGCCGACCAGCACGGTCCGCAGACGGTGTGGATCGGCGCCTGGCCGGAGACCATCGGCATCGTCCTGGTCGCCGACCGGCTCGCCGCGCTCATGCTCCTCGTCAGCGCCGTCGTGACACTCGCGGTCCTCGCCTACTCGGTCGGGCAGGGCATGACCGAGGACGAGGAGGGTGCGCCGATCTCGATCTACCACCCGACCTTCCTGGTGCTCGTCGCGGGCGTGGCCAACGCGTTCCTCGCCGGCGACCTGTTCAACCTGTTCGTCAGCTTCGAGATGCTGCTGTTCGCCAGCTACGTCCTGCTGACCCTCGGCGGCACCGCGGCGCGGGTGCGGGCCGGCACGATCTACGTGCTGGTCAACCTGCTCTCCTCGACCCTGTTCCTGATCAGCCTGGCGGTCACCTACGCCGCCACCGGGACGCTCACCCTCGCCCACCTGGCCGAGCGGCTCGCGGAGCTGCCCGACCACGTGTCGTTGATGATCCAGCTGCTGCTGCTGACGACGTTCGCGATCAAGGCGGCCGTGTTCCCGCTGTCGCTGTGGCTGCCCGACAGCTATCCGACCGCCCCCGCGCCGGTCACCGCGGTGTTCGCCGGGTTGCTGACCAAGGTCGGCGTCTACGCGATCCTGCGCATGCAGACCCTCCTCTTCCCCGACAGCCCGCTGACCGGCCTGCTGCTGTGGGCGGCGCTGCTCACGATGATCATCGGCATCCTCGGCGCCATCGCCCAGTCCGACATCAAGCGCATGCTGTCGTTCACTCTCGTCAGCCACATCGGCTACCTCATCCTCGGCATCGCGCTCGACAGCCGGGCGGGCACCGCGGGCACGACGTTCTACGTCGTCCACCACATCACCATCCAGACGGCGCTCTTCCTGGTGCTCGGCCTCGTCGAGCGGCGAGCCGGCAGCACGGCCCTGATGCGCATCGGCGGGCTCGCGCGCCTCGCCCCGGTGCTGGCGGTGCTGTTCTTCGTGCCGGCGATGAACCTCGCCGGCATCCCGCCGTTCTCCGGGTTCATCGGCAAGGTCGGGCTGTTCCAGGCGGCCCAGCTCGACGGCAGCCCGCTCGCCTGGACGCTCGTCGCCGCCGGCGCCGCGACCAGCCTGCTCACGCTCTACGCGGTCGCCAAGACGTGGACCGTCGCGTTCTGGCGCACGCCGCGCGAGGCCCACGAGGCGCTCGAGGCCATCGGTGACACCGGCGGCGACCCGATCCCCGGCTACGACAGCCAGCCCGCCCTCCAGCACCGCGGGCACGTGCACACCGCGTCGGGCAGCGTGTCGAGGCGCGACATCGAGGAGGCGCGACGCCTCGGCGACGACAACGAGCCCGACCGCGACTTCTACACCCTGATCCAGGCAGGCGAGGACAGCCGCACCTCGCCGCTGGGCATGCTGCTGCCGGCCAGCGGCCTGGTCGTGGCCAGCGTGCTGCTGACGGTGATCGCCGGACCGCTCTACGCGCTCGGCGACCGTGCGGCCGTCGACCTGCACGAGCGCACGCCCTACCTCTCCTCCGTCCTCACCGAGGACCAGCCATGAGCCCGGTGGTGCGCACCCGCCCCGACGGCAGCACCCGGCCCGCGCGGCACCGGGCCGTCCAGCCGCGTGCGGTCGCCTGGCTGCTCGTCGTGTGGCTGGCGATGTGGGGCGACGTGACGCCGCTCCTCGTCGTGGGCGGGGTGATCGTGGCGGTCCTGGTCTGCCTCGCCTTCCCGCTGCCCCCGATCGACCTGGGCTCGCGCGTACGCCCGATCCCGCTGCTCGGCGTGATCGCCCACTTCCTGGCCGAGATCGTGCGGGCCAGCATCGAGGTGGCCGGGGTGGTCCTGCGCCGCCGGCCGGTGCGCAACGCCGTCGTGGCGGTCGACCTGGAGACCGAGTCCGACTTCCTGTTGACCCTGGTCGCGTCGATGCTCTCCCTCATCCCCGGCTCGGTGGTCGTCGAGGCCCGACGCTCGACCCACACGCTCTACCTGCACGTGCTCGACGTGCCCGACGCGGAGGCGGCCGAGACGTTCCGCCGCACCGCGCTCGACCTGGAGCAACGGCTCCTGCACGCGCTGCCGCTCCGGACGCCCACCCCCGCACCGACCCCGCAGGAGCAGCCATGACCCTCGTGCTCGTGCTCGCGGCGGGGCTGCTCGCGGCCGCCGCCGGGCTGCTGCTCGTCCGGCTCACCATCGGACCGACGATCCTCGACCGCAGCGTCGCGCTCGACGTGATCGTCGCGGTGACCGTCTCCGCGACGGGCCTCTACGTCGCCCACAGCGGCACCACGTACGCCCTCCCGATGCTGGTGGTCCTCGCGGGCTGCGGCATGGTCGGCGCCGTCAGCGTCGCGCGCTACGCCAGCCGCAGCGACGACATCGAGGCCGGCGACCGCGACGAGAGCAGCACGGGGGGTGCCCGATGAGCTGGACCGACGTCGCCGACGTGGCGGCCGCCGTGTGCATCCTGCTGGGCGCGCTGCTCGCCCTCGTCGCCGCGATCGGCGTCCTGCGGCTGCCCGACCTCCTCAGCCGGATGCACGCGGCCACCAAGCCCCAGGTGCTCGGCACCATGCTGGTGATGACCGGCGTCGCCCTCCGGCTCCGCGAGCCCAGTGTGGTGGGCGTCCTCGCGCTGATCGTGCTGCTGCAGATGGCGACGAGCGTGGTGACCAGCCACATGGTCGGGCGCGCGTCGTTCCGCGCCGGGCAGGTGCGCCACGACCTGCTCGTCGTCGACGAGCTCACCGACGGTCCGGCCCACGAGGAGCCCCGCGGCGCGCCCTGACCGGCGCCCTGACCGGCGCCGCGTCCTCGGGCGCACCCCCCTGCGCCCCCGCCCGCCTGCGGCCTACGGTGGGACGCATGGCTGACACCCCGACCTACACCCTCAACGACGGCACGACGATCCCCGCGATCGGCTTCGGCACCTATCCGCTGGTCGGCGACGACGGCACCGCGGCGGTCCTCTCCGCCATCGAGACGGGCTACCGCCTGATCGACACGGCGGTCAACTACGACAACGAGACCGAGGTCGGCGAGGCCATCCGTCGCTCGGGCGTCCCCCGCGACGAGCTCGTCGTGACGACCAAGATCCCGGGCCGGCACCACGACTACGACGACGCCATCGCGTCCGTGCGCGAGTCGCTCGACCGCCTCGGCCTCGAGCGCACCGACCTCCACCTGATCCACTGGCCCAACCCGAGCCAGGGCCGGTACGTCGAGGCGTGGCGCGCCCTGGTGCAGCTGCAGCAGGACGGGCTGGTCCGCTCGATCGGTGTCTCCAACTTCACCGAGGAGCACCTCGCCCGCATCATCGACGACACCGGCGTCACGCCGGCGGTCAACCAGATCGAGCTGCACCCGCGCTTCCCGCAGGAGCACATGCGCGAGGTCCACGAGCGGCTCGGCATCCGCACCGAGGCGTGGAGCCCGATGGGCAAGCGTCGCGCGCCGCTGACGGAGGACGCCGTCCGGGGGGCCGCCGAGGCGCACGACGTCTCGCCGGGCCAGGTCATCCTGCGCTGGCACGTCCAGCTCGGCTCACTGCCCGTCCCCAAGTCCGTCGACCCGGCCCGCCAGGCGCAGAACCTCGACGTGTTCGGCTTCGAGCTCACGGACGACGAGATGGCCGCCATCTCGCGTCTCGGGGAGTCCGACGGGCGCCTGTTCGGCGGCGACCCGGACACCTATGAGGAGATGTGACGAGGGGCTCGTTACGATCGTGGGCATGCTGAAGCGACTCGCCACTGTGGCCGCCTGCCTGTCCGTCCTCGCCCTCGCCGGCTGCGGCAACGAGGCCGACCAGAGCGCGGACGACCCGGCCGCCGACTCCACCAGCGAGTCGACGAGTGAGTCCCCCAGCGAGTCCCCCAGCGAGTCGGCGTCGGGCAAGACGACCACCTGCGAGTACCCCGAGGACGGCCAGGAGCCGGCCCGCGACGTCGAGCCCCCCGAGGCGGAGGCGCTGGCCGACGGCACCGTGCCCGCGACGATCATCACCAACTTCGGCGACATCGGGCTGACCCTCGACGCGGGCTCGGCCCCCTGCACCGTGAACTCGTTCGTGTCGCTGGCCGAGCAGGGCTTCTACAACGACACGCCCTGCCCGCGCATCGGCGACCAGGACGGCTTCGGCATCCTGCAGTGCGGCGACCCGACGGGCACCGGCTCCGGCGGCGCCGGCTACTCCTTCGCCGACGAGCTGAGCGGTGACGAGACCTACCCGGCGGGCACCCTCGCGATGGCCAACGCCGGGCCGGACACCAACGGCTCGCAGTTCTTCCTGGTCTTCCGCGACTCGCAGTTCCCGCCGAGCTACACGGTGTTCGGCACGATCGACGAGGCCGGACTCGAGGTCATCGACAAGATCGCCGCCGAGGGCAACGACGGCGCCCACCCGGCTGGCGGCGGCGCGCCCAACAAGGACGTCACCATCGAGACCGTCACGGTCGGCTGACGGGCTCGTAGACCACGTCCTCGCCGAGCTGCACGGTCCGCGAGACGGTGCAGAGCCGGTCGCGGGACATCTCGATCGCCGACTGCACCCGGTGGCTCGCGGCGTCGCCGTCGGGGCCCTCGGGGAAGGCGATGTCGAACGACACGCGGATCCCGGTCAGGTGGTTGCCGTCGGCGTCGCGCACCTTGCGGCCCTCGGCGTGGACGTCGAACGTCGTGCTGCTCGTCTGCTTGTGGGTGATCGCCTCGACGTCGAGCGCGCTGCACCCGGCGATGGCGGCGAGCAGCAGCTCGACCGGGGTGAAGTCGGGGTCCGCTCCCCCGGTGCCGAAGTAGGTCTCACCGCCACGCGCGTTGGTGGCCTTGAACCTGGCGGGCCCGATCCGGGTGATCTCGACGCTGCGCACCGTGTCGTCCGTCATGACGACCACCCTGCCAGAGCGGCGCTCGGGCAGGGTGCGGGTCCACGACGGTGTGGACGGCGGGCCGTGTGCCCGCGGGGACTCAGCGGGTGCCGCGGCGCGCGGCGCGACGGGCGCGGCGCTCTTCGCGACGGGCGATCTCCACGTTGCGCAGGAGGGCGCGGTCCTCGGCGGCGCGCGCACGCGAGTCGACGAGGCTGAGCGCGAGGTGCAGCTGCGGGTTCATGGAGTTTCGTTCCTTGTCCGAGGGCATCCGACCCTCACGTTCGAACAGTGGATGTAAGAAGTTGTCGCTCCGTTGCGACCCTTACAGCATACGGAGCCGGACACGACGCGCCCCCATCGGCGCCGGCGTGATCTCGCCCACTCGCCCGCCCGCGCGGGAGGTAGGTTCGAAGGCGTGACCATCGAGCGATCGCGACGCCCCGGACCCTCGGTCCGCACCCGCGTCGTGGAGCACGCCTCGGGCTCCGAGACGGCCCGTGAGGACCGCCTGATCACCGAGGAGCCGCTCGAGATCCGGGTCCGGTCGGGCGCGCTGGCGCCCAGGCGGGCGTGGGTGACCATGCGCACCCCCGGCCACGACTTCGAGCTCGCCGCGGGGTGGCTGGTCGCCGAGGGCCTGGCCCGCCCCGGGTCGATCGCCCAGGTCGCCTACTGCACGGACGCCGACCTCGCGCCCGAGCAGGAGTACAACGTCGTCACCGTGACCGTGTCGGGTGAGCCCGTGGTGCCGCACCGCCACGACGCCGCCTCCTCGGGCTCGTCGGCGTGCGGTGTGTGCGGCAAGGACAGCATCGCCGACGCCCTCGCCACCCGGACGAGCGCTGCCTGGGCCGGCGCCCGCCCCGACGCCTCCGTCGTCCGCCGCCTCCCGGACGCGCTGCGCGAGCGACAGACGCTCTTCGCGCGCACCGGCGGCGTTCACGCCGCAGGCCTCACCGACGCCGACGGCGCGCTGCGGGTGGTGCGCGAGGACGTCGGTCGCCACAACGCCGTCGACAAGGTCATCGGCGCCCGCGTGCTCGCCGGCGAGGCCCCCGCCGCCGCGTGCCTGGTCCTGAGCGGACGGGTGGGCTTCGAGCTGGTGCAGAAGGCTGCGGCCGTCGGCATCGGCTCGATCGCAGCGGTGGGCGCCCCCACGAGCCTCGCCGCCCGCCTCGCCGACGAGGCCGGCATCGACCTGTGGGGGTTCACCTCGGCGGGCCGCACCGTGCGCTACTGAGCGGCGTCTCACGTCGCGCCGGCGGCGTGGGGCCGCGGCCGTGTCGGTGCCGCGATCTACGGTCGTGCCGTGCGCATCCTCCACACCTCCGACTGGCATCTCGGGAGGTCCTTCCACCGCGAAGGACTCCTGGGCCACCAGGGTGCGTTCGTCGACCACCTCCTCGAGGTGGTCGCGGCGGAGCGGGTCGACGTCGTCGTGGTCTCCGGCGACGTCTACGACCGCGCCCTCCCCCACGTCGACGCGGTCGCGCTCGCCGACGAGGCGTTCGCCCGGCTCGCGGCCTCCCGCGCCCGCGTCGTGGTGAGCAGCGGCAACCACGACAGCGCCCGCCGCCTCGGCTTCGGCTCGCGGCTGATGGACGCCGCCGGCGTGTTCGTCCGCACCGACGCCTCCTCGGTCGGCACGCCGGTCGTGCTCGCCGACGAGCACGGCGACGTGGCGTTCCACGCGATCCCCTACCTCGACCCGTCCGCGCTGCTCGAGCCCTGGGCGCTCGGGCGCCGCAGCCACGAGACCGCACTCACCGAGGCGATGAGGCGGGTGCGCGCCGACCTCGACGCCCGCCCCGCCACGACGCGCAGCGTGGTGCTCGCCCACGCCTTCGTCGCCGGCGCCACGCCGTCGGAGTCCGAGCGCGACATCAGCGTCGGGGGCGTCTCCCGGGTCGCCACCAGCGTCTTCGACGGCATCGACTACACCGCGCTCGGACACCTCCACGGCCCCCACGTCCTGGCCGACGGCCTCCGCTACTCCGGCTCGCCGCTGGCCTACTCCTTCTCCGAGGCCGACCAGGCCAAGGGGTCGTGGCTGGTCGAGCTCGGCGCGCGCGGCCTGCGCTCCGCGACCTGGATCGACGCGCCGGTGCCCCGGCGGCTGGCCCGGATCACCGGCACCCTGACCGACCTCCTCGCCGACCCGACCCTCGCCGTCCACGAGGACGCCTGGGTGCAGGCCGTCCTCACCGACGACCGCCGCCCCGCCCGCGCGATGGAGCAGCTGCGGCGACGCTTCCCCCACACCCTCGTGCTGCAGTTCCCCACCCCCGCCGCGCAGGTCGGCGCGCCCGCCCGGCCGGCCGACGGCACCAGCGACCACGCCATCGCCCTCGACTTCGTCCAGCACGTGCGCGGGTCCCGGGCCACCGACGCCGAGTCCGCGCTGCTGCGCGAGGCGATCGACGCGTGCTGCCACGATCCCGACCAGGACGTCCTCGTCGGCGCGGCGGCCGGTCCGACGCCGGCCCCGGGTGGTGCCGGGTGAGGCTGCACCACCTGCACGTCGTCGGGTTCGGCCCGTTCGCCGCCCCGGTGTCGATCGACTTCGACGCCCTCTCCGACGCCGGCCTGTTCCTGCTCAGCGGGCCCACCGGCGCTGGCAAGTCCAGCATCCTCGACGCGGTCTGCTTCGCGCTCTACGGCGACGTCCCGGGCGACCGGGCCACGGCCAAGCGACTGCGCTCCGACCACGCGAGCGACGACGTGGTCCCGCGGGTGGTGCTCGAGGCCACCCTGTCCGGACGACGGTTCCGCATCGACCGGTCCCCTGCCTGGACCCGGCCCAAGAAGCGCGGCTCCGGCACGACCACCGAGCAGGCGCGCGTGGTGATCTCCGAGCGGCGCGCGGCGCCGGACGGCCGCGGGGAGCACCTCTGGCACCCCCTCAGCACCCGCCTCGACGAGACCGGTCACCTCGTCACGCGCTTGGTCGGCATGACGCTTCCGCAGTTCTGCCAGGTGGCGCTGCTGCCGCAGGGCCGCTTCCAGGCCTTCCTGCGCGCCCGCTCGGAGGAGCGCCACGCCCTGCTGCAGCAGGTCTTCCAGACCGGACGCTTCGACCGTTCCGAGCGGTGGCTGCGCGATCGCCGGGTCGAGCTGCGCCGCACCTCCGAGGCCCACCGGACCACGGTCGCCGACCTGGTGAGCCGCGTCAGCGAGGTGGGCGGCGACGCGGCCCCCGACGACTGGACGTCCGACCCGGCGGGCCTCGGCGCGTGGATCGCCGCACTGACCGAGGCCACCACCGCGAGCGCGGACGCGCAGTCGGCCCGCGTCGAGGCCGCGGTCGCCGCGGAGAGCGCCGCCGCCGAGGCGCGGGCCACCGGCACCGAGCTCCATCGCCTCCGCGCCACCCACGCCGCCGCGCGCCGGGACTGGGCCGACCTCGAGGACGCCACGCCCGACCACGACCTCCGGCGCAGCCGGGTCGAGCGGGCCCGGCGTGCCGCCTCGGTCCGCTCGCTCCACGACCTCGCGGTGTCCTCGCACGCGCACGTCGACGACCTCGACCAGCGACGAGCACGCGCCCTCGACTCGCTCGCCGAGGTGCTCGCCACGACCGACCTCGACGACCTCCGGGTGGCCGAGCACCATCGGGCCGCCACCCGCGCGCTCGCCGACCTCGCCCGCGTCCGGCCGCTCCAACTCGAGGCGACCGACCTGGCTGACGAGCTCGCCCGCGCCCGGCGACGCCGTGACGACGTCGCCGCCGACCTCACCCGCCTCGACGCGCGCGCGGCGCTCGTGCCCGCCGCGGTCGCCGAGATCGAGCCTCGCGTCGTCGCCGCCCGTGAGTCCGTGGCGGTCGCCGACACGCTCGACCGGGAGCTCGCGGTGATCGGCACGCGACTGCGCGCCGCGAGGTCGGCCGAGACGCTGGCGACGGGCCTCGCCGAGGCCGAGCAGGCGCTCGCCGATGCCACCGGTGCCCGGCTGCTGGCCCGCGAGGCACTCGTCGAGATCCGCGAGCAGCGTCTCGACGGGATGGCGGCGGAGATCGCCCGCAAGCTCGCCGTCGGCGCCTGCTGCCCCGTGTGCGGCTCCGCCGACCACCCCTCCCCCGCGGCCGCCGCGCCGGGGGCGCCCGACGAGGCGAGCGAGCGCGAGGCGCGCCGGGAGGTCGACGACCTCGAGGTCGTCGTCGAGGCGCACGCCCAGCAGGTCCGCGGGTTGGAGTCCCAGCTCGCCGCGGCGCTCGCCGAGGCGGGAGGCACGCCCGAGCGCCTGCTCGCCGACGAGCGCGACGTGCGGGCACGCCGCGACACCGCCCGCGCCGACGCCGCGACGCTCCAGCTGCTCACCGATCAGCTCGCCGCCCTGCGCGAGGAGCAGGAGTCCCTCGCCCGCCGGCGCGAGACGCTGACCGAGACCGCGGCGCGCCTCGACACCGAGGCGGCGGTGCTCGCGGCCCGCGTGGAGTCGCTCCGCGAGCAGGTGGGGGCCGTCGTCCCCGAGGGGTCCGACCTCGACGACCTGCTCACCCACCACCAGCGGGTCGAGCAGCTCGCCCAACGCTGCACCGACCTCGCAGCCGAGTGCGCGCGGGCCCGCGCCACGGCCGCCAGTGCCCAGGACGCGGCCGACCGGGCGGCCGCGCGGGCCGGGTTCGCGTCGTCCGACGACGGGGCCGCCGCCTGGCTGCCCGAGTCCGACCTCGCCCGGCTCGAGCACGAGGTGCAGCGCCACGAGCGCGAGGTGACCCGGGTGCGCGACCTCCTCGCCGACGAGACGCTCCAGCAGGCGAGCGAGGCCGATGCTCCCGACCTCGATGCCCTCGACCTCGCCCATCAGCGGGCCACGGAAGCGGTCGGGCAGGCCCGCCACGAGGCCGCTCGGCTGCACGAGCAGGGACGACGCCTGCGCGACCTCGGAGCCGAGATCGAGGGAGCCCTCGCCTCGTGGGCGCCGGTCCGTGACGACCTCGACCTCGTCACCGACCTCGCGGCCCTCGTCGAGGGCAAGCACGCCGACAACCGCCACCAGATGCGGCTCTCCGCCTACGTCCTCGCGCACCGGCTCGGACAGGTGGTCGAGGCCGCCAACCTCCGGCTCTCCACGATGAGCGACCAGCGCTACTCCCTCGTCCACTCCGGCCAGCGCGGTGCCGGGGAGCGGCGCGGCGGGCTCAGCCTGCTGGTGCGCGACGACTGGACCGGCGACAGCCGCGATCCCGCGACGCTCTCCGGCGGCGAGACGTTCGTCGTGTCGCTGGCGCTGGCGTTGGGCCTCGCCGACGTGATCACCCAGGAGGCGGGCGGCACCGACCTCGACACGCTCTTCGTCGACGAGGGCTTCGGCTCGCTCGACGCCGAGACGCTCGAGGACGTGATGGACACCCTCGACACCCTGCGCGACGGCGGGCGGGTCGTCGGCGTGGTCAGCCACGTCCCCGAGCTCCAGACCCGCATCCCCACCCAGCTGCGGGTCCACCGCGGCCGCAACGGCAGCCACACCTCGCTCTCCCTCGCCTGACCGACTCGGCTAGGTTCGTGCCATGAGTGCGCCCGGGCTCGACCCGACCTTCAGCGAGCTGCCCCACCGCCGCCTCGGCGACGTGGCCCTGGCCCGGGCCGCCGAGCTCGGCGCCAGCCACGCCGACTTCCGGTTCGAGCGCAACCGCTACCAGTACCTCGGGGCCCGCGACGGCGTGCTCCAGACGGCCAGCGACGCCGAGGACGTCGGCTTCGCGGTCCGCGTCGTCCACGACGGGGCCTGGGGCTTCGCGTCCGGGGTGGTGCTGACCGACGACGAGGCGCGCCGCGTCGCGGAGACCGCCGTGACGGTGGCCAAGGTCGCCGCCGCGATGACCACGACCCCGGTCGAGCTCGCCCCCGAGCCGGTGCACGACGACGTCACCTGGGTCTCCGGCTACGACCTCAACCCGCTCGAGGTGCCCACGCGGGACAAGGGAGCGCTGCTGGTCGACTGGACCGAGCGGCTGCGCGCCGGGGCGGCCGTCGCGCACGCGACCGCCTTCCTGCAGCAGGTCCAGGAGAACAAGTACTACGCCGACCTGTCCGGCACCCGCACCACCCAGCAGCGGGTGCGCCTCCAGCCGGGCTTCGAGGCGACCGGCGAGGACGCGCAGACCGGGATCTTCGACTCGATGGCCTCCATCGCCCCACCGGTCGGCCGCGGCTGGGAATACCTCACCGGCGGCCACTGGGACTGGGACGCCGAGCTCGCCGAGGTGCCCGAGCTGCTCGCGGAGAAGCTCACGGCACCCACCGTCGAGGCCGGCACCTACGACCTGGTCGTCGACCCGTCCAACCTGTGGCTCACGATCCACGAGTCGATCGGTCACGCCACCGAGCTCGACCGCGCGCTCGGCTACGAGGCCAACTACGCCGGCACCTCGTTCGCGACCTACGACAAGCTCGGCACCCTGCGCTACGGCTCGCCCGTCATGAACGTGCGCGGCGACCGCACCCAGGAGCACGGCCTGGCCACCGTCGGCTACGACGACGAGGGCGTGGAGACCCAGGCCTGGGACATCGTCCGCGACGGCGTCCTGGTGGGCTACCAGCTGGACCGCTCGATGGGCCACCTCAAGCCCGAGCTCAACGGCGGCCGCTCCAACGGCTGCGCCTACGCCGACTCCCCCGGCCACATCCCGATCCAGCGGATGGCCAACGTGTCCCTGATGCCGGGCACCGACGATCTCGGCACCGACGACCTCGTCTCCCGCGTGGAGCGGGGCATCTACGTGGTCGGCGACAAGTCGTGGTCGATCGACATGCAGCGCTTCAACTTCCAGTTCACCGGCCAGCGGTTCTACAAGATCACCGACGGCCGGCTCGACGGCATGCTCCGCGACGTCGCCTACCAGGCGACGACCACCGACTTCTGGGGCTCGATGGAGGCCGTCGGCGGTCCCGACACCTGGGTCCTCGGCGGCGCCTTCAACTGCGGCAAGGCCCAGCCCGGCCAGGTCGCGGCGGTCAGCCACGGCTGTCCGAGCGCTCTCTTCCGCGGGGTCAACATCCTCAACACCATGGACGAGGCGGGCCAATGACCATGTGTTCTCTGTCGGCAGGCGCGGACGACCGAGACGCACCCACACGAGGCTGAGCGCTCGAGTGTAGTTCCACGTCACGTGGGTACAGCCGTACCAGGCGGAACACGTCCAGCGCGCGTTGGGGCTCTGCCAGGTCCACGGGGTCGAGAAGACGGCCCCGTGGACCGATACCGTGGTTCGCGTGGACCAACAAGACCTTGGAGTGAGAGGCTGGGGGCGTGGGTGAGGAATCGATCTCGGACCGCATGGCGGCCGCTGCCCGAGAGATGCAGGACCAAGGTGACCCCGCGGCCACTGTGAAGAGCGCCGTCGAACTGCTGGTGCGGAATGTGGAGGGATGTCACTCCGCGAGCATCTCGCTCGTGTACGGCAAGCAGCGGGTGGAGACTCCGGCTGCCAGTGACGAGGTAGCAGCGGTGGGCGACCGGCTGCAAGCCGAGCTCGGCGAAGGACCTGCCCTCGACACGCTGTGGCACGTGGACACGGTCTACGTTCCCGACCTTGCTGCCGACGGTCGTTGGCGCAGGTGGGGAGCGGCGCTTCACGAGGCGACGGGAGCGCGCAGCGTCTTGACCTTCCGCTTGTTCACGATCAAGGACATCGTCGGCGCTCTGAGCATGTACTCGACCGAGGCCGACGCGTTCAGCGCTGAGGACAAGTCCGAGGGCATGGCTCTCGCGGCGCACATCGCCCTCGCCGTACTGGCCGCGCAAAGGCTGGACCAGTACGAGGCGGCTCTGGACTCCCGCACCCTGATCGGTCAGGCGTGCGGTGTGGTGATGGAGCGCTACGACGTCGATGCGGATCGCGCGATGGCCCTGCTGACCCGGCTCTCCTCGACGCACAACGTCAAGCTGCGCCAGGTCGCCATCGAGCTGATCAACACCCGCCGTCTTCCGTCACCCTCGTCCTAGCCGATCTGGAAGTCCCCCATCCCTCCAGCAGACCTGGTCCATTCCGTGAGTTCCATCGCAGGTCTCACCGACCGTGGCACGACACCGGTCGACGGGACGTCACCCACCACTCGAACGACGAAGCGGTGCCCCTATGCTGCGAAGACTCCTCGACCACGACCCCTGGAACGAGTCATGCAGCTAGCGATGTTGGGCGCCGGACCCGTCGAACCGATGCCACGCCGGGCGAGACGATCCCCCGCCACGAGGACGACGGACCCCGTGGGGCCTCTCGTGCGTGACACCTGGGTGCTCGGCGGGGCCTTCGGCTGCGGCAAGGCCCAGCCCGGGCAGGTCGCGGCGGTCAGCCACGGCTGCCCCACCGCACTGTTCCGCGGCGTCACCATCCTCAACACCCTCGACGAGGCGGGCCACTGATGACGTCCCCTGCTCTGCACCCCTCCCTGCACACCCCGCAGCAGCTGGTCGAGCACGCGCTCGCCACCTCCACCGCCGACGACTGCGTCGCGATCGTCCGCGACGTGACCAGCGCCAACCTGCGCTGGGCCAACAACACGCTCACCACCAACGGTGTGATGACCGAGGTGTCGGTGACGGTCGTCAGCTTCGCCGCCGTCAGCGGGGGCGTGGCGACCGGGTCGGTCTCGGGCAGTGCCTCGACGCCCGAGCAGGTCACGGCGCTCGTGCAGGCCGCCGACGCGGCCGCCCGCGCCGGCTCCCCCGCCGAGGACGTGGCCGAGCTCGTCGCCGACGCCACGTCCCCCGACTGGGACACCGAGCCGGAGACCACCGACATCGGCGTCTACCGCCAGTTCGCGCCGTCGCTGGGCGAGGCGTTCGCCCAGGCGGGCGCCGAGCAGCGGCTGCTCTACGGCTTCGTCAACCACGACGTCGCCACCACCTACCTCGGCTCGACCCGCGGCCTGCGACTGCGCCACGTGCAGCCCACCGGGCACTACGCCTGCACCGGCAAGGACACCTCGCTCACCCGCAGTGCCTGGACCGGGGGCGCCACCCGCGACTTCCGCGACGTCGACGCGGCCGCCATGGCCGCCACCGTCGCCCAGCGGCTCGCGTGGGCCGAGCGCCGCATCGACCTGCCCGCCGGGCGCTACGACACGATCCTGCCGCCGTCGTCGGTCGCCGACCTGATGATCGACGCCTACTGGGGCGCCGGCGCGCGGGTGGCCCACGAGGGCGAGTCCGTCTACAGCCGCCGCGGCGGTGGCACCCGCATCGGCGACAAGGTCGCCGCCCCCGGCGTGAGCCTGTTCTCCGACCCCGCCCACCCCGGGCTCGAGTGCGCGCCCTTCGTGATCGCCGGGGCGTCCGACAACACCGACTCGGTGTTCGACAACGGCCTCCCCCTCGAGCGCACCGACTGGATCCGCGACGGGCTGCTCACCGGGCTGCTGCAGACCCGGCACTCCGCCGGCATGACCGGGCAGCCGGTCACGCCGATGATCGACAACCTGGTGCTGGCGGTCGGCGACGGCGCGGGGACGATCGAGGACATGGTCTCCGGCGTGCAGCGCGGCCTGCTGCTGACCTGCCTGTGGTACATCCGCGAGGTCGACCCGCAGACGATGCTGCTCACCGGCCTGACCCGCGACGGCGTCTACGTCGTCGAGGACGGCGAGATCGTGGGTGCGGCCAACAACTTCCGCTGGAACGAGAGCCCCGTCGACCTGCTCAACCGGTTCACCGCGGCCACCGCCACCGTGCCGAGCTTCAGCCGCGAGTGGGGCGACGACTACTTCTCGCGCACCGCCACCCCGGCCCTGCGGATCCCCGACTTCAACATGTCGAGCGTGTCGCAGGGCGTCTGAGCCGCCTCAGCGCATCCGCTGCACCCGCTGGCGGTGCTGCGAGCTGTTGTCACCGTCGATGTCGGAGTCGCGGGTGCGCGAGATGTGGTCGATCTTCTCCTCGTCGCCCTGCACCGGCTGCGCCGTGATGAGGGTGTCGCGCTCGTAGGCGTGCGACTTGTCGGTGTTGCGGTAGTAGCGGTAGAGCGCCCAGTAGGTCGCGACCGCCCCCGCCGGCCCCGCGGCGAGGATCCACAGCGGCGACGAGTCGCCGGACATGACGACGTCGAGCAGCCACGTGCTCATGACATCGCCACCAGCAGCGCGCCGGCGGCGCCCTCGAGGACCGTGCCGACGGTGAGCGCCGCGGCGATCAGTCGCCACTGCGACACCGGCACGCTGCCCATGGTCTCGCCGGTGCGCCCGTTGACCGCGATGTAGTGGAGCACCTTGGTGTTCTCCTGGTAGTAGGAGTAGAGCCAGACCGGCAGGTACATCGAGATCCACCGTGACCCGCCGACGTCCACCTTCTCCTGCTCCCACCGCACCCCGCGGTCGAACTTCGACAGCGAGTCGTGCACCTGGGCGCGGCCGATGGAGAGCAGCTGGTCCTCCAGGACCGGGCGGAGGTCGTCCACGTCGAGGTCGCGCTTCTCGCTGGTGTAGCCGACGAGATAGCTGGCGTTCCACCTCACGGCGTTCTTGGTGTCGAACGGCAGGATCGTGTTGATGATGTTGTTGGTCGTGGAGGAGTCCGAGCTCGCCCGCGCGGCAGCGCCCTCGACGGTGAGGTCGTCGACGGTGAACGACACCGACCGCCGCACGCGGTAGACGTCGGCGGCGTAGTAGGTGACGTCGTTGTCGCCGCTCTTCTCGGTCCACCGCCGTGTCTGCACCTCGCCCTCTCCGACGTAGGCCGTGTCGGCGCGTGCGTCGATGACCAGGTAGGGCAGGTAGACACCGAGGACGTTCTCGGGCACGAACTCGGCCTTGAACCGCGGGTGCGCGAACAGGCGCCGCTTGCCGGCGAACTCGCGGATCTTCTCGACGGCCTCGGCGTGCGTCAGCCGGAACGGCAGCACCGCGTCGGGCACGGCCCCGTTGGGGGTCTGCTGGTTGACGTTGAGCGTGTGCCGGCACCAGTGGCAGCGGGCGTTCATCGTGTGCGCGGTGTCGACGACGACCTCGGCGCCGCAGCCGCCGCACTTCAACGTCACCTGCGCCGCGGCGTCGGCGGCGATGTGCCCGGCGCCGCCGGCGATGACGGTGCCCTCGAGCTCGTCGATGCCCGCGCCGAGGCCGAGCGCCTCCTCGACCCGCGACTCCTCCCACTGGTGGCGGCAGAACAGGCACACGAGCATGCCGGTCGACGCCCGCAGCTGCACGTCGGTCGAGCCGCACTTGGGGCAGCGGTTGATCCCGTCGGCGAGCGAGTCGTTGACGGTCTGGATGTCCGGTCCCGGCTCCGGGTCGGCACGTGCCGCGGCCAGCTCCTCCTCGAGCGGCAGCGGCGGTCCGTCGAACACCGGGGCGTCGGGGTCCCGCGGCGGTGGGGCGTCCTGCGTCATCTCACGTCCCGTCTCAGAGTCCGAGCGCCTTGGCCTTCGCCGCGTCGTAGTCCTCCTGGGTGATCAGGCCGGCGTCGAGCATCTGCTTGGCCCTCGTGAGCATCGCGACCGGGTCCTCGGCGGCGGGAGCCGCTGGAGCGTCGGCGGGAGTGGGTGCGGCGGGCGCCTGCTCGGTGGGCTGCTGCAGGCCGCCCAGGCCCATCCCCCCGGCTGCCATGCCCATCCCGATGACGCCCCCGGGACCGGCGTTCTCACCGGCGGCCTCGATGCCCGCAGCGACGGACGCCTGGAGGTTGGCGTTGCCGCGCGCACCGGAGAGGGCGTCGGCCCGCTGGACGTTGGCGAGCAGCTCGCGGGTGGTGGCGTCGTACTCGATGGAGATGATCGCCGTCTTGACGATCTCGAGCCCGCGGTCGGTGCGCCAGCGGTAGTTGTCCTCGACGGCGGCCGACAGCGACTGCGCGAAGCCGACGGAGTCCTGCTGGAGCCGGGCGATCCGGTTGCCCTTCGCCGGATCGTTGGTGTACATCGAGAAGGCGGGGGCGAGCGAGCCGACGACCTCGTTGAAGAGCTGCTCGCCCGCGGGGTTGTCGAGGTCGGTGAAGTCGAAGACGGCGCGACCCTCGATCACCCCCGCCGGGACGAAGTTGCGGATGAAGGTCAGCGGGTCGGTGATCTTGAGCGTGTAGGTGCCGCGGGTGACGGCACCGACCTGGGTGTTGAGGAAGGCGTCGTCCCAGTAGATCTCGGACTGGGTGCCGAACTTGTTGTTGGGAAGCTCCTTGAGCGCGACGAACAGCGCCGTCTGCTGCGCGCCGGGACGACCGCCGAACTTGAAGCGCTCCCAGCTCTGCTTGACGATCGACTCGACGAGCCCGCCGCCGGAGAAGACCGACTGCGACGAGGGCTCCCCGGAGTCCCAGATGTAGCCGCCCGGCTGGGCGGCGAACCCGGTGAACGCGCCGTCCTCCATCAGCACCAGGCCGTAGCCCTCCGGGACGACGATCTTCGACCCGTCGGTGATGATGCCGTCGGACGCACCGGGGTTGGCGCCGCGTCCGGCGTTCTGGTCCTTGCGGACCGCCGGGAACACCGCCGCGGTCGCGGAGATCCCCTCGGGGACGCCGAAGAAGTCGAGCCACTGGTCCGCGAGCGTGCCGCCGATGGCGCCGCTCACCGCCTGGAAGAGTCCCATGCCCATGCCTCCGATGCCTGCAGTGCGGGCGGATCCGCCCGGCGGACACAGTATCGGCCCGGCGCCCCGGAGGCAGGCGATCAGCCGTGCGGCGCGTCCTTGCGCGGGACGTCGGGGCCGGGCCGGGTCAGGCCGGTCAGGGTCGTCGCGGGTGGCCGCCCGGGATCTCCACGTCGGGGTCGTAGGGCGTGCGCGTGTAGACGAACGTCGCGCACTCCAGGTGGTGGATCGTCCCGTCGGGTCGGCGCACGAGCGCCAGCTGCTCGCCGCGGTGGTAGCCGAGCACGCCGATGAGCACGCCGTGGACGAGCTCGAACCGGTCGGTGACGACGTTGCCGCGGGCCATCGCCCGCAGCTCGAGCCCGTCGTTGTGCCACCGCACGTCGTAGGCCGTGTTGCCCCAGAACCACAGTCCGGGCACACCTGACACGTCGTCGGGCACCACCACGGTGGGACGCCACGGCGCCGGGCGGGTGTCGTCGGCGTCCGGGTCGCCCTCGATGAGCGCGACGGCGAGCTCGCGCGGGTCGATGCCCGTGGTCGCGTTGGCCAGGACCGCGGCACCGATGCCGCTGCCCGGGTCGACGTGCAGCGCCGCCAGGAAGCCCGGCATCGAGCCGTTGTGACCGACCAGGCGTCCGCCGGGATGGACGCCCAGCATCAGGCCCAGTCCGTAGTCGGGGGTCACCGGCCGCTGCATCTCGGCCAGCGACGACGCCGACAGCAGGTCGGGCCGCGCACCGCCCAGCACCTGTCCCCACGTGACGAGGTCGGCCAGCGTCGACCACAGCTGCCCGGCGGGGGCCATCGCGCCGGTGTCGGTCAGCGGCTCGTGCACCCGGATGCCGGTGAAGTGGTCGACGCTCCAGCCCGGCTGGGCGCCGGGGCGGGGCAGGTAGGACGTGGCACGCAGGCCCAGCGGCCGCAGCAGGCGATCCGTGACGAGCTCGCGCCAGGTCGCGCCGAAGCGGCGGGCCACGACCTCGCCCAGCAGGGCGAAGCCGAGGTTGGAGTAGTGGAACCAGGCGCCGGCGGGCGCCACCCGGCCGCTGCCGTCGTTGGCGGCCACGAGCGCCGCGAAGTCGCCGCCGCGGGTGCGCTCCCACCACGGTCCGCGCGGCTCGCTCTGCATCCCCGAGCTGTGGGCCAGCGCCTCGCGCAGGGTCACCTCGCCGTAGCCGACGTCGCCGAGGTGGTCGGCGAGCGGGTCGTCGAGGTCGAGCAGGCCGGCGTCGCGGGCCTGGACGACGAGCACGGCGGTCATCGTCTTGGTGATCGACCCGATCCGGTACTGCCCGTCGAGGCCGGGGGCCTGGCCGGCGCCGCCCGCCCACACCGCGCCGTAGCGGTCGAAGACCGCGCCGACCACGGACGTCAGCCGGCCCTCGGCCTGCGCGACGTCGAGCAGTCGCTGACGCTGGTCGCTCACGACACGACCCTAGGCCAGGTGGCCGCCGGCGGTCGGGGAACCCGCGCCCAGGCGTCGGTCCCGGCCGTCAGTCCCAGCGGTCAGTCCTGGGCGAACGCCTCCGGAGGGGGGCACGCGCAGACCAGGTTGCGGTCGCCGTAGGCCTGGTCGATGCGCGCGACCGGCGGCCAGTACTTGTCGGAGTCGATCCCTCCCGGGAACACCCCGACCTCGCGCGAGTAGGGGCGGTCCCAGTCGCCGACGAGCGCGCGGGCCGTGTGGGGCGCGTGGCGCAGCGGCGAGTCCTCGGGGCTCCACTCCCCCGCCTCCACCTGGGCGATCTCGGCGCGGATCGCGATCATGGCGTCGCAGAACCGGTCGATCTCGGCGAGGTCCTCGGACTCGGTGGGCTCGACCATCAGCGTGCCGGCCACCGGGAACGACATCGTCGGGGCGTGGAAGCCGTGGTCGACCAGCCGCTTCGCGACGTCGTCGACGCTCACGCCGCTCGCCTTGGTGATGCCGCGGAGGTCGAGGATGCACTCGTGGGCGACCAGGTCGCCGTGGCCGCGGTAGAGGACCGGGAAGTGCTCCTCCAGGCGGTGGGCGATGTAGTTGGCCGACAGCACGGCGACCGCGGTCGCCCGGGTGAGCCCCAGCGCTCCCATCATCCGGATGTAGGCCCACGTGATCGGCAGGATCCCGGCGGAGCCGTAGGGCGCGGCGCTGATCGGCCCGATGCCCTGCCGCTTCTCCGGCTCGGGGTGCGAGCCGTGGGAGGGGAGGTAGGGCGCGAGGTGGGCGCGGACGGCGACCGGACCGACCCCGGGGCCTCCGCCGCCGTGCGGGATGCAGAAGGTCTTGTGCAGGTTGAGGTGGGAGACGTCGCCGCCGAACTCCCCCGGTCGCGCCCAGCCGAGCAGCGCGTTGAGGTTGGCTCCGTCGACGTAGACCTGCCCACCGTGGTCGTGCACGATCTTGCACAGGTCGGTGATGGTGTCCTCGTAGGCCCCGTGGGTGGAGGGGTAGGTCACCATGATCGCGGCGAGGGTCTCGGCGTGCTGGGCGCACTTGGCGAGGAGGTCGTCGAGGTCCACCGACCCGTCGTCGGAGGCCTTGACGACCACGACCTTCATCCCGGCCATCACCGCCGACGCTGCGTTGGTGCCGTGCGCCGACGACGGGATCAGGCACACGTTGCGCCCGGCGTCGCCGTTGGCGAGGTGGTAGCCACGGATCGCCAGCAGCCCGGCGAGCTCGCCCTGCGAGCCGGCGTTGGGCTGGACGGAGACCTTGTCGTAGCCGGTGACCTCGGCGAGCCAGCGCTCCAGGTCGTCGACGAGCTCGCGGTAGCCGGCGGCGTCCTCGGCGGGGGCGAAGGGGTGCAGGTCGGCGAAGCCCGGCAGGCTCACCGGCTCCATCTCGGTGGTGGCGTTGAGCTTCATCGTGCACGAGCCGAGGGGGATCATGCCTCGGTCGAGGGCGTAGTCACGCGAGGAGAGCCTGTGCAGGTAGCGCAGCATCTGCGTCTCGCTGTGGTGGGAGTTGAAGACCTCGTGGGTGAGGAGGTCGGTGGTGCGCGCCAGGTCCTCGGGCAGCCCGGACGCGTCGTCGTCGGCGGGCGCGACGCCGAACGCGCGCAGCACGGCGGCGACGGTGGACGGGCTGGTGCGCTCCGAGGTGGACACTCCGACGTGGTCGGCGTCGATCGGGCGCAGGTGGAGACCGAGCTGGCGGGCGGCGGTGACGACCTCGTCGGCCCGGCCGGGCACCGCCACGGTGAGCGTGTCGAACCAGGTGTCGTTGACGATCTCCACTCCCCCGGCACGGAGGGCCGCGGCGATGCCGTTGGCCTGCTGGTGGGTGCGTCGTGCGATCCGGCGCAGCCCCTCCGGGCCGTGGTAGACCGCGTACATCGACGCGACGACGGCGAGGAGCACCTGGGCGGTGCAGATGTTGGAGGTCGCCTTGTCACGACGGATGTGCTGCTCGCGGGTCTGGAGCGCGAGGCGGTAGGCCGGGCGGCCCTCGGCGTCGACGGAGACCCCGACGAGGCGCCCGGGCAGGTGCCGCTCGAGGCCCGACGCGACCGACATGAACCCGGCGTGCGGACCGCCGTAGAACAGGGGCACGCCGAAGCGCTGGGACGAGCCCACCACGACGTCCGCGCCGAGCGTTCCCGGCGCCTCGAGCAGGACCAGGGCAAGCAGGTCGGCGGCCACCACGGCCAGCCCGCCGCGCTCGTGGACGGCCTCGATGACCGGACGCGGGTCGCGCACGGCCCCGGACGCGCCGGGGTACTGCACCAGCACCCCACACACGTCACCGTCGGGGAGGCCGTCGGCAAGGTCGGCGACGACCACCTCGATGCCCATGCCCGCGGCGCGGGTGCGCACCACGTCGATCGTCTGGGGCAAGGCGTCGGCGTCGACGACGAACGGGCCGGTCGCGGTGCGCTTGGCCCGGCGCACGAGGGTCATCGCCTCCGCGGCGGCGGTGCCCTCGTCGAGCAGGGACGCGTTGGCCGTCGGCAGGCCGGTCAGGTCGGCCACGACCGTCTGGAAGTTGAGCAGCGCCTCGAGCCGGCCCTGGGAGATCTCGGGCTGGTAGGGCGTGTAAGCGGTGTACCAGGACGGGTCCTCGAGGACGTTGCGCCGGATCACCGGCGGCGTGATCGTCGCGTGGTAGCCCAGGCCGATCATCGCCTCGGCGGGTCGGTTGTGCGACGCCAGCGTGCGCAGGGCCCGGGCCGTCGCCTCCTCATCGAGCGGGGCGGGGAGGTCGAGGGCGGCGGCCGAGCGGATGCCGCCCGGCACGGCGGCCGTCATCAGCGACTCGAGCGACTCGTGGCCGATCGCCTCGAGCATGTGCGCGATCGCTGCCTCGTCGGGGCCGATGTGCCGGGCGACGAACTCGCCGAGGCCGTCGCCGGGGTTGTCGGCCGGGCTGGCGGTGGAGGTCGAGGTGGCGTCGGGCACGGGGGCTCCCTGAGGTCGCGTCGCTGGGACCTCCCCCTCTGTCGGTCGGACGACCTCCAGAGTGCCAGCCCAGTGCGGTCCGGGTGCCTGAGAGGTTCCGGGGAGGAATTGCCCCTTCGGCGCGCGACGCTCGGTCGGCGAGACCGGGCGCCGCGACTCTCCCGCATGGGATGTCGGCGCTGCCGAGTCTAGCGGGAACGCAGGAGAAATGACCGAGGCGCGAAATGACCGAGGCCGCCCGGTGTGCCCGGGCGGCCTGGTCGGAGGGTGTGGGCCGTGCTCGTACGGAGAGTGCCGGTGGAGGGTGCGGTCAGCCGGTCTGGCGGGCTGCGCGGCGTGCGGCGAGCTCGTCGCCGGTGACGGAGGCGCCCGGATGCTCGGCGGTGCGCTCGGAGGGCAGCTCGGCGAGCGTCCCCTCGATCTCGCGCCACACGCCGCCGATCGCGATGCCGAAGACGCCCTGGCCGCCCTGGAGCAGGTCGATGACCTCGTCGTTGCTGGTGCACTCGTAGACCGAGGCCCCGTCGCTCATGAGGGTCACACGGGTCAGGTCGTCGGTGCCGCGCTCGCGCAGGTGCGCCGTGGCGGTGCGGATCTGCTGGAGGGAGATGCCGGCGTCGAGCAGGCGCTTGACGACCTTGAGGATCAGGATGTCGCGGAAGGAGTAGAGGCGCTGGGAGCCCGAGCCGGCGGCGCCGCGGACGCTGGGCTCGACGAGGCCGGTGCGGGCCCAGTAGTCGAGCTGGCGGTAGGTGATGCCGGCGGCGTTGCAGGCCGTGGGACCGCGGTAGCCGGTGTCGCTGGGCAGCGGCGACACGTCGTCGTCGAAGAGCAGCCCCTGCTCCTGCGCCTTGTCGGCGGCCTCGGCCTCGGCCTTGAGGCGGGCTGCGTCGGCGCCCTGCTCGTTCTCGTTGCTAGCCACAGTGACCCTCCAGGTCAGTTCCTCCGCTGAGCGGTAACTCCTGGGGGAAGGGCCCGCCCGGCGGCCGACACGCGGCAACCACAACGGTGGAGTTACAACAGAGACAGTTCACCGTAGGCCCCGGAATCCGGGTTGTCCATCCACGCCGCGGCGTGTCGCCAACCCTCGACCTTCACTTGAGGGTGAGGGTTGAGCGGCGCCACGCCGCGGTCACTCGGACTCGAAGTCGTCGGGTGAGACGTGGTCGAGGAACTCGCGGAACCGCTCCACCTCGTCCTCCTGCTCGGCCGGGACCGCGAGTCCCGCCTCGTCGAGCACGGCCTCCGCGCACACGATGCGGGAGCCGGTGCGCAGGGCCAGCGCGATCGAGTCGGACGGCCGCGCCCCGACCTCAGCGCCGCCGTCGAAGACGAGCTGGGCGAAGAAGATGCCGTCCTGCATGTCGACGATGCGGACCTCGTCGAGCCGCTGGCCGGTCGCCTCGAGCATGTCGCGCATCAGATCGTGGGTCAGCGGACGCGGCGGCGTGACGCCCTGCTGGGCGAAGGCGATGGCGGTGGCCTCGACCGCCCCGATCCAGATCGGCAGGTAGCGCTCCCCCGTCGCCTCGCGCAGCAGCACGATGGGCTGGTTGGAGGGCATCTCGACGCGGACTCCCACGACGTCCATTTCGCGCATGGCCCCACCCTACCCACGCGCCCTGATGCCTGCGCGCGGGCTCCTGGCCCGGGTCACCCCCGGTCGAGACCGACCTTCACCAGCGTCGCGTGCAGTCGCAGCGACAGCGCGGCGATCTCGGAGGTGGCGTCCTCGGCGCGGCCACGGGCGGCGGCGTCGCGGCCCCGCGCGAGGGGGGCCACCACCTGCTGGACGAGACCGACCTCGCGGTCGGCAGCGTTCTTGAACGCGCGCAGGTGGCGCGGCTCGAAGCCGTAGTCGGCGAGCTCGCGGGCGGTCTGCGCGACCACGAGGGCGTCGCTGTCGAAGTGGCCGGTGCCGCTGCGCGCGCTCACCAGGCCGTACTGCTCGAGCTCGGAGAGCAGCTCCTCGGAGATCTCCGCGACCTTGAGCAGCTCGCGCCGTGACAGGCGCAGGTCACTGCTGCGGCGGAACGACTCGGGGCTGGGAAGTCCGTCGGCGCTCAGCGCGACCTTGGGGACGGTGGGCACGACCGACTCGATCGCCGGCGGCTCGAGCCCACGATCGATCGCGTCGAGGTGGTCGCCGATGACCTTGAGCGGGAGGTAGTGGTCGCGCTGCATCGTCAGGATGTAGCGCAGCCTCGACACGTCGTCGCCGGAGAACTTGCGGTAGCCGGCCGCGGTGCGCTCGGGCTTGACGAGTCCCTGGTCCTCCAGGAAGCGGATCTTCGGGATCGTCACCCCGGGGAAGTCGGCTCGCAGCTGGTCGAGGACCTGCCCGATGTTGTAGCGGGCGCCGCGACCCGCCCCCGGGGCCGTCGAGGCACTCACGGATCAGCTGTCCGGGTGGGAGGAGAAGAACACGAGGCGATACTTGCCGATCTGCACCTCGTCGCCGTCGTGGAGCTCGAGGGAGTCGATCCGGTCGCGGTTGACGTAGGTGCCGTTGAGGCTGCCCACGTCGCTGACCGTGTAGCCGCCCCCGGAGCGGCGGAACTCCGCGTGGCGACGCGAGACGGTCACGTCGTCGAGGAAGATCTCGCTGTCGGGGTGCCGCCCGGCGCCGACCACGTCGGTGTCGAGGAGGAACCTGCTGCCGGCGCTGGGGCCGCGCTGCACGACGAGGAGCGCGTGACCGGCGGGAAGCGCGTCGACCGCGGCGGCGTCGACGGGGCTGAGCTGGCGGTCGGAGGACTCGCGCTGGTCCGGGACCCCGAAGGTGATGGTCGCAGTGGTCTCGACCGGGCTGGGACCCGGCTCCTCCCCAGCGAGCAGCTTGGTGCCGCACTGGGCACAGAAGCGGGCATCGTCAGGGTTCTGCTTGCCACAGGCGGTGCAGAACGGCATGGAAAGCTCCTCGACGTATCGACGCTGAACCCTCAGCCGAGGGTTGAGGTTGATGGTTTCCCCGAACCTACCAGCCCGGCGCTGGTCACCGCGGCCGGTCCGGGAGACCCACCGGGGCCGGCGGGCGTCGGCTCAGCCGTCGAGCCCGGACTGGTAGGCGGCCGCGTCCATCAGCCCGTCGAGCTGCGAGTCGTCGGCCACCGTGACCTCGAAGAGCCAGCCCGCCTCGTAGGGGTCGCTGTTGACGAGCTCGGGGGTGGAGTCGAGGGCCGCGTTGGTGGCCACGACCTCGCCGGTCACCGGGGCGTAGATGTCGCTGACCGACTTGGTGGACTCCAGCTCACCGCAGGTCTCCCCCGCCGCCACCTGGTCGCCGACCTGGGGCAGCGAGACGTAGACGATGTCGCCGAGCGCGTCCTGGGCGAAGTCGGTGATGCCGACCCGGACCGAGCCGTCGGCCTCGCCCGGGGTGCGGACCCACTCGTGCTCGCTGGTGTACTTCAGGTTCTCCGGATACACGATGGCTCCTCGCGGGGTCGGGCTGGTGTGGCGTGGGTCGCTCGGCAGGCTACTGGCCGGTGCCGAACTCCGCATACTCAGGCCGGGTCGCGGGGCGGACGCTGGCGATCTCGATCGTCTCGTCCTCCGCCACCTCCACCGACGCGCCGTCGTAGGTCTCCAGCGTCTCGATGGGGCCGGTCGAGAACGTCAGCGCAGTGCGCAGGACGTGGGGGTCGCCGATCACGTCGATGACGTAGGGCGGCTCGAGGAGCTCGCCGTCGAGCTCGATGCCGCCGACGGCGTTCTCGAACGAGCTGTCGGCGCCGAGCCGCACGGAGTCGTTGAACTCGATCGCCTCCGCGCCCGCGGTGCGCAGCTCCTGCACGGTGTCGAGCAGGGACCCGACGTTGACCCGGCTGTCGGACTCGGTGATCGTCACCCGCAGGCCCGGGCCGGCGACCGGCACCAGCCCGGCGATGATGTTGAGCGTGCGCACGCGCTGCTCGGCCTCGGCGAGGGCGGCGGACCGGGCCTGGTTCTCGTCGGTGAGCTCGTCGCGCCTGGCCTCCAGTCGGTCGACCTCGCGACGGGCCCGCTCGGCGGTGCCCGTCAGGCCGTCGAGCACCTCGATGAGCTCACCCTCGCGCAACCCCTCGTAGGTGTCGTTGGCCGCCGTGTCGCGCACCTGGACGACGAACGCGAAGCCGAGGACGGCAAGCAGCACGGCGACAACCCCCTGGCGCCGCGACGGCCGCGTCAGCGCCACCCGCATCCGCGCGCGCCCGGTCTCGGTCTCGGTCGTGGTCCCGGTCGTGGTCCCGGTCGTGGTCCCGGGCTCCGGCTGCGCCTCGGTCCCGGTCTCGGGCGTCGGGTCGTCGCGGTCGGGTCGCTGCTCAGGCATGGAACACGTGCCTGCGGATGGCCGCGACGTTGGCGAAGATGCGGATGCCGAGGACGACGATGACGCCGGTGCTGAGCTGCGAGCCCACGCCGAGCTGGTCGCCGAGGTAGACGATCGCCGCCGCGACCACCACGTTGCTCACGAAGGAGACGACGAAGACCTTGTCGTCGAAGATGCCGTCGAGGTGGGCGCGCAGACCGCCGAAGACGGCGTCGAGGGCCGCGACCACGGCGATGGGCAGGTAGTTCTGCAGGCTGAGCGGCACGTCGGGCGCGAACACGAGGCCGGCGACGATGCCCAGGAGCAGGCCAAGGGCGGCGATCACGGCGAGCTCCCCCCTCCTTCAGGTGCGCCGTCGGGGTCGGCGCTGAGCTCGATCACATCACGAAGCGCGCGTTCGGGCGCAGCCGGCAGGCTGACGTCGTCGACGTTCTGGGCCTCGTAGACGAAGCCGAGACCGTTGACCAGGCCGAACCACTGCTGGCCCTGGGAGGTCTCCACGAGCCGGGCCTGCAGCGTGCGCGGGTCGCCGATCACCGACACGACGTAGGGCGCGTTGACGGGGCGGCCGTTGACGTGGACGGCGCGGTTGGTGTTGCGGATGGCCCCCAGGGCGTTGAGCCGCTGGTCGTTGATGGCGATGGCCTCGGCCCCCGCCTGGAACAGCCCGTCCACGAGCGTGGCGAGGTCCTCGTCGCGGATCTCGCTGTCGACGTCGGCGCCGGGGGCGTTGTCGACCGTGATGCGCACGCCGGGGCCGTGGGCGGCGGAGAAGCCGGTGAGGAGCTCGGCGCGCCGCACGCGGGGGGCGATCTCGTCGAGCTGGCCCCGGATCTTGGTGCTGCTGCTCGCGACGGCTGCGTTGGAGCGGGTCAGCCGGCCGACCTCGGCCTGGAGGTTGCGGACCTGGTCGCCCCGGACGTCGATCTGCTCGATGAGCGCGGCGCGGCCCATCTCGTTGGCCGGCGCCTCCCGGGCGGTCTGCACCGCGACCACCGCCGTCATCGCCCCGAGGGCGGCCACCGCCAGCACGCTCGACCAGTGCGGGCGCGCCACCTTCGGGCGTACGTCGCCGGCCGCGGCCCGCAGCTGGGCGACGTGGGCGTAGTCCTCGTCCATCGAGCGGGCGGTGACCAGCGCGAGCAGCGGGGTGGTGACGTGCTCGGGCAGCCCGCTCGCACCGTCCGCGACCGGCGCGGGAGCGGGTCGCGCCTCAGCCATGGTCGCCTGCCGGTGACGGGTGGCGTGGCGTCTCGCGCAGCAGCGTGCGCACCTGCCAGGCGTAGAGCACCCCGGCCCACCAGTAGAGCCCGATCCCCCACCACGCGAAGGCCCACCCGAAGTTGCGCGCGAGAGTGGCGACGATGCCGTCGCCGTCGCCGAGCAGCAGCAGCGGGAAGGCGTAGAGCAGGTTGAACGTGGCGGCCTTGCCGAGGAAGTGCACCGGGAGCGCCGAGAAGCCCCGGGTGCGCAGGATCGGGACGAGGCCCCAGAGGAGGAGGTCGCGCAGCGGCAGGGCGATGGCCACCCACCACGGGATGATGTCGCGCATGTACAGCCCGACCACGACCGCGAGGATGTAGAGCCGATCGGCCACCGGGTCGAGGATCTCGCCGAGCACCGAGTACTGGTCGAGCCGGCGCGCCAGCCACCCGTCGAGGAAGTCGGTCAAACCGGCCACCATCAGCACGACGAGCGCGATCGCGTCGGCCTCGGGCCCGAGCACCAGCCACAGGAACAGGGGCACGCCGGCCAGCCGCACCACGCTGATGACGTTGGGCACGGTCCAGACGCGAGTAGCTCCCTCGGACACGATCAGACCCTACCGAGCACTCAGCGAGCCTCGACGGCGGACACGTCGTGGTGGGCGGCGTCGCGGATCTCGCCGACGAGCTCCTCGAGGACGTCCTCGAGCGTGACCACGCCGATGACCGTGCCGTCACGCTCGACGACCCGGGCCATGTGGGCCCCCTTCACCTGCAGGCTCTCCAGGGCGTCGTGGAGCAGGTCGTGGGGGTGGACGGAGGCGAAGGGCCGGATCCACTTGTCCTCGATGACGCGCGAGCGCTTGTCGTCCTCGGACTCGAGGGCGTCCTTGATGTGGAGGTAGCCGAGGAGGGTGCCGTCGTCGGCGGCCACCGGGAACCGGCTGAAGCCGGTGGCGGCGCAGACCGCCTCGACGTCGGCCACGGTGGAGCCCGGCGCCACGGTGGCGAGCGTGTCGGTCGTCATCACGATCGAGGCGACCGACTTCTCGGTGAAGCCGAGCGCACCCGCGAGACGGTCGTACTCGTCGGCCTCGATCAGGCCCTCGCCGCGCGACTCCTCGACCAGCGCGGCGACCTCCTCGCGCGTGAAGCTGGAGTGGACCTCGTCCTTGGGCTCGATGCGCAGCAGTCGCAGCACCCCGTTGGCGACCATGTTCATGCCGCCGATGACCGGGCGCAGCACCGTGACGATCACCATCATCGGCGGGCTCAGCACCAGGGCGGCCCGGTCGGCCCCGGCGAGGGCGATGTTCTTGGGCACCATCTCGCCGAGCACGACGTGCAGGTAGACCACGATCGACATCGCCACCACGAACGACACCGGGTGGAGCAGGTCCTCGGGCAGCCGGGCCGCGTGGAACAGCGGCTCGAGCAGGTGGGCGACTGCGGGCTCGCCGATGGCGCCGAGGCCGAGCGAGCAGACGGTGATGCCGAGCTGGGCGCCGGCCATCACCAGCGAGACGTTCTCCATGGCGCGCAGCGTGGTGCGAGCTGCGCGCGAGCCCTCCTGGGCCCGCGGCTCGATCTGGCTGCGGCGCGCGGCCAGCAGCGCGAACTCGGCGCCGACGAAGAAGGCGTTGAGGGCGAGCAGCACGACGGCCAGGCCCACCCCGAAGAGGTCACTGTTCATGGTCGGACTCCCCCACCAGGACCAGGTCGAGCCGGTCGATGCGCAAGCCGTCCATCCTCTGCACGGTCAGGGTCACCAGTCGCTCACGCACCTCGTTGGGATCGCTGCGGTCGGGCACCGGCACCTCGATCCGGTCGCCGGGCTCGGGGATCTTGCCGAGCTCACGCATCACCAGTCCGGCCACGGTGTCGTAGTCCTCGTGGTCGGGCAGCTCGATGTCGGTGACGTCCTCGACCTCGTCGGGGCGCAGCAGCCCGGAGAGGGTCCAGCTGCCGTCGCGGCGCTGCCGGATGCGGGCGCCCAGGCGGTCGTGCTCGTCGGAGATGTCGCCGACGATCTCCTCGACGACGTCCTCGAGCGTCACGATGCCCGCGTGACCGCCGTACTCGTCGAGCACGACGGCCATCTGGAAGCCGTCCTGGCGCAGCAGCGCCAGCAGCGGGTCGAGCCGGAGGCTGTCGGGCACGACGACGGGCTTGACCATCACGTGCTTGATGCGCGTGGTGGCACGCTCGTGGACCGGCACCGCCACCGCGTGCTTGACGTGCACGGTGCCGACGACAGCGTCCTCCGCGTCGAGCACGGGGAAGCGGGAGTGGCCGGTCTGGCGGGCCAGGTCGATGACCGTCGACACGCGGTCGCCGTCCTCGACCGTCGTCGTACGCACGCGCGGCGTCATGATCTCGCCGGCGGTGCGGGTGCCGAACTCGACGGAGCGCTCCACCAGCTCGGCGGTGTCGGCGTCGAGGGTGCCCTGGTCGGCGGAGCGCTGGACGAGCGAGGACAGCTCCTGGGAGCTCCGCGCGGAGCGGAGCTCCTCCTGCGGCTCGATGCCGAGTCGGCGCACGATCGCGTTGGCCGAGCCGTTGAGTGCGCGGATCGGCCCGCGGCTGAGTGCGGTGAAGCCGCGCATGAAGCCCTGGGTGGCGCGCGCGGTCTCGAGCGGCCGGGCGATGGCGATGTTCTTGGGCACCATCTCGCCGAAGATCATCGTGATCACCGTGCCGAGCGCCAGGCCGAGCGCGATGGACAGCGGGCTGACCGCGCCGTCGGGCACGCCCAGCGCGGCCAGCGGCTCGTCGACGAGGTCGGAGATGGCCGGCTCGGCCAGGAAGCCGATGGCGAGGTTGGTCACGGTGATGCCGACCTGGGCGCCGGAGAGCTGCGTCGACAGCGAGCGGAGCGCCAGCTGGACCCCTCGGGCGCCCTCGTCACCCGACGCGGCCGCGCGCTCGACGCCGGGGCGGTCGACGGTGACGAGGGAGAACTCGGCGGCCACGAAGAGGCCGCAGGCAGCCACGAGGGCCAATGACACCAGCAGGAGCAGGAGGGGGGTCACGACGCGCACCCGGTGGTGGTCGGTGCGGTCGTGCGGGGACTTTGACTCTCGTCCATGGCGGCTGCTGCGGGTTCCTTCGTCCGGGGTCGTGGTCGTGGCGCGCCCCGCAGAGGGGGCCGCCGACGCGCCCAAGGGTAACGGTCGGGACCTTCTCGGCCCCAGTCGTCGTGTCGCTTTTGGGGTGGCGGGTCCCCGCGGCCTAGGGTGGCGCCGACACAGGGCGTGCGACAGGTGCCCTCCGGGTCTCGGCGAGGGGCACAATGCGAGCGTGGGCACAGTCTGTCTCGGCTGCCCTCCTCGTCGTCCTCATCGCCACCCTGGCCACGGTCAGCGCCACCGGCGACCCGGGTGACGCCAGCGGGCCCGACGCGGCGCGGATGGTGCAGGGCACCCAGGGCGCCGACGCCGGCCCCGCGCGCCCCAACCTGGTGTTCGTGCTCACCGACGACATGCGCGACGACGACCTCGACCACATGCCGATCACCCGCCGGCTCCTGGCCGACCAGGGCATGGAGTTCACCGACGCGATCTCCCCTCACCCGCTCTGCTGCCCGGCCCGCGCGCAGCTCGCCACGGGCCAGTACGCCCAGAACAACGGCGTGCAGCACAACCGGGGCGTCCACGGGGGGTTCCAGGCCCTCGATCCCACCCGGGAGGCGAGCGCATGGTTCCGCGACGAGGGCTACCGCACGGCGTTCGTCGGCAAGTTCCTCAACGGCTACGGCCCCCGTGACGTCCGGCCCGCCGGCTGGTCGCGCTGGGACGCGCTGACCCGCGGCACCTACGACTACGTCGACTTCACGATGACCAACGACGGCGAGCCGCGTCACCACACCGACGCCTACGTCACCTCGGTCATCGAGGACCACGCCAACGAGGCGGTCCGCGACTTCGCCCGCAGCGGCGACCCGTTCGTCGTCTACGCCTGGCACATCGCGCCCCACTACCGGATCACGCCCGAGGGCGGACGCAGCCTGCCGCTCGCCGAGCCCCGCGACGAGCAGCTGTTCCTCGACGAGCGCCCCGCGTCCTTCGACGACCCCGCCTTCGACGAGGACGACGTCACCGACCAGCCCCGCTACCTCCGCAACCGCGCCCGGGTCTCGCGTCCCGACGTCGCGGCCGAGAACACCGCTCGTCTCCAGGCGCTGCAGTCGGTCGACCGGGCCGTCGGCTCGCTGGTCGAGACGCTGGCGACCGAGGGCGTCCTCGATGAGACCTACCTCGTGTTCGCCTCCGACAACGGCTACTCCCTCGGCGAGCACCGCTACCTCGGCAAGGACGTGCTCACCGACGAGGCCCTCCAGGTCCCGCTGCTGGTCCGGGGCCCGGGCATCGTGCCGGGGAGCACCTCGGCGCTGCCGGTCACGCTCGTCGACCTCCCGGCCACCTTCGCCGCCCTCGCCGGCGTCACCCCGCAGTGGCAGGTCGACGGCACGTCGCTCGCACCGACCCTGCGCGGGGAGGACCAGGCCTTCCGCGACACCACCCTGATCCAGACCGGCCGCACGCTCGGCGACGGCTGGTCGCACCGCGGGGTGCGCACGGAGCGCTACCTCTACGGCACCGACGGGACCGACGGCTTCCTCTACGACCGCCTGCTCGACCCCGGCGAGCTGGTCAACCTCGTCGACGATCCGGCCTACGCCGGGGTGCGGGCGGTGCTGGAGCAGCGCCGCCGCGAGCTCACCGAGTGCGCGGGATGGACCTGCAACCAGCAGTTCGGCCCGGTGACCGACCCGGTGACCGACCCGGTGACCGACCCGGTGACCGACCCCACCCAGGGGCCGTCGTGACGGCGTGAGCCAGACGCTCCTCGCCGCCCTGGTCCAGGTCGCTCCGATCGCCGTGTTCCTGGTGGCGATCACGGTGACCGCCGAGGTCGCCCAGCTCGCCGGCGTGTTCGACGTGGCCGCCCACGCCCTCGCGCGGCGCGCCCGGCACCGCGTGCTGCTGCTGTGGCTCGCCTTCGCCGCCCTGGCCGTGGCCTGCACCGTCGTGCTCAGCCTCGACACCACCGCGGTCCTGCTCACGCCCGTCGGCATCGCCGTCGCCCGGCAGACCGGCATCGCACCGCTCCCCTTCGCCCTCACCACGCTCTGGATCGCCAACACCGGCTCGCTGCTGCTTCCGGTCTCCAACCTGACCAACCTGCTCGCCGTGCACCGGCTCGCCGACCTCGACGCCGGTCACGGCGACTACGTGCGGGCGGCGGCGCTCCCGGCGCTGGCGGCCGTCGCTGTCACGCTCCTCCTCATCGCCGTGCTGCAGCGCCGCGCGCTGCGCGGCACCTACGCGGTGGAGCCCCCGGCCGATCCCCACGACCGGGTGCTGCTCGTCGTCGCCGGCGGGGTGTGCCTGCTCATCGGTCCGCTCTTCGCGGTGGGCGCCCCTCCCGCTCTGGTGGCGCTGGGCTCGGCCGGCGTCCTCCTCGCCGTCCTCCGCTGGCGCGCGCCGGGCCTGGTGCGGGACGTCCGACCCCCGTGGCTGATGGCCGGCGCGTTCCTCGTGGTGGCGGGGCTGCTGCGGCTCGCGCAGGGCGAGGGGATGCTCGACTGGCTCGCACCGGCGTTCGGCGCCGGCACCCGGACCCTCGACCTGCTCCACCTGTCCGCCACCGCGGCGCTCGCGGCCAACGCCGTCAACAACCTCCCGGCCTACCTGCTCGTGGAGCCAGCGGCGTCCGACGACGTGCGCCGCCTCGTCGCGTCGCTGGTGGGGGTCAACGCCGGTGCCCTGGTCACCCCCTGGGCGTCGCTCGCCACGCTCCTGTGGCTGCAGCGCTGCCGGGCGGCCGGACTGCGGATCCCGCTGCTGCGCCTGGCCGCCTGGGGGGCGTTGTGCGCGACCCTCAGCGTGACCGCCGCCACCCTCGCGATCCGCTGAGCCGCGATACTCCCCCGGTGACGATCTCCCGCGACGACGTCCTCGCCGCCCGGCGCCGCATCGACGGCCGGGTGCGGCGCACTCCCCTGCTCGCCCCGGCCGGCAGCGACACGCTCTGGCTCAAGTGCGAGCACCTGCAGCACTGCGGCGTGTTCAAGACCCGCGGCGCCTACAACCGCCAGCTGGCCGCGCGCGAGCGCGGCGAGCTCGGCCCGGCCGGCGTCGTGGTCGCCTCAGGCGGCAACGCCGGGCTCGCCCAGGCGTGCTGGAGGACGAGCCGGGCATCGCGATCGTGGTGGCGGTCGGGGGCGGCGGGCTCTACGCCGGCTCGGCGACCTCGCCGACGCCGCCCTCCGGGCCGAGCCGCCGGTCTCGGTCCTGGTGGGCGAGGACGACATCGTCGCGTCCCGCGACCACCTCTGGGCCGAGCACCGCATCGCGTCCGAGCACGGGGCGGCGACCGCGATGGCGGCGGTCCTCAGCGGGGCGTACGTCCCGCATGACGGCCGGCGGCTGACCAGCACACAGCAGCGGCGTGGCCCCGGAGGGCCACGCCGCTGTGGTTCGCGTTTTCGGGCCGACCCACTGTCTCTGGGGGGATCCGTGCCACGGCGGGAGGTCGAGGCACGGACGACACGGTGGTGGACCCAGCGGAACGCGGCCGCTCACCTCCTCAGCGTGCTCGCGGCCCGTGGTGTTACGGGCCGGGCACACCTTTTTCCCCTGGCCCGGACCTCGGGCTCAGTCGGCCTCCCAGTAGGGACCCGGGCGGTAGGGATCCGGCTCGATCGTGGTGACCGGCCGCCGCTCGGTCCGCCACACCGTGCGCCACGTGCCGTCGGGGTTGCGCACCTTGGTCGAGACGCGGAAGTTGAGGTAGGTCGTGGTGTAGGCGTTGCGGGAGTTGCGCTTGTTCTTCCACTGGTAGTCGAAGTTCTTGAGGTACTTCCGCGCCACCCGCTTGCCTTGGATGGTGAAGAGGAGCTCGTCGTTGCCGGGGCTCAGGCTGGCCCAGTTGGACGACCCGGTGAGCACCAGGTGGGAGTCGGGCACGCCGTTGTAGGTGCCCTGGACGACGAGGTACTTCTGGTGGCTGTAGTAGCTCAGGATCAGGTCGTCCTTGCCGTCCTTGTTGAGGTCGTAGTTGTCGTCGGGGTTGAAGTCGAGCCCGGTCGAGCGGAGCGGGATCCGCCCCCGCGGCGTGGGCGCGCCGATGACGCGCTTGGTGTGGTAGCCGATGAGCCCGTAGCTGACCCGCACCTGGCAGCCCTCGATGTACTTCTGCCGGATGGCCGCGGCGAGGTAGTCGCCCCGCCTGCCGCGCATCGTGTGCATCGACAGCGCCAGCCGGGTGCGCTTCTGACCGCCGGCCGCGTCCGGGGTCAGGCACTGCACCTTGCCCAGCGTGTCGAGGATCAGGTCGTTCTTGGCCCCCGACGGCTTGGGCATGATCCACGCGGTGTGCTTGTCGACCGAGTCGTCGCACACGCCGAGCCGGGGCGTCCCGCAGAAGAACTGCGGGGGTTGGCGGGTGTCGTAATCCTTCTTCATGTCGTTGAACAGCCGCACGAACTGCCGGAACAGCTCATGGTCGCCGGAGGTGAAGTAGAGGTCGTTCCACTGGTGGATGTTGGCGTTCTGGGTCATGTTGGCCGAGCCGACGGCGAGCACGTCCGTGGAGCGACCGGCGCGGGAGAACGTGTAGAACTTGGTGTGCAGGTTGTTGTACTCGTTCCTCTTGCTCCGGCACCCGGCCTTGCAGCGGTAGATGAAGCTGCTGTTGCTGCGCTTGGCGCCGATCTCGCGCCGGATGGCCAGCATCGCCCTCGTGTACTGGTGGTCGTTGAGGAGCATCTGCACCTTCACGCCCCGACGGTGGGCGGCGATCAGCGCCCTCGCGACCGGCATCCGGTCGAACGAGTAGACCGCGATCCTGATCGTCGACCCCTTGGGCGCGTGGTTGATGGTGTCGATCACCCGGCGTTCGATCCGGTAGTGCCCCTTCTTGAGGTGCGGGTCGTTGAAGAACGGACCCTGCGGCGCCTTCCACCTCTTGCGCTTCGCCCGGGCGGCCTGTTCGGCCGGGTCGGTCTGGGCAGCCGCCGCCCGTTCCGCCGTGGACCCCGGGCTGCCCCCGGGAGCGGCCGCGGCCGTGGGCACGACGGCCTCCGGGGTGCCCAGCACCAGGGCCAGGGTGAGCAGGACCAACAACCTCGACACGTACACGCCTTCCTGACCGCCACCGTCGGGTGGCGTCGTCACGCTCAGGCCCCGTCCCACACATCGCTGCGCGAGCACGGCCGGGGCACGTCGACCGGGCCCAGCGGTTCGCAGACCCGGTCCGTCCGACAAGAGGAGACGGCGCCGGGCCACGGAAAGTTGCGCACGGATCGCATCCGATCCGGCGCGGGCCGGCTACCCGGCGGACGGGCCCCCGCTCCGGCCGCCGACGGCGCCCCCTCGGGCATCTCGACCTCGCCAACCCGCGCGCGGCTGGTCGCCGACCAGCATCAGCCCCACGACGCCGGCGACGACGAGCGCATAGGTCGACGGACTCCGCACGAGCGCCGGCACCGCGTCGAGGACGTGGGCCGGGGACAGGTCGCCAGGCCGCATCCGTGACGCCACCGCCGTGGCGCCGTACGCCAGGCCGGCCACCGACCCCAGCGCCGTGGCGCCGCGCGCCGCCGATGCGGGCCAGGAGTGGGGCGTGCTCGTGGCCGCGGTCGTCCTCGGCGTCGCGGCGGTGCCACTAAGAACCCCAGGCCGTCCAGCCCCACGCCCAGGAGGTAGCGCCAGGACCGCAGCAGCCGCCCCAGGAGTCGCGGCCTGCGGTGGTGCCGCGAGCAGCCATCGCCTGCAGCACCGATCCGAGGCCGTAGCAGCAGGCAGCCGCGAACGCGGTGAGGAGACCGAGTGCCACCCCGCGACGCCAACCCAGGTGCGGCAGCGGGGACAGCGCGTGCCGGCTCCCCCTCTCCCCACCCGGACGTGCGCGAGGTGCGCATGTCGCCGGGGCGAACCTGCACGAGGCGGTGCTGCAGGCACTCCGCAAGATCGCCGACGACATCGAGGGGAACTCATCCGCCCGACCTATCAACGAAGCACGTTCGACCCTCTTCGTCGAAAGTGGAGACAAGCCCCAGCTCCCCCAGGACTGGGGTCGCGCTCGTTTCGGACAGTGCGCTCGTGCGGGGGCCGGCTTGAGCCCCCGCACAGCGTAACCATCACGGTCCGGGCTCGTTGCACCGGAGAGACCCGAGAACGTCACCACGGTTGCGAGCAACCCAACGTGGCGCGCCAACACCCAGGGAACCCTCTTTGGGGACCGGAACGCGACTGAGCCGTTCCCCCACGAATCGCAACACGGAACACCCAACACCTGAAGGGCAAGACATTGCAGAAGCGCAACATCATCACCGGCCTCATCCTCGCGGGAGCGCTCGTCATCGGTGGCACGGGCGGCGCAGTCGCCGGTGACCTCATCGGCAGCAAGGACATCCGTGACGGCTCGGTCAAGGTGAAGGACATCGCCCCCGGCGCGGTCGAGAAGTTCACCGCCTCCACCAAGGGGGTCCCCGGCCCGGTCGGTCCGGTCGGCCCCAAGGGCGCGGACGGCAAGGACGGTGCCAAGGGCGACCCCGGCAACGCGCTCGTCGGTGCGAAGTACCGCACGCTGACCTACATCAACGGCGGTGGCGGATCGGCCACCGTGGCGTGTGACGACGACCCGACGGTCTCCCAGACCTACACGGCCATCGCGGGCGGCGTGCAGGGCGGCACCGTGGACACGCAGGACGACGGCTTCGTGGTGAACTCGTCGTTCCCCGGTCGCATGAACTGGGACACCGGCACCCCGCGTCCGGGTCGCCTTGACGGCTGGATCGTCCTCGGCAACGGGCAGCAGACCAGCACGCTGACCGTCTGGGCGCTGTGCGTCCCCAACACCAGCATCACCGTGGACGCCGGGACCATCAACAACTGACACCGGCCATCACGACCGGCCGTCGGGGAATCTCTCCGAAGGCTCGGGCGAGACAACCTCCTTCCTGGACGGACCGGCGGGCCGCGCCCACCGCCTGAGAGGAGATTCGCGGGGGAGTTCTCCTCTCACCCAGCAGGGCCCCGGTGCCACGACATGGCGCCGGGGCCCTGCTTCTTTTCCGCCACACCTGTTGGAGGGGCTACGAGACGACTGGACCCCAAGGCGGGGCCATCCGCATGCCGCCGGCGCCGACCTGCGGAAACCAGCGCGATTGCGCGGCCCCACTTGACTGCGGGCCACGTGTGATCGTGCGGAACCCAGAACGCCGAGCTTGGCCCTGAAATGACCCTGAACGTGGGGTCCAGGTGGTCAAACGGCCAAGGCCATTGCGGACGCAAACAGGGCTCTGACCTGCGGTTTCTGCAGATCAGAGCCCTGTTTCTCTCGGTCGGGCTGACAGGATTTGAACCTGCTGGCTCGGTGCGCACGTTTCTCCTGGGGGTCGCCGTCCCAAGCGGCCTCGCGCGGTGGAGTGGGGCACACCTCTCTCGCGGCCGGGACGGGCGACCCGCACGCAAGCGATCTGCGCGCTGGTCCGGCCGTGCGGCGGTGGACCTGCCGGTCCGCCAGCCCGCGCGGTCTCAGGTGGTTTTCAGCAAAGATCGTCAGGCACGACGAAGCCCGACTCGTAGGCGCGAATAACCGCCTGCGTCCGGTCACGGACTCCTAGTTTCGCCAGCACGGCCGCCACGTGCGTCTTCACCGTCTCCACGCCGAGGTGGAGCGTCGCGGCGATCTCCGGGTTGGACAGGCCTCGTGCCATCGCCCGCAGCACCTCCTCCTCCCGTGCCGACAAGCGAGCCAGGTCGGGACCGCTCGCGCTCGGTTGCCGCGACCGTTGCCGCACCAGCTCGCGGAGCTTGGCGGGGAACAGAAGGGTGTCCGGTTGGACGGCCAGGCGTACGGCCGCGACGACGTCGTTAGCAGGGGCGCGCTTGAGCAGGTAGCCGCGGGCGCCCGCCAGCAGGGCGTCGTAGACGTGGTCGTCATTCTCGAACGTCGTCAGCACGATCACTGCGGGTGGCCGGTTGCCTGCAGTGATGGTTCGGGTGGCGGTGATGCCGTCGACCCGGGGCATCCGGATGTCCATCAGCACGACGTCGGGGCGCAGCCGGCCGACCTGGGACACCGCCTCGGCGCCGTCCTCCGCCTCGCCCACGACGTCGAGGTCGTCCTCCGTCGAGAGCGTGACAGTAATGCCGCGACGCACCAGGGGCTCGTCGTCAACGAGCAGCACCCGCGTCATCGTGCGGTCCTGATGGGCAGCACCACGCGCAAGCGCCAGCCGTCGTCTGTCGGGCCAGCGGTCGCGTGGCCGCCGATCGCCGTGACCCGTTCCCGGATTCCTCGGAGGCCATGACCGCGCCGGTCCCCCATCCGTCGGGGAGGGGGCGCGGACGTGTTCGTGACCTCGAGAGTGAGAGCACCCCCAGTCCGATCGAGGCGGACCCGACACGGTCCGGAACCGTGGCGCAGGACGTTGGACAAGGCCTCCTGAGCCACCCGGTAGAGCTCCCGGGAGACGACCGGGGGTACGGCGTCGTCAGCGTCGCCAGACCGGTCCTCCATGGTCACGTCCAGGCCAGCGCGGCGGGCGGCATCGACCAGGTCGACGAGGTCAGCGAGGTCCGGGGTCGGTCGTCGCGTCGTCTCCTCCACCCGCAGCAGCCCCAGCACGTGGTCCAGCTCGCCCGCCGCCTGTCGGGCGGCGCTCTCGATCGCCGCCAGCGCCTCGGCGACGAAGCCGGGATCGGAGTGCTGCACCCGGGCTGCCGCAGCGGCCTGCACGGTCACCAGGCTCAGCGCGTGACCGACGCTGTCGTGGATCTCGCGGGCGATCCGGTGTCGCTCGCCCAGCTCCGTCGCCTCCCGCTCCAACCGGTCCACCCGCTCGCGGAGCGACGGTCCGAGCAGCAGAGGAGCCAGCCGGCGCAGCCCAGCCGCCAACAACGCCCCGAGCGCCGGAACGGCAAGGACTGAGGGGAGCACCAACCATGGGCTCTGTTGGAAAGCCAGGAACGGGACCGGCCCCGTCCAAAGGACCAGGGCCGCTCCCGCCAGGACGTGCGCCCACAGCCAGCCCACGCTCCGCCAGCGGTCGTGCCACTGGGTGGACGCCTGCGGGAGCCCGCCGAAGAAGGACACCGCGAGCATCGACTCGGATGCGGTGCCCTCGATCCGTCGTACGGCGGGCAGGGCCCCCACCGCCAGCACCAGGAGCGAACCGATCAGCACGCCGATGGTCACGACGAGCGGCTGCGCAAGTGCAGTGGCCTGGCCCACCGCGGCGGCGAGAAGGGCCGCGAGCATCGTGAACGCCAGGGCCAGGGCCGCGCCGAGCATGACGAACGCCACTCCGAGCAGGGCGCCCGGTCCCAGCACGGCGGTCGCCGCTCGGCGCAGGCTGCTCACCGGGCCATCGTCTCAGGTTCTTGCCCCCGACCGGCTCCCTCGCACGGGGGAGTGCGTGCGGCGGATCGCCGACCGACCGACCCCAGCCCGGAAATCCCGACGCGAGGGAGCGCTGTCCCCCGCGCGGGGGAATCGGCTCCCGCGCCGCGGTGGTGCTGTGGGGTGCATGACTGATACCCATGCCTGCTTCGAGCCGGTTGACGCCTCCGTCGACACAGACGGCGCGTCATCGAGGGTCCACGCGTCCGAGTCGTCCCGGCCGTCCACGTCCGGGTCGGCGGCCTTTCGTCGACTCTGGCGCCAGTGGCCTCGGTGGACCGCGTGGGGTGCCATCGTCTGGTCGGCGGTGTTCGCGACATTCGGGGCAGTGTGGTGGGCCGGCTGGCAGTGGTACCCGTTCGCGACCGTCCACGAAGACCGCTCGAGCGCCTCGCTCTTCGAGGGGGCGCCGCCGCACGTCATGGGCCCCCTGTTCCTGGTGCTCGGCGTGGTCGGCGTCGCCAGCGGCTTCGTCATGCTCCAAGAGCACGTCGGCCCGGCACTGCGTCGCGCCGCAACCGGGTACGGCGCCGGCGCTGCCGTGCTGTTCGCCGGCGTAATGTCGGACTACACGCCACTCACCACGCTGGTGATGTGGCCGGCGATGCTGGTGTTCGCCTTCACCGGAGTCCCCGGCGCGCAGGACGGCATCGGCGACATCCTGTATTGGCACCGAGTGAACGTGCTGCTGATCTTCGTCGGAGGGTTGCTGTGGGCGGGAGCGACGCTCGGCCACTACCGCCGTACCCAGGGGGCGTGCAGTCGTTGCGGGCGCGGTGGGCTCCGGCCAGAGCCCACGACCGAACGGTTACTGCGCTGGGGCAGGGCAGGGGTCTGGGTGGCAGTGCTGTCGACGGTCCCGTACGACATCACCCGGCTCGCCTGGTTCCTCGGCTGGCCGCTAGGCCTGTCCGACCCGTTGTACGACAGCCTCGCGGCGACCCCCGGCCTGCTCGCCATCGGGCTGGTGCTCGGGCTGGTCTCGACGGGAGGGGCGATGCTCACGCACGGACTGATCGCCGCGTGGGGAGAGCGGTTCCCGAGCTGGGTGCCGCGACTCGCCCGCAGAAGAGTCCCGGTAATGCTGGCGGTCATCCCGGCAGCCACCGTCACGGTGACAATTCCCGCAGCGTCGGTCATGTTCCTCAACCCCCGGGTCAACGACGGGTTCTCAGCCGAGAACTGGAGCACCTGGGCCCCCAGCCTGATCTGGCTGTTCTGGGCGGTCGGGTTGGGGGTGGCCACGTACTGCTACTGGCTGCGTCGTCGGGGGCCGTGCCAGCACTGCGAGCGCACGGACGGACGGACTTGCGATGATCTTCCTGATCGACAAGGCCGCATCAGGTGACTCGACCTGGCGGGACGTGTGCGACGCCGTCGCTATGGGGAACCTACGACAGCGGAAATAGGGCCACTCCCGCTCGGCGAGCGGCACACGCGCGCACCAGAACTGTTCCTCGCCAGGCTGGCGGCGGTGCCGGAGAGCTGTGGACGATCGATCAGGTCGCCGCACTCTCCCGACACCGCGGCCCGCGTCCTAGGACACTCCTCCTCCGTGATCACCAAGGAGTACTACATCGAAAGGGACCGGTCAGCGCCCGACGTGACGCACCTTCTGCAGAGCTTCGCCGGCCGGAAGACGACGACCCCGCCGAGCGAGTGAGCCTGCGGACTACGCCCGATGACCACTCCAGGAACGAACGTCCGCAGGGCTCCCCAGACCGAGGCAAAGCCGGTCATGCGACAGAGTTTTCGGGACATGAACGTGGCACGAGGCGATTTGGCTCGAAACGCAAGTAGCCCCTGATCAGCGTTTCCGCTGGTCAGGGGCTACTTCTCGGTCGGGCTGACAGGATTTGAACCTGCGACCCCTTGACCCCCAGTCAAGTGCGCTACCAAGCTGCGCCACAGCCCGAGTGCCTCCGGCGCGAAGCCTGCGAAGCGTGGGGAACACTACCGCAGCCCCTCGGCCGCCACGGAATCGACCCGCCCGTTCGCGGCACGGCGCCTGGCCCGACTGGGCCATTTGTCGCCGAACCCCCACCGGCGTGCCCCGGCGGCGGTGAGCATGGACCCTCGACCTGTGGGGGGTTCCGATGCCAGCACTGCCACGCCTTGCTCCGACGATCGCCGCACTCGCGGCACTCGTCGGGCTGGGCCTCACCGCGCCCGGGGCGTACGCGGCACCCGAGACTGCCGTCCACGAGGACGGTGCGCACGCGCAGGCGCTGGCCGAGGCCGTCGCGCTGGCCGACCAGCTCGCCGAGCGCGAGCAGACCCTGACGGCGCTCAACCGACGCGCCGACGCGCGAGACCGGGCCCTCGTCGGACGCCGCGCAGTCCTGGCCGACTACGGCTACCACGGCGACCCGGGCGCCGTGCGGGCCGTGCTCCCGCTGGCGTCGTACGACGTCTCGGCCGGCTTCGGCCTGACCGGCCCGTTGTGGGAGGCCCAGCACGACGGGCAGGACTTCGGCGCGTACGCCGGGGAGCCGGTCGTCGCGGTCGCCGCCGCCGTGGTCACCGAGGTGGCGGACGCCGGGCCCTACGGGCTGCGCACGATCCTCACCCTCCCCGACGGCACCGAGGTCTGGTACTGCCACCAGAGCGAGGCGTCGGTCTCGACCGGCCAGCAGGTCGACGTCGCGGACGTCATCGGCAGCGTCGGCTCGACCGGCAACTCCACCGGCCCGCACCTGCACCTGGAGGTGCGGACACCCGACGGCGCGGTCGACCCGATGGACTGGCTGCGGGCGCAGGGGCTCGACCCCTGACCCGCACCCGGCGTCAGCGCTTGCGCTTCTCGCGCGGCTTCTGGTTGATCACGATCGGCGTGCCGACGAAGCCGAACTCCTCGCGCAGGCGCCGCTCGACGAACCGCTCGTAGGCTGCGTCGAGCCGACCGCTCGTGAACAGCACGAACGTGGGCGGCGCGGTCGACGGCTGGGTGGCGAAGAGGATCTTGGGCTGCTTGCCGCTGCGCACGGGGTGCGGGTGCTCGGCGATGAGCCGGCCCAGGAACGTGTTGAGCGCCCCGGTGCCGATGCGCGTCTCCCAGCCCTCGAGCGCCTTGTCGATGGCCGGCACCAGCCGGTCGACGTGCCAGCCGGTGCGGGCGGTGAAGTTGATGCGTGGCGCCCACCGCACCTGCACGAGGTCGCGCTCGATCTCGCGCTCGAGGTAGTGGCGACGCTCCTCGTCGACGAGGTCCCACTTGTTGAAGGCGATGACCATCGCCCGGCCGGCGTCGCGGATCGTCTGGATGATGCGCATGTCCTGCTCGGACACCGTCTGGCTGGCGTCGAGCACCAGCACCGCCACCTCGGCGCGGTCGATGGCGGTCGTCGTGCGCAGGGAGGCGTAGTACTCGTGGCCGGACGCCTGGTTGACGCGCTTGCGGATGCCCGCGGTGTCGATGAACCGCCAGGTCCGGTCGCCGAGGGTGATCAGCTCGTCGACGGGGTCGACGGTGGTGCCGGCGACGTTGTCGACGACGACGCGGTCCTCCTTGGCGAGCATGTTGAGCAACGAGGACTTGCCGACGTTGGGCTTGCCGACGATCGCGATGCGGCGGGGACCGCCGACCTCGTCGAAGACCTCCTCCGGGGTCTCGGGCAGCGCCGCGAGGATCGCGTCGAGCATGTCGCCCGACCCGCGCCCGTGCAGCGCGGAGACCGAGAAGGGCTCGCCCAGGCCGAGGTTCCACAGGCCGTAGGCCTCGGCCTCGGTGCGCTGGTCGTCGACCTTGTTGGCCGCGAGCACGACAGGCTTGCCCGACTTGCGGAGGATCCGCACGACCGCCTCGTCGGCGTCGGTGATGCCGACGGTCGCGTCGACGACGAAGAGGACGGCGTCGGCCAGCGACACCGCCACCTCGGCCTGCCCGGCGATGCGCTCGGCGAGGCCGCGGGCGTCGGGGTCCCAGCCGCCGGTGTCGACGACGGTGAAGGCGCGCCCGTTCCAGTGGGCGTCGTAGGAGACGCGGTCGCGGGTCACGCCCGGACGATCCTCCACGACGGCCTCGCGGCGACCGATGATCCGGTTGACGAGGGTGGACTTGCCCACGTTGGGTCGCCCGACGACGGCCAGGACGGGGGTCGGGCCGGTGGCATCGGTCCCGGGGACGGACCCCGGGGTCGACGCGGACTCGACGTCGGCGTCGTAGTCAGTCATGGGTGATCACAGCTCTCTGGGTGGCTCGACGAGCCCGGTGTCGGGGTCGTCCTCGGATTGTCCCGCAGGAAGGGGCCCGGGCAAGGATCGGCGCGTCTCGGCGAGCGCGGCGGCCAGCTCGGACAGCATGTGCCCCCGGAGCAACACCGAGGTGGCCCGCACCTGTTCCCGCGTACGCGGCCACGGCTGCTGTGTCGTCCGCCACGCCTGCCCGAACACGATGTCGATGGTGTCGCCGCGCCCGGGGAGCGCGTTGGCGCCGCCGCCCGGCGGCCGGGTGCCGATCATCGTGACCGGCACCACCGGGGCGCCGGTGACGAGGGCCAGGTAGGCCGCACCGTGGTGGAAGCGGTGCAGCTCCCCGTCGCCACGGGTGCCCTCGGGGAAGATGCCGGCCACTCCCCCGTCGCGCACGACCCGCAGGCAGGCTCGGATCGCGCCGGGATCGGCGTGGAACCGGTCGAGCGGGATCTGTCCGGAGGCGCGCAGGAAGCGCCCGAGCCGGCCCGCGAACATCTCGCGCTTGGTCAGGGCGTGCACGGGGCGCGGCGAGAAGGTGGCGAGCAGCGGCCCGTCGATGATCCCGACGTGGTTGGCGGCCAGGATCACGCCGCCCGACGCCGGCACCCGGTCCGCGTGGTGCACCGTCGCGGGCCACCGCGCCCGCACCAGCCGTGCCGCCACGGGACGCACCCGCTGCAGCACCCGGGTCGCGGGGTGCTCCTCCGCGCTGGTCGGCAGCTCCGCGCGGGTCACGCGGGCCGGACCTCCGCGGCCAGCTCGACGATGCGGTCGATGACCTCGGCGAGCGTCAGGTGGGTGCTGTCGACGTGCACGGCACCCTCGGCCACCGTGAGCGGCGCGGTGGCGCGACCGGAGTCGATGCGGTCGCGCTCGAGCAGCGACTGCTGGGTGCTGGCGACGTCGCTGCCGCCCTGCTCGGCCGCGCGCCGCTGGGCCCGGGCGTCGGGGTCGGCGCTGAGGTAGACCTTGACCTCGGCCTGCGGCCAGACGACCGAGCCGATGTCACGTCCCTCGACCACGATGCCGCCCGCGCCGATCACCTCGCGCTGGAGCTCGAGCAGGCGAGCCCGGACCTCGGGCACGGCACTGACCGGGCTGACCGCGGCCGTGACGTCCTCGCCGCGGATCTCGACGGAGACGTCGGTGCCGTCGACGGTGATGGTCGGGGCGAGCGGGTCGGTGCCGGACTCGATGGTGGGACGCCCGGCGGCGGCCGCGACCGCCGCCTGGTCGCGTACGTCGACGCCTTCGCGCAGCAGCCACCAGGTCATCGCGCGGAACATGGCGCCGGTGTCGAGGTAGCGCAGGCCGAGACGTCGGGCCACGCCGCGAGACGTGCTCGACTTCCCGGATCCGGAGGTGCCGTCGACGGCGATGACGAGGGACCTGGAGGGGAGGGTGCTGGCGCTGCTCACGGGCGAGAAGGCTACCGGTGGGTCGTCCAGCCGCGGGATTCGAGAGCGGCCAGCAGGCGCTCGGCGCTGTCGCGCTCGACCACGAGCTCGGTGAGGCCGACCGGTCGGGCCGGGTCGTGGTCGATGCGGACGTCCTCGATGTTGACGCCGATCTCGCCGGCGTCGCCGAAGAGACGGGCCAGCTCGCCCGGGTTGTCGGGCACGGCCACGAAGACCGAGCGGGTCGGCCGCGCCGGGCCGCCGTGCTTGCCCGGGATCGCGGCGGTGCCGGCGTTGCCGCGGGTGAGGATGTCGGCGAGGTCGTCGTCGGCGTCCGAGGCGACCGCCGCCATCAGCGCGTCGAGGTCGGCGCGGACCTCGGCCAGCAGGTCGAGCACCGCCTCGGAGTTGGCCTCGAGGATCTGCTGCCACAACGCCGGGTCGCTGGCGGCGACCCGGGTGACGTCGCGCACTCCCTGGCCCGACAGGGCGAGGTGCTCGGCGGGGGCGGCGGCCAGCCGCCCGGCGACCAGCACCGCGGCGAGGTGGGGCAGGTGGGAGATCCGGGCGACCGCGCGGTCGTGCTCGACCGGCTCCATCACCAGCGGCGCGGCACCGCACTCGAGCACCAGCGCCTCGACGAGCCCCACCGCCTCCGGTCGGGCGTGGGGGTGGGGTGTGACCGCCCACGGGCGGCCGTCGAAGAGCGCGGCACTGGCAGCCAGGGGGCCGGAGCGCTCGCTGCCGGCCATCGGGTGGGAGCCGACGTAGCGCCCCAGCTCGGCGGGGCCGACGCGGGCCGCGACCGCCTCGAGCGGGGCCGCCTTCACGCTGCCCACGTCGGTGACCACGGCGTCGGTGCGGCGGAGCGCCTCGACGACGGCGTCGCCGACCAGGGCCGGTGGCACGGCCACCACGACCAGCTGCGGACGGTCGGCAGCGGTCGCCGGGCGTCCGGCGCCGAGGCCGTGGGCGGTGCGCAGGTGCTCCTCGGAGGTGTCGCGCAGCGCCACCTCGATCCCGAGCCGGCTGCACACGAGCGCGATCGACGTGCCGATGAGCCCGGCGCCGACGACCTCGACCGGCCCGGTCAGGGCCGGCAGGTCGCCGTCAGCCATGGCTGGTGGTCCGCGCCAGGTCGCGACGCAGGTGCGCCGCACCGTGGAGGTAGGCGTGGGTGATCTCGGCACGCGGCAGGTCGGTCTCGACGTGCGCCATCAGGCGCACGACCCGCGGCATCGAGCCCTCGATCTCCAGCTCGCGGGCGCACACCAGCGGGACGTCGGAGAAGCCGAGCTGGCGCGCGGCATAGGCCGGGAACTCGCTGGTGAGGTCGCTGGTCGCGGTGAAGATGATCGAGATGAAGTCGTCGACCTCGAGGCCATTGGCCTCCATCACGTCGGTCACCAGCTCGGCCACCCGGTCGAGCATGTGCTCGCGGGTGTCCTCGTCGAGCTGGGTCGCACCACGTACTGCTCTCACTGCCACACGGTGAGCCTAGCGGCGCCGAGTCTCACTGGGTGTGGCCCATCGGCTGGGCGAGATGCGTGGACACCGTGCCGGGGATGCCGTGCCCGAGCCCGAGTGACCTGACCGACGAGCGGTGGGACCTGCTGGGGCCTGCGGACCAGTCCACGGTCCAGAACGTACCCATCCACGGTGTCGCAGGACGTCCCGCTCATCGGCAGACGCGTGCCCTCATCGCGGCATGCGCCCGGGTGCGTGACCCTCGTTTCAGGGGGCCTCAAGCTCGATGCGCGTCTCGGTGCAACGAAAGCCGGCGCGGCGGAAGGCCGCAACCATGGGCGCGTTGGCGGCATCCGTGGTCGCGGTGACGCGAGGGGCGCCCTGCTCGGCGTGGAAGCGGGTGATGAACGCGAGGATCTCGTCCACGTACCCCCGACCTCGGTGCTCTGGGAGCACGGCGAGGTATCCGACGTTGCGGTTCGTCGGGGTCGCTGACGGGATGGCGACACCGACGACGGTGCGGTCAGTCGTGGCGGCCGTGTGCCACCAGGAGCGTTCCCCGGGGCAGGCTCGGTAGTAGTCGATCTCGGCACGGGCCAGCTCGTCGGGGCTGCTGGACTCGAGCTCGCGGCGGGTCATGACGTCCAGCGAGCCCTCCGCAGCGGCGGCGAACAGTCGTACGAACGTGTCGTCGTCGGCCGGCGCGAACACGAGCGAGCCGAGTGCTGGCGGCAACGGTCGATCCGCGTCCCACTGGAACTGGAGTCGCTCGTTGACCCGCGTCATGCCCGCTGCAGCAGCGGCACGAGTCTTCAGGTGCATCTCGGCGGCCACGGTCGCATGGTCGCGCCAGTCGTTCGGCAGTCGCATCGTGTGCGGCAGCGGGACGGCCACCCCTCGACGTGACAGGGCCTCGTGTCCCGCATCGAGAAGAGCCCTGGCCAGGCTGCCGCGGTCGGGCACCTGCGCATGAACGTCCCACACGTCCAACGCGATCGGCACGGTCGTGTCCCGGCCCCACCACATCGCTCGCCCGATGACCGCGCCAGACTCGTCGATCGCCAGGACGGACCACTCGGGCCGGATACGGCCCGCCGCGATCTCTGTTGCCACCTCGTCGGCCGAGAGGCCGGTCTCGGCAGGAACGCTCAGTGTCGCCGCGGAAGCCAGCTGCGTGGCCGAGGGCTGGGCGATTCGCATCGCCCGAGTTTCCGCGGCCGCCCCAACCGTAGGCAAACCCTTTGTTGCTCATCGGTGGATCCGGTCGCTGACGTCGCCGACAGGGACACACCCAGTCAGAGCTGCGCGCTGTCCATCAGCTCGCCCAGCTCGGCCACGGTGAGCTCGCGCATCGCGCCCGGCCGCAGCCGCGCCAGGGTCAGCGGTCCGATCTGGGTGCGGGTGAGCCGGCGGACCGGGTGCCCGAGGTGTGCGAGCAGCCGCCGCACGATGCGGTTGCGGCCCTCGTGGATGGTGAGCTCCACGATCGAACGGTTGCTGCCCTCGCGCCGCGGGTCACCGCCGAGCACCCGTGCGTGGGTGACGGTGACCGGGCCGTCGTCGAGGGTCACGCCAGCGAGCAGCTCGCGGATGGTGCGGACGTGCACCTCGCCGTCGACCTCCGCGACGTAGGTCTTGTCGACCTGGTGGGAGGGGTGCGCCAGCAGCTGGGCGAAGTCGCCGTCGTTGGTGAGGATGATCAGGCCCTCGGTGTCGGTGTCGAGGCGCCCCACGTGGAAGAGCCGCTCGGGCCGGTCGGCCACCAGGTCGCCGAGCGTCGGCCGGCCCTCGGGGTCGGACATCGTCGACACGACGCGCCGGGGCTTGTTGAGCACCAGGTAGACCTTGTCGCTGATCGGCGGCAGCCGCTTGCCGTCGACGCGGATCACCGCCGTGCGGGGGTCGACCTTGGTGCCGAGGCGGGTGACCACCTCGCCGTCGACCTCGACGAGGCCGTCGAGCATCAGCTCCTCGCACTTGCGGCGGCTGGCCACCCCCGACTTCGCGAGCAGCTTCTGCAGCCGGATGAGGCCGTCCTCGTCGGTCTCGGGGCGCTGCGAGGCGGGCTGGTCGTTGTCGGGCGCGTCGTGCGGCTTCATGCGGGGTCCCTGGGCGAGCGGTGGGGGTGCGGGTGGGGCCGGGAGTGAGGGCGGGAGGTGGTCATGAGACCTCCGTCCCGCCGTCGGGCTCGGTGCCCGACCCGGAGTGGGGCGAGGGGTGCCGGGCGGGAGAGTCGTCGGGCTCGGGCGACGGCTCGGAGGACGTTTCGGGGGACGGCTCCGGCGTCGGCTCGGGCGCGGCGTCGAGGCCGGCGACGCTGGCGAGCTCGTCCTCCAGGTCGTCCATGTCGGGCAGGTAGGGGGCGAGCTCGGGCAGCTCGTCGAGGGAGGTGATGCCGATGCGCTCGAGGAAGTAGGAGGTGGTGCGGTAGAGGTTGGCGCCGCTCTGCTCGTCCTGCCCGGCCTCCTCGACCAGTCCGCGGGTGAGCAGGGTGCGCATCACGCCGTCGACGTTGACGCCGCGGATGGCGGAGACCCGCGCCCGCGACACCGGCTGCTTGTAGGCGACCACCGACAGGGTCTCCAGCGCGGCCCGGGTCAGCCGCGCCTGCTGCCCCTCCAGGACGAACGCCTCGACGACGCCGGCGAACTCCGGGCGCGAGTAGAAGCGCCATCCGCCGGCCACCGACCGCAGCTCGAAGCCGCGGCCCTGCTCGGCGTACTCACGGACGAGAGCGTCGAGCGCCGACTCGACCTCCTCGACGGGGTGCCCCACCACCGAGGCGAGCCGCACCGTGCCGAGCGGCTCGTCGGAGACCATCAGGATGGCCTCGAGCGCGGGACGCAGCTCGGCGACGGGGACGGCGAGGGTCTCGACGTCGAGCTCCTGGTCGACGGACTCCCCCGCCTCGGCCGGGCTGCTGTCGGGCTGCTCGCTCACTGGTCCTCCTCGCGCACACCGGCGGGAGCCGGCAGCGGTACATCATCGTCGTCCGACGGGGCGCCGTCGAACTCGTCGTGGATCTCGACGTCGCCGTCCTCGGCGCCCGTCCAGCGCACCGTCAGCTCGCCGAGCGGGGTGACCTGGTCGAACGACACCGCGCCCTCGCGGAACAGCTCCAGGAGCGACAGGAAGCGGGCCACCGTCGTGAGCCGGTCCGGGGAGTCGCCGCAGAGCGCGCGGAACGTCATCGTGCCGCCGCGCCGCAGCCGGTCGACGACCAGCTGGGCCTGCTCGCGCACGCTGACCTTGGCGGCGTGGATGTGCTGCAGCGACACCTCGAGCACCGGCTTGGGCTCCATCGCCCGCGCCGCCAGCCGGGCGAACTCCTCGAGCCCGATGCCGATCAGCACGTCGGGCAGCAGGGTGGCGAAGCGCTCCTCCAGGCCGACCGCGCGCGGGTGGCGGCGCGACTCCGAGGCCAGCCGGTCCTCCATGACCGTGGCCACCTGCTTGAACGCCCGATACTGCATGAGCCGGGCGAAGAGCAGGTCGCGCGCCTCGAGCAGCGCGAGGTCCTCCTCGTCCTCCACGTCGCCCTGCGGCAGCAGCCGGGCCGCCTTGAGGTCGAGCAGCGTGGCGGCGACCACCAGGAACGACGTGGTCTGCTCGAGGTCCCACTGCTCGCCGAGGGTCTTGACGTGGGCGATGAACTCGTCGGTGACCTGGGAGAGGGCGACCTCGGTGATGTCGAGCTTGTGCTTGGCGATCAGCCCGAGCAGCAGGTCGAAGGGTCCCTCGAAGTTGTCCAGGCGGACGGCGAACGCCGGGGCCTCGCTGCCCGGCTCGAGCGAGTCGGCGGGCGCGGCGCCCGGAGCAGCAGGGCGGGCGGCGCTCACTCGGCCAGCAGCCGCTGCACCAGCGCGCTGTCGGCCCCCTGGCCCTCGAGGTCGGCGAGCACCAGCGCGAGCGCCTCGCGCACCAGGCGGCCCCGGTCGACGGCGAGGCCGTGCTCGCGGCGGAGCGTGAGCCGGGCGTGCTCGATGTCGAGGAGCTCGTCGGAGGTGACGTAGACCGTCATCTTCTCGTCGTGGCGTACGCGCCCGCTGGGCTTGCGCGGCCCGGCCGGCTCGGCCTCGTCGGCGACGGCACGCACCCGCCGCGGCCGGGTGTCGGCCTCGGCCCCCGCGGCGTCGACGGGGTCGGCGGTCGGCCGGAACAGGTCGTCCGCGGCCGGCATGCTCACTCGGCGGGCCACCGGGACAGCACCTCCTTCGCCAGCTGGCGGTAGGCGTCGGCGCCCGTCGACGACGACGCGTAGGACGTGATGGGCTCCCCCGCGACGGTGGCGTCGGAGAACTTCACGGTGCGACGGATGACGGTGTGGAAGACCTTGTCGCCCCACGCCGAGACCAGGCGCTCCATCACCTCGCGGCTGTGGAGCGTGCGCCCGTCGAACATGGTGCCGAGCACCCCCTCGATCTCCAGCTTGGGGTTGAGCCGCTCGCGCACCTTGTCGATCGTGGTCTTGAGCAGCGCGACGCCGCGCAGCGCGAAGTACTCGCACTCCAGCGGCACGATGACGCCGTCGGAGGCGGTGAGGGCGTTGACCGTGAGCAGCCCGAGCGAGGGCTGGCAGTCGATGAGGATGACGTCGTAGTGCTCGAGCGCGGGGGCGAGCACGCGCTGCAGGGTCTGCTCGCGTGCGACCTCGTGCACCAGCTGCACCTCGGCCGCGGACAGGTCGATGTTGGACGGCAGCAGGTCCATGCCCTCGATGCCGGAGGGCACGACGACCTCGTCGAGGGACACCTCGCGGTCCATCAGCAGGTTGTAGATGGTGAAGTCCATCTCGTGCGGGTTGAGGCCCAGACCCACCGACAGCGAGCCCTGGGGGTCGAAGTCGACGAGCAGCACCCGGCGCCCGAGCTCGGCCAGCGACGCGCCGAGGTTGATCGTGGTGGTGGTCTTGCCGACCCCGCCCTTCTGGTTGCACATCGAGACGACGCGGGCGCCGCCGTGCTCGGTGAGGGCCGGGGGCTCGGGGAAGACCGGCATCGGGCGACCGGTGGGCCCGAGCGGCTCCTCCGCCTGGAGGGTCGCGGTGGGCGACTCGATCGGGCGCTCGAAGGGGATCGGCTGGGTCACGGGCTGCTCGTCTCGCGGGGTCGGGCCTGGCTGGGCTGTCTGGTGCGGCACCGGCGTCCGCACGAGGGGCGGCATCTGCGGGGCACTGCTGCCCGTGTCGTGACCGGGGAATCCCGCACCGCTCATGTCTGCTCCTCGTGCCTCGTCGTGGCTGGGTCGTGCATCGGGCCTACCGCTCGATTGGACCACGTCGCACGCCCGCGACTTTGTCGACACGTCGACAGTTGTCGCACCAGTTCCGAGACGGTCCCGGCCTGCACCGCGCGGGACTCTACGCGGCCCACGGGGACGGACTCACAGCCGCCTCATCGCCACGGTCGCGATCACCAGCTCGCCGGCGCTGTCGGTGGCGTCGCAGTCCACCCTCGCCTCGATCACCCAGTCGTGGTGCCCCTCGGGGTCGTGGATGGTCTGGCGTACGTCGCGGACCCGGGCCGTGGTGCCCTCCTCGGCGCCGACGGGCTCGCCGACGCGCTCCTCCCCCACGACCAGCAGGTCCGGACCGCGCGCGTCGCCATCGGTGAGGACCCGGTCGTGCTCGGCGTAGTAGTCCTCCAGTGCGGCGTCCCACGCCGACCGGCCGACGACCACCTCGCGCGGCGGGTCGGTGCGGTCGGCGGCGGCGCGCTCGAGGCGTACGAGACCGTCGAGGTCGTCGCGGGAGACCGCGTCCACCCGCGCCCACATCGCGTTGCGCACCATCACCCGGAACGGCCGCTCCTGGCGCGAGAGGGGGCGCGGCGGGGGCGGCGGCTCGTGGTGCGCGACGGACGAGGAGGCGTGGTCGGGGTCGGCCAGCGCCTCCCACTCGTCGAGCAGCGAGGAGTCGGTCTGGCGCACGGTCTCGCCGAGCCACTCGATGACGTCCTCCACCTCGGGGGCGCGGTGCGACTCGGGCACGGTCTGCCGCAGCGTCCGGTAGGCGTCGGTGAGGTAGCGCAGCACGAGTCCCTCGGAGCGGGCGAGCTGGTAGCGACCGACGAAGTCGGTGAACCCCATCCCCTGCTCCCACATCTCCCGGACGATCGACTTGGGGCCGAGTGCGTCGTCGGGCAGCCACGGGTGGGTCTGCCGGTAGGTCTCGTAGAGGGCCTCGAGGAGCTCGCGCAGCGGCTGGGGCCAGGTGATCTCCTCCAGCAGCGCCATCCGCTCGTCGTACTCCAGGCCGTCGGCCTTCATCTCCCCGATGGCCTCGCCGCGGGCGGCGTGCTGCTGGGCCATCAGGATCTGGCGCGGTGCCTCCAGGACGGCCTCCACCACCGACACCACGTCGAGGCCGTAGGTCTCGGACTCGGGGTCGAGCACGTCGAAGGCGGCCAGCGCGAAGTGGGCGAGCGGCTGGTTGAGCGCGAAGTCGTCGGGGAGGTCGACGGTGAGCACGTGACGCCGGCCGTGCTCGTCGGGCTCGTCGAGGCGGGTCACGATCCCCGTACGCACGAGCGAGCGCGACAGGCGCAGGGCCCGCCGGGCCAGGCGCAGCTGCCCGCGACGGTCCTCGTGGTTGTCGGTGAGGAGCCGCCGGAGCACCGAGAACGCGTCCTCCTCGCGGGTCAGGACGTTGATCAGCATCGAGTTGTCGACCTTCATCCGGCTGGTCAGCCGCTCCGGCACCCCGGCCACCAGCTTGTCGAAGGTCTGCTCGGTCCACACGACCGTGCCCTCGGGCGGCTTCTTGAGCTGCGCCTTCGACTTCTTCTTGCCGGCGGCGACGCGTGCGGCCGACTTGGCCTTGGCCTGCTCGTTCTCGATGACGTGCTCGGGAGCCTGGACGACGACGTGGCCGGCGGTGTCGTAGCCCGCCCGCCCGGCGCGGCCGGCGATCTGCTGGAACTCGCGCGTGCGGAGCACCCGCTGCCGGTTGCCGTCGAACTTCGCCAGGCCGGTGAACAGCACGGTGCGGATCGGCACGTTGATCCCGACGCCGAGCGTGTCGGTGCCGCAGATGACGCGCAGCAGCCCGGCCTGGGCGAGCGTCTCCACCAGGCGGCGGTACTTCGGCAGCATGCCGGCGTGGTGCACCCCGATGCCGTTGCGCACCATCCGCGATAGCGTCTTGCCGAAGCCCGCCCCGAACCGGAAGGCGCCGATGCGCTCGGCGATGGCGTCCTTGTCCACCTTCTTCAGCGGTCGCCGCAGCAGGTTGGTCGCGTGCTCCACGGCGGCCGCCTGCGTGAAGTGGACGACGTAGACCGGGTCCTGGCCGGTGACGACGAGCTCCTCGAGGGTGTCGTCGAGCGGCTCCATCGACCACCGGAAGCTCAGCGGCACCGGCCGCTCGGCGTCGTCGACGACCGCGGTGTCGCGCCCCGTGCGCCGCTGGAGGTCCTCGACGAAGAACGAGACGTCGCCCAGCGTCGCCGACATCAGCAGGAACTGCGCGTCGACCAGCTCGAGCAGCGGCACCTGCCACGCCCAGCCCCGGTCGTGCTCGGAGTAGAAGTGGAACTCGTCCATCACCACGAGGCCGACATCGGCCGAGCGTCCCTCGCGCAGCGCGATGTTGGCGAGCACCTCCGCGGTGCAGCAGATGATGGGCGCGTCGGGGTTGACCGCGGCGTCCCCGGTCAGCATCCCGACGTTGTCGGCGCCGAACACCTCGATGAGCGCGAAGAACTTCTCGCTGACGAGCGCCTTGATCGGCGCGGTGTAGAAGCTCACCTCGTCGCGCGCGAGCGCCGCCAGGTGGGCGCCGATCGCCACCAGCGACTTCCCCGACCCCGTCGGGGTCGCGAGGATGACGTGGTTGCCGTCGAGGACCTCGATGACCGCCTCGTCCTGGTGGGGGTAGAGCTCCAGCCCACGGTCGGCGACCCAGCCCGTGAAGGCGTCGTAGACCGTGTCCGGGTCGGCGCCCGTGGGGACCCGGGTGTCGAGGCGCACTGGGTCCGGCATGTCTCGATCCAACCATCCGCGCACGCGTCGACGCTCGCGGGGGCGCGCGCCCGGTGCCGGTTTCGTGGGCGCGGCCGACATGCAACCGCCGTGAAACCGCGCGCGTCGATCGTGGCCGTCATGACCACACCACATGACTCCCGCTCCGCGCCGGGACCCGCCGTCTCCGCCACCGGCCTCGTCAAGCGGTTCGGCGACCAGCGCGCGGTCGACGGCATCGACCTCCGGGTGCAGCGCGGCGAGGTGTTCGGCGTGCTGGGCCCCAACGGCGCCGGCAAGACGACCATGATGCGGATGCTCGCGACCTTGCTGACGATCGACGAGGGCGAGGCGAGCATCCTGGGCCACGACGTACGCACCGCACCCCACGCCGTGCGCCGCACGCTGGGCGTCACCGGCCAGTTCGCCTCGGTGGACGAGAACCTCACCGCCACCGAGAACCTCTGGCTCTTCGCCCGGCTGCAGGGTCTCGGGCGCACCGAGGCCCGCGCCCGCGGGGCCGAGCTGCTCGAGCAGTTCGACCTCGTCGAGGCCGCGAGCAAGCCGATCTCGGCCTTCTCAGGCGGCATGCGCCGCCGCCTCGACCTGGCGGCGAGCCTGCTGACCCGGCCGCCGGTGATCTTCCTCGACGAGCCGACCACCGGCCTGGACCCGCGCACCCGCGGCCAGGTGTGGGACACCGTCCGCGACCTGGTGCGCGAGGGCTGCACCGTGCTGCTGACCACGCAGTACCTCGACGAGGCCGACCAGCTGGCCGATCGCATCGCGGTGATCGACCGCGGGCGCAAGGTCGCCGAGGGCACCTCCGACGAGCTGAAGTCGTCGGTGGGCCAGTCCACCCTGCAGCTGCAGCTCGCCGACCACGCCGACCTCGCGGTCGTCGCCGAGGAGACCCTCCGCCTGCTCGGCGAGGAGGCCGTGCTCACCCCGGAGTCCCGGCGGGTCAACGTGCCCCTGGCCCGCACCGACCAGAGCGTCGACGTCCTCGTCTCGCTCCGCGACCGCGGGGTCGCCATCGAGTCGGTGACCGTGCAGAAGCCCTCGCTCGACGAGGTGTTCCTCGCCCTCACCGGCCACGACACCCACGACACCCCGGCGGGCGAGCAGGACGAGCGCGGCGACGGGACCGACGAGACCGACGAGACCGACAAGACCGACAAGATGGAGACCGCCCGATGAGCACCGCGACCCTGCCCGAGCCCACCGCAGGCCCCACCACGGGTCCCACCACGGAGCGCGTCGGCGTGGCCGACACGATCAGCCAGACCATGACCCTCGCGTGGCGGGCGACCAAGAAGATGCAGCGCAGCCTCGAGGTGATGTTCGACGTCACCATCCAGCCGCTGGTCTTCACCGCGATGTTCGCCTACATCTTCGGCGGCGCCATCTCCGGCGACGTCGACAGCTATCTCCCGCTCATCATTCCGGGGCTGATCGGGCAGACCGTGCTGACCGCGTGCGTGGCCACCGGGGTCCAGCTGCGCACCGACATGGACACCGGGGTGTTCGACCGGTTCAGGGTGCTGCCGATCTCGCGCATCGCACCGCTGGCGGGGCCGATGGTGGCCGACCTGGTGCGCTACTTCATCGCCTCGGTGCTGACCTTCGGGGTCGGCATCGCCATCGGCTACCGGCCCGGCGGCGGCGTCGCCGGGGTCGCGGGCGCGGTGCTGCTCGCGATGCTGGCCGGCTGGTCGCTCGCGTGGATCTTCACGCTCTTCGGGATCCTCGGCCGCAACGCCCAGGGCGTGCAGGGCATCTCGCTGCTGGTGATGTTCCCGCTGACGTTCCTGTCCAACGCGTTCGTGCCCACCGAGACGATGCCCGGGCCGCTGCGCGCGTTCGCCGAGGTCAACCCGGTGTCGCTGGTGATCAGCGCGATCCGCGACCTGGCCAACGAGGGCGCCGTCACCACCGACGTCGCCTGGGCGCTGCTGGGCTGCGCCGTGCTGATCGCGGTGTTCGCCCCGCTGGCCGTGCGGGCGTTCAGCCGGAGGACGTGACCCCGCCCGCCCAGGCGCGCCGCAGCCGGTCGACGGCTGCGGCCGCCTCGGGCACGAGCTCCGGTCCCGGGCGGTCGGCCAGCTCGCCGACGAGGCGGCCGAGCCGCCCGGGCTCCGCGGCGTCGGCGACGGCGACCATCGACTCCCACGCCATCACCGGCACGCTGCGGTTGTAGGCCCATCGGTGCGCCACGGCGAGCAGGAACATGCCGTCCGAGCGCTGGTCGGGCGGACCCCAGCGGACCACCCACGCGCCGAGCGCGATGAGCAGGACGCCGTTGAGCGGCAGGTCGGTGAACCACAGCGTGCCCGGTGGGGTCCGGCCTCCCGGTCCGACGACCCGGTCGCGCAGCTCGTCGGCCACGGGGTCCGCGGCCCCGGTGCCGTGACGCGCACGGCAGACCAGTGCGGCCGCGGAGATCATCGGCGCCCACGGCGACACGGCCGGCCCGCTGTCCGCGTCGACGACCATGTCGACGAGCGCGTCGTAGCGCCGGATCCCCTCGGCGCCGTCACCCCGGGCGAGGGCGACCTCGGCCTGGGCGGCCTGCCACGCCACCCGGGCACCGATCTGCGCGGCCGCGCCACCCGGTGGTCCGACGGCGTCGAGGACCGCGACGGCCCCCGCGACGTCGCCGTCCAGCAGCGGTGACAGGGCGGTGGCGACCTGGAGGCTGTAGGAGTCGGTGACGGAGTGGATCTGCTCGAGCAGCGGCCACGCGACGGCGGCGTGCCGCGCGGCCTCATGGTGCTCGCCCGCGGTCATCGCGAGCTGGCTGAGCTCGGCGTGCACGGACGCCCGCAGGAAGACCGAGAGCCGGTGCCGCAGCGCCTGCTCGGCGTACGCGCGCGCGGCGTCGACGTCGCCGGCGTTCTCCGCGACGATGCTCGCCCACATCAGCAGCGCGCCGGCGAGGCCGGCCCCGGTCTGCTCCGCCGCGACGCGCGCGAGCCGGGCGGGCGTGTCCTCGTCGACCTGCAGCACGGTGCGGCCGATCAGCCCCCACGCGCCCGCGGGCGGCTCCCCGCGGGTCAGCAGGTCGCCGAGCCCGCCCACCTCCACGCCGGGGACCCACGTCACGTGGACCAGCAGCACGCCCGCCGCCTCGAGGGCGTCGTGGCGCGCCTCGTCGGGGACGTCCCAGCCCGACAGCACCTCGACGGCCGCGTCGCAGACGGCGAAGATCTTCGGCTGGTCGCCGGTGATGGTCCACAGGCTGCCCAGCAGCGCGACCATCCGGGCCACGAGAGGGCGGTCGCCGATGGTCAGGGCCCGGCGCAGCACGTCGGTGAGGTTGTTCTGCTCCCGCACGAGGAGGTCGACCTGCGCGACCTGCTCGTCGGAGACGACGAGGTCGCGACACCGTGCGGCGAGGTGGGCGGCCCATCCGTGCAGCGCGTCCAGGGCCTCGGGGGTCTCGCCGCGCCGGGCCAGCTCGGCGGCGGCGTACTCACGTATCGTCTCGAGCGGCCGGAGTCGCGCGGTCTCGCCGTCGTCGACGAGGACGAGCATCGACTGCTCCACCAGCGCGTCGACGAGGTCGGAGCCGTCACGGCCGAGGACGGCCGTCGCCGCCGCGCGGTCGAACCCGTCCTGGAACACCGACAGCCACGCCAGTGCCCGCTGCTCCGCGGCCGTGAGGAGGTCCCACGACCAGCCGATCACCGCCGCTAGCGTGCGGTGTCGGTCGGGGGTGCTCCGCTCCCGGCTGCTCAGCGCGGTCAGGCGGTCGTCGAGCGCCGCGGCCACCTCTGGCACGGTCATGGTGCGGACCCGCGCGGCGGCGAGCTCGACGGCGAGCGGGAGCCCGTCGAGCCGGTCGACCACGGCGCCGACGGTCGCCGGGTCGAGCAGCGCGTCGGGCCGGGTGGCCGACGCGCGCCGCACGAACAGCTCGCGGGCGTCCTCGGGCGAGAGCTGGGTCAGCGGCACGACGCGCTCGGCGGCCAGCCGCAGCGGGGCGCGGCTCGTGGCGAGCACCTGGAGGTCACGGGTCGTCGCCAGCAGGAACGCCACGAGGGACGCGACGGGCTCGAGCACGTGCTCGCAGTTGTCGAGCACGAGCAGCGTCGGCCCGGAGTCGAGCTCCTGCGCCAAGCGGCTGCGGACGTCGGCCTGCTCGGCCGGCGTGAGCGCGAGGCGGGTCGTCACCGACCCGCGCACGCCGAGCGCCGCGCCGACCGCGACCACGACGTCGTCGCCGGCGCCCACGCCGACGAGCTCGACGACGTGCACGTGGGGCAGCACGGACTCGCGGGCCAGCACCTGCGCGATGCTGGTCTTGCCGATGCCCCCGGGACCGAGCACCGTGACCAGCCGCGACGCCGCCAGCGCCGAGCGCAGCCGGGCCAGGTCCTGCTCGCGGCCCAGGAGCCCGGCGCCGTCGTACCTCAGCCCGGTGCGCACCGGGTCGTCGGCGGCCAGCAGCTCGCGGTGCAGCCGCTGCAGCTCGGGCGCGGGGTCGACGCCGAGGCGTTCGGCGAGGTCGCGGCGGTAGTCCTCGTAGCGGCCGAGCGCGACCGCAGGCCCACCGACGGCCGCGATGCTGCGGAGCAGGTCGACCAGCACGCCGGACTCGTCGGTCCACCGAGCGGCGGCCGCCTCCAGCAGCGGCACCGCCTCCGCGTGGCGGCCCTGGCGGGCCAGGGCCCGTCCCAGGAGGTCGTCGGCGGCGTCGAGCGTCCGGGCTGCCAGGGACCTGAGCCGGGCCAGTGGTCCGGGCGCGTCGTCGGTCGCGGGCTCGGGCCACGCCCGCGACCACTCGGCCAGCTCAGCCGCCCGCACCGCGTCACCGGCGCGGAGGGCCTCCCGCGCCTCCGCGACCGCGAGACCCAGTGCCAGCACGTCCACCTCAGCGGCGTCGACGCCGAGCCGGTAGCCGGTCTCGGTCAGCTCGACGACCTCCGGCGCCGTCGCGGCCCGCAGCCGCGAGACGATGACCTGGAGCGCCTTGCCGGGGGCGGCGGGCGGGTCGTCCTCCCAGACCTGGTCGACGAGCTGCGCCACGCTCAGGCCGCGCGGCTCGAGCACCAGCGCGGCCAGCAGCGCCTGCGGGCGGGCCCCCACGACAGGGGCGTCGTCCCACGACGGCGCCCCGAGCAGCCGCAGCCGGACGCGCTCCCCCGTGGTCACTCGCGCGCTCGCGGGTGGGCGGTCGCGAAGACCTCACGCAGGTTGTCGACGGTGACCAGCGTGTAGACCTGCGTCGTGGTGACGGACGCGTGGCCCAGGAGCTCCTGCACCACGCGGACGTCGGCGCCGCCGTCGAGCAGGTGCGTCGCGAACGAGTGCCGCAGGGTGTGCGGCGACACCGAGGCGGTGACGCCCGCCCGCTCGGCGGCCTTCACCAGCACCGCCCAGGCGCTCTGCCGCGACAGGCGACCGCCGCGGGAGTTGAGGAACATCGCCGGGCCGCCCTTGCCGGTGCCGACCAGCTCCGGGCGCGCGCGCGTGAGGTAGGCGGCCACGGCCTCTCGGGCGTAGCCGCCGACCGGCACCAGCCGCTCCTTGCCGCCCTTGCCGCGCAGCAGCACCGTGCCGTCGTGCTGGTCGAGGTCGTCCACGTCGAGCCCGACCGCCTCGGAGATGCGGGCACCGGTGCCGTAGAGCAGCTCGAGGAGCGCGCGGTCGCGCAGGGCCAGCGCCGTGCCGGGCGCCCCGGCCGCCTCGAGGATGGCCTCGACGTCCGACAGCGGGAGCGCCTTGGGCAGCCGCTTGGCCGGGGTCGGCGGCTTGACCGCCGCCGCCGGGTCGCCAGCGGCGAGACCGTCGGAGACGGCGAACTTGTGGAAGCCGCGCACGGCGACCACGGTGCGCGCCGCGGACGACGCGCCCAGCGGGGGGTGGGTGTCGCTGCCCTCGCGCAGGCCGACCAGGAACGCGACGACGGTCGCCTCGGTGACCGCGTCGAGCTCCTCGATGCCCTGGCCGGCGAGGAACTCGACGTAGCGGCTCAGGTCGCGCCGGTAGGAGCTGAGCGTGTTGGCCGCCAGCCCGCGCTCGACCGCGAGGTGGTCGAGGTAGGTGCGGACCGCGCGGCCCAGCGGCGCCCCGGGGCTCACCCGAGGACTGTCTCCGGTGCCACCGACTCGATGCCGACGGCGTCGCCGACCGGTGCGTTGGTGAGCTTCCCGGCGTGGGTGTTGAGGCCGTGGACGAGGCTCGCGTCCTCGCGCAGCGCCCGCTCCCACCCCTTGTCGGCCAGCGCCACCGCGTAGGGCAGCGTCGCGTTGGTGAGCGCGTACGTCGAGGTGTTGGGCACCGCGCCCGGCATGTTGGCCACGCAGTAGAACACCGAGTCGTGCACCTCGTAGGTCGGGTCGTCGTGCGTCGTGGCGTGCGAGTCCTCGAAGCAGCCGCCCTGGTCGATCGCGATGTCGACCAGCACCGAGCCGGGCTTCATCCGCGCCACCAGGTCGTTGCTGACCAGCTTCGGCGCCGCCGCACCGGGGATCAGCACCGCGCCGATGACCATGTCGGCCTCCATCACCTGCTGCTCGATCGCCAGCTTGGACGACGCCAGGCCGTGCACCCGGTTGTTGTAGCGCCAGAACGACATCCGCAGCTTGTCGAGGTCGGTGTCGAGCAGCGTCACGTCCGCGCCCATCCCGAGCGCGATGTTGGCGGCGTTCTGCCCCGAGACGCCCGCGCCGATGATCACGACCTTCGCGTTGGCGACCCCGCCCACGCCGCCCATCAGCACCCCGCGACCGCCGTTGGCCTTCAGCAGCGCGTGCGCGCCGACCTGCGGCGCGAGGCAGCCGGCGACCTCCGACATCGGGTAGAGCAGCGGCAGCCCACCTGAGGGCAGCTGGACCGTCTCGTAGGCGATGGCCGTCACCCGGCGCTGCAGCAGCTCCTCGGTCAGCGGCTTGTCGGCGGCCAGGTGGAGGTAGGTGAAGAGGGTCTGGCCGTCGCGCATCCGCGCGTACTCCTCGGCGACCGGCTCCTTGACCTTGAGCACCATGTCGGCGGCGCCCCACACGTCGTCGGCCGTCTCGAGCATCCGCGCCCCCGCGGCGACGTACTCCTCGTCGGGGACCTGCGAGCCGCTCCCGGCGCCCCGCTCGATCATCACCTCGTGACCGTGCTGGACCAGCTCGTGGACACCGATGGGGGTCAGAGCCACGCGATACTCGCGGTTCTTGACTTCCTTGGGGACGCCGACCTTCATGCCTTGCTCCTCCGGGATCCGGGGCCTCACGGCGTGGGCCGCCTCACAGCGTGGGCGAGACTACTCCCGGGGCGGCCTACGGGGCCGTCAGGACTCCCCGACGCTTCAGCACGTCGTAGGCGAGCACCGCCTGGACCAGCGGGCCCTGCCGCACGCGGCCGTCGAGGACGGCGTCGAGGAGATCGGCCATCGACACCCAGAAGTGCTCCATCTCGGCCTCTTCGTGCTCCATCGCGAAGTCGCCTCGCGGGGCGTGCGAGAGCCCGCGCGCCAGGAAGATGTCGTGCACCTCGTTGCTGATGCCGGCGCTGGAGAACGTGCTCAGCAGCTGCTGCCAGTGGGCGGCCTCGAGCTCGACCTCCTCGCGCAGCTCGCGCTTCGCGGTCTCCACGGCCGGCTCGTCGCCCGCGTCGCGCAGTCCCGCCGGCAGCTCGACGAACTCCCGCCCGCTCGTGTGGCGGTACTGCCGCAGGCACATCACCCGCTCGTCGTCGTCCACCGCCAGCACCACGACCGCACCGGGGTGCTCGAGGCTGATCCGGCTGAACTCCTCGGAGTGCCCCGGGCGGGTGATCATGTCCTCGCGCAGCGCCACCACCCAGTCGTCGCGGTGCAGGTAGTGGCTCGACACCACCGGCCACGCCATCGGCCGGTCGGCGAGCTCCTGCGGTCCGTCGTCCCCGTTCCGGTCTCCCATGCGCCAGACGCTAGCCCAGGCGGCGACGTCGACGGGTGGGTGAGTAGGTTCGGCCCATGACGTTGGCGACGCTCACCAAGGACGAAGCGCAGACCCGGTCCGACCTCCTCGAGGTCCAGCGCTACGACATCGACGTGGACATGACCGGCCTGCTGGAGGGCGAGGTCTGGCGGTCGACGAGCACCATCACGTTCACCTGCTCCGAGCCCGGCGCCACGACCTTCGTGGACGTCGCCATGGACGTGGCGCGAGCGAGCCTCAACGGCCACGACATCGACGTGTCCGCGGCCGCCGACGGCCGGCTGCCGCTGCCCGCGCTGGCCGCCGACAACGTGCTGGTCGTCGAGGCGAGCACGACCAACACCGACACCGGCGAGGGCGTCCTGCGCACGGTCGACCCCACCGACAAGCTGGTCTACGTCTGGACCAGCCTCGAGCCCGACGAGGCCCGGCGGGTGTGGGCGTGCTTCGACCAGCCCGACCTCAAGGCCCCGCACCGGTTCGTGGTCACCGCTCCGTCGTCGTGGCTGGTCACCTCCAACGGTGCCCCGGAGTCGGTGGTGGACGCGGAGACCGGCGACGCGCGCGTGTGGACCTACCCCGACACGCCCCGGCTCTCGACGTACGTCGTGGTGGTCAACGCCGGCCCGTTCCACGAGGTGCGCCGCCAGCACGACGGCTACGACCTGGGGTTCTACTGCCGCCAGTCGCTCGTGCCGATCCTCGAGCGCGACCTCGACGAGATGGTGACCCTCACCCGCCAGGGCCTGGCCTTCTTCGGCGAGCGCTTCGGCTACCCGTTCCCACAGGAGCGCTACGACCAGGTCTTCGTCCCCAACCTGGGCGGCGCGATGGAGAACTGGGGGTGCGTGACCTACGGCGACGGCCAGCTCTTCCGCACTCCCCCGACCCACGCGCAGCGTGCGGTGCGCGCGGAGTTCATCTTTCACGAGATGGCCCACATGTGGTTCGGCGACCTCGTGACCATGCAGTGGTGGGACGACCTCTGGCTCAACGAGGCCTTCGCGTCCTGGGCGGCCAACTGGGGGATGGCCGCGGCCAGCGAGTTCACCGAGCAGTGGGCCACGTTCCTCGCTGCCTCCAAGCGCACCGCCTACGAGATGGACATGAGCCCGGCCAGCCACCCGATCCGCGGTGCCGTGCCCGACGTGGCGTCGGCGATGTCCAACTTCGACGCCATCACCTACGTCAAGGGCCAGAGCGTCCTGCACCAGCTCGTCGCCTACATCGGCGAGGACGCCTTCGTGGAGGGCCTGCGCGACTACTTCAGCCGCTACGCCTTCTCCAACACCCGCCTCGACGACCTGATGGACTGCTACGCGCGGGCCTCGGGCCGCGACCTGTCCGCCTGGACCCGGGCGTGGCTCGACGAGGCGGGCACCGACGTCATCACGCTGGCCGACAGCGAGCTGGTGGTGCAGGCACCCGGCACCCAGGACCCCCGGCCGCACCACCTCGACATCGCCGTCTTCGACGCCTCGGGCGACACGCTCGTGCCGGCCGGTCGCTCCTCCCACGAGGTCACCGGCCCGCGCACGCCCGTCGATCTCCCCGGCGGCGACCTCCGCCTGGTCAACGCCGGCGACTTCACGTTCGCCGCCGTCAAGCCCGACGACACGTCCCTGCGCCTGATGCTCGAGCGCATCCACCAGCTCGAGGACCCGCTCGACCGGGCCCTCGTCGCGGCGACCGCCGGCCAGCTGCTGCTGCTCGGCGACGTCGCCCCTCGCGACGTGTCGGCCGCGCTGACCCGGGCGCTGGCGTCGGAGACGAGCCCCGCGCTCATCGAGCCGTTCCTCGCCCAAGCGCTGCAGGTCGCCGACCGGTGGGCGCCGGCCGCCGAGTCGCCCGCGCTCCTGGCCGCGCTGGCCGACGCGGTCGTCGGCCTCGTGGACCTGCCCGACGCCCGGCAGGCGGCGCTGCGCACCCTGGCCGCGTCAGCCTCCGCCGCCGCGCACTGGGCCGTGCTCGAGGCGGCCGCCGCGGAGGCGACCGACCTCGACCTGGCGTGGCGGATGGCGGTGCGCCGCGCCGAGCTCGGCGACTACGACGAGGACGCCGTGCGCCGGCTCCTCGAGTCCGACCCCGACCCCGACGCCGCGATGCGTCGGCTCGCGGTGCTCGCCGCCCGTCCCGACGTCGAGGCCAAGGAGGAGGTGTGGCGGGCGTTCTTCGTCGACTACGCGGTACCCGCGAGCCGGGAGACGCTCGTGCTCGGCTCGACGTTCTGGCGTCCCGGGCAGGCCGAGCTGCTCGCCCCCTACACCTACCGCTACCTCGAGGAGCTGCGCACGCTCAAGGGCGGCCTGCTCAACCAGGGCCTCACCATCCGGGCGATGTACCCCCTCGGCGCCGGCGACGAGGACTTCCTCGCCGCCGCCGAGAACGCCGCCGAGGACTCCGCCCTGATCGCCTACGCCCGCAACCAGCTCCGCTCGAACTCCTTCGTCCTCAGCCGCATCCTGCAGGCCCGCCGCCTCTGACCGGGGCGCTCCGGCTGTTCGTCGACGTGGGGTTCGTGGCACGCGGTACGACGGCCGACTGATCAAGCTCCCAGCGGAGAGCTTCGCGGATGCCACATCCGCAGAGGTTGTGTGTTCGGGGAGGGAGAAGAGCGCTCATGGTCGGTGTTCGTCGGCCGAGCAGTGGACCCACCTCGCGCGGACATCTGCGACCGTGCGTTGCGCTACGTCCTGCTGGATGCAGCGCCGCCGGTTCGAGCGGACAGTCCGGCTCTTCCGCGCAGGAGGTTCCCTCTGTCGAGGAGCCAGCGCCGGGTCCGCTAGATCGGTCGAACTCCGGCCAACACTGCCGGGCCGTGCTGGGCCCAGCTGCCGGTGAGCGTCTGCTGGACGGCTACCTCGGTTCCGATCACGCGAACGACGACCAGGTCGAACTGTTCGGTCCGTACGACCGTCGTCGAGCCCTCCTCGCGGCAGTTGACCGCCTCCACCTCCGCCACGGGGGTCCCCTGGTTCCCGCTGCCCCGCACCTCCGCGGTGGCGGCCCGTGGTTGAAGGCGCCCCTCCATGTCGACGAGCTCTTCGGCCTGGGTGCCGCCGGTCAGTACAGCGGTCGCGAGCGCCGTCGCCCACACCGGGTCGCCGCACCCCTCGTACACCCAGCGCGTTCCGAGCACGGAGTGCTCGGTGGTGCCGATGAGGAACTCCTCGGCCCCGACCAACGGCGCCCCCCGGTAGGTCAACGGGACGTGGAACACCGAGCCGTCACGAGACTGCAGGAGGAGAGCCTCGATGCCCACCACGCCGGCCGGATCGTCGAACCTGTAGGCGCCCACCTGCTCGAGGTCCGTCACGTCGGTGACCCAGGTCTGCCGCGGCAGCCAGCTGGCGAGCAGCTGCAGCTTGGTCGGATTCAAGGTCGCCTTGTGGATGAGAGCCATGGCCACGACCATAGGCGCCCCACCTTCGGCACAGACGCTCGGACGCCACGATCGTGGGTCCCTCCGCCCGCATGCCACGTGGCAGCGGACAACGACTGCTGGCCGCTAGCGCTCGGAGGGAGACCCTGGGCGGGCTTCACCGCGCCAGATGTCGAGGTGCCAGGCTCCGTCGTAGGTGTAGATGATGCGCAGGTGCCGGCGATCCGGAGAGCCCTGCCAGAACTCGACGCGAGACGGGACCATGCGCCACAACCTCCAGTCCTGCGGATCGACACCGGCGCGGGCTGCCTCGCTGCGGGCTTCGTGGTCTGCGACACACTCTCGTCTGGATGCTTCGACAACAGGGCCGCGCGCACGCACGGCTCGCACGAGCGGCTGCCACCACAGGTTCAACGCGGCCGAAGGATGCTTCTCGAGCTGCTGACCCTTCTGCGACGATGCGGCGCCAGCGAACGCCCAGCCTTCGGTGTCGACTGCCTTGAGGATCAGCGTTCTGGCATCCGGGACTCCCTCGTCGTCGACGGTTGCCAACGTGGCGGCGATCGGCTCGGCGACACCCTGCTCTAGGGCGACGTCCAGCCATTCCTGGAAGAGCTGTACGGGGTCGGGAGGCAGATCAGTCGGGTCGATGCTGGGTGCGGTCCCGGTCAGGGAGGGGATCCGGCGCATGTCCTCCGCGCTCGTCGTGGCCATGATCCTAGGTTCGCACGTGCACCCGGAGGCACGACTGACGGCAGTCAGGACAGGCCCACACCCGCACGCTCGTCGCAAGATCCGCTCGCATCGTTCGCTGCAACCCACGTGCACGTCCGAAACCAGATGCCAGCGCGTGCTCGCTCCGGGTGCGACGATGACCCGGTGACCGCCGAAGGGGCATTCGAGCGGCTGGACGCTACGCCCCCACTTCCTCGTTCGATCTGGGTGCTTGCCTGGGCCTCGCTGGCGGGCCAGGTGCTCCTGGTCCTCCGACATGGAGGTCGCGTCGGCGAGGAAGCGTCGCAGGTCCTGTCCATGATCCTCGGGGCCCTGCTGGTCGGCTACGTGTCCGCTGGCGTCGTCCGGGCCCGCCGCGTCCGCATCGTGCTTGCCTGGGTCCTACTGACGCTGGGTTTCGTCGGCGGTCTTGCCGATCTGTTCTCGATCCACGGCCTTGGTCAGACAGCCCCCGCGGTGCTCGCGCTCACTGCCAGTGCCGGGGCTCTCGCCGGACTCGCAAAGTTCTGCCGCAGCGATTGGTACGCATGGCAGCAGACGCGTCCGTCAGCCCGCGCAGGTGCGCCCATCGGCCAACTCGTCGTGATCGGGGTGCTCGTAGGCGTGCTGGGTGGCTACGTCGGATCGGTTGACGCCGGGGTCACTGCGCGGGTCGACGTCAACGTCGGCTGATCCGCCCGCGGGCGCAGGTGCAGGTACGTCTGACCGAATCCGGCCCGGTCACGGGCCGGCCGGGGCTCAGGCCTCGACTGCCTCGTCCTTGCGGCGCAGGCCGGACTCGTCGAGCGGGAACCGCTCGGAGCGCTGGCGCTCGATGGCCGCCCCGATGAGTCCCGCGAAGAGTGGGTGCGGGCGGGTGGGCCGCGAGCGCAGCTCGGGGTGTGCCTGGGTGGCGACGTAGTAGGGGTGCACGTCGGCGGGCAGCTCGACGAACTCGACCAGGCCGAGCTCGGGGTTGACGCCGGAGAAGACCATGCCCGCCCTCGCCAAGGTGTCGCGGTAGGCGTCGTTGAACTCGTAGCGATGGCGGTGGCGCTCCTCGACCGTCGCCTCGCCGTAGGCCGCCCGCACCACGCTGCCCTCGGCGAGGTCGGCCTTCTGCAGGCCCAGCCGCATGGTGCCACCGAGATCGCCCGCGCCGTCGACGAACTTCTTCTGCTCCTCGATCGTGGAGATCACCGGCTCGACGGTGTCGGGGTCGAACTCCGTCGACCCGGCCTTGGTCAGCCCGGCGACGTTGCGGGCGTACTCGATGACCATGCACTGCAGGCCCAGGCACAGCCCGAGGGTCGGGATGCCGTGGGTGCGGGCGTAGTGGAGCGCGCCGAGCTTGCCCTCGATGCCGCGCACGCCGAAGCCGCCGGGCACCAGCACGGCGTCCACGTCAGCGAGGTGCCGGGCGGCGCCGGCCTCGGTGCGGCACTCGTCGGAGGCGACCCAGCGGATGTTGACCTTGGCGTCGTGGGCGAAGCCGCCGGCGCGCAGCGCCTCGCTGACGGAGAGGTAGGCGTCGGGCAGGTCGATGTACTTGCCGACCAGCGCGACCGTGACCTCCTCCGACGGGTTGTGGACGCGGCGCAGCAGCTCGTCCCAGTCGGTCCAGTCCACGTCGCGGAAGGGCAGGTCGAGGCGGCGCACGACGTAGGCGTCGAGGCCCTCGCGGTGCAGCACCTTGGGGATGTCGTAGATCGACGGCGCGTCGGCGCACGTGACGACGGCCTCGTCATCGACGTCGCACATCAGGGCGATCTTGCGCTTGATGCCGGCGGGCAGGTCGCGGTCGGCGCGGCACACGATCGCGTCGGGCTGGATGCCGATCGAGCGCAACGCGGCGACGGAGTGCTGCGTCGGCTTGGTCTTGAGCTCGCCGGACGGGCCGATGTAGGGCACCAGCGAGACGTGGATGAAGAAGCAGTTGTCGCGCCCGATCTGGTGGCGCGTCTGGCGCGCGGCCTCGAGGAACGGCAGTGACTCGATGTCGCCGACCGTGCCGCCGACCTCGGTGATGACCACGTCGAAGTCGGGCCCGCCCATCGCGAGGATGCGGTCCTTGATCTCGTTGGTGATGTGCGGGATGACCTGCACGGTGTCACCGAGGTAGTCGCCGCGTCGCTCCTTGGCGATCACGGTCGAGTAGACCTGGCCGGTCGTCACGTTGGCGATCTGGTTGAGGTCGGTGTCGAGGAACCGCTCGTAGTGGCCGATGTCGAGGTCGGTCTCGGCCCCGTCGTTGGTCACGAAGACCTCGCCGTGCTGGAACGGGTTCATCGTGCCGGGATCCACGTTGAGGTAGGGATCCAGCTTCTGCATCGTCACGCGCAGGCCGCGCGCCTTGAGCAGGTTGCCCAGGCTGGAGGCCGTGAGCCCCTTGCCGAGGGAGGAGGCGACGCCTCCGGTCACGAACACGTGCTTGGTCGGCGTGTGGCTCTTCACGGGCTTCGATCCTACCCGAGCGGGACGGGTCCGTCGGCACCCGACGCACCGAAGGCGCCACCGGGAGCGGTCAGCGAGCGCTGGAGTGTGAGGATCGTCGCTACCCGGCCGGCTGCGGTGTCGATGCCGTCGAGGCTGGCGACGCCCGCCGAGGCCGGGTCGGCACGGAACCGGCCGAGCTGCCCGGTGCCGCCGTCGGCCGTGACCCCCACCACGACCACGCCGGTCGCCTGAGCCGCGAGGCCCTGGGCGAGCCCGGCGAGGATGGCGTCCGACCCGTCGTCCTCGGCGTCGGTCCCGAGCACGAGGAGCACCAGCGGCGAGCGCTCGGCGACCTCCCCCGGCTCGGCCATCAGGCCAGCACCGCTGATGGCGTCGGCGATCGCGCGCGCCTTGCCGTTGACGCCCTGGCCCTCCGCGTCCTTGGAGGCCACGGCGAGGCCGAGCAGCTGGCCGAGGCGGTCGTAGGTCGACGCGTCGGCGGCGACGTCGCCCTCGGCCTGCTGGGTCAGCAGCTGGCTGCCCAGCGTGTCGACGAGCGACTTCTGGGCGGGGTCGACGAGGTCGTCGGCGAGGTCGTAGCGGGCGCTCACGGTGCCACCGGCGGCCGTCACCTGCTCGCCGAGCGCACCCACCAGCTGCTCGTCGGCGCCGGGCACCGTCACCAGGGCGACCGACCGCTCGGCGAGACGGCCGCCGACGGTGGCCGGGCCCACAGCCGACACGAAGCTCTCGGTGTAGTCGACCTGCGCCTGGTCGTCGGCGGGTGTGGTCTCGCGGTCTCCCCCGGCGGTCGCGACGGTGGGACCGACGTCGGAGAGCGGGCCGCCGCCCAGGACGATCCCGGCCGCGAGGGCCAGGAACACGGCGACGATGGTGAGCAGGTGGTGGCGCAGGGTGATCAAGGGAGCATTCCTCGTACGTCGTCGATCAGGTCGGTCGTCGCGCCGGAGACCCGGGGCGACACGTCGTCGACCCACTGCTGGCCGACGGGGGTGACGCTCACTGCGGCGGCGAGCGCGAGCACGCCGGCGGCGATGGCCCCGGCCAGGTGCCGCGGTCGTACGGCGCCGTCGTAGAGCCGCGCGACGGCGGCGGCGTCGACCAGGTCGGGGCCGAGCTTGAGCCGGGTCAGGAAGGTGCTGGCCAGACCGGCGCGGCGCTGGTCGAGGAACTCGTCGAGCGTGGCGTGCATGCCGACGCCGACGATGAGGGCCGCGTCGTGGGCGGCGGCCAGCAGCAGCGCGGCGTCCTGCGTGGTCGCGGTGGTCTCGAAGCGCAGCGCGCGGATGCCGAGCCGCTCGAACGGCTCGGTCACGTCGCGCTTGGCCCCGCGCTGGACGAGCACGACGACGTCGCGGGCGCGGCGCAGGACGGCGGCGGCGGGCAGGTCGTCGGAGCCACCGGTCACGACGACGACGTCGGGGCGGTGCCCCGCGCCGACGAGGGCGTCGGCGCCACGGTCGACGCCGACCAGGACGGGCCGCTGCTCGCGCAGGAACGGCTTGATGGCGCGCAGCTCGTCCTCCCAGCCGTGGGAGCGGACGGCGACGACCACGGGCCGACCGGCCATCTCGGTCGCGGTGGTCGGCACGCCGTGGCCGTGCAGGAGCAGGTCCTGCTCGCGGCGCAGGAACTCGGTGCTGTTGTGGGTCAGGCTCTCCAGCTGGGCGGTGAGGCCGGAGCGGGCACGGTCCATCTCGCCCCGGACCAGCTCGTCGGTCAGCTCGCGGCCGTCGGCCACGAGGGTGTCGCCGACGTGCACCGCTCCCCCGTCGACGCGCAGCGCGGCGCCGTCCTTGACGCGGTCGAAGACCTCGGAGCCGGTGCTGTCGACGACGGCGAGCCCGGCCTCGACCAGCAGCTCGGGGCCGAGGTTGGGGTAGCGACCCGAGATCATCGGGCTCGCGTTGACGACGGCGACGACACCGGCGTCGACCAGCGCCTGCGCGGTGGCGCGGTCCATGTCGAGGTGGTCGAGGACGGCGACGTCGCCCGGGTGCAGGCGACCGAGCACGCTCGCCGTACGCCGGTGGACGCGGGCGGGGCCGTGGACGCCGGGGAGGGCGGGGGCTTGGCGGGTGCGGACTGCGAACTTCATGACCCCGCCATGGTCTCAGCCGGGTCCCGGCCTCCCGGGGAGGCACGCCCGCTCGGGCGCGGCGGCCTCGAGCAGCTCGCGGGCGTGGGCGCGGGCGCTCTCGGAGTCCTCGAGCCCGGCGAGCATCCGCGACAGCTCACGCTCGCGATCGTCGTCGCCGAGCGCGACCAGGCCGGACGTGGTGACCGTGCCGTCGCTCGACTTGTGCACCACCACGTGGCGGTCGGCGTAGGCGGCCACCTGCGGCAGGTGGGTGACCACGAGGACCTGGGAGGCACGGGCCAGCGCGGCGAGCCGACGTCCCACCTCGATGGCGGCCTTGCCGCCCACGCCGGCGTCGACCTCGTCGAAGACGAACGTCGGCACCGACCCGGTCTCCGCCAGCGACACCTCGAGCGCCAGCATCACGCGGGAGAGCTCGCCGCCGGACGCCCCCTTGTGGAGGGGGCGCGGCTCGGCGCCGGTGTTGGCGGCGAGCAGGAGCTCGACGTCGTCGACCCCGTGCGCCGCGGCGCGCACCCACCGCCCGTCGACCAGCAGCTGCGGGCCGGCGGGGGTCTCCGGGGCGGGGGTCTCCTGCTGCGTCACCGCGACGGTCACCGTGGCGTGGGGCATGGCCAGCGAGGTGAGCTCCTCGCTCACCGCGACGCCGAGCCGCCGGGCGGCCTCGGTGCGCTGGGCGCTCAGCGTGGACGCGAGCTCGCCGAGCTCGGCGCGGATGCGGTCGCGGCGCGACTCGAGCTCGGAGATCCGCCCGCCGGTGTCCTCGAGGTCGAGCAGCCGCTTGGCGCCGTCCTCGGCCCACGCCAGCACCTCGTCGATGCTCTCGCCGTACTTGCGGGTCAGCGCGGTCAGCGCCGCCCGGCGCTCCGACACGGCCGCCAGCCTCGCGGGGTCGGTCTCCAGGGAGGCGGCGTAGGACGCGACGTCGCCGGCCACGTCGACCAGCAGGTGGCCGAGCTCGGCGAGCCGGTCGGCCAGCTCGCCGGCCGCCGGATCGTGCTCGCGCACACCCTCGAGCGCCTGTCGGGCCGTGCTGGTCGTGGCGAGGGCGTCGGGGGCGCCCTCCTCGCTCGAGAGCGCCTCTCGGGCCGTCTCGGCGGCGGTGCGGAGCGTGTCGGCGAAGCCGAGCCGGGTCTCCTCGGCCGCGAGCTCCGCGTCCTCGCCGGGCCTGGGGTCGACGGCCTCGACCTCCCCCAGGCCGAAGCGCAGCTGGTCGGCCTCCCGGGCCCGCTCGCGGGCGGAGCCGACGACCTCGGCCAGGGTGCGCTCGGTGACGACCAGCTCGGACCACCGGGCGGCGTAGGCCGCGGCGGTCGCGGCCAGCTCGTCGCCGCCGAACCGGTCGAGCGAGGCGCGCTGCGCGCCGGGCCGGAGCAGGCGGTGCTGGTCGGACTGGCCGTGGACGGCGACCAGCGGCTCGGCCACCTCGGCCAGCGTGGTCACCGGGACCGAGGCCCCACCGACCCAGGCCCGGGAGCGTCCCTGCGCCGCGACGTTGCGCGCCAGGACGACCTGCCCGTCCTCGACCTCGCCGCCGGCGTCCTCGACGGCCCCGCGGAAGCCGGGAAGCGCGGTCGCGGCGACGACCCCCTCGACCCGGGCCTGCTTGGCCCCCGAGCGGACGGCCCCCGGGTCGGCCCGGCCGCCCAGCAGCAGGCCGAGCGCGGTGACGACCATCGTCTTGCCGGCGCCGGTCTCACCGGTGATCACGGTGAGGCCGGGGCCGAGCTCGAGCGTCGACGACTCGATGACGCCGAGCTGGCTGATCCGCAGCTCCTCAAGCATCGTGGTCCCCGTTGTCGCGCCGGCGACGCTCGGCGGCGCCACGCCAGCCCTCGACCGGCAGGTCGAACTTGGCCACCAGCCGGTCGGTGAACGGCGCGTGGTGGAGCCGGACCAGGCGCACCGGACGGGCGCCGCGGCGCACCTCGATGCGCGCGCCCGGCGGCAGGTCGACCGTGCGCCGGCCGTCGCACCACAGCACGCCCGAGCCCTCGGTGTTGGACAGCACCTCGACGGCGAGCACCGACGTCGGCGCCACCACCATCGGGCGGGCGAACAGCGCGTGCGCGCTCAGCGGGACCATCAGCAGGGCCTCGACCTCGGGCCACACCACCGGTCCACCGGCGCTGAAGTTGTAGGCGGTGGAGCCGGTGGGCGTGGCGCAGACGACCCCGTCGCAGCCCCACCGTGACAGCGGCCGCCCGTCGACCTCGACGACGACCTCGAGCATCCGCTCGCGGGCCGCCTTCTCGACGCTCGCCTCGTTGAGCGCGAAGGTGGAGAACAGCACCTCCTTGCCGACCATCACGCACACGTCGAGGCTGAGCCGGTCCTCGGCGGTGTAGTCGCGCGCGACGATCGCGGCGATCGTCGACGCGACGTCCTCCTGCTCGGCCTCGGCGAGGAACCCGACGTGGCCGAGGTTGACGCCGAGCAGCGGGGTGCTCGTCTCGTGGGTCAGCTCCACGGCCCGCAGGATGGTGCCGTCGCCGCCGATGACCAGGGCCAGCTCGCAGCCCTCACCCGGCCTGTCGTCGGCCCGGGTGGTCTCGACGAGGACGTCGGAGTCGTCGAGGCCCAGGTCGGCTGCCTCGTCGGCCAGCAGGCGTACGCCGATCCCGTGGGCCGTGAGCGTCTGCACGCACTCGCGGGCCACGTCGTGCACCTGGGGGCGGCCGGTGTGCGCCAGCACCAGGACACGGCGCGGGGGGCTGTTGCTGGTCACGGGTCCACCCTCTCACCCGCCACCCCCATCGACCCCGCGCGCTCCACCTCGGCGCGGATCTCGTCCGCCCCGACGGACGCCGGCCCGTGCCGCAGCAGCAGGAAGAACTCGACGTTGCCCGACGGGCCGGGAAGTGGGCTCACCGTGACCGCTACGGCTCCCCATCCGCGCTCGGCGGCGAGGTCGGCGATCGTGGTGACCGCCTCGGCCCGCAGCGCCAGGTCACGGACCACCCCCCCCTTGCCGACCCGGTCCTTGCCGACCTCGAACTGCGGCTTGACCATCAACGCCAGCGCGCCGTCGTCCCGCGTGACCGACAGGAGCGGGTCGAGGACGAGGGCGAGGGAGATGAAGGACAGGTCACCGACCACGAGGTCGACGGGCTCGCCGATCACGTCGAGGGTCAGCTCACGGATGTTGGTGCGGTCGTGGACCTGCACGCGGGCGTCGCTCTGCAGCGACCACGCGAGCTGCCCGTAGCCGACGTCCACCGCCACCACCTCGCGCGCGCCGGCCCGCAGCAGCACGTCGGTGAAGCCGCCCGTGGACGCGCCGGCGTCGAGGCACCGCTTGCCCCGGACGGTCAGGCCGTGCTCGGCGAACGCCGCCAGCGCGCCGGCGAGCTTGTGCCCGCCCCGGGAGACGTAGTCGACCGACGACGGGTCGTCCTTGATCACGATCGCGACGTCGGTGGTGACCCCGGTCGCCGGCTTGGTCGCGACGGCCCCCGACACCGTCACCCGACGGGCGGCCACCAGCTCGCTGGCGTGATCGCGCGAGCGGGCGAGGCCGCGCCTGACGAGCTCCTGGTCGAGGCGAAGGCGTCTGGGCGGCACGGTGGCTCAGGCGCCCGGGTCGGCGCCGGGCGCGTCGGGCCGGGCGTCGAGCGCACGCCGCAGCTGTTCGTGGGCCCGCTCGAAGACGGCGACGTGGTCGGAGACGGGGATCCCGTCCAGCCCTGACACGTCGGCCAGCACGCGGTCGACGGCCTCGACGCCGGTCGGGTCGTGCTCGGGCACCTCGCTCATGGCCGCGAGCCTACTCGGCGCCGAGTCGCCGGACGGGTCCGGGCGGCGTCGTGTCGGTGACGTCGGCGGGGCTCCCGTTGTCGTCGAGGTGACGCCAGCACGCGGTGGCAGCGACGCGCCACCAGTCGGCGTCCGACCCCTCGCCCGACACGCTCAGTCGGCCCCTGTCGACCCGGGCCATCCAGCCGCCGAGCTCCGCGGCGCGCTCGCTCACCGCGGGGGCCGGATGGGTCTCGAACAGCCCGTCCATCGTCGGTGAGATGTAGGTCGGGCGGAGCCGGGGCGGAGCCGCTGCCAGCTCGTCGAGCCACGTCACCCCGGTCAGCACGAGCAGCGAGGGCGCGTCGATCGCGTGGGCGCCCTCGATGTCGGTGTCGAGGCGGTCGCCGACCATCAGGGGCCGGTCGCCACCCACGCGCAGCACGGTCTCCTCCATGAGCGGCTTCTCGGGCTTGCCCGCCACCACGGCGTCGACGCCGGCGAATCCGGTGATCGTGCGCACGAGCACGCCGTGACCGGGCGCGAGTCCGTAGGGGGTGGGGATCGTCAGGTCGGCGTTGCTGGCCACGTAGGGCAGCCCGCCGCGCACCAGGGTGGCCGCACGCATGATCTCGCGCCACCGCACGTCGGGTCCGTAGCCGCTCACCACGGCCACCGCGCCCTCCGGGTCGTCGACCGGCACCAGACCCGCCTCCAGCAGTGCGACCCGGAGACCCTCGCCGCCCAGGAGCAGCACGCGGGCGCCCGCGCCGTGCTCCTCGACGAGCAGCCGGGCCGCGGCCTGTGCCGACGTGACCACGTCCGACGGATGGGCGTCCACCCCGACCCCGACGAGCTTGTCGACCACCTGCTCAGGCGTGCGTGAGGCGTTGTTGGTCACGAACGCCACGTGGCGCCCGTCCTGGCGCACCTTGTCGATGGCCTCCGCGACTCCCGCGATGGCCTCGGTGCCCACGTAGACCACCCCGTCGAGGTCGAACATGACCAGGTCGTGCGCCTCCACGAGCGGCGTCGTCGACTCCTCGAGCATGGTCCACCCCTTTCCGGATTGTGACGAGCGTCCCCCTACGATGCTCCGATGGACTCCGCCACCGTCGTGCCTCCGTACGTGGCGAAGCCCCTCGAGCTGCTCCCGTTCCGGGCGGTGATGCTGGCACCGGCGCGCGTGGGTGACCCCGCCTCCGCGCGAGCACTGGCGCGACCCTATCGCGACGTCGCGGGGCGGCTGACGCAGTGGATGGCCCGTGGTGACGCGAGCGCCGACACCGAGCCCGCGCTCTACCTCCACGAGTACACCTCCGGCGGCCTCACCGTGCGAGGACTGGTCGGTGCCCTTCGCGTCTCGCGCCGCGCGGAGACGCTCGAGAAGCGGGTGGTGTGGCCGCACGAGGCGATCCACCCCGAGCAGGCCGGCGAGCTGGCCGACCGCATGCTGCAGATGGACCTCAACCCCGCCCCCATCCTTCTCGTGCACCACGGCCGCCGCGAGCTCCGCGAGCTGGTCGCCGAGCTCACGCGAGCCGAGCCTGACTGGCGCTACCTCGACCGCACCGGACAGCGACAGCGGCTCTGGGCCGTGCGCGACGACGCGACCGTCGCGCGGATCGGGAGCCTCATCGCCGACAGCCGATGCCTCCTCGCCGACGGCCACCACCGCTACGCGGCCTACCTCCGACTGCAGGAGCAGCACCCGGGCACGCCCTGGGACTCCGGACTCGCGATGCTGGTCGACCAGGCCGACACTCCCCTCTTCCTCGGCGCCATCCACCGCACGCTGCCCGGCGTCGGGCTCGACGCGCTGCTCGACGGGGCTCGCCGGGCGGGAGCCGCGGTGACGCAGCAGCCCCGCCCCCGGGCGCTCGGGGCCCTCGACAGCACTCACATGGTGCTCACCGACGGGGACGCCTGGTACGCCGTGGCGCCGGACGGGCTCGAGCGCGAGGCCGCGGTGTCCTGGCTCCACGACCACGTGCTGCCCCGGCTGCCCCGACCGCCGCGCCGCATCCACCACCACCACACGGTCGACGAGGCTCTGGCCGCGACGTCGGCCGCGGCGCCCGGCGTGCTGCTGCCCAGCCCGGACTTCGAGCAGGTGCAGGCCCTCGTCGAGTCGGGCGGGCTCCTGCCCGAGAAGGCGACGTCGTTCCAGCCCAAGCCGAGCCTCGGTGTGATCATGCGGCCGGTGCTCGACGGATGATCCGTCCCGACGACGCCTCGACCTCCACCCGCGAGCGCGTCGCGCCGCCGGCCTGGTAGAACCGGCACCGCACGGCGCCCACCACCTCGACGACGTCACCCGGGCGCCAACCCACGACGCGGCGTCGCAGCACCGCGGTCCACGCCGTGCAGGGAATCGAGTCGACCCGCTGCCCCGACGCGGAGCCGCTCACCCTGCCCGTCGCCGGCGGGCGCTCCACCGACACCCGGAAGGTCACCAGGCTGTCGCCGCTGGGCAGCTCGACCGTCATCGGGACGCTGCTGAGCCGCCCCGTCAGTCGTACCTCGTTGATCGCCTCGTCCGCACCGGCAGGCGTGCTCCGGGCCGCGGCCTTCGTCTGTCCTGTGCTCACCATGCACCTCCTGCCTCCGACTCTGACGGGGAGGACGGACAACAGCGGACCCGTGGTCGCAACGGCTGTGGACGACACCGTTCTCAGGCCGCCTGTGGACGGTGAGCGGCCAGGCAGCACGCGCCGAGTGCGCTCCGGACGATGCCATGAAATGCAGAAGTGGGGCCACCCGAAGGTGACCCCACTTCCACAATGTATGTCCGGCGGCGTCCTACTCTCCCACAACCTCTCGGTTGCAGTACCATCGGCGCTGAAAGGCTTAACTTCC
>NZ_JCAQIE010000004.1:0-417145 GCF_059621125.1 Nocardioides sp. Z35_8 | reverse complement strand
GAGCACCCCCCCCCCCGGCCGCCCCCCCCCCCCCCCCCCCCCCCCCGACCCCCCCCCCCCCCCCCCCCCACCCCCCCCCCCCCCCCCCCCCCCCCGATATCCCACCCCCCCCCCCCCCCCCCCCCCCCGCGTCCGCATCCACCGAACTGCAAGGAAGAAGGACCATGGCCAACTTCACCGCTGCCGACGTCAAGAAGCTCCGCGAGCTCACCCAGGCCGGGATGATGGACTGCAAGAAGGCGCTGACCGAGACGGACGGCGACTTCGACAAGGCCGTCGAGCTGCTCCGCGTCAAGGGTGCCGCCAAGGCCGCCGCCCGCGGGGCCGAGCGCGAGACCGCCGCCGGCCTCGTCGCCACCTCGGGCAACGCGCTGGTCGAGCTCAAGAGCGAGACCGACTTCGTCGCGAAGAACGAGGAGTTCATCGCCAAGGCCCAGCAGATCGCCGACGTCGCCAACGCCGTCAAGGCCACCGACACCGAGGCCCTCAAGGCCGCCGAGCTCGACGGCAAGACCGTCGGCGAGGTCATCGAGGACCTCGCCATCACCATCGGCGAGAAGATCGAGCTGGGCGACGTCGCCTACTTCGACGGCAACACCGTCACCTACATGCACAAGCGTGCCGCCGACCTGCCGCCCGCCGTGGGCGTGCTGGTGGAGTTCGAGGGCGACGAGGCCGCTGCCCGCGCCGCCGCGATGCAGATCGCCGCGATGCGTGCCCAGTACCTCACCCGCGACGAGGTGCCCGCCGACGTCGTCGAGTCCGAGCGCTCGATCGCCGAGCAGAAGACCCGCGACGAGGGCAAGCCCGAGCAGGCGATCGCGAAGATCGTCGAGGGTCGCCTCGGTGGCTTCTTCAAGGAGATCGTGCTGCTCGAGCAGGAGTCGGTCACCGAGTCCAAGAAGTCGGTCAAGGCCGTCCTGGACGAGGCCGGCACCACCGTGAAGCGGTTCGCCCGCTTCGAGGTCGGCGCCTGAGCCAGCCCCACCCGAGACACCCGACGAGGGGTCGTACGCCACCGGCGTACGGCCCCTCGTCGCACGTCGGGAGGCGGGGTCGACCGCGAGGTGTCCCACCCCACCCCCGGGAGCCGCTCGGTTCGTCGGGCACCGCCGGGTCCGGTAGGTTTCGGGTGACCACCCAGGCGCTCGAAGGGATGCACGTGGCGTACAAGCGAGTCCTCCTCAAACTCTCCGGTGAAGTGTTCGGCGGAGGCGAGGTGGGGTTGAACCTCGACGTCATCAATGCCCTCGCGGGCGAGGTGGCCGAGGTCGCCAAGTCGGGCGTCCAGATCGCGATCGTCGTCGGAGGGGGCAACTTCTTCCGCGGCGCCGAGCTGCAGCAGCGGGGCATGGAGCGGGCCCGCGCCGACTACATGGGCATGCTCGGCACGGTGATGAACTGCCTGGCCCTCCAGGACCTCATCGAGAAGCACGGCGTCGAGACGCGCGTGCAGACCGCGATCACCATGGGCCAGGTCGCCGAGCCCTACATCCCGCGCCGGGCGATCCGCCACATGGAGAAGGGCCGCGTCGTGATCTTCGGCGCCGGCGCCGGCATGCCCTTCTTCTCGACCGACACCGTCGCCGCCCAGCGGGCGCTGGAGACGCGGTGCGAGGTCATCCTGATGGGCAAGCAGGGCGTCGACGGCGTCTACGACTCCGACCCCAAGACCAACCCCGCGGCGGTGAAGTTCGACCGCCTCACCTACGACGAGTACCTCGCCCGCGACCTCAAGGTCGCCGACGCGACCGGCATCGCGATGGCCCGCGACAACCGGATGGACATCGTCTTCTTCAACCTCTCCACGCCCGGCACGATCGTGCGGGCGGTGCGGGGTGAGAAGATCGGCACGCTGGTGAGCAGCTCGGCCTGACCGGGCCCGAGCCCACCCGCACCACGACGTACGAGGAGAGAGAGCACACCGTGATCAAGGACGTCATGAACGATGCCGACGCCAAGATGGGCAAGTCGGTCGAGTCGACGCGCGAGGAGTTCGCCGCGATCCGGGCCGGTCGCGCCAACCCGGCGATGTTCGCCAAGATCACGGCCGACTACTACGGCACCCAGACCCCGCTCCAGCAGCTGGCGAGCTTCTCCTCCCAGGACGCTCGCACGATCCTGATCCAGCCCTTCGACATGGGCGCGATGGGCAGCATCGAGAAGGCCATCCGCGACTCCGACCTCGGGGTCAACCCGGCCAACGACGGCAAGGTGCTGCGCTGCGTCTTCCCCGAGCTGACCGAGGAGCGTCGCAAGGAGTTCATCAAGCTCGCCCGGTCCAAGGCCGAGGACGGGCGCGTGTCGGTGCGCAACGTACGCCGCACGGCCAAGCAGTCCCTGGAGAAGCTCGAGAAGGACGGCGAGGTCGGCCAGGACGACGTCACGGGTGCGGAGAAGCGCCTCGACGCCCTCACCAAGACCCACACCGACAAGATCGACGAGCTGCTCAAGCACAAGGAAGCCGAGCTGCTCGAGGTCTGAGCGCCCCATCGATGACCACTCCTGACCCTCCGGCGGCGCCGGCCCCGCCGCCGCAGCCGGCCCACGGCCGTGCCGGCCGCGACCTCAAGGCAGCCATCACGTCCGGTGTGCTGCTGGTGGGCGCCGTCCTGCTGTCGCTGGTGCTGTGGAAGCCCGCCTTCATGGGCATCGTCGCGATCGCCGTCGTGGTCGCGGTGTGGGAGCTGCACCGCGGCCTCGCGGTCAAGGGCATCGACATGCCGGAGCAGCCGCTGATGCTCGGCGGCGTCGTGATGGTCGTGGTGGCCTACGTCTGGGGCGCTCCGGCGCTGGTGACCGCCACCGCGGTGACGGCGTTGGTCGTGATGCTGTGGCTGCTGCGCCGCGGCGTCGACGGCTACGTCAAGAACGCGACCGCGTCGGTCTTCACCCTCGTCTACGTGCCGTTCCTCGCCTCGTTCGTCGCGCTGATGCTCGGCGAAGGGGGCACCGCGCCCGGCTTCGGCCTCGACGTCGACGACCCGGGCGTACGCGGAGTGATCACCTTCATCGCGATCACCATCGCCTCCGACATCGGCGGCTACGTCGCGGGCGTGCTGTTCGGCAGGCACCCCATGGCGCCGGTCATCTCGCCGAAGAAGTCGTGGGAGGGCTTCGCCGGGTCGATGACCGCCACGGTGGCGGTGGGCGTGTGGCTGGTGACGGCCCTCCTCGGCGGCGACTGGTGGGTCGGCGTGCTCCTCGGCGTGATCGCCGCGGTGATGGCGACGCTGGGCGACCTGTGCGAGTCGGTGATCAAGCGTGACCTCGGCGTCAAGGACATGAGCCACGTCATCCCCGGGCACGGCGGGCTGATGGACCGGCTCGACTCCCTGCTGGCCACGGTGGCCCCGATCTGGCTGGTCCTCTACTACCTCGTGTTCTGACGTGACCCTCCACCTCGTCCGGCACGGCCGCCCGCTGATCCGGCGCTCCGTCCCGGCCGCCCAGTGGGACCTCGACCCGGCGTCGTACGACGACGTGTGGGCGCTGCGGTCCTCCGGGCGCCTGCCCACGGCGGCGGCGTGGTTCGCCTCGCCCGAGCCCAAGGCGGTGCAGACCGCCCAGCTGCTCACCGACGGCGACGTCGGGATCCTCGACGACCTCCGCGAGCACGAGCGGTCGGGGGAGTGGGTCGACGACTTCGCCGGCGCCGTCCGCCGGGCGTTCGCGGACCCCGACGCGCCGGCCGTCGCGGGGTGGGAGCCGCTCGCGACGTGCCGCGAGCGGGTGGTGCCCGCCGTGCGGCGGGTGCTCGACGTGCACGGCTCCGACGACGTCGTCCTCGTCGGCCACGGCACGGCCTGGACGGTCGTGGTCGCCGCCCTCACCGGCCGGCCGCCCGACCTGCGCCGGTGGGAGTCGCTCGCGATGCCCGACGTCCTGACCGTCGAGCCCTGACCGTCGATCCCTGACCGTCGATCCCTGACCCCGGCGCGCCCCTCCGACGTCGCCGTCCCCGCGCGCCCCGTGCACGGCGGGACCCCCGAGCGCCTAGGGTGTCGGCGTGGAGATGCAACAGGAGCACGAGGTGTCGCACGAACGGCACTTCGAGTGGTGGCACCACAGCCACCCGACGTTCGCGGGCATCACCGGCTTCTTCGCCGGGATGCTCTTCGTCACCGCGCTGCCCGGGGCGTTCGCCGCGATCCTCCGGCTGCTCTTCTCCTACGAGACCGCCGAGCGGCTCTTCCCGTTCGTGCTCCTCGCGCTGGCGCTCCCGATCGCGATGCTCGTCAAGCGCAAGACCCGCCGGTTCGCCCAGTTCATGTTCGTCGGCATGGTGGTGACCGCCCTCGTCGTCGGCGGCGTCGCGTCGCTGGTGCTCTACTTCATGGTCGACGCATGACCCGCTGAGCGGTCTGCGAATCGCGCCGCCGACCGCCGGGGTGGGACAATCGCCACGATGTCCGAGACGCCGACCGACCAGCAGCCGATCACGACCCTGCCCCTCGTGTTCAACGAGCCGCGGGGCCGCAAGAAGCCCCCGCGCCACCTCGCCGACCTCGACGAGGCCGGGCGCAAGGCGCTGCTCGAGGAGATGGGCCTGCCCGGCTTCCGCGCCAAGCAGCTCAGCAACCACTACTTCACCCGCCTCGTCGACGACCCGGCCGAGATGACCGACCTGCCCGCCGGCCAGCGCGACGAGCTCGTCTCGGCGCTGCTGCCCGACCTGATGACGCCGCTGCGCACCCTGGAGGCCGACAAGGGCACCACGCGCAAGACGCTGTGGCGGCTCTTCGACGGCGCCCTGGTCGAGTCGGTGCTGATGCGCTACCCCGACCGCGCCACGGTGTGCGTCTCCAGCCAGGCCGGCTGTGGCATGGCGTGCCCCTTCTGCGCCACCGGCATGGGCGGCCTGCAGCGCAACATGTCGACCGCCGAGATCGTCGAGCAGGTCGTCGCAGGCGCCCGGTCGATGGCACGTGGCGAGGTGCCGGGCGGTCCCGGCCGCGTCTCCAACGTCGTCTTCATGGGCATGGGCGAGCCCCTGGCCAACTACAAGGCCGTCATCGGTGCCGTACGACGCCTCACGGACCCCTCGCCCGCAGGGCTCGGCATGAGCGCGCGCGGCATCACCGTCTCCACCGTCGGCCTGGTCCCGCGGATCAACCAGCTCGCCGACGAGGGCATCCCGGTCACCCTGGCACTGAGCCTGCACGCGCCGGACGACGAGCTGCGCAACGAGCTCGTCCCGATCAACACCCGCTTCTCCGTGGCCGAGACCGTCGAGGCGGCCTGGAACTACGCCGCGAAGACCAAGCGCCGCGTCTCGATCGAGTACGCCATGATGCGCGGCATCAACGACCAGGCCCACCGGGCCGACCTGCTCGCCGACGTGCTCAACTCCTACGGCGACTGGGGGTGGGTGCACGTCAACCTGATCCCGCTCAACCCCATCGAGGGCTCGAAGTGGACCGCGTCCGACCCGGCCGACGAGCGCGAGTTCGTCCGCCGGCTCGAGGCCAAGGGCATCCCGACCACGGTGCGTGACACCCGCGGCCGCGAGATCGACGGCGCCTGCGGCCAGCTCGCGGCCAAGGAGTAGCGGCCAAGGAGTAGCGGCCAAGGAGTAGCGGCCAAGGAGGAGCGGCCAAGGAGGAGCGGCCGACAGTCGGCCCGCGGTCGGCCAGCAGTCCGAGGAGTGGCAGGCGCCGGCGCGGTCAGCCCCCGGCGCGGTGGCCCGCACCCGCCCGCACGACGTCGACGGCCTCCTCGACGGTGTCGACGAGGTGGACGTGCGGCTCCATCGCCCGGCCCGCGGCCAGGGCCTGCAGCAACGGCCAGACCGGCAGGTCCTCGGTCCAGTGGCGACGACCCACGAGCACCATCGGGGCGACCGCGGTCAGGTCGGCGTAGTAGTTCTCGCAGGCGTCCTGGAAGACCTCCTGCACGGTGCCGGCCGCGCCGGGCAGGAAGACGATGCCGGCGGTGCACACCTCGAGCAGCAGGGCCTCGCGGGGAGCGTTGGCGAAGAACTTCGCGATCGAGGTGGCGAACACGTTGGGCGGCTCGTGGCCGTAGTGCCAGGTGGGGATGCCGAGCGACTCGCGTCCGGTCCCGGTGGCGGCGACGACGTCGAGGGCCGTGCGCGCCCAGGCGCCCACGTCGGGTCGGAAGGACGGCACGGCTGCCACGGCCGCGAGCGCGCCGGCCAGGTCGCCGGGGACGAACGCGCCGAGGTTGGCCGCCTCCATGGCCCCCGGCCCGCCGCCCGTCGCCACGGTGAGGTGGTCGCCGAGCGCGTGCCCGAGGCGCGCCGCCTCGACGTACGCCGGGCTCCCGCGCTCGAGAGCGTGCCCGCCCATCACGCCGACCACGTCGCGTCCGGCCACCCAGGCGGCCAGGGCGGCGTCGACGTGGTGATCGTGCAGCGCCATCGCCAGGGTGTCGTCGGCGCTGGTGTCGCCGCGCGACCAGGCGTAGGCGCGGGCGTCGAGGGTGGCGGCGTAGCGGGGTGAGTCGTAGAGCTCGGCGGGGGAGTAGAGGCTCGCGCGGTAGGGGTCGACCGGGGTCCCGGGGATCTCGTGGAGCACGACCGCCCCGGCGCGGCGCACGGCGTCCTCGTCGTCGTCGGTGAGGTCGCACCCCAGGAACAGCGCCTGGTCGAGCGAGCGCTCCAGCAGGGCCGGGCCGCGCCGGGTCAGGTCGAGGCCCAGCAGCCGCCAGCCGGAGAGCGAGCGGGCACCGGCCGCCAGCCTATGGTCGAGGTCGGCCAGGGTCGTGACGTCGACGACGCGTCCGTGGGTGTGCTTCACGCGCCCCAACCTAGGGTGCCCGGCGGCACCTCAGAAGGCGTGGGCCATCAGCTCACCGAACAGCTCCTGCTCGTCGGCCTCGAGCCCGCGCGAGCGGAACCAGGCGCACATGTTGGCGCAGTCGCGCAGCAGGAAGTCCATGCCGCGCGGGTTGCCGACGAGGTCGACCATCTGCGGCAGGTCGATGATCACGAGCCGGTCACCGGCCGCCAGGGTGTTGTAGGGCGACAGGTCGCCATGGACCTGACCGGCCTGGACGAGGGTGGTCAGCGCGTCGCGCAGCTGCTCGTAGTAGCTCTCGACGAGCGCGCGCTCGGGGCGGACCTGGGCCACGCGGGGCGCGGTCTCGACCTCGCCGTCGACGCGGTGGGTGATCCACTCCATGACGATCTCGGTCTCGTCGATCTGCACCGGATAGGGGACGGGGAGGCCCAGCTCCCAGCAGCGGCGCAGGGCGTTCCACTCCGAGGCCGCCCACTCCCCGGCCGCGACCTGGCGACCCCAGGTGGACTTGCGCTTGAGGGCACGGTTGTCGCGGGACCGCTTCATCGACCGGCCCTCGGTGTAGGAGGCCGCCCGGTGGAACGTGCGGTGGTCGGTGTCGCGGTAGCGCTTGGCGGCCATCACGACCGCCTCGTCGGGCCGATGGGGGTCCGCGCGCTCGATGAGGAAGACGTCGGCCTCCTTGCCGGTCTTGAGCACGCCGAGGTCGGTGTCGATGGCGCCGCTGGAGGTCACGACCCAGTCGGGGCGTGGCTCCGGGCCCTTCATCAGGGCCTCGAGGTCCTCCCAGCGCGACCAGCGCTGGCCCTCGCCGAGCTCGTCGGCATAGGCCTGGTAGTCGAAGACGAACGACTCGTCGACGTCCTCCATCGGCGGACGGTCGTCGGCGCGGAGGAAGTCCTCGGGGAAACCGGGGGCGGGCGGGTCGGGCGTCGGGTCAGACGCGGGGTGGGGCGTGTGGTGTGACGGGAGGTGCGACAACGTGGGTGCTCCGTGGGTGCGAGAGGTGGTCGGCGGGCAGGCCGAGGACAGCGATGGACATGTCACGGCTCCTCTCGTCACGGGGCGCGGCGTGCAGCGGGCACGCGGCGGGCGGACGCGCGGGCGCGCGTCACCGGGTCCATGCTGACGGTCGCGGCGAGCCCCCCGCAACGCATTTGATTCGCGCTAGGTTCGGACGGTGAGCATCCGAGCCCTCTCCCGGCCCCTCGTGTCCTCCGTGCTCGCCGCGGTGCTGGCGGTGGGGATCACCGGCGTCGCGGCGACCGCCGACCCTCCCGCCGCCGACCCCGCCAACCCCGCCGGGCCCGCAGGCGCTCCCGCGGGGGCGCTCCTGAGGGCTCCCGTCGACGGGGCGCCTGGCATCGGCGACCCCTACTGGCCGCTCGACGGCAACGGCGGCATCGACGTGCGCCGCTACCAGATCGCCAACCGCTACGACCTGGCCACCAAGCGGCTGGCGGGTCGTACGACGATCGAGCTGACGGCGACGCAGGACCTTGCGAGCTTCTCGCTCGACTTCCTCCTCAGGGTGTCCGCGGTCAGCGTCGACGGTCGGAAGGCGCTCTTCACCAGGACCGACGGCGGCCACGAGCTGCGGATCACCCCCGACCAGCCACTGGCCGCCGGCACCGAGCACACCGTCGTGGTGGTCTACGCCGACAAGCCGGCCAGGTACGCCTACGCGGGCGAGCGCAACTGGCTGGCCAGCAAGCGCGAGGTCGTCACGATGAACGAGCCGCACATGGCGCCGTGGTGGTTCCCGGCCAACGACCACCCGCTCGACAAGGCCCTCGTCGACGTGAGGATCCGCGTGCCCAACGGCCGCGAGGTCGTCTCCAACGGGAAGCTGCGCGGGCGTGACGTGGGCAGGAGCACCACCGAGTGGCACTGGCGGGCCGACGAGCCGATGGCGCCCTACCTGGCCTTCTTCGCAGCCGGTGACTTCACCATCGCCAAGGGCCGGCGCGGCGGCCTGCCGTGGCTGGTCGCGGTCTCCCAGCAGCTGAGCCAGGACGAGCAGCGCGCGAGCATGCGGCTGATGAAGCGGACCCCCGCCGTGGTCGCGGGTCTCGAGAAGGACCTGGGCCCCTACCCGTTCTCGGTCGTCGGAGGCATCACCACCGGGCTCGACCCCGGCTTCGCGCTGGAGAACCAGACCCGGCCGACCTATCCGGCGGTCGGCGCCGGCTACACCACCCTCGTCGTGCACGAGCTCGCGCACCAGTGGTTCGGCGACGACATCGCCGTCGAGGGTTGGTCCGACATCTGGCTCAACGAGGGCTTCGCCAGCTTCATGGAGTGGCGCTGGACCGAGACCCACGGCGGCCGGTCGGGCGACGCGATCCTGCGCAGCTACTACGACAGCATCGCGGCCGGCTCCGACGTCTGGACCGTGCCGGTCGGCGACCCGGGGGCGGCGAGGATCTTCGACCAGGCCGTCTACGGTCGCGGCGCGATGACGCTGCAGGCCCTGCGCAACCGTGTCGGCGACGAGGCCTTCTGGCGCGTCGTGCGCGCCTGGACCCGCGAGCAGCGCGGCGGCAACGGCTCCACGGAGGAGTTCGAGGAGCTGGCGGCCCGCGTCAGCGGGCACGACCTCAGCGCGTTCTTCGACGCCTGGCTGCGCACGCCCGCCAAGCCGGCGCGCACGGCCGACAACGGCCTGGGGTGACGATGACGCGCGACACCGCCGCCGTCACCTGGTTCCGGGCCCCGTCCGGCGACGATCCCGGCACCCTCAACGCCTGCTACAACGCCCTCGACATCCACGTGGTCCGCGGCCACGCCGACGACGTCGCGGTCGTCCTCGACGGCACCCCCCGGACCTTCGCGTGGATGCTGAGCGAGGTCGCCGCCTGCGCGGGCGTGCTCCGCGCCTTCGGCGTCGGGGTGGGCGACCGGGTGGTCCTCGGCTCCGTGCCACAGCAGGCCGGCGTGCTGGTCGTGCTGGCAGCCGCCCGGGTGGGCGCGGTCGTGGAGCACGACGACTCGCCCGGCGCCACCGGCAAGGTCGTGGTCCGCGGCGGGCCCGGCGGTCTCGGGTTCACCGTCGACGGCGAGCACGTGCCGTGGGACGTCGCGCTGCGCGCCGGGCGTACGGACCCGGGCGGGTGCGCCGACGTGCCCGGCGACGCGGTGCTGTCACGCCACGGTGCCGACACCCTCACCGTGCTCGACGCCCTCGGCGCCTCCGACGACCACGGCTCGTCCGCACCCGCCGGGGCCGCGCTCGTGGAGGTCGGCGGGCTGACGGTGTGGGCGTTCGACGCGCCGGAGGCCGACTGACGTCCTACGCCCGACGGCGACGCTGACACACTGCGGGGGTGACTGCGCGCGACATCGTGATCCTCGGCTCCACCGGCTCGATCGGCACCCAGGCGCTCGACCTGGTGCGCGCCCACCCCGACCGGTTCCGCGTCGTCGGCCTGACGGCCGGCGGCTCGCACCCCGAGCTCTTCGAGGCGCAGGTCGCGGAGTTCGCGCCGGAGTTCTCCGGGCTCGGGGAGGAGGCCTCGGTCGAGGCCGCCTCACGCACGTGCGACGTCGTGCTCAACGGCATCACGGGCGCCGTGGGGCTTCGGCCCACCCTGGCGGCGCTCGACGCCGGCACCCCGCTCGCCCTGGCCAACAAGGAGTCGCTGATCATCGGCGGTCCGTTGGTCAAGGAGCGCGCGCGACCCGGCCAGATCGTGCCCGTCGACTCCGAGCACAGCGCCATCGCGCAGAGCCTGCGCGCGGGCTCCGCCGACGAGGTACGCCGGCTCGTCCTCACCGCGTCCGGCGGCCCGTTCCGCGGGTGGTCGGCCGACGCGCTGGCCGGGGTCACCCCCGAGCAGGCGCTCGCCCACCCCAACTTCGCGATGGGCCGGGTGATCACCACCAACTCGGCGACGCTCGTCAACAAGGGCCTCGAGGTCATCGAGGCCCACCTGCTCTTCGACATCCCCTTCGACCGCATCGACGTGGTGGTCCACCCCCAGCAGCTCATCCACTCGATGGTGGAGTTCGTCGACGGCGCCGTGGTCGCGCAGCTCGGCCTGCCGACGATGCTGGTGCCCATCGCGCTCGGGATGGGCTGGCCCGACCGGGTCCCCGACGCCGAGGCGCCCATCGACTGGACCCGGGCCGCCGACTGGCGCTTCGAGCCGCTCGACGACGTCGTCTTCCCGGCCGTCACGCTCGCCCGCGCGGCGGGGGAGCTGGGCGGCACCGCGCCCGCGGTCTACAACGCCGCCAACGAGGTCGCCGTCGACGCCTTCCACGAGGGTCGGCTGGGTTTCCACGAGATCGTCGTCACGGTCGCCCACGTCCTCGAGCGCCACGACGTACCATCGAAGGAGCACCTCACCGTCGACGACGTGCTCGCCGCCGACGCCTGGGCGCGAGCCGAGGCCGCGGCCCTCATCTGACGTCTGCTCCCGAAGGATCACGCTCACACATGTCCGCCCTGCTCTACACCCTGGGTGTCGTCGCCTTCGTCGTGGCCATCCTGGTCTCGATCGGGCTCCATGAGTTCGGACACCTCGTGCCGGCCAAGAAGTTCGGCTGCAAGGTGCCGCAGTGGTTCATCGGCTTCGGGCCGACCGTGTGGAGCCGCACGATCGGTGACACCGAGTACGGCATCAAGGCCATCCCGCTCGGCGGCTACGTCAAGATCGTGGGGATGCTGCCCCCGGGCGCCGAGCACCTCGTCGAGGAGACGACCTACGACGAGGACGGCGAGCCCGTCCACAAGGTGCGCCGGTCCAACACCGGGATGTTCACGCAGCTGATCTCCGACGCCCGCGCCGCGGAGTGGGAGTACGTCAAGCAGCACGACACCGACCGCCTCTTCTACCGCCTCCCGTGGTGGAAGAAGGTGATCGTGATGGCGGGCGGCCCGATGGTCAACATCGCCATCGCGTTCGGCCTGTTCGCCGTGCTGTTCGCCACCTACGGCAACCCCCGCGACGAGGTCGTCGAGCCGGTCGTCGCGGCCGTGCCCGAGTGCGTCATCCCGGTCGAGGAGCAGGGCCGCGCCTGCACGGCCGACGACCCGCCGACCCCGGCGAAGGAAGCGGGCATCCAGCCCGGCGACGAGATCCTGAGCTTCAACGGCACCCCGTTCCGCGACTGGGAGAGCCTCCAGGCGCAGATCCGCGCCAACGCCGACGGCGACGCCGTCATCGAGGTGCGCCGCGGCGACGAGCAGCTCACGCTGACCACCAACACCACCGTCACGCTGCGCCAGGCGTCGGTCGAGGACGAGACGCTCACCGAGGTCGGCTTCCTCGGCGTGCAGCCGGAGACCCGCTTCGAGACGGGCGGGCTCGTCTACACCGCCGCGCAGATGAAGACGATGGCCGCGGAGACGCTGAAGGCCCTCGGCCAGCTGCCGGTGAAGGTCTACGAGGTGGGCCGCGCCGTCGTCGGCCTGCAGGAGCGCGACCCGGAGAGCCCGGTGTCCATCGTGGGCGGGGGTCGGTTCGCCGGCGAGGCGGCGTCCAGCGAGGCGTTCCCGGTGACCGAGAAGGTCGTCACGCTGCTGTTCCTGGTCGCGAGCTTCAACTTCTTCATCGGCATGTTCAACTTCGTGCCGCTGCTGCCGCTCGACGGTGGTCACATCGCCGGCGCGCTCTACGAGGGCCTCAAGCGCGGCATCGCCCGGCTTCGCGGGCGGCCCGACCCCGGGCACGTCGACGTCGCCAAGCTGCTGCCCGTCGCCTACGTCGTGGGGCTGGCGATGCTGGTCATGGGCGTCGTGCTGATCGTCGCCGACATCGTCGTCCCCCTGCGCCTGAGCTGATCGGGCCGCGCGTCGCGCGATCGGCGGACGCGGTCGGGGGCGGTGTGCGATCCTGCCCGGAGGCACCGCTGCCGGGCCCGGCGCGGGAGGCGTGCCCGAGCGGCGGTGCCCTCCTGCCCGGCCCGTACGATGGCGCCATGACCTCCGGCCCATCCGTCTCGCTGGGCATGCCCGCCCTCCCGCCCCCCGTCCTGGCCCCGCGCCGCAGGACCCGCCAGATCAAGGTGGGCTCGGTGGGCGTCGGCAGCGACTCGCCGATCTCGGTGCAGTCGATGACCACGACGCTGACCTCCGACGTCAACGCGACCCTCCAGCAGATCGCCGAGCTCACGGCCACCGGCTGTGACATCGTGCGCGTGGCCTGCCCCAGCCAGGACGACGCCGACGCGCTGCCCGAGATCGCCCGCCACTCGCAGATCCCCGTCATCGCCGACATCCACTTCCAGCCCAAGTACGTCTTCGCCGCCATCGACGCCGGCTGCGCGGCGGTGCGGGTCAACCCCGGCAACATCCGCAAGTTCGACGACCAGGTCAAGGAGATCGCGCGGGCCGCCAAGGACCGCGGCACCTCGATCCGCATCGGCGTCAACGCCGGGTCGCTCGACAAGCGGCTGCTCGAGAAGTACGGCAAGGCCACCCCCGAGGCGCTCGTCGAGTCGGCCGTGTGGGAGGCCGGGCTGTTCGAGGAGCACGACTTCCACGACTTCAAGATCTCGGTCAAGCACAACGACCCGGTCGTCATGGTGCGCGCCTACGAGCTGCTCGCCGAGGCCGGCGACTGGCCGCTCCACCTCGGCGTGACCGAGGCGGGGCCCGCGTTCCAGGGCACCATCAAGTCGGCCGTCGCGTTCGGCCACCTGCTGAGCAAGGGCATCGGTGACACCATCCGGGTCTCGCTGTCGGCGCCGCCGGTCGAGGAGGTCAAGGTCGGCCTGCAGATCCTCGAGTCGCTCAACCTCAAGCCCCGCCGGCTGGAGATCGTCTCGTGCCCGTCGTGCGGGCGCGCCCAGGTCGACGTCTACAAGCTGGCCGAGGAGGTCACCGCGGGGCTCGACGGGATGGAGGTGCCGCTGCGGGTCGCCGTCATGGGCTGCGTCGTCAACGGCCCGGGGGAGGCCCGCGAGGCAGACCTCGGCGTCGCGTCCGGCAACGGCAAGGGCCAGATCTTCGTCAAGGGCGAGGTCATCAAGACCGTGCCCGAGTCGCAGATCGTGGAGACCCTCATCGAGGAGGCCATGCGCCTCGCCGAGGGGATGGAGGCGGTCGAGGGCGCCGAGGCCAGCGTCAGCGTCTCCTGACGCTCGAGGGTGGGGGCCGCTGGTCGGCCCGCCCGCATCCCCCTAGGCTCACCTCCGTGCTGAGGACCCGCGAGCAGGTGCGCGTGCTGGGCCCGGGCGACCGGGACGCGTTCATCGCGCTCGCCGAGCAGGACCCGGTCGTCAACGTCTTCGCCGACTACCGCGCGCGCCTGACCAACCTCGACGAGCGGTGGCTGGGGGGCCAGGTCTGGGGCCGGTTCGACGACGGGGAGCTCGTCGCGGGGTGCCACCTCGGCGCCAACCTGGTCCCGGTGCAGTGCACCCCCGAGGACGTGGGTGCGTTCGCCGACGTCGCCCTGCGCCGCCGCAGCACCGTCGGCACGATCGTCGGCCCGGCCGACGTGGTGGCCGCCCTGTGGGAGATCGTGGAGCCGCGCTGGGCGCGCCCGCGCGAGATCCGGTCCGACCAGCCGCACCTCGAGGCCGACCGGGTCCCGGCCGTGGCCGCCGACCCCGGCGTGCGGGTCACGACTCCTCGCGACCTCGAGCTCCTCTACCCGGCATGCGTGGCGATGTACACCGAGGAGGTCGGCGTCTCCCCGGAGAGCGACACCGGAGGGGGTGAGCTCTACCGCGCCCGCATCCAGCAGCTCATCGGTCGCGGCTGGTCGATGGCGAGCTTCGACGCCGACGGGGTGGTGTTCAAGGCCGAGGTCGCCTGCCTCACCCCGTACGCAGCCCAGGTGCAGGGGGTCTGGGTCCGCCCGGACCGCCGTGGCCAGGGGCTCGCCACCAGCGGGATGGCGGCCGTCGTCGCGCACGTCCTCGGGTCCGGCATGGCGCCCGTGGTCTCGCTCTACGTCAACGAGTGGAACGCACCCGCGCGAGCGGCCTACGCACGGGTGGGCTTCCGGCAGACGGCGACCTTCGCCACGCTGATGTTCTAGGGCCGGCGCCCGCCGCACGAGACCCCCGAGCCCGCCCGCCGGACCCCGGAAGAAAAATACGGCGACGGCGTATCACGGAGCGGTGTACGCGCACCTGAGTGGACATGGGGACAACAATGGTCACCATGTCAGAGGACCGCAGGGCTGAGGGGCAGTCCGACCAGTCACCGTGGGACATGGCCAGTGGGGCGTTCACCGCCTGGCGTTCGGGGGACGCAGGTGCGGTGGACGAGCTGGTGTCCGCGATGACGCCGGTGCTCTGGCACGTGGTGCGCAGCTACGGGCACGACAAGGAGGTCGCCGAGGACGTGATGCAGGCGACCTGGCTCGGCTTCGTACGGCTGCACCGGACCATCGAGGACCCGCAGGCGGTCGCGTCCTGGCTGATCACCTCAGCCAGGCGCGGCGCAGCCGCACACACGAGGGCCGCGCGACGCGCGACCCCCACGGAGGACGAGGCGCTGCACGCCGCACTCCCGGACACGGAGTCGGCCGAGGCCCTGGCCGTCCTCGACGACGAGGCGGCCCGGCTGTGGCGAGCCGTGGCCAGCGTCGACGAGCGGTGCCGCAAGCTGCTGCGAGTCGTGGCGTTCATGGACCGCCCCGACTACCAGTCACTCAGCCGGGAGCTCGGCATGCCGGTCGGGAGCATCGGTCCCACCCGGGCCCGGTGCCTGGCCAAGGTCCGCACCGCACTCAACGAAGGAGGAAAGCGATGACTGATGGGGATGCTGCCCTCCTCGGACGGCTGCGGGAGATGTGGACGACCTGCGACCCGCCGCCGCCCGGACTGACCGAGACGATGATCGCGGCCGTCGCGGCCGCCGACCTCGACGACGAGTGGGAGCTGCTCGTGCTGGTGCGCGACTCGCGCGAGGAGCCCGCCGCCGAGGTGAGGGGAGTGACCACCTCGCGCATCCTCTACTTCACCGCCGCCGAGGGCTGGTCCCTCGACGCCGAGGTCGAGGAGGGGCAGGTGCGCGGGCAGCTGCTCGACTTCGACGGGGACATGGGGTCCGTCGAGGTGGTGGTGGAGGCCGAGGACGGCCAGCGCTGGACGACCGGGCTCGACGACGTGGGCTTCTTCGTCCTCGCCGCCGCACCCACCGGGGCCGTGCGCTTCACCCTCGGCGACGGTCACCGCTCGGCGACCAGCCGCTGGATCGATCTCTGAGCTCCAGCCCTGAGCCGGATCCCGGCGAACGGCAATCTGGTTCGCGGTGCTCGCGAGCCCACCCCTATCGTTGCGCCCATGACTGGCCGCATCCTCCGCATGTCGACCCTGTTCGTGCGCACCCTGCGCGACGACCCCAACGACGCCGAGGTGCCGAGCCACCGGCTGCTGGTGCGTGCCGGCTACATCCGACGTGCCGCCCCGGGCATCTACACGTGGCTGCCGCTCGGCCTCCGGGTGCTGCGCAGGATCGAGGACATCATCCGCGAGGAGATGGACGACATGGGCGCCCAGGAGCTGTCGTTCCCGGCGCTGCTGCCCAAGGAGCCCTACGAGGCCACCGGCCGCTGGGACGACTACGGCCCCAACATCTTCCGGCTCCAGGACCGCAAGGGCGCCGACTACCTGCTCGGCCCCACCCACGAGGAGATGTTCACCCTCGTGGTCAAGGACCTCTACTCCTCCTACAAGGACCTGCCGCTCTCGATCTACCAGATCCAGACCAAGTACCGCGACGAGGCGCGACCCCGCGCCGGCCTGCTGCGTGGGCGCGAGTTCGTCATGAAGGACTCCTACTCCTTCGACATCGACGACGCCGGGCTCGCGGAGTCCTACCAGAAGCACCGCGACGCCTACGTCCGCATCTTCGACCGGCTCGGGTTCGAGTACGTCATCGTCAAGGCCACCTCCGGTGCCATGGGCGGGTCGGCGAGCGAGGAGTTCCTGGCCAAGGCGGAGGTCGGCGAGGACACCTACGTCCGCTGCACGCGGTGCGACTACGCCGCCAACGTCGAGGCCGTCACGGTCCCCTCACCGCCCGCGCTCGCCTACGACGACGTCCCCGCGGCGCACGTCGAGGAGACCCCCGACACGCCCACCATCGAGACGCTGGTCGAGCACCTCAACACGGCCCACCCCCGCGACGACCGGCCGTGGGCGGCCGGCGACACGCTCAAGAACGTGCTCGTCGTCCTCAAGCACCCCGACGGCACCCGTGAGCCGCTGGCCATCGGGGTCCCCGGCGACCGCGAGGTCGACCAGAAGCGCCTCGAGGGCCAGCTCGAGCCGATCGAGGTCGAGGCGATGGGCGAGGCCGAGATCGCCAAGCACCCGGCCCTGGTGCGGGGCTACATCGGCCCCGAGGTGCTGGGCGAGGAGTCCACGTCCGGCATCCGCTACCTCGTCGACCCCCGGGTCGTGGAGGGCACCCGCTGGGTCACCGGCGCCAACGTGGCCGGCTCGCACGTCCTCGACCTGGTCGTCGGGCGCGACTTCACCCCCGACGGCACCATCGAGGCCGCCGACGTCCGCGACGGCGACGCCTGCCCCAGCTGCGACCAGGGCACCCTCGAGTCGGCGCGTGGCGTCGAGATGGGCCACATCTTCCAGCTCGGCCGCAAGTACGCCGACGCGCTCGGGCTCAAGGTGCTCGACGAGTTCGGCAAGCTCGTCACCGTGACGATGGGCTCCTACGGCATCGGCCCGTCGCGTGCCGTGGCGGCCATCGCCGAGGGCACGCTCGACGACCTCGGCCTGTGCTGGCCGCGCGACGTCGCGCCCGCCGACGTCCACGTCGTCGCCGCCGGCAAGGACGAGGCGATCCTCGCCGCCGCCGAGGTGCTCGCCCAGGAGCTCAAGGGCGCGGGCCTCGAGGTGCTCCTCGACGACCGCACGGGCAAGGTCAGCCCGGGCGTGAAGTTCAAGGACGCCGAGCTCATCGGCGTGCCCACCATCGTCACGGTCGGCCGTGGCCTCGCCGACGGCAACGTCGAGGTGCGCGACCGGCGCACCGGCGACCGCGAGGACGTCCCCGTCGGCACGGCGGCCGCGCGCATCACCGACATCGTCCGCAGCTGACCGCTCCCCGCTGAAAGGGTCCTCCCACATGGCACGCGGGCAGATCGAGGCGGTCATCTTCGACTGGGGCGGCACGCTGACGCGCTGGCACGACGTGGACTTCCACGCCGAGTCGGTCGCGCTGGCCCAGGCGGTGCGTCGTACGCCCACGCCGCACGACGACCACCACGCGTGGGCCACCCGGCTGCACCGCGCCGGCGACGTCGTCTGGGGCCGCTCCCGCGACCACCAGCAGAGCGCGACGATCGCCGACCTCTTCACCGAGGCGGGCCTCGACCACGACCCCGACCTGCTCGCCGCCTACTACGAGTTCTGGGAGCCGCACACCGCCACCGACCCCGAGGTGGGTCCGATGTGGCGCGAGCTGCGCGACGGGGGACTCAAGGTCGGGGTGCTGTCCAACACGATCTGGCCGAGGGAGTGGCACGTCGGCTTCTTCGAGCGCGACGGCGTCTACGACCTGGTCGACGGCGACGTCTACACCAGCGAGATCCCGTGGACCAAGCCCTCCCCGCGCGCCTTTCGCGCCGCGATGGACGCCGTCGGTGTCGACGACCCGGCGGCGTGCGTCTACGTGGGGGACCGGCTCTTCGACGACATCTGGGGCGCACACAACGCGGGCATGCGCGCGATCCACGTGCCGCTGAGCACCATCCCGGCGACCCAGGTCGGCCACACCGAGGGCGAGCCCGACGCCACGGTCACGTCGCTGGCGCAGGTGCCGGCCGTGGTGCGTCGTCTCGGCACCGCCTGAGCGCACCCGTTCTGCAACTTCGTGCGTTGCAGGAACATGCGAGTCGCGACGCCTTACGTTGAGGCGGGATCGAATGCATGATTGTGCATGTCGCTCGACCTCCCCCACAGGTTGATCGACACAGGGTGATGCTGACCAACCCCATGGGAGCGGTCCGCGTCCTCGGCTTTTGGGAGAGATCTCGGGACTTTCCCAAAGGCTGAGGCCGCGGGCCGCTCTTCCCGTCTCAGCGATGGCGAGCGGGCGCTAGGCCCCGTCGAGCTCCGGGGCCCCGGGCCAGGTGGTGGCGCTGGCGCCGAGCCGCACCTCCCACGTCGCCGACCAGGTCGCCTCGGTGAGCGCCCACTCGCGCACGGCGCCGCTCGACTGCGCCACGAGGGCGAGGAGCACCTCGACGCTCGTCGCCTCCAGCCGCTGGGCGGCACGGGCGACCTGCTGCGGTCGGCGCAGGGCGTTGGCCACGTCGTACGCGGGGGCGGCGGCGACCGGCTCGCCGCCGGCGTCGCCCACCATCAGCCGCAGCTGGTCGCGCCGGGCCCGGTGCCGCCGGTAGCCGGAGGTCAGGGTGTCGAACAGCTCGGGGGAGGCGGCCTGCGAGGTGCGCGCCCCGAGCACGCCGTAGGCGTAGAGCGCCGCGTGCTCGTCGGCGAAGGTCGTCTGCAGGGCGTCGAGGACGCTCATCCGGCCTCCGCGGAGGCGGGGCTCGTCGTGGCGTCGGCGAGGACGGCCGAGTGCTGCGCTGTCGAGGCCGCCACGCTTGCCAGCACCCGGGCGAGGTCGCCGCTGGCCGCGTCGAGGCAGGCGCGCCGCACCTCGCGCAGCAGCCGCTGCTCCGAGCGGCGGACCGCGGTCAGCGCCCGTCGCGGGGCGGCCGGCAGCACGGGCGGGTCGGAGGCGGGCACGTCGGTGTCGGCGACCGCCGTCGCCAGCACGTCGAGCTGGGCGGTGTGCGCGGTCGCCACCGGCGCCAGGAGCGGGGTCAGGCCGGGGACCGCCAGCGTCGCCGCCTCCAGCACGGATCGGGCCCGCACCAGCGCCGCGACCACGCCCGCCACCAGCTCGGAGTCCTCCGGCGGGGGCTGGTCGGCGTCCACGGACCCGGCGTCGCGGCGCGGCGGGTCGATGTCGCAGGCGGCCAGCACGAGGGGCGCCGCGAGCGCCGCGCCCACCGTCGTACGACGGGTCAGCGGGCGTGCGGGCACCCCCGCACCCTAGCGGCCCGGCGCTCCGGTCCGGACCGGCCGGCGGGGTTTGTCGCGGTGCGGGGGAGGACGGCTATCGTGGAGTCGGACAACTACACAAGGAGGTCGCACCCCGATGAGCACCCCCCGCCAGGACGCCACCCGGGACCGCATCGAGGCGGAGCTGGTCGACCCCTTGCGAGCGTTGGGCCTCGACGTCGAGGCCGTCGAGGTGACCCCCGCCGGCCGCCGCCGCGTCCTGCGGGTCGCGGTCGACAAGGACGGCGGCGTGACCCTGGACGACGTCGCCGACGCGACCCGTGAGGTCTCGCGCGTGCTCGACGAGTCCGACGTGATGGGCGAGATGCCCTACACGCTGGAGGTCACCTCCCGCGGCGTCGACCGCCCCCTGACCCTGCCGCGGCACTGGCGGCGCAACGAGGACCGGCTGGTCAAGGCCACGCTCGCCGACGGCTCGAGCCTGACCGGGCGGGTGCTGGCCTCGTCGGAGGAGTCGGCGACCCTCGACGTGTCGGGGGAGCGGCGCGAGGTCGCCTACGCCGACGTGACCAAGGCGCTCGTGCAGATCGAGTTCAACCGCAAGACCGACCAGAAGGACGACTGATGGACATCGACCTGAGCATCCTGCGCATGCTGGAGCGGGAGAAGGAGATCTCCTTCGAGGTGCTGGCCGAGGCCATCGAGCAGGCCCTGCTCACCGCCTACCAGCGCGCGACCGAGTCGCAGCGCCCCGCCCGCGTGGAGCTGGACCGCAAGACCGGCCACGTCACCGTGTGGGCGCGCGAGATCGACGAGGACGGCACGGCCGGGCCCGAGTACGACGACACCCCGCAGGGCTTCGGCCGCATCGCCGCCACGACCGCCAAGCAGGTCATGCTCCAGCGGCTGCGCGACGCCGAGGACGAGATCAAGTTCGGCGAGTTCGCCGGCAAGGAGGGCGACATCGTCTCCGGGATCATCCAGCAGGGCCGCAACCCCGACGACGTGATGGTCGACCTCGGCAAGATCGAGGCGATCCTGCCCGTCAGCGAGCGGGTGCCGGGCGAGAAGTACGTCCACGGCGAGCGCATCAAGTGCCTGGTCACCTCGGTGCGCAAGGGCATGCGCGGGCCGCAGATCACCCTGTCGCGCTCCCACCCGACGCTCGTGAAGAAGCTGTTCGCCCTCGAGGTGCCCGAGATCGCCGACGGCACCGTCGAGGTCGCGGCGATCGCCCGCGAGGCCGGCCACCGCACCAAGATCGCCGTGCACTCGAGCGTCCCGGGCGTCAACGCGAAGGGCGCCTGCATCGGCCCGATGGGCCAGCGCGTGCGCAACGTGATGAGCGAGCTGCACGGCGAGAAGATCGACATCGTCGACTGGGCCGAGGACCCCGCGGAGCTCGTCGCCCACGCCCTGTCGCCGGCCCGGGTCAACTCGGTGGAGATCGTCGACCTCGCCGCCCGGTCCTGCCGGGTGGTCGTGCCCGACTTCCAGCTCTCGCTGGCGATCGGCAAGGAGGGCCAGAACGCCCGCCTCGCGGCCCGGCTCACCGGCTGGCGCATCGACATCCGCAGCGACGAGGCTCCCGAGCCCAGTTCGTGAACCAGGGGTTCCACCGGCTAGAGTGGGGGTCAGTGGCCACCACGTCTGACACCCTTGCGCCCGGACCCGTCCGGACCTGCGTGGGTTGCCGGACCAGGGCCGCTGCGAGCGAGCTGCTGCGGATGGTCGCAGGCTCGGACGCCGAGGGCCGACCGGCCCTGGTGCCCGATCCGGACCGTCGGGCACCCGGGCGAGGGGCGCACATCCACCCCACGCAGGAGTGTTGGGAGCTCGCCGTGCGACGCCGAGCACCATCCCGGGCCCTCCGCTCGGGCGAGCACCTCAGCGGCGCGCCGGTGCAGGAACACCTCACCGCGCACCAGTCCGAATCACCGCAGCACCGACCAGAAACTGGAGCACGCAGCTCATGAGCACTCGATGAGTAACTCGCGATGAGTTTGCACACCCACTAGCTGTTCCGTTTCCCCTCTCCTTCTGGGGTCACGGACCAGAAGGAGCAGAAACAACCGTGGCAAAGACCCGAGTCCACGAACTCGCCAAGGAGTTCGGAGTCGAGAGCAAGTTCGTTCTCGAGAAGCTCAAGGAGATGGGGGAGTTCGTCAAGTCGGCATCGTCGACTGTCGAGCCGCCCGTCGAGATGCGCTTCAAGAAGCAGTACGGCGAGGAGCTGAAGGCCGCTGCGGCCTCCGCGCCCGCCGACACCGCCGCGCCGGCCGACAAGCCGGCTGCCAAGAAGGCCGCGCCCAAGCCCGGCCCCAAGCCCGCTCCCGCCCCGGCGGCCACCGAGGCTCCGGCCGAGGCGCCCGCCGAGCCGGTCGCCCCCACCCAGCCTGCCGAGCCGGCCGCACCCGCGGCCGCTGAGCCGGCCGCACCCGCGGCCGCCCAGCCGGCAGCCCCGTCGGCCCGTCCCGGCCCGCGTCCCGGCCCGAAGGCACCTGCCGCCGAGCCCACGCCTCCGCCGGCCGAGCCCGAGGCGCCCGCCGCCCCGGCCGCGAAGTCGCCGAGCCCGGCACCTCGTCCCGTCGGCAGGCCCGGCGCCCCGCGTCCGGGCAACAACCCGTTCGCCCCGAGCCAGGGCATGGGCCAGCGCCCCGCCCCGCGCACCGGCGGCGACGACAACCGTCCGCCGCGTCCGCCGGCCGGCGGTGAGGGACGCCCCGGCATGCCGCGTCCCAACCCGGCGATGATGCCCAAGTCCCCGGCCGCCTTCGGCAACGGTCCCGGCGGGCGTCCTGCCCGCGGTGGCCCCGGTGGTGGCCCCGGTGGCGGTCCCGGCCGTCCCGGTGCTCCCGGTCGCAGCGGTGCCCCGGGTCGTCCCGGCGCCGGTGCCCCCGGTGGCGCTCCCGGTCGTCCCGGCGGCTTCGGCCCGTCCGGCGGCGGTCGCCCCGGTGGCGGTCGTCCCGGCCAGCGTGGCCAGACGCAGGGCGCCTTCGGTCGTCCCGGCGGTCCCTCGCGCCGTGGTCGCAAGTCGAAGCGGGCGCGTCGTCAGGAGTTCGAGGCCATGGAGGCCCCGACGATCGGCGGCGTGCGCGTCCGCAAGGGCAACGGCGAGACCGTTCGCCTGCCGCGCGGTGCCTCGCTCACCGACTTCGCCGAGAGGATCAACGTCGACGCGGCCGCCCTGGTCCAGATGCTGTTCTCGCTCGGCGAGATGGTCACCTCGACGCAGTCGGTCGGTGACGAGACGTTCGAGCTGCTCGCCGACGAGCTCAACTACGTGGTCCAGATCGTGTCCCCCGAGGACGAGGACCGCGAGCTGCTCGAGACGTTCGACCTCGAGTTCGGCGCCGACGAGGGCGACGAGTCCGACCTGGTCATCCGTCCGCCGGTCGTGACCGTCATGGGTCACGTCGACCACGGAAAGACCAAGCTCCTCGACGCGCTGCGTGACGCCAACGTGGTCGACAAGGAGGCCGGTGGCATCACCCAGCACATCGGTGCCTACCAGGTCCACACCGAGGTCGACGGCGACGACCGTCGCATCACCCTGATCGACACCCCCGGTCACGAGGCGTTCACCGCCATGCGTGCTCGTGGTGCGCAGGCCACCGACATCGCGATCCTCGTGGTGGCGGCCGACGACGGTGTCATGCCGCAGACGGTCGAGGCGCTCAACCACGCCAAGGCCGCCGGTGTCCCGATCGTGGTCGCGGTCAACAAGATCGACAAGCCGGAGGCCGACTCGACCAAGGTCCGCGGCCAGCTCACCGAGTACGGCCTGATCCCCGAGGAGTACGGCGGCGACGCGATGTTCGTCGACGTCTCGGCCAAGGCCGGCACCAACCTCGACAAGCTGCTCGAGGCCGTCGTCCTCACCGCCGACGCCTCGCTCGACCTGCGGGCCAACCCCGACCAGGACGCACAGGGCCTCGTCGTCGAGGCGCACCTCGACCGCGGTCGAGGTCCGGTCGCCACGGTGCTGGTCCAGCGAGGCACGCTGCGCGTCGGCGACTCGATCGTCGCCGGTCCGGCCCACGGCCGCGTCCGCGCGATGCTCGACGAGCACGGCAACGAGCTCACCGAGGCCGACCCGTCGCGTCCGGCGATGGTGCTGGGTCTCTCGGCGGTGCCGGGAGCGGGCCAGAACTTCATCGTGGTCGAGGACGACCGCATGGCCCGCCAGATCGCCGAGAAGCGCGAGGCGCGCGAGCGTGCGGCCATGCAGGCCAAGCGTCGCGTGCGTCGCAGCCTCGAGGACTTCATGGCCTCCATGGAGAAGGGCGAGAGCCAGGAGCTCAACCTCATCCTCAAGGGCGACGTGTCCGGCTCGGTCGAGGCACTCGAGGACGCGCTGTCGCAGATCGACGTGGGCGACGAGGTCTCCCTGCGCGTGATCGACCGCGGTGTCGGTGCGATCACCGAGACCAACGTCGACCTCGCCGCCGCCTCCGACGCCATCATCATCGGCTTCAACGTCCGCCCGCAGGGCAAGGCGAGCCAGATGGCCGACAAGGAAGGTGTCGAGATCCGCTACTACTCGGTCATCTACCAGGCGATCGAGGAGATCGAGGCGGCGCTCAAGGGCATGCTCAAGCCCGTCTACGAGGAGTCGACCCTCGGGCAGGCGGAGATCCGCGAGATCTTCCGCTCGTCCAAGGCCGGCAACATCGCGGGCTGCATGGTCACCTCCGGTGTCCTCCGCCGCAACGCCAAGGTGCGCGTCCTGCGCGACGGGGCGGTCGTGGCCGACAACCTCGACCTCTCCTCGCTGCGCCGCGAGAAGGACGACGCGTCCGAGGTCCGCGAGGGCTTCGAGTGCGGTCTGGTGCTCCGCAACTTCCAGGACATCAAGATCGGCGACGTCGTGGAGGCCTTCGAGATGCGCGAGATCCCGCGCAGCTGAACACCGTTCGTCGAGTCGGCGCATCCTGACGCCCGATCAAGCTCGAGTCGGCGCATCCTGACCCCCAGTGGGGTGAGGATGCGCCGACTCGACGCGATCCGGCCATCAGGACGCGCCGGCTCGACGTGCCCTTTGAGAGAGTGAGCCCATGACCAATCCCCGCGTGCGCAAGATCGCCGACCGCATCCAGGTGATCGTCGCCGAGATGCTCGAGCGCCGGATCAAGGACCCCCGCCTCGGCTTCGTCACCGTCACCGACGTCCGCGTGACCGGCGACTCCCAGCAGGCCTCGATCTTCTACACGGTCCTCGGCACCGAGGAGGAGCTGGCCAGCACGGCCGCCGCCCTCGAGTCGGCCAAGGGAGTGATCCGCTCCGAGGTCGCCAAGCAGCTCGGCATGCGCATCGTGCCGTCGCTGACCTTCATCCCCGACGCCCTCCCCGAGAGCGCTCGCGCCCTCGACGAGGTGCTGGAGCGTGCCCGCCGGCTCGACGAGGAGGTGGCCGCCCGCCGCGTCGAGGCCTACGCCGGCGAGCCCGACCCCTACAAGAAGCCTCGTGAGCCCGAGGACGACGACGTGGCCGCCGACGCGGACGACGACCCCGCCGACCCCGTCGACCCCGTCGACCGCGACGACGAGGGCGACCGCGCCTGATGGTCGACCCCGGCCTGGTCGTCGTCGACAAGGCCCCGGGCATGACCTCGCACGACGTGGTGGCCCGGGTCCGCCGGCTCGCCGGCACCCGCAAGGTCGGGCACGCCGGCACGCTCGACCCGATGGCGACCGGCGTGCTGGTGCTCGGCGTCGACCGCGCCACCCGGCTGCTCGGCCACCTGATGCTCACCGAGAAGGCCTACGACGCCACGGTGCGCCTCGGCGTCTCCACGACCACCGACGACGCGGAGGGCGAGGTCACGGGCTCGCGCGCGGCGTCCCACCTCGACCCGGCCCGGGTCGGGGGCGAGCTCGGCGCGATGGTCGGTGAGATCATGCAGGTGCCGACCGCGGTGTCGGCGATCAAGGTCGGCGGCAAGCGGGCCTACGCCCGCGTGCGCGACGGCGAGCAGGTCGAGCTGAAGGCGCGCCCCGTCACCATCCACTCCCTGGAGGTCCACGACCAGCGCGTCGTCGGTGAGTGCCTCGACGTCGACGTCTCGGTGCGCTGCTCCTCGGGCACCTACATCCGCGCGATCGCCCGCGACGTCGGCGAGGCGCTCGGGGTCGGCGGGCACCTGACGGCGCTGCGGCGCACGGCCGTGGGCCCCTTCGACCTGTCCGTGGCCCGCACCCTCGAGCAGCTCGCCGACGACTTCTCGCCCGTGCCGATCGCCGACGCCGCCCGGGCCGCCTTCCCAGCGGTGGACCTCGACGACGCGCAGGCCGCCGACGTACGCGTGGGCCGTGGTCTCGACCTCGAGCTGCCCGGGGCCGGCCCGCACGCCGTGTTCGCACCCGGCGGACAGTTCCTCGCGCTCTACGAGCAGCGTGGGGGGCAGGCGCGGCCGGTCGCGGTCTTCGTCTGACCCCAGGGACGGGGGAGTCGGTGCGGGAACGTGTCCCGCCGATAGGCTGCCCGGGTGCAGATCTGGCGAGACGTCGACGACGTGCCGGCCGACCTCGGCCGCACCGTGGTGAGCATCGGCAACTTCGACGGCGTGCACCTCGGGCACGCCCGCGTGCTCCTCGAGGCGCGCACCACCGCCGAGCGACTGGGCATCGACACCGTGGTGGCGGTGACGTTCGACCCGCACCCGATGGCGGTGCTCCGGCCCGACCACGCCCCGCCCACGCTCACCTCCATCGAGACCCGCGCCCGGCTGCTGCGTGACGCCGGGGTCGACGCGATCCTGGTGGTCCCCTTCGACCGCGACATCGCGTCGTGGTCGCCGCAGGAGTTCATCGACCGGATCCTGGTCGACACGCTGCACGCCGGCGCGGTGGTCGTCGGCTCCAACTTCCGCTTCGGCGCCAAGGCGGCCGGTGAGGTCGCCACGCTCGTCGAGGCCGGCGCCGGCCGCGGGTTCGAGACCGTCGGGGTGCCCCTCGACGGCGGCCCGCAGGTCTGGAGCTCCACCTACGTCCGGCAGTGCCTGGCGACCGGCGACGTCGCCGGCGCCGCCGAGGCACTGGGCCGCCCGTTCACGGTGCGCGGCACGGTCGTCGAGGGCGACAAGCGCGGCCGTGCGCTCGGCTACCCGACCGCCAACGTCCCGGTGCCGCCCGTCGACGCCGCGCCCGCCGACGGCGTGTACGCCGGCTGGCTCACCCGCCTCGACACCGGCGAGCGCTACCCCGCCGCCATCTCGGTGGGCACCAACCCGACCTTCGACGGCGAGCGGGCGCGCCGCGTGGAGTCCCACGTGCTCGACCGCGACGACCTCGAGCTCTACGGCGTCGAGATCGAGGTGGCCTTCGTCGACCGACTGCGCGGCATGGTGAAGTTCGAGGGCGTCGAGGCGCTCGTGGAGACCATGCACGACGACGTACGCCGCGCACGGGACCTGCTGGCGTGACCGGCGACCGCACGGCGGTCGAGGCGTGGTTCCTGGCCCACGGCCTGCCCTACTTCGTCGCGGAGGAGCGCGCCGCCGCGCGTGCCGGCCTGAGGCCGCGGCGGCTGGTCTCGCTGGCCGCGGTCGTGCTGGTCCTCGCGGCGCTCGCCGGACTGCTCGCGTGGGCGTCCGACTCCTACGCGGCCGGGCCCGCGCTGTGGCTCTCGATCACCGTGCTGGCCCTCATCTGGTACGCCTCGACCGCCCTGCGTGCCCAGCCGATCCTCGCCTTCGCGCTGTCCCGCACGCTCGGGAGCGTGCGCTTCCTCGTGCCGATGGCCTCGCGCGCGCTGCCGCTGCTGCTCGTCTTCGTGACGTTTCTCTTCGTCAACGCCGAGGCGTGGCAGATGACCACCAACCTGCCGTTCGGGCTGCTGTGGTTCACCGTGCTGCTGATGTTCGGCCTCGCCGTGCTGTTCCTGCTCGTGCGGCTGCCCGAGGAGGTCGACCGGGTCGACGACGAGGTCGACGACGACTTCGTGGTGCGCGCGTGCGCCGGCACCCCGCTCGAGCAGGCGAGCCGGGAGGTCGCGGCCGACCCGGGCATCGATCCGAGGGCGCATGCCCAGGTCACCGGCTTCGAGCGGTGGAACCTGATCCTCGTGCTGCTGGTCATCCAGACGGTGCAGGTGCTGCTGCTCTCGGTGACCGTCTTCGTGTTCTTCATGCTGTTCGGGTCGCTGGTGATGCAGGTGGAGACCCAGCTCGCCTGGACCGGCGCGGAGACGGTCGGCGAGGTGCCGTTCCTGTCCAGCGTGTCGCTCTCGCTGGTGAAGGTCTCGCTGTTCCTCGCCTCGTTCAGCGGCTTCTACTTCACGGTGTCCGCGGTCACCGACGACACCTACCGGCGCGACTTCTTCCGGGTGGTCGAGAGCCAGCTCGAGCGGGCCGTCGGCATGCGGACGGTCTACCTGGCGGCGCGCGAGCGCCGCTGACGCGGCGTCCGCCGACGCCCGCGGGGGCTCAGGCGTCGAGGTCCTGCTCGACCAGCGCAGCGATGGTGTCGACCGCGGACTGGTCGTCGCCGGCGACCTCGACCGTGTCGCCGTTGCCGGCGCCCAGGGTCATGATCATCAGCGAGGAGCTGGCGTCGACGCCGTTGATGGTCACCTCCGAGCCGAGCTCGGCCGCCTTCTCGGCGATGATGGCGGCGGGACGGGCGTGGAGGCCGACGGCTGATCCGACGACGACGGACTTGGTGGGCATGGTTCTCCTCGAGGGACAGGTCTGGGCTGGGCGGTCTGGCTGGGCGGGATGGGTGCTTCAGACAGTAGCGACGTCCGCGTCGCGGCGGCCCATGCTCTTGAGCAGGATGACGAGCACGGCGCCGACGACGACACCGGCGGCGAGGGCGATGAGGTAGCCCAGCACGCCGTCGACGGCGAACAGGACGAAGATCCCGCCGTGGGGAGCTCGGACGCCGACGTCCATCGCCATCGAGAGGCCACCGGTCACGGCGCTGCCCGCCATGATCGCCGGGATGACGCGCAGTGGGTCGGCCGCCGCGAACGGGATCGCGCCCTCGGTGATGAACGAGGCGCCCAGCAGCCATCCGGCCTTGCCGTTCTCGCGCTCAGCGGCGGAGAAGAGACCGGGTCGCAGCACGGTCGCAAGGGCCAGGGCGATCGGGGGGACCATGCCCGCGAGCATGACCGCGGCCATGATGCGCAGCTCCGGGGCGTCGGTGGTCAGGGCGGCGCCGCCCACGCCGGCGGCGGCGAAGCTGTAGGCCACCTTGTTGAGCGGGCCGCCCATGTCGAAGGCCATCATCAGCCCGAGGATGACGCCGAGCACGACGGCGCTGCCGCCGCTCAACGAGTTGAGGCCGTCCTCGAGCTGGCCCATCAGCCAGGCGATCGGTCGCCCGAAGACGACGAGCATCAAGAAGCCCGCGACGATGCTGGTGACCAGTGGGATGACGAGCACCGGCATCAGCCCGCGGGCCCAGGCGGGCACCTTGCGCCCGGCGAGCCAGTGGGCGATGAGGCCGGCCAGCACGCCGCCGACGATCGCGCCGATGAAGCCGGTCGCCGGGTAGGGGGAGTCGCCGCTCACCTGGAGCACGTTGGAGGCGAGGCCGCCCATCACGAAGCCCGGCGCGATGCCGGGGCGGTCCGCGATGGCGTAGGCGATGTAGCCCGCCAGGGCGGGGATGAAGAAGGCGAAGGCGGTCTGGCCGATGATCAGCAGGAGCGCCCCGATGTAGGCCAGGAGGTCCGAGCCCAGCAGCGCGTGGTCGAGCCCGATCGCCGAGGCGTCCGGCAGGTTGGTGAAGGAGTTCTCGAGCAGGATGTCCCGGGCGTGGTCGACGATCTCGTAGCCGCTGAGCAGGAAGCCGAGGGCGATCATCAGGCCACCGGCGGCGACGAAGGGGATCATGTAGGACACGCCGGTCATCAGCACGCGCCGGGTGCGACCGCCCCAGGTCTCCTGCCCGGCGCTGCCCGTGCCCTCGGAGGCGCCACCCGCCTCGCCCTCGACCCTCGGCGCCGACGCCGGGTCGGCGGCGTAGCGCAGCGCCTCGGCGATCATCGCGTCGGCGTCGTCGATCGGACGCTTCACGCCCGAGGTCACCATCGGCTTGCCCGCGAAGCGGGAGCGGTCGCGTACGCCCACGTCGACGGCGAAGATCACCGCGCCGGCCGCGGCGATGGTGTCGGGGGAGAGGGGGGTCGAGCCGGCCGAGCCCTGCGTCTCGACCTGGAGGGGGACCCCCGCGCGCTCGGCGGCCGCCTCGAGCGCCTCGGCCGCCATGTAGGTGTGGGCGATGCCGGTCGGGCAGGACGTGACCGCGACGAGGGACGTCGTGCCGGCCGGGGCTGCGGCCGAGGTCGCGGCGGGGTCGGCGCCCGCACCGCCGTCGGACGGGGTGCCGGTGCTCGCCTGCGCGGGGTCGGTGGTCTCGGCGCCGCCCGGCGTCGCCGCGCCCGAGGGCGCACCGGACGCCGGCACGGCGGCCTTCGCCGCCGGCGCCGGCTCGCCCAGCTCGTGGGCGACCAGGTCGACGACCTCCTCCGCGCTCCCGGCGGAGCGGAGCGCGTCGGTGAAGGCGGGCTTGACGAGCGCCCGGGCGAGCTTGGTGAGGATGGTGAGGTGGTCGGCGTCGCCGCCCGCGGGGGCGGCGATCAGGAAGGCGAGGTCGGCCGGGCCGTCCTTCGCGCCGAAGTCGACCGGAGGCTCGAGGCGGGCGAAGGCCAGCGTCGGCACCTCGACCCCGGACGTACGACAGTGCGGGATCGCGATGCCGCCCGGCAGGCCGGTCGCCGAGGTCTCCTCGCGCGCGAACGCGTCCGCGACGAGCTGGTCCTGGCTGGTGGCCCGGCCGGCGTCGTCGACGACGTCGGCGAGGGCGCGGATCACGTCGTGCTTGTCGGAGCCCCACCCGGCGCCGAGCCGGACGAGGTCGGTGGTGATGAGCGAGGTCATGGGGTGCCTCCGAGGGCGGTGACGGCGACCAGCTCCGTGCGGAGCTGCGACGGCAGGGGGATGGTCGTGCCGGGCAGGCCCGCGGCGGCGCTGCCGTAGGCCACGGCCAGTGCCAGGCGCTCGGGGGCGGACAGCCCCCTGACGTCGCCGAGCACGTAGCCGAAGAGACTGGAGTCGCCGGCACCGACGGTGCTGACGACCGTGGTGGGCGGCGGCGCCGCGTGCCAGGCGCCCTCGGGCGTGACCAGCACGGCACCGTGACCCCCGAGGGTGGCCAGGACGGCGCCGACGCCACGCTCGACCAGCCGGCGTGCGGCGGCTGCCGCGGCGCGGGGGTCGGCCTCGAGCTCGTCGGGGTCGCCACCGGTGAACGACGCCAGCTCGTCGCCGTTGGGCTTCATCAGGTCGGGTGCGGCGTCGGGCAGGGCGTCGACCAGCGCCAGCAGGGGCGCCTCGCTGGTGTCGACGGCCACCCGGCCGCCGACCTTGCGCAGGCGTCGTACGAGATCGGCGTAGAAGTCGGCCGGGGCGCCCGCGGGCAACGACCCGGCCAGGACCGTCCAGTCGGCGGTGCCGCCGCGGACCAGCACGGCCTGGGCCATCAGCTCGCAGTGGAGCGGGAGCACGGGGGCGCCGGGGGAGTTGAGCTTGGTCGTGGTGCCGTCGGGCTCGGTGATGGTGAGGTTGACCCGCACGTCGCCGGCGGGCGGGACGGGCCGGCAGTCGATGCCGGCGCCGAGCAGCTCGAGGACGAACGGGTCGTCCTTGACGGCGGGGACCACGGCGATGCTGGGGATGTCGGCGCTGACGGCGGCCCGGGAGATGTTGACGCCCTTGCCGCCGGCCTGGGAGGTCACCGAGGCGACCCGGTGCACCTGCCCGCGGGTCAGCTCGCCGTCGAGGGCGACCGTGCGATCGATGCTCGGGTTGGGCGTCAGGGTCAGGATCATGCGACCACCAGCTCGATCCCGGCGGACTCGAGCGCGCGCCGGTCGCCGGGCTCGATGTCGCTGTCGGTGACGAGCGCGTCGATGCTGTCGAGGGTCGCGAAGCGGACCGCCGTCTCGACCCCCAGCTTGGTGGAGTCGGCCAGGACGACCGTCCTGCGGGCGCAGGCGATCATCGCGCGCTTGGTCGCGGCCTCGTCGCTGTCGGGGGTGGTGAGCCCGTGGCCGACGGCCAGGCCGTTGGTGGCGATGAACGCCGCGTCGGCGCGCAGCTCGGCCAGCGCCGCGACGGTCTCGGCGCCGACGGCCGCGTGGGTCGTGGGCCGCACCTTGCCCGGCAGGAGGTGGAGCTCGATCTGCGGCAGGCCGGCGAGGCGGGTGGCGACCGGCACTGCGTGGGTGATGACGGTGAGCCGGTGGTCGCGGGGGAGCGCTGCCGCGAAGCGCGCGGTCGTGCTGCCCGCGTCGATGACCACCACGGAGTCGGGCGGCGGGAGGAGGGCCACCGCGGCGCTGGCGATCGCCTCCTTGGCCTGCGTGTTGGCCTGGTCGCGCTCGCCGATGCCCGACTCGATCACCGTCAGCGATCCCGCGGGGACCGCGCCGCCGTGGACGCGCCGGACCAGGCCCATCCGGTCGAGGGTGGACAGGTCGCGGCGCACGGTCTCGGTGGTGACCGCGTACTCCTGGGCCAGCTGGACGACCGAGAGCCGGCCGCGCCGGCTGATCAGGTGGGCCATCGCCTGCTGTCGCTCCTCCGCGTACATGCGGGTCCACCCCCTCCCGAGACATCTGTGTATATGTTGTTTTAGTCCCGAATGTGTTGCTTGTCAAGCATCCCGTGTTCTACGGTGTGTTCATGACCACATCGGCCGAGACGTCCGAGACCACCCTCCGCGGCACTCCGGTCGTCCCGGGGATCGCCGCCGGTCCCGTCCTCCACGTGCGCGGCGAGGTCTCGCCCGGCGCGATCGAGCGCTTCGGTGACGGCGACTTCGCCGACGCCGGCGCGGCGCTCGCGGCCTACGACGAGGCGGTGGGTGCCGTCGCGAGGACGTACACCGACAAGGCCGACGCCGCGCAGGGCGCGGCCGCCGAAGTGCTGACCGCCAGCGCGGGGCTGGCCAGTGACAAAGGGCTGCGCTCGGCCGTGGCGAAGAACCTCGAGTCGGGCCAGGGCGTGGTGACGGCCGTGCAGGGAGCCGTCGAGCAGTTCGTCACGATCTTCACCAACATGGGCGGCCTGATGGCCGAGCGCGTCGCCGACCTGCGCGACATCGAGCGCCGCCTCGTGGCCCACCTCGTCGGCGAGCCCGCGCCGGGCGTGCCGACGCCGACCGAGCCGTCCGTCCTGGTCGCCGAGGACCTCGCGCCCAGCGACACCTCCGGCCTCGACCCCGACCTGGTCACGGCGCTGGTCACCGAGCGGGGCGGCGCCACCAGCCACACTGCGATCATCGCCCGTCAGCTCGGCATCCCGTGCGTGGTCGGCGCGGCGGGCGTCCTGTCCGTCCCCGAGGGCGCCTTCGTCGTCGTCGACGGCGAGGCCGGCACCATCGAGCAGGGCGCCGACCCCGAGGCGGCCCGCGACCGCGTCGACGAGAGCCGTCGCCTGCGCGCGGAGCTCGCCGGCTGGAGCGGTCCCGCCGCCACCTCCGACGGCCTGCCGGTCAAGTTGCTGGCCAACGTCGCCGACGGACCGTCGGCCGAGTCGGCCAGCGAGGAGCCCGTGCAGGGCGTCGGGCTGTTCCGCACCGAGCTGTGCTTCCTCAACCGCAGGGACGAGCCCAGCGTGGAGGAGCAGGCCGACATCTACGCCGAGGTCCTGGCGCCCTACTCCGACGGGCGCTACGTCGTCGTACGCACCCTCGACGCCGGGTCGGACAAGCCGATCGCGTTCGCCACCCGCTCGGGCGAGGAGAACCCGGCGCTCGGCGTGCGCGGCTTGCGGCTGAGCTATGACAACCCCGGCCTGATGGACCGCCAGCTCGACGCCATCGCCCTCGCCGCAGAGCGCACCGGCACCGACACGCGGGTGATGGCGCCGATGGTCGCGACCGTCACCGAGGCCGCCGACTTCGCCGGGCGGGTCCGCGACCGCGGGCTGAAGGCGGGGGTGATGGTGGAGATCCCGAGCGCGGCGCTGCTGGCCCACCGGATGCTCCAGGTCGTCGACTTCCTCTCGATCGGCACCAACGACCTCACCCAGTACGCGATGGCCGCGGACCGGATGGCCACCGACCTGGCCCACCTCACCGATCCCTGGCAGCCCGCCGTCCTCCAGCTGATCGCGATCACCGCCCACGCCGGCACCGAGGCCGGCAAGCCGGTCGGCGTGTGCGGCGAGGCCGCCGCCGACCCGCTCCTCGCGACCGCGCTGATCGGGATGGGCATCTCCTCGCTCTCGATGGCCGCCCGCGCCGTCCGCCCGGTCGGCGCCCAGCTGGGCAAGGTCAGCCTCGACACCTGCGAGGCCGCCGCCGAGGCGGCACTCGGCGCGCCCGACCCGATGGCCGGACGCGCCGCCGTGCGGGAGCTGCTCGGGCACTGAGCCCCCGAGGGCACCCGGGCGTCAGGGCTCGACGGTGACCTTGATCGCCTCGCCCTTGGCGACGATGTCGAAGACGCTCATCACGTCGTCGAGGGGCACGTGCCTGGTGATCAGGTCCTTGACCGGCACCTGACCGGTGGAGATGTACTCCAGCGCCCGCTTGTTGTGCTCGGGGGAGGAGCCGTTGGCGCCGTGGACGTGCAGCTGGCGGTAGTGGATCAGGTTGGAGTCGGCCTTGATGTAGGGGTCGGTCTTGGGCAGGCCGCCGAAGAAGGAGATCCGGCCCTGGCGGGCGGCCATCGCGATGGCCTGCTCCTGGGTGATGTTGGCCGGGGTGGCGGTGATGACGATGTCCGCACCGCGGCCGCCGGTGAGCTCCATGACCTTCTCCACCACGTCGACCTCGGAGGCGTTGATGACGTGGTCGGGCTGGACGGCGTCGGCCGACATCGCGAGCCGCGCCTCGTTGATGTCGACGAGCACGACGGTGCCGACCTTGTGGACGCCGCGGGCGATGCGGATGTGCATGCAGCCGATGGGTCCGGCGCCGAAGACGACGGTGAAGTCGCCCTCCTCGATGCCGAGCTGCTCCTGGGCGTTGATGGCGCACGCGAACGGCTCGGCGGCGGAGGCCTCGTCGTAGCCGACGTTGTCGGGGATGCGGTTGAGGCCGTCGACCTTGAGCACCTGCTCGGGCACGATCATGTACTCGGCGAACCCGCCGTCGTACTGGTAGCCGACCGACGTCTGGTTCTGGCAGACCTCCATCCAGCCCTTGCGACACTCGTGGCACTCGCCGCACGGCACGGCGGCGATGCACTGCACGCGGTCGCCGACCTGGAAGCCGCCGAGCGCCTCGGCGCCCACCTCGACGACCTCGCCGGCTACCTCGTGGCCCATCGTGGTCTCGCCGGTGATGTTGACGTGGCCGTTCTTCTTGATCTTCACGTCGGTGCCGCAGGTGGAGCAGTTGCGCACCTTGATCTTGACCTCGCGGGGACCGCATGCGGGCTCGGGCACGTCGACGAGACGGACGTCCTCGGGGGCGAAGAAGCGAAGGGCCTTCATGGCGGGTACCTCTCGTGGTGGTCGGCAGGGGATCGGTCGGCAGGACCGGGGACGGGCGCGACATGACGCCGTCGGCACCCACCGATGGGTCCTCGGTGTCGCGTCCCGCTGACCACGTTAACCGGTGAACCGGGGTGAAAGCCACACACTCGGGCAGACAATCATGCCCGAACGCTTGGCAACATGCCCGTTCGTGAGGTTTAATCGCTGCATCATGTGATGGGGCTCACCCCCGCGCTCACCTTCGCGCTCACCTGGAGGACTCAGCATGGCGACCACGACTTCCACGTCCGCGTCCGGCACCAGCGCGCGCGTCCGCGTGCAGCGGTTCGGCACGTTCCTCTCCAACATGATCATGCCCAACATCCCGGCACTGATCGCGTGGGGACTCCTCACGGCCCTGTTCATCGACGTCGGCTGGCTCCCCAACGCCGACCTGGCCACGATGGTCGGCCCGACGATCCACTACCTGCTCCCGATCCTCATCGCCGGCACGGGCGGCCGCATGGTGCACGGCGACCGTGGTGCGGTGGTCGGTGCCTTCGCCGTGATGGGCGCCATCGCCGGCTCCGACCTGCTCGTCGCGGAGTTCAACGCGACCCTGCCGCCCGACGAGCCGCCGCTGGGCCAGGTCCACATGTTCATCGGTGCGATGATCCTGGGCCCCCTGGCCGCCTACGTGATGAAGCGGCTCGACGCGCTGTGGGACGGCAAGGTGCGGGCGGGCTTCGAGATGCTCGTCAACATGTTCTCCGCCGGCATCGTCGCCTTCGTCATGGCGCTCGTCGGCTTCTACGGGGTGGCGCCGGTCGTCAACGAGGTGATGGACGTCCTCGGCAACGCCGTCGAGACGCTCGTCGACAACAACCTCCTGCCGCTGACCTCGTTGCTCATCGAGCCGGCCAAGGTGTTCTTCCTCAACAACGCCATCAACCACGGCGTGCTGACGCCGCTCGGCCTCACCGAGGCGGCGGAGACCGGGAAGTCGGTGCTGTTCCTGCTCGAGGCCAACCCCGGCCCCGGCCTCGGCCTGCTGATGGCCTACTCGATCTTCGGCCGGGGCGTGGCCAAGGCCACCGCCCCCGGAGCCGCGATCATCGAGTTCCTGGGCGGCATCCACGAGATCTACTTCCCCTACGTGCTGATGAAGCCCCGCCTGATCCTGGCGATGATCGCGGGCGGCATGACCGGGGTCGCGATCAACGTCGCCCTCGACGTGGGCCTGCGGGCCCCGGCCGCGCCCGGCTCGATCTTCGCCGTGTACGCCCAGACCGCCCGCGACAGCTACCTCGGCGTGACGCTGTCGGTCGTCGCCTCGGCCGCGGTCACGTTCGCCGTCGCCGCGGTGCTGCTCAAGCTCGACCGCTCCGACGACGACGGCGACCTTGCCGCCGCCACCGCGCAGATGGAGGCCAACAAGGGCAAGAAGTCGTCGGTCAGTGGCGCACTCGCCGGCCGGGGCGCCAGCTCCGGGCCGATCCACTCGATCGCCTTCGCCTGCGATGCGGGCATGGGGTCGTCGGCGATGGGCGCCTCGGTGCTGCGCAAGAAGATCCAGGACGCGGGCCACGGCGACGTCACGGTGGTCAACAAGGCCATCAGCAACCTCGACGACAGCTACGACCTCGTGGTCACCCACCAGGACCTCACCGACCGCGCCAGGCAGCAGACGCCGTCGGCGGTGCACGTCTCGGTGGACAACTTCATGGCCAGCCCCCGCTACGACGAGATCGTGGAGATGCTGGACGACACCCCGGACGACAACCCGGACGGCGCCACCGACGCGGCCCCGGGCGCCCCGGCCCACGGCGGTGGGCTCGCGACGAGCGACGTGCTGTCGCGCGACTCCATCGTGCTGGGCGGCTCGGCCCGCACGCGCGACGACGCGATCACCGAGGCGGGCGAGCTCCTGGTCGCGGCCGGCGCGGTCGACCCGTCCTACGTCGAGGCGATGCACGAGCGGGAGCGATCGGTCTCGACCCACATGGGCAACGGCCTGGCGATCCCGCACGGCACCAACGAGGCGAAGGGCGCGATCCACCGCTCCGCGCTGTCGTTCGTCCGCTACGACGACGGCATCGACTGGAACGGCAAGGAGGCCTCCTTCGTGGTCGGCATCGCCGGCGCCGGCGACGACCACCTCGCCCTGCTCCGCTCGCTCGCGACCGTGTTCGCCGATGAGTCGCAGGTGGCCCGCCTCCGGGCGGCCGCCACGCCCGACGAGGTGCTCGCCGTGCTCGACGGCGTCAGCGTCTGACCCGACTCGCCCCGGCTCGGGGGCCGAGCCGGGGTCCGGCGGGGCCGGGTGTGGGCGGGGCCGACCCTCAGGGGCGGCCCCGTCCGCTCGTCGTTCGGGGAGTGGCGGCGAGCGAAGAGTCGGGAGCGGCGGCGGGCGCGGCGGCCGTGACCTCGACGGGGACGGCGTTGAGCGCGGCGTTGCCCGACACGTCGAGCCGCTCGGGATCGGTGAGGTCGTTGACCGAGACGCCGGGGACCGCGCGGCTGCGCGACATCAGGACGCCCTCGGCGGCGTGGCCGTAGCCGTGGGGGAGGGAGACCACGCCCGGCATCAGGTCGTCGGTCGCGGCCACCTCGACCTCGACCGACCCGACGCGGGAGGTGACCCGTACGCGGGACCCGTCGGCGATCGAGCGGTCGGCCAGGTCGGCGGGGTTCATCAGCAGCTGGTGGCGTGCCCGTCCCTTGGTGAGGCGCTCGGAGTTGTGCATCCACGAGTTGCAGTCGCGCTGGTGGCGGCGGCCGATGAGGAGCAGGCCGTCGCCCGCCGGCTCGGTCACCGCCGCCAGCCGGGCGACGTCCTCGACGACCAGGGCGGGCGCCAGGTCCACCCGCTTGCCGCGTGAGGGCAGCCGGTCGGGCAGCTGCCCGCCGCGCAGCGGGCCGAGGTCGATGCCGGCCGGCCTCGCCCGCAGCTTGGTGAGGGTGACCCCGCTCGACCCGCGGCGCAGCAGCTGCCCGACGAGGAAGGTGGGGCTGGCGCTGAGCCGGGCCCGCTGCCGCAGCCGCGTGCGCAGCGGCGGCTTGCCGTCGAGCCGGGCCGTCGTGCGCAGCGCGATCTCGCGGAAGATCTGCCAGTCGTGGCGCTGGTCGGGCTCCTTGGCGAAGACCGCGGGGGTGAACCGCGCCGTGTCGCGCACGGCCAGCAGGTGGAAGACGATGTCGTAGTGGTCGCGCTCGAGGGCAGTCGTCGGGGGCAGGATCACATCGGCGTGCCGGGTGGTCTCGTTGACGTAGATGTCCACCGCCGCCATGAAGTCGAGCCCGCGCAGGGCCCGGTCGAGCCGGGCGCCGTCGGGCGTGGAGAGCACCGGGTTGCCTGCGACGGTCAGCATCGCGCGCACCTGGCCGTCGCCGGGCGTCTCGATCTCCTCGCGCAGCGCCGCCACGGGCAGCTCGCCGGCCGTCTCGGGCAGCCCGCGCACGCGCGAGCGCCACGCGTCGTGGTGGCCGCGGCCGATCAGGCCGGTGCCGACGGCGTCGATGGCCGGGGTGGTGAACATCGCCCCGCCCGGCCGGTCGAGGTTGCCGGTGAGCACGTTGAGGCAGGTGACCGCCCACTGGCACACCGTGCCCCAGGGGCCGGCCGAGACGCCGACCCGGCTGTAGACCACGCCCGACTCGGCGGCCGCGAGCTCGCGGGCGAGGCGGCGGACCTCGTCGGCGGGGAGCCCGCTCATCGCCTCGGCGCGCTCGGGGGTGAACGGCGCGACGAGGGTGACCACCGTCTCCAGCCCGTCGACGTACGACGCGACCGTCGGCGTCTGCTCGCCGGCCTCGGCGGCCTCGGCGGCCTCGGCGGCCTCGGCGGTGAGGACGTGCAGCATCGCGAGCAGCACCCAGGCGTCGGTGCCGGGGCGCACGAAGTGGTGCTCGTCGGCCACCTTGGCCGTCTCGGTGCGGCGCGGGTCGAGCACGATCATCCGTCCGCCCCGGGCCCGGAGGTCGCGCACGCGCCGGGGGAAGTCGGGCACCGTCATCAGCGAGCCGTTGGACGCCATCGGGTTGCCGCCGACCACGAGGAACCACGACGTGCGGTCGATGTCGGGCACCGGCAGGAACAGCTGGTGGCCGAAGACCAGGTGGGCCACGAGCTGGTGGGGGAGCTGGTCGACCGACGTCGCGGAGAAGCGGTTGCGGGTGCGCAGCGCCTTGACCATCGCGCTGCCGTGGGTCAGCGAGCCGAGGCTGTGCGCGTTGGGGTTGCCGAGGTAGACGCCGAGCGCGTCGGCGCCGTGCTCGCCGACGACCCGGGCGAGGTTGTCGGCGACCAGGTCGAAGGCCTCGTCCCAGCCGATCTCCTCCCACCGGGCGGCGGCGCCCTCCCCGACCCGGCGGACGGGACGGCGCAGGCGGTCGGGGTCGGCGTACACGTCGCCGATCGCCACCCCCTTGGGGCACACGTGCCCGCGCGACAGGGGGTCGGCGGGATTGCCCCGCACGCCGACGACCTCGCGGCCCTCGATGGTCAGCTCGAGGCCGCAGATCGCCTCGCAGAGGTTGCACACGCCGATGCGCTTCTCGCCCATGCCTCGGATCGTCGCACGTCCGGGCACCCCGCAGGGGGGTGACAGCGCGTCGGTGGGGGGCCAGACTCTCCCCGGCCCGCCCGCGGCTCACGCTCGCCGGGCGACATCCCCAACAGAATGGAGCACGTCATGGGTTTCGGAGGGCCGATCGGCCTGATCGTCGTGGGACTGATCCTCGCGCTGGCGTTCAACCAGCAGCAGGTGGGTCCCCTCGAGGTGACCACCCTGGGATGGATCCTCGTCGTCGCCGGTGCGCTGTGGCTGGTGCTGACCGTGGTCCAGCAGAACACCCGCCGCCGTCACGTCACGACCGCGACCACCACCGACGCGCAGGGACGCCAGGCGACCACGCAGCGCAGCACCGAGTCCGACCCGCCGCCGCCGGCCGTGTGAGTCGCTCGACCCGCACGTGACAGGAGCCCCCGCCGGACCCTCGGCGGGGGCTCCTGCGCGTCCTCGGGACGGCGCGCGCGGATTGGGGGAGCCGCCCACGGCGTTGGTACGCTCGTCCGGTTGCCCGGTAGGGCGACACGCCGTGTGAACGGCCGCGGACCCAGAGTGCCCCGGTGAACAGGCCCGGGCGCGCCGCGCAACGAGAACCGAAGGAGCCCCCATGTCGATTGGTACCGACGCGGAGACCAAGAAGAAGATCATCGCCGAGTACGCCCTGACCGAGGGCGACACCGGTTCCCCCGAGGTGCAGATCGCGCTGCTCAGCCACCGCATCTCCCACCTCACCGAGCACCTCAAGCAGCACAAGCACGACCACCACAGCCGTCGTGGCCTGCTGCTCCTGGTCGGCCAGCGTCGCCGGCTGCTCAACTACCTGCAGAAGACCGAGATCGAGCGCTACCGCTCGATCGTGGAGCGCCTCGGCCTCCGTCGCTGAGCGAAGGAGCGGCTCCCCTCACGGGGGGCCGCTCCTCTCACATCCGGGCCTCGCCGCGCTAGTGTCGACCCGGCACAACTGAAACACACCCAACAGGAGCGACCCGCCTCGTCGCCCGGTCCTCGGTAGTGGCCTTCAGATCCCCGCCCCAGGCTGGGCCGATCTGCGGGCCTCGATCGAAGACCGGCCCCCGCGGGACCTTCGATGGTCCACCACATGAGGGGTGGACGCCGCGGATCGCTCCGCGAAGAGAAAGCAGGATCCTGCTTCCATGAGTGAACCCATCATCTCCGCTGTCGAGACCGTCCTCGACAACGGCTCGTTCGGCAAGCGCACCATCAAGTTCGAGACGGGCCTCCTCGCCCGCCAGGCCGCCGGCTCCGTCACGGCCTACCTCGACGACGAGACCATGCTGCTCTCGGCGACCACGGCGTCGAAGCACCCCAAGGACCACTTCGACTTCTTCCCCCTGACGATCGACGTCGAGGAGCGGATGTACGCCGTGGGCCAGATCCCCGGCTCGTTCTTCCGGTCCGAGGGCCGCCCGGGCGAGGACGCGATCCTCACCTGCCGCCTGATCGACCGCCCGCTGCGCCCGACCTTCAAGAAGGGCCTGCGCAACGAGGTCCAGGTGGTCATCACCGTCCTCGCGCTCGACCCCAACGTGCCCTACGACGTGCTGGCCATCAACGCCGCGTCGATGTCGACCCAGCTCTCCGGCCTGCCGTTCTCCGGCCCCGTCGGCGGCGTGCGCGTCGCGCTCATCGACGGCCAGTGGGTCGCGTTCCCGACCCACCAGCAGCTCGAGTCGGCCGTCTTCGACATGGTCGTCGCCGGCCGCGTCACCGAGACCGGCGACGTCGCGATCATGATGGTCGAGGCCGAGGCCACCGAGGACACCATCGCGCTCGTCCAGGGCGGCGCCCAGGCGCCGACGGAGGAGGTCGTGGCCGGTGGCCTCGACGCCGCCAAGCCCTTCATCAAGCAGCTGTGCGAGGCGCAGTCGCAGCTCGCCGCCGAGGCCGCCAAGCCCGTGCAGGACTTCCCGGTCTTCCTCGACTACGAGGACGACGTCTACGCCGCCGTCGAGGCCGCGGTCAAGGACGACCTGAGCGCCGCCATGCAGATCGGCGACAAGCAGGAGCGCGAGGCCCGCAGCGACGAGCTCAAGGCCGGGCTGCTCGAGAAGCTCGCCGGCCAGTTCGAGGGCCGCGAGAAGGAGATCGGCGCGGCGTTCCGCGGTGTCAGCAAGTCGGTCGTGCGCGAGCGCGTCCTGCGCGACAAGGTCCGCATCGACGGTCGCGGCCTCGCCGACATCCGCCCGCTGCACGCCGAGGTCGACGTGATCCCGCGCGTCCACGGCTCCGCGCTGTTCGAGCGCGGCGAGACCCAGATCCTGGGTGTCACCACCCTCGACATGCTCAAGATGGAGCAGCAGCTCGACACGCTGTCGCCGGAGAAGCACCGCCGCTACATGCACAAGTACGTCTTCCCGCCGTTCTCGACCGGCGAGACCGGCCGCGTGGGCTCGCCCAAGCGGCGCGAGGTCGGCCACGGCGCCCTGGCGCGCCGCGCGCTCCTCCCGGTGCTGCCCTCGCGCGAGGAGTTCCCCTACGCGATCCGCCAGCTCTCCGAGGCCATGGGCTCCAACGGCTCGACCTCGATGGGCTCGGTCTGCGCCTCGACCCTGTCGCTGCTGCAGGCCGGTGTGCCGCTGAAGGCCTCCGTCGCCGGCATCGCGATGGGCCTGATCTCCGGCGAGGTCGACGGCGAGACGCAGTACGTCGCGCTGACCGACATCCTCGGCGCCGAGGACGCGTTCGGCGACATGGACTTCAAGGTCGCCGGCACCCGCGAGTTCGTCACCGCGCTGCAGCTCGACACCAAGCTCGACGGCATCCCCGCCGAGGTGCTCGCCGCCGCGCTGACCCAGGCCCGCGACGCGCGCCTGGCGATCCTCGACGTGATGAGCGAGGCCATCGACGCCCCCGAGGAGATGTCGATCCACGCGCCGCGCATCATCACCGTCCGCGTGCCGGTCGACAAGATCGGCGAGGTGATCGGGCCCAAGGGCAAGGTCATCAACCAGATCCAGGACGACACGGGCGCGACGCTCTCGATCGAGGACGACGGCACGGTCTACATCGGCGCGACCAACGGCGAGGCCGCCGAGGCCGCGAAGGCGGCGGTCAACGCCATCGCCAACCCGACGATGCCCGAGGTCGGCGAGCGCTACCTCGGCACCGTGGTCAAGACGACCAACTTCGGTGCGTTCGTCTCGCTGATGCCCGGCAAGGACGGCCTGCTGCACATCAGCAAGCTGCGCTCCCTCGCCGGCGGCAAGCGCGTCGAGGCCGTCGAGGACGTCCTCTCGGTCGGCCAGAAGGTCCAGGTCTCGATCGCCGAGATCGACGACCGCGGCAAGCTGTCGCTGGTCCCCGTCGTCGAGGACGAGGGCGGCTCGGAGGAGGCGGCCGAGGCCGGCTCCAACACCGCCCCCGAGTCCGACGACGAGTGACCCTCGCCTGACGCTCCACCCCACGACCGGTCGGCCGCCTGGCCGGCCGGTCGTGGCGCTTCACCCCGATCCACCCCTCGAGACGCCCCGCTCCGGGTGCGTCCCGGCCCCGGAAGGACCCCAGTGCAGAAGAACGGCACCACCCGCACCCTCCACACGGTGAAGGACGCCGACGGCGCGGTCACCTCGCGCGTACGGCGCACGGTCCTGCCGAGCGGCATGCGCGTCGTCACCGAGCAGATGGCCGGCACCCGCTCGGCGAGCATCGGCGTCTGGGTCGGGGTCGGCTCGCGCGACGAGACGCCGGCGCTGCACGGCTGCTCGCACTTCCTGGAGCACCTGCTCTTCAAGGGCACCCCCGAGCGCACGGCGATGGACATCTCGGTCGCCCTGGACGCCGTCGGCGGCGAGTTCAACGCCTTCACCACCAAGGAGTACACCGTCTTCCACGCGCGGGTCCTCGACGAGGACCTCGCCACCGCGGTCGACGTGCTCGGCGACATGGTGACGGCCTCGACCCTCACCGAGGCCGACGTGGAGGCCGAGCGCGACGTCATCCTCGACGAGATCGCCATGCACGACGACGACCCCGACGACGTGGTGCACAACCTGTTCGCCCACCAGGCGTGGGGCGACACCCCGCTCGGGCGCCCCATCGCGGGCACCGAGGCCTCCATCACCGCGATGACCCGCGCCCAGATCCAGCGCTTCTACCGGCGCCACTACCGGCCCGACAACATGGTCGTGTCCGTCGCCGGCAACGTCGACCACGCCACCGTCGTGCGCCAGGTCCGGCAGGCCTTCGGGCGCGGCGGCTTCCTCGACGTGGAGGCCGAGCCGACGATCTCGGCCCAGTCCGAGCAGGCCCGCAAGGTGCACCCCGGCGAGTCGCGCACCGTCCGGCCGCAGGAGCAGGTCAACCTCGTCGTCGGTGTCAAGGGTCTGACCCGCACCGACCCGCGCCGCTACGCCCTCGGCGTGCTCAACACCGCCCTGGGCGGGGGCACCTCCTCGCGGATGTTCCAAGAGGTGCGTGAGGTGCGCGGCCTGGCCTACTCCGTCTACTCCTTCGCCACCCACCACGCCGACGCCGGCATCGTCGGCGTGTCGGTCGGCTGCCTGCCCGGCAAGTACGACGCCGTGCTCGAGACCGTACGCGCCGAGCTCGCCAAGGTCGCGGCCCACGGCCTGACCGAGGAGGAGGTCGAGCGCGGCAAGGGCCAGCTCAAGGGCGGCCTCGTGCTCGGCCTCGAGGACTCCGGGTCGCGCATGTCGCGCCTGGGCAAGGCCGAGCTCGTCCACGACGAGCTGCTCACGATCGACGAGGTCGTCGAGCGCATCGAGGCGGTCACCACCGACGACGTCGCGGCCCTCGCCGCGGAGCTCTTCGGCCAGCCGGAGCTGCTCGCCGTCGTGGGGCCCCAGGCCTGAGCGCGGCGCCGCGGCGGCGACGGTTCATCAAGGTATGCAGGCGAACCGTCACTTCCCATGGTCAGCTCGCCATGGGAAGTGCGGGTCCAGCGACATACCTTGATGAACCGTCGGCGCGAGGGATGAGCGAGGGACGGCCGCCCGGAGGTCAGCGGCGCGCGATGATTCCGATGACCGGGGGAGCCTTCTGCTCGACCACGCTCACCCGGAAGCCGCCGCGCAACAGGTTCTCCGAGGCCTTCTTCACGATGTTGGGCACCAGCTCGGGGCGCGCCGCCTCGTAGAAGAGGTAGACCGCGCCACCGGGCACGACCCGCTCGTGGAGCAGGGCGATCTCGTCGTCGCAGGCGCGCACCCAGAACAGGTTGACGTTGAAGGCGAAGACCTTGTTGAGCCGCTTGACCGGCACCCGCAGCGTCGCGAGGTCGATCTGGCGCACGACGAGCCGGCCGGCGTCGACGTACTTCTGGTTGCGGCGCTTGGTGCGGTCGACACCCGACTCGGAGCGGTCGATCGCGAACAGCTTGCCGGTCTCGAGCCGCGCGCAGATCGCCTCGGCGCCCGCGCCGGGGCCGCACCCGATCTCGAGGACCTGGTCAGCCGGCTGGACGTCCATGAGGTCGACCGCCCACTTGATGCGCGGCGGGATGGTCGCTGGTGGCATGGTCCACAGCCTGCCAGACGCAGGTACCCGAGTCAGCCACCGCCACTCGGCGGACGCCTCCTGCCGATACGGTGGGGCGTGTGAGCGCCTCTGCAGACGGACCAGCCGGTGACCGCACGAGGGTCGGCGTGCTCGGCGCGCGCGGCAAGGTCGGCACCGCGGTCTGCCGCGCCGTCGAGGCTGCTCCCGACACCGAGCTGGTGGCCTCCGTCGACGCCGGCGACGACATCGAGGAGCTGGTCCGCTCCGGCGCCGAGGTGGTCGTCGACTTCACCAACCCGGACGTGGTGATGGACAGCCTCCGATTCTGCATCGAGCACGGCATCCACGCGGTCGTCGGTACGACGGGCTTCGACCGCGCGCGCCTCGACCAGCTCGAGGAGTGGCTCGCCGCGGCGCCGGGGGTGGGGGTGCTGATCGCGCCCAACTTCTCCATCGGGGCGATCCTGATGATGCGCTTCGCCGCCCTGGCCGCGCCGTTCTTCGAGTCCGTCGAGGTGGTCGAGCTGCACCACCCCGACAAGGCGGACGCGCCGTCGGGCACCGCCCGGCGCACGGCCGAGCTCATCGCTGCGGCCCGTCGCGAGGCCGGCTGCGCCCCCATGCCCGACGCCACCTCGACCGGGCTCGAGGGCGCCCGCGGCGCCGACGTCGACGGCGTTCGCGTGCACGGCCTGCGGGTGCGCGGCCTCGTCGCGCACCAGGAGGTCGTCCTGGGCGCGGCGGGGGAGACCCTCACCATCCGCCACGACTCGCTCGACCGCGTCTCGTTCACCCCGGGGGTGCTCACGGGCGTGCGGGCCATCGCCGAGCACCCTGGCCTCACGGTCGGGCTGGAGGGCTTCCTGGACCTCGGGTGAGCCCAGCCGGGCGCGTGCTGCCGGGTGGGCGGGGCCGTCACAGGAGGCGGGCCAGTGCCGCCACGACCGACGCCCCCACCACGACGACGAGGAACGGCGCCCGCAGCAGCAGCGCGACCACCGCGAAGGCGAGGCCGAGGGCCCGGGCGTCCAGCGCGAGTGACGTGCCCGAGGAGAACGCCTGCACGGCGACCAGCGCGGCGAGCAGGGCGACGGGGATGAGGTCGGCGACCCGCTCCACCGTGGGATGGGCCAGGACGCGCTCGGGCAGCGACAGCCCGGCGAGCTTGAGGAGGTAGCAGCCGACTCCGGCCACCAGGACGGCGGTCCACATCAGGGGCGACCTCCCCCCGCGTCGTCGGACGGCCCGGCGGCGGCCCGGTCGGGGCGCCGGCCGATCACCCCGCCGAGCAGCGCGACGCCACCCGCGGCCAGCACGGGCACGCCTGCCGCGGTGACCGGCACGACGCTCAGCGCCACGGCCGCGGCGAGGACGGCGACCAGGACGTTGCGCCGCTCGCGCAGCCGCGGCCAGAGCAGGGCGAGGAAGGCGGCGCCGACGGCCGCGTCGAGCCCGAACGTGCGGGGGTCGCCGACGGCCTCCCCGGCGAGCGCCCCGGCGAGGGTGGCGAGGTTCCACAGGGTGAAGACCGCGGTCCCCGTGGTGAGGAAGCCGAGCCGGGCGCCCTCGGTGGTGCCCCGATTGACCGCCATGGCCGTCGACTCGTCGATCAGCACGTGCGCCGCCGCGGCACGTCGCCACCCCCGCCACCGCAGGAGCGGGGCCATCCGCAGGCCGTAGAGGGTGTTGCGGGTGCCGAGCAGCAGGGCGGTGGCGGCACCCGACATCGGGGCGCCTCCTGCTGCGACGACGCCGACGAGGGCGAACTGGCTGGCGCCGGTGAACATCAACAGGGACAGCACGCACGTCTGGGCGATGCTGAGCCCGGAGGCGACGGACACGGCCCCGAACCCGACGCCGTACGCCCCGGTGGCGACGCCCACGGCGAGGCCGTCGCGGACGATGCCCGACCGCTCACCGGGGGTGAGGGCAGCGTCTGGCACGACCCGAGGTTAGGTCATCCGCAGGGTCGACGAGGGTGCCGTCTCAGTGGCGACGCGGCGCCCGCGCGGGACGCCGGCGCCGGTGGAAGTCGTGGACGAGGGCGAAGGCGGCGACCACCCCCGCGACGCCCCCCGCGACCAGGCTGACGCGGAGGTTGAGCGGGACGGCCGGCATGGTGCCGATCCACAGCCCGATGCCGACGCAGACGACGAGGGCCGAGACGACGATCAGCAACCGGTGGAGGGCGGGAAGGGGACCTAGCATCTGGACTCCCGGGGTGGACCGGCGAGGTGGCCGGACCTCCATCGTGACGTGCGTCACGAAAAAATCAAGGTCCGGTCAAGCCGAAATCGACGTGTCAGGCGATCGCGGTGTGGAGCCGGACCTGCTTGACCGTGGTCGTCCCGGTGCCGTCGAGGTCGAGCTCGCGGTGGGCGGTGTCGGGTGCCCAGCCGGCGTCGACCAGGAAGGTCCGCAGCGCGTCGTCGCCGGCGTTGACCCAGGCCACCGCGCGGGTGAAGCGGTCGGCGGCGAGGGTGTCGACGGCCGCCTGGAGCAGCCGCGAGCCGTGGCCCTTGGCCCGCTCGCCGGGGTCGAGGGTGACCTCGGCCAGCTCGCCGTCGGAGACGGGGTCGCAGTCGGGATCGGCGGCCGGCGAGGTGAGCGCGAAACCCACCACCCGGTTGCGCTCGAGCGCCACGAGCACCCGGTTGCGCGCGTCGGCGGGGCGCACGAGGGCCTGGCGCCACTGGGCGGCGACGGCGGCGACGTCGGTCGGCAGGACCTCGGCCGGCAGCAGTCCGGCGTAGAGGTCGGGCCAGGCCCGCACCTGCACGGACGCGATCGCCGCGGCGTCGTCGGCCCAGGCCACGCGGACGGACACGTCGGCACTGGGCCCGCCGCCGGCGGGCGGGTGGGTGTGGCTCATCGGCACCGGCTCATCGATAGGTCTCGGGGAGCTTCTGGCCGATCTTGACCTGCGCCTTGGGCAGTCGGAGGAACTTCATCTGGAGCGAGCGCATGGCGGCGTAGAGAGTGGCGCCCTTCGTCGGCTCGCCGGGGAAGCGGCGCGCGAGCTCGCGGCGCAGCCGGAAGCGGAGCATGACGATGTCGAAGATGATCACCAGCAAGGTGGTGAACAGCACGGTGTTGCCGAGCTGCACCATGCTGGGGTTGCCGGAGTAGCCGAGCACCATCGACGCGATCAGCAGCGGGATCATCAGCTCGATGAACGAGAACCTGGAGTCGACGAAGTCGCGGATGAAGCGGCGCACGGGGCCGCGGTCGCGGGCGGGCAGGTAGCGCTCGTCGCCGGTCTTCATCGCCTCGCGCATCTTGCGGGAGGTGTCGCCGCGCGCGGCGCGCTGTGCCGCGGCCTGCTCCTTGCGGGTGCGGGGCACCTTCGCGCGGGCACGGGCGGCGGCCTCGGCCTCCTTGCGCTTCGGCGTGGGCCGACCCTTGCCACCCGCCTTGTCGACGGTGGTGGGGGTCTCCGGCTCGGGCTCGGTACGTCGGAACACGCGTGCTGCCTTCAGATGGATCGGATGCTGGGATCAGCCTATCGTCGCGCCCTGCGGGGCCCGCGTCGCGGGATGCCCTACCTCGCACTTGGGTTTGGTTCTAGGGTGAGAGCAATCAGCCCGTCGCGATCCAGCCACCACCTCCGCATGACCAAGAGAGGGTCTCCACCCCGATGAGTCTCATGAAGCGCATCAGCCTGATCTTCCGCTCCAAGGCGAACACCGCCCTGGACAGGGCGGAGGACCCCCGCGAGACCCTCGACTACAGCTACCAGCGCCAGCTCGAGCTGCTCTCCAAGGTGCGGCGCGGCGTGGCCGACGTGGCCACCAGCCGCAAGCGCGTCGAGCTCCAGGTCAACCAGATCGAGCAGCAGGCCGCCAAGCTCCAGGGCCAGGCCGAGAAGGCAATCGCCGCCGGGCGCGAGGACCTCGCCCGCGAGGCGCTGACCCGCAAGTCGGGGCTCGCCTCCCAGATCACCGCGCTCAAGGAGCAGCAGGCCACGCTCCAGGGCGAGGAGGAGAAGCTGGTCCTGGCCCAGCAGCGGCTGCAGGCGAAGGTCGAGGCCTTCCGCACCCGCAAGGAGACCATCAAGGCCACCTACACCGCGGCCGAGGCGCAGACGCGCATCGGCGAGGCGATGTCGGGCATCGGCGAGGAGATGGGCGACGTCGGCCTCGCCATCCAGCGCGCCGAGGACAAGACCGCCCAGATGCAGGCCCGCGGCCAGGCCATCGACGAGCTGATCGCCTCCGGCGCGCTCGACGACGCCTCCCAGGTCAACGCCGGCGACGACATCGCGCGCGAGCTCGACGCGCTCAGCTCCGGCTCCGACGTGGAGGCCGAGCTGGCCCGTCTCAAGGCCGCCAGCAACCCCCAGGCCATCGAGGCCGGTGACGGGGGCGACATCCTCGCGGAGTCGCCGGAGTCGGTGCGCGCCGACAACGAGGGCAACGAGGGCGGACGCGCATGATCGTCCGCATCCTCGGCGAGGGGCAGTACGACCTCGACGACCACGCTCTCGATGCCCTCAACGGCCTCGACACCCAGCTCGAGCAGGCGATCGAGTCGGGCGACGAGCAGATGTTCCGCACGGCGCTGCACGGACTGCTGTCCGCGGTGCGCTCGAGCGGCACCCACCACTCCCTCGACGCCCTCGACGGGTCCGACCTGATCCTGCCGCCGTCCGATGCGACGATCGACGAGGTCCGTGAGCTCCTCGGCGACGACGGCCTGATCCCCGGCTGAGTTGCCCCGACCGGTGGCCACCTCCCGCTTCATCAAGGACTCCGGGCTGACCGCCCGGATGACCCTCACCATGTTCCTGCTCGGGGCGTTGTTCGTCGCCCTCGTCGTGGCGGTCATCCAGTTCGTGGGCACGAGCTTCGCGCCGGTCGTCGCACTGATCGCGATCGGCGTGGCGTTCTGGCAGTGGTGGACCTCCGACAAGGTCGCGATGCGGGCCATGCGCGCCCGCGAGGTCACGCCCGAGGAGGCGCCCGAGCTGCACGGCATGATCGACCGGCTCTGCGCACTGGCCGACATGCCCAAGCCGCGGGTCGGCGTGTCCGATCTCGCCGTGCCCAACGCGTTCGCCACCGGGCGCTCGCCGGAGCGCTCCGTCGTGTGCGTGACGACCGGGATCCTGCGCACGCTCGACGCCGAGGAGCTCGAGGCGGTGCTCGCCCACGAGCTGAGCCACGTCGCCCACCGCGACGTGCTCGTGATGACGGTCGCCTCGTCGGCCGGCATCGCGGCGGGCCTGCTGATGCGCTTTGCACAGTTCGGCGGGATGAGCCGCTCGCGCAACAACAACAGCGCCCTGCCCGCGGTGCTCGTCGCCGTCCTCGTGAGCCTCGTGGTCTACGCCGTGAGCTTCCTGCTGCTGCGCCTGCTCTCGCGCTACCGCGAGCTAAGCGCCGACCGCGCGGGCGCCTACCTGACCCTCAAGCCGGGCTCGCTGGCCAGCGCCCTGCAGAAGATCAGCGGCGAGGCCGCGGCCATCCCGCAGCGTGACCTGCGGGCCGGGAGCGCCGTCGGGGCGGCGAGCGCGCTGTGCATCGTCCCGGCGCTCCACAGCGGCCTCGGCGGCCTGATGGCGACCCACCCCCCGCTCCAGCAGCGCCTCGAGCAGCTCGCCCGCATCCAGGCCGAGCTCGGCCGGCCCGCCGGCTGAGGTGGCGTGATGGGACTCTGGGACGTCCTGCGCGCGCGGACGCAGCCCAAGCGCAACAACCTCGACGCGCTCTTCCACGTGCCGAGCGCGGCGATCACCCTGCAGACGGCGCTGGGGTTCGAGCCGACCGGCATCGGGTCGGTCTGCTACCGCTCGGCGGCAGGGGCGGCGTTCGCCCAGACGCAGGCCGACGTGCTGGGCCTCATCCGCGACGACGACGACGCGCCCGACGTGGAGGTCACCCAGGACGACTTCGGCTTCACCTGGCTCGTCGTCAGCGGCGACAAGGACGACATGGCGGGGCTGTGCACCGACCTGCACGCGGTCAACACCACCTTGGAGCTCAACGGCTTCGAGTCGGGACTGCTGTGCTCGATGGTGCCGTTCGCCAACGCGTCGGGCCAGCGGTTCGGGCTCACCTACCTCTACAAGCAGGGCACGTTCTACCCGTTCGCGCCGACGGGGGAGCAGACCCGCGACACGCTGCTCGAGCTGTCCGTGCGCGACCTGTTGCAGTCCGAGCTGCCGATGGAGGCCGACCTCCAGCGGTGGCTGGCGGTGTGGAAGGCGCCCGGGCTGTGAACGACGGCCGGGAGCGAGATCGCGCCATCGCTGTCTACGGCGTCCTCCACGACCCGCCGCGGCGCGAGCTCGACTCGCTCGTGCAGCTCGCCGCCCAGGTGGCCGGCGTCCCGTTCGCGGCGGTCAACCTGCTGGGCTCGGAGGTCCAGCACCAGGTCGCGACGACCGGGTTCGCGGGCGCCGACTCCCCGGTGGAGGACTCGATGTGCCGGCTGGTGGTGGAGGGCGGCACGCCGATCATGGTGGAGGACGCCGGCCGCGACGTGCGGTTCGCGCGGAACCCGTGGACGACCGGCGAGGTCGCCCACGTGAGGTACTACGGCTCCCACCCGCTGACCACGCCGTCCGGCGTCACCATCGGCACGCTCTGCGTCTTCGACGACCGCCCCCACGAGGTCAGCGAGGAGGCGGCCCACGGCCTGGCCCAGCTCGCCTACCGCGTGGTCGACGTCCTCGAGCTCGAGCTCGCCTCGCGGCGTCTCGCCGAGGCCGACGCCCGGCTCAGCACGTCCAACGAGCGCCTGGCCAACTTCGCCGGCCAGGTCAGCCACGACCTCAAGAACCCGCTGACCTCGATCTCCCTGTCGCTCGAGACGCTCGAGCTCGACGTCGAGGCGCCCGACCAGCTCGACACCCTGGCCCGGGCGCGCCGCGGCGTCGACCGGATGACCGCCCTGATCGCCAACCTGCTGGAGTTCGCCCAGCAGGGCCGGGCGCCGGGTGACGACGTCGTCGACCTGGCGGCCGAGCTGTCGTCGGCGCTCGACGACCTGACCGGGCGGTTGCCGCGCGAGTGCGTCTCGGTGGGCGTGCTGCCGCTCGTGCGCGGTGACGCGGCCCAGCTGCGTGCGGTGCTGATGAACCTGCTCGACAACGCCGCGAAGTTCACCGAGCCCGGCGCGGTGCCGGAGGTCGAGGTGGATTCGGTCCCGGTCGACGGGCACCACCGGGTCGAGGTGCGCGACCGCGGCCGCGGCGTCCCCGAGGACATGCGGGAGCGGGTCTTCGCGCCGCTCGCGCGGCTCGACAAGAGAGTCGAGGGCTCGGGCATCGGGTTGGCGACGTGCCGTCGGATCATCGAGGCCCACGGCGGCCGGTTGGGCGTCGAGGCCCGCGACGGCGGTGGCTCGGTGTTCTGGTTCGAGCTGCCCCGCGCCGGCGCCTGAGCGCAGGCGCGCGGCGTCAGGGGAGCCTGGCGTGCTTCATCTGTCGCGACGCGTAGACGTTGCCGATCACGACGCCGTCGAGCCACGTGGTGAGCCGCTGCGCCTCGTGCTCGAGCGCCGCGCGCCCGTCGGTCGCGACGTCCTCGACCAGCGAGAGCCGGACGACCCCCATCTCGTCCTGCACCCAGCAGCCGACGACGCGGCCGTCCCACCAGGCCGTGGTGCCGGCGTTGCCGTTGGTGTCGACGAGGAACGGCACGTGGGCGGGGTCGAGGTAGAAGTCGCGGCCCCGCCACCCCATCACGGTGGGGTCGAGGGTCGGCAGCAGCGCGGCCCAGGGTTCCACCGGACCGGTGTCCTCGACGTCGTCGGGGTGCACCCATCCGGTCGAGCCGTCGTCGAGGTCGACCTCGACGGCGCCGACGTCGGCCAACGCCCGCGTGACGGCGGTCTTGGTCGAGCCGAGCCACCACTGGATGTCGGCCTCGGTGCCGGGCCCGAAGGTGGTCAGCCACTGGCCGACCAGCGCGGCGTAGCCCGCCGCCTCGTCGAGCGGCGGCTCCACGACGCCCAGCCAGTCCTCCGCGGTCGTCCAGGTGGGCTTGTTGAGGCGCCAGTGGCCGGCGTTGCGCCCGCGGAACGCCCGGGCCTCCAGGCCGAGGACGGTGAGCACCCACGGGGCGACCGGCACCGGTCGGTCCCACGGCTTGTCCGTGCCGCCGCCGACCGTCCCCGCCAGCTCCGGCACCTCGGCGCGCAGCTGGGCGGTGCTCGCCGGACCGGCGGCGAGCCGGTCGAGGACGGCGGCACAGGCCAGGTCGAGCCAGCGCGCTCCGTCGTCGGCGATCCCGCCCGCGGCGATCGCCTTGGCGATGCGCCGACGCTCCGACGCCGCGACGCGGGCGGACGCGCTGCCCCACGCGGCGGGCAGCAGGTCGCGGGGGAAGACGAAGAGCGTGCGGCGCATCGCGAGCTGCTTGACCACCGAGCGGTGGTCGTAGAGCGCCGCGTCGACGTCGGCCGGGGTGACCCCCTCGGAGCGGGCGGCGACGGCGAGGTGGACGGTGGCCGCCTCCGTCGCATGCAGGGCGGTCATCGTCCGGGTGACCGTCTCGACGTGGTCGAGCCGGCGGGCCGGCGCCAGCGCGTGGCGTACGGCGATCCGGCTGCGGCGCTCGGCATCGCTGATCCGCCGTCGTGTCGTCGTCATCGCTGGCCGGCCCCTCAGTCGCGGTGCGACGTGCCGGGCAGGTCGAGCATCCGCTGGAGCGCCACGAGCGCGTCGGCCTGGGTCTCGGGGTCGACGGCGACGCGGTTGACCACCGTGCCCGCGACCAGGCTCTCCAGGGCCCACACCAGGTGGGGCAGGTCGATGCGGTTCATCGTCGAGCAGTAGCAGACGTTGCGGTCGAGGAAGACGATCGTCTGGTCCGGGTGGGCATCGGCCAGCCGCTTGACGAGGTTGAGCTCGGTGCCGATCGCCCACACCGTGCCGGGCTCGGCGGCCTCGATGGTCTTGATGATGAACTCGGTCGAGCCCACCAGGTCGGCCTTGAGCACGACCTCGTGCCGGCACTCGGGGTGGACCAGCACGTTGATGCCGGGGTGCTGGGCCCGGAGCTCGTCGACGACGTCCTCGGAGAACCGGCCGTGCACCGAGCAGTGGCCCTTCCAGAGGATCATCCGGGCCTGCCGGAGCTCGTCGGGGGTGAGTCCGCCGCCGGGCTGGAGCGGGTCCCACACGACGCACTCGTCGAGGCCGATGCCCATCTGGAGCACCGCGGTGTTGCGCCCGAGGTGCTGGTCGGGGAGGAACAGCACCGTGGCCCCACCGGGGGCCGCGGCCTTCTGGGCGAACGCCCACTCGAGGGCGACGTCGGCGTTGGAGGAGGTGCACACGACGCCGCCGTTGCGCCCGCAGAACGCCTTGATGTCGGCGCTGGAGTTCATGTAGGTCACCGGGACGACGGCGTCCTGGACGCCCGCGGCGGCCAGGGCGTCCCACGCGTCCTCGACCTGGCGCAGGCGGGCCATGTCGGCCATCGAGCACCCGGCGGCCAGGTCGGGCAGGACCACCTGCTGGCTCGGCGAGGTGAGGATGTCGGCCGACTCGGCCATGAAGTGGACGCCGCAGAAGACGATGAACTCGGCGGCCGGGCGGGCCGCCGCGTCGCGTGCGAGCTTGAACGAGTCGCCCGTGACGTCGGCGAACTGGATGACCTCGTCGCGCTGGTAGTGGTGCCCGAGCACGAACACCCGCTCGCCCAGCGCCTCCTTGGCCGCCCGGGCCCGCGCCACCAGGTCGGGGTCGGACGCCGCCGGCAGGTCGCCGGGGCACTCCACGCCGCGCTCGGCATCGAGGTCGCGGCCCTTGCCGAGGGGCAGGAGCGGCAGGTCGACGAGGCTCATGCGGCGTCCCCGCAGCGAGACCCGCCGACGCAGGACGGACGGGACGAACGTCGTGCGGCGCGGGGCATGGCCTCATCCTAGGAGGGGAAGCAGGCGGGTCGCCCGGGATGCCATGCTTCGAGCATGACGCGACGAGGTGAGGTCCTGGCCCTGGTCCAGGCGGGTGGCCAGGGCTCCCGGATGGACGTGCTGACCCGGGAGCGGGCCAAGCCCGCGCTGCCCTTCGGCGGCGTGCACCGGCTGATCGACTTCGCCCTCTCCAGCCTCGTGCACGCCGACCTGGCCGACGTGTGGGTGTCCCTGGAGTACCAGGTCACCTCCATCGACGACTATCTCTCCGGCGGTCGTCCCTGGAGCCTGGACCGCAACCGCGGGGGCTTTCGCCGCATCGTCCCGCAGACCGGCACCGGGCCGGCGACCGAGAGCGGCTTCGCGCACGGCAACGGCGACCTGCTGCTGCGGATGTCGGCCGACATCGAGGCCTTCGGCGCGCCGACCCTGGTGGTGTGCAGCGCCGACCACGTCTTCAACATGGACCTCGGCCCCGTCGTCGAGGACCACGTCGCCTCGGGGCGCGTGGCGACCGTGCTGACGAGCGAGGTCACCAAGAAGGACGCCTCCGACAACGTCGTGGTGCTCTCGCGCGGCGACGGCACGATCACCGGGATCGAGAGCAAGCCGTCGCGGCCGTCGGCGGGCACGGTGGCCACCGAGATCTTCCTCTACGACACCGAGGCCCTGCTGGGGACGCTGCGCGACCTGCGGCGCGAGCTGTCCGGCGAGCAGGACGACGGCGACAGCGGCATCGGCGACTTCGGCGAGCACCTGCTCCCGCGCCTGGTCGAGACCGGACGCGCCGCCGCGGTCCCGCTGACCGGCTACTGGCGCGACGTCGGCCAGCCCAGCCTCTACCTGCAGTCGCACCGCGACCTGCTCGCCGGCCGGGTCGACGTGTTCGACCACCCCGGCCGGCCGGTCATCTCGCACTGGCCCGACCGCCCCGCGGCGCGCGTGCGCGCGGCGGGGGAGTGCCACGACTCCCTGTTGTCGCCTGGCGCCGACGTGGCCGGCCTCGTCGTCGGCAGCGTGCTCGGCCCCGGCGTCGTGGTGGAGAAGGGCGCCGAGGTCCACGACAGCGTCGTGATGGAGGACTGCGTCATCCGCGCCGGCTCGGTCGTCCGCACGGCCGTCCTCGACGAGCGGTGCGAGGTGCGCGCCGGGGCCCGCGTCGGCGCCGAGCCGTCGCGCCGGGTCGCCCATGACGACGACCTCGTGCTCGCCGGGCGCGACTCGGAGGTCTCGGGCACGGTCGCGGCCGGCGCCCGCCTCGAGCCGGGCTCCGCCGGCTGACGTCAGCCCTGCGCGGCCTGCGCGGCCTGCGCGGCTCGCGGCTAGAGCAGCGAGCCGTGGTGCAGGTAGGGCGCCGGGGGCTTCATCCCCCGCAGGCAGAGGTATCCGTTGGTGTAGATCGCCAGCCGGGCCGCCAGGCCGACGTCGAGCGCCCAGGCGTTGGCCGCGGTGACGTGGTGCACCGACACCTGGGCGCCCGGGGTCGAGGACGCCAGTGCCTCCCACATGAGCCCTGACGCCGTACGCCGGTTGGTCGCCGCGACCAGCACCGGCACGCCCTCGTCGTCGACGTAGGCGTAGCCGGAGCCCGTCGAGTGGTCGGTCACGACGAGGCGGAACTGCTCGAGCAGCAGGTCGTGGTCACCGAGGTGCGCGGCGCCGCGCGTGCGCCGGTCGAGCGAGTCCATCAGGTCGCGGTCGCCGGCCGTGCCCTCGCGCACCCGGCCGACCACCGGGATGGCGCTGCGGTCGACGACCCCGGTGAGGATCATCTGCGGGTGGAGGTCGAAGCCCGCGAGCCGGTAGCGGCGCACGGCGCCGGGGTCGGCGCTCGCGGCGAACATGCCGCGCAGGCACCCCCGGCCGTGGTGCAGCGCGGCCGCCATCAACTGGGTGCCGATGCCGCGGCCCTGGTGCTCGGGGCGCACCGCGAACGAGGCGAGGATCCACATCAGCTCACGCACCCGCGACACCGCACCGCCGACGAGCTCGCCATCGACCTCCGCGACCCAGCAGCCGCCCGGGTCGGTGGCCAGCGCCTGCCGGGTCCGCCGGACCCAGTGGCCGTTGCGTGCGGCCGGGCGGCGTACGGGATCGGGCCATGCGCGCTGGTGGGTGCGGGTGTCGACCTCGTGGTAGGACGTCGCGGTGATCTCGGCGAAGGCCGCGACATCGTCCTCGCGCATCGGCCGGACGACCGTCGCGGTCACGACACGTGGACGGCGTAGCGCCGGAGGAGGTCGTCCCAGTGGGTGTACTTCGCGCGCACGTCCTCGCTGCCGTCGGCCCAGCCGCCGTGCTCGAGGTGCACCACGGTGCCACCCTCGGCCTCGGTGAACAGCACGTCGAGGGTGGTCGGCTGCTCCTCGGCGTGGCCGAGCCAGAACTGCTGGGTGTAGCGACCGATCGGGTCCCACATGTCGACCCTGCCCCAGACGTACTGCTCGTCGCCGTGCACGGAGGCCACCGGTCCGTCGGGGTCGATGGCGATGCCGGTGAAGGTGGCCGGGTCGGGGCTCAGCATCGGGTCCCACCACTCGCCCATCTGGGCCGTGAAGCCGACGAAGGCCTCGGTCGGGGTCACCGGCACGGTGATCTCGGCGACGATCGGGTCCAGGCTCATGCGCCAAGCATGCCGGATGGCCCCACTGACAGGATGCAGCCATGCGCGTGCTGATCGCCCCCGACAAGTTCGCCGGCACCCTCACCGCGGTCCAGGCCGCCGAGGCCGTCGCCGCCGGGTGGCGCCGGCAGGCGCCGGGCGACGACCTCGACCTCGCCCCGATGGCGGACGGCGGCCCCGGCTTCGTCGACGTGCTGCATGCCGCGATGGGCGGCGAGCTCGCGGCGGTGACGGTCTCGGGCCCGCACGGCGCGCCCGTCCCCGCGGCGGTGCTGCGGGTCGGCACGACGGCCTACGTCGAGGCTGCGCAGGCGGCGGGCCTGCACCTGGTCTCCGGCCCGGTCGAGACCGCCTCCAGCGTCGGGGTGGGCGAGCTGGTGCTGGCCGCGGTGGAGGGTGGGGCGCGCACGGTGGTGGTCGGTCTGGGCGGCACCGGCACCAACGACGGCGGCGCGGGCGTCCTGGCGACGCTCGGCGCCGTGTCCGACGGCCCGCTCGACGGGGGTGCCGCTCCGCTGGGGTCGGTGACCACGGTCGACCTCGCACCGGCGCGGCGGCGGCTGGACGGCGTGACCCTGGTGGCGGCGAGCGACGTCGACAACCCCCTCACCGGCCTGTTCGGGGCCACCAAGACCTTCGGGCCGCAGAAGGGGGTCGCCGAGGACCGGATCGCCGAGGTGGACGGGTGGCTGGAGGCGTTCGCCGTCGCCACCGACCGGCGTACGTCGCTCGACAAGGGCGCCGGGGCCGCCGGCGGCATCGGCTACGCCCTGCTCGCCCTCGGTGCCACCCGGCAGCCCGGCATCGGCCTGGTCGCCGAGGCGGTCTCGCTCGCCGACCGGGCGCGCGCGGCCGACCTCGTCGTGACCGGCGAGGGCGCGTTCGACTTCTCCAGCCGCGCGGGCAAGGTGCCCTACGGCGTGGCCGAGATCGCCTCCGAGGCGCTGCGTCCCTGCATCGCGCTGGCCGGGCAGGTGCTGGTCGGCTCGCGCGAGATGCGCGCCCTCGGCATCGAGTCCGCCTACTCGCTCGTGGACCTGGTGGGGGAGGAGCGCGCCTTCAGCGCCCCGGCCGAGGCCCTCGCCGACCTCGCCGCCCGGGTCGCGCGCACCTGGTCGCGCTGAGCCAGGTGGACGGACGGACGCGCGGCTGCGCCGGCCGGCCGGGAATATCCGCCGGTGTGCGACCATTGAGCCGAGCAGTACCCGAGACTTCTGGAGTGATGAGATGACCGAGCAGAGCGCGACCACCGAGCGCAGGACCGACCAGATCAACCTCTCCGCTGTCGCCGCAGGCAAGGTGAAGAGTCTCCTGGAGCAGGAGGGCCGCGACGACCTGGCCCTGCGGATCTCCGTGCAGCCCGGTGGCTGCTCGGGCCTGCGCTACCAGCTCTTCTTCGACGAGCGCACGCTCGACGGCGACGTCACCACCGACTTCGACGGCGTGACCGTGGTCGTCGACCGGATGAGCGTGCCCTACCTCAACGGTGCGGAGATCGACTTCGTCGACACCATCGAGAAGCAGGGCTTCACGATCGACAACCCCAACGCCACCGGCTCGTGCGCCTGCGGCGACTCGTTCCACTGAGTCCGGCTCGCTGAGCCGGCACGCGAAAGGCCCCCGCCTCTGGCGGGGGCCTTCGTCGTGCCCGGGTCAGTCCCGGGTCAGTCCCGGGTCAGTCCCGGGTCAGTCCAAGGTCAGTCCAGGTGGAGGTGGAGGGCGCCGGCGAGGCGCGCGGCGGCCTCGGACACGCGGATCTCGCGCTTGCCGACCTCGGCGGGGTAGTCGTCGAAGTGGAGGCTCGGCGCGGGCCTGCCGGCGGCGCGCGCGGCTCGTTCGAGGCGGCTCTGCAGCCCGAGGTTGCGGCTGGCCGCACGGCCGTCGGCGGCCATCTCTGCGGGGGTGCCCAGCTCGTCGCTGAAGGGGGTCGCGGGGCGTCGTGACGTCATCATGGCCACGACGCTATTGGCTACTGATGCGTATCCCGAGCCGTACCGGGAGGTAGTGTCTCGCGGCGTGTCCCTCCTCGTTGCCGGATCCATCGCAACCGACCACCTGATGTCCTTCCCGGGCAAGTTCGCCGACAGCCTGGTCGTCGACCAGCTCGACAAGCTCTCGGTGTCCTTCCTCGTCGAGGACCTCGACGTGCGCCGCGGCGGGTGCGCCGCCAACATCTGCTTCGGTCTCGGCAACCTGGGCCTGCGCCCGGTGCTGGTCGGCGCCGTGGGCGAGGACTTCGCCGACTACCGCGCCTGGCTCGAGCGGCACAACGTCGACTGCGACTCGGTGCACGTCTCCGAGACACGCCACACGGCCCGCTTCGTGTGCACCAACGACTCCTCGATGGCGCAGATCGCGAGCTTCTACGCCGGCGCGATGAGCGAGTCGCGCGAGATCGAGCTCAAGCCGATCATCGACCGCGTCGGCGACCCCGACTACGTCATCATCGGCCCGGACGACCCGCAGGGGATGCTGCGCCACACCGAGGAGTGCCGCCAGCGCGGCTACCGGTTCCTGGCCGACCCCTCCCAGCAGCTCGCCTTCGGCGACGGTGCGCTGATCCGCCAGCTCATCGACGGCGCCGACATCCTCTTCTCCAACGAGTACGAGGCCAGCCTGATCACCCAGAAGACCGGGTGGAGCCGCGACGACGTCCTCTCACGCGTGGGCACGTGGGTGGTCACCCTCGGCCCGGCGGGCGTGCGCATCGACCGCAAGGGCGAGGAGTCGGTGGTCGTGGGCGCGGTCCCCGAGATCGAGAAGGTCGAGCCGACCGGGGTCGGCGACGCCTTCCGGGCCGGCTTCCTGGCGGCCCTGACGTGGGGCCTGGGCCACGAGCGCGCCGCCCAGCTGGGCTGCCTGCTCGCCGTGCACGTGGTGGAGCAGGTCGGCACCCAGGAGTACGAGATCTCCCGCCACGCGTTCCTCGAGCGGTGCGCGGCGACCTACGGCGACGAGGCCGTCGCCGACTTCGAGCCGCACCTGCGCACGATCCGCCCCTGACCGGCAGGCCCCGTCCCGCTCAGCCCAGGCGCCGTACGACGTAGCGGGCCGTCCCGTCGTCGGCCGAGTCGACGCCGACGTAGGCCTGGCCCTTCATCCGGCACCACGCCGGCACGTCGACGGCCGCGGCCGGGTCGCGTGCCACCACCGCGAGCAGCTCGCCGACCGCCACGTCGCCGAGGTGGCGGGCGAGCTCGATGACCGGCATCGGGCAGGGCAGGTCGCGGCAGTCCAGCTCCAGGGCGACGTCGGACGTGCTCACATGCCCACCCGCGACCGGATCTCGGCGACCACGCCGGGCAGGGCGTCGCAGAAGGCGTCCACCTCGGCGCGAGAGGTGTCGCGCTGGAGGGACAGGCGGACGTTGCCGTGCGTGAGCACCCCCATCGCCTCCAGCACGTGGCTGGGGGTCAGGGTGGAGGCCGTGCAGGCCGACCCGCTGGCGATGCCGAAGCCGCGCCGGTCGAGCTCGCCCACCAGGGCCTCGCCGTCGACGTAGAGGCACGAGAACGTGACCAGGTGGGGCAGGCGCCGCTCGGGGTCGCCGACCACCTCCACGTCGGGCACCTCGGCGGCCACCCGGCGGCGTACGACGTCCACGAGCGCGTGCTGGCGGGCGCCGACCTCCTCGCGCTCGGCCACGACCGCCTGCAGCGCGGCGGCGGCCGCGAGCACGGCAGGGACGTTCTCGAAGCCGGTGGACCGCTCGTCGACGCGGTCGTCGCCGGGGAACGGGGGACGCCACCGCGCCCGCTTGCGGACCAGCAGCACGCCGACGCCGGCCGGTCCGCCCCACTTGTGCGCGGAGCCGGCGGCCGCCGCCCAACCCTCGGGGAGGGCGCAGCGCCCCATCGACGCGCACGCGTCGGTGAAGAGCGCGACGTCGTCGGGCAGGGCGAGCTCGTCGATGGGCTGCACGGTGCCCACCTCGTGGTTGGCGGTCTGCAGGGCGACGGTGCCGACGCCGGGGGAGCGGGCCGCCTCGAGGAGGTGGTCGGGGCGGACCCGGCCGTGCATGTCGGTGCCCACCTCGACCGCGCGGGCACCCCAGGCCACCGCGTGGCGGACCGCGGAGTGCTCGACCGCCGAGTGCGCGACCCCGTCGCCGCGACGCGAGCCGCGCACGAGGCCGAGCAGGCCCAGGTGGACCGCGTGGGTGCCGCTGGGGGTGAACGTCACCTCGTCGGCCCGCACGCCGAGCGCGTCGGCCGTCGCCTCGCGGGCGTTGTCGAGCAGCAGCCGCGCCTCCCGTCCCGGCCGGTGCAGCCGGCGCGGGTCGGCGTAGCCGCGCTCCAGCGCGGCGAGGAGGACCTCGCGGGCCGCCGGGTGCAGCGGCGCCGAGGACGCGCTGTCCAGGTCGCCGGGCCCGGCGGGAGGGGCAGTCACGGGGGCAACTTATGCCACGACCACCCGGCGGGGGCCGCGGAGCGACCCTGACCTGCGCAGATGGACCGACACCCGACCCTGCCCCGCACGGCGCGGCGAGTTGGGGATACGCTCTATGGGTCGAGAAGCACCGAGAGAGAGGCTCGTCAGTGGGTCTGCAAGTCCCCAACCTTTCGGGCGCGCCCGTGAGGCGCACCCTGAAGGTCGCGCTGCTGGGCGTGACGATGATGGCGCTGGCCGCGTGCTCCGAGGCCGACCAGCACCAGATCCGCAACCTCGCCATGCCCGACAGGGCCAGCGAGCAGGGCCCCTACACCTACGAGCTGTGGAAGTGGGCGTGGGTCGCCGCACTGGTGACCGGTGTCATCGTGTGGGGCCTGATCGTCTACGCGGTGGTGAAGTTCCGCCGCCGCAGCCCCGACGAGGTGCCGCGGCAGACGCGCTACAACCTGCCGCTCGAGGTGTTCTACACGATCGCCCCCGTGCTGATGTGCGTGGTGTTCTTCTTCCACACGGTGCGGGTCCAGGACGTGATGACCGAGGTCGAGCCCGACCCCGACGTGACCGTCGAGGTCATGGGCCAGCAGTGGAGCTGGACCTTCAACTACGGCCTGGGCGAGCAGAACGTCGACGCCACCGGCTACGACGGCGACTACGCCTACGACGAGTACGTCTACACCATCGGTGACGGCAACGAGATCCCCGTGCTGGTCCTGCCGGTCAACCAGCGGATCCAGTTCAACCTCCACTCGCCCGACGTGATCCACAACTTCGGTGTGCCCTCGTTCCTGACCCGGATGGACGTCATCCCGGGCCGGATCAACCACCTCCAGGTCACCCCGACCGTGGAGGGCACCTACCCCGGCAAGTGCTACGAGCTGTGCGGCGTCTACCACTCGCGGATGCTCTTCGAGGTCGAGGTGGTCAGCCAGGAGGAGTACGAGGCCTACCTCGCCGACCTGGCCGAGACCGGCCAGACCCTCGCGGAGCCGCTCCTGGGCGGATCTGAAGCCACCACGCAGACCGGACTGGGCGAGAGCCAGTCCCAGGAAGGAAGCCAGGAGTGACTGCCACCACCGCTCCCGCACCCCAGGCCGCGACTCCGCCGCCTGAGCGCAAGCCGCTGGGCCAGCAGGTCGTGCGGATCCTGACGACGACCGACCACAAGCTGATCGGCAAGCTCTACCTGGGCACCTCGTTCGCGTGGTTCCTGATCGCCGGCCTGATGGCCATGCTGATCCGCGCCGAGCTCGCCTACCCGGGCGGCCAAGTCGTCAGCGAGCAGCTCTACAACCAGCTGTTCACCATGCACGGCACGATCATGCTGCTGCTGTTCGCGACGCCGCTGTTCTTCGGCTTCGCCAACGTGATCATGCCGCTGCAGATCGGCGCCCCCGACGTCGCGTTCCCGCGACTCAACATGTTCAGCTACTGGCTGTTCCTCTTCGGCGGCCTCATCGCCGCCTCCGGCTTCCTGACCCCGTCCGGTGCCGCCGACTTCGGCTGGTTCGCCTACACGCCGCTCTCCGACGCCGTGCGCAGTCCAGGCGTGGGTGGCGACCTGTGGATCATGGGTCTCTGGATGGCCGGCCTGGGCTCGATCCTGGGTGCGGTCAACTTCATCACCACGATCATCTGCATGCGCGCGCCCGGCATGACGATGTTCCGGATGCCGATCTTCGTGTGGAACACGCTGATCACCAGCATGCTCGTGATCATGGTGTTCCCGATCCTCGCGGGTGCGCTGCTCTCGCTCGAGGCCGACCGCATCCTCGGTGCCCACGTGTTCGACCCCTCCCACGGCGGTCCGATCCTGTGGCAGCACCTGTTCTGGTTCTTCGGGCACCCAGAGGTCTACATCATCGCGCTGCCGTTCTTCGGCATCGTCTCCGAGATCCTGCCGGTCTTCAGCCGCAAGCCGATCTTCGGCTACGTCGGCCTGGTGGCCGCCACCCTCGGCATCGCGATGCTCTCGGTCGCGGTGTGGGCCCACCACATGTTCGTCACCGGCGCCGTCGACCTGCCGTTCTTCTCCGGCATGACCTTCCTCATCGCCGTGCCGACAGGCGTGAAGTTCTTCAACTGGATCGGCACGATGTGGGGCGGATCCTTGTCGTTCGACACGCCCATGCTGTGGTCGATCGGCTTCCTCGTCACCTTCCTCTTCGGTGGCCTCACCGGAGTCATCCTGGCCAGCCCGCCGCTCGACTTCACCGTCTCCGACTCCTACTTCGTGGTGGCGCACTTCCACTACGTGGTGTTCGGCACGGTGGTGTTCGCGATGTTCGCCGGCTTCTACTTCTGGTGGCCCAAGTTCACCGGGCGGATGCTTGACGAGCGTCTCGGCAAGTTCCACTTCTGGTTGCTGTTCGTCGGCTTTCACACCACCTTCCTGGTCCAGCACTGGCTGGGTGTCGAGGGCATGCCGCGCCGCTACGCCGACTACCTGCCCGAGGACGGCTTCACCACGCTCAACCAGATCTCGACGGCGGGCTCGTTCCTGCTCGCCGCCTCGACGCTGCCGTTCCTCTACAACGTCTACGTCTCGGCCAGGGGCCCGAAGGTGCCGGTCGACGACCCGTGGGGCTGGGGGCGCTCCCTCGAGTGGGCCACCAGCTGCCCGCCGCCGCGCCACAACTTCACCACGCTGCCGCGCATCCGCTCCGAGTCGCCGGCCTTCGACCTGCACCACCCGGAGGTCGCGCTGCTCGAGCTGGAGGACAACGACGCCGAGCGTGACGGCGCCGTCGCCGACGCCCCCGAGGTGGCGGGGCGCGAGGAGATGCTGCGTGAGCGCGCCGGCGAGCCGGCCGAGCCGACCGACGAGGAGAGGGACCGATGAAGGCCGAGGCATGGATCTTCGGGATCACCACCGTGTTCGTGGGGGTCGTGGCACCGGGCTACTGGTTCCTGTCCGAGGACTGGACCGGCACCTCCGCGCTCGTCATGACCGCGCTCCTCACCGGCATGATCACCCTCTACCTCGGCTTCCACGCCTCGCGCATGGACCCGAGGCCGGAGGACCGCAAGGAGGCCGACATCGCCGACGGCGCCGGTGAGCTGGGCTTCTTCCCGCCCTACTCCTGGTGGCCCCTGTGGTGCGCCATGGCGCTGGGCGTGATCGTCTACGGCATCGCCCTGTCGGCCTGGTGGCTGGCCATCATCGGCTTCGCCGCCGGTGCCATCGTGGTGTGCGGCTTCGTCTTCGAGTACTACCGGGGCGAACACGCCCACTGAGCCGCCCTTTTCAGCAGAGCCCGTCCGCGACGTACGCTGGACGGGTTCTGCTGTTCCTCCGTCCGACCGGGCGGGCTCTCCTGGGGGGTGACGTCGCATGCGCTCACGCGTGCTCCGTTCCACGCGCCCGGCACGCCGTCCGACGGCGGCCGCTGCGGCGCTGGTCATGATGGCGGGACTCGCTGCCTGCAGCACGGCGGGACCGACCTCCTCCTCCGACGGCTCCGGCGACGCTCCAGCCGCGTCGGGGTCCGCGGACGCCACGGAGTCCGCCGCGCCGGAGCCGGTCCGGATCACGACCGGCTTCGCCGACCCGACCGCGGTGCCGATCGACGCGCCGCTCACGGTGTCGACCGTCGGCGGCCACCTCGACGACGTACGGGTGACCTCGCCCGCCGGTCCGGTGCAGGGCAGTCTCTCCGACGACGGCACCTGGACCGCGTCCACCCGGCTGGAGCCCGGCACCGACTACCGCCTGATCGCCTCCGCGACCCGCTCCGACGGCAGCACGGTCGAGCGCGCGCGCAGGTTCCACACGGTCGAGCTCACCCTCGACGAGCAGACCTTCCCCTCGGTGGCGCCCCTGGACGGCGAGACGGTGGGCGTCGGGATGCCGGTCGTCGTGACGTTCGACCTGCCCGTCACCGACCGGGCGCGGTTCGAGAGGCACATGGCGGTCACCAGCACGCCCGCCCAGAAGGGCTCGTGGTACTGGCTGAGCGACCGGGAGGCCCACTACCGGCCCGCGCACTACTGGAAGCCCGGCACCGACGTGTCGGTCGACCTCGACATCAACAGCCTGCCGGCGGGCAACGGGATCTACGGCCAGGAGTCACGGCGGCTCGACTTCCACATCGGCGACTCGGTGGTGAGCCGCGTCGACGTGCGCAGCCACACGATGCGCACGTTCGTCAACGGCAAGCTCGCCCGCACCATCCCGATCAGCGCCGGCAAGCCGGGGTGGGAGACCCGCTCGGGCACCAAGGTCGTGATCGAGAAGTTCCGCCAGAAGCGGATGAACGCCGCGACGATCGGCGTCTCCGAGGGCGACCCGGAGTACTACGACCTGTCCAACGTCGAGTACGCCCTGCGGGTGACCTACTCCGGTGAGTTCCTGCACGCCGCGCCGTGGTCGGTCGGCTCGCAGGGCAGCGCCAACGTCTCGCACGGGTGCGTCGGGATGAGCGTCGCGGACGCCCAGTGGCTCTACGACCGCACCAGCCGCGGCGACGTCGTCGAGGTGACCGGGTCCGCCCGTCAGATGACGCTCGACAACGGCTACGGCGACTGGAACCTCTCCGCCGCCGACTGGAAGCAGGGCTCGGCCCTCAGCTGACCCCCGGCCGTGGGGGAGTGGAGCCCGCGACGCATCGTGGCGGATCCAGGTCACCTGGTGACTCGGATCCACCACGGTCAGCCGCCGGGCGTCGTGGACACGCCCACTGACGAGACGAGGGCCCGCCGGGAATGACCCCGGCGGGCCCTCGTGCGTCGCGTGCGCTCAGTGGTCGCGCAGCGGGACGTCCTCGGTGTCGCGGAGCTGGTGGTCGTCGAACTGGTGTCCGTCGGCCGGGTGGTCGAGCCCCGCCTGGAGCTCGGCCTCGTGCTCGGCGTGGTGGTGCGCCTCCTCGAGCTCGGCCCGCGTGGGCTTCTGCACGTTGTGGCTGAACGCCCACGACGACAGCTTGGCCCGCAGCTTCTCCGAGCGCGAGTTGGGCGCGGCCACACCGGCGGCGTCGGTGTCGCCCGCGACCGTGTGGACCTGGTCGCGCTCACGCGCCGTGAGCGTGTAGGCGGCTGCCTCGCCGATCGGCAGGTGGCGCTCGGAGTAGGCGCCCTCGGGGGAGCGGGTGATGATGCCCGTCTCGTAGCCGTGGAGCAGCATCTCGTTGTCGTGCCGCTGCAGCGAGATGCACCAGCGCCGGGTGATCCAGAACGCCAGCAGGGGCCCGAGGAAGACGGCCGCCCGCATGAAGTAGGTGATCTGGTTGATGCTCAGGTCGAGCTTGATGGCGATGATGTCGTTGCCACCGGCCGCCCAGGCGAGTCCGTAGAACGTCATCAGCGACACCATGACGGCGGTGCGCGTCGGAGCGTTGCGCGGGCGCTGGAGCAGGTGGTGGTCGCGCTTGTCGCCGGTGATCCAGCCCTCGATGAACGGCAGCAGGATCAAGATGACGAGCATCAGCGGAGGCACGATGAGGATCGGCAGCATCACGTTCCACGAGAACGTGTAGCCGAAGAACACCGACTCCCACCCGGTCGGGACGATGCGGAGCAGTCCGTCGGGCCAGCCCATGTACCAGTCGGGCTGGGAGCCTGCGGTGACCTTGGTCGGGTCGTAGGGGCCGAGCTTCCACACCGGGTTGATCGACATCAGGCCACCCATGAGGGCGACGACGCCGAAGACCATGAAGAAGAAGCCACCGGCCTTGGCGGCGTAGACGGGGAGCATCGGGAAGCCGACGACGTTCTGCTCGGTGCGACCGGGGCCGGGCCACTGCGTGTGCTTGTGGTAGACGAGCAGCAGCATGTGGGCGGCGATGAGCGCCAGCAGGATGCCGGGGATCAGCAGCACGTGCACGATGTAGAGGCGCGGGATGATCGCCTCACCCGGGAACTCGCCACCGAACAGCAGGAACGACATGTAGGTGCCGACGACGGGGGTCGCCTTGAGGAAGCCGTCCGCGGCGCGGACGCCGGTGCCGGAGAGCAGGTCGTCGGGCAGCGAGTAGCCCGTGAAGCCCTCGAGCGTGCCCAGGAGCAGCAGCAGGCAGCCGATGACCCAGTTGAGCTCGCGCGGCTTGCGGTAGGCGCCGGTGAAGGCGACGCGCAGCAGGTGGACCATCATCGAGGCGATGAAGATCGCCGCGGCCCAGTGGTGCATCTGGCGCAGGAGCAGGCCGCCACGCACGTCGAACGAGATGGCCAGCGTCGAGGCCATCGACTCCGACATCCCGACGCCGCGCAGCTGGTCGTAGGAGCCCTCGTAGGTGACGTGACCCATCGAGGGGTTGAACCACAGGGTCAGGAAGACGCCCGTCAGGAGCAGCACGACGAAGCTCCACAGGGCGATCTCGCCGAGCATGAACGACCAGTGGTCGGGGAAGACCTTGCGCAGGTTCTTCTTCATCGCCGTGGCCAGACCGAGGCGGTCGTCGGCCCACGAGGCGAGGGACCCGGCGGGGCCGGGCTTGGTGGCGGTCGCGGCGGCGGTGCCGTTGGTGGTCGCGACCTTGCTGGTGTCGATCCTGGAGTCCGTGCTCACTTTTGCTTCTCACGCTCCCAGTAGCTGGCCCCGACGGGCTCGGTGAAGTCGCTCTGAGCGACCAGGTAGCCCTCGTCATCCACCGCGAGCGGCAGCTGGGGAAGAGGACGGGCAGCCGGACCGAAGACGACCTTGGCGTGGTCGGCGAGGTCGAAGGTCGACTGGTGGCACGGGCACAGCACGTGGTGGGTGGTGCGCTCGTACAGGGAGATCGGGCAGCCGACGTGGGTGCAGATCTTGGAGTAGCAGATGATTCCGCTGACGGTCCACTTCTCGCGGCCCTTGAGCGGGATGATCTCGTCGGGGTTCATCCGCACGACGATGATCGCGGCCTTGGCCTTCTGGACCTGCTCGTCGAGGTTGGACAGCTCGGGGTAGCCGTTCTCCTCCGACGGGAACAGCGCCTCGGCGGTGGCGTTGACGAGGTCACCGATCTCGACCTCGCTGGCGAGGATGGGGGTGCCGACGACGTCGCGCACCAGGCGCATGCCCGGCTTCCAGATGGTGTGCGCGAGCGCGTCGATGTCGAGGGCCTTGCCCGGCGCCAGGTCGCGCAGCAGCACGACGGCGGGCAGCCCGAGCAGGCCGACGGCGCCGATCATCGTGTTGCGGACCAGCGGCCGCCGACCGATGCCGGCCTCGGCGAGGCCCGCGTTGAGCGCCTCGACGGTGGCCTCGCGGTCCTCCGGCGGGGAGGCGGCCGCGTGGCGCATCTCGACCATCTCGTGGTCGGCCATCAGCTTGCGGGCGAGGTGGATGATGCCGATGCCGATCAGCAGCAGGCTCACGCCGAGGGTCACGCCGAGGCTGACCGTCGAGGCGCCGAGACCGCCGATGGTGTCCCAGTTGTCGCCGATCTGGAAGGTGAAGTAGGCGACGACGAAGAGGACGGCGCTGATCATCGCGCCGACGAACATGGCCGCGATCTGGCGCTCGGCACGCTTCTCGGCCTTGGGGTCGACGTCGGTGGGGCGCCACGTGTGCGCGGGAAGGCCCGGGTCGGGGATCGGCTCGGCCTCGCGGTGCGTGGGCACGTGGGCCTCGTCGTGGGGCACCGGGGTGCCGTCAGGCCCGTTGACCGGGTGCTCCGGCGTCGAGGAGTTGTCGTTGCTCACGCGTTCACCTTGCTCTTCTTGCTGCGGGTCGTGTGCGAGGCGATCCAGACCGCCGCGCCCACGAGTCCGCCGATGCCGATCACCCAGGCGAAGAGGCCCTCGGAGACAGGTCCGAGTCCGCCCATGGAGAAGCCGGCGTACTCAGGGGTGTCCTCGAGGCTCCCGAGGTAGGCGATGACGTCGCGCTTCTGGTCGGGGGAGAGGTTGCCGTTGCTGAAGTTGGGCATCTGCTGGGGGCCGGTGATCATGGCCTCCCAGACGTACTTGGGCTCCACGCCGCGGAGCGTGGGTGCTTCGCCGCCGCGTGGCATCGCCCCGCCGGCGCCCTGGAAGTTGTGGCAGGCGGTGCAGTTGGTGAGGAAGATCTGGCCGCCGCGGGAGATCGCCTCCTGGCGCTGCTCGTCGGACAGGTCGTCGATCGAGTAGTCGGCCGCGTTGGGGATCGCGGGGCCGGGGCCGAGCGAGGCGACGTAGGCCGCCAGCGCGGAGATCTCCTCGTCGTTGAAGACGGGCGGCTTGCGCTCGGCCTGCTGGCCCTGCTGGACCAGGGGCATGCGTCCGGTGCCGACCTGGAAGTCGACGGCGGCGGCGCCGACGCCGACCAGTGACGGGCCGAGCTGGTAGCCCGGGCGGACGGTGGGCACGCCCTCGCCGTTCTTGCCGTGGCAGAACGAGCAGCTGGCGAGGAAGAGCTCCTTGCCCTGCGCGACCTTCTCGGTCTCGCTCGGCTGGCTGTCAGCCTGGGCGGGGGAGAAGGCCGTGTAGAGGGAGCCGCTGATCAGGAGACCCAGCAGCAGCACGGCGAGACCCGCAAGCGGTCCCCGACGGTGCCGGGAGAGACGACCAGCGGTTCGGTTGAGCAAACGCACGATTAGTCCTTGCCGGTTGCGGTATCGGTGCTTACTGAATGACGTAGATCATGAAGAACAGGCCGATCCAGACCACGTCGACGAAGTGCCAGTAGTAGGACACGACGATCGCGGTCACGGCTTGTTCATGGGTGAAGCGCCGCGCGAGGTAGGTGCGGCCGAGGACGAACAGGAAGGCGATGAGTCCGCCGGCCACGTGGATGCCGTGGAAGCCGGTGGTCAGGTAGAACATGGAGCCGTAGGCCGAGCTCTGGATCGTGACGCCGTGCTCGATCAGCTCGGCGTACTCGAGCGCCTGTCCGCCGATGAAGATGGCGCCCATGACGTAGGTGAGGATGAACCACTCGCGCAGGCCCCACTTGGCGAAGTTGTAGAGCTTGCCCGTGCGCCCGACCTGGCCGCGCTCGGCGGCGAAGACGCCCCACTGGCAGGCGAACGACGACGCGACGAGGATCGCGGTGTTGGCCGTGGAGAACGGCACGTTGAGCTTGTCGGTCTCCTGCGCCCAGAGCTCCGGGCTCACCGCCCGGATGGTGAAGTAGGACGCGAACAGCGCCGCGAAGAACATGAGCTCGCTCGCGAGCCAGATGATCGTGCCCACGCTGACCATGCTGGGTCGGTCGTGGTGCCCGTGAAGACGGGAGGCCGGAATCGTCGCAGTTGCTGTCGCCACGAAGATCATTATGGCCGTTGGCGAGGACGAGGGGCACCCCGACCCCCTGTGTTGGACCGACATAGAGTTCACAGCGTGTTCCCCACCCTCTCCACCCTCTCCGCGGACACCACGGAGGTCCTGCCTCGATTCACGCTCGGGCGGGTGCTCACCGACTGGGGGATCGACCCGATCCCGTTCGTGGTGCTGGTCTGGGCGACCGGTCTCTACCTCGTCGGCGTCGCCGTGCTGCGGCGTCGCGGTGACCGGTGGCCGCTCGGGCGCACGCTGGCCTTCGTCGTGCTCGGGATGGGGTCGTTCGGCGTGGCCACGATGTCGGGCCTGGGGATCTACGACACGACCCTGCTGAGCGTGCACATGGTCCAGCACATGGTCCTGTCGATGGTCGTGCCGCTGGCCCTGGCGCTCGGCGCGCCCGTGACCCTCGCCCTGCGCACCCTGCCGCCGGCCCCCCGCCGGTGGCTGCTCGCCGTGCTGCACTCGCGGGTGGCCAAGGTGCTGGCGTTCCCCCCGCTGGCGTTCGCCCTCTACGTCGTCTCGCCGTGGGCGCTCTACTTCAGCCCGTGGTACGACGCCAGCCTCAGCTCGTCCTACGTGCACCAGATGATGCACATCCACCTCGTGCTGGTCGGGACGCTCTTCTTCTGGCCTCTCATGGGGGTCGACCCGGTGCCGGGCCGGGTCAGCCACCCCTTCCGGGTGCTCCTCACCCTCATGACGCTGCCCTTCCACGCGTTCCTCGGCGTGACGATCATGGGGCAGTCGAGGCTGATCGGGGCCGAGCACTACCTCGCGCTCCGCGAGGGCCCGATGGGCGCGTGGCTGCCATCGGTGCTCGACGACCAGCACCTGGCCGGCGGCATCCTGTGGGCCAGCGGCGACCTCATCGGGGTGCTGTTCTTCGGCGTGCTGTTCACCCAGTGGGTGCGCTCGTCGATGAAGGAGGCGGCCCGGGAGGACCGGCGCCTGGACCTGGCGGAGCGACGCTCGCCCGACCGGCTGACGCTGTGACGCATGCCTCCACGCGGGGGCGGGAGGGCGACGGTTACGATGCCTCCCGTGACTGATGCCGCCGCAGACCGCTCGCTCAAGGTCCTCGTCTACAGCGACGACGTGAACACCCGCCAGCAGGTCATCCTGGCGCTGGGCCGCCGCCCGCACCCGGACATGCCCGAGCTCGAGTACGTCGAGGTCGCCACCGAGCCGGTGGTCCTGCAGAACATGGACCGCGGCGACATCGCGCTCGCGATCCTCGATGGCGAGGCGGTCCCCGCCGGCGGCATGGGCATCGCCAAGCAGCTCAAGGACGAGATCTACCAGTGCCCGCCCGTCGTGGTGCTGACCGGTCGCCCGCAGGACGCCTGGCTCGCCACCTGGTCGCGCGCCGAGGCCGCCGTGCCGCACCCGATCGACCCCATCCAGCTCGCCGAGGCGGTCGTCGCGCTGCTGAAGCCGTCGGTCCCGGCCACCTCCTGACACCACTGGGGCGGCCCACCGCTGCGCCACTAGCCTGATCCCCATGTCGCACACCTGGCCCGACGTCCTCTCCACGCTCGTCGCCGGTGACGACCTGACGACCGAGCAGGCGCGATGGGCCATGGACGAGGTCTTCGCCGGCGCGGCGACCCCCGTGCAGCTCGCCGGGCTCGTGGTCGCGCTGCGCGCGAAGGGCGAGACGGTCGAGGAGGTCTCCGGCATCGCCGACGCGATGCTCGCCGCGGCCAACCCGATCTCGGTGCCCGGGCGGCTGCTCGACATCGTCGGCACGGGGGGCGACCGGTCGATGTCGGTCAACATCTCCACGATGGCCGCGATCGTCGCGGCCGGTGCCGGGGCCCGCGTGGTCAAGCACGGCAACCGCTCGGCGTCGTCGAAGTCCGGGTCGGCCGACGTCCTCGAGGAGCTCGGCATCCGCCTCGACCTCACCCCGGCGCGCGTCGCCGAGGTCGCGGGGGAGGCCGGCATCACCTTCTGCTTCTCCGCGGCCTTCCACCCCGCCATGCGGCACGCGGCGGTGCCGCGGCGCGAGCTCGGCATCGCCACCACCTTCAACATCCTCGGTCCGTTGACCAACCCGGCCCGCCCGCAGGCCCAGGCCATCGGGTGCGCGGACGCCCGGATGGCGCCGGTCATGGCCGGCGTCCTGGCCGGGCGCGGGGTGGACGCCTGGGTGTTCCGCGGGGACGACGGCCTCGACGAGCTGACGACCACCACCACCTCGACCCTGTGGCACGTGCACGACGGCCGGGTCGCGGAGAGCACCGTCGACCCCGCCACGCTCGGCATGGCCCGGGCGACCACGGAGGACCTCCGCGGGGGCGACGCCGCCCACAACGCCGACGTCGTACGCCGCGTCCTGGCCGGCGAGCAGGGGCCGGTGCGCGACGCCGTGGTGCTCAACGCGGGCGCCGCGCTCGCGGTCCACGACGCACCGGGTGCCGACGTCGAGACCGCGCTGGCGGCCGGCGTCGCGAAGGCCGCCGAGGCGATCGACTCCGGTGCGGCGCGGGCCGCGCTCGAGCGATGGGTCGCGGCGTCGTCGCGCTGACCCGCGCTCAGACCTCGAGCACGTAGGACGGTCCCTCGCGCCTGAACCCGAGCCGGTCGTAGTAGGCGTCGACCATGCCGGGGGGCGTCACGACGCGCCGGATGCCGCGCTCGGCGAGGAGCCCGCTCTTGCGCCAGACGAACTCGCCGGGGGAGAAGTCGCGGTAGCGCGGGGTGACGTAGTCGAGCAGCACGTCGGCCGTGTCACCGCTCCTGAGGAGCAGCACCACGCCGACCGTCTCGTCGCCCCTCTGCACGAGGAAGGCGTCCTGGTCGTCGCCCGGGTCGTGGACGAACGACGGGTTGAACTTCGCGATGTCGGCGCCGTGCACGGTGAGCGTGTGGCGCAGGTAGGCGTCCGACGGGTCGACCTCGAGCACCTCGAACGCCGACTCGTCGTGCCGGTCGCGCAGCATCCGGGCGATGAACCATGCGTTGATGACGACGAGGACGCTGTTCATGCCGACCATCGGCCACACCTCGAGCGCCGCGTTGAACACGATCAGGATCACGCACGCGATCGCGTTGAGCACACGCAGGCGCAGGACGCTCGCCTGCAGGAGCGAGTAGACGAGCAGGGCGCTGCCGCCCCACCCGAGGAGGTCGAGCCAGTGGTCGGTGAGCCAGGTCACGGCCGGAGACTACTGCCGGGGCTCAGGGCATGACGGGCGTGTGCCCGTAGACCAGGGAGTAACGGATCCAGACGGCCTGGAGCGCGAGCAGCACGAGGCAGCCGACCATCATCAGGGCGGTCCGGTCACGCGGGGACCAGCTCCGCGACCCGGTGAGAAGCATGCCGAGGGGGAAGGCGAGCAGGAGGTAGCGGAGCACCCCGAGGAGCGGTGGAGTGACAACCAACAAGAAGAACGGGTAGGTCAGCGCCCACGCACTCAACGCGACGCCCCACTCGCCGCGCTTCAGCCACACGGCTCGAGCGAGCAGGACCGTGAGCAGGAGAGGGATGACCACCGCCCAGGGGGACCATCCGAAGAAGGCACTGAACCAGCCGACCGGGACGCTCGAGGCCATGAGCTCCACGCGATCAGCGCCGGCGCCGCCTCCCAACGCGCTCGAGGCGGCGGGCCAGACGAAGACGCCCAGCGTGCTGACGGCGGTGAAGCTGAGCAAGCCCAGCCACTCCTTGCGGGAGGTCTCGGACGGTGCCGCCCGCCAACGCGCGTACATGACTGCGGCGGCCACCACCGCCAGTGGCGGAGTGACGTGGCGGGTCAGGCCCAGGAGGAGGGCGGGGACGATGGCCCACCACAAGCGGCCGCGGGTCAGCAGGAGGAGCGTGCTGACCAGGAGGACGAGGGCGAGGGCCTCGCTGTACGCCGACTGCAGCAACGGTGCCGTGATGAAGCACGACGTCGCCAGCACGGCCGCGAACGCGTTGAGCGTGCCCGCGTGCGCGGCCACGAGCCGATAGAGGAGCACCATGGCGAGGGCACCGAGAAGTGTGCTGAGCAGCGTCGCCGCCAGCGGGAACTCCACCCCGGTCAGGCGCATCACGGTCGAGACCAACGTCGGATACCCCGGGGGGAACGCCCACGCCCAGCCCGCGGCAGCTGACGGGTCCACGCTGGCTGGGACGTAACCCGCCTCCGCGATGTAGCGGTACCACTGTCCGTCCCAGTTGGTGACCACGCCGAGGTAGCCGGGGTCGGCAGGCAACGGATGGTGGACGAAGTAGGTCTCTGTCGGGCTGCCGACCACGCGCCGTGTGGGGACTTGGAACTGGCTCGCCCACACCATGACGAGGAAGGAGAAGGCGCGAGCGGCGCCGTAGACAGCGAGCGGCACCCAGATCCACCGAGGGACAGGGCGAACCGCCCCGGTGACGAGCCGCCGGTCGTCCGCCGCCTCGACCGTGCGCGTGGTCATCTCGTCCTCCGGGTAAGGGGCTCAGCCCGGCCGACTGTAGGGGGTAATCACGTGGAGCGGGGCGAAACCCGCAGGACCACCGAAATGGGCTCGGGGCAGCTGGGCCGGCGGACCCTCGCAGCGGCCGCGCCCCGCGTGGGGGTCCGGAGGTGGAGCGGTCACGGATACGGTGAGGCCATGATCACCGCCATCGTCTTCGTGAAGGCCGACGTCGCGCGCATCCCGGAGGTCGCCGAGGCGATCGCCTCCCTCGACGGGGTGAGCGAGGTCTACTCGGTGACCGGGCAGATCGACCTCATCGCCCTGGTGCGCGTGCGCGAGCACGAGGACGTGGCCTCGGTCGTGGCCGACCGCCTCAACAAGGTCGACGGCGTCACCGAGACGGAGACGCACATCGCCTTCCGGACCTACTCCCGGCACGACCTCGAGGCCGCCTTCAGCATCGGTCTCGACTGACGCTCAACGCACCGGCCGGTGCACGGGCGAGGGCAGCCGCTGCTCGTCGAAGGGCACGAGCGAGAGCCGGGACTGGTCGGCAGCGTCGTAGAGCGCGAGGTGCCGGGCGGCTCCGCCCAGGGGGCAGACCCACTCGCCGTCGACGTCGACGAGGCGCACGCCCGGCGACTCCAGCCAGCGCAGCACCTTCTCCGACTCCTCGGCGGTCGCGGCGGGCACCGGGCCCGGCGCGCCGGCGACGGTCTCGGCACTCGACCTGAGCTCGCGGACGTACTGGTGCGCGTCGGCACCCGGGGGGATCCGGCCCGCTGCAGCGAGCCGGCCGAACCGGACGACGTGCACCGACCAGCGGCCGTCGTCCTCGCGGCGCGCGGCCACGATCTCGGGGCACCGGCTCAGGGCGGACAGCCGCTGGGTGCGCGCCGCGGCACGGATGAAGGTGGCGAGGCGGTCGCGGTGCACCCCCGCCTCCTCGAAGCGCTCATGGTCGGCGAGCGCGGTCATCCGCTGGTTGATCGCCTCGACGACCTCCTGGGGGTCGCGCAGCAGCGTGTCGCGCAGCTGGCGCACCACCGCGGCGTAGGTCGAGGCGTCGGTCGAGCCGTCGCAGGGAGACAGGCAGCGGCCCATCTCGGCGAGCACGCAGGCCGAACGGGACGGCGTGAGCGGCAGCCGCCCGCTGCACTGCCGCACCGGGAAGGTCTCGTGGAGCGCGGCCAGGCACTTCTCGGCCGTCTTCCTCGACGCGAAGGGGCCGAGGTAGTCGGCGTCGTCGTCGAGCACCGTGCGGACGAGCGAGAGCCGCGGCCAGGCCTCACGCGTGAGCTTGACGAAGTGGACCTTCTCGGGGAACCGCGAGCGACGGTTGTACTTCGGCTTGTGCTCGGCGATCAGCCGCAGCTCGCGCACCTCGGCCTCGAGCGGCGTGGCGCACTCGATCCCGGTCACCGACTCGGCCAGCCCGACCATCTCGCCCATCCGCGTGCGGGTCTCCGAGGAGGTGAAGTAGGTGCGGACGCGGGTGCGCAGATCCCTCGACGTGCCGACGTAGAGCACGCGCGAGCGCTCGTCGCGGAACAGGTAGACCCCGGGGGAGTGCGGCAGGCCCTCGGCGAGGTGGCGCTTGCGCCGCTGCGCGGTGCTGACCCGGGAGGAGAAGGTCTGGAGCTCCTCGAGGGTGTGGACGCCCAGGCCGCCGAGACGCTCCATCAGCCCGTGCAGCACGTCGACCGTGGCGCGGGCGTCGGCGAGCGCGCGGTGGTTGGGCGTGGTGCTGGAGTCGAAGAGCCTGGCCAGCGACGACAGCTTGCAGTTGGGCGCGTCGTCGCGGGTGATCACCCGCCGGGCGAGCTTGGCCGTGTCGAGCACCTCGAACTTCGGCCACGGGCGGCCCTGCTGGCGGGCGAAGTGCTGCAGGAAGCCGACGTCGAAGGGCGCGTTGTGGGCCACGAGGACGCAGCCGGCGGCGAAGTCGAGGAACGCCGGGAGCGCCGACTCGATCGGCGGCGCGTCGTGGACCATCGAGTTGCTGATGCCGGTGAGCACCGCGATGAACGCGGGGATCTCGGCGTGCGGGTTGACGAGGGTCTGGAACTCCCCGAGCACCTCGCCGCCCCTGACCTTCACCGCGCCGATCTCGGTGATCATCGAGCCGCCGGCCGCCGAACCGCCCGTGGTCTCGAGGTCGACCACGCAGAACGTCAGGTCTCGCAGCGGCCGCCCCAGCTCGTCGAAGCTGCGCTGGGCCTCCCAACGGGACCGTTCCCGGGTCGGGCGGTGGGCGGTGGTGCTCATGTGGCACGACGCTAGACGTGGGATCCGACAACGGTGGGGCCGGCACGCGGACTACGCTGACCGCGCCCGACAGACCGGCCGCGCTCGACCGGTCCCGACCCATCCCGAGCCTTCCCGACCCATGAGGAGCACCCGTGCCCGAGCAGACCGCCGACCTCCGCGTGCCCGGCGACGGCGAGCGGTGGCGCTGCGCCGGGTGCGGCAACCTCACCCGCTTCGACGTGACGCGCACCCGCCGTACGACCGAGTACTGGCACTTCGACCTCGCCGGTGAGCACCAGGTCGAGGAGGAGACGGTGCGTGCCGAGTCGGTCGAGACGGTGTCCTGCCGCTGGTGCGGGCGCAGCGACGCCATCGAGGTCGTCGACCGCGCCTCCGCCGACACCGCCGGCGACCCCGCCGCCGGGTGACGAGACCCCCGTGACCGGCCCCGCAGCACTGCCCGAGCGGCTGCGCCTGCGTGTGGTCGCGATGGTGTCGGCCGTCCTGCCGTCGGTCACGCCGGTGCCCCCGGCGCTGCGCAAGGTCGCGGGCTTCGCGCCCGCCCGGCGTGCCCGGCTGGGTGCCGCCGCGATCTGGTCGGCGCTGGAGGACGGCGCGTTCCGCGAGCACGCGGCCGTCCAGGTCGCCGCGTTGCCGGCCGCACCCGACGACCCGATCGACGTCGCCGCGCGAGCGTGGCTGGCCAGGGAGGAAGGGTGGGAGGCCGTCGTCGCCGACGTCGCGGACTCCCTGGATCGCGACGAGGTCCGCGACGAGCAGGTCCAGGCCGAGCACGCGCGCCTGACCGCGCAGGTGGCCGCGCTCCAGGCAGAGCTGACCTCGGTGCGGGCCGAGCACCGCGAGGAGCTCGCGCGCGCTAAGGCCGACCACACGGTGCTGCGCCGGCGCCTCGGCGAGGCCCGGGGCGTGCTGCGCGCCGCGGAGGAGGCCCGCGACGCGGCCTACGCGGCCCGCGACGAGGCCATCGCGGCCGCCGAGGGGGCGACCCGCGCCGCCGAGGCCGACGTACGACGACTGCGCGCCCAGCTCGACGAGGCGGAGTCGGGTCTGGCGGCCAGCCGCCGTGACGCCCGATCCGACCGGGACGCCGCGACGGTCCGGGCCCGGCTGCTCCTCGACGCGGTCGTCGACGCTGCCACCGGCCTGCGCCGCGAGCTGGCCCTCCCGGCCGTCACGGGCAGTCCCGGAGACGCGGTCGAGTCGGCGCTCGCAGGCGTCGCCGGCCCGCCGGCCTCGAGTGCGCCTGCCACGCCGGCGCTCCTCGAGCAGACGCTGGGGATGCCGCGCGCGCGGCTGGTCATCGATGGCTACAACGTCACCAAGGAGAGGTGGCCGACAGCGAGCCTCGAGGCCCAGCGCAGCCGGCTGGTCGCGGCGTTGGGTGCGCTCGTGGCGCGGACCGGGGCGGAGACCACAGTGGTGTTCGACGCCGCTGAGTCCACGGTGCGCACGGCCATGCCGGCCCCGCGTGGCGTGAGGGTCGTCTTCAGCCCGCCGGGCGTCATCGCCGATGACGTGATCCGCCAGCTCGTCGCGGCCGAACCGCGGGGCCGCGTGGTCGTGGTGGTGACCGGCGACAGGGCGGTGGCGCGCGACGTGGCCCGCGACGGGGCGCGTGTCGTACCTCCGTCCAGCCTGACGGGTCTCCTCGGGTGAGCGGGGTGCTGAGGGCCGAGGTGGGACGGTGGCGCTGGACGATCGTGTCTGCTGCTGTCCTGCTGGCCCTGCTTGCGCAGTTCGTCCGCGTCGGCAGCGACTGGGACTGGCTCGTCGCCATGGGCGACCACGTCCGATCGACCGGACGCATCCCCGACCACGTCCCCTTCGCGGCCTCGGACACAGCCGGCTGGCACAACGTGCCGGTTCTCGCCGAGCTCGTCGCGTCGTGGGTCCAGGACCTGGGGCAACGCGGCGCTGTGGTCCTCCACCTGCTCCTCGTCGCTGGCTGCCTGTCCGTGGTGGCGACGACGGCGCGCGCCCGGGGTGCGGGCGATGGCCAGGTGGCTGTGGCGATCGCCCTGCTGTGCCTGGGTGGACTGGCCACGCTGGGCGTGGTGCGGGCCCAGACCCTGTCGCTGCTCCCGTTCGCGCTCATGCTCGCGCTCGTGACCCGACAGGTGCGACGTCCGGATCGAGGGATCTGGTGGGCCGTACCGCTCGTCGTCGTCTGGGCCAACCTCCACGGTGCCGCGCTGCTGGGCGTCTGCGTGCTCGGTGCCTACCTCGTCGTCGGCCGTCTGCCACACCGTCCTGCGGAGACGGTCGCGGTCGGTCTCGCGAGCCTGCTCGCCTTGTGCGCCACGCCCCAGCTGTGGTCGACGCCGAGCTACTACGTGGAGGTCTTCGGAAACGTCTCGGCACAGCGGGGCGAGGGGCTCTGGGCCCGCCCGAGCGTGTCGATGCCGTTCGACGTGCTCATGGTCGTCGCCGTGATCGCGCTGCTGGTCGTCTTCGCCCGCTCACCTCGTCGTCCGCTGTGGGAGTACGTCGCGTGCATCGGTCTTTGCGTGGCCACTGCGAGCGCCGCGCGGCACGGCTTCTGGCTGCTGTGCCTGCTCGCCGTCCTGGCGGCCAAGCAGGAACGGCAGGCGGGCCAGGCGCACGGCGACCATGCCCGAGCACGGGACGAGGGCCGCGTCGTGGGTGCGGCGATGGTCGCCGGGGTCCTCGCGACGGCCCTCGCGCTGCCCGTCCTGCTGATCCGCGGCGACGACGTGCTGGGCGCCGCACCGTCCCTCGTCGCCGACGTCGCGCGAGCCGCGGGGTCGGATGTCGTCCTGGCGCCCTCACCGCTGGCCGAGGCACTCGCGGTCGAGGGCGTGCAGCTGTGGGCGGTCAATCCTCTCGACGCGCTGGACCATGGCGTCCAGGCCGCCTACCTCGACTTCCTCGACGGTTCGGCGGGCGGGCACCGCGCCATCGAGGCCGCCGATGTCGTCGTCGTGCCCGATGGCTCACCCCAGGCCGAGCTGGTCGACGGCGTGCCGGGGTTCGATGCTCGACCCTGCGGTGCCGGCTGGACGTGCTTCCTGCGCCGCTGACAAGGCCCCCGACACGCCGGTGTGCCGCGGCGCCCCGCGGCGTTGTCGGTGGCCCCTGTCACCGTTCGGGACATGACGACACGGATCGATTGCGACACCTGCGTGGTGCGCGGGCTGCACTGCCACGACTGCGTGGTGACGGTGCTCCTCGGCCCGCCGCCCGAGCTGACCATCGACGACGACGAGAGGGCCGCGCTCCACGTGCTGGCCTCAGGAGGGCTGGTGCCGCCGCTGCGGCTGGTGGAGCCCGTGCCCGGCCCGGTCATCGAGTCGGCGTGAGGCTCGCACGACGCGGATCCTCCCCAATCGGCCCGAAGATTGGCGACGGCTCCATGAGCGGTCTAGGGTGTGGCTGACGTCCGTGGCAGTGGGTCACCAGGCCCGCGCGGACGTCGCGCCGAGTCGTGGACCACACCCCCGCATCACCCGTGGTCCACGAGCCGGGGAACCACACTTCCCCTGGGGTGAATCCCCTGCAAGGCGTGTCGCGCGAGCGGCACGAGGAGCAGGGGTAGGCCAGTCGTGCCGAACCCGTCAGCTCACCTGGTAGGCGTACGACATCCCGAGGAGTTCCCCCGCTCGTGGCTCACACCCGCAAGCGAGTTGGTGCGACCGTTCTAGGTCTCTCCGCGATCGCTGCCATCGCCTTCGTGCCCGCGACCCCCGCGCAGGCCGACCCCGACATCGATGACGTGAAGGTCCGCGTCGACGACCTCTACCACGAGGCCGAGGCCGCCCAGGAGCGCCTGCACGACGCCCGCCTCGACCTGGCCGACCTCCGCCGCGACCTGCGCGGCCTCAAGGCCGACCAGGAGCGCCAGGACGAGCGGCTCGACGCCGTCCGCGACCAGGTCTCCGACGCGGTCGTGCGACAGCTCGAGGGCGAGGGCATCTCGACCATGGGCCAGATCGTCGTCTCCGAGGACCCGGGAGCCTTCCTCGACTCGCTCTCGACCATGTCGTCCTTCAACGACCTCCAGTCCTCGCTGCTGTCCGACTACGACACCGAGCTCCAGGCTCTCGAGATCCGCCGCGAGGCCACCAGCGACCGCACCGACGAGATCGCGGAGCTGACCGAGCAGCTGAGCGCCGAGAAGGACACCGTCGACGACAAGCTCGCCGAGGCCAAGGAGCTCCTCGCGGACCTCGAGGCCGAGGAGCGCGAGCGCATGCTCGCCTCGCGCAGCGCCACGGTGCGCACGCCCAGCTCGGTGCCCGCCTCGGGTCGTGCCGCCGCGGCCGTGCAGTACGCCATGGCGCAGGTCGGCGACGCCTACGTCTACGGCGCCATGGGCGAGAACGCGTTCGACTGCAGCGGCCTGACCATGCGTGCCTGGGCGCAGGCGGGCGTGTCGCTCCCGCACTCCTCCAGCGCGCAGTTCGGCTCGGGCCCGCGGATCGCGGCGAGCGACCTGCAGCCCGGCGACCTGGTCTTCTACTACAGCCCGATCAGCCACGTCGGCATGTACATCGGCAACGGGATGATCGTCCACGCCGCCAACCCGGGCACCGGGGTCGTCGTCTCCGGCCTCCACTCGATGCCCTACGTCGGCGCGGTCCGCCCTGGCTGACACGCACCTCGCGAAGGCCGGTCGTCCACTCCTGTGGGCGGCCGGCCTTTCGCTGTGCCTGGTCGCCGCGATCGCGTTCGTCCTCGTGCGCGACGTGCGCCACGAGGTGACCCCGCCGCGGCCGGTGGGGGGGCCACGCGCGAGCCCGGCCGGCGCAGCCGCTGCCCTGGCGTCCTTCGTCGACGGCGTGGAGCAGCGCGACGCCGCCGCGCTCACGCGGCTCGCGCCCCCCGGAGTGCCTGCGGCCGAGGCCCTGCTGTCCGCCGTCGCGACCAACGCGCGGTCGCTCGTCCTCACCGAGGTCGGCGCGCGCTACGTCCGCCAGCGCGGCTCGGTGGCCGCGGACGGGTCGTGGACGGGGGTGGCCGAGCTGACGTGGCGGGTCCGGGGCTACGACGAGGCGCCGGCGCGCGCCGAGGTGCTGGTGCGCTTCGCGCCCGACGGCGCACGGCTCGGCATCGCCGGGTTCGGCGGCGAGGCGGGAGGTGGCGTCCGGCTGCCCCTCTGGCTGCGCGCGAAGCTGTCGGTGACGCGCTCGCCCGGGGTCCTCGTGATGGCCGAGGGGTCCCGCGGCGAGGCCGAGGTCGTGCGTGAGCGGGCGGAGCGCGGCATCGAGGTCGTGCGCCGGGTGCTGCCCGAGTGGTCGGCTCCCGTGGTGGTCGAGGTGCCCGCCTCCGGCGCCGACCTCGACGAGGCGCTCGGCGCGGAGCCGGGCACGTACGCCGACATCGCCGCGGTGACCGCGGCTGTGGGCGACTCGTGGGACGAGCGGGGGCCGGTGCACGTGTTCGTCAACCCCGACGTGACCGCCGGGGTGGGCCGTGGCGGCGCCCAGGCCGTGATGAGCCACGAGCTCGTCCACGTCGCCACGGATGCCGTCCGTCGTCCGGTCGAGCCGTGGCTGCTCGAGGGCTTCGCCGACTGGGTCGCGCTGCGCGGCACGCGGCTGCCCGACCGCGTGGCCCTCGGGCGGGCGATCGCGGCCGCGCGACGTGACGGCGTGCCTGGTGCGCTGCCGACGACCACGGACTTCGATGCGCGGGGGAGCGGTCTCCAGGCCCGCTACGAGGAGTCGTGGCTGGCGTGCCGGATCATCGTCGAGCGCGTGGGCGAGACGGGACTGGTCCGGATCTACGACGCTGCGGCCAGCGGCCCCCTCGATCGAGCGCTCCGGCGTGCCGGACTGAGCGAGCGCGCCCTCGATCGGTGGTGGGCGAGGAGGTTGAGCGTCCTGGCGGGGGCGTGACGTCCTGCCCGTTGCCGGGAAATGCACGAGAGGCGACCGATTCCTCGGTCGCCTCTCGCGTGGACGTGCTCACGCCGTCACGGGGCCTGTCACCACCAGTGTACCCGGGCGTACAGTCCCATGACCGGGTCGCCGAGCGTGATGACGGTGCCGATGATCGCGCCGGCGATGAGCGCGACCATGAGGCCGTACTCGACAGCGGTGGCGCCGTCGTCTCCGCGACGCGCATGTGCGTCAGGTGACGTCATCGGGGACCTCCGTCAGGGTTGTGGTGGAGCCGTGGCATCAGGAGTGATGCCACGGCCGCGACGTCTCGGTCAGAGCTTGTCGGAGATGGTCTTGAACGCGGTGTTGATCTGGCCGCCCAGGATGACGACGGTGGCGATGATCACGGCGGCGATCAGCGCGACGAGCAGACCGTACTCGACGGCGGTGGCGCCCTTCTCGTCGTTACGACGAGCGTTGAGCATGATGGTGAGGAACTGGATCATGGTGGTAACCCCTTGAAGTGTGGATGATGAGTCCGGATGTCCGAGCCCCGGTGGACCCGTCATGAAGAATCCTCGTCGTTTCCCGCACCCGCCGAATCAGGTGATCGGCCGCAGGTGGATAGTCCCTTGTGACTAGTCGCGGATGCCTCGTCGGACCACCCGCCGGCGCCTGTCGGCGCGACGTTCAGAACCGAGGCCGTGACTGCTGGTCGAGCAGGCCGATCCGCATGGCGGTGACCAGTGCCTGGGCCCGGTTGGCAGCGCCGAGCTTCTGGTAGATGTGGGTGATGTGTGTCTTGGCCGTCGACTCGCTGAGGTAGAGTCGGCCGGCGATCTCACCCGTGCCCAGACCCTCGGCGAGCAGGGCGAGCACCTCCTCCTCGCGCCCGGACAACCGGGGCGTGGACGGACCCGCCGCGCGTCTCATCATCGCCGCGCTCAATCCGGTGCACAAGAAGGTCCGTGGCGCCACGGCAGCGTGCTTGGCCGCGCTGACCACCTCGGAGGCCTTGCTGTCCTTGCCGACGAACGCCGAGGCGCCGGCCTCCATGGCAGCGAAGATCTGGTCGTCACCGGCGTGCATCGTCAGCACGACGAGGCCGGTGGAGTCGCTCGTCCTCCGGACGGCCCGCACCACGTCGAGACCGTGGCCGTCGGGCATCTGGAGGTCCGTCACGACGACGTCGGGCTGGAGGTCCACCCAGGCCGCGACGCCGTCGGCGACGCTCGCGGCCTGACCGACGACGCTCATGTCGTCGTCCCGCTCGAACGCCCGGGCGAGGCCCTGACGGATCAGCTCGTGGTCGTCAACGAGCAAGACGGTGGTGCTCATGGGCGCGCTCTCCTTCGTGAGGTGCAGTTGCGGGTGACCGCAGGGTGACGAGCGTTCCGCCGCCCGGTCGTGGCGCCACGTCGAGTGCTGCGCCGACCGCCGCGGCACGCTCGCTCATGCCCTGGAGTCCCCAGTGGCGTTCGCGAGGGCCGGCGTTGCCGACCCCGTCGTCGGCGACCTCGAGGCGGAGGTCGTTGCCGTCGGAGTCGAGGCTCACCCAGAGGTTGTCGGCCCCCGCGTGCTTGCGCGCGTTGCCGATCGCCTCCTGGGCCACCCGCAGCACCTCGGTGGCGTGACGCGGGGACAGTGGAGGCCCCGACTCGGCGAGGGACAGGTGCACCCTCAACCCCGTCGCGTCGCCCACCTCGCGGGCGTAGTCGGCCAGCGAGGCGGCCAGTCGACCGTCCGTGATCTCGTGGCGGAGGTCGAAGATCGAGAACCGGATCTCGGAGACGAGGCGGGTGATCTCCGATCGCAGCGTCGAGGCCAGCATGCGTGTCTCCGCGTGGTTGCTGACGGACTCGATCTCGTCCACCAGGAACCCCAGCCCGACGATCTCCTGGGCCACGCCGTCGTGCATCTCGCGGGCGATCCGGTTGCGCTCCTGCGAGGTGGCCAGCCCGCGGACGTCGTCGAACAGCACCGCGGTGTCGAGACGGAGGGCGAACTCGTCGGCCACCTCCAGCGCGCGCTCGTCGAGGTCGTGGGTCCACCTGGGCACCCCGACGAGCACGCAGTAGCCCAGGATCTGTTCCGCGCCGTGGAGCGGGACGACGGCCGTTCCCGGCGTACGCTCGGCATCGTCGCGGCGGATCTCGTCCGCCAGCCGCTCCGAGTCGTCGCCGCCGTTGAGGGGCCGGATGGAGTCATCGGCACCCACGACGAAGACGACGGACCGGGCGCAGCCCGTCGCTGCCCGCATCGCGGCGTCGAGCTCGATGGTCAGGGACGCGGTGTCGAGCCCGAGCGTGCCCGACTTCGCGAGCTCGTGGATGCGCGCCATCAGCTGGTGGGCTGCGGCGTGGGGCGCCTGGCGCGCGACCAGGCTCCGCGTGGAGCGCGACTGCCAGCTCGCGAGCAGCCCCACGCCGAGCCCGATCATGATCCAGGGGAATGACTGGGCCACCCGGTCGACCGAGGCGCCGCTCCCGTCTGCAGCGACTGCTGCGATGACAGCCGCGACGCCGACCAGCGACGAGTTGACCGTGGTGATCCACCCGTGTCGGACGCCTGCCACCACACAGGGGACAGAGAGGTACGGCAGCAGGCCGGGGTGACCGGTGGCAGTCGTCACGACGATGGCCACGAGGGCCGACTCGGCCACCGGGATCCACGGTGCCGACCTGGCCAGCGACCCCCATTCCAGCGCGGACGTGACGCCGGCGATGAGGCAGACGGCTGTGAGGATGGGCGCGGACTCGGTGAACCGTCCGTCCGCCAGGATCATCCCCGTCGCCAGCGCGAGGGCGAACGTCCGGAAGGCCGTCGCTGCCCGCCAGGCCCGGACCGCCGGGGCCGATGATCGACCGGGCACGGGCGAGCGACGGGCCAGTCCCATGTCAGATCTTCATGAAGGTGCCGGCGATCTGGATGCCGGCCGGCCCGATGATCACGATGAACAGGCACGGCAGGATGAACAGCACCAACGGGATCATGATGCGGACGGGAACCTGCTGGGCCTTCTCCTCTGCGCGCTGGCGACGCTTGGTGCGCATCTCCTTGCTCTGGATCCGGAGCACGCGGCCGATCGGGATGCCCAGGCTGTCGGCCTGCACCATGGCCATGCAGAACGACCTGAGGTCGGGAAGCGACGTACGCTCGCTCATGGCCTTCATGGCTGCGGCACGTCCCACACCGATCTGCATCTCCTGCAGCAACCGAGCGAACTCCTGGGCGAGCGGGCCCTGGGTGTTGCGGGCCACGCGCTCGACGGCTGCGTCGAACCCGAGACCCGCCTCGACCGAGATCGTGAGCAGGTCGAGTGCGTCGGGCAGCGAGTTGCGCATGAGCTTGACTCGCTTCTCGCCGGCGTTGTACAGCAGGATGTTGGGGAGCACGTACCCGAATCCCGCGAGCAGCGCCGTGGCGACGAGCGTGCGGTAGAACGGCATTCCCATGCCGAGGATGTAGAGGAAGCCGAGACCGCCGAAGCCCCCGAGGCCGAGAACCTTGAGGCCGATGAGCCGGTTGACGTCCCATCCCGGGGGATTGCCGGCGATGTCGAGGCGGTGCTGGAGCTTCACCGCCGTGTCTGCCCGCACGAGCCGTCGGCCGAGGTTGACGGCCCGATCGCCGAGCGGACCCAGGATCCGCTCCGCGAACGGCCGCTCGATCTCCTGCTTCAAGATCTCGGGTGACAGTTCCATCGCCTTGATCGTCGCCACCGACCTGGCCACGCCGCGGCGGTCGGCGGTGAAGGCGCCGATCACGGACAGCGAGAGCGTCATGGCCACGCACACGAGCGCGGCGCCCAGCATCAAGATCACGTCATACCTCCACTCGAGCGAGCTTGGCCATGGCCCACGACCCCATGGCGAGAAGAGCGCCCGCCGCCGCCAACAGCGCGTACCCGGGGAGGGTCGTGTAGAGCACCGAGATGTACTCCCGGTTGGCGAACATCATGAAGATGAAGAGGGCGACCGGCAGTCCCGCGAGGATGTAGCCGCTCAGGCGACCCTCGGCGCTCAGCGCGCGGACCTGTCGCCTGAGGTACTCGCGCTCACGCAGGGTGTCGGCGACGGTGTTCAGGATCTCGGCGAGGTTGCCCCCGACCTCGCGTTGGATCCGGATCGCCATGACGACCCACGAGAAGTCGTCACTGTCCATCCGCTCACCGACCGCCTCGAGGGCGTCGGTGATGTCCACGCCGAGCCGCTGCTCCACCAGCGCGCGACGCAGCTCGCCGGACATCGGCTGGCTCCCGTCACGTACCACCGTGTCGACGGCCTGCGGCAGGGACAGTCCTGCCTGCAGCCCACCCGCCATCAGCCCGAGCGTCTCCGGGAGCTGACCGCTGAAGGCCGTCAGGCGACGACCGTGTCGCCACTTCAGGTAGAACCACGGCCCGACCGCGCCGGCGACGAGGCCGAGGACCGCCAGGCCGGCACTGCCCACGAGGAAGCCGCCCATGGCGCTGGCGACGGCGATCCCTGCGTGGAGGAGGATCCACTCCGACGCCGTCAGTGCGGAGCCCGCACCCGTCAGCCGACGGCTGATCCGGGTCTCGAGGTCGGCGTTGACGACCTTGTCGGCGACCGCGATCGCGGACTGGCGCAGGGAGGCCGTCTCGGTGAGCGCCTTCTTCCTGCGTCGCTTCGACCCCGGCTGGGCATCGGCCGCGGCGAAGTACGCGTCGAGCCGGGACTCGGCGGTCGTGGGGCCGCGCGGACCCGTCAGGGCGACGACCAGGACGCCGCCGAGACCGAGGAAGATCGCGAGCGCGCCCATCAGCATGGCCGGGGTGCTGACCAGTGCCTTGCCCGTCTCCACGACATCGGGCACGTCGATCGCCGAGGTGCCGAGGGAGACGAGGGCCGAGTCGGCGAACGTCTGGTCGCCGTTGGTGACGGTGACGTCGATCGAGGCCTCAGCGCCGACCCCCTCGGGGGGTTCGAAGGTGACCACGAGCTGGTGCGCCAGGGCGTCGCCCTGGTCGGCGAGCACCGCGCTGAGCGCGTCGGGATCGGCCGGGATGACGCGACCGCCCGTGTTGTCGGCGAGGGTGCTGACCTGCTTGGCCTGGGTGGCGCTCTGGAGCGCGACCACGTCGACGACCACGCCGGCGTCCACTGCGCCGCCCGACGCGACGTCGAGCGTCGTCACGCTGTTGGTGTCGGCCCCGTCGGAGAGCACGAGCAGCGACCGCGCGCCGTCGTCGCCGAGCAGCTCCCGCGCGGCGTCGATGGCGTCGTAGACGCTGGTCCCCTTCGTGAGCTTGGCGCCCTCGACAGCGGCCAGCACCACCGCCCTGTCGTCGGAGGGCGCGATCCGGTCCTTGACCTTGCCCGCGAAGGTCACCAGACCGACCGCGATCTCGGGCGGGGTCGCCTCCAGGTATGCGTTGACCGCTGCGACAGCCGCGTCGTACTTGTCGCCCTTCTGCATGCTCGCGCTCGTGTCCACCACGAGGACCGTGGAGCGCTGGATGCCGCCCGTGGCGGCCGTCTTGACGCTCGCCTGCACCGGGTTGCCGTCCACGACCACCGAGAGGGTGTCACCGTCGACGACGCTGCCCTCGGGAAGGCCGTCCGCCGACATCAGCATGGAGACCAGCCCGGGCCCGGACTCCACGTGGTCGATGTTGATCTCGTTGGTCGCGTGGGCCGGCAGGGCGCTGCCCAGCGCGACGAACGACCCGGCGAGCAGCGCGGAGACGCCCCGCGCGAGCGATCGCCTCATGTCCGCGCGCCCGTCATGAAGACCGACGGGTCCACCCGGACGCCGTGGTCCTGGAGGCGCTCGAGGAAGCGTGGTCGGAGGCCGGTGGAGACCAGCTGCCCGCGGAACTTCCCGTCCTCGTCGACGCCTGCGTTGTAGTCGAAGAGGAACACGTCCTGGGTGGTGATGATGTCACCCTCCATGCCCACGATCTCCGTGATCGCCGTGATCCGGCGGGTGCCGTCCTTGAGCCTGGTCTGCTGGATGATGAGGTCGACCGCGCTCGACACCTGCTCGCGGATCGCGCGGACCGGGAGGTCCATGCCGGCCATCAGCACCATCGTCTCGAGGCGGGCCAGGGCGTCGCGCGGCGTGTTGGCGTGAAGGGTCGAGATCGACCCGTCGTGGCCGGTGTTCATGGCCTGGAGCATGTCGAGCGCGGCGGCGTCACGGATCTCACCCACGACGATGCGGTCGGGCCGCATGCGCAGGGAGTTCTTGACCAGGTCGCGGATCAGGACCGCGCCCTTGCCCTCGATGTTGGGAGGCCGCGACTCGAGGCGGAGCACGTGGTCCTGCCCGAGTCGGAGCTCGGCGGCGTCCTCGATGGTGACGATCCGCTCGTCCTCGGGGATGAAGGACGACAGCACGTTGAGGGTGGTCGTCTTGCCCGCGCCCGTGCCTCCGGACACCAGCATGTTGAGCCGTCCCCGGACGCAGGCCTCCAACAGGCTCGCAGCGGCGCGGCTCAGGCTGCCGAAGCGGATCAGGTCCTCGACCGTGAAGGGGTCCTCGGAGAACTTGCGGATGGTGAGCTTCGAACCGTCCAGCGCGAGCGGGGGGATGATGGCGTTGACACGGCTGCCGTCGGGCAGTCGCGCGTCCACCATGGGGCTGGTCTCGTCGACCCGGCGGCCGATCTTGCTGACGATCTTGTCGATCGTGCGGCGCAGGTGGGCCTCGTCGGAGAACGACGTGTCCACCTTGACGAGCTTGCCGCCACGCTCGACGTAGATCGAGTCGTAGGCGTTGACCATGACCTCGGACAGGGTGGAGTCCCGCAGGAGGGGCTCGATGGGCCCGTAGCCGAGGATGTCGTCGGCGATCTCCTGCGACACCCGGGTCCGGTCGGTCGAGGACATCGGGCGCTCGGTCTCGCCGATGGCCTTCTGCAGCGCGATCCGCACCTGCTGCTCGAGCTCGCTGTGCGTCATGTGGACGTCGTAGAGCTTGGGTCCCAGGGCTTCGACCAGCTGGGCGTGCACGACTCGCTTGACATCGAGGAACGGGTCCACCCCGGTTGCCTTCGGGCGCGCTGCCGAGACGGGAACCCCGGGCACCTTCGCCGGTTCGGCCGGTGCGATCCCGGCGGGGGGCGTGACGGTGGGCGCGTGGGGGGCGTCGGAGCGGGAGCGGGCGGCAGCCAGCCGGTCGGTGAGGCTCACGTCAGGCCTTCCTCAGTCGGAGACGGCCGGCGGGCCTTCGGCCGGCGGCGGTGGTCTGGGCGGGGACCTTCGGGGCCAGGGTGGCCGAGAGGGAGGCGGCGAGCGCCTTGAAGGCCTTGCTGTTGGGGTGGTTGGGGTGCGCACGAACGATCGCCTCGCCGCGATTGACGCACGCCAGCACCTCGCGGCTCGACTCAAGGGAGTGGTCGGCCTTGAGCTTCACCGTCGACTCGAACTCGTCGACGCTCAGCCCGACCTTCGCGTCGGCGCGGTTGAGGACGAGCGTCCACGAGCTGCGCTCGAAGTTGAGCAGGTCGAGCGTGCCGGTGGCCAGCTTGAGCCCCTTGAGCGAGGGGATGTCCAGCGTGGCGACGAGCACGATCGTCGCCGAGCGGTCGAGGGCGGCGAGCGCGAGGTCGTCGAAGGAGCCGGACGTGTCGACGACGACGAAGTCGAACATCGCCTGCAATGCCTCCAGCAGCTTGCCGACGTCCTCGCTGGTCGCCTTGTCGGCGGCGTCGAGGTGCACGGGTGCGGCGATGATCGACAGTCCGGGGGAGTGGGGGGTCACCAAGGACTCGACGGCCGACGCGTCGATGTCGCCGCTGAAGGCGATCAGGTCGCCCACGGTGCGGACCGGGGTGGCCTGGAGCATGATCGCGACGTCCCCGTTGTTGACGTCGAGGTCGACGATGCAGACGTCGTGGCCGAGGTCGGCGAGCGCGGCCCCGGTGTTGGTGGCGACGAGGCTCTTGCCGACGCCGCCCTTCGTCGAGAAGACGGTGACCACCTTGCCGCGAGGGGCGTTCTCGGCCTCGGTCGCCGCGGCGGCCGCTGCCTGGGCGGACTGCACGGCGTTCTGTGTCGCCGCCTGCACCTCACCCTCCAGCGTCTGGGCGATCGCCGAGGCCACGTTGCGGGCACGCTGCACGGCCGTGGTGATGCCGGCGAGGTCCTTGGCGGCCACCACCTCTCGCATGCCCGAGCGGAGTGCCAGCGACAGGGCGGTGCTGTCCACCTCGTGACGCAGGAAGATCACGCCGAGGTCCGGACGGTGGACCCGCGCCCACTGGGCGAGCGTCGAGGCGTCCTCGGGGGTGATGGAGGGACCGATGACGACGGCGAACTCCGTCGGGGAGGTCCGAATGTGATCGCCGAGCTCTTCCATCGTGCCGAAGGCCTGGGACCCGTGCAGCATCGCCTGGAGCAGGGCGAGGTGCCCTCGGTCGGACTCGACGATCGCGGTCACGACGCCGTCCGGAAGATCTCGGGCATCAGGTCGGCGGCACTCACGCCCGGTCCGTCGTCGACCTTCGAGTCCTCTGAGAGGAGGGCGAAGGAGATCTCGGCGTTGCGGGCGGCGAAGATGACCTTCTCTGCCTGCTTCTGGTCCACCGCGAGGGTGAGGATGGCCCTCGGCACCTCCTCGACGATCTGCTCGCCCTCGTCGGTGGTGGTGGTCTTGGCGGAGATGCTCGACGTGCCGACGCCGATGACCTGCACCTTGGGAAGCAGCAGACGGGTGTAGGGGGGGAGGCTCTGCTCCGAGCCGTCGGGAAGCCGGCGGATGGGGTCGGCTGAGAGGAAGATCGCGACGTCCGACCCCGGGTTGACGAAGCCGGCGACACGGGCGGGGTCGCTCAGCTCCACCGAGATGGCGACCTTGTCGTCCGGGATGATGAGTCCCTCCGTGTTGCTGAGGGTGCCGAACTTGGGGGCGATCACCTGCTCGCCTGCGTAGATGGTGCCGAGTGACACGAGGTCTGCGATGGACCCGGTCGAGGACAGCGCGCCGTCGACCACGTCGTCACGGCGCACCTGCCGCTTGGCGAACTTCCCTGCGTCCATCGCGGCGGCCACGGACTCACCGGGCTCGATGGTGTCGGTGGCGGCGAGCACCTCGACCAGCTCCTGGCCCGCGACGGCGCGCTTGTCGATGCCCTGGACGTAGAGCACGATCAGCGCGGTGCCGACCAGCGCGATGACGAGCGCGACTGCGAGTAGGACAGAGCGGCGAGCCATGGAGTCTTCCTTCGGGTGGGGGTGTCCGTACGAGGTCAGGCGACCGGGGTCGGGGACGACGGCGTACGGGCAGGATGCTGCCGACCTGCGCGAGACCTGAGGCTGTGTGCGGACACGCGCGTGCACCCCTCTCGCAGGTCGTCGGGGGTCCCGGATGATCCCCAGCGACAGGAATCTAGGGGTCTGCGATCGGTGGGCGCGGGCTAAACCTGGCAAACCACCCGATCATTGCCTCGGCATGGCCCGAAGTGACTAGTCCGACCTAGTCACGGCTGATCCCGCGGACGGCCTCAGCCGAGGTAGAGCGCCTCGATCTCGTCGCGGGTCTCGCGCATCACCACGCGCCGCTTGAGCTTGAGGCTGGGGGTGAGCTGGCCGCCCTCCTCGGTCCACTCATCGGTGAGGATGGTGAACTTGCGGATCGACTCCGCCTTCGACACCGACTTGTTGGCCTCGTCGACGGCCTCCTGCACCGCCGCGACCAGGTCCGGGTCGTCCACGAGGGCGCTGAGGTCGGGCACCTTGCCGTGCTGCTCCGCCCAGGCCGGGAAGGTCTCGCGGTCGATGGTGACGAGCGCACCGATGAAGGGCTGGCCGTCGCCCACGACCAGGCACTGGTCGATGAGCGCGTGCGACCGCAGCCGGTCCTCGAGCACGGCGGGGGCGACGTTCTTGCCGCCGGCCGTGACGATGATCTCCTTCTTGCGGCCGGTGATGCGCACGAAGCCCTCGTCGTCGACCTCGCCGACGTCGCCGGTGTGGAACCAGCCGTCGCGGTCGATCGCCTCGGCCGTGGCCTCCTCGTCGCCCCAGTAGCCGGCGAAGACCTGCCCGCCGCGGAAGAGCAGCTCGCCGTCGTCGGCCACGCGCACGCTGGTGCCGGGGAACGGACGTCCCACGGTGCCGATCTTCGTGGCCTCGGGCAGGTTGACCGACAGGGCGGCCGTCGTCTCGGTCAGGCCGTAGCCCTCGAGCACCGGGACGCCGATGCCGCGGTAGAAGTGGCCGAGCCGGTCACCCAGCGGTGCGCCTCCGGAGATGGCGTGGCGGCAGCTGCCCCCCAGCGCCTGCCGCAGCTTGGCGTAGACGAGCCGGTCGAAGAGCGCGTGCTGGATGCGCAGGCGGGCGGGCACCCGCTTGCCGTCGGAGGCGCGCGACCACGCGATCGCGACGTCCGCCGCGCGGTCGAAGATCTTCCCCCGGCCGTCGGCGGTCGCCCGCTGCGAGGCGCTGTTGAAGACCTTCTCGAACACCCTGGGCACGGCCAGGATGAAGGTGGGCCTGAACTCGCCGAGGTCGGCCACCAGGTTCTTGATGTCGCAGCTGTGGCCCATCTTGGCCCGGCTCTTCACGCAGCCCACCTGGATGATGCGCGCGAAGACGTGGGCCAGCGGCAGGAACAGCAGGGTCGAGGCGCCCTCGGTGTCGAAGAGCTCCGCGAGCTCGTCGACGGCCACACCGAGCTCGAACATGAAGTTGCCGTGGGTGAGCATGCAGCCCTTGGGCTTGCCGGTCGTGCCACTGGTGTAGATGAGGGTGGCCAGGTCGAGCGGCGTCGCCGACGTGCGCCGTTGCTCCAGCACCTCGTCGGAGATGTCGGAGCCGAGCCGGCGCAGCACGTCGACGGCGTTGTCCTGCAGCGACCACACGTGCTGCAGCTCGGCCAGGTCGTTGGACCCGCGTGCCTCGCGCACCCGGGCGAGGTGGTCGGAGCCCTCCGCGACGACGGCCCGGGTGCCGGAGTCCTGGAGGATCCACCCGATCTGCTCGGCCGAGGACGTCTCGTAGATGGGCACCGTCACGGCGCCGGCGAACCAGATGGCGTAGTCGAGGAGGGTCCACTCGTAGCGGGTCTTGGACAGCAGGGCGACCCGGTCGCCGACCTCCACGCCTGCGGCGACGAGCCCCTTGGCCACCGCGCGGACGTCGTCGTGGAACTCGGCCGCGGTGACGTCGACCCAGGCGCCGTCCTCGGTCGGGCGGCTGAACACGGCCGTCTCGGCGAAGTCGCGCGCGTTGGTCACGACGTCGTCGGTGAGGTTCCCCGTGGTGGGGATCGCGATGGAGAGCGGCGTGGAGTACTCACGCACGGTGGAACCTCCTGGAGATGGTGGACTGCGATCCGCAGGCTATCCCGCGGACTTCCGCCGGCCGCAGGCCCGGTGGCACCGGGCCGGAACGGGCGCGGCGGTGGGCTAGGCTCCGGCCATGGCCGAACAGACCTCCTCGTCGATCGTCGTCGACGCTCCTCCGGCCGAGGTGATGGCCGTCATCGCCGACTTCGAGGCCTACCCCGAGTGGGCCAAGGGGGTGCAGAAGGCCGAGGTCACGGTCCCCGGGACGGGCGACCGCGCCGAGCAGGTCTACTTCGCGCTCGACGTCTCCCCGATCAAGGACGAGTACACCCTCGCCTATGACTGGGACGGTGACCGGGAGGTCACCTGGACCCTCGTCGAGGGCAACATGCTGAAGGCGCTCGACGGCGCCTACACGCTCGTCGACCGTGGCGACGGCAGCACCGAGGTCACCTACCGGCTCGCCCTCGACGTGAGCATCCCGCTCATCGGCATGCTCAAGCGCAAGGGCGAGAAGATCCTCATCGACGCCGCGCTGAAGGGCCTCAAGAAGCGCGTCGAGTCGCTCTGACACGCGGTCCGGGCATGCGGATCCTGCTGTTCACCGGCAAGGGCGGCGTCGGCAAGTCGACGCTGGCCGCCGCCACGGCGTGCGCAGCGGCGGCCGCCGGCCACCGGACCCTGGTGCTGTCGACCGATGCCGCCCACTCGCTGGCCGACGCGCTGGACGTCGCGGCCTCGTCCGAGCCGACTGAGGCCGCGGACAACCTGTGGGTCCAGCACGTCGACGCCCAGGAACGGTTCGACCGGTCCTGGTCCGACATCCAGGGCTACCTCCTCAGCGTGCTCGACGTGGCCGGGGTGGACCATGTCGCCGCCGAGGAGCTCACCGTCATCCCCGGCGCCGAGGAGGTGCTGGCCCTGCTCGAGGTGCGCGCGCAGGCGAGGTCGGGGCAGTGGGACGTCCTCGTGGTGGACTGCGCGCCGACGGCCGAGACCCTGCGCCTGCTCGCCCTCCCCGAGGCGCTCGGGTGGTACATGGGACGCGTCCTGCCCGCCCAGCGCCGCGTGGTGAAGGCGCTCAAGCCGGTCCTGACCAGGGCGGCCGGCGTGCCGATGCCGGAGGACTCGGTCTTCGACGCCATCGAACGGCTCCACGCCGACCTCGACGACGTACGCACCGTGCTCACCGGGCCCGAGACATCCGTGCGGCTGGTCCTGACGCCCGAGTCGGTCGTGCTGGCCGAGGCGCGTCGGGCCTACACGTTCCTCACGCTCTTCGGCTACAGCGTCGACACGGCGATCGTCAACCGGGTGTTCCCCGAGGAGGGGGCCGACGAGTGGCGCCGTACCTGGGTCGAGGCGCAGCGTCGTCGGCTCGAGGACGCGGCCGACTCCTTCGCCGGCCTCGACGTGCGCCGATCGGTCTACCGGGCCACGGAGCCCGTGGGCCGCGACGAGCTCCTCGAGGTCGCGGCGTCGGTGTACGACGGCTCCGACCCGCTGGGACACGGCACCTCCGCGCCGGCGATGTCGGTGCGCACCACGCCCGGTGCCGTCGTCGTGTCGCTCCCGCTGCCGCTCGCCGCCCAGGACGACGTGGGGCTGGTCCGCAAGGGCGACGAGCTGATCGTCTCGGTGGCCTCCTACCGCCGGCTCCTGACGCTGCCGACCGGGCTCGCGCGCCATCGCGTCTCCGGGGCCCGGGTGCGCGACGGCGAGCTGCAGGTCCGGTTCACCGCCCCGGTCGACGGTGCGGCCCGCGCGGCCGACGCCCACCCCGACGCCCACCCCGACGCCCACCCCGACGCCCACCCCGACGCCCACTCCGACGCCGACCCTGACGACGTGCCCGAGGAGGCCTCGTGACCGACGCAGACCCGCACGCCGACCGGCACACGGATCCGCACGCCGACCCGCACCCCGATCCGCACGCCGATCTGCACGCCGTGGGATCGCTGGGGGAGGAGGCGACCAGGCTGCTCGGCGCCCTCTCCGGCTGGGCCCGCGAGCACGCGGACGAGGCCGGCGACGGGCTGACCGGCCTGGCGTCGCACCTCGCGGCGTCCGCCCACGACCTCGACGACCACCTCGCGACCGGTTCGGCCGAGTGCACGGTGTGTCCCGTGTGCCGGATGGTGGCCGTGGTGCGCCAGACCAGTCCCGAGGTGAGTGCCCACCTCGGCGCCGCGGCGGCGTCGCTCGCGCAGGCGTTCTCCGCTGTCATGGCGACGCGGGGTCCCCGGACGCCCCGCCGGGAGGACGACCCCGACGTCGAGCACATCGACCTCGACGACGAGTGGCCCGAGGACCCGTGAGCGGCCGGGGGCCGGGCGTGGTGGTCGGGGTCGACATCGGCGGCACCAAGGTCCTGGCCGGTGTGGTCGACGCCGAGGGCCGGGTCACCCGCACGGCGCGGCGCACGACCCCGGGCCGCCGGGTGGTGACCAGCCGCGTCGAGGACGCGCTGGTCGAGGCCGTCGTCGAGGCCGCGGCCGGGGCGCCACTCGCCGGCGTGGGCGTGGCCGCCGCGGGACTCGTGGACCGGGCGGGGGAGCGGGTGATGTTCGCGCCGCACCTGCCGTGGCAGGGCGAGCCGCTGCGCGAGCTGCTCGCCGACCGCCTCGGGTGTGCCGTCCTGCTCGACAACGACGCCAACTGCGCCGCGCGGGCGGAGGCGACCCACGGCGCCGCGCGGGGGGCAGGGTCGGCGTTGATGATCACGATGGGCACCGGGATCGGTGGCGCCGTGCTCCTCGACGGTCGCGTCGTGCGGGGCGCCAACGGCATGGCGGGCGAGTTCGGGCACATGCAGGTCGTCCCGGACGGCCTGACGTGCGAGTGCGGGCGGCGGGGTTGCTGGGAGCAGTACTCGTCCGGCAACGCGCTCGTCCGTCACGCCCGCGCCGCGCTGGCGGCGGGGCAGCCGTCGGTGCTGCACGAGACCGCCGACGGCGACCTCGACCGGGTGAGCGGACCGATGGTGACGGCGGCGGCCGGCAGCGGCGACCCGGTGGCGGCGCAGGCGTTCGCCTCCGTGGGCGACTGGCTCGGGGTCGGCACGGCCAACCTCGTCGCGGCGCTGGACCCCGAGGTCGTGATGGTCGGCGGTGGACTGTCCGCCGCCGGCGACCTGCTGCTGGAGCCGGCGCGCGCGGCGCTGCGACGCTCGCTCGTCGGCGGCGCCCACCGCCGGACCCCGGACGTCCTCGCTGCCCGGCTGGGCCCGCAGGCGGGCATGATCGGGGCGGCCCTGCTGGTGTCGGCGGCTCACGCCCAGCGGTAGTCGGGCACCAGCTCCAGTGCGAGCTGCTCGAGGAACAGGGCGACGTCGGTCACGATGCCGCGCCCCGGGTTGGCCCCCCGGTCGGTGAGCCGGCTGACCGTGGCGGGGTCGCTGTCGACACACACCAGGGGCACGGTGGCGGGCAGGAGGCTGCCCGTGGCGGAGGCGAGGAGCCGCGTCGCCAGCATCATGCAGTGGCCTGCGCCGCGGACCTCCGCGCGCATCGCCCGCTGTCCCTCGACCACGTCGGTGTAGGCCTCGGGCATGGGCCCGTCGTCGCGGACCGAGGCGACGAGCACGAACCGCTTGTCGTGCGTGACGAGCGCGTGCATCAGCCCGCTCGTCAGCACCCCGTCACGGACGGCCTGCGCGATCGAGCCTGCCTTGCGGATCGTGTTGACGGCCCGCACCCGGTGCTCGTGGCCGTGCTCGTAGCCGCGCACGCCACGGATGCCCGGCCCGTGGAGCGCCGCCTCGACGTCGTGGGCCGCGACGGCGTTGCCCGCGAAGAGCACGTCGACCCAACCGTCTCGGACCAGCGCCACGAGTGCGGGCACGGCTCCGGCGTGCACGACCCCCGGGCCGGCCACCCAGATCAGGGGCTTGCCGTCCGAGCGCGCCTCGCGCATCCCGTCGGCGACCTGCCGCACGAAGATCGCCTGCGGCCGGTCGGGCACGTCGCCCTCGGCGGAGCCGCTCGCGGACGGTGCCACGCGGCGACCCGGCACGCTCACCTGGATGCCGGTGGCGCCCGTCACGACGCGCATGCCACGCACGACGTCGGGCATCGGGATCGTGCGGACGCGGTGGTCGCCGTACGGCGTCGTCTCGACGACCAGGCCACAGTCCATCTCGGGGGCCTCGACGTCATGCCAGCGCCCGTCCAGCCGGACACGGGTGGGGAGGCTGGTCGTGGCGTAGAACCCGTCGGGCAGGACCCCGTCGTGGGCTGCGGCCACCAGCGTCGCGTCGCCGTGGAGCACCTGGTTGACCCCGCGGGTCTGCAGCCGCATGAGGAGGCGCTGCAGGGAGTCGTCGTCGGGGGCCTCGACGGTGAGGCGGGCGCAGCTCGGGTCGTGCGCGTCGTGACCGACGTCGAACTCCTCGATGACGTAGTCGCCGCCGTACTCCCGGATGTCGTCGAGGACGCGCGACAGGATGCCGCTGTCCATCAGGTGACCCGTGATCTCGACCGTCTCGCGCGCCCCCACGCGCGAGACCCTACGCCCCGCGGATCGTGACCGGCGCTCAAACGCGCGAGCCGTCGTCCCAGGGATCGCGCGGAGCCTTCGGCATGTCGAGGACGAGGTAGACGAACCCGCCGACGAACCAGCCGACGAGCGCCCAGCCGACCAGGGGAGCGACGTAGAAGGAGAACAGGCCGATGACGAGGGCGACGACCGGTGAGACGAACACCCCGGCCCAGGCGAGTCCCCGCTGCCAGGTGCGCGGGACGGGGAAGGGCGGCGCGGGAGGGGGCTTGAACTGCTCGGCCCGGGCGATCGCCTGCTCGCGACGCTCGACCTCGTCGACGTCGCGCAGGTGCTCGGGCAGCTCGTCCGACAGCTCGTCCGACGGGGGCACCGTGGGGTCGTCAGCCGAGGCACCCGCCGCGTCGTCGCTCGGCTCCTCGACCCGGTCGGTGGGAGGCGCGTCGGCGCTGGGCGAGGAGCGCGCCTGGTCGTCGAGGACGGCGCGCTCGCCGTAGTGGGCGACGATCTCGCGCCACGCGAGCTCGGTGCGGCTCTCGTCCTCCGGGCGACTCACACGGTCCACGGTAGCGGGGGACTGGTTCCACGTCGCGGGGTCGCTCGGGGACCCTCCGCCGGACGACCGGTGCGGCGCTCCGACGCGTCCGGGGTGCGGCCGTGCCGGGCTGGTGCACACTGTGCGCGTGAAGCTCCCCCTCCCGGGCACCCGGGCCCCGCTCCTCGACCCCGAGCGGGTCGCGCCGATGTCGACGCCTGCGCGGCCCGAGCTGACGGGCGGACGGCGCATCGGCGTGCTCGTGCAGCACGGCTTCACCGGCAACCCCGTCTCGATGCGACCGTGGGCCGAGGACCTCGCGGCACGCGGCTACGCCGTCGAGATGCCGCTGCTCCCCGGTCACGGCACCCGCTGGCAGGACCTCAACAAGGTCACCTGGGCCGACTGGGTCGCGACCGTCGAGGGCGCCCTCGACAAGCTGTCGTCGGAGAACGACGCCGTGGTGGCCGTCGGGCTCTCCATGGGCGGTGCGCTGTGCCTGCGACTCGCCGCCGACCACGGTGAGGACCTCGCCGGGATCGTCGTCGTCAACCCCGCGGTCGACACGCTGCGCAAGGACGTCAAGCTGCTGCCCCTGCTCAAGCACGTCCTCCCGGGGATGCCGGGCATCGCCAACGACATCAAGAAGCCGGGCGCCGACGAGCACGGCTACCCGACCACGCCGCTGAGGGCGGCCGCGTCGATGTTCGCCGGCTACGCCGACCTGCGCCGCGACCTGCCCAGGATCGCCGTCCCGGTGCTGTTCTTCCGCTCGGCCGAGGACCACGTGGTCGACATCGCGAGCTCGCGCGCCCTGCACGCGGGCCTGTCGTCCACCGACTTCGAGGAGCGGGTGCTGGAGGACAGCTACCACGTCGCCACCCTCGACCACGACGCCCCGCGGATCTTCGCCGAGTCCGCCGAGTTCATCGAGCGGGTCACCGCCCAGCAGCAGGGATAGTCTCGGACAGTGCTCTATTGGTTCCTGAAGTGGATCGCCCTCGGGCCGGTCCTGCGACTCGTCTTCCGGCCCAAGGTCTACGGGGTGGACAACGTGCCCGAGGTGGGTCCGGCGATCATCGCGAGCAACCACCTCTCCTACGCCGACTGGCTGTTCATGCCGCTCACGCTCAACCGTCGCGTGACCTTCGTGGCCAAGGCGGAGTACTTCACCAGCCCTGGCATCAAGGGCTGGTTCCAGAAGAAGTTCTTCACCGGCGCCGGACAGGTCCCGATCGACCGATCCGGCGCCAACGCCGCCGAGGGCGCGATGAAGTCGGCGATGCGGATCCTCGCCGCGGGCGACCTCTTCGGCATCTACCCCGAGGGCACCCGGTCCCACGACGGCAGGCTCTACCGCGGCAAGACCGGGGTGGCCCGGCTCGCCCTGGAGAGCGGCGCCCCGGTCATCCCGTGCGCGGTGGTCGGCACCGACGTCGTTGCGCCCACGGGCAAGGTCTATGGCACCTGGACGCGCCCGGTCGTGCGCTTCGGCGCGCCCCTCGACTTCTCCCGCTACGCGGGCATGGAGAACGACCGCTACATCCTGCGCTCGATCACCGACGAGATCATGTACGAGATCATGCGGCTCTCCGGCCAGGAGTACGTCGACCTCTACGCGAGCAAGGCCAAGGAGCTCGACAAGGAGAGGGCCAAGCAGGCCGACCGCGAGAAGGCCGAGCGGGAGAAGGCGGCGCGCGAGCAGTCGGACGACGGGCCCGGGCAGCCCGATCGGAAGGCGTCCTGAGCCTCCTGCGGCGCCCGCTGCCGGTGCACCCGCGGGCCGACTCCGCCCTCGCCGTCGAGGACCGCCTCTACTCGGCGCTCGCGCTCGTGCGGGTGGTCGTCACCGTCAACATGGTCGGCCTCAACGCCTACCGCCGCGACAGCTTCGCCCACCCCGACGTCGCCCTCGCCGTCGTGCTGGGCCTCGTCGTGTGGACGGGTGTCGCGATCTGGCTCTACGGCCGTCCCGCCACCCGTACGCCGGCCCTGCTGGTGGCCGACCTGCTGATCGCCGTCGCGGCCATCGCGGTCACGCCGTGGCTGAAGTCGGAGGGCTTCCTCGCGACCCTGCCGGGCTTCTGGGTGATGGGCGCCCTGCTGGCGTGGGCGATCCACTGGCACTGGAAGGGCGGCCTCGTGGCCGCCGTCGTGCTGTCGGTGGCGGACCTGCTGCCCCGTCAGGTGGTCGACCAGGGCAACTACGGCAACGTCTTCCTGGTCGTCATCGGCGGCCCGATCGTGGGCTACCTGTGCGAGTCGCTCCAGCGCATGGCGCGCGAGCGCGACGAGGCCGAGCGGGCGGCGGCAGCCGCGGAGGAACGCACGCGCCTGGCTCGCGCCGTCCACGACGGCGTCCTGCAGGTGCTGGCGATGGTGCAGCGGCAGGGGGCGGCCAGCGGCGGACAGTGGGCCGAGCTCGGCCGGCTCGCGGGCGAGCAGGAGCGCGGCCTGCGCTCGCTCATCCGGCAGCAGGACACCGTGCCGGCGGGGGCCGGGGACCTGGTCGACCTCGCCGGCGCGCTGGAGGCCATGGCCACCGCGCACCCGGTGCGGGTCGAGGTCGCCACCCCCGGTGGCGCCGTGCCGGTCGACGCCCACGTGGTGGCCGCGACCGTGGCGGCGGTCAAGGCGTGCCTCGACAACGTGCTCGCCCACGTCGGCCCCGACGCCACCGCGTGGGTCCTGGCCGAGGCCGGGCCGGGAGCGATCACGATCTCGGTGCGCGACGACGGTCCCGGGATCGCTCCCGGTCGGCTCCACCAGGCGGAGGCCGAGGGGCGCCTGGGCGTGGCGTCGTCGATCCGCGGGCGCGTCGAGGCGCTCGGCGGCACCGCGACCGTGCAGAGCGGAGAGTGGGGCACCGCGTGGGAGCTGGCGGTGCCGCTAGCGTGAGGCGGGTGACGATCCACGCCGGCCACCCGTTCCCCACCCCGGACGACCCCGTACGCCGCCTGCGCGGGCGCCTCGGTGGGTCCGTCTCGCTGTGGACGGCCGGGGACGACGCGGAGCGGGCCGGCCTGACGGTGACGTCGTGGCTCGTGGCGGGCGGCGAGCCCGGCCGGGTGGTGGCGCTGCTCGACCCGGACGCCGACCTCACCGAGCTGCTGCTCGAGTCGGGACGGGGCGTCGTGCAGTTGCTGTCGTGGGACGACCGCGGCCTCGCCGACGCCTTCGCCGGCACCGCCCCCGCGCCCGGCGGGCCGTGGCGGATGGCCGACTGGGTCGACACCTCCCACGGGCCGCGCCTGGCGCGGGCCGGCACCTGGGCCCTGGTCAGCGTCGAGACCCGGGCGGAGGCCGGGTGGTCGCGGCTGGTGACCTGCACCCTCGACGAGGTGGTGGTCGGCGATGACGACGAGCCCCTGGCGCACCGCCGCGGTCGCTACGTCCCGCCCGGCGCCTGACTGGTCTAGTCTCCTGCCCAGCTCTCGGAGGGGGGACGCATGGTCAGGGTGATGGTGGTCGACGACCACCCCATGTGGCGCGACGCGGTCGAGCGGGACCTGCAGGCGGCCGGGCACGAGGTCGTGGCGGTGGCCGCCAACGGGCGTGAGGCGATGGCCCGGTTTCCCGCGGCGGCGCCGCAGGTGGTGGTCCTCGACCTCCAGCTGCCCGACCACAGCGGGGTGCAGGTCACCGGCATGATGCTCGAGCACGACCCCGCGGCCCGCGTGCTGATCCTCTCCGCCAGCGGTGAGCAGGCCGACGTCCTCGACGCCGTCAAGGCCGGTGCCACCGGCTACCTGGTCAAGTCGGCCTCCAGCGCCGAGCTCATCGACGCGGTGGCCCGGGTCGCCGAGGGCGACACGGTGTTCACCCCCGGACTGGCCGGGCTGGTGCTGGGGGAGTTCCGCCGCATCGCCGACGGCCCCGCCGACGACCCGCGTGACCAGCTGACCGAGCGGGAGACCGAGATCCTCAAGATGGTCGCCACCGGCATGAGCTACAAGCAGATCGCCGGGCGCCTGGTGATCTCGCACCGCACCGTGCAGAACCATGTGCACAACACCCTGCGCAAGCTGCAGATGAACAACCGGGTGCAGCTGACCCGGTGGGCCATCGAGAACGGGCTCGACGAGTCCTGATCGCGCCGCTCAGGACGGGATCGTCACCACGGCGAGCACCCGGTCGACGGGGTCGTCCCCGGTGAGCTCGACGCGCCACTGGTCCGTGCCGCCCGACACCCCGCCCGAGGTGCCGCACGGCGTGGGCCGGCGGTCGGGCGCGGCACACGCCAGCGACAGCACCTCCTGCGACCGCACCACCCGCACGTCGCGCGCCTGGGTCGCGGTGACGTCGAGCGACGTCGTGGTCGCGAGCCCGCGGCCGTCGGCCGACGAGCTCCGCTCGACCGCACCCGTGAGCCGGTAGCGCACCTGGATGCGCGTCGCCTCGGCGAAGGAGTACGACGACCCGCCCGCGGGCACGACGCGCGGCCCGGCTGCGGTGCGACCGTCGGCGACGACCTCCACGTCGGCCGCCGCGATCTGGACGGCCCCGTCGAGGTCCGGCAGCGTGAGCCCGACCTCGTCGAGCGGGAGGTCGGAGTGGATCCAGTGCGTGACCTCGAGGTCGCCGTCGGCGCGCACCTCGGTCACGGCCCGCGACTCGCCCGCCGCGGGCCAGCCGTCGATCGGCAGGGCGGCCGCCGGTGGGCGCGACGACCCGTCCACCCCGACGACCTGCCACACCCCGACGGCGCCTCCGAGGGCCCCCGCGAGCGCGAGCGCCACGAGCAGGGGCGTCCGGCGGTCCGGCCGGCTCGGCCGGTCCGGGCCGGCGACCGGGACAGGAGCGGGGGGAGCGGCGGGGACAGGGGCGGGGACAAGAGCGGGGACAAGAGCGGGAGGAGGGGCGGGGACAGCGGCGGGGGCGGGTGCGGGCGCCGGTGAGGCGGGTGCGGCGGCACGGGGTCCTGCCGGGCGGGGCGCGCGCCGCGCGGAGGCCTGCTGCTCGGGTGGACGGCGCGGCGCGGGCGGCAGCACGGTGGGCAGGCGCTTCTGGTAGGGCTTCTTCGGGCTCATGTCGTCTCCGGGGGACCGATCGGCCGGGCACTCACCACGGCGAGGTTCTGGTAGCCGCCGCGGCCGGCGTCGTAGGGCGGCGCGCAGGTGACCAGCGTCAGCCGGAGATCGCCGGCCGCGGCGTAGATCCAGGCGTCGTCCGCGAGGCCGCCCTGCGGCACCAGCCGCCGCGACGTCACCTCGAAGTCCTGCCGGAGGCCGTCGGCCTCGAGCCGCACCCGCGCGCCCTCCGAGGTCGTGAGCATCTCGGCGAACGGTCCGAGTCCCTCGGTCCACGAGTCGACGTGCGCGGCGAGGAGGATCGAGCCGAACGGGTCGCCGATCCGGGAGCCGCCGCGCCACCATCCGGCGACGTCGACGTCGCCGGGGACGTCGAGGACGCCGGCGCCGGTGGTGCCCGCGGCGGTCACGGGGACGACGCGTCCGCTGGGGAGCGTGGCGCTGGCCGGTCGGCGCGGAGACACCTCCGATCGCGCCCGGCGAGCGGGGAGGACCGGCTGGGGACGGGGGTCCGCGGCCTGAGTGGTCGGCTCGTCGGCCGCCGGTGGGGTCGCGGCGGGGCCGGTCCCGGCGCACCCGGCGGCGGCGAGGAGGAGACCGGCGGAGACCAGGATCCCCGGTGCGCTGCGGGTCATCCCACGGGTGGTCGCGCGGAGGTGCGGGCTCGCGGGTGACGCAGGCAGGCGCGGGGGCGCCGGGCGCGCACGAGGAGCCCTGCCGCCACCAGCGCTGCCACGGCGAGGGCGGACCACGCCCCGGGTGACGGACCGGGTGGCGGAGCGGGCCACGGACCGGAGGCGGCCGGGTCGGCGGCGGAGGCCCCGAACGGTGCGACCGGGTCGTGCGCCAGCCCCGCCGAGCCGGTCTCGATGCGCGAGGGGCGCACGCTCCCGTCGGGTGCCAGCCGGGCGGTGTGCGCGATGACGTTCATCGAGCCGTCGCGCGGGTTGCCGTAGGCGTAGATCATCGAGAGCGTCCGGGGCTCCACCGTCACCTCGAGCGGTCCGAGGATGGGGTCGGCGTCCGTCCCGGAGGGCAGCAGCGCGACCTCGATGGACCCGGCCGGCACGTCGGCGTCGGCGAACTCGCCGTTGGCGATGTTGGTGAAGACGGTCTGCCCGTCCACCTCGACGTCGGCTGGGGCGACGGTCGCCGTGTGGGCGAGGAGGACGCGGGCCTTGCCGGGGCCGATGGGGCCGGCGGGCGCCGCGTAGGAGTGGACGACGGGGTCGCCGCCCACCTCGGCCGGCAGGTGCAGGACGACGTCGCTGGCCTCGCCGGCGCCGACGTCCAGGGTCGAGTCGACGCGCACGCCGTCGCCGCGGAAGCTGATCTCGTGGTCGCCGGACGGCAGGTCGAACGGGCCGAGCACGTCGCCGACGGCGACCCCCGCTGCGACCTCGCGCCCGTCGACGGAGACGTCGACCGAGGCACCGGGCACGGCCTGGATGACGGTGACCCGGGCGGGGACGGGCGCGGGCGCGTCGGCGCTCGCGGGCGGGCCGAGCACCACCGGCAGCCAGGCTGCCGCCACCAGCGCACGGAGTCGTCGACGCATCCCCACCACATCCCCACAGCCCGGCGTCCCGAGCGGGAGACCGTCCTCACCTGAACACCGGCCGGCCGGGCGGCTCAACCCCGATATGGGGTATGCGCCGCGCCGCGCGGGGCCACGGGCTACGGTCGTCGCGCGCCCGGTGGCCGGGTGGGCGAGAGCGAGGAGCAGCGTGGACGACGACACCGTGGTCGGGGCCTACCTCGCGCGCCTCGGGCTGGATGCCGCGCCGCCCGCGACGCTGGCCGGGCTGCGCGAGCTCCACCGGGCCCACGTCGCCCGGATCCCCTACGACAACCTCTCCACGATGCTCGGCCGTCCCGACCCGGTCGACCCGGTCGCGGCCGCCGCGCGTGCCGCCGGCGGTCGGCGGGTCGGCTACTGCTTCCAGCAGAACGGCGCGCTCGGCTGGCTCCTGGAGCGGCTCGGGTTCGCCGTCAGTCGTCGCCACGGCCACGTCTGGTTCCGGCCCGAGGACCAGCTCGGCACCGCCCTCAACCATCTGGTCCTCGTCGTGTCCGGGCTGCCCGCCGACGACAACCCCGGTGGCCACTGGTGGGCGGACGCCGGGCTGGGGGAGGGCTTCGCCGAGCCGCTGCCCCTGGTGCGCGGCGACCACGTGGTCGACGGGTGGTCCTTCGGCATCGGAGCGGGCTACGGCGCGCAGGCGGCCGGGCGCCCGACGGGGCCGGCCGCCTGGACCTACCGGCACCTGCCCGGCGGCGTGCTGCGGGGCCTGGTCGTCACGTCCCGCGACCACTCGGCCGAGGCCGTCGAGGCGGCGCACGACACCCTGAGCCGGGGCCCGGACTCGCCCTTCCGCCGCGTCGTCGTCGCCCAGCGCATCGACGGGGCGCACCAGCGCACCGTGCGGGGACTGGTGCACCAGGTCATGACCCCGGGTGGGAAGGACCAGCGCGACCTGACGTCGTACGCCGAGTGGCGCGGCGCGCTGGTCGACGACCTGCTGCTCGCGGTCGACGACGTCTCCGACGACGAGTGGGCGTCGCTGTGGGAGCGCACCCGGGCCGCCCACCGGGCCTGGGACGAGGCGGGTCGCCCGTGAGCGCGGCGCAGTGGCGGCGGGCGACCGCGGACGACGCGGTGGCGCTGCGCGACCTCGAGCGCGTCGCGAGCCAGGTCGGGCTCGCCCACGTGTTCGGCGAGCTGCCCTACCCCGACGACGACGTGCTCGCGCGCTGGGTGCTGCTCCTCGACGACCCGGAGGTGAGCGTCGAGGTCGTCGAGGACGGGCAGGGGCTGGTCGCCCTCGCCGCCCACGACGGCTCCACGCTGCGGCACCTGGCGGTGCGGCCCGACCACTGGAGCGCCGGGCTGGGCAGGGAGGGCTTCCTCCGCGCCGAGGCCGCGGGAGCCCGGCGGCTGTGGGTCCTCGAGGCCAACGCCAGGGCGCGCCGGCTCTACGAGTCCCTCGGCTGGGCACCCAGCGGCGTCACCCAGGAGTGCCCCTGGCCGCCCCATCCGACCGAGGTGGAGTACGCCGCTCCCTAGGATCGGTGCATGCCGGACGCCGACCCGCTGCTGGAGATCGCCGACGACCTCTACGCGCTGCCCCTCGCCGACTTCACGCCCGCGCGCGACGCGCTCGTCAAGGAGCACAGGGCCGACAAGGACCTCGCCGCCTCGATCAAGGGGCTGCGCAAGGCGTCCGTCGCGGCGTGGGTGGTCAACCTGCTCGTGCGCCGCGACCCCGACCAGGTCGACCAGGTGCTCGCCGTCGGCGAGGCCCTGCGCGACGCGCAGGACAACCTCGACGCCACCCAGCTGCGCGAGTTCACCAAGCAGCGCCGCCAGCTGACCGCGTCGGTCACCACCGCGGCGCGGCGGATGGCGCGCGAGGAGGGGGTGCGGACGACGGAGTCGGTGGCCGAGCAGGTCGAGGCCACCCTCACCGCCGCCATGCTGGAGCCCGATGCCGCGCGCGCCGTACGGAGCGGCCTGCTGGTGAGCGCGCTGTCGGCGACCGGGCTGGGCGACCTCGACCTCGGCGGCGCCGTGGCCGTGCCCGAGGCGCTCGGCTTCAGTGCGAAGGCCCGCCCGGCGCCGGGTCCCGACCCGACGCAGCGTCCGCAGCTCCACGTCGTCCCCGACCCCGACGCCGACGTCAAGGCGCGGTCGGCGGCCGACGAGCGGCTTGCCGAGGCGCGCAGCGCGCTCAAGGACCACGAGAAGGAGCACCGGGCGGCCCGCCGGTCGGTCGAGAAGCTGCAGGCGCGCACGCTCCAGGTCCAGTCCGAGATCGACGAGCTGCGCGGGCGGATCGCCACGCTCGAGGACACCCTCGAGGAGGTCGACGAGCAACTCGCCGAGGCCGAGGCGGCGCAGGCCGAGGTCGAGGAGGCCGTCGACGAGGCCAGGTCCGAGGTCGAGGCGGCGCGCGAGGCCCGCGAGCGGCTGAAGGGCTGACGGGCTGACGGGCGCTCAGCCGAGGCTCGCCCAGCCCTTCGACCGCTCCACGGCCTCGCTCCACCTGGCGTAGGCCGCGTCGAGTGCGCCGCGGTCGCCGCCGGGCTCGAAGCGGCGGTCCAGCGACCACGTCGCGCGGAGCTCGTCGGTCGAGTCCCACACCCCGGTGCCGAGCCCGGCGAGGAAGGCGGCGCCCAGCGCCGTCGTCTCCACGATCTCCGGACGCTCCACGGCTCGGCCCACCTGGTCGGCCTGGAGCTGGCAGAGGAAGTCGTTGGCCGCCGCGCCGCCGTCGACGCGCAGCGTGGTGAGCTCGGGCAGGGTCTCCAGCACGTCGCGCACCTCGAAGGCGATCCCCTCGAGCGTGGCGCGCACGAGGTGGGCGCGCGTGGTGCCGCGGGTGATGCCGAGGATGGCGCCCCGGGCGTGCGGGTCCCAGTGCGGTGCCCCGAGCCCCGTGAGCGCGGGCACGAAGACCACGCCGTCGGAGTCGTCCACGGTGGCGGCGACGGCCGCGGTCTCGGCGGCGCTGCCGACGATCTGCAACCCGTCGCGCAGCCACTGCACCGCCGCTCCGGTGACGAAGATCGCGCCCTCCAGGGCGTAGGTCAGCCCACCGTCGGGGGAGCGCCAGGCCGCGGTCGACAGCAGGCCGGCGTCGCTGCGCACGGCCGTGCTGCCGGTGTTGGTGAGCACGAAGGAGCCGGTGCCGTAGGTGCACTTGGACTCGCCCTCGTCGAAGCAGGTCTGCCCGAAGAGCGCGGACTGCTGGTCGCCCGCGACCCCCGCGATCGGCAGGGACAGGCCGAGGAAGGTGGCCGGGTCGGTCGGTGCGATCTCGCCCCAGTTGGGCACCAGGTCGGGCAGAGCGTCGCGGGGGACGCCGAAGAGCTCGCACAGCTCGTCGGACCACTCGCCCGACTCGAGGTCGAGCAGGAGGGTGCGACAGGCGTTGGAGACGTCGGTGACGTGCCAGGTGCCGCGCGTCATCCGGGCGATGAGGTAGGAGTCGACCGTGCCGACGGCGTACCTGCCGGACTGGACGAGCGCCCACGTGTGCGGCTCGTTCTCGGCCAGCCACGTCAGCTTGGTGCCGGAGAAGTACGGGTCGAGGCGCAGGCCGGTGAGCTCGGCGACCCGGTCCTCGTGGCCCTCGGCGCGGAGCCGGTCGCAGATGTCTGCCGTGCGCCGGTCCTGCCACACGATCGCCCGCCGCGGCGAGCCGAGCGTCTCGCGGTCCCACAGCACGATCGTCTCGCGCTGGTTGGTGATGCCGATCGCCGTCAGCTCCGACTGGTCGACCTTGGTGAGCACCTCGCGGGTCGCCTCGATGGTGGCCTGCCAGATCTCCTCGGCCGAGTGCTCGACCCAGCCGGGCCGCGGGAAGTGCTGCCGGAACTCCTGGTAGCCCGTGGCCGCGATCCGGCCGTCGGGCGTGACGACGACGGCGGTGACCCCGGTGGTGCCGGCGTCGATGGCCAGGATGCTCACTGCGCGTCGCCCCGGAGGATCGCGAGCACCCGACGGTCGATCCAGGCCGGCCGCAGGCCCGGCGCGACGCGCATCTCGTAGTTCTCCGACCCGACCCACTCCCGGAAGCTGTCCTTGCCCTCCGCCTTGGCGAGCGACTCGAGCTCGATCATCAGTGCGTCGTCGACCGGCACCTGCTCCTCGGGCGTCGAGGCGGTCAGGTAGAGCTCGTTGAGCTCGACCAGACGCGTCAGCTCGGCGACGGGGTCGGCGTGGTCGTCCACCCGGAGGTCCACCGCGACGTCGTCGTGGCCGCCGTAGCCGGCGCCGTCGCGCACGACGAGCAGCGCCGCGGACTGGCGCCCGCGGCTGTCGCCGCCCGCCTCGTCGCCCGCCGCCAGCGCGGCGAGCAGGCGGCGCTCGAGCGAGCGGCCCTCGGCGCCGATCCACGCCCGCTCCATCGCCTCCACCACCTCGGGTCCGGTGAGGATGTTGCCCTGGATGGCGTAGCCGCCCCGCTCACCGCTGCGTCCGGTCGTCCCGCCCGCCCAGGCGAAGCACTCGGCTCCGGTGAAGGTCGCGGCGTTGCCGTCGGAGTCGACGATGCCGACCTGCCGGTGCTCGCGGTCCTCGTCGTCCTCCACCAGCCGGTCGAGGGCGACCTGGGCGGTCGCGCCGTCGTCGAGGTGGGCGAGGCCGAGGTACTTGTAGGAGGTGTTGGCGTCGGCCTGCGTGGCGACCGCGCCGATGCCCGCGGCGGCCGCAGGCACGGCCGAACCCACGGCCAGGAACTTGGAGGCCACCGCGACGCCCCACGACTCACCGTCGTCGGACCGAGCCACGATCGAGAATGTCATGGCCCGACCCTAGTGTGAGCACGTGCTGACCCGTCTCGGCTTCCCCCACGTCGGGGAGCACCGCAGGTTCGTGGCCGCGATCGTCGCCGACACCGTGGGCAGTGGGCTGTTCATGCCGATCACGCTGCTCTACTTCATCGCGATGACCGACCTGTCCCTCGTGCAGGTCGGGTCGGCGCTGTCGATCTCGGCGCTGCTGACGATGCCCGGGGCCTTCGTCATCGGCGCCCTCGTCGACCGGTTCGGCCCGCGCCGGATGATGCTCGCGGGCAACCTGGTCCAGGCCGCCGGCATGGTGGCCTACCTGTGGGCCGACTCGCTGCTCGCCGTGGCGCTGTGGACCACCCTGCTCAACCTCGGGCGCCAGTCGTTCTGGGGGTCCTTCGGCAACGTCGTCACCGCGATCTCGGCGCCGGGGGAGCGGGAGGTGTGGTTCGGGTTCCTCCAGGCGGTGCGCAACCTCGGCTACTCCGTCGGCGGCGTGCTGGCCGGGCTGGCACTGCAGATCGGCACCGATCTCGCCTACCAGTCGGTCGTGGTGGTCAACGCGGTGACCTTCGTCCTGGCGTTCGTCCTGCTGCTCGACGTGCCCGACCACCGCGCCGCACACGCCGACGACGCACCGGTCGAGGGCTGGGGCGTGGTCCTGCGCGACGGGGCCTACCTGCGCCTGGTGGCGGGCCAGCTCGGATTCGTGGCGGGCATGATGGTGCTCAACTTCGCGCTGCCGGTCTACGTCGCCGAGACGATCGCCCTGCCGGGCTGGGTGGTCGGGGCGATCTTCACCCTCAACACCGCGATGGTCGGGCTCTGCCAGGGACTCGTCGTACGCCGCATGAACGGACAGGTCCGGGCCCGGATGATGGGCCTGGCCCAGGTCGTCTTCGTGGTCGGCTACGCACTGTTCGTCCTCGCCGGCTGGCTGCCGGTGTGGCTCGCCGTCGTGGCCATGCTGGTCGGCGCCGCCGTCTACACCAGCGGCGAGCTCGTGGGCGGGCCGGTGTTCAGCGCGACGGCCGCCGAGGCCGCCCCCGACCACCTCCGGGGCCGCTACCTCGGGCTGTTCCAGCTCAGCTGGGGCATCGGGGGAGCGGTGACCCCGATCGCGTTCACCTGGCTGCTCGCGCAGGGGCAGACCACGCTGTGGTGGGTGCTGGCGCTGGTCGCCGTGGTCAGCGCGGCCTACCTCCAGCGGCTGCCGCGCGTGCTGCCGGCCGCCGGGCGGCGGGTGACCGACCGCTCCGAGCAGGCGGAGCCGGACACGGCCTAGCCACGTGCACCGAGCTCAGGCCTGGCCGATCCCGGCGAGCAGGTCGGTGAACCACTGCTGCGAGGCGTCGAAGGGCTTGTGGCCGGCGATCCGCTCGAACTCGATGGCGCGCAGCTCGTCGCCGCGGTCCTCGTCGTGCCCGATGACGCCCGCCCGGCCCTCGAGGGCGCAGGCGACGGCCAGCTCGGCCATCTCGCGAACCAGCGCCAGGTCGGTCTCGTTGGCCGGCGCGGAGCGGGAGAAGTAGCCGGACTTCTGCACCATGGTCTTCTCCGCGCCGATGGCCTCGGAGAAGCGGTCGGCGAAGTACTGTCCCGGGTTGATGGTGTCGATCTTGACGTGGCCGAACGGGTCGCGGCCCACCGTCTCCCCGGTCGCCTCGAGATCGGCGACGATGTCGTCGATGCCGGCCCCCTCGGCGAGGAAGATGTTGACGCATCCGGTCTCGTCCATCACGGCGCGCAGCCGCTCGGCCTCGGCGGCCAGGTCGATGTGGATCTCGGGCACGTAGACCGCGTGGATCGCCCAGGTGCGGGGGTCGAGGCCGATGCCGGGCAGCCAGTCCTGCTCGGCGTGCCAGGCCATGTAGGCGCGCGCGGCCGACGCGGTGAGCCAGCCGCTGGCGCGGCCCATCACCTCGTGCACGATCAGCATCCGCGGGTTGGAGCCGTGCTCGGCGAGCACGTTGCGGGCGAAGCGCCCGGTCTCCTCGGCGGCGGTCAGCGCGCCGAGGCTCTGCCGGATCGGGACGATGTCGTTGTCGATGGTCTTGGGCAGGCCGACGACCGTCAGGTGCGAGCCCCGGGCCTCGAGGTGCGCCGCCAGGTCGGCCGCCGCGGTGTTGGTGTCGTCGCCGCCGATGGTGTGCAGCACGTCGACGCCGTCGGCCTGCAGCCGCGCGGCGGCCACCTCGAGGGCGGTCTCGCCCTCGCCGATGAGCCCGCGACGGCGGCAGTCGTCGTCGTTGGTCAGCTTGACGCGGCTGTTACCGATCGGGCTGCCGCCGAACCGGTGGAGCAGCGCGGCGCCGGCGCGCTCCTCGGGACCGACCGTGACGCTGTTGCCGGTCAGCAGCCCGTGGTAGCCGTGCCGGTAGGCGATGAGCTCGATGTCGGGGTCGGTGGCGTCGTAGGTCTCGATCAGTGCCCCCACCGCGGAGGACAGGCACGGGGCGTATCCGCCGGCCGTCAGGATCGCAACACGCTTCGGCATGGGGGGCAGCGTAGTTGGAACGTTCACATGCCCGGTAGGGAGTCCATGTGGCGTCGGGCCCACCCCTTCGGTGGTGCCGGTGCGGCTCAGCGTGCGACACGACGCCGTCCGGGATGCTGCGGTGGTTGCCACGTCCCCGCGGCAGGGCCATTGTGAGGGGAATGCCGTGCGGGGGCACGGGCCGACGATGGGAGCCTCGGATGAGCGCGACAGAAGCCGCGGAGCAGGACGTCAACGGATCGGAGACCACCGAGCTCAAGCGGGTGCTCGGCCCGAAGCTGCTGCTCCTGTTCATCGTCGGCGACATCCTCGGCGCCGGGGTGTACGCCGTGACGGGCAAGCTGGCCGGTCAGGTCGGCGGCGTCGCGTGGCTGCCGTTCCTGGTCGCCTTCGCGGTCGCGACCGTGACGGCGTTCAGCTATCTCGAGCTGGTCACCAAGTATCCGCAGGCCGCGGGCGCCGCGCTCTACACGCACAAGGCCTTCGGCATCCACTTCATCACCTTCCTGGTGGCCTTCACGGTGGTGTGCTCGGGCGTCACGAGCGCGTCGACGTCCTCCAACCTCCTGGCCGCCAACCTGCTCATCGGCTTCGGCAACGACGACCCGAGCACCGGCACCACCCTCGTGACGGCGCTCGTCTTCATGGTGGTGCTGGCCGCGATCAACCTCCGCGGCGTCGGGGAGAGCGTGAAGTTCAACGTGATCCTCACGATCGTGGAGATGACGGCCCTCGCCATCGTCATCGGCCTCGGGGTCTGGGTGATCGGCCGCGGCGAAGGCGACCTCGGACGGATCACGGTCTTCGAGAGCCCCGACGACAAGGGCCTGTTCATGGCCGTCACCATCGCCACGGCGATCGCCTTCTTCTCGATGGTGGGCTTCGAGGACTCCGTCAACATGGTGGAGGAGACCCGCGACCCGCTCCGGATCTTCCCGCGCACCATGCTCACCGGCCTGGGCATCGCCGTCGTGATCTACATGCTCGTCGCCATCTCGGTGGTGGCGGTCATCCCGTCGGGGCAGATCCTCGAGCCGACCAACGCCGAGGCGGGCATCCTGCTCGACGTCGTGAAGATCGGCGCCCCCGACCTGCCGATCGACACCGTCTTCCCGTTCCTCACCGTCTTCGCGGTCGCCAACACCGCCCTCATCAACATGCTGATGGCGAGCCGGCTCATCTACGGCATGGCGCGCCAGGACGTGCTCCCGCGCTCGCTCGGCAAGGTGCTGGCCGGTCGCCGCTCCCCGTGGACGGCGATCCTCTTCACCACGCTCCTGGCGCTCGGCCTGATCACCGTCGTCACCCTCGACTCGGAGTCCTCGGTCGTCGGGGCGCTCTCGGGCACCACGGCGCTCCTGCTGCTGGCGGTGTTCACCATCGTCAACATCGCCTGCCTGGTGCTCCGACGCGACCCCACGCCGGACGACGCGTTCCGCGCGCCGTCGTTCCTGCCCGTCGTCGGCGCCCTCTGCTGCGGCTACCTCCTCGGGCCGTGGGCGCGGCTGGAGGCCGACATGGTGCAGTACAAGATCGCCGCCGGGCTCCTCGCCATCGGCGTGGTGCTGTGGGCCCTGACCTGGATGACCAACCGCGGCGTGCGGGCCAAGAAGACCGGGTTCCGCGACATCGACCACCTCGACGAGTGAGTCGGCACCGACGACGTCCGCGGGTCCTCGCGCGGACGTCGGTCGCGACCTCTACGGTTGTCCGGGTGATGCGACGACCTCTCGGGCCCCTGCTGGCGGTGCTCGTCGCCGGTGCACTCGGCTGCTCCACGGCCACCCCGTCCGGCTCGTCGGCCAGCGCGGCGCCGGGCTCCGACTACCCCGGGCCGAGCGTGCCGCCGGCGTCCGCCGGTCGCGCCGGTGACGCCGACGCTGCGTCCGACCCCGCCCTCCGTGCCCGTGGGCCGCGGGACCGCCCGCCGGTGCCCTCGGCCCCCGACCTGGCCGGGGCCTACCGGTTCGTCTCGGCACCCGACTTCCTCAACCAGGACGTCGCCGACCTCACCGCCGGCGGTCGTCGCGAGCACGTCGTCGCCGCCACGGGCGAGGTGGCCAACTCGACCAACGAGGCCTACGAGACCGCCCTCGGCCGGGTCATCGACGAGATGGCCGACCAGGGTGCCGACGACGTCCTGGTCGCCGGCGACCTCGTCGAGGGCCGCTGGGGGCGCGACGACTCCCGGACCGGCGTGTTCGGCCCGGTCCACACCGACGCCCAGCGGCTGCGCGCGTGGCGCCGGGCGGCCGACGTCTACTACCCGGCGTGGTTCGAGCGCTTCGCCGACCGCGGTCTGACCACCTACCCGGCGGTCGGCGACCACGAGATCGGCGACGACCCCTGGCGGGCCCGGCGGGGCGACCCGTGGGTCGACTTCAAGCGCCGCCACCTCCCCGAGTTCAAGCGGATCTTCGCCCAGCACGCGCTGAGCGGGAGCGACGGACTGCCCCGGTTCGCCGACCGTCCCCCGCGCGGACCGGCGCGGCACACCGCCTACGCCGTGCGGCTCGACCGCGACGTGCTCCTGGTGAGCCTCGACGTCTTCGAGCGCCGCGGCGGCGACGTGCACGTGTCGGTCGACCCCGCCCAGCTCCGCTGGCTGGCCGGGGTGCTCCGGCGCGCCGAGCGCGACGACGTGCCGTGGGTGATGGTGCAGGCCCACACGCCGATGCCCGGTGCGGTGCGGGTGCGCAACTCCACCCACCTGGTCTACGAGAAGGGCCGCTCGTCCGACCTGTGGCGCACGATGGTCGACGGGGGAGTCGACGTCTACCTCAGTGGTGAGGTGCACGACCAGACTGTCCGCCAGCGCGACGGCGTCCTCGAGGTGTCGCACGGCTCCCTGTTCTACCGCGGCGAGGCGTCCTACGTGGTGGGGCAGGCCACGGCCGAGCGGCTCGTCCTCGAGAACCGCCAGTTCCGCGGCACGGTCGGCTTCGACTCCCGGCTCTGGACCACCTCGCGCCAGGGAGCGCCGGCGCAGATCTCCTACCCCCCTCGCTCGATCGTCACCGGCACCCTGGTGGCGAGCCGCACCCGCGCGGGGGGCGTGCGCGTCGACGACGCCGAGGGCGTGCTGGTCCCGCGGGGCTGAGCCCCGCCCGGTGACGTCCGTGCCGTGGGTCACCCGTTCAGGGTTCGGTCACGGTTCGGGCAGGGAGGCGGCGTCGCCGTACCCTTGTCGCGTGAGCGCCATCCCCACCCTCGAGCAGCTGCACGCGCTCGGGCCCCGCCAGCAGCCGACCTACCCCGACGCCGGGGCGGTCGACGCGGCCGTGGCCCGACTGAGGACCGCGCCGCCGCTGGTCTTCGCGGGTGAGTGCGACGACCTCACCGACAAGATCGCCGCGGTCTCCCGCGGCGAGGCGTTCCTGCTCCAGGGCGGCGACTGCGCGGAGACCTTCGCCGGCGTCACCGCCGACAACGTCCGCAACAAGCTGCGGGTGCTGCTGCAGATGGCGGTCGTGCTGACCTACGCCGCCTCGGTGCCGGTCGTGAAGCTCGGCCGGCTCGCCGGGCAGTACGCCAAGCCCCGCAGCTCCGACGAGGAGACCCGCGGCGACGTGACGCTGCCGGCCTACCGTGGCGACGCCGTCAACGGCTACGACTTCACCCCCGAGGCCCGCATCCCCGACCCGCAGCGCCTGGTCGAGGTCTACAACTCCTCGGCAGCGACGCTCAACCTGGTCCGCGCGTTCGTGACCGGTGGCTACGCCGACCTGCGCCAGGTGCACACCTGGAACACCGACTTCGTGCAGAGCTCGCCGTTCGGCCGGCGCTACGAGGCGGTGGCCGACGAGATCGAGCGGGCGCTGACCTTCATGCAGGCGATCGGCGCCGACCCCGACGAGTTCCACCGCGTCGACTTCCACTCCAGCCACGAGGCGCTGCTGCTGGAGTACGAGCAGGCCCTCACCCGCATCGACTCGCGCACCGACCTGCCCTACAACGTCTCGGCGCACTTCGTGTGGATCGGTGAGCGCACCCGCCAGCTCGACGGGCCGCACGTCGAGCTGCTCTCGAGGATCAAGAACCCCATCGGCATCAAGCTCGGTCCGACCACGACGCCCGACGACGCCCTGGCCTACGCCGCGCGGCTCAACCCGGACAACACGCCCGGCCGGCTGACGTTCATCACCCGCTTCGGCGCCGGCAGGATCCGCGAGGGCCTGCCCGCCCTGGTGGAGAAGGTCAGCGCCGAGGGCCTCAACGTCGCGTGGGTCTGCGACCCCATGCACGGCAACACCTTCGAGGCCTCCTCCGGCTACAAGACCCGTCGCTTCGACGACGTCATCGAGGAGGTGCAGGGCTTCTTCGACGTCCACCGCAGCCTCGGCACCTGGCCCGGCGGCGTCCACGTCGAGCTCACCGGCGACGACGTCACCGAGTGCGTCGGCGGCGGCGAGGAGATCGACGAGGTGGGCCTGTCCCACCGCTACGAGTCGGTCTGCGACCCGCGGCTCAACCGGGTCCAGTCCCTCGAGCTCGCGTTCCTCGTCGCGGAGATGCTCCGCAAGGCCTGACGGCTCCACGGGCGGGGCACTCGTCTCCGGGCAGTGGGGCGGAGGGGGGTAGGTTCGGCGCGTGATCGACCTGCGCTCCGACACCCTGACCCGCCCGTCCGACGCGATGCGCGCGGCGATGGCCCGCGCCGAGGTGGGCGACGACGTCTACGGCGAGGACCCGACGGTCGCGGCGCTCGAGGAGCGGGTCGCGTCCACGTTCGGGCACGAGGCGGCGATGTTCACGCCCACCGGCTCGATGGCCAACGTGCTGGCCGTGGCGAGCGTCGTGGCCCCGGGCGAGGAGGTGCTGTGCGAGTCGTCGGCCCACATCGCGCGGGCCGAGCTCGGCGCGCACGGGGCGATCACCGGCCTCACGATGCGCACCTGGACCCACCCGCGCGGACAGGTCGACCTCGCCGCGATCGAGACGATGTACGCCCCCGACATGGGCCCGTTCTTCGTGCGCACCGCGGCCGTGTCGGTGGAGAACACCCACAACTTCGCCGGCGGCACGGTGCTGCCGATCGACGACCTGCGCGCGCTGCGTGCGTGGGCGGACGAGACCGGGACGAAGGTCCACCTCGACGGCGCGCGGGTGTGGAACGCGCACGTGGCGACCGGGACGCCGCTCGCCGACTACGGGCGCATCGCCGACGTGCTCGCGGTGTGCCTGTCCAAGGGCCTCGGGGCGCCCATCGGCTCGCTCATGGTGGGCTCGGCCGACGCGATCGCGACGGCGCGGGTGCGCCGCAAGCGCATGGGCGGCGGGATGCGCCAGGTCGGCGTGCTGGCCGCGGCAGGTGCGTACGCCCTCGACCACCACGTCGAGCGCCTGGCCGAGGACCACGCGCACGCCCGCCTGCTGGGCGAGGCGCTCGGGCTCGACCCCGCGGCCGTGGACACCAACATCGTGGTCGTCGAGCGGCCCGACGCCGTGTCGTTCGTCGAGCGAGCGGCCGCGGAGGGCGTGCGCATCGCGGCCGTGGGACCGCGCGCGGTGCGGCTGGTGACCCACCTCGACATCTCGCGCGAGGACGCCGAGCGTGCGGCCGCGGTGCTCAGCCGGCTGGCCGCCCCCTGATGCCGACCTCGCTGATCGCGGTGTAGTCGCGCCCGAGGCTGCCCGGGCCGGGCGACGTCACGTCGACGAGCGTGAGGGTGAGCGTCGAGGTCTCCACCGGGGGCACGTCGCGCCACTGCATCCCCGGTCGCTCGGCCAGCACCTGCTCGACCGAAGAGCCGTCGTCGAAGCCCCACCGGACCGCGACCGTGCGCCGGTTGTTGGGATACCAGTCGACGCCCGCCACGGTCTTGGCGTAGCCGTTGATGAGCCCCACGCGGGTGACGACGGCCGGCTCGGGCAGGGTGATCGTGATGGACTGACCTGTCGCGTCGCCGGCCGTGCGCCACGCCGTGCCCGGCTTGCCGTCGCCCATCTGGTCGGCCTCGTAGGCGACGAGGTTGCCGTCGAGGTCGGTCGTCGGGGGCGCGGTGCCGGGGACCTCGAAGGTGGCACCCCGGGCGAGGTTGCGCGCCTTGGCGGGCTCCTCGCCCTCGTCGTCGCTGTCGCCTCCGCCCGCGCCGGGCGCGGAGGGGTCGGCCGAGGCGCTGCTCGTCGCCCGGTCGCCCGCGGCGTCGTCGCCGTCGGTGCCGAGGACCTGGAGGAGCAGGAAGGCCAGACCCACCAGCAGCAGGGCGCCGACGACCCACCCGATCCACGCCTTGCCCCGCACCGGCAGGTCGCTGTCGAGGTCGTCGACCTCCTCGTAGGGCAGCAGGTCCTCGCCGGGGTCCCACGCCGGCCGCTCCGGCTCGGGGCCGAATGAGCGCTCGGCCGGGTCGACGGGAGGGGTCGTCGGGGGCACCGGGGTCGGGTCCGCAGCCTGGACGGGTGGCTGGACGGGTGGCTGGACGGGCGCGGCGTCGGGACGATCGGCGACCCGGTCGGCGGTGTCGGGGTCGGCGGTGTAGGGGTCGGCAGTGTCGGGGGAGCCCGTCGAGGTGCCGCGCGCCGGCGCGGCAGGGGCCACCGCGACGTCGGGGGCGGAAGCGGCGGGCCGGGGGACGCCTGTCGGCGCGGGGGGAGTCGGCGCGGGGCGAGTCGGCGCGGGCGCGCCGATGCGGTGCCCGCAGTTGAGGCAGAACCGCCCCACCCCCAGCTCGGCGCCGCACGCCACGCACGTGTCCACGGTCCAACGATAGGCGGCCGCGCCCACCTCGGGGCCGAGTCCGGACGACCGGACCCGGCTCACACGGCGATGTGCGGCACCTCACCCTCGACGGCGCGGCGCGGGGCGAGCTCGACGGTCAGCATCGCCACCAGGACCATCCCGCCGCCGAGCAGCAGGCGGGTCGTGACGTCCTCGCCGCCGAGCCAGACGGCGAAGAGCGAGGCGAACACCGGCTCCATGCTCATGATGATCGCGCTGCGCGTGGGAGGCAGGTGCGCCTGCGCCCAGGTCTGGCCCAGGAGGCCGAGCGCGCCGACCACCACGGCCATGTAGACCACCGCCCACCAGTCCCCGGCCCGGTCGGGGAGCACGATCCCGTCGTGGGCCGTCGCGAGCGTGCACACCACCGCGATGACCACGATCTGCAGGATCGTCATGCCGACCGCGTCCTGCGCGGTCGACCAGGCGCCGAGGCCCACGATGTGCAGTGCGTAGAGCACGGCCGACGCCAGCGTGATCAGCTCGCCGTAGCCGATGCTGAGGCCGTTGAGCGCCAGCACCCCCAGACCCACGGTGGCGAGCGCCACGGCCGCCCACGTCACCGGCGGGATCCGGGTGCGCAGGATGGCGGCGGCGAGCAGTGGGGTGCACACGACGTAGAGCCCGGTGACGAAGCCGCTGATGCTGGCGGGCGTGTGCGCCAGCCCGGCCGTCTGAAGGATCTGGGCGACGCCGTAGAGCAGCCCGAGCACCACGGCGTGGCGGCGTACGACCGGGGACAGCCGCCCGAGCGCCTTGGGTGCGACCGCCAGCAGCACGAGCGCGGCGATGCCGAAGCGCACCGCGAGGAAGTCGAGGGTGGGCACCCGCTCGAGCAGGTCCTTGATCATGAAGAACGTCGAGCCCCAGCACGCCGCGAGCGCGAGGAGCGCGGCCGCCGCCAGCAGGGACGTACGACGGGTCTGCTCGGCGCTCACCCGAAAATGCTAGGCCAGCCGCACCGAGCCGCCGGCGCCGCCCTCAGGCGTGGACGACCGACGAGAGGTGGCCTCAGACGAGGAACAGGGTGATCGTCGAGCCCTTCGGGACCTTCTCGCCCGCACCGGGGTCGGAGTCGGAGACGTAGCCGAGCCCGAGGTGGATGTCGGCCTGCTCGGTCTCGACCTCGAACCCGAGTCCCTCGAGCAGCTCGGTGGCGGCCTCGACGCCCATCCGCCGCACCTGGGGCACCTCGACCAGCTCGGGGCCGAGCGAGACGACGAACGAGACGGTGTCGCCGCGGTGGAGGGTGCCGGTCGTCGGGTCCTGGGAGATGACGTCGCCCTCGGGGACGGTGTCGCTGTACTCCTCCGCGCTCACGTCGACGGCGAGCCGGCGCTTCTCCAGCGCCGAGCGGGCGTCGGCGAAGGAGCGGCCGGTCCAGTCCTTGACCTCGATCGGCTTGCGACCGCGGCTGAGGACGAGGTCGACCGGGGCGCCGGGCTTGAGGGTGGTGCCGGCCTTCGGGGCGGTGCGGATGACCTGGCCCTCGGGCACGGTCTCGCTCCAGCGCCCCTTGCTCGACCCGAACGCGAGGTTGGTCGCGGCGAGGGAGTCCTGGGCCTGGTCCTCGGTCTGCCCGGTGAGGTCGGGGACGTCGTAGCGCTCGGGGCCGAGGGACAGGACGAGGGTCACGGTGCCGCCGTCGAGGACCTTGCCGCCCGGGCCGGGGTCGGTGGCGATCACCAGTCCGGGGGCGACGTTCTCGGAGTACGCCGGCTCGCCGGCCTCGGCCGCGAGGCCGGCGTCCTCGAGCTCGGCGGTCGCGGCGGGCTCGTCGAGGCCCAGGACTCCGGGCGTCGTGGTGTAGCGCTCCCAGCCGAACCACCACGCCCCGCCCGCGACGCCCGCGACGAGCAGGACGGCCAGCAGCAGGACGACGGGTCCCTTCACGGACCGTCGGCGGGCGGTGGTGGTGACCGGCACCGGCCGGCTCGGCCCGCGCCCGGGGACCGGGCGTGCGCCGTCGCGCGGCGCGGGGTGCGCGGCGGCGCCTGTCGCCGGCGCCGCGCTCCTGGAGCTCGCAGGGCTCATCGTGCTCATGGCCACGGTGGCGGGGGCGGCCGTCGGGCCGGGCGCGCCGGCCGGGACGGCCGCCCCGGCCGGGTGGGCCGGTCGGGACGGACCGCCGGGTGCCGCCGGGTGCCGCTCCAGTGCCGTGGTGCGATCCGGGGTGCCGTCGTCGACGAGCCCGGAGTCGCGCGGGTCGACCTCGGTGAGCAGCGCGAGCGCGCGGGCGTCGAAGGGCTCCGGTGTCGTGTCGGTGCTGACGGCGGGCTCGTCGGGCGCTGCGCTGGGACGGCGGGGGAGCAGGTCGGCGGCGAGCTCGGTGTCGGAGTCGAGGCCCTCGCGCAGTGCCTGCTCCACGCGGTGCAGGTGGTGCAGCAGGACCGTGGCGTCGGCGGGACGGTGGTCCCGGTCGCGAGACGTGGCGCGGGCCACCAGGGCGTCGACGTAGTCGGGGATGCCGGGCTGCACCAGCGACGGCATCGGGACGTCGTGGTGCACGTGCCGGTAGGCGACCTGGATGGGCGACTCACCCTCGTGGGGCTTCGTCCCGGTGAGCAGCTCGTAGAGCACGACCCCCACCGCGTAGACGTCGGCTCGGGCGTCGGCCCGGCCGTCGACGACGAGCTCCGGCGCGAGGTAGGACACGGTGCCGATCAGCACGCCCCCGGTGGCGGTGTGCTGGGTGTCGGCACTGACCGCCTTGGCCAGGCCGAAGTCGGCGACCTTCACCCCGCCGCCGTGCGCCTCGTCGGCGATGAGCACGTTCTCCGGCTTCACGTCGCGGTGGATCAGGCCGGCGCGGTGGGCGGCGGCGAGCGCCGAGACGACCGGCTCGATCAGCGCCACGGCCCGAGCGGGAGGCATCGGGGCCTCCTTGCGGATCACGTCGCGCAGCGTGTGGCCGGGCACGTACTCCATCACCAGGAAGATCGTGTCGGTGCCGTCCGAGGTGTCGTCGCCCTGGTCGTAGACGCCCACGACGTGCGGGTGGTTGAGCCGGGCCGCGGCGCGCGCCTCGCGGACGAACCGCTGCGCGAACTCCTGGTCGTCGCCGAGCCCGGGGTGCATCACCTTGACGGCGACCGTGCGGTCGAGCCGCAGGTCGGTGGCCTCGTAGACACTGGCCATGCCGCCGCGCGCCACCCGGGCGATGATGCGGTAGCGGCCGTCCAGCAGGCGTCCGACCAGGGGGTCGCCAGCAGCGCCGGGCGCTGTCGCGCGGGCGTGCTCGGGTGGCTCCACGGTCGACCTCCATCACCGGTCGGGGAAGGGACCGGCGCGCCCATCGTACGGAAGCCGGGGCTCGGCCCACGCTCAGGCGCGGCCCCGGCGTGGCGTCAGCAGGCTCCGTGGAACGTGCTGAGCTCGAGCTGCGGGGCCTTGATCGACTTCTCGTTGGGCGCACGCATCGTCCAGTAGCGCATCCAGTCCATCTGCATCCGCGCCGGATCCATCGTCTTGCCGTCCTGCGCGCGGAGCTCGAACTTCAGCTGCCGCGGCACCGGGTCGAGCGCCTCGGCGCGGCGCTCGGTGTGGATCACGTGGGCGTCGACGAACCACGAGACGTGGTCCTCGGCGACCTCCACGGCGTAGGTGTGCCACCGGTCGTTGCGCAGGTGGCGACCGAGGAAGCCGCGGAAGGAGTTGTCGGGCAGCGTGTGCACGTAGGACTTCACGGTGTTGGTGCCGAGGGTGAAGTTCTCCAGCGCGATGTCGCGACCGCCGCAGCGCTGGTCGCGGGTGCCGGCGGGCACCAGCTCGGTGACGACCTTGAAGGGCTTGCCGCCCTTGACCTTCGACATGGTGCGCGCCCGCATGCGGATCTCCCACCGCCCGTAGGTGTTCCCCTTGAGGTCCAGCGTCGCGGACACGCTGCCGCGGGTGGTGCTCATGAGCGTGAGCATGCCGTTCTGGGTGCGGACGACGCCGCGCCCCTTCTTCTTCCAGAACCCCGGCTTCGGGCCGATGAACTCCTGCCGGAAGACACCGTGCTGGTACCAGCCGAAGGTGTTGCCGGCGTGGACCGGGCCCGGGGCACCGTCGTAGTGGTCGGCGGACGCGGGGGAGACCGCCGGGGAGAGCGTCAGGGCCAGCAGGCCCACGAGGCTCGCCGCGAGGACTGATCGGAGTGGGCGCATCCGCGACACGCTACGGACCGGTGGCCGCGGCGACAACTCCACCGGGCCCGCGACTGCCGGGCCGCGACCCCTCTCACCTAGGCTGCCCGCATGAGTGACGTCCCCCTCGCCGACCGTGACCTCGCCGCCCTCGTCCCGGAGTGGCTCGACTGGGACCAGGCCGCGAAGCTGCTCGGTGTCACACCGGGCAAGGTGCGCACGATGATCCGTGACCACGAGCTGGCCGCCGCGGTGTCCGAGCCGGGCACCGGCCCCCGGGTGCCGGCGGCCTTCATCCAGGACGGGGTCGTGGTCAAGGGTCTTCCCGGCCTGCTCACGCTGCTGCACGACCACCGCTTCGACGACCGCGAGTGCATCGCGTGGCTCTTCACCGACGACGACCTCCCGGGCCGCCCGATCGACGCGCTGCGCGAGAACCGCGGCAGCGAGGTCAAGCGCCGGGCGCAGGTGCTGGAGTACTGATGGCGCCTGCCGGCCCGACCGGCAGGCAGCGCTACCGCTGGCTGCTCCTGCTCCTCGCGGCCGCGCTGCTGGTCGCGTGGCTGGCCGGCGGCGGCTGGAAGGGCGGGACCGGGCAGCCCGGCGAGCCGTCCGCGCCCTCGCCGTCGGCCTCGTCGTCCCCGACCCACGACTTCACCGCGACGACCACACCGACGAGTGAGCCGACCAGTGAGCCGAGCGGGGGTACGTCCGGCGCCCTGCCGGTCGTCCGGCTCGCCGACCTGCCGCCCGAGGCCGCACGCACGGTGGAGCTGATCGACGCGGGCGGACCGTTCCCCGAGCCCGAGCACGACGGCACCACCTTCGGCAACCGCGAGGAGCTGCTGCCCGACCGGCCGACGGGCCACTACCGTGAGTACACGGTGCCCACGCCGGGCGTCGACCACCGTGGCGCCCGCCGCATCGTGGCGGGCGAGGACGGCGAGCTCTACTGGACCGGCGACCACTACAGCTCCTTCTCGCGCATCCGGAGGTAGACGTGAGCGACGCAGCGACGCGAGCACGTCGATGAGCGGGCTCGCGGCCGTGCTGGCCGGACGCGAGCCACCCGGCATCCACCGGTGGCACGCGGCGTTCGAGGTCGAGGAGGTGCGCCACGCAGTGGAGCACGCCGGGTGGGGCTTCGGCTACGTCGACGGCTGGACCGGCGCCGACACCAAGCCCGCCTTCCTGGCCGCCGTGGGGGAGGCCCTCGACTTCCCCGACCACTACGGCCAGAACTTCGACGCCCTCGCCGACTGCCTGCACGACATCGGCGAGCACCGCGACGGCGTCGTGCTGCTGTGGGACGGCTGGGCGACCCTGGCCCGGACGGACGAGAGGGCGTTCAGCGTCGCGCTCAGCGTCCTGGGCTCGCGTGTCGAGGCCGATCGGGGCGTGCCGTTCGTGGTGCTGCTGCGCGGCGAGGGACCGGTGCTGCCGGGCGTGACCAGCCTGGACTGAGGCCGCCGGGCCCCGCCGTCGGCCCGAGCCGGGCGGGGAGCGTGGGTCAGACCGTGCGCTGGGTGGCGGAGGCCGCCAGCTCGACGAGGACGTCGCACGCGTGCGGATCGATGTCGGCGGATCGCAGCGCCTCGACCGCGTGGTCGGCGAGCTGACCGATCACGGCCTCCACCTGGGCGCGGGCTCCGGACTCCTCGATGATCCCGCGGAGCTCGTCGACGTCGGCGTCGCTGAGCGGAGTCCCGAGCGCGGCGTCGAGCCGCTCGGCGGCGGCACGCGGGGCGGCGTCGAGGGCGAGCGCGACCAGGACCGTGCGCTTGCCCTCGACCAGGTCGTCGCCGGCCGGCTTGCCCGTCTCGTCGGGGTCACCGAAGACGCCGAGCAGGTCGTCGCGCAGCTGGAACGCCTCGCCGACCGGGAGCCCGAAGCGGCCGAGCTGGTCGAGCTGTCGGGGGGTGGCGCCGGCGAGCGCGGCGCCGATGTGGATGGGGCGCTCGATGGAGTACTTGGCCGACTTGTAGCGCAGCACGGTCATGGCGGTGTCGACGTCTGCGCGCCCGCGCGCCTGCACCGACACGTCGAGGAACTGCCCGGCGATGACCTCGTTGCGGCACCGCTCGAAGAGCGCCAGCCCGGGGGCCACCTCCTCGGGCGCGAACCCGCTGCCGCGCAGCATGTCGCCGGCCCAGCCGAGCAGCAGGTCGCCGAGCAGGATCGCTGCGGCCGCGCCGTACTGCTCCGGGTCGCCGCGCCACGCGGCGGCGCGGTGCTCGGCCTCGAACGCGCGGTGGGTCGCCGGGCGGCCGCGCCGCGTGTCGGAGGCGTCCATGAGGTCGTCGTGCACGAGGGCGCTCGCGTGCAGCACCTCGAGGGAGGCGCAGGCGCGGGCGAGGGCGGCCTCGTCGGCCACCTCCGGGCGGATCGCGCGGTGCCCCCAGTGGCAGAACGCCGCGCGGAACCGCTTGCCGCCACGCACCGCCGTCCGTGCCTCGGCGACCAGCCGGCCGGCATCGGGCCCGAGCGGGACCAGCTCGGCCTCGCGGGCGGCGAGGAACTCGTCGAGCACCTCCTGGACCTGGTCGCGGAAGTCGGCGGGGTCCCAGGTGGTCACGCGGTGCAGCCTAATCAGTGGGACGATACGAGGGGTCACGGCTGTGCTCCGTAGGCTGGTTGCCATGACCTCCGCACCCGGCCTGAGCATGCGCGAGCTCCTCGCGCGCGGTGAGCGGTCGTTCTCCTTCGAGTTCTTCCCACCCAAGGACGAGGCGGGCGAGGAGCAGCTCTGGCAGGCGATCACCGACCTGGAGCCCTACCGCCCGACGTTCGTCTCGGTGACCTACGGCGCGGGCGGCACCACGCGGGACCGCACGGTCGCGATCACCGCGCGCATCGCCCGCGAGACCGGCCTGCTCCCGGTCGCGCACCTCACCTGCGTGGGCCACACGACCGACGAGCTCCACGCGATCCTCGACGACCTCGGTGCCGCGGGCGTGCACCACGTCATGGCCCTGCGCGGCGACCCCCCGGGCGGCCCCGGCGCCCCGTGGACCCCGACCGACGGCGGACTCACCTACGCCAACGAGCTGGTCGCCCTCATCCGCGAGCGCGCCGACATGCGCATCGGCGTCGCGGCGTTCCCCGAGGGGCACGTCGACGCGTCCGACCTCGACCACGACGCGCGCGTGCTGAAGGCCAAGCAGGACGCAGGGGCCGAGTTCGCGGTGACCGAGATGGTGCTGCGCGCCTCCGACTACGTCGCGCTCGTCGAGCGCGCGTGGGCAGTCGGGGCCGACCTCCCGATCATCCCCGGCATCATGCCGATCCTCGGCCTCCGGTCGATGGAGCGGATGGTCGAGCTGTCTCGCCGTCAGCTCCCCGCCGAGGTCACCGCGCGGCTCACGCCCCACGCCGACGACCCGGCGCGGCTGCGCGCGGAGGGCATCGCGATCGCGACCGAGCTCTGCGAGACGCTGCTCGACGCGGGCGCGCCGGGACTGCACTTCTACACCCTCAACCGGTCCAGGGCGACGCGCGAGATCTTCGCCAACCTGCAGATCACCGTCTGAGCTCGGCCCGACCCACCATCTCGGCGACCAGGGCGGCGCTGAGGCCCGCGAACGGCAGGCCCGACCCCGTCGTGGCGTGCGCGCCCGCGGTGAGCACGCCCTCGATCGGCGTGCGGGGACCGAGTCGCGTGCGAGCGGAGCGTGGTCCCTTCCAGAGCACGCCGTGCGGGGACCCGCCCCACGCCTCGACGAGGTCGCGGGGCGTGCGGTCGATCCGGGCGACGACCTGGCGGCGCACGTCGAGGCCGCGGCGGGCCAGCGCCGTGAGCAGGTCCTCGCCGAGGCGCCCGCGCGCCAGCACCGTCCACGCAGCGGCACCGTCGGGCGCCCGGCCGCCCGTGCGCACCACGAGCAGCGGGTCGCCGTGCAGCACCACCTCGTGCGTCAGGTCGGGCAGGTCGCCCTCGAGGGCCACGTGGCACACCGCCGGCGGGCAGGCCGCTCTCGTGCGGCGGACGTGGCTCGCGAGCGCGGGCAGGCGACGCGGGTCGACGGCGACGACGACGACGTCGGCGTCGAGCTCGTCGCCGTCAGCGGTCCGCACCGCGACCACGTGGTCGGCGCGCACCACCAGGTCTGCGGCGGGGGTGCCGGTGAGCACCGTGACCCGCCGCAGGGCGAGCCGGTCGGCCATCGCCGTGCCCAGGGCGGCGAGCCCGCCCGGCACGGTCCAGGCGCCGAAGCGCTGCTCGAGGTAGACGTCGACGCCGGCGATCACCGGCGCGTCGCGCGGGTCGTGCCCGTCCATGACGACCCGGTGCCCGGCGACCAGCCGCAGCCGCTCGTCGCCGAGCGTGCGGCGCAGCCGCCGGTGCAGCGACTCCCGCCGCTCCAGCAGCCTGAGCAGCTCGCTCGGGGCGACGTCGGCGTCGAAGGGGCGTTCGTACCACTCCTTGCGCAGCAGCTCCCACGGCTCGCCGTAGGACGCGACGTGATCGACCCACTGCTGTCCCAGGCCGGCGCCGAGCTCGTCGAACGCTGCGAGCTGGGCCGCGCGCGACCCGCCCGGCAGGACCAGCGACGAGCCGTCCGCGAAACGGTGCTCGCGCACCACGTCGAGCGGCTGGAGTCGAGCGGCCGACCGGACTTGCGGAACAGGTCGCGCACGACGGCGGGCAGCAGGGTGCTGGTCGGTCCCGCGTCCCAGGCGAAGTCGTCGTGCTCCACCGTCGTGAGCGCGCCGCCGAGCCGCTCGGACCTCTCGAGCAGAGTGACCTCGTGGCCGAGCTTGGCCAGCCGGGCCGCGGCGGCCATGCCGCCGAACCCGCCGCCGACCACCACCACGCGTGCCACGGGGGGAACCCTAGGCGACCCGGTGGACGGGCTCCCTCGCGCGCCACCGGCGCCAGCCACGGCGGACCAGTCGCCCGACGAGCAGCAGCATCACCAGGCCGAGGAGCAGCAGGACGCCGGCGATCGCGGCGGCCGCCTGCGGGTGCTCGAGGGAGAACCAGACCACGCCCAGCACCGCGGCGTCCTCGGTGATGCTGGCCAGCACGTTGGTGGCGGGCTCGGGGGAGGAGTTGAGCGCCAGCCGCCCGCCCGCCTTGGCGAGGTGGCTGAGCAGGGCCGTGCCCCCGCCGACCACGCCGAGCACGGCCTGGTCGAGGGAGGAGGCGTCCCCGGCGAGCAGCACGCCGATGACCGCCCCCGCGGTGGGGCGCACGGCCGTGGAGATCGCGTCCCACGTCGAGTCGATGTAGGGGATCTTGTCGGCGACGAACTCCATCGCGTACATGAAGCCCGCCGCGGCCAGCACGTCCCACCGGCCCAGCGCGTCGGGGATGTCGGCGAAGGAGCCGAGCCGGTCGGCGACGCCCAGCACCAGGACCACGAGGTAGGCGTTGATGCCGCTCGCCCACCCGCTCGAGAACGTCAGTGCCAAGGCGTCCATCAGGCCGGCACCTCAGTCGACCTCGACCTCGACGGCGCCCGTCATCGCCACCAGCTCGTCGAAGGACGTGGAGAACACCGCGGCCGGGTGGCCGGCCGCCGCCCACACGACGTCGTGGCGTCGCAGCCACGGGTCGATCCACGTGCGGATCGGGGCCGGGTGGCCGAGCGGGGAGACGCCGCCGATCACCTGGTCGGTGTGGAGCCGGACGAAGTCGGGGTCGGCCCGCCGGAGGCGCGCGACACCGATGCGCTCGGCCACCGCGGCGGTGTCGACCCGGTGTGCGCCCGAGGTGAGGACGAGGACCGGCTCGCCGTCGGCGTCGAAGAGCAGGCTGTTGGCGATCGCGCCGACCTCGCAGCCGAGTGCCGCCGCGGCGAGAGCCGCGGTGTGGGCGCTGTCGGGCAGGATGACCACGTCACCGGTGCCGCCGCGCCGGTGGAGGTCATCTCGGAACGAGGTGATCGATGCGTGCTCCGTCGACATGGCGCGAGCCTAGCGACCCGACGACGAGCCCCAGGGGAGATCCGATGGCGCGCGACCTGCCGCGATCCGTGGTCAACAGCCTGCGCGTGCTCGTGCTGATCGTCGCCACGGCGGGCCTGATCACGCTCCTGATCCGGCTGATGCGCGACGACGTGATCCTCGGATGGGCCGAGGGCAACCCGTCGGCGCAGGGGCTCCTGGCCCAGGGTGGCATCGAGCTGCTCCGCGAGAGCCCGATCGTGCCGGGCTTCGTCGCCCTGTCGATCGTCGCGTTCGTCGGCTTCGCCGCCCTCGTCCTCGTGCTCGGGTCCCTCTTCGTCGGCGGCCACGGCTGGACCCGGCCCGTGCTCACGGGCACCGCGGGCATCGGCGTCCTGGTCGGGGTGGTCTGTCTCGACGCCCGCCTCCCGGCGGTGTTCGTCGTGCTCTCGGCGCTGGTGATCGTCGAGGGCCTGGTGCTGTCGTTCTTCCTGTGGCGCCGCGAGACGACCGCCTTCCTGCGCGGCGACTGAGCGGGGCGGCCCGCCCCGGCCCGCCCCGGCCCATTCCTCGCCCGGCCCATCCCTCGCCCGGCCTTGACGGGCTGTCGGTGGCAGGTAGTACCGTGGCGGTGTTCGAACATCTGTTCGATGCGACCCGGGTGGGCGTGACCTCGACCCCCACCTCCACCCGGGTCGGCCCGGGGTCGACCGAGGTGCGGAGGAGGCACGATGAGTCAGGACCACGACCCTGTCGAGGTGCGGAGCGGGGTGACGGACGACTCCCGCGGCTCGCCGGTCGCCCGGACCGAGGAGCGGGCATGAGTGCCGCCGCTGCGAGCGCCCGCCGCCACCCACTGGCGCAGCCGGGCCCGCACCTGCTGCCGGCCACCGCCCACTCCTACCTCCAGCGCTCCGCCACGTCGCTGCGCGACGCGATCACGGCTCGCGACGTGCCCACGCGCTACGCCTGCGCCCACGTCGCGGCCCTCTGCGCGGCGGCCGCACTGCTTGCCGCCCGCGCCCGGCCCGCGCCGCGGGGGCGCCGGCAGAAGAACGCCTGGGTGCTGCTGGCCGAGGTCGCCCCCGAGCTCTCCGAGTGGGCGACCTTCTTCGCCGCGGGTGCGGCCAAGCGGGCCGCCGCCGAGGCGGGCTCGACCCGTGCCGTGAGCGAGCGGGAGGCCGACGACCTGGTGCGCGACGCCGACCGCTTCCTGGCCGTGGTCGAGCAGACGCTCGGCCTGGTCCCGCACGCGAGCGTCGCCTGAGGCGGGGAGAGAGGTGACCTCCGACTCGCGCGTCCTCCCGTCCGGACGATCCGGGCGCGCCCGCGTGCGCCCGCGGGGCTCGGTCGACGAGCCACTAGGGTGGCGCCCATGGCCCAGCCGTCCGCCAGCCCGTCCGCCAGTGAGCGCCGCCAGTCCGTCCGCAGCGGCGTGGCCTGGGACGGCGTACGCCGGCTCCTGGAGCACCGTGGTGACGCGGAGGGTCGGCCCGCCCGCATCGTCGACGTCGGCGGCGGCACCGGCGGCTTCGCCGTGCCCCTGGCCGAGCTCGGCCACGCCGTCCGGGTCATCGACCCCAGCCCCGACGCGCTGGCCGCGCTCGACCGACGCGCCCGCGAGCGTGGGGTGGCCGACCGCGTCACCGGGCAGCAGGGCGACCTGTCCGACCTGCCGCACCTCGTCGACGAGGCCGACCTCGCCGACCTCGTCCTGTGCCACGGCGTGCTGGAGATGGTCGACGACGCCGCCGCGTCGGTGGCCTCGATCGCCGGGGTGCTGCGCCCCGGCGGGCACCTCAGCCTCCTGGTGGCGCAGCGTCACGCCGCCGTGGTGGCGCGCGCCATGGCCGGGCACTTCCAGGCCGCCCGTGAGCTGCTCGACGACGGCGGGTCGTCGGCGGGACAGCCCGGACGCGGTGGGCACCGCTTCACCCACGACGAGGTCGTCGAGCTGCTCGCCACCGCGGGCCTGCGTCCCGAGAGCGTGCACGCCGTCCGCGTCTTCGCCGACCTCGTCCCGGGCAGCCTCCTCGATCTCGAGCCGGGCGCGACCGCGGCGCTGCTCGAGCTCGAGCAGGCCGTGGCCACCCGCCCCGAATACCTCCCCCTCGCTGCCCAGCTCCACGTCATCGCCCGGCGCTGACCGTCGCCCCCGCGGGGGCCGGCGGTGACCGAGACGCCGCTCCTCCACGTCGACATGGACGCGTTCTTCGCCTCCGTGGCGCTGCGGGAGCGCCCCGACCTGGTCGACCAGCCGGTGGTGGTGGGCGGCAGCGGGCGCGGCGTCGTGCTGGCCGCCAACTACGTCGCGCGCGGCTACGGCATCCGCTCGGCGCTGCCGATGGCGCGGGTGCGTCGGCTGTGCCCGCACGTCGTGGTGCTCGCGCCCGACTACGCCACCTTCGCCGGCGTCTCCGCCTCGGTGATGGAGACCTTCCGCGACGTCACTCCCGTGGTGGAGGCGATGTCGCTCGACGAGGCCTTCCTCGACGTGCGCGGTGCGACCCGACGCCTGGGCGAGCCCCGTGAGATCGCGGAGCGGCTCAGGGCCACCATCCACGACGAGCAGGGCATCACCTGCTCGGTGGGGGTCGCGGCATCGGTGTCGGTGGCCAAGGTCGCGAGCCGGCGCGCCAAGCCCGACGGCGTGGTGGTGGTGCCGCCCGCCGAGGTCGCGTCGTTCCTGCACCCGCTCGACGTCGGGGAGCTCTTCGGCGTCGGCGAGAAGACCCGGACGGTGCTGCGCCGCGCCGGCCTCCTCACCGTGGGCGACGTCGCGCACACGCCGCTCCCCACCCTCCAGCAGACCCTGGGCCGCCACCTCGGTCGCCACCTCCACCAGCTCGCGTGGGGCACCGACCGCAGCGAGCTCTCCGCGACACCCGGCCCCCACGAGCCCGAGAGGTCGATGGGTGCGGACGAGACCTTCGCCCGCGACACCGCCGACCGCGAGGTCGTCGTCCGCGAGCTCCTGCGCCTCTCCGCGCGGGTCACCGGCCGGATGCGTGCGGCCGGCGTGGTCGGGCGCACCATCACGCTCAGGGTCCGCTTCGCCGACTTCACGACCATCACGCGCTCGCGCACGATGCCCGAGGTGACCGACGTGACGGTGGAGGTGCACCGTGCGGTGACCAGGCTCTACGACGCGCTCCGGCTGCGGCGCGAGCGCCTGCGTCTGGTCGGCGTCCGCGTCGAGGGTCTGGTCCCTCGGGCGACGGTGCAGCGGCAGCTGGTGCTCGGCGAGCCCGAGCACGGATGGGCCGAGGCCGACCGTGCGGTGGACCGGGCCACGCGCCGCTTCGGGGCGGCCGCCGTGCGCCCGGCGAGTCTCGTGTGAGGGAGGCGTTCCTCGCCCCTCGGACGGAATTTTCTGGGGGACGCCTACCCTAGGCGCAGCAGCGTGCCTAGACTTGCAGCAGAAGGTGAGGAGGAACCGTGGAGCTCTCCGAGGAAGAACTGCGAATGCTCGAGCAGATGGAGCGCGCCCTCGTCGAGGAAGACCCCAAGCTCGCCTCCACCCTGCGCGGCACGTCCTTCCAGCGGGCTGCTCGTCGCCGGATGATCCTGGGCGGTGCCGTGCTCCTCGTCGGCATCGGTCTGCTGATCGTCGCGGTGCTCCTCGACCTCAACGCCGTCCTCCAGACGGTGGTCGGTGTGCTGGGCTTCGTGGTGATGCTCGGCGGCGCGATCCTGGCCCTGACCTCCGCGCGCAGTCCCGGTCACCCGGCGGCTCCCACGGTGCGTGCCTCGGGCCGCACCGGCTTCGGGGTCGTCGACGGCGGTCGTCCCGGCCGGCCCGCCCGGCAGCGCTCGGGCGGCCCCTTCATGGAGCGCATGGAGGAGCGGTGGCGTCGCCGCCGCGAGCGCGGCCTCTGACCTCCGCAGCACGCGCATCACGTCCCATCGACGCCAGGCGCCCGCTCGTCCGACTGCGTCCCTCGGCTGGGAGCTGAGCCTGTTCCTGCTGACGCTCGGCCTCGTGGGCGTCGCGATCGTGACGCCCACGCCGTCCTTGGCGATGGTCGCTGTCATGGTGTGCGCCGCCGCTGCTCCCGTGGCCGTCGTCAGCTTCTTCGTCCGGCTTGGTCGCGGCGATGATCGACGAGAGTCGGCGTCGGCGGCTGCTCCGCCGTGTGACCTGGGCCCGACCTGAGCCCGGCCTGAGCCCTGCCCCGTTCCTGCCGGGCCGGGCCGTCAGCCGACGAGCTCGTCGACCGTCTGGGTGGACTCCCGGTCGGGGGTCGCGGTCGTGGCCCGGGCCGACCGGGAGCGGCGACGCCACGACGTACGCCGTCCCACCACCGATGCGGGCCACCACCGCGCCCTGCGCTCCTCGCGCGGCGTCACGCCTGCGGCCAAGGACTCCTCGACGACGAGGAGGTCGGCGCTGAACCGGTCGGCGGTGCAGGTCTCGGGATTGCGGGCGTAGCGGCTGCGCTCCAGCGTGACGACGAGCCGGTCGAGCGCCTGGGCGGCCCCGGGAGCCTGATCGCGTCCGCGCCGCGGCCGGTCGGGCCGCGACGCGTCGTCGACGGGTGCCGCGAGGAGCCGGCCGATCCAGTCGCCGGCCCGACGCGGCGAGCGGCCGTCCGGCCATGCGTGGCCGAGGTCGACGGCCACGTCGCGCAGCTCGGCCCAGAGGTCCTCGATGCCGCCCTCGAGTCGGCGGCGCCGACGTGCCCGCCGGACCAGGTGCGGCGTCGCCAGCACGAGCGCCACCAGGGCCAGACCGAGCAGGCCCGACAGCACGGGCACCCAGGGGATCGAGGACGCGCTGCTGTCGTCGGCCGCCGCCTCGGCGTCGGCCTCCTCGCCCCGCTCGGGCAGCAGCTCGGTCGACCGGCTGGCGCTGGGGGACGGCGCCTCGGTGACCGCCTCGAACTCGGCCTCGGTGTAGTCGGGCGTCTGCGTGGCGCGGTCCTGCGGGGTGGGCTCGAACCGCACCCAGCCCGAGCCGGGGAAGTAGAGCTCGGGCCACGCGTGGAGGTCGTGAGAGGAGAACTCCCACGACCCGTTGGTGGCCCGCTCGGGCTCCAGGAAGCCCACGGCCACGCGGCTCGGGATGCCGATGACCCGCGCCATGATGGCCATCGTCGCCGCGAACTGCTCGCAGTAGCCCACCCGGTCGTTGAGGAACGCGAGAAGGTCGGCACTGCCGTCGCCCGCCGACGGCACCTCGGCGAGGTCGTAGCGGAACCCGCCGTCCTCGCGGAACCACTGCTGCAGCAGCTGCGCCTTCTGGAAACGGGTGGGCGCGTCGGCGGTGACGCTGGCCGCGATTCGCCGGATCTCGTTGCTGAGGGTGGGGGGCACCTCGGTGAAGATGCCGGCCACCGACCCGGCGCCCGACACGGCCGAGTCCATCCGCTGGGCGTCGTAGGTCAGCTGGACGCCGGTGTAGTCGTAGGTGCTGTCGGCGGTCGTGACGTCCTCGCGGGCCGCGATGACGTCGCGGGTGTCGAGGTCGAAGCGCCAGTCGGTGCCGGCCGCGATGCGGGTCGTCTGCGCGGCGGTGGGCAGCCACGCCGAGGTGAAGTCGGGGCCCACCCGCACGTCGTACTTGAACTCCCGGCGCGGCACGTCGCCGCTGACCCCGTCGAGGGGCGGGAGGTCACCGGTGGCCGACTGCGACTCGGGGATCTCGCGGTCGCCCGGCGTCCACTCCGAACCGCTGAAGCGAGCGAGCACCGAGACGCGCAGGTAGGTGGGCTTGGGCCCGGAGGTGGTGACCCACAGCAGGGGCACGTCCGCGCCGCGGGTCAGGTCGCGGCGCAGGTCGACCATCGGGTCCTTGACCTCGACCTCGCGGGTGCCCGGACCCTTGCCCTCGAAGACGCTCATGCTCATGGTCGGCACGGCCGCCGGCACCACGACGGCCAGCGCGATCGCGGTGGCGCCGAGGGCCAGCGCAGTGTTGCCGATCGCCCCGGTGCGGACGGAGAACGAGCCCTTCTCGCCGTCGGGCGCCCGTCCCCAGCTGGTCACGTGGTCGCTGTGCTGGAGAAAGACCAGGGAGAGGAAGAGGCCGGCGACCACGACGAACAGCCACCACGACACGGCCTCGCCCGTGACCGCGACGGGCAGCGTGTAGGCCGCGAGCAGCACCAGGCCGGCCACGGGCGCGCGGCGCAGCGTGCAGGCGACGAGGTCGACGAGCAGCACGATCAGCGTCCCTCCGACCAGGAGCAGCGGATGGACGGAGGGCACGCCGAGCTGGATGGGGGCGGCATAGTCGCGCGAGGTCTGGAGGGCGTCGTCCAGCGCGGCCAGGAACGCCTCGACGTTGCCCGGGGTCGGGACGGGTGAGCCGGTGGTGGTGCCCAGCACCAGCAGCGCGGCCACCACGACCTGGCCGGCCACGACGGCGAGCGCGGGCAGCCGGCTCCACCGACCGAGGGCGCCCATCGCGGCGACGACGACGCCGATCATCAGCAGCGGGATCGCGACCCGGGGGAAGCCCTCGGTCAGCACGCGCCACGACAGCACCGTCGCCCACGCCGCGAGCAGGGCGATGCCGGCGATCCGCAGCTGGTGGGGGAGCGTGCTCCACTGGGTGCTCATCGACTCGCCCCGGCCGACGCCGTGGCACGGCTCCGCATCAGCCCGAGCTCCTGCCAGGCGGTGTCGAGGCGGTCGCGTGGGCCGAGGGTGATCGAGCGCCAGCCGGTCGCGGTGAGGTGGGCGGCCGACGCGGGCCCGGGGTGGACCGGGAGGTGGGGCGCCCACGCGTCGACGTCGAGGGCGATCGCGAGGCTGGACGACGCGTGGTGCTGGAGCCGGCGCAGGAAGGGCAGGTCGGTGTCGCCGAGCGCGCCGAAGACGCCGATGGTGAGGCCGCCGTGGCCGGGCTCGGCCAGCCACTGGGTGTCGGGAGCGGGGGAGTGGTCGAGCTGCACGACGGCGAGCGCCTCGAGCAGCGGGATCGTGCTGGCCGCGGCGGTGTGGGAGTGCCACTCGGTCTCCCGGCTGTCGCCGGACGCCGTGACCAGTCGGACGGTGTAGCCGTGGTGCGTGAGGTGGACGGCGATGGAGGCCGCGGCCGACACGGCCGCCTCCAGCGAACTGGCCGCGCCCTGCCCGCGGTGGGCCGTGCCCCGGTTGTCGAGGAACACCGTCGCCCGCGACTGCCAGGGCTGCTCCTCGCGGCGCACCATCAGCTCGCCGACGCGGGCCGAGCTGCGCCAGTGGACGCGCCGCAGGTCGTCGCCGCGCCGGTACTCGCGCACCGTGACGTCCTCCGCGCTGCCGGTGGCGAAGGCGCGCGGGCGGTTGTCCCCCGACCCGGTCCACGCCCCGCCCAGCGGGATGCTGGGCAGCGCGACGGTGCGCGGGGTGACCGTCAGCCGCGACGTGGCGTGGAACGTGCGGCCCAGCTCGACGAGGCCGAACGGGTCCGTCACCCGCACCGCCATCGGGCCGATCTCGAACTGGCCCCGCAGCTCCGAGCGCACCTGGTAGGTCGCGTGCCGGCGCCAGCCGTGGCCGAGGCCCTCGAGCACGAAGCGGGGCCGTGTGCCGAGCACGTAGGGCAGCCGCTCCTCCAGGAGCAGCACGCCAGTGGGGGTGCGCGACTCGTTGGAGACGGTGAGCTCCACCGTCGCCGGCTGACCGGCGACCACCAGCTGCGGCGACACGGTGCGCACCAGTGCGAGGCGGTAGCGCGAGCGCCCGACCCACCAGGCGGTGAGGAGCGGCAGCGCCGCGACCAGCACGCCGATGCGGACGACCGAGGGGTGTCCCACGACGATGGCCGCGACCACCGTGGTGATGCCGGCGGCCAGGAACGCCCGTCCGCGGACGGTCAGCGCAGCGAGTGCCTCACGCACGGCTGCCGCGTGGGATCGACGGGGAGCCGGTCGTGGAGTGGGACGTGGCGTGTGACGTGGAGTCGGACGCGGTGGGCACCGGCACCGACTCCACGATGCCGGACAGGATCGCCGAGGTGGTGCGTCCGCTCATCGTCGCCTCGACGTTGGGCAGCAGCCGGTGCGCGAGGACGGACGAGGTGATGCCGTACACGTCGTCGGGCAGGACGTAGTCGCGTCCCTGCGTGGCGGCGACGGCCTTGGCGGCGCGGACGAGGTGGAGCGTCGCCCGCGGCGAGGCGCCGAGGTGGAGGTCGTTGCTCGCGCGCGTGGCGGTGGTCAGTGCCACGGCGTAGCGCTGGACGGCGGGCGCGACGTGCACGCGCCCGACGATCTCGATGACCTTGCGGATCTCGCCGGCGTCGGTGACCGGCTCGAGGTCGTCGAGGGGGTTGCGGGCGGTGTGCCCCTCGAGCATCGCGATCTCCGCCGACTCGACCGGGTAGCCGACCGACACCCGCGCCATGAAGCGGTCGCGCTGTGCCTCGGGGAGGGCGTAGGTGCCCTCCATCTCGATCGGGTTCTGCGTCGCGATCACCATGAAGGGCCTCTCGAGCTGGTAGGTCGCGTTGTCGACGGTGACCTGGCGCTCCTCCATGCACTCCAGCAGCGCGGACTGCGTCTTGGGCGACGCACGGTTGATCTCGTCGCCGACCACGATGTTGGCGAAGACGCCGCCGGGGCGGAACTCGAACTCGCGGGTGTCCTGGTTGAACACCGAGACCCCGGTGACGTCGGAGGGCAGCAGGTCCGGCGTGAACTGGATGCGCCGTACCGAGCAGTCGATGCTCCGGGCCAGCGCCTTGCTCAGCTGCGTCTTGCCGACGCCGGGCACGTCCTCGATGAGGAGGTGGCCCTCGGCCAGCAGCACGACGAGCGCGGCGTTGACGACGTCGGGCTTGCCGGCGATGACGCGCTCGATGTTGCCGCGCACGGCCCCGGTCACCCGGCGCACGGTGTCGAGATCGGGCGCCTGCCCGGTGGACCCAGTCGTCACGTCGTTCGTTCCCCTCGTGCCCGTGCGGTCGACCCGTCCGCCGATCCGTTCGCCGATCCGGTCGTCGACCTCGCCACCACGGTATGTGGTGCGCGCAACATACCGCTCGGTCGCTGCCGCGGCGCCGATGCGGAGACGAACGCCCTCGTCCTGCGCTCCCCTCGGCACCACCCTTCGCCACGCCGTTCCCCACTTCGCTCCACCACGGGCTGCCGGCTTCCCCCACCGACGCTCCACCAGGGCCGTCCTGAGTGTGGATCCACCCCGTTGCACGCTCCCGGGCGGGTCACGTCGCGGCGCGTGCGTGCTCGCCAGGAGGGCCCGGACGCGGCCGATTTGGGCGCGAAACACGCTCGATCTGGTTGACGGTGGAGTGAAGTGGGGTACTGTGGTGCGAAGTGGGGGACAGGGTCGATCTATCCCGCCGAGCAACGGGAGGTGCCGGGTGTTCTTCGGCACCTACACGCCCAAGCTCGACGAGAAGGGCCGTCTCTTCCTCCCGGCGAAGTTCAGGGACGAACTGACGGAGGGACTCGTGGTGACCAGGGGACAGGAGCGCTGCCTCACTGTCTGGTCGCTGGAGGACTTCGGCCGGCTCACCGACCGGCTCCGAGAGGCGCCGGTCACGCAGAAGAACACCCGTGACTACGTCCGCATGCTGTTCGCCGCCGCCAGCCAGGAGGTGCCGGACAAGCAGGGACGGATCAACATCCCGGCGCCGCTGCGGGAGTACGCCTCGCTCCGCAAGGAGTGCGTCGTCATCGGGTCGATGAACCGGATCGAGATCTGGGACCCGACCGCGTGGGCGACCTACTCCGAGGAGCAGGAGCAGAAGTTCTCCGAGCTCAGCGACGAGGTCTTCCCCGGCATCTGAGCAGCGCCCCGCACCAGAACCAGCACGCACCACCCGACAACGCCAGACAACAGCAACGCCAGACAACAGCACAGCTGACATCGCGACCCGTATCACCAGGTCTCGAGCCCGCTCCTCGCGCGGCCATCTGGGGCACTTCCCCGGCACCAGAGGGCACCCCCTGCTCCGGCAGGGGGCAAGGAGCGGGCAGGGACCTGGTGCGGCGGCTCGCCCCGTGCCACACGGCGGGGAGTGTCAGCCGCACCGCCAGCTCCGGCCCCGCCACCTCAACATCCGGCCCGGCCGGGCCGGCGCCCAGCACGTACATCCGCAGCAACCAGTGGGGTCGAGACGATGAGCACCACCCAGCGCGTGGGACGCACGGCAGCACCGCCGTCGCGGGTCCGCGACCAGGCGCGTGAGGCGGCCGCGCTCGTCGCGTTCTCCGCCGCCACCGCCTGCGGGCTGGCGCTCGCCCTGCTCCTGCTGATGCGCCTGGGCTCCCAGGGTTGAGCAGATGACGACTCCTCGCCACGCCCCGGTGCTCCTCGACCGGGTCGTCGCCCTGCTGGCCCCTGCGCTCGAGGCCCCCGGCTCGGTCTACGTCGACTGCACCCTCGGCCTCGGCGGGCACAGCGAGGCGGTCCTCGAGCGCCTGCCCCACGCCCGCGTGATCGGGATCGACCGCGACCCCGAGGCGCTGCGGATGTCCTCGGAGCGGCTCGCGTCCCACGGCGACCGGTTCACCGCCGTGCACGCCGTCTACGACGAGCTGCCGGAGGTCGTCGCCTCGCTCGGCCTCGACCACGTCGACGCCGTGTTCTTCGACCTCGGGGTGTCCTCCATGCAGCTCGACGTGCGCGAGCGCGGGTTCGCCTACGCCGAGGACGCGCCGCTCGACATGCGGATGGACCCGACGACCGGCCCGACCGCCGCCGAGCTGCTCAACACCGCGACCGCCCAGGAGCTGACCCGGATCCTGCGGGAGTACGGCGAGGAGAAGTTCGCCAGCAGGATCGCCCGCGAGGTCGTCCGGCGCCGCGAGGCGACGCCGTTCAGCACCAGCGCCGACCTCGTCGAGCTGCTCTACGCCACGATCCCCGCACCCGCCCGGCGCACGGGCGGCCACCCGGCCAAGCGCACCTTCCAGGCGCTGCGGATGGCGGTCAACGACGAGCTCGCCGTGCTGCGGCGGGCGATCCCGGCCTCGATGGAGGTCATCGGCGTCGGCGGGCGGGTGGTGGTCGAGTCCTACCACTCGCTCGAGGACCGGCTCGTCAAGCGGGCGTTCGCCGACGCCACCCGCCTCGACGTGCCGCCGGACCTGCCGTTCGTGCCCGAGGGCGCCGAGCCGGCCCTGCGGCTGGTCACCCGCGGCGCCGAGCGGGCCGACGAGCAGGAGATCGCCGCGAACCCCCGCGCCGCCTCCGTCCGCCTGCGCGCCGTCGAGCGCGTCCTCCCGTCCACTCCCACTTCCCCAGGAGTCGTCCGATGAGCAGTCCCGCCCTCCAACCCCGGACCCGGGTCACGCGGATCGCCCAGGAGGCCGTCGACAAGGCCCGCCTGAGCGTCGTGCCGCGGGTGCGCACCCGCGCCCCGCGGATGCCGTTCATGACGTTGGTGAGCCTCGTCCTGCTCGCCGGGATCGTCGGCCTGCTGCTCTTCAACACCTCGTTGCAGCAGGCGTCCTTCGCCGCGTCCGCCCTCGAGTCCGAGGCCGACACCCTCGCCGCCCGCGAGCAGACCCTGCGCATGGAGCTCGACGAGCTGCGCAACCCGCAGCGGGTCGCCTCGCAGGCCCAGGCGATGGGGATGGTCATCCCCGCCGCACCGGTGTTCCTCGACCTCGAGACCGGCGAGACGAGCGGCGTCCGCACGCCCGCCACCCCGGAGAACGCGCTGCTGCTGCAGCCGCCCGCCCCGGTCAAGCCGGCCGTCCTGGCCCCGCGCCCGACCTACGTCGAGGTGCCGGCCGCTCCGAGCGTCGAGGAGCAGGGCGCGACCGCCGCGGGAGGCACCGACGCCAAGCCGCGCAAGAAGCGCAACCGCTGACGGCGCGCTCGCGCGGATCCGTCGCGCCGCGCCCCTAGATTGTCGACCAGGCCGGCTCCACCCCGGAGCCGTCCGGGAAACGAGGGAGATCAGTGCCGAGCACCCGCCCCAGGCGCGGCGCCTCACGTGGCGCGCCCATGCTGCGCCTGCGCATCGGGTTCGTCCTCATCGCGATGGTCCTCTCCTTCTTCGGTGCCCGGCTGGTGCAGCTCCAGGGCGTCGATCCCCGCTCCTACGCGGTCCGCGCGGCCGCCGAGGGCGCGGTGCGGGTGCCGCTGGAGGCCGAGCGCGGCGACATCCTCGACCGCAACGGCCAGCCGCTCGCCGACTCCGTCAAGGGCAAGATGGTCATCGCCGACCCCGCGCTCACCGCAGACCGGGCGCCCGAGCTCGCCCGGCTGCTGACCGACCGGCTCTCCGTCGACTACTTCAGGACCCTCACCGCGCTGCGCGGCCGCAAGGACGGCAGCCGCTTCGAGTACGTCGCCCGGCGGGTGCCGAGCACGCTGGCGGGCGACACCCTCGCGGCCCTCGACGAGGCCGGCTTCAAGGGCATCAGCCTGCAGGACGACCCGATCCGGTCCTACCCCTCCGGTGACGTGGGCGCCAACCTGATCGGCTACATGGGCACCGACGAGCCGCTCGGCGGCTTCGAGCGCACCTTCGACACGCAGCTGGCCGGCGTCGACGGCGAGGCCACCTGGCAGTCCAACTCGGGCAAGGGGGTGCGGATCCCGCTGCGCGAGAGCACCCTCAAGGCCGCCCGCAACGGCGAGGCGCTGCGCACCACCATCGACCGCGACCTGCAGTGGTTCACCCAGAAGGTGCTCGCGCAGTCGGTGCGCCAGTACCGCGCCGAGAGCGGCGCCGCGGTCGTCATGGACACCCGCACCGGCGAGATCCTCGCGCTCGCCGACTACCCGACCTTCGACGCCAACGTGCCGACCGAGTCCGACCAGGACGACCTCGGCTCGCGCGCCATGAGCGACACCTACGAGCCCGGGTCGGTGCAGAAGGTGCTCACCGCCGCCTCGCTGATCGACGCAGGCAAGGCGTTCCCGCGTCAGCGCTTCAAGGTGCCGTCCAGCCTCGCGCGCCAGGACCGGGTGATCGGCGACTGGTTCGACCACGGCGACATCCGGCTCACCCTGGCCGGCATCATCGCCAAGTCGTCCAACATCGGCACGGTGCTCGCCGCCGACGCGTTCTCGCCGCCGGAGCTGGTGGCCTACCTGAAGCGGTTCGGGCTCGGCACGCGCACCGACATCGGCGTCCGCGGCGAGACCCCCGGCATCCTGACCCCCGGCGAGGCGATGACGTCGCAGACCAAGGACCGCGTCGCCTTCGGGCAGTCGCTCTCGGTCAACGTCGCCCAGATGGCCGCGGCCATCAACACCATCGCCAACGGGGGAGTGCGGGTCTCGCCCAGTCTCGTCTCGGGGTCCGCGGTCACCGACGACGGCGTCACCGTCGGCACCGACGTCGCCACGCGTACGCGCGTCGTCAGCAAGAAGGCCGCGCGCGCGACCGCACGGATGATGGAGAAGGTCGTCGACCCCGAGGACGGCGTCGCGCCCGCGGCACAGGTGCCCGGCTACCTCGTCGCCGGCAAGACCGGCACCGCCCAGCGGGTCGCCAGCGACGGCACCGGCTACGACGGCAGCACGTCGGTCTCCTTCGGAGGGTTCGCTCCCGCCGACGACGCCCGCTTCACCGTCTACGTCGTGGTGCACGCCCCCCGGGTCGACGGCGGCGGCGGCTCGATCGCGGGGCCGGTGTTCTCCCGGATCATGGGCTACGTCCTGGGCCGCTACGGCGTCGCGCCCACCGACGGCACCCCGTCGCGCCTGCCCGTCGAGTGGTGAGTCGATACGCTCGGTCGGTGCACGAGTCTGTGAGTGCGACGCGACCACGGCAGTCCCCGTCGACCCCTGCGGTCGAGCTCGCCGGGTGGCTCGCGGCGACGACGGAGGTGGCCGTCCACGGCGATCTCGACGTCGTGGTCACCGGCATCTCGCTGAGCACCGCGCGGGTGCGCCCCGGCGACCTCTACGCCGCGCTCCCCGGCGCGCGCGCCCACGGCGCCGACTACGCCGAGCAGGCCCTGGCGGCCGGGGCGGTCGCCGTGCTCACCGACCCCGACGGCCTCGACCGGCTCCCGCCGGGCACGCCCGCCCTCGTCGTGGCCGACCCCCGACGGGTGCTCGGCCGGCTGGCCGCCCGGGTCTACGGCGACCCCGCCGACGCGCTCCGCGTCGTCGGCGTCACCGGCACCCAGGGCAAGACCACGACCACCCGGCTCCTCGAGCAGGGCCTCACCGCCGCGGGGGTGACCTCGGCGGTCATCGGCACCGTCGGCACCCGGGTCGCCGGGGAGGACGTCCGGACCCAGCTCACCACCCCGGAGGCGCCCGACCTGCACGGCCTCTTCGCGGTGATGCGCGAGCGGGGCGTCGACACCTGCGCGATGGAGGTCTCCAGCCACGCCCTCGTGCTCGGCCGCGTCGACGGGGTGCGGTTCGACGTCGCCACGTTCCTCAACCTCGGGCGCGACCACCTCGACTTCCACGCCGACCTCGACGACTACTTCGCCGCCAAGGCCGGCCTCTTCACGCCCGAGCGGGCCCGGGTCGGTCTGACCAACGTCGACGACGAGTTCGGCAGGCGCCTGCTCGACGTGGCGCGCATCCCGATGTCGACCTACTCCTCGCGCGGCGCCGACGCCGACTGGCGGGCCACCGACGTCGAGCTCTCCGCCGACGGCGCGCGCTTCACCGTCCTCGGCCCGGGGGTCGAGGTCCCGGCGCAGGTGCTCCTCCCGGGCGAGTTCAACGTCTCCAACGCCCTGGCCGCCATCGCCTCGGCAGCCCTCGCCGGGCTCGACCCGCGCCGGGTGGCCGACGGGATCGCCCGCGTGGGCGGGGTGCCGGGCCGGCTCGAGCCGGTGACGGCCGGCCAGGACTTCACCGTGGTCGTCGACTACGCCCACAAGCCCGACGCCCTCGAGGCGGTGCTGGCCACCCTCCGGCCGCTGACGGACGGACAGGTGGTCGTCGTGGTGGGGGCCGGGGGCGACCGCGACACCGCCAAGCGCCCGGTCATGGGCGAGATCGCCGCGCGGCTCGCCGACGTCGTCGTCGTCACCGACGACAACCCCCGCACCGAGGACCCCGCGACCATCCGCGCCGCGCTGCTGGCGGGTGCGCGCGGCGGCGCTGCGGAGGTCCTCGAGGTGGGGGAGCGCCGGCTCGCGATCCGGGAGGCCGTGCGGCGCGCCCGCACCGGTGACGTGGTGCTCATCGCCGGCAAGGGCCACGAGACCGGCCAGGAGGTCGACGACGTGGTGCACCCCTTCGACGACCGGGTCGTCGCCGCCGAGGAGGTCGAGTCGGCCCTGGCCGAGCGACACGACGGCACCACGGGGTCGGAGGCGCCGGCCCGCTCCGACGGGTCGGGGGCCCGCGCATGATCGAGATGTCGCTCGACGAGATCGCCCACGTGGTCGGCGGCACCGCCCACGGCGAGGCGCTCGTGCGCGGCGGCGCGTTCATCGACACGCGCACGCCCGAGGACGGCGGACTCTTCGTGGCGGTCACCGGCCAGCGGGTCGACGGTCACGACCTGGCCCGCGCCGCCGGCGACGCCGGCGCCGTCGCCGTGCTCGGCACCCGGCCCACCGAGCTGCCCACCGTCGTCGTGGCCGACGTGACGACGGCCCTGGGGCTGCTGGCCCGGCACGTCGTCGACCGGCTCCCCGACGTGGTCGTCCTCGCGATGACGGGCTCGCAGGGCAAGACGGGCACGAAGGACTACCTCGCCCACGTGCTGTCCGAGGACGCGCCGACCGTCGCCACCCGCGGCAACTTCAACAACGAGCTCGGCGTCCCGCTGACCGTGCTGCGCGCCACCTCCGAGACCCGCTACCTCGTCGTCGAGATGGGGGCCCGTGGGATCGGCCACATCGCCGAGCTGTGCGCGATCGCGCCACCGCGCGTGGCCGCGGTCCTCAACGTCGGCTCGGCCCACATCGGCGAGTTCGGCAGCCGGGAGGCGATCGCGCTGGCGAAGGGCGAGATCATCGAGGCGCTGCCGGCCGACGGCACGGCGGTGCTCAACGCCGACGACGACCTGGTGGCCGCGATGGCCCCCCGCACCCACGCGCAGGTGATGACCTTCGGCAGTGCGTCCGAGAGGTCCGCGCAACACCCGGTCCCCGACGTCGCCGTCAGCGAGGTGACCACCGACGAGCTCGGTCGGCAGTCGTTCGAGCTGGCCCACCGCGGCTCGGGGGCCACCGTGCACCTCGCGACGATCGGCGCCTACCAGTGGCGCAACGCCGCGGCAGCCGCCGCCATGGCACTGGCGGCAGGGCTCGACCTCGACACGGTCGCCGACTCGCTGGGCGACGCCGTGCCGGCGAGCCGCTGGCGCATGGAGCTCGGCGAGCGTCCCGACGGCCTGGCCGTCCTCAACGACGCCTACAACGCCAACCCCGAGTCGATGACGGCCGCGCTGGAGACCTTGGCCGGCATCGGCGCACGCAGCGGGCGGCGTACGGTCGCGGTGCTCGGCCAGATGCTCGAGCTCGGCGACGGGGCCGCCGAGGCCCACCGCGGCGTGGGCGCCTACGCCGCGGAGGCCGGGATCGACGTCCTGGTCGCCGTCGGCGACGAGGCCGCCGCCATCGCCGAGGGCTTCACCGCGGTCGGACGTGGGGGAGTGAGCATCGCCACGGCGGGGCGTGACGAAGCCGCCGACTGGCTGCGGCACAATGTCTCGGCTGCTGATGTCGTCCTGGTGAAGGCATCGCGGGGGGCGGCGCTGGAACTGATCGCCGACGACCTCCTGACCGGGAGCGGCAAGGAAGGAAGCACCACATGAGAGCCATCCTGTTCGGAGGAGGACTCTCCCTGCTGATCTCGCTGCTGGGCACGCGCTACGCGATCAGGTTCTTCACCCGCCAGGGATTCGGGCAGCCGATCCGTGACGACGGGCCGACCACGCACCACGTCAAGCGCGGCACCCCCACGATGGGCGGGGCGGTCATCGTGCTCGCCACCGTCGTGGGCTACGCCGCCGCCAAGGTGATCACCGGCACGGCACCGACGGCCTCGGCGCTGCTGCTGCTGTTCCTCTTCGTCGGCCTGGGCACCGTCGGCTTCCTCGACGACTTCCTCAAGGTCAGCCGGCAGCACAACCTCGGGCTGCGCAGTCGCGCCAAGATGATCGGCCAGACGCTCGTCGCGGTCATCTTCGGCTTCCTCGCGCTCTCGCCGGCGCTGGAGGACGAGCGTGGCTGGCGACCGGCGTCCGACCACATCTCCTTCATCCGCGACTACGAGCGCTTCGCGCTGCCGACGGCCCTCGCGATGCTGCTGATCTGGTTCTTCGTGACCGGGTTCAGCAACGCGGTCAACCTCACCGACGGCCTCGACGGGCTGGCAGCGGGATCCTCGATCCTCGTCTTCGCCGCCTACACGCTGGTCAACATCTGGCAGAACAGCCAGTCGTGCGCCCTCCAGGCCGGACCGAAGTGCTACGAGGTGCGCGACCCGCTCGACCTGGCCGTGGTCGCCGCGGCCATCACGGGAGCCTGCTTCGGCTTCCTGTGGTGGAACGCCTCGCCCGCGCAGATCATCATGGGCGACACCGGCTCGCTCGCCCTGGGCGGCGCGATGGCCGGCTTCGCGATCATGACCCGCACCGAGCTGCTGCTGGTGATCATCGGCGGCCTCTTCGTCGCCGTCACCCTGTCGGTGATGATCCAGGTCTCGGTGTTCAAGGCGAGCCGCGCGAGCGGGCTCTTCCGCAGCATCTTCAAGGTGCAGCCCGGCCACCGGGTGTTCCGGATGACCCCGCTGCACCACCACTTCGAGATGCTCGGCTGGGAGCAGGTCACGATCGTGATCCGCTTCTGGATCATCACCGGCCTCGCGGTCGCCACGGGCCTGGGCATCTTCTATGCGGAGTGGGTCGCGGGCATTGGCTAGCACCCCGGGCGGTCTCGACGTCGACGGGCTGGGGCGCACCAGCGACTGGTCCGGCGTGCGCGTCGTCGTCGCCGGGTTCGGCGTCTCGGGGTTCGCCGCCGCCGACAACCTGCTCTTCCTCGGCGCGCAGGTGACGGCGCTCGACGAGTCGACCAGCGACGAGAAGGCCGAGAGGGCCCGGCTGCTGGAGACCCTGGGCGCCACCATCCGCCTCGAGCCCGGCGCCACCGACGTCCTGCCCGACGACGTCGACCTGGTGGTCACCTCGCCGGGCTGGCGTCCCACCGCGCCGCTCCTCGCCCAGGCCGCCGAGCGGGGCGTGCCCGTGTGGGGCGAGGTCGAGCTGGCCTGGCGGCTCCGCGACCCCGACCACGCCGCTCCGTGGCTGGCCGTCACCGGCACCAACGGCAAGACCACGACCGTGCAGATGCTGCGGTCCATCCTCACCGCGGCCGGCCTGCGTGCGGTCGCCGTGGGCAACGTCGGTCGCCCGATCGTCGAGGCCGTGATGGACCCCGAGCCCTACGACGTCCTCGCCGTCGAGCTCTCCAGCTTCCAGCTCCACTACACCCGGTCGATGGCCGCCGAGTCCGCCGTCGTTCTCAACCTCGCCGAGGACCACCTCGACTGGTACGCCGACGAGCCGGGCGGCCGCACCGGCATGGAGGTCTACGCCGCCGACAAGGCGCGGGTCTATGCCGGCGTCGAGCGCGCCTGCGTCTACAACCTGGCCGACCCGGCCACCGAGGACATGGTTCGCGAGGCCGACGTCGTCGAGGGCGCTCGGGCGGTCGGCTTCACCCTCGGCACGCCCGGCCCGGGGAACCTCGGCGTCGTCGACGACCTGCTGGTCGACCGGGCCTTCATCGAGGAGCGGGCCACCAGTGCCGCCGAGCTCTGCACGCTCGGCGACCTCGCCTCCCCGGCCCCGCACTTCGTCGCCAACGCCCTCGCCGCCGCCGCCCTGGCGCGCGCGCACGGCGTGAGCCAGCAGGCCGTGCGCGACGGGCTGCGGGCCTTCCGGCCCGACGGCCACCGCATCGCCCACGTCGCCGAGGCCCGCGGCGTCACCTGGATCGACGACTCCAAGGCCACCAACCCGCACGCCGCGCAGTCCTCCCTGTCCGCCTACGAGCCCGTCGTGTGGGTCGCCGGCGGGCTGGCCAAGGGGGCCCGCTTCGACGACCTCGTGCGGTCCGTGCGCGGCCGGCTGCGCGGCGTCGTCCTGCTGGGCCGCGACCGCCGGGTCGTCGCCGACGCTCTTTCGCGACACGCGCCCGATGTGCCGGTCATCGATGTGGGCGCCGACGAGACTGGGGATCCGATGGAGCGCGTGGTCGACGCGGCCGCCGGGCTCGCCAGGGCCGGTGACACGGTGTTGCTCGCGCCGGGATGCGCCTCCATGGACATGTTCACCGACTACGGCGCTCGCGGCGACGCGTTCGCCATCGCGGTGCACGCTCACATCGACCGCACCGACCAGACCGACCCGCCCGACACCGACTGAGGGCGCGCACCGACCCGAGGGGAGCCGCGACGATGACCACCGTCAACCCCGGGGACGTCGGGCTGGGCGTCGCGTCGCCACCGGTGGACGGTGCCGCGGACGGGACGGTGGACGGGCAGGTCGACGCCCCCACGCGTGCGTCGTCCCCACGCCCGCCGCTCGGCTCGGGCCTCGCCGCGGGCTGGCGCTCGGTGCGCGAGGCGCTCGACAAGCCCCTCGCCTCCTACTACCTGCTGCTCGGCGCCTCGGCGCTGCTGCTCACCATCGGCGTGATCATGGTGCTCAGCGCCTCCAGCGTGCGGGCCTACCTCACCTACGACGACTCCTACGCCGTGGTGAAGCGCCAGCTGCTGTGGGTCGCGATCGGGCTGCCCGCCGCCTGGGTGGCGTCGCGGATCCCGGTGCGGCACGTGCGCCGGCTGGCCTATCCGAGCTTCCTGGTGGCGCTGGTGCTGCTGGCCCTCGTCGCTCGCTTCGGCGTGCTCGTCAACGGCAACAAGAACTGGCTGGCCGTTGGCCCGGTCAACATCCAGCCGGCCGAGATCGCCAAGCTGGCCATCGTGCTGTGGGCGGCCAACATCTACGCCCACAAGGAGCGCCGCCTCCGCGAGCTGCACCACCTGCTCGTGCCGGTCGTGCCGGGCCTGTTCGCGGTGATCGGCCTCGTGCTCGTCGGCCGCGACCTCGGCACGGCGATGGTGCTGGCGGCCATCCTCCTCGGCATGCTGTGGGTGGTCGGGGCCCCGTTGCGGCTGTTCGGGCTCAGTCTCTCGGTGATGGGGGTGGCGGCGCTCGCGCTGGCCGCCACCGACCCCGAGCGGCTGGAGCGCATCACGCACTTCACCGACCCGTTCAAGGACTACACCGACGCCGGCTGGCAGCCCGCCCACGGCCTCTACGCCCTGTCCAGCGGCGGGTGGTTCGGGCAGGGGATCGGTGCGTCGACCCAGAAGTGGGGCGACCTCCCCGAGGCCCACACCGACTTCATCTTCGCCGTCCTCGGCGAGGAGCTCGGCCTCGTGGGCACCCTGCTGGTCGTCGGTCTCTTCTTCACCATCGCCTACGCCGCGATCCGCGTCGCGCTCAGCACCCAGGACCCGTTCGTGCGCTACGCCACGTTCGGGATCGTGGTGTGGCTGCTCGGCCAGATGATGATCAACGTCGGCATGGTGCTCGCCGTCCTGCCCGTCATCGGCATCCCGCTGCCCATCGTGTCCTACGGCGGGTCGGCCCTCCTGCCGTCGCTGGTGGCCCTCGGGCTGGTGATCGGGTTCGCCCGCCGGGAGCCGGAGGCCGCGGCGGCGCTGGCGGCACGCCGTCGCAACCGCTCCGCCGGCCTGTCCGCGGGCCCCGCTCGCTAGGTTTGGCCCGATGCGCGTACTCCTCGCCGGCGGTGGATCCGCCGGCCACACCTCGCCCCTGCTCGCCACGGCCGACGCCCTGCGGCGGCTCGACCCGGAGGTCCGGGTGACCTGCCTCGGCACCCGAGAGGGACTCGAGGCCCGGCTCGTGCCCGAGGCCGGCCTGCCGCTCGAGTACGTGCCCCGCGTGCCGCTGCCGCGGCGTCCCAGCCCCGAGCTGCTCCGGACGCCGACGCGGTTGCGCGCCGCCCGCGCGGCGGCCCTCGAGGTGGTCGACCGGGTGCGCCCCGACGTGGTCGTGGGCTTCGGTGGCTATGTCTCCGTGCCCGCCTACCTGGCCGCCCGCAAGCGCGGAGTGCCGATCGTCGTCCACGAGGGCAACGCCATGCCCGGGATCGCCAACCGGCTCGGGGCGCGGATGACGTCCCACGTGGCCACCAGCTTCCCGGGCACGGAGCTGCCGCACGCCGTGTGCACCGGCCTGCCGATCCGGCGGCTCATCTCGACCCTGGACCGGGGTGCGCTGCGCGGTGAGGCGCTCACCACCTTCGGCCTGCGCGACGACCTGCCGACCCTGCTGGTCACCGGTGGCTCGCAGGGCGCCGCGCGCATCAACGCCGCGGTCTCCGGCGCCGCCCCCGACCTCGCGGCCGCCGGGGTGCAGGTGCTGCACATCGTGGGACCCGCGCACGAGCTCGCCGTCGAGCCGGGCGAGGTGCCCTACGTCGTGCTCAACTACGTCGACCGGATGGACCTCGCCTACGCCGCGGCCGACGCGGTGCTGTGCCGCTCCGGCAGCAACACCGTCACCGAGGTCTCCGGGGTCGGCCTGCCGGCCGTCTACGTCCCGCTGCCCATCGGCAACGGCGAGCAGGCGCTCAACGCGCGCCCGGTCGTCGACGCCGGCGGCGGCCTCCTGGTCTCCGACGCCGCCCTGACCCCGGAGTGGGTCGCGGCCACCCTGCCGGGCCTCCTCACCGACCCGGCGCGGCTCGCCGCCATGGGCGCCGCCGCGACCGGCGTGATCCCGCTCGACGCCGACGAGAAGCTGGCGCGCATCGTCCTCGACGCCGCAGGCGGACGGTCGTGAGGATCCCGGTCCCCGACGAGGTGCTGCCCGCGGCGGCGCTCGGCCGCGTCCACTGCATCGGCATCGGCGGCGCCGGCATCTCCGCGATCGCGCGCATCATGGCCCAGCGCGGCGTCCCGGTGACGGGCAGCGACGACCACGACACCCCGTTCCTTCCCGCGCTGCGCGAGCTGGGGGTGACCTGCCACCTCGGCTACGACGCCGCGCACCTCGGCGACGCCGACACCGTGGTCGTCACCACGGCTGCCCGCGAGGACAACCCCGAGGTGGTCGAGGCGCGCCGCCGCGGCCTGCGCATCCTGCCCCGCTCAGCCGGTCTCGCCTCGGTGATGCTCGGCTCGCGGGTCCTGGCCGTCGCCGGCACCCACGGCAAGACGACGACCACGGGCCTGCTCACGTCCGCGCTGCTGGCCGCCGGCGTCGACCCGTCGTACGCGGTGGGCGGGGTGCTCAGCGCCACCGGCCGCAACGCCGACGCCGGCACCGACGACCTGTTCGTCGCCGAGGCCGACGAGAGTGACGGCGCCTTCCTGCACTACCGCCCCCACGCGGCGATCGTCACCAACGTCGAGGCCGACCACCTCGACAACTGGGGGACGGAGGAGGCCTACCACCGCGCGTTCGACGACTTCGCCGCCACCCTCGACCGCAGCGGCTTCCTGGTGTGCGTGGTCGACGACCCCGGTGCGGCGCGGCTCGCGCGCCACGCCCGCGACGCCGGCCTCGAGGTGGTGACGGTGGGGGAGTCGCCCGACGCCGACGTCCGTGTCCACGACCTGCTGCTCGACGGCTCCACCTCGGTGTGCCGCGTCACCCAGCACGGCAGCGACCTCGGCGAGCTGCGGCTGCGGATCCCCGGGCGCCACTACGTCCTCGACGCGGTCGCCGCGCTGGCCATGGGCCTGCGGCTCGGTCTTCCGTTCGCGTCCCTCGCCGAAGGGCTGGGCGGCTTCACCGGCACCGGACGCCGCATGGAGCTGAAGGGCGAGGCGGCAGGCGTGCGCGTCTACGACTCCTACGCCCACCACCCCGTCGAGATCCGGGGCGACCTCGAGGCCGCCCGGGCCCTCGCCGGCGACGGACGCGTCATCGCCGCCTTCCAGCCCCACCTCGTCTCCCGCACTCGCATCTTCGGCGAGGCGATGGGCGCCGAGCTCGGTGCCGCCGACGAGGTCGTCGTGCTCGACGTCTACGTCGCGCGCGAGGACCCCGACCCGGCGGTGACGGGCCTGCTCGTCGCCGACGCCGTCCCGCTGCCGGCCCAGCACGTGACCTACGTCGACGGGCTGGGCGCCGCGGCCCAGGCACTCGCCGAGCGGTCGCGCCCGGGCGACCTCGTGATCACCCTGGGCGCCGGCGACGTCACGACCGTCGGACCCCAGGTGCTCGACCTGCTCGGAGGTGCCTGAGTGGACCGCGACGCGCCGCCCCGCGACTCCCGGCCCACTGGCCCGGGCGCGGTCTCGGGCAGCGACGCGGAGAACGGCGGACCCGACGCCCGGGCCGTGGCCCGGCAGCGCAAGCAGGCCGAGCGGGAGGCGAGGTCGGCCCGGCGCACCCGCCGCCGCTTCGCCCGGCGGCAGTGGGCGCGCCGGTGGCTGTCCCTGCGCTACGTCCTCGCCCTGCTGCTGGTCCTCACGCTGCTCGCCACCGGCGTGCACCTGGTGTTCTTCTCCACCAGGCTCCAGGTGCAGCGCGTCGAGGTGGTGGGCAACACCCTCCTCAGCGACGGCCGGGTCCGGGAGGTCGCCGACGTGCCGCTCGGGGAGCAGCTCGCGCTCGTCGACCTCGCCCGCGCCCGGGCGCGCGTCGGCGCGCTCGCCGAGGTCGAGTCCGTCGACGTGACGCGCACCTGGCCCGACTCCGTGCGGATCGCGGTGGTCGAGCGCACCGCCGTGGCCGTCGTCGAGCTCGCCGGCCGGATCCGCGGCCTCGACGCCGACGGGGTGGTCTTCCGCGACTACCGCGCGGTGCCGAAGGGGATCCCGCGGGTGCGCCCCGGCAGCACCGCCGGCGGCGACGCGCTCCGCGAGGCCGCGACGGTCGTCTCGGCGCTCCCGGCCGACCTCGTCACCCGCGTCGACCACGTCGAGGTCGCCACCATCGACCAGATCACCCTCGTGATGCGCGACGGGCGCGAGGTGCTGTGGGGGAGCGCCGAGGACTCCGAGCTCAAGGCGCTCGTCGTGGACAAGCTGCTGGCCGCGCAGAAGGCGCCCTACTACGACGTCAGCGTCCCCGGCAACCCCACCTACCGCACCACTCCCTGACGGCTGCTCCCTGCCGGCTGCGGCCCCGCGGTGCGGTCGTGGCCGGCACACCGGGTGCAGAAATCGGCGCCGCGCCGGGCGTGTTGCCGGACTGGGGCAGAGCGGTCTGCCTATGGTCGTGCTAAAGGCGAGGTTGACATAACTATAACCCTCAGGCTCACGGTTAGGGTTCCGGCGGGCCGAGGGTGGCGGACTCGTCCATCCCCCTGACACAGACACTCAAGGAAGGCCCCGCAGCCGTGGCAGCAGCGCAGAACTACCTGGCGATCATCAAGGTCGTCGGCATCGGTGGCGGCGGCGTCAACGCCGTCAACCGGATGATCGAGGTCGGCCTCAAGGGCGTCGAGTTCATCGCGATCAACACCGACGCCCAGGCACTCCTCATGAGCGACGCCGACGTCAAGCTCGACATCGGCCGCGAGCTCACCCGTGGGCTCGGCGCCGGCGCCGACCCCGAGGTGGGCGCCAAGGCCGCCGAGGACCACGCCGACGAGATCGAGGAGGTCATCAAGGGCGCCGACATGGTCTTCGTGACCGCCGGCGAGGGGGGTGGCACCGGCACCGGTGGCGCGCCCGTGGTGGCCCGCATCGCCCGCTCGCTCGGTGCCCTGACGATCGGTGTCGTCACCCGGCCGTTCGCGTTCGAGGGCCGGCGTCGCGCCAACTCCGCGGAGGAGGGCATCAGCCAGCTCCGCGAGGAGGTCGACACCCTCATCGTGATCCCCAACGACCGGCTGCTCTCGATCACCGACCGCAGCGTCTCGATCCTCGACGCCTTCAAGCAGGCCGACCAGGTGCTGCTGCAGGGCGTCTCCGGCATCACCGACCTGATCACCACCCCCGGCCTGATCAACCTCGACTTCGCCGACGTGAAGTCGGTGATGGCCAACGCCGGCTCGGCGCTGATGGGCATCGGCTCGGCCCGCGGCGAGGACCGCGCGGTCGCAGCCGCCGAGATGGCTGTCTCCAGCCCGCTGCTCGAGGCGAGCATCGAGGGCGCCCACGGCGTCCTGCTGTCCATCGCCGGCGGCTCCGACCTCGGCCTGTTCGAGATCAACGAGGCCGCGGCGCTCGTCTCCCAGGCCGCCCACGCCGAGGCCAACATCATCTTCGGCGCGACCATCGACGACGCCCTCGGCGACGAGGTGCGGGTCACCGTCATCGCCGCCGGGTTCGACGGCGGGATGCCCAAGCGTCGCTCCGACGGCAACGTGCTGCGCCAGCACCAGCCCGCCCAGACGCAGGAGCAGACCCGGGCGGCTGCCCAGCAGGTCGCGACACCGGCCCGCAGCGACTCGTCCGGCGCCCCGGCTCCTGCGACGTTCGCGCCGTCGAGCTCCGACGGGCAGGCGCCGTCGGCTCCCGCCCGGCAGGCCCCGGCCCAGCAGCAGGGCCAGCCCGGTCAGCAGTCCGCCCCGTCCCGGCCGGCTCGTCAGGTGCAGTTCGACGACGACGACCTCGATGTTCCCGACTTCTTGAAGTGAGCTGACCCAGGACCGTGCCGCTGCTGCGCCATCGTGAGCGGATCGAGGGCGACCTCGTCGTCGAGGTCGCCTTCACCGACTCCTCCCTCGGCCTCGGCGACGCCGAGGAGGCTGCCGTCCGCGACGACGCGCTCGCCCGCTTCGCCGCCGCGTCGGGCGCCCGTCCCGTGCTCATGGACCAGGTGCACGGTGCCGAGGTCTCGACGGTGGACGAGTGGAAGCCCTACGACCGGCGGCCCACGGCCGACGCCCTGCTCACGTCGCGTCCCGGGCTGGCGTTGCTGGCCCGTGCCGCGGACTGCGTGCCCGTGCTGCTGGCCGACCCGGCCACCGGGTGGGTGGCGGCCGCCCACTGCGGCCGTCCCGGCCTCGCCGCGGGTGTCGTGCCCGCCACCGTCGCCCGGTTCCGCGAGGAGGGGGCCCGGCCAGCCGTCGCCTGGATCGGCCCGCACGTGTGCGGCTCGTGCTACGAGGTGCCTGCCGACCTGCAGGACGAGGTCGCTGCCGTCGTGCCCGAGGCCCGGTCCACCACGTCGTGGGGCACGCCGGCCCTCGACCTCGGTGCCGGCGTGCGTGCCCAGCTCGCGGCCGCCGGCATCCCCGACGTCCGGGTCGTCGACGCCTGCACTCGCGAGGACGCCACGTGGCCGTCCTACCGTCGCGACGGAGCGGCGGCGACCCGCTTCGCCGGCGCGATCTGGGTGGCCCGATGACGGAGCGTCGCGACGAGCTCGCCGCCCACCTCGACGTCGTACGACGTCGCATCGCGACCGCGTGCGCCGAGGCGGGGCGCCCCGAGGGCGACGTCTCGCTCGTCGTCGTCACCAAGTTCTTCCCCGCCTCCGACGTCCGGCTGCTCGCCGACCTCGGCGTCACCGACGTCGGCGAGAACCGCCACCAGGAGGCGGAGGCCAAGGCCGCCGAGTGCGCCGACCTCGGCCTGCGGTGGCACTTCATCGGTGGGCTGCAGTCCAACAAGGCGGCAGCCGTCGCCGCCTACGCCGACGTCGTCGAGTCGGTCGACCGCCCCAAGCTCGTCGCGCCCCTGGCGCGCGGCGCGACGGCCCGGGGGAGCGAGGTCGACGTGCTCCTGCAGGTCAGCCTCGACCCGCCGGGAGCCGACCACCGCTCCGGCGTCGAGCCCGCCGCCCTCGTCGACCTGGCGCAGCGCGTGGCGGACGCCGACGGGCTGCGGCTGCGCGGACTGATGGCGGTGGCGCCCCTCGGCGAGGACCCCGACGCGGCCTTCACACGCCTCGCCGAGGTCCGCGAGGCGTTCCTGCGCGAGCACCCCGCGGCGCGCGTGCTGTCCGCGGGGATGAGCGGCGACCTCGAGGCGGCGATCCGGCACGGCGCGACACACGTGCGTGTCGGCTCCGCGGTCCTCGGTCCGAGGCCCACGGTCCAGTAATGTCCACAACAGTCAAGCGGCACCCGGTCCCGGGTGCCAGGTCTAGCGGAGGAACAGTCTCATGAGCGGCGCGATGCGCAAGATCGGCGAGTACCTCGGCCTGCTCGAGGACACCGGCCACTACGACGACTACGACGGCGACACCGAGACCACGACCCACGACGCTGTCGAGCAGCGCCCGGTCACGCGCGAGCGTCGCCCTGCCCCCGTGTCCGACCTCGCCGAGCGCCGCCGTCCGGCCCCGGTCCAGACAGGAGTCGTGGCCGAGTTGAGCCGCATCACCACCCTCCACCCCCGCAACTACAACGAGGCCCGCCTGGTCGGTGAGAACTACCGCGACGGCACGCCCGTGATCATGAACCTCAGCGAGATGGACGACAACGACGCCAAGCGCCTCGTCGACTTCGCGGCCGGCCTGATCTTCGCGACCCGCGGCTCGATCGAGCGCGTGACCAACAAGGTGTTCCTGCTCTCGCCGCCCAACGTCGCGGTCTCGGCCGAGGACAAGCAGCGGATCGCCGAGGACGGGTTCTTCAACCAGAGCTGATCCATACTTCACCTGTGTACACCGTCGGTTCCATCCTCGTCGCCATCCTCTACGTCTTCATCGGCCTGCTCTGGATCCGCTTCATCGTCGACTGGGTGCAGGTCTTCGCCCGGCGCTGGGAGCCCCATGGCCCGCTGCTCGTGGCCCTCGAGGGCGTCTACTCCGCGACCGACCCGCCGATCATGGCGCTGCGCCGCGTGATCCCGCCGCTGCGGATCGGCCAGGTCGCCCTCGACCTGAGCTTCCTGCTGGTGATGGTGGCCGCATGGCTGCTGCTCAGCGTGGTGCGCACGATCTTCGGCGTCTAGAAACCATCCGTCACACGGGTCACTGTGCCCGGTGGCGGTCCGGGCGCTATTGTCTCCTGACAGCAGAGCCACCGTGATTACCGATCGTGAAAGTTTGGGTGACGTCATGCCGCTGACGCCTGAGGACGTGAGCAACAAGCGCTTTACGCCTGTCCGCCTCCGTGAGGGCTACGACATGGGCGAGGTGGACCAGTTCCTGGACGAGGTCGAGGCGGAGCTCGCCCGGCTGACCAAGGAGAACGACGACCTGCGCGCCAAGCTGTCCGCCGCGCAGGCCGGTGGTTCGTCGGCTCCCTCGTCGATGCCGTCGTTCGCGCCCGCGGCTCCCGAGCCGGAGCCCGAGCCCGAGCCGGAGCCCGAGCCGCAGCGTCCCGCTCCCGTGGCCGCTGCCGCACCGCAGCAGACGATGCGCGTCGAGACGATCGCCGACGCCTCCAACGCCGCGGCCCGCCTCCTCGAGATCGCCACGCGCAACGCCGACGAGCTCGTCGAGGACGCCAAGAACGAGGCCGACCGCATCGTCGGCGCTGCCCGCACCAAGGCCGAGCGCCTCGAGGCCGAGGCCAAGACCAAGGCCGACCGCATGGAGGCCGACGCGCGCCAGCGTTCGCAGATGCTGGACTCCGAGACCGCCGAGCGCCGCCAGCAGATGTTCGGCGACCTGGAGAAGGAGCGCGACAAGCTCAACAGCGACGTCGAGACCCTCCGCCAGTTCGAGCGCGAGTACCGCTCCCGCCTGAAGACCTACTTCTCGCAGCAGCTGGAGGCGCTCGCCCACGGCAGCGAGACGCAGGCTCCGGCCGACAGCAGCAACGCGCCCAAGCGCCTGCGTTCGGTCCTCGGCGACGACGAGAGCTGATCGCCGAGCACCAGCACGACCCGAGCACATGCGAGAACGACCGCCCCCAGGGGTGGTCGTTCTCGCATTTCGGCGAAACGGAGTTGGTCGGTTTGATCCCACCGGATAGCCTCCCTGCACCGTGTGGCTCCCGCCACACCTGACGCACGCCTGGAGGCCCTCGGATGGCTGGCAGCACGCGCAAGTCCCTGGCCGGCACGGCCGCCGCAGCAGCGAAGCGGGTGATCTCCCGCACGCGCACGACCGCCGCGCAGGAGCCGGCGGCAGCCGCAGCGAAGAAGGCCGCCGCCACGGGGCCGGTCGCCAAGAAGGCGCCGGGCGAGAAGCCCGCCGCCACGAAGGCCCCGGCGGGCACGGCGCCGGTCACGAAGCCGCCCGCCACGAAGTCCACGGCGAAGAAGGCGCCCGCCGCGGGGCCGGCGAAGAAGGCCCCGGCGAAGAAGGCCCCGGCGAAGAAGGCCGCAGCGAAGAAGGCCCCAGCGAAGAAGGCCCCGGCCAAGAAGGCCGCAGCGTCGAAGAGCCCGGCGAAGAAGGCCCCGGCCAGGAAGGCCCCGGCCAAGAAGGCGGCCGCGACGCGGTCGGCACCTGCCGCCCCCGCACCCACGACCACGACGACGACGACGACGAAGGCTGCACCCGTGACGAAGGCCGCTCCGACGCCCGCCCAGAAGGCCGCCCCGGCCAAGAAGGTCCGCAAGGCGACCCCCTCGACCCTGGTGGTCCTCGAGGGCGAGAGCCCCTGGACCAGGGCCGAGCTCAACGAGGTGGTCAAGGAGCTCAAGGAGCACCGTGACCGCCTGACCGCCATCGTGGGCGAATCGGAGGCGGAGCTGGCCGGGCTGATGCGCGATGCCGGCGACGGGGCCGGGCACGACCAGGCCGACGTCGGGGCGACCAGCTTCGAGCGCGACCACGAGCTCACCGTCCTCACCCGGGAGCGCGAGACGCTCGCGCAGATCGAGCGCGCCCTGGCGCACATCGACGACGGCAGCTACGGCGTGTGTGACTCCTGCGGCAACCCGGTCGGCAAGAATCGGCTGATGGCGGTGCCCCATGCCACACTGTGCATGTCATGCAAGCAGCGCGAGGAGCGTCGCTGAACTCCAGCGACCCGGTCGATCAGGCCACGGCCCGTCGTCGACGCGTCGATGCCCGCGTGCTGTTCGCGGCGGTGGCGATCACGGCCTACGCCGTCGACCTCGGCACCAAGGAGTGGGCCCTCAGCGCACTGGCCGACGGTGACATCCCGGTCCTGGGCGACTGGCTCACGCTCCACCTGACGTTCAACCCCGGTGCGGCGTTCAGCACCGGCACCGACTTCACCATCGTGTTCACCTGCCTGGCGATCGCCGCCGTCGTCGTGGTGCTGTGGCTCAGCCGCCGGATCGCGACCACCGGGTGGGCGCTGGCACTGGGGTTCCTCCTGGGCGGCGTCGCGGGCAACCTGACCGACCGCATCCTTCGCGACCCCGAGCCGTTCCACGGCCACGTCGTCGACTTCCTGATGCTGCCCAAGTGGCCGGTGTTCAACGTCGCCGACGTCTGCATCAACGTCGCGGCGGGCCTGATCATCCTGCAGACCTTCCGCGGCATCGCCCTCGACGGCACCCGCGAGTCCGACGCCAGGTCCGACGCCAGGTCCGACGCCAGGTCCGACGCCAGGTCCGACGCGGGGTCCGACGCCAGGTCCGACGAGGTCGAGGCCCGCCGGGAGCCCGGTCGCGAGCCGGGGCACGGGGCGACGTGACGACCCACGCCGACCACCGCACGGTCTTCGTCCCCGACGGCCTGGCGGGCGAGCGCGTCGACGCCGCCATGGCCAGGATGTTCGGGTTCTCCCGCACCCGGGCCGCCGACCTGATCTCGCAGGGCCTCGTGCACGTCGACGGCTCCGTCGTGGGCAAGAGCGACCGGGTCGACGCCGGTGCGATGCTCGACGTGACCATCCCCGCGGAGTCCGACCCCCTCGAGGTCGTCCCGGAGGTCGTCGAGGGCATCCGGATCATCCACGACGACGACGCCATCGTCGTGATCGACAAGCCGGTCGGCGTGGCCGTGCACCCCTCGCCCGGCTGGTCGGGCCCCACCGTCGTCGGCCACCTCGCCGGCGCCGGGTTCCGCATCTCCACCAGTGGCGCCAGCGAGCGCCAGGGCATCGTGCAGCGCCTCGATGTCGGCACGAGCGGCGTGATGGTGATCTGCAAGTCCGAGCGCGCCTACTCCGTGCTCAAGAACGCGTTCCGTCACCGCACGGTCGACAAGACCTACCACGCCCTCGTGCAGGGACACCCCGACCCGCTCTCCGGCACGGTCGACGCCCCGATCGGGCGCCACCCGCACCACGACTACAAGTTCGCCGTGATGGCCGACGGCCGCGCCAGCGTCACCCACTACGAGACGCTCGAGGCCCATCGCTTCGCCAGCCTGCTCGAGGTGCACCTGGAGACCGGGCGCACCCACCAGATCCGGGTGCACATGAGCGCGCTCAAGCACCCGTGCGTGGGCGACCTGACCTACGGCGCCGACCCGACCCTCGCCAAGCGACTGGGTCTCGAGCGGCAGTGGCTGCACGCGATGCGGCTCGGCTTCGAGCACCCCGAGACCGGCGACTACGTCACCTACGAGTCCACCTATCCCGACGACCTCGCCCACGCGCTCGAGGTCATCCGTGATGAGCGCTGACCTCACCCTGCGTCCGGTCACCCCCGACGACCTCGCCGTCGTCGCCGACCTGCACCTCGTCTCCCGTCGCGCCGCGGCGGACGCCTTTCCGCCGCCCGCGCACCCCGACCACGAGGTCCGGCAGTGGGTCGCGGGCTGGGACCTGTCGTCGTACGAGGTGTGGCTGGCCGAGCGCGACGGCGAGCCGTCCGGCTACGCGCGCTGGACGGCGACCTGGCTCGACGACCTCTACGTGCACCCCGCCCACCAGGGCCACGGCGTGGGGAGTGCGCTCTTCGAGCTCGTCGCCTCGACGCGCCCCCAGGGGTTCTGCCTGTGGGTCTTCGAGACCAACGCGCCGGCCCGGGCGTTCTACGCCCGCCACGGCTGCCTGGAGCTCGAGCGCACCGACGGCTCGGCCAACGAGGAGCGTGCGCCCGACATCCGGGTCGCCTGGCCGGGGTCGGAGCCGCTGGTCTTCCTGCGCGGGCTGATCGACGAGACCGACCTGCTCCTGGGCGACGTGCTCGCCCGTCGCACGGCGCTGACCCGGGCCGTGCAGGTGGTGAAGCCGTCGACGGAGCGCGACCCCGACCGAGAGGCGGAGATCGTGCGCCGCGTGGCAGCCGTGGTCCCGGCGCTCGGGCCCGAGCGGGTGGGGCGCATCGTCGACACGATCATCGCCGAGGCGCTCGACGCGTCCCGCTGAGCCGCCGCACGCAGGACGACCGGCCACCCCCGGGTCGGGAGTGGCCGGCCGTGCGTCGCTGCCCGGCGTGCGGGCGGGTGGTGCGAACGGGTGGTGCGGTCGGGTCAGTAGCCGACGAGTCCCGACTGCCACTCGACGAGGTCGCCGATCTTGGCGACGAGGGTCGCGTCCTGCAGGCCGTGGGCCTTTCCCTTCGCCTTCTTCAAGATGTGCGCCGCCTGAGCATGGTCGCCCTCCTCCGCAGCCGCCTCGGCGGCGGCGAGGTACTCGGCCACGTCGCGGCCGAGCTTCGCGTTGCGGTTGCCACCGTCGTCGGCGAGGTCGGCGGTGATCGCCACGACCTCCGGGAACGTCACGCAGTTGCCGCCGCCCTCGACGACGCCGGCGGTCCACTCGATGCCACCGAGCAGGTGGGCCAGGAACAGCGGGTCGGTGTAGGACGCCTCGACGTGACCGGCACCCTCGTACCAGGAGCGGCCACCCTCGAAGTTGTGGCACCAGGCGATCGGGTGGTCGGCGCCCATGGCCCCGCGACCCGGGCTGTAGGTCGACTCGTCGAGGGTGATCAGGACGTGCACGTCCTCACGCGGGTTGGCGGTGAAGTTGTACCACTCGTCGAAGCGCGACCACCGCTTGGGCAGCATCGTGGTGGAGGGGTGGGTGGGGCTCTCCACGACCATCGTCGCCTGCTGCTGCGCGGGGTGGGCGAGGAACCGCGCCGACCCGCCGGTCAGGCGGCTGAACCACCGGACGGCGTGCATCTCGTCGGTCGCCGCGTGGAGGCCGACGAAGCCGCCGCCCTGGCGGATGTAGCCCTGGAACGCCGCGAGCTCCGCGTCGTCGAGGGTGCGGGGGCTGGCCGGGTTCTGGTTGTTGGTGCCGTCCACGGGCGAGGCGAACATGATCGTGGCGTACTGGGAGAGCGCCTGGGTGCTGGTGAACGGCGTCGTGGCCATCGTCAGGTCGGGCTGGCCGGGGGAGCGCCCGATCGGCGGGTCCCAGACGTCGACGGTGAAGCCGTTGTCCTTGCCCAGCTCGATGACCGCGTTGGTGGTCTCGTCGATGTGGGAGTGGCGGAAGCCGAGGGTCTTGCCGACCACGAGCACCTTGTAGGGCTCGGCGGCGGGGGCGGCCTTCGGCTCGGCTCCGGCCGGGGCGAGCGTCGTCCCTGTCAGGAGCAGGGCGCCGGCGCACAGGCCGGTGGCGAGCAGGCTGAGCGGTTTTCTCATGGTGGTCCTTCGCGCGGGGGGATTTGTTTGGGTTCCCAACAAATGGGGACAGGGGCACCGTAGTGACGTCTGTCACGTCGGTCAACGCTCCCCTCGGGGGTCCGGCATCATGGCCGCGTGCTGCTCTATGACGACGTGGTGAGCGAGTACCGCGACTTCGCGACCTACGCCGCGGGCGACTCACCGTGCTTCGAGGAGTGGGCGCTCGGGGCGTCCACGGACGAGGAGGTGCTGGCCTGGCTCGGCACCCTGCCGCCGCTCAAGCGGCAGCCCAACCTCGTGTTCGCGGCCGCCCGGTGGCACGGTGCTCCCGCCCCGGCGCCGTACGCCGCCCTGCGCCGGGTGCTGCTCGAGCAGGAGCCCGAGGTGCGGGCGAGCGTCATGTCCCGGGCGACCCAGACCAACGAGGTCGGCCGGCTCGCGAGCCTCACCCCGGTCCTCGGCCTCCTCGACGGTCCGCTGGCGCTGATCGAGGTCGGGGCGAGCGCCGGGCTGTGCCTGCACCCCGACCGCTACGACTACGCCTGGCCGCCCGTGGGTGGGCTGCGGGGGAGCGGCGGCCCGGTCCTGACGGCCGCGGCCACGGGTCCGCTGCCGGTGCCCGCCCGCCACCCCGAGGTCGCCTGGCGCGGGGGCGTCGACCTCAACCCGCTCGACGTCGCCGACGCCGACGCGATGCGGTGGCTGGAGAACCTCGTCTGGCCCGAGCAGGACGAGCGCCGCGAGCGTCTTCGCGCCGCCGTGGAGGTCGCCCGCCTCGACCCGCCGGACCTGCGCCGCGGCGACCTGTTCGACCACCTTCCGGCGCTGCTCGACCGGGCCGCGACCCACGGCACCCCGGTGGTGTTCCACTCGGCCGTCATCGCCTACCTCGAGGAGCCCGACCGGCGTCGCTTCCACGAGCTGATGACCGGACTCGTCGCGGGCGGGCGCTGCCGTTGGATCAGCAACGAGGGGCGCCACGTGCTGCCGTCGGTCACGGGCGACGCCGACGTCCCCCCGGGCCGCTTCGTGACCGCCCTGGACGGCACCCCGGTGGCCCACAGCCACGGCCACGGGCACGCGATCCACTGGCTGTGAGCGTGGCGCCCGCCACCCTCCTCGACGGGGCGAGTGTCCTGTCGGTGGGGCCGGTCAGACTGACGTAGGCTGACTGCCTTCCCCCTCTCCGTCTGGCGGTCGCCACCGACCCCGCCAGTGACACCGTCAGCGACCGAAGAAAGGTGCGGAAGTCTCCCCCATGTCGTCCGGCTCCACAGACAGCTCCACGGGCAACTTCGTGCACCTGCACGTGCACACCGAGTACTCCATGCTCGACGGCGCGTCCCTGCTCGACGGCCTGTTCGCCCGCACCAGCGACCTGGGCATGCCGGCCATCGCGATGACCGACCACGGCAACCTGCACGGCGCCTACGACTTCTACTCCAAGGCGCGCCGGCACGGCGTGAAGCCCATCATCGGCATCGAGGCCTACATCACGCCCGGCACCCAGCGCGGTGAGCGCCGGCGCGTGCGGTGGGGGCAGGGCGACCTGGCCGAGGAGGGCGGCAACGACGTCGCCGGCGGCGGCGCCTACACCCACATGACGATGTGGGCCGAGAGCACCGAGGGCATGCACAACCTCTTCCGGCTGTCGTCGCGCTCGAGCCTCGAGGGCTACTTCTACAAGCCCCGCATGGACAAGGAGATCCTCGCCGAGCACAGCAAGGGGCTGATCGTCAGCACCGGCTGCCCCAGCGGCGCGATCCAGACCCGGCTGCGCCTGGGCCAGTACGACGAGGCCGTCCGCGAGGCGGGCGAGCTGCAGGACATCTTCGGGCGCGACAACGTCTTCCTCGAGCTGATGGACCACGGCATCGACATCGAGAAGCGGGTCCGCGACGACCTGCTGCGCCTGGGCCGGGAGATGGGCATCGCACCCATCGCCACCAACGACTCCCACTACAACAACCCCGAGGACGCCGCCGCCCACGACGCCCTGATCTGCGTCGCGTCGGGCAAGCGGCTCTCCGACACCAACCGGCTCAAGTTCGACGGCGGCGGCTACTACATCAAGTCGCCGGCCGAGATGCGCGCCCTGTGGGCCGACCGCTTCGGGATGCCGGAGGCCTGCGACAACACGCTGGCGATCGCCGAGCGCTGCGACGTCGAGTTCACCGAGTCGACCGGCGGCTACATGGCCCGCGCCGACGTGCCCGAGGGCGAGACCGAGGACTCGTGGTTCCGCAAGGAGGTCTGGCGCGGCATCGAGGCGCGCTACCCCGGCGACCGCCTCGACCAGGAGGTCCGCGACCGGGTCGAGATGGAGCTCGCGATCATCTCCCAGAAGGGCTACTGCGGCTACTACCTCGTGGTCGCCGACTTCATCAACTGGGCCAAGGACAACGGCATCCGGGTCGGCCCCGGCCGCGGCTCGGGTGCGGGCTCGATCGCCGCCTACGCCCTGCGCATCACCGACCTCTGCCCGCTCGAGCACGGGCTGTTCTTCGAGCGCTTCCTCAACCCCGAGCGCCCCTCGATGCCCGACTTCGACATCGACTTCGACGACGCGCGTCGCGGCGAGGTCATCCACTACGTCAGCCAGAAGTACGGCGCCGAGCGCGTCGCGCAGATCGCGACGTTCGGCCGGCTCAAGGCGAAGGCGGCGATCAAGGACGCCGCACGCGTGCTCGACCACGGCTTCGCGATCTCCGACCGGATCACCAAGGCGCTGCCCGCCGACGTGATGGGCAAGGGCGTCCCGCTCAAGGAGATCTTCAACCCCCAGCACAAGCGCTACCACGACGGCGGCGAGTTCCGCGCGCTGCACGAGCAGGACGCCGACGTCCGCACCATCTACGAGACGGCGCTCGGCCTCGAGGGCCAGATCCGCAACTGGGGCGTGCACGCGGCCGGCGTGATCATGTCGAGCGAGCCGCTCATCGACATCGTGCCCATCATGGCCCGCCCCCAGGACGGGGCGGTGATCACGCAGTTCGACTACCCGATGTGCGAGTCGCTCGGCCTGGTCAAGATGGACTTCCTCGGCCTGTCCAACCTGCGGATCCTCGAGGACGCGCTGTCCAACATCAAGGTCAACCGCGACCTCGACGTCGTCCTGGAGGAGCTGCCCTTCGACGACCGCCCCACCTACGAGCTGATGGGCCGCGGCGACACGCTCGGCGTGTTCCAGCTCGACGGCTCCGGCATGCGCGCGCTGCTGCGCTCGATGCAGCCCGACCAGTTCGCCGACATCACCGCTGTCAGCGCCCTCTACCGCCCCGGCCCGATGGGCGCCGACTCCCACAACAAGTACGCCCGCCGCAAGAACGGCCGCGAGCCGATCGAGCCGATCCACCCGGCGCTCGCCGAGGCGCTCGAGCCGGTCCTGGGGGAGACCTACGGCCTGATCGTCTACCAGGAGCAGGTGATGGCGATCGCCCAGGTGCTCGCCGGCTTCACCCTCGGCGCCGCCGACAACCTCCGCCGGGCGATGGGCAAGAAGAAGAAGGAGGAGCTCGACAAGCAGTACGCCGGCTTCCAGGCCGGCATGCTCGAGCGCAGCTTCCCCCAGAGCGCCATCGACAAGCTCTGGGAGATCCTGCTCCCGTTCTCCGACTACGCCTTCAACAAGTCGCACTCGGCCGCCTACGGCGTCATCACCTACTGGACGGCCTACCTCAAGGCCAACTACCCCACCGAGTACATGGCCGCGCTCCTCACGTCCGTCAAGGACGACAAGGACAAGATGGCCATCTACCTCAACGAGTGCCGTCGGATGAAGATCCAGGTGCTGCCGCCCGACGTCAACGAGTCGCACGCCAACTTCACGCCGGTCGGCAACGACATCCGCTTCGGCCTGACCGCCGTGCGCAACGTCGGCAGCAACGTCGTCGACGGCATCGTGTCCGCGCGCGAGGCGAAGGGCCGCTACCTCGACTTCAACGACTTCATGGAGAAGGTCCCCGCGCTGGTGTGCAACAAGCGCGTGGTGGAGTCGCTGATCAAGGCGGGCGCCTTCGACGACATGAAGCACAAGCGCCGCGCGCTCGCCGCGGTCCACGAGACCGCGGTCGACCAGTTCGTGGACCTCAAGAAGAACGAGGCGATCGGCCAGGACTCGCTCTTCGCCGGGCTCGGCGACGGCGACGACGACGCCGGCTTCGGGGTGAGCGTGACGATCCCCGACATCGACGACTGGGACAAGCTCACCCTGCTCGGCCACGAGCGCGAGATGCTCGGCCTCTACGTCTCCGACCACCCGCTGCTCGGTCTCGAGCACGTGCTCTCCCAGGGCACCGACTGCACGATCGGGCAGCTGATGCTCGACGAGGACCGCGCCCACAACTCCACCCTCACCGTGAGCGGCCTGATCACCTCGGTCCAGCGCAAGATCACCAAGCGCGGCGACCCGTGGGCCACCATCACGCTCGAGGACCTCGACGGAGCCATCGACGTGCTGCTCTTCCCGAGCGCCTACACCCTCGCCTCGACCCTGCTCGTCGAGGACCAGATCGTCCGGATCAAGGGCCAGCTCTCCCGCGACAAGGACCAGCCGGAGCTGCGCGCCCAGGAGGTCACCGCGCCCGACCTCACCCAGGGACCCGCCGGCCCGGTCGTGATCAGCCTGCCGTCGACGCGGTGCACCCCGCCCGTGGTCGCCCAGCTGCGCGACGTGCTCGGCACCCACCCGGGCATGACCGAGGTCCAGCTGCGCCTGCTGACCCGCAGCTCGACCAAGGTGCTGCGCCTCGACGACAACCTGCGCGTCAGCCCGAGTCCGGCGTTGTTCGCCGACCTCAAGCAGCTGCTCGGCCCGGGTTGCCTGGCCGGATGAGCGACGCCACGCACGCGCCCGAGCAGTCCGGCGACGAGCCCGGGGCCGGTCCGGGACCGTCATCGCTGCGGCGCCGCCTGCTCTGGGTGCTCGTGCTGTTCGTCGGCGGCGGAGCGGCCGCCGGGGTGCTCTGGGAGCGCCTCGCGGAGCCCGCCACCGGCCTGGCCTACGAGGGCGGCTGGTACCTCGAGCCGGCCGGTCCCGACCTGTCGTTCCAGGCCGTCGCGCTCTACGTGGTGATCGCCTTCCCGCTCGGCCTCCTGCTGGCCGTGCTCGTGGGCAGGTGGCGTGGTCACGAGCGCGTCACCGTCCTGGCGGTGCTCGTGGCAGCCGGCCTGGGCGCCGCGGCGATGTACGCCGTCGGCCACGCGCTCGGTCCGCCCGACCCGCAGGCGCTGGCCGCGGGCAGCCACGACTACACCGAGCTGCCGGCCGAGCTCGGCCTGACCGCCCCCGATCGGGACAGCGTCCCCTGGCACTCGACGGCACTGCTCGCGCTGCCCGGGGGAGCCATGCTCGGGCTGGTCGGGTCCTATCTCGGGGGCAACTGGGCCACGGCGCGGCGCGCGCGTGGGTAGGCTTCCCCCCGAACGCAAGTAAGCAGTCCCGGTGCCGCCGGGACCCGTGCAGTGGGGGAGCAGGACGACATGAGCATGACACCTGGGGGACCGGCCGAGCGGCCCGAGTACCTGGACGGATCGGGTCCGGCGCAGCCGGTGCCCGGCGACGACAGCAAGAAGCGGCTCATCGCCCTCGGGGCGATCGTGGCCGGCGGCGCGGTGGTCGCCGGTGGCGCCTGGGCCGCCAGCAGCTTCTTCGCCACCGGGTCGCAGCCCGCCGAGGCGCTCCCGGCCTCCACGGTCGCCTACGTCAGCGTCGACCTCGACCCGAGCGGCGGGCAGAAGATCGAGGCCATCAAGACCCTGCGGAAGTTCCCCGGGTTCACCGACCAGGTCGACATCAAGAGCGACGAGGACCTGCGCGAGCGCCTCTTCGAGGAGATCACGTCCTCGGGCGAGTGCGAGGGCCTCGACTACGACGCCGACGTCAAGCCGTGGCTGGGCTCGCGCGCCGCGATGGCCGTGGTCGACCTCGGCGAGGACGAGCCCACGCCGGTCGGCGTCGTGCAGACGTCCGACGCCGGCAAGGCCGAGGACGGCCTCTCGGCACTCATCGACGCCTGCGGCGGCGGCGAGGACGGCGGTGACGCCGAGGCCAGCACCGACGTCGGCGGCTGGGTGGTCGAGGGCGACTGGATCGTCGTCGCGGAGACCCGGGAGATCGCCCAGAAGGTCGTCGAGGCCGCCGACGGCTCCCCGCTCGCGGGCGACGCGGCGTTCGAGGAGTGGACCGGCGAGGCCGGTGACGACGGATTCATGTCGATGTACGTCGGCAAGGCCGTCACCAAGTACATGGACGACTTCGGCGCCACCGGCGCGATGCTCGGCGGCCCGCTGTTCAGCGGCGCTGCCGACCCGATGGAACTGTCCTCCGAGTGCCTGGCCGGGGCCACCACGACCGAGGAGATCGACGCCTGCCTCAACGAGCCCGCGTCCGAGACCTCGTCTGAGGAGGTCCCGCCGGAGCTGCAGCAGATGCTGGACGACTTCGACGGCATGGCCGCCACCGTCCGCTTCGACGACGGTGCGGTCGAGATCGAGTACGCCACGAGCGACTACCAGCCCGACATGACCAAGTTCCTCGCCAGCAAGACCGGCGCCGAGATGGTGGCCGGCCTCCCCGAGGACACCATCGCCGCCTTCGGGTTCTCCCTCGGCGAGGGCTGGGCGCAGGGCCTGCTCGACTACATCAAGTCGGTCGCGCCCGACGAGGCCGCGTCCGTCGACGACCAGATCGCGCAGTTCGAGTCCGAGACCGGCCTCGCGTTCCCCGAGGACATCGAGACGCTCCTCGGCGAGGGCGTCACCGTGTCCGTCGGCGGCGGGATCGACCCCGACGCCATCGCCAACGGCGGTCCGCAGGAGGTCCCCGCCGGCATCACGATCAAGGGCGACGCGGACGAGATCCAGGCCGTGCTCGACAAGATCAGCGCGGCAGTCGGCTCCGAGGCCGAGGAGTACCTCCAGGTCACCGAGGCCGACGGGCACGCCGTCCTCGCGCTGCAGGACGACTACCGCTCCTCGCTCGAGTCCGAGAGCGGCCTCGGCGACAGCTCCGCCTACACCGACGTCATCGACGGCGACGCGCAGACGGTGTTCTACCTCAACTTCGACGCCGACGACGACTGGCTGGTCCGGCTGGCCGAGGACGACCCCGACATCAGCAAGAACCTCGAGCCGCTCGCGGCGTTCGGCGTCAGCGGATGGGTCGACGACGACGTCGTCCACGGCCTGGTCAAGTTCACGACCGACTGAGGCACCCGCTCAGCGACCGATGGTGGCGGTCACCGCACCGGTGACCGCCACCAGGTCCTGCGGAGCGAGCTCGATGTCGAAGCCGCGTCGCCCGCCGGACACCAGCACGGTGGCGTGGTCGAGGGCCGAGGTGTCGAGCACCGTGCGGTGCGCGCGCCTCTGGCCGATGGGGGAGATGCCCCCGGCGACGTAGCCCGTGGCCCGCTCGGCGGCGGCCACGTCGGCCATCACCGCCTTGCTGCCGCCCAGCGCCCGCGCGAGGGCCTTGAGGTCGAGCTGCCCGGCCACCGGCACGACGGCCACGACCAGCTCGCCGTCGAGGGAGGTGAGCAGCGTCTTGAAGACCCGCGCAGGGTCCTCGCCGAGCGCCCCGGCCGCCTCGAGGCCGTACGACGTCGCGCGCGGGTCGTGCTCGTAGGTCCGCGGCAGGTAGTGGATGCCTGCCCTCGTCAGGGCGAGGGTGGCGGGGGTGCCGCCCGCACCCCGTGTCTTCTTCGCCATCGGCGCCGACTCGGCTCAGTTGGGCGACCAGGCCGTGCGGGCGACCTGCGTGGCCGGCAGGGACGGGATCACGTTGATGGCGCGGAGCTCCTCGGTCAGCAGCCGCGTGACGAGGGTGAGCCGCTCGGTGGCGTCGGGGGCCTCGAGCAGCGCCTGCCGCTCGGCCATCGGGAGCGGGGCCAGCGCCGAGAGGGTCCAGGCCAGGTAGTCGGGGTCGCGCGGCAGGGTGCCGCTGAACGGGTCGCCCTGCAGCTCCGTCATGGCCGCCCGGAACGCGGTGAAGGTCGCGCGGGCCCGGTCGAGCACCTCGGCGGGGACCTCGACCTCGGGCTCGGGCAGGACCACCGCCAGCCCTTGGGGGAAGTCGGCGCCGCGCTGCATCTCCTCGAGCACCAGCCGCTCGCGGGCCACCGCCACGATGTCGAAGGTGCCGTCGTCGCGGCGCTCGGCCTCGGTGAGCTGCAGCACGCAGCCGACGCGGTAGACCGACTGGGCGCCGTGGTCGCCGACCTCGTAGCCCTCCCGGATGGCGACCGTGCCGAACACCCGATCCGCCGGGTCGTCCACCTCGAGGAGGTGCCGCACGAGCATCCGGTAGCGGTCCTCGAAGACGTGGAGCGGCACGGCCATGCCCGGGAACACCACGGTGCTCAGCGGGAACATCGGCATCGGATCGCTCACACCCACGACACTAGTGGCCGCTGTCCACGATGGACGCGCCGCTTAGGGTCGTGCCGCCCAGGAACCTAGAATCGGGGCATGTCCCTGATCCGTCGCATCGACCTGAGGGGCGCCGACGCGGCGTCCGTCGACTACCGCGCGAGCGTGCCTCGCGCCGAGTTCGACGTCGAGGCGGCCACGCATGTCGTGGCGCCGATCATCGAGGCGGTCCGGACCGGGGGAGCCGACGCCGTCCGCGCGCTCACCCTCGAGCTCGACGGCGTCGACGTGCCCGACCCGCGGGTGCCTCCCGCGGCCCTGCGAGACGCCCTCGAGGCGCTCGACCCCGCCGTCCGGGCCGGGCTGGAGGAGTCGATCCGCCGGCTCCGGCTCACCAGCGAGGCCGACGTGGAGGCCGACTCCGTGGTCGAGGTGGCACCCGGTGCCACCGTCACCCACCGCTCCATCCCCGTCGACCGCGCCGGGCTCTACGTCCCCGGGGGCCTGGCGCCGCTGGTGTCGACGTTGGTGATGAACGTCGTGCCCGCCCAGGTCGCGGGCGTGCCGTCGCTGTGCGTCGCCGCGCCGCCCACCCGTGAGACGGGGCTGCCCGACGCGACGATCCTGGCCGGCTGCGCCCTGCTGGGCATCGACGAGGTCTACGCCGTCGGCGGCGCCCAGGCCATCGCCATGCTGGCGCACGGCGCGGGCCCCTGCCGCCGGGTCGACCTGGTGACCGGTCCCGGCAACCTCTACGTGATCGCCGCCAAGCGCCTGCTGCGCGGCGTGGTGGGCATCGACTCCGAGGCCGGTCCCAGCGAGATCGCCGTGCTCGCCGACGACTCGGCCGACCCCGCGTTCGTGGCCGCCGACCTGCTCACCGAGTGCGAGCACGGCGGCACGTCCGCCTCGCTGCTGGTCACCGACTCGACCTCGCTGGCCGACGAGGTCGAGGCCGAGCTCGGCAAGCAGGTCGCCGCCACCCGGCACGGCGAGCGCGTCGCGGCCGCACTCGGCGGCCCGCAGTCCGCGATCGTGCTGGTCGACGACCTCGAGCAGGGCCTCGACGTCGTCAACGCCTACGCCTCCGAGCACACCGAGATCCACACCCGCGACGCGCGCGGCGTCGCCGCCCGCGTGCGCAACGCCGGTGCGGTCTTCATCGGACCCTGGTCGCCGGTGGCGCTGGGCGACTACTGCGCCGGCTCCAACCACGTGCTGCCCACCGCGGGCTGCGCGTGCCACTCCTCGGGGCTGGGCGTGCACTCGTTCATGCGTCGCGTGCACCACGTGGAGTACACGCGCGAGGCGCTCGCGGAGGTCGCCGACCACGTCGTGACCCTGGCCGAGGCGGAGGACCTGCCCGGCCACGGCGCCGGCGTGAGCTCGCGGTTCGCGGACCGCTCGCAGCGATGAGCGCGCCCTTCCCGCCCCTGCGGGACGACCTGTGGGGGATCGAGCCCTACGGCGCGCCGCAGCTCTCGCTGGAGCAGGCGCCCGTGCAGCTCAACGTCAACGAGAACCCCTACGGCCCCTCGCCGGAGGCGGCGGCCGACATCGCCCGGGCGGTCGGCCGGGCCGCGGTGTCGCTCAACCGCTATCCCGACCGAGAGTTCGTCGAGCTGCGCACGGCACTCGCGGCCTACCTCGACACCTCCGGCGGCTCGGGCATCACGCCCGAGATGGTGTGGGCGGCCAACGGGTCCAACGAGGTGATGCTCCAGCTGCTGCAGGCCTTCGGGGGTCCGGGGCGGGTCGCGCTGTCGTTCGCGCCCACCTACTCGATGTATCCCGAGTACGCCCGCGACGCGATGACCGAGTGGGTCGCCGGCCGCCGTGCCGACGACTTCTCGATCGACCTCGACGCCGCCCGGCGGCTGGTGGAGGAGCGCCGGCCCACGATCGTGCTGCTGCCGAGCCCCAACAACCCCACCGGCACGGCGCTGCCGCCCGAGGCCGTCGCGATGCTCTGCGAGGCGGCGGCGTCCTACGAGCCCGGCGGGCTGGTCGTCGTCGACGAGGCCTACGGCGAGTTCCGCCGCGCCGGCACCCCCAGCGCCCTGGAGCTGCTGCCCGCGCACCGCAACCTCGTGGTGACCCGCACGATGAGCAAGGCCTTCGCGCTGGCCGGTGCGCGCCTGGGCTACCTCGCCGCCGACCCGGCGATCTGCGACGCGCTCCGGGTGGTGCGGCTGCCCTACCACCTCTCAGCGGTCACCCAGGCGACCGCGCTGGCGGCGCTGCGCCACGCCCCCGAGCTGCTCGGCCGGGTCGACGACCTGCGCGCCGAGCGCGACGCGACGGTGGCGTGGCTGCGCGAGCAGGGCTTCGAGGTCGCCGACTCCGACGCCAACTTCGCGCTGTTCGGCAGGTTCGCCGACCGGCACGCCGTCTGGCAGGGTCTGGTCGAGCGCGGCGTGCTGATCCGCGAGACCGGGCCCGACGGGTGGCTGCGGGTCTCGATCGGCACGGCCGAGGAGATGGCAGCGTTCAAGGGCGCCCTGCTCGACACGGTCCGAGGCACGGACCACCAGACGGACCACGAGACGGACCACAAGGTGGACGACAAGATGGAGGAGCCGGCATGAGCCGCACCGCGAAGATCGAGCGCACCACCAAGGAGTCCAGCGTGCTCGTCGAGGTCGACCTCGACGGCAGCGGCCGCTCCGAGGTGTCGACGGGCGTGGGCTTCTACGACCACATGCTCGACGCGTTCGCCCGCCACTCGCTGGTCGACCTCGTGGTGACGACCACCGGCGACACCCACATCGACGCCCACCACTCCGTCGAGGACACCGCGATCGTGCTCGGCCAGGCGCTGCGGCAGGCCCTCGGCGCCAAGACCGGCATCCGCCGCTTCGGCGACGCGACCGTGCCGCTCGACGAGGCGCTGGTCCAGGCCGTCGTCGACGTCTCCGGCCGTCCCTACTGCGTGCACACCGGCGAGCCGGAGGGCCAGCAGTACGTCGCCATCGGCGGCACCGGCGCGCCCTACATGGGCTCGCTGACCCGCCACGTCTTCGAGACGATCTCCTTCCACGCCCACCTCGCGCTCCACGTGCGGGTGCTCGGCGGCCGCGACCCGCACCACGTCGTGGAGGCCCAGTTCAAGGCCTTCGCCCGCGCCTTCCGCGACGCGGTCGCGATCGACCCGCGCGAGACCGGCGTGCCCTCCACCAAGGGCAGCCTGTGACCGCTCCCGACGTCGTCGTCCTCGACTACGGCTCGGGCAACCTCCGCTCGGCCGTGCGGGCGGTCGAGCGCGCCGGGGCACGGGTCACGCTGACGAGCGACTTCGACACCGCGCTGGCCGCCGACGGTCTCGTGGTGCCCGGTGTGGGGGCGTACGCCGCGTGCATGGCCGGCCTGCGCGAGATCAAGGGCGAGCGGATCATCGGCCGTCGCCTCGCGGGCGGACGCCCGGTGCTGGGCATCTGCGTGGGCATGCAGATCCTCTTCGCGCGGGGGGTCGAGCACGGGGTCGAGACCGCCGGCTGCGACGAGTGGCCGGGCACCGTCGACCGGCTGCAGGCCGACGTGGTGCCGCACATGGGCTGGAACACCGTCGAGGTGCCCGAGGGGTCGCGCCTCTTCGGCGGCATCGAGGACGAGCGGTTCTACTTCGTGCACTCCTACGGCGTGCGCGAGTGGGAGCTGGTCACCAACGACCGCACCACGGCGCCGCTGGTCACCTGGGCCGAGCACGGGGGCGACCGGTTCGTGGCCGCGGTGGAGAACGGCCCGCTCTCGGCCACGCAGTTCCACCCCGAGAAGTCCGGCGACGCCGGTGCCGCGCTGCTGCGCAACTGGGTCGCGTCCCTCCCGACGGGCTAGGCCGGCGCGGCTGGGAGGATGACCGCGTGCCCGACTGGCCCGTCGTCCCCCTCTATGCGTTCCTCGTGGTCGTGGCCTTCTGCCGGGCCGGAGGGACCTACCTGGTCGGGCGCGGTGCACGCGGCGCCGCGGGACGCCGCTGGTCGCTCGACAACGCCTGGCTGGCGCGCGGCGAGGAGGTCGTACGCCGCTTCGGCGCACCGGCGGTCACCCTGTGCTTCCTCACCGTGGGCGTGCAGACGGCCGTCAACCTCGCGGCCGGCACGCTGCGGATGCCGTTGCGCCGCTACGTGCCCGCCCTGTTCCTCGGCGCCCTGATCTGGGCGGGGGTCTACCTCACGGTGGGGATCGCGGTGGTGGAGACGTTCTGGGGCGGCAGCCGGCCGTGGGCGCTGCTGGGCGTGCTGGCCGCCGTGGCGGCGACGGCGGTGCTGGTGCGCCACCTGCTGCGCCGGCGCCCTCAGCACTGAGGATCCCCGAAAACTGGGTCGCGGCGGGGTCGTCGGCGGGTCTACTTTCGCGGGGTGACCGAGCAGCTGAGCATGAACCAGATCATCCATGCCGCCGTGCGCCGCGACGTCTCCCGCACCGAGCAGGCGCTGCGCGAGCTCAGCGAGGGCGACGCGGCGCGGGCCGCGCAGATCCGGACCGCCTGGCGCAACCTGCAGCGTGAGCTGACCCACCACCACGAGGCCGAGGACGAGCACGTGTGGCCGTTCCTCGAGTCGCGCGGCTTCGACCTCACCCTGCTCGAGGAGATGGAGGCCGAGCACGTCGCGATGAAGCAGGCCCTGGCCGCGGTCTCCACCAGCCTCGACGCCGTTGTCGCCGCCCCCACAGCCGTCAACGCCACGGCCGCCGCCGACGAGGTGGCCCGCGCCCGCGAGGTCATCAACGGCCACCTCGACCACGAGGAGCGCGACGTCGAGGGCCCGATGGGGGCCCTCCACGACGACCCGGAGTTCAGGGCGCTGACCAAGAAGCTGCGACCGGCCAGCGCCGTCGACGCCGCCAACGCCCTCGCCTGGATGCAGGACGGTGCGGGCGAGCGCGAGCTGTCGTCGCTGCGCGCCGCGATCCCGGGCCCGGTGGTGACGGTGATGACCCGGGTGGTCGCCCGCCGCTACCGCCGCGAGGTCGCCCCCGTCTGGCGCTGATCGTCCTCGGCGAGCCGCTTGAGCGTCAGCAGCTGCCGGCGCGCCATCACCAGGTCGCCCACCGACAGCAGCGGGGCCACCCAGTGGGGCGTCGCGGCGACCACCTTGAGCAGCAGGCGGGTGCCGTCGGGACCCGGCGCGACGGCGTACGTCAGGTGTGCGCCCATGATCGTCGCCGTCAGCTCGCGGCCGGGCACGACCGCCAGCACCCGTCCCTGGTCACCACCCAGCGCGCGGGTGAACGGGTCGCCGACGCGGGGCTCGGGCACGTCGAGGCGCTCGCGCGGCGACCTCCGCCCGAGGTTGTCGAGCAGGTCGTAGGAGTAGGGCGCGAGGCGCACCTGCCTCAGCCGGGACCACACAGTCGCCGGCTCCGCGTCCACCGTGACGCCGCGCCACGCCTGCATCGTCGGCGCCGCCACGAAGGCGTCACAGCCGTAGCTGCGCCGTACCTCCTCGGGCCTGACGCCCCACCGGTCGCCGATCACCCGCCCACGCTAGCCGCCGCGGCACCCGTCCCGCTCGTGCCGCGAAGCTGGATGTGGAGACGTCAGTGCCGGTGTCAGCGGTCGACGGTACAATCGAACACATGATCGAGGCGCTGGCAAGGCCGGAGGTGGGTGGGGTCGTGGACCTCACCGCCGGTGGTCTGCTCGCGCTCGCGCGGGAGCGCAAGGCTGCGGAGGAGCGCGCCGCGGCCGATCTGCTCGAGGTGGCGGCGCGGTGGGCCGACCTGCACCCGCCGGAGTCGATCCACCACGCGGCGTCGTTCACCGTGCCGGGCTGTGAGCACGAGGAGCCCATCGCGGGCGAGGGCACGCCACTGGTGGCGGAGTTCTGCGTCGCCGAGCTCGGCTCGGTGCTTGGCGTCGCGACGGTGTCGGCGAAGCGGCTCATCGGGCACGCTTTGGAGCTGCGCCACCGGCTGCCGCGGTTGTGGGCGCAGGTCCACGCCGGCAGGGTGCCGGCGTGGCGGGCGCGGGCGGTCGCCGAGGTCACGATCCACGCGACACCGTCGCTGACGGTTCAGGCCGCGGCGTTCGTGGATGCGCAGGTGGCCGCCGTCGCCGGCCGGGTGGGGCCGGCCCAGCTCGACCGGCTGGTCGCGGAGACGATCAAGCGGTTCGACCTCGCCGCCCCGGACCCGGCCGCTGACCCGGAGGACGGCTACCTCGACGACGACCCCCGTCACGCCACCCTCCACGACCAGCACGTGCACTTCGCCGGCACGATGCGGTTCGAGGCCGAGCTCGACCTCGCCGACGCCCTCGACCTCGACCGCGCGCTCGCGCACGGCGCCGCGACCCTGGCCGCGCTCGGCTCACCCGAGCCGCTCGACGCGCGACGGGCCGCAGCCCTCGGTGACCTCGCCCGCACCCAGACCGCCCTCGACCTCCACCACCAGGGCACCCGGACCACCACAGCGACGCGGACCGATGACGGCCTGCCGGTCGCGCGGGAGGTCGTGCTCCACGCTCACCTCGACGCCACGATCTGCGACACCACCGTGTTCGGTCCGACCGGCCGGCTGGAGGAGGGCCAGCGGCTCGTCCTGCTCGACCAGGTCAAGGACTGGTGCGCCGACTCGCGCACGAAGGTCACGATCAGGCCGGTCATCGACCTCAATGCCCACCTCACCGCGCCCGGCTACGCGATCCCCGACCGGATCCGGGAGCAAGTCGTTCTGCGGGACCGCACCTGCGTGTTCCCGTGGTGCACCCGCCCCGCCCGCGGCTGCGACATCGACCACGTCACCGAGTTCGACCACGACGCCGCCGCGGACGGGAGACCGCAGCCCGGGCCGACGGCTACGCAGAATCTCGCCGCCCTGTGCCGGTCGCACCACCGGCTCAAGACCCACACCGCCTGGCGCTACGAGACCACCGCGCCAGGCACGTTCGAGTGGACCAGCCCCCACGGCCACCGGTTCAGGCGCGACCCCACCGGCACCACCCGGATCGAGCCGCCCGGGCGACCATGACCCCGCCCCGCACCCCGTCGACGCCGATCGACGGGGTCACCGGCATGCCGCCAGTGCCGGGTGTCCGAGGGCGCGGACCGATCAATGCGGCCCACCGCCGTGCCGGGCTGTCTCGCCACCACCACCGCCGACGCGCGGGCGAGCGGGGCGATCCTAGGATCGACCCATGCCCAGCACCCCCGAGCAGCCCTACCTCGAGCTCCTGCCCGCCGTCGACATCAAGGGCGGCCAGGCCGTCCAGCTGGTGCAGGGCGTGGACGGGTCGGAGAAGCGCTTCGGCGACCCGATCGAGGCGGCGTTGCGCTGGCAGGAGGCCGGCGCGGAGTGGATCCACCTCGTCGACCTCGACGCGGCGTTCGGGCACGGCCACAACCGCGACCTGCAGGCCCGCATCGTCGGCACCCTCGACATCCAGGTCGAGATGAGCGGCGGCATCCGCGACGACGAGTCGCTCGAGGCGGCGATGGCGGCCGGCTGCCGGCGGGTCAACATCGGCACGGCGGCGCTCGAGCAGCCCGAGTGGTGCGCCCGGGCGATCGCGACCTACGGCGACCGGGTCGCGGTGGGCCTCGACGTACGCGGCACGACGCTCGCCGCCCGCGGCTGGACGCGTGACGGCGGCGACCTCTACGAGACTCTCGCGCGCCTCGACGGCGAGGGCTGCGCGCGCTACGTGGTCACCGACGTCAACAAGGACGGCATGCTCCAGGGCCCCAACCTCCAGCTGCTCCGCGACGTGTGCGCCGCGACCGACCGACCGGTCGTCGCCAGCGGCGGTGTCACGACGCTCGACGACATCCGCGCCCTGATGGGCCTCGTCGACGAGGGCGTCGAGGGGGCCATCGCGGGCACGGCGCTCTACGAGGGCCGCTTCACCCTCGAGGACGCGCTCGCCCTGACGAGGGGCGCCTGAGCATGGAGTTCTTCGAGTACCACACCCGCCTGGCGGCGTACGTCCTGATCGTCGACGACCAGGACCGCGCGCTGCTCGCGTGGTGGAACGGCGAGGGGCACAGCGACCCCGAGTGGTCGCTGCCCGGGGGCGGCATCGACTACGACGAGTCGATCATGGACGGCGTCGTCCGTGAGGTGTTCGAGGAGACCGGCTACCACGTGGAGCCGGGCATCCTGCTGGCCGAGCACCACTTCACGGCGCAGGGCCGGACCTTCGACGGCCCGTTCAGGTCGCAGCGCTTCGTCTTCGAGGCCACGATCACGGGTGGCGAGCTGGGCACGACCGAGGTCGACGGCTCGACCGACTACGCGCGATGGGTGCCGCTGGCCGAGCTGGAGGGCCAGCCGCGCTCGGAGATCGTCGACATCGCGCTGGCGGCGCGCGCACGAAGGCTGGCGGAGCGATGAGCCTCGCGATCCGGGTCATCCCGTGCCTCGACGTCGACGGCGGGCGGGTGGTGAAGGGCGTCAACTTCACCGAGCTGCGCGATGCCGGCGACCCCGTGGAGCTGGCGCGGCTGTACGACGCCGAGGGCGCCGACGAGCTGACCTTTCTCGACATCTCCGCCTCCCACGAGGGCCGTGCCACCACCATGGAGGTGGTCAGCCGCTGCGCCGAGGAGGTCTTCATCCCGCTCACCGTCGGCGGCGGGGTGGGCAGCGTGACCGACGTCGACCGCCTCCTGCGTGCCGGCGCCGACAAGGTCGCGGTCAACACGGCTGCGATCAACCGCCCGGAGCTGGTCGCCGAGATCGCCGACCGATTCGGCAACCAGGTGCTCGTCCTCAGCGTCGACGCCCGTCGGGCGACCGGCACGCAGAGCGGATTCGAGGTGACCACCCACGGCGGTCGCAGGAGCGCCGGGCTCGACGCGATCGAGTGGGCCGTGCGCGCCGCCGAGCTGGGCGCGGGCGAGATCCTGCTCAACGCGATGGACGCCGACGGCACGACCGTCGGCTTCGACCTGGACCTGATCAGGGCCGTACGCCGCGAGGTGAGCATCCCGGTCATCGCGAGCGGGGGAGCGGGGGCGGTCGAGCACTTCCCGCCGGCCGTCGAGGCGGGAGCCGACGCCGTGCTCGCGGCGACGGTCTTCCACTTCGGCACCCTCAGCATCGGCGAGGTCAAGGCCGGCCTGTCCACGGCCGGTCATACGGTCAGGACGGCCCACCCGGAGTCGTAGGATTCGGCCATGCTGAAGACGCCCCGGCGCGTGGCGAAGCGCCACCTCGCCATCGCCGCCCTCGCGACCGCCACGGTCGCGCTCACCGCCTGCGCCCCGACCGACGAGGGCGACACCGCCACCGACGCGACCTCGGACGCCTCCGAGTCCGCCGACTCCGCGAGCGCCGACGCGTGCACGCCCGAGACCCTCGAGACCGTCTCCGAAGGCACCCTGACGATCGCGACTGACGACCCGGCCTACGAGCCGTGGTTCGTCGACAACGACCCGGCCAACGGCGAGGGCTACGAGTCCGCCGTGGCCTACGCCGTCGCCGAGCAGCTCGGCTACACCGAGGACCAGGTCACCTGGGTCGCGGTCCCGTTCAACAAGGTGGTCCAGCCCGGGCCCAAGGAGTTCGACCTCGACATCAACCAGGTCTCGATCACCGAGGCCCGCCGCAAGGCCGTCGACTTCTCCTCCGGCTACTACGACGTCGTGCAGACCGTGATCACCAACGAGGGCAGCGCCATCGAGGGCGCCACCAGCCTGGCCGACCTGGCCGACGCCAAGCTCGGCGCACAGGTCGGCACCACGAGCTACACCGCGATCACCGACCAGATCCAGCCCTCGCAGGACCCCGCGGTCTTCGACACCAACGACCAGGCCGTGCAGGCGCTCAAGAACGGTCAGATCGACGGCATCGTCGTCGACCTGCCCACCGCCTACTACATGACGGCCGTCCAGCTCGACGACGGCACCATCGTCGGCCAGCTGCCGCTCGCGGAGGGCGAGCCGGAGCAGTTCGGCGCGGTGCTGGCCAAGGACAGCCCGCTCACCGAGTGCGTCTCGGCGGCCGTCGACACCCTGCGCGAGGACGGCGTCCTCGACCAGATCGGCCAGGAGTGGCTGGCCCAGCAGGGCGCTCCCGAGCTGTCCTGATGACGGACCGGGTCGCCGACGAGGCGCCTGGGGGGTGGCTTCCCTCCGCGGTCCAGCTCGAGCGTGACGACTGGCGGAGGCGCCGCACCCTGCGCAGCGCCGTGATCGCGGCGGGCAGCACCCTGCTGCTACTCGGCGCGATCGGCGCCGCCGTCGTCGGCTCACCCGGCTGGGAGCGCGTCCGCGAGACCTACTTCGACTGGGACAAGGCGGTCTCGTCCTTCCCCGCGGTGCTCGACGGGCTCTGGCTCAACATCCGGGTCATGGTCGTGTGCTGGATCCTGATCCTGGTCGTCAGCCTGACGGTCGCGATCGTGCGGACCCTGCGCGGCCCGGTCGCGTTCCCGCTGCGGCTGCTCGGCACGGCGTACGTCGACGTGTTCCGCGGGCTGCCGCTGCTGCTGGTGATCTTCCTGCTCGGCTTCGGCGGCCCGGCCCTCAGCCTGCAGGGGCTCCCCACCTCGCCGCTGTTCTGGGGCGGCACCGCGCTGGTGCTCTCCTACTCCGCCTACGTCGCGGAGGTCTTCCGCGCCGGCATCGAGTCGGTGCACCCCAGCCAGCGGCTGGCGGGCCGGTCGATGGGACTGACCTACGGCCAGACGCTGCGCCACGTCGTGCTGCCCCAGGCCTGGCGTCGGGTCATCCCGCCGCTGATGAACGACCTCGTCTCGCTGCAGAAGGACTCCGGCCTGATCGCGGTGCTCGGCGTGACCGACGCGATCCGTCGGGCGCAGATCGAGACCGCGCTCGACTTCAACTACACGCCCTACGTCGTGGCGGGCGTGCTGTTCTGCTGCCTGACCATCCCGATGGCACGGCTCACCGACCGCTACGCCCGCAAGAAGGGCTACCACGGAGCAGGAGGACCTCTGTGAACGCTCCCACCGAGCTCCTGCGCCTCGCCGGCGTCCGCAAGTCGTTCGGCGACCACGTGGTGCTGCGCGACGTCGACCTGACCATCGAGCCCGGGCAGTGCGTCGTCCTCATCGGCGCGTCCGGATCGGGCAAGTCCACCCTCCTGCGCTGCGTCAACCTCCTCGAGGTCGTCGACGACGGCGTGATCACCTTCGAGGGGCGCGACATCACCGACCCGCGCGTCGACGGCGACAAGGTCCGCTCGCGGATGGGGATGGTGTTCCAGGCCTACAACCTCTTCCCGCACCTCGACGTCGTCGGCAACGTGACGCTGGCGCTGCGGCTGGTGCACGGGGTGGATGCCCGGGAGGCCCGGTCGCGCGGGCTGGCGATGCTCGAGCGCGTCGGCCTGGCCGAGAAGGCGACGGCCCGCCCCGACGACCTGTCCGGCGGCCAGCAGCAGCGGGTGGCCATCGCGCGTGCGCTCGTGGCCAACCCCCGCCTGATGCTGCTCGACGAGGTGACCAGCGCGCTCGACCCCGAGCTGGTCGGCGAGGTCCTCGACCTGCTCACCGAGCTCAAGGCCGAGGGCGTGACCATGCTGCTCAACACCCACGAGATGGCGTTCGCCCGCGACGTGGCCGACGAGGTGTGCTTCCTGCACGACGGTCACATCCACGAACGGGGGCGCCCCGATCAGGTGCTCGGCGACCCGCAGCAGGAGCGCACCCGGGCGTTCCTGTCCCGCATCCGCGCCTCCTGAGCGGGGGCGTGCAGCGGCGTACTGATTCGTCCGCTGTCAGTGCCGAGGAATAGCCTTGCCAGGTTGGGCGGTTGCTGTGAGCAACCGACCCGCGAGACGCGGATCACGACGAGGAGGCGGGCGACACCTGTGGGCGAGGACGCGAAGCTGCGGGGCACCACCACTCTCGACGGCTTCCGGGTCCTGTGGGTCGGCATCAAGCGCGAGCCCACGGTGTTCACGGTCGCGACGCTGGGCGCGGTGCTGTTCGGCGTCCTCACGGTGGCCGACGCCTGGGTGCTCGGGTGGGCCACCGAGCACGTCCTGATCCCCGCCTTCGACACCGGCGAGATCGGCACCGACATGCTGCTGTGGGTGGTCGCGCTGTTCATGGCGGTCGCGATCCTGCGCGCGGTCGGCATCGTCGCGCGCCGCCTCGGCGGCGGCATCATGTACTACCGGATGCAGTCGCACACCCGCCGCGGCGTCACCCGCCAATACCTCTCGCTGCCGATGGAGTGGCACCAGCGGCACCCCACGGGCCAGCTGCTCTCCAACGCCTACTCCGACGTCGAGGCGGCGTGGGCGCCGATCATGCCCCTGCCGATGGCGCTGGGCACGATCGTGATGATGGTCATCGCCGTCGTGCAGATGTTCGTCGCCGACGTCGTCATGGCGCTGGTCGGCCTGCTGGTCTTCCCCGCCGTGGTCGTCGCCAACCTGCTCTACCAGCACTACTCCTCACCGCTGATGACCCGCGCGCAGGGCCTGCGGGCCGAGGTCAGCGAGATCGCGCACGAGTCCTTCGACGGCGCGATGGTCGTCAAGACGCTCGGGCGTGAGGTCGAGGAGACCGACCGCTTCCGCGCCAAGGCCGAGGAGCTGCGCGACACCAACATCCGCGCCGGGCGCATCCGGGCCGTCTTCGACCCGACCCTGGCCAGCCTGCCCAGCCTCGGCGTGCTCGTCGTGCTGGCCGTCGGCGTCTCCAGGGTCTCCAGCGGTGCCACCGACCCCGGCGACGTGGTCACCGTCGCCTACCTGCTGACCATCGTGTCCTTCCCGATCCGCGCCATCGGCTGGCTGCTCGGCGAGTTCCCGCGATCGGTCGTGGGCTACCGCCGTGCCAAGGCGGTGCTCGACGCGACCGGCAGCATGGCGTTCGGCTCCGACGAGCTGCCCCGCGACGCCACGGGCGGGGCACTCCTCGAGGTCGAGGACCTCCACTACTCCTACGACGCCGACGCGCCGCTGCTGCGCGGCGTCGACTTCGACGTCCGCCCCGGACGCATCGTGGCCCTCGTCGGCGCCACCGCGTCCGGCAAGAGCACCCTCACCAGCCTGATGACCCGCCTGGTCGACCCCGACGCCGGCCGGATCCGCCTCGACGGCCAGGACCTGCGCGGGCTGCGCAAGGGCGAGCTGCCGCGCGACGTCGCGCTCGTGCCGCAGACCGCGTTCATGTTCGACGACACGGTCCGGGGCAACGTCACCCTCGGCGCGGACGTGCCCGACGCGGAGGTGTGGGCGGCGCTGCGCACCGCGCAGGCCGACGGCTTCGTCGCCGCCCTGCCCGAGGGGCTCGACACCCGGCTCGGCGAGCGCGGCACGTCGCTGTCCGGAGGCCAGCGGCAACGACTCTCCCTCGCCCGGGCGCTCGTACGCCGCCCGCGGCTGCTGATCCTCGACGACGCCACCTCCGCGGTCGACCCCGAGGTCGAGGCCCGCATCCTCGCCTCGCTGCGCGACGACCGCTCGCCCGGCGACCACGAGGGATCGGGCGACGGACCGGCTGACGGATCGGCTGACGCAGCGGCCGCCTCCCTGGTCGTGGTGGCCTACCGCAAGGCGACGATCTCGCTCGCCGACGAGGTCGTGCACCTCGACGAGGGGCGGATCGTGGGGCGCGGCACCCACGCCGAGCTGCTCGCCACCAGCCCCGCCTACGCCCACCTCGTCAACGCCTACGAGGCCGCGCCCGAGACCGCACCCGAGACCGCCGAGACCTCGCCGGGGGCGGCGCCCGGCGCCGCGGCCGGTCCCGACCACGCCGAGGGGAGCACGCGATGAGCACCACGACCGCTCCGGCCACGGCCGGCACCCAGATGGACAGCGGTGCCGACATCGGCGCCCTCGCCACCATCCGGCTCGGCATGAAGTACTCGCCCGAGCTGCGCGAGGGCCTGGGCCGCACCCTGGTCTACGCCGTCATCGCCTCGTGCGGTCAGGTCGTCGTGCCGATCGCGGTGCAGCAGACGCTCGACCGTGGCCTCAACGGTCCCGGCGGGCCGCGCCTCGACTTCGTCGTGTGGATGGGCGTGGTGGCCGCCATCGCGATCGTCGCAACGAGCTGGGCGTCCTACAAGATGACGAGCCGTCTGTTCACCACCTCCGAGCGCGGTCTCGCGACCCTGCGCACGAGGGCGTTCCGCCACGTCCACGACCTCCCGCTGCTGACGCAGAACACCGAGCGCCGCGGCGCCCTCGTCTCGAGGGTGACCAGCGACGTCGACCAGGTGAGCCAGTTCCTGGTCTTCGGCGGGCTCATCTTCGTGGTCAGCATCGGCCAGATGCTGGTGGCGACCGTGCTGATGGTGGTCTACAGCTGGCAGCTCGCGCTGGTCGTCTGGCTGGCGTTCGCGCCCCTGTTCCTCTCCATCCGCTGGTTCCAGAAGAAGCTGTCGGCCGCCTACACCGTCGTGCGGCACCAGGTGGGTGTGCTGCTCGGCGCCATCTCCGAGCCGGTCGTCGGTGCGGCGGTCGTCCGCTCCTACGGCGTCGAGGACCGCACCCAGGCGCGCATCGACACCGCGATCAAGGACTGGCAGGACGCCTACACCCACGCGCAGACCTACACCGTCACGTCGTTCTCCCTGGGCGGCCTGTCGGCCGGCCTGGCCAACGCCGGCGTGATCGTGATCGGCGTGCTCCTCGGCTTCGCCGGCGACATCACGCCCGGCAAGGTGCTCGCCTTCGCCTTCCTGGTGACCCTGTTCGTGGGTCCGGTGCAGATGGGCACCCAGATCCTCACCGACGCCCAGAACGCCATCGCCAGCTGGCGCCGGGTGCTGGGCATCCTGGAGACCCCGGCCGACCTGGTCGACCCGGGCGACGACGGCGAGGTGCTGCCGCGCGGCCCGATCGACGTCCGGTTCGCCGACGTGAGCTTCGCCTACCCCGGCGGCCCGCCGGTGCTGCGCGACATCGACCTCGCGATCGCCGCGGGCACGCGGGTGGCGATCGTGGGGGAGACGGGCTCTGGCAAGTCGACCTTCGCCAAGCTGCTCACCCGCCTGATGGACCCCGTCGACGGGGCCGTGCTGCTCGACGGGATCGACGTACGCCGCGTCGACGCGCGATCGCTGCGGCGCAGCGTGGTGCTGGTGCCGCAGGAGGGCTTCCTCTTCGACGACACCATCACCGCCAACGTGCGCTACGGCAAGCTCGACGCCACCGAGGACGAGATCCGTGCGTCCGCGGTCGAGCTCGGCATCGACGACTGGCTTGCCGGCCTGCCGCGCGGCCTGGACACCCAGGTGGGCCAGCGCGGCGAGTCGCTGTCGGCCGGCGAGCGGCAGCTCGTCGCGCTGCTCCGCGCCCATCTGGCCGACCCCGACCTGCTCGTGCTCGACGAGGCGACGAGCGCGGTCGACCCGGCGCTGGAGATGCAGATCGGACGCGCCCTGGAGCGGCTGATGCAGTCACGCACGTCCGTCACGATCGCCCACCGGCTCTCCACCGCGGAGAGCGCCGACGAGGTGATCGTGGTCGACAAGGGTCGTGTGGTGCAGCGCGGACCCCACCGTGAGCTGGTCACGCAGGCGGGCAGCGTCTACGCGGGCCTGCACGCGAGCTGGGTCGCCCAGCACGCCCCGGTGTGACAGGGGCGTCAGGAGGCCAGCAGCTGGCTGATGAGCAGGTCGGCGTCGAAGGAGTCGGACTCGGCGCCGGGCGCGATGACGGCGACGGTGCGGGCGAGGAAGTCCAGGACGTCCGACGCGCGGGCCAGCAGGACGAGGTGGCCGTCGGGGGAGCTGAGCTCGATCGACACCATCGCGCGGCCGCTGAGGCTGCTGGCGGGGGAGACGTGGACGTCGCCGTCCCCGGCAGGCGACTCGGTGCCGCGGATCAGCAGGTCCCGGCCGAAGGTCCACACGAGGTTGCCGTCGGAGGTGACGAAGGTCATCGCGACGGCGAAGGGGTCCGAGCCGGCATAGCTGAGCACGGTGTCGATCTCGTGGCGGATGCCGCGGTCGTCGATGCACTCGACGGTGATGTCCAACGCGACGTCGGACAGGGTGTGCCCGCTTCCGGAGATGTTCATCGAGACTCCTTGTGGTCTCCGGGGCGAGAGTTTTCCCCGGGGTGCGTGCTCATGAGACGCCATCGCGGGGCGCTTGTGAGGCAAAACGCAGAAATATGACCCATACCGGTCCAGACCGGATCTTGATGGAGGCTCGTGACGACCTTGACGGTATCCACCGTTTTCGCCTGCGAAAGGGGCACTGGGCCGAGCAGGTAGGTTTCTCCTATGACACGGGCAGCCAAGCGGGTCGTACTGGAGACGCTCGGCTGGACCCTGCTCGTCCTCGGGGTGGCGGCTCTCTTCCTACCCGGCCCCGGCCTGCTCGGGATCTTCGCGGGGCTGGCCCTGCTGTCCCACCAGTACACGTGGGCGGAGCGCCGCGTCGAGCCGGTGCGGCTGCGGGCCATGATCGGCGCCGCCGAGAGCGTCGAGACCCGGACGCGCATCGTCGCGTCCTGCCTCGGCGCCCTGGTGCTCGCTGCGTGCGGCGTGCTGTGGATCGTCAAGCCCCCCGCGCCCGAGTGGTGGCCGGTCTCGGAGGGGTGGTGGCTGCCCGGCGGCATCTGGACCGGAGTGACGCAGGTCGCGTCCGCCTTCATCGCGATCGGGCTCATCGTCTACAGCTACCGCCGCTTCCACGGGCACCCCGAGATGGCCGACGAGCTGCGCCGCGAGGTGCGCGCGCGCCGCAAGACGGGCGACGACCGGAGCGGCGTCGGCACCGGTTCCTGACCCGATTCCGGGTCCGGGCGCCGGATGGGATAACGTTCTGGCGAGCTCGGGCGATTGGCGCAGTGGTAGCGCGCTTCGTTCACACCGAAGAGGTCACTGGTTCGAACCCAGTATCGCCCACTTCCAAACCCGCAGGTCAGGACAAGGTTCCCTGACCTGCGGGTTTTCTCATGCCATACCCGTGCCAAACAAGATCTAGATTCCAGCCCCGCCCAGCAGTCGTTCTTATTGACGGAAGCCGTGCGGGTTGCGCACGGGGCCCTACGCTGCACGAGTGTCCGATGACGCCGAACATGCCCAGCGCGAGGCGTACCTCAGGGTGCGCGAGTGAGGCTCCGCCGCATGGCGCTCCAGGAAGTACGGGCTCAACTCTTAGAGGACTGCGTCGTACTGGAGCAGGGGATTAACGAGGTGCTGGCTGTGGCGGCGGCTAGGTCGGTGCGCGTCGCGGCACAACTGCAGGCGGACGTGTACTGGCGTCTGCCGATCCCCGTCCGCCTCCAACTGCTGGGCGACCTGCTGGACGAGCGCGAACTGACGGACTGGTTCCCCACGCTCCTCCCGGTCCTCAAGCGCGCCTTCGACGTGCGCCACCTGCTCGCCCACGGTCTGGTGGAGATGGGTCAGGACCCGACGACGATCGTCGTCCGCTCGGTGAAACGTGGGCGCGGCAACGCCACCCCGCTGACCCCGACGGAGATGAACTGGCTGGACGTCGCCGCGCAGCGAGCGCACGGCCATCTTGCTCGGGTGTGGGCTGCCGTCGTGCCCTGCGAGGAGGACTGGCACAACTGGTGATCGCTCGGGACCGAGGAATCCGGACTGGGATGAGTCGCTGGTCTCAGTTTGCTCAATCTCAGGACTGGGCCAGTCCGCTGTCTTTACCTTCGGTGCATGAGCACAAGCATGGGGGACCCGAACCCGCACAAGACCGCCAAGGCGAACGCAAAGGCAGCACAGGCGTACGCCAAGGCGACGCGCCCCTGGTACAAGAAGAAGCGCTGGGGGGCCGCCGGGCTCGTCCTCATCTTCATCATTGCCGGAGCACTCGGCGGCGGTGGCGACGACACGGACACGACTGCAAAGGAGGACTCCTCCAGCCAATCGAGTGACACGGACAAGAAGGAGGCGGCTTCCTCCGAGGAGACGTCTGAAGAGAAGTCCGAGCCGACCGAGGAGCCCGAGCCCGAGCCGACCGAGGAGCCGGAGCCGGAGTTCACCCCGGCGCAGGAGGCCGCGATCCGGGCCGCTGCTTCCTACCTCGACAACATGGACTTCTCCCGTGCCGGTCTGTACGACCAGTTGACCAGCGAGTACGGCGAGCAGATCAAGCCGAAGGACGCCGAGTTCGCCATCAAGCAGATCGAGTCCGGCACCCTCACCCTCGACGGGGAGCGGCTGACGGTGAACTGGCAGCAGGAGGCCAACGACTCGGCGAAGTCGTATCTGGAGAACGGTCTCGTCTCCTCGGAGGCAGGGCTGGTCGACCAGTTGTCGTCCGAGTACGGCGAGCAGTTCGCTTACGAGGTCGCTGTCAAGGCCGCACGCAACGCCTTCAAGTGACCCCCGATCCGGGCTGAACGTCCCGCCCTCGGCAGCCCCGAGGGCGCGGGGAAACCGTCCGGCTCACTGCCCAGTGTCCGCTCGGGGCCTGAGGAGCCCAGCGACGCATTGCCGCGCGGCCTGGCTGATGGGGGAGTGCGTAGGGCTGGACCATGGACGAGCGCGAGCGCCCGACCGTCAACCAGCCCCTCGACGCACCCGGCCACGACCCAGCGTGTAGCGACGCTCCTTGCCGTGATTGGTGTGATCGCGGCGACCGGCGCCTGTCGGTCCTCCACGGATTTGTGACGGCGTCTCGGTTGTCGGTGGTCGACGGTACAATCGAACACATGATCGGGGCACTGGCGAGGCAGCAAGCGGGTGAGGTCGATGACCTCACCGCCTCTGGCCTGCTCGCTCTCGCGCGGGAGCAGAAGACAGCAGAGGAGCGGGCCGCGGCCGCGTTGCTCGTCACGGCGGCCCAGTGGGCCGACCTGCACCCGCCTGAGTCGATCCACTCCGCGGCCTCCTTCACCGTGCCGGGCTGTGAGCACGAGGAGCCCATCGCAGGCGAGGGCACGCCCCTGGTCGCGGAGTTCTGCGTCGCCGAGCTCGGCAGCGTCCTGGGCATCTCCACGGTGTCGGCGAAGCGGTTCATCGGCCACGCCCTCGAGCTGCGCCACCGCCTGCCCCGGTTGTGGGCCCAGGTCCACGCCGGGCGGGTGCCGGCGTGGCGGGCCCGGGCGGTCGCCGAGGCCACGATCCACGCGACGCCGTCGCTGACGGTCGAGGCAGCTGCGTTCGTGGACGCCCAGGTCGCCGCCGTCGCCGGACGCATCGGGCCGGCGCAGCTCGACCGGCTCGTCGCCGAGACCATCAAGCGATTCGACCTCGCCGTCCCCGACCCGGCCTCCGATCCGGAGGACGGCTACCTCTACGTCGACCCCCGCCACGCCACCCTCCACGACCAGGAGGTCCACTTCGCGGGCACGATGCGGTTCGAGGCCGAGCTCGACATGGCCGACGCCCTCGACCTCGACCGGGCACTGGCCCACGGCGCCGCCACGCTTGCCGCGCTCGGCTCGGTCGAGCCGCTCGATGCCAGACGGTCCGCGGCACTCGGTGACCTCGCGCGCACCCAGACGGCACTCGACCTGCACCACCAGGGCACCGCGACCACGCGCACCGCTGACGGACTGCCGGTCGCTCGGGAGGTGGTGCTGCACGCCCACTTCGACGCGACGTTCTCCGGTGACGCCACCGTCTTCGGTCCCACCGGGCGGCTCGAGGAGCGCCAGCGGCTCGTGCTGCTCGACCACATCCGCGTCTGGTGCGCCGACTCGCGCACCAAGGTCACCATCAAGCCGGTCATCGACCTCAACACCCAGCTCCGCACCGACGCCTACAAGGTCCCCGACAGGCTGCGCGAGCAGGTCGTCCTGAGGGACCGCACGTGCGTGTTCCCGTGGTGCACCCGCCCCGCTAGGGGCTGCGACATCGACCACGTCATCCCCTACGACCACGACGCCGCCGCAGACGGAAGGCCGCAGACCGGGCCAACGCAGAGCGACAACCTCGCCGCGTTGTGCCGGTCCCACCACCGCCTCAAGACCTACACCGCCTGGCGCTACGAGATGACCGCGCCCGCCACGTTCGAGTGGACGTCACCGCGCGGCCACCGCTACCGCCGCGACGAATCCGGCACCAGCCGCATCGACGAGCCGGACCCACCCGGCCCACCCGGCATCCCGCACCCGCGCCGACCATGACCGGGCCCACACCCCGCCACCCACCCGGTAGCGGGGCCACCTGCACGCACGGGGGCACCGCACGCCCAGCGGCCCGAGGACTCACCCAGCCCTGGGAAGCGTCCGCACTCTCAGCTACTCGGCTGCGATGTGGATGGCGTGCAGGATGCTCGAGAGGCTGGCGGCGTGGGCGAGCGTCAGGTCGGCGAGCTCGTCCGGTCGGAACCAGCGAAGGTCGTCGTGCTCCAGGGGAGCAGCGTTGACGGGTGCGCCTTCCCAGCGCGTGACGAGGAACGCGTGCACGTCGAGTGCGGGGTCGCTGACGGTCAGCGGTATGGGTCGGGGCTCGTGGACGTGGACCCCGAGCTCTTCGAGACACTCCCGCGTGACGGCCTCATGAGGCAGCTCGCCCGGCTCGACATGCCCGCCGGCGAGGTCCCAGCAGTTCGGATACCGCCGACGTGAGGGGTGGCGGTGCACCAGGAGCACCGAGCCGTCGCGCACGAGTGCAGCGAGCGAGATCGCGATCGGTGCGGCCATGGGCGGGACGCTAGCGGCGGGGGCCGACACTCCCGCGCACGGCGATTCTCGTGCCGGACGACATCGGTCCGCCGGGGAGCGGACCACGCGTCGCTCGACTAGGGTCGGCACATGGAACGACGCCACGATGGTCCCGGCGACGAGACCCTCTCACCCGGCGTGCGGCTCGACGAGACGGTCGCCAGCGTCGACACGGATCCGGTGCCGGACCCGGACGCGGGGCGGAACGTCGACCAGCACCGAGCGCTGCGCGACGACTGACCCGTCCGGCTGACGCACGGACCCGGTGCACGCACTGCGGGGCTTCGCGGGAGACGGTCAGGTCATCCTCGACGGTGCGCCGATCGACGACGGCCGCGCGGCGCGCAACGTCGCGGCATGGCTGGTGGAGGAGTGGGTACGGCTGGACCATGGACGATCGCGAGCGCCCGACCACCAACCAGCCCCTCAACGCCCCCGGTCCACGACCCAAGGTGACGCCGATCCTGGCCGTCATCGGGGTGATCGCGCTGATCGCGCTGATCTTCGTCGTGATCACCCTGGTGCGCTACAACTCCTGACCCGACGCGGGCTCGGCCTCAGGGGCCCTCGGGCGCCCAGCGGACGACCAGCAGGGCGATGTCGTCCTCCTGCTCGTCGCTCGCCATGGACTCCAGCAGCCGGTCGGACAGCTCGTCGAGGTCGGACGTGGTGGGGCAGACGTCGGCCAGCAGCCGCATGAGCGACTGGATGCCGTCGTCGATGTCGCGGTCGCGTCGCTCGACGAGGCCGTCGGTGTAGAGGACCAGCGTCGCCCCGGGCTGCAGGGCCACGGCCCCCTCGTGGCGGTCGGCCGCGGGGTCGAAGCCGAGCAGCAGGTCGTTGGCGTCGTCGTCGACCAGCCGGGTGACGGTCCCGTCGGGGTCGACCAGCAGGCCCGGCGGGTGCCCGGCGTGGGACCAGCGCAGCAGCGCGCGTCCCGTCCGGCCGCGCGTCGCCGGCGCCTGCTCGAAGCGCGCCACCACGGCGGTGGCCGTCGTCTCGAGCTGGAGGGACTCCATGACGGTGTCGAGGCCCGAGAGGATCGCGGCGGGAGCGTCGCCGCTGTGGACCGCGATGCCGCGGAGCAGCCCGCGGACCTGCCCCATCGCGGCGGCGGCCTCGACGTCGTGGCCGACCACGTCGCCGACCACGACCACCACGTCCTGCGCCCCGTCGCTCGCGTCGCCCTGGAGGAACGCGTCGTACCAGTCGCCACCGATGCGGGCCACGTCGCCGGCGGGCGTGTAGCGGGTGACCACCTGTAGGCCCTCGCGCCGGGGCGGCGCGGTCAGGATGCTGCGTTGCAGCGCCTCGGCGACGTCGCGCTGCGACTCGTAGAGGCGGGCGTTGTCCAGTGCCAGCGCGGCCCGGGCGCCGATGTCCTCGAGGAGGGACACGTCCTCCGCTGCGAACGCCGTGCGATGGATGCCGCGGAACGCGCTCACCACGCCGACCGTGCGCCCGCGGGCCCGCAACGGCACGATCACCGCGGAGAACGGGGCGAGCTCGCGCAGCCGGTCGCGCGCCACCCCGGGCACGAGGACGGCGGCGACGGCCTCGGTGGCCGAGGACCCCATCAGCACGGGCGTCATCTCGCGGATCGCCTCGGCGAGGTAGGACGAGTCGGTCATGGCCTGCAGCCGCCGCCCGGCGTAGTCACGCAGCGTCTGCGCCATGTCGGGGTCGCGGTGCGACCAGCCGACATCGCGCAGCCCGCGTCGCCAGTCGGTGGCGTTGGGGTCCTCGACCAGCGTGACCAGGCACCAGTCGGCCAGCTCGGGCACCAGCTGGGTGGCCAGCCTGCTGACCCCCTCGGTGGGGTCGAGCGTGGCCGTGAGCGCCTCGGACACCGAGGCCAGCAGCGCCAGGCGGTGCGCGGAGCGGTCGAGCTCGGCGCGCGCCTCCCGACGCGCGGTGATGTCGACGAAGTAGACGGCGAGGCCCTCCGGCGAGGGCCAGGCCCGCACCTCGTACCAGGCGCGCAGCGGCGCGGGGTGGTAGGCCTCGAAGGTCACCGGCTCACCCGACTCGACCGCGCTGCGGTAGTGCGTCTCGAAGCTGCTGCCGACCGACGAGGGGAAGGCCTCCCAGATGGCGGTGCCGATCAGGTGCACACGGCTCGAGCCCAGCAGCCTCTCGGCCTCGGAGTTGACGTAGGTGAAGTGCCAGTCGCGGTCGAGCTGGAAGAAGGCCGAGGGCATCGCCTCCAGCACGCGTCCGACCCGGGCGTCGCCCTCGCGCGCGTCGGTCGTGTCGTACGACGCGCCGACGAGCCGCACCGGCAGCCCGTCGGGCTCGTCGGCGAACGCATGACCGCGCGCCTCGATCCACCGGAGGCGGCCGTCGGGGAGCACCACGCGGTACTCCGCGGCGTAGTCGCCGCAGGTGGCGATGGCGCGCTGGAGGGCGTCGGAGACGCGGCCGAGGTCGTCGGGGTGCAGGCGGCGGTTGAACGCCTCGATGGTCCCGCCGAAGTCGTCCTCGGCGAGACCGAAGAGCTCGAACATCCGGTCGTCCCACCGCAGCTCACCGGTGACGAGGTCCCACACGAAGACACCGACACCCGCGGCGTCCACGGCGAGCCGCCACGCGAGGCGGTCGCTCTCGGCGTCGAGGGGGGACCGGGTCGTGGGCGGAGGGAAGTGGTCGTCGATCACAGGTCCTTCTCACGCACCGATGGCCCACGCTGCTCGAGGCCCCTCCACAGCGTGCCACAGGCCCGGACCGGGCGGCGGCGAACGGCGAAATGTCAGCGCTGACCGCCGGCACGAGCGGCGGGCGGCAGCTCGTGAACGGCGGCAGCCGACGCCGACGCGGGGTCGGCCGGCAGCTGGGCGACCTGCTCGCGACACCACACCGACACGGTCCGGCTGCCGTCGAGCACCGCCCGGCGGAACGGCTGCCACGGCTCCCAGCGCGCCTCCGCGACCTCGTCGGGGTCGGGCCGGACGGGACCGACGAGCGACCCCACGAACACCGGGCACATCTCGTACTCCACCACGCCCTCCTGCTCGGCGCGGTAGCGGAAGCGCGGCAGCACCAGGCGCAGGCCGGCGACGGGGACGCCGAGCTCCTGCTCGACGCGCCGGCGCACCGCCTCCTCGATCGGCTCGCCGGGAGCGGGGTGCCCGCAGCAGCTGTTGGTCCACACCCCCGGGAACGTGCGCTTGTGCAGCGCCCGCCGGGTGATCAGCACGTTGCCGTCGTCGTCGAAGAGGTAGCACGAGAACGCGAGGTGCAGCGGCGTCTCGGCGTGGTGGACCCCGGCCTTGTCGGCGGTGCCGACGGCCCGCCCGTCCTCGTCGAGCAGCACCACGAGCTCGGCCGTGCCGGGCGCGCTGTCGGGGGTGTCGAACGTCGGCCTGTCGGTCGTCGGGCTGTCGGTCGTCGGGCTGTCGGTCATGAAGGCCTCCCCACGGGTCGGGCGAGCTGGTTGACGGCGGTGTCGAAGAGCCACGGCAGCCGCGACGCGGCGGGCACGAGGCGCCTGCGGACGGTGGCGTGCGCGGTGGCCCGCAGCAGGGCGTGGGTGAGGAGCTCGTGGCGGGCGCCGAGCCGGCGGGCCAGGCCGTCGTAGCGCCCGGCCCGGCCCGCGGCGAGGCACGCGACGGCCACGCGGGCCTGCGCGAGCCCGAGGGCGAGGCCCTCGCCGGTGAGGGCGTCGACGTAGCCGCCGGCGTCCCCGACGAGCAGCACGCGGCCCGCCGAGCGCGCCCGGGCCCGCTGGCGCAGCGGCCCCGCGCCCATCACCCGTGTGCGTGCGCCCACCAGGCGCTGCTGGAGGACCGGGAAGTCGTCGATCAGGTCCTCGAAGCGCGAGCCGGCGTCGCCCAGCACGGCGACCCCGACGAGGTCGTCGTCGACGGGCGTCACGTAGGCCTCGGCGCGCGGCGACCAGTGCACCTCGACGTACGACGTCCACGGCGCCTGCCGCACGTGGCAGCGCAGCCCGAACCGGCGGCGCCCGGCGACCGGGGCGTCGAGGCCCACGAGGCGGCGCACCGGGGAGTGCAGGCCGTCGGCGGCGACGAGGTGGCGCGCGGGCTCGCCGTCGACGAGGAGGTGGTCGCCGGCGTCGGCGACGGTCGTCACCGCGCTCGGCTCGACCGGGATGCCTGCCGCGGCGACCCGCTCGGCGAGCGCCTCGTGGAGCACCGTGCGGCGTACGCCCCGGCCGGGGCCGTGGGCGAACCGCGCGGTCGCGACGGGACCCCCGGCGCGGCCGTCGAGGTAGCGGATGCCGGTCAGCTCGCGTCCGTGCGGGTGCACGCCGAGGGCGGCGAGCTCGGCGACGGCGCCGGGCATCAAGCCCTCGCCGCACGCCTTGTCGATCGGGCCGGTGCGCGGCTCGCGCACCACGACGGACAGGCCGGCGCGGTGTGCGTGCAGGGCTGTGGCGAGACCCACCGGCCCGCCGCCGGCCACCACGAGGTCACGCACCTGCGGCCTCCGTGGAGCTCGTGGGGGAGTCGGCGGGTGGGGCCGGGAGGGTGGCGAGCGCGGCGTCCTCCACCCGGATGCGGACGACGAGCAGCGCGGCGTTGAGGACGGTGAAGACGAGCGCGGTGATCCAGGCGGCGTGGACCAGCGGCAGTGCGATGCCCTCGACCACCACGGCGACGTAGTTGGGGTGGCGCAGGAAGCGGTAGGGACCCGACGTCACGGGTGGCATGCCGGGCACCACGATCACGCGGGTGTTCCAGCGGGGGCCGAGGGTGGCGATGCACCACCAGCGCAGCGCCTGGGAGGCGACGACGAGGGCGAGCATCGACCACGCCAGCAGCGACGGCACCTGGGGCTGGCGGATCCATGCCTCTGCCAACGCGCCGACCAGCAGGGCGGTGTGCAGCACGACCATGAACGGGAAGTGGCCGAGCCCGTGCTCGACGCCGCCACGCTCGCGGCTCCAGCGCGCGTTGCGGGTGGACACGACGAGCTCGGCGATCCGTTCGAGCCCGACGAGCGCCACCAGCACGGTGAACGCGACGAGCCCGGTCATGACGCGGCCCGCAGCAGCACGAGCTCGGAGCAGAAGCCCGGCCCCATCGCCATCAGCACCCCGGGGGAGCCCGGCACGGGCGGCCGCTCGCGCAGCGTGTCCTCCAGGACGTGCAGCACCGAGACCGAGGACAGGTTGCCGACCCGGGCCAGCGACTCCCAGGTGAGCCGGACGGCGTCGCGCGGCACCTCGAGCGCCTCCTCCAGCGCCTCGATGACCTTCGGCCCGCCGGGGTGGCACACCCACCACCCGATGTCGGCGCGGGTGAGCCCGTGGTCGGCGAGGAAGGCGTCGACGTCGCCGCGCACGAAGCGGCCCACCAGCGTCGGCACCTCGGCGTCGAGCACGATCCGCAGACCGTTGCCGGTGACGTCGAAGCCCATGGTGCGCTCGCTGTCGGGGTAGAGGCGGCTGCGCGAGTCGAGCACCTCGACCGGCCCGGGACGCCCGGCGCGTCCGGTCGCGACCACCGCAGCGGCGCCGTCGCCGAAGAGCCCGCTCGCCACCAGGTTGGGCACCGAGGCGTCGTCGCGCTGCACGGTGAGCGAGCACAGCTCCACCGCCACCAGGACGGCCGTGTGGTCGGGGTGGCCGAGCAGGTAGTCGTGCACGCGGCCGATCCCGGCGGCGCCCGCCACGCAGCCCAGCCCCACCAGCGGCATCCTGCGGACGTCCTCGCGCAGGCCGACCTGCGCCGCGATCCGGGCGTCGAGAGAGGGGACGGCGAGGCCGGTGACGGTCGCGGTGACCACCAGGTCGACGTCGGACGGCGTCAGGTCGGCGGCCTTGAGCGCGTCGACCAGTGCCCGCGAGCCCAGCTCGACGGCGTGCTCGATGAAGAGGTCGTTGGCGTGCCCGAAGTCCCCGATGCCGGCGTACTCCTCGAGCGGCAGGACGGTGTGGCGCCGCTCGACGCCGGCGTTGGCGTGGAGGCGCCGCATCAGCGAGCGGTCGAGGCTGCGCTCGGAGATGAACTCGCCGAAGGCCTCGGTGATGTCAGCCTGCGGATGTGAGTGGGGCGGCAGCGCGCCTCGGACGGAGAGGATCCTCATGTCAGCCACCTCGGGTCTGTGTGGAGGGTTCGGGGGACGGGTCGGGCGGGCGGAGAAGGGCCCGGAGCAGCCCTCCCGCCAGGCGGGTGTCGATGCGGCCGTCGCCGAGACCGAGCTCGACGAGGGTGTCGAAGGCGTGGCGCTCGCGACCCGCGGCGCGGATCCCGGCGTCGACGATGCGCGGCGACTGCGCGAGCCGGGAGGCCGCCCAGGTGTGGCGCAGGTGGGTGCCGAGCAGGTCGCGGACCACCCGTCGGTGCCGGGCGCCGGCCGCGTGCGGCCGCCCGGCGCGCACCGCCTGGGCCGCGGTGCGCCCCGCCGCGATGCCGGTGGCGACGGCGTAGTAGATCCCCTCGCCGGTCATCGGGTTGACCAGCCCCGCGGCGTCGCCGGCGAGCAGCACCGGGCCGTCGGGCTGGTCCCAGCGCCAGCTGCTCAGCGGCAGGTGGTGGCCGCGCCAGTCGTCGCCCGTGCGGGCGGCGCCCGGCACGAGCTCCTCGAGCTGCTCGAGCAGCAGCCGGCGGCTCGGCGCGCGGTCGCCGGTGCGCTCGCCGGGGAGGAGCTCGCCGTAGCCGACGTTGGCCAGCCCGTCACCCCGGTCGAAGGCCCAGGCGTACGACGGCTGGCGGCGGCTGCCGTAGCGGATGACCTGGCGCCCGGCCATCTCGGGCGTGGTGGGCGCGTAGCCGCGGATCGCGATGGCTCGCGGATCGCGCCGCTTGCCCAGCAGCGTCGTGCGCACGACCGAGTGCGCCCCGTCGGCTCCGACCACGACGTCGGCGGAGACGGTGCCCGACACCACGGGGGTGCCGGTGGAGGTGAGGGAGGTGACGCGGTGGGTGCGCAGGACGGCTCCGGCCGCGACGGCGCGCTCGACGAGCCGGGCGTCGAGGACCCGGCGCGGCACGACGTGGACCTCCCGGCGCATCGGCCCGGAGACCGACACGTCGCCGTGGGCGAGCTCGAGGTGGCGCAGCGGGGTCCAGTCGTCCACGACGTCGGCGGCGCCGACGGGCGCCAGCGCGTCGAGGACGTGCGGCGCGATGCCGTCGCCGCACGACTTGTCGCGGGGGAAGTCGCTGCGGTCGACGAGGAGGACCCGCAGCCCGGGCTGCTCGGCGAGCGCGCCGAGGGCCGTGGCCGAGCCCGCCGGTCCGGCGCCGACCACGACGAGGTCCCAGTGCTCAGTGGCGGGTGCGCGGCTCATCGGGCCACCACCAGGAGGAGGGCGTCGACCAGCGCGATGGCGACCGCTGCGGCGAAGGGCGCCCGGCCGGTGCGCGACACGACGACCGCGGCGAGGCCCAGCACGACGACCGCGACGGTGAGCGAGGCGGGGACCGGGGGAGCGGACCCGGCGAGCACGACGCCGGTCGCGACCACCAGGACCGCGGCGGCGACGGGCGCGATGAGCCGAGGCCCGAGCCGGTGGGGCAGCCCGCGTACGCCCGTCGCGGCGTCGTCGGCCAGGTCGGGCAGCACGTTGAGCAGGTGCGCCCCGACGCCGAGGAGGGCCGCGCCCACGGGCCACCACCACGGCGGCGCCTCACCGTCGGCCAGCGTGACCACGGCCGTGAGGCCGCCGAACGACAGGGCGTAGGGCAGCCACGACCACACGGTCGCCTTCAGGCCGAGGTTGTAGCACCACGCCGAGGCCACGCAGCCCAGGTGGACCAGCCCGGCTGCCGGGCCGAGGGACAGCGACAGCGCCACACACACCACGACCGCGGCGGCGCATGCGGCACGGACGAGCGCGACCGCGCCGTCGTCGGCGGCCAGCGGCTTGTCGGCGCGTCCGGCCGCGCGGTCGCGCGTGCGGTCGAGCAGGTCGTTGCTCCAGCCCACGCTCAGCTGGCCGGTCAGCACCGCGGCCACGAGCAGCACCGTCGACTCGGGTCGGAGCCCCTGCGCGAGCGCGAGCAGCCCCATGAGGACGGTGACCGCCAGCGTGGGCCCCGCGTGGGCGGCGTGCAGCAGCACACGAGCGGACGAGCCGACCGGCGCCTCGCTGGGACCGGGGAGGTGTGCCGGGCGCGTGCTCATCGGGCGTCCCCCGGCGCCGCGGCGGTGCCCGACCGGCGCCGGGCCAGGCGCGCCGCACCGACCCCGAGCACCGCGACCAGCCATCCAGCGAGCACGTCGACGACGTAGTGCTCGCCGGTGTAGACGAGCGTGACGGCCATGGCGAGGGGGTAGACGACGAGCAGCACCCGGGACACCCGGGACACCGACGGCCACAGGAACAGCGCCGCCAGGAGCGCGGCCGCCGCGTGCAGCGACGGCATCGCGGCGACCGGGTTGCTGCCCGACTGACCGAGCTCCACCAGCCGACCCACCGGGTCGAGGCCCAGCACCTGCCAGCCCACGTGCGAGATCCGCTCGACGGCACCGATGTCGCCGCGCTCGGCGGCGAGCCACGGCGGGGCGGCGGGGTAGGCCAGGTAGCCCACGATGCCGAGCAGCGACAGGGACAGGACGGCGGTGAGCCACTCACCGAACCGGTCGCGCAGGCGGAACCAGACGACCGCGGTGATGAGCGGGATCGTGAGGAAGTGGGTGACGTAGACCGACGCGGCGAGGGCGTCGTACCAGTGGGCGGACCCGTCGACCAGCCGGGCCTGCAGCCAGACGGTGGGCATCGTGCCCAGCAGCGCCTCGTCGGCGCGGGCCGGGCCGAGCACGTGCAGGCCGGCGCCGAGCCGGTTGGTGTCGTCGCCGTCGCCCACCCCGAGCGGCGCGGTGATCCACTGCGCCAGCCAGTAGGTCAGCAGGATCGCGCTGAGCGGCGACCAGGCGATCAGCAGCTGGGCGATCGGGCCGTGGCGCGACTCCTGGCCCGGCGCGGCCGCGCGGGCCTCCGGCTCGGCGACCGGGGTGCCGAGACACGAGCGCGAGGCCGCGGGACTCGTCATGTCGCCCTCGTCCTGCGGGACAGGCGCGCGAGGAGCGCCTGCGTCCGGAAGCGGTTGTAGCGCTGGATCGCGATGAACGGCAGGTTGACCAGCACCCCGTAGGCGCCCAGCAGGGCGGCCGCGAGGGGCGGGTTCCACAGCATGAAGAGCGGGCTGCAGCACAGCGCCCACCAGTGCGCCAGCTCGGCGCGACGGGTCTCGCGCACGAAGATCGCCAGCCCGTCGGCGTCCACCGCGGGCAGCTCGCGCTTGCTGACCCCGCCCTCGAAGAGCGCTCCGGCCTCCGGCACGCGGTCCTTCCAGCGGTGGATGCGCAGCCGCCGGCGATACCAGCGCCCGCCGTCCTCGAACCGCCGCGCCCGCAGCAGCCATCCGTCGCGGGCGAGCCGGTCGTCGCCCAGGCGGTGGGCCGCGTAGCCGGTCGCGGCGTGGAAGAAGCCCCACGCGATCACGTCGACCACGATCGTGAGGCCCTGCGGCATGACGAGGCGCAGCATCAGGCGACCCCCTGCCTCGACCCGCCGTCGGCCAGGGACACCTCGCGGCCGCGCCACGGCACGGAGCGGCGGACGACGGTGAGCGCGAGGGAGCGGGCGAAGACGAGGTCGAAGGCGAGCAGCGTCGCGGGGAACAGCGCCCACGCCCACCACCGGAAGGAGCCCGCGCGGCGCAGCACCCAGCGCAGCTGCAGCGCCGCGCCGACGTAGGCGAGCGCCCAGAGCACGGGGCTGCCCGTGAGCAGGGACGCCCCCTGCCCGGTCGTGACGGTCACCAGGGACAGCACGGCCCCCACGGCGACGGCGTGGTGCGCGCTGATCCACGCCACTGTCGTCGCGCCGGCCGACGGCGCGGCGGCCGTCGCACCCGAGGCGATGTTCTTGGTCCAGCCGGCCACGAGCTGGCGCACCCCGCCGGGATAGCTGCGCATCCGCACCTCGTCGCCGCCGACCGCGCACCACACGGGCAGCCCGGCTCGCGCGTAGGCGGCCGCCAGCGCGGCGTCGTCGAGGATCGCGGACCTGACCGCCTCGTGCCCGCCCGCGGCGGCGAGGTCGGCGCGCGAGGTCAGCAGGCACGGTCCGAAGGCCATCGGCGGATGGGCCGGGCGCGCCTGACGCCTCCGGCCCGCCCGGGTCGGGGTGAAGGCGCCGCTGGCCATGAGCGCCACGGCGTTGAAGTAGGCCGACAGCTGCTCGTAGGGGCGCACGACGTCGTGGTGCGGCTGCACCGAGACCAGGCCGCCGTGGCGTCGGTGCGCCGTCAGCAGGCCCGCGAGGGCCCCCGGAGCCAGCACCGTGTCGGCGTCGAGGAAGAGGATCAGGTCGCCCGTGGTGGCCGCGGCACCGGTGTGGCAGGCCCAGGCCTTGCCGGTCCACCCGGTGGGCGGGGCTCCGGCGGGAACGACGCGTGCGCCGCCGGCGCGGGCGACCTCGGCGGTCGAGTCGCGGGAGGCGTCGTCGACCACGACGACCTCCGCCACCGCGGGGACCTGCGCGTGCACGGACCGCAGCAGCGCGGGCACCGTGTGCTCCTCGTCGCGCGCGGGCACGATCACCGACACGGACCCCGCCGGTCGGTCGGCCGGGGGAGCGGTGGGCGAGGGCAGCGTCCGGAGGTCGGCGACCAGGCGCTGCGCGCACAGCGCCGCCGCCAGCAGCAGCACGGCGAGGACGAGGTCGAGCGGGCCGAGGCCCAGGGCGCTCACGGGGCGCGCACGCGTCGTACGACGAGCGGCATGCCGCCGCGGGGGTGGACGGCGGCCTTCGCCTCGGCGACGGGGCGCGACCACGCGCGTGGGTCGCCGGGGAGCTCGAGGCGGTGCTCGGCCAGCAGCTCGGCGAGCACGACGACCATCTCGCCCAGCGCGAACTCGCGCCCGATGCACAGCCGCGGCCCGAGGCCGAAGGGGAGGTAGCCGGTGCGGGCGGTGCCGTCGAGGAAGCGCTCGGGCCGGAACGCCTCGGGGTCGGGCCAGAGGTCGGGGCGCCGGTGGACCAGCCACGGGCTGATGATCGCCAGGGTGCCCACGGGGACGGTGCGCCCGGCCACCTCGTCCTCGCGGACCGAGCGGCGCGAGATGGCCCAGGCCGGCGGGAAGAGGCGCAGCGCCTCGTCGACCACGGCACGCGTCCAGGGCAGCCGGTCGCGGTGCCCGACCAGCGCGACCGGCCCGGGGTGGGCCGCGAGCTCGGCCCGGGCGCGGTCCTGCGCCTCGGGGTGCTCGGCGAGCAGCATCAGGGTCCAGGCGAGCGCGGCAGCGACCGTCTCGTGCCCGGCGATGACCATCGTGACGAGCTCGTCGCGGATCTCCTCGTCGCGCATGCCGCTGTCGAGCAGCAGGCCGAGGAGGTCGTCGCCGTGTGCGGCGGGCGCCCCTGCCGGCGGGTGCGCATTGCGGGCGCGCCGCTCGGCGATGATCGCCGCGGTGGCCTCGTCGAGGCGCCGGCGGGCCGCCCGGAGCCGGAGGTTGGTGCGCGTCGGGGTCCACTCGGCCCGCGGGAGGATCGAGCGCCCGAGCCGCACCACGAGGTCGGCCGACTCGCTCGTCGCGGACAGCAGGTCGTGGGCGTGGCCGGACAGGTCGGTGCTGAAGAGCGCCCGGCCGACCGCGTCGAGGCCGATCGTGTGCGTGAGCGCCGCCACGTCGACGACCTCGCCGTCGTCGCCCACGCGCCCCAGCCGGGCGGAGATGGCGGTGCGGGCGGCCGCGCGGACCTCGTCGCCGACGGCCTCGAGACGCTGGTGGTGGAACGCCGGGGCGGCCAGGCGGCGGTGCTCGATCCAGTTGGGCTCGGCCGAGGCGAGCAGGCCCGGACCGGTGACGCGCGCGAGCGCGGCGTACTGCACGGTGTCCTTGGTCCAGCTGCGTGCCGAGGTCTGCAGCACGTGCTTGACGTCGGCGGGGTCGGTGAGCAGCAGCGCCGGCGGGCCGGGCACCGGGAACGACACGGTGTCGCCGAAGCGCTGTGACACCTGGCCGAGGAAGGTCAGCGGGTCGGCGCGCACGGAGCGGAAGACCCGCGCCATGTCGAGCGAGGAGGGTCCGGGCACGCCGATGTCGGTGGGCTGCATCGCCTGCAGGCGGGTCGCGACGCTCATGCGCTCGCCTCGCCGCGCCGGCGTCCCAGCCAGGTCCAGGCCACGCAGCTGCACAGCACCAGCCCGAAGCCGAACATCAGGTCCTCGACCGGGGCGTAGACCAGCCGCCCGTCGCCCAGGAAGGTGACCTCGCCGCTGCCGAGGATGGCGTCGCCGGAGTAGCGCACGATGCCGCGGCCGGTGAGCCAGCCGTTGGAGAGCAGCTGGAAGAACACGATGATCGCGTAGGCGAGCCACCAGTCGCGGGTCGAGGTGACGCGGGTGCGGACGACCCAGCGGTCGAGCGCCACGGCGAGCACCACGCAGGCGACGGCGATGGTGGTGTAGGTCATCGGGCCTCCTCCCGACGGCGCCCCGACCCGGGTCGTACGCCGCGCCGGGCGGCGCGCACGCCCTCAAGTGTCAGGACCGAGACGAGGGGGATGACGACGAAGAACGCGATCTCCTCCAGCGGCAGGCCCGCGATGCGCCACGGCAGCGTCTGGCCCTCGTCGAACCACCAGTGGCCGGTGTGCGTGGCCCACAGGTCCCACAGCAGGAACGGGGTGCCGGCGAGGCCGATGGTGAGCAGCAGGCGCCCCGGCTGCCGCAGCACCGTCAGCCGGAACGCCGGCACCAGGGGCAGCGTGCCGGCGAGGCAGAACGCGAGCATGGCGACGTAGGCCCAGTGGGGCAGGCTCATGCGCGCACCGGCTGGCTCGAACGGTCGCCGGAGAGCCGCTTGAGGACGAGCTCGGCGCTGATCAGGCACATCGGCAGGCCGACGCCGGGCACGGTGCTGGCGCCGGCGTAGAGCAGCCCGTCGACCTTGGCCGAGGCGTTGCCGGGGCGCAGGAACGCGCTCTGGCGCAGGGTGTGCTCGAGGCCGAGGGCGCCTCCGCGCCAGGCGTGGTAGCGCGTGGCGAAGTCGTCGGGACCGACCGTGTGGCGCACCCGGATCCGCTCGCGCAGGTCGGGCACGCCCGCCCACGACGCGATCTGCTCGATCGCCGCATCGGCGGTGCGCTCGACCGTCTCGGAGCCCGCGCCGTCGTCGCCGCCCCGGCCGATGGCCGTGTCGGCAGGGACGGGGACCAGCACGAACAGGTTCTCCGACCCCTCGGGCGCCACCGTGGGGTCGCTCTCGGACGGTTTGCAGACGTAGATCGAGGCGGGGTCGGGCACCTTGGCATTCTCCCCGAAGATGTCGCGGAAGTTCTGCCCCCAGTCGCGGGTGAAGAAGAGCGAGTGGTGCGGCAGCTGCGGCAGCCGGCCCTCGACGCCCAGCATCGCGAGCACCGCGCCGGTGCCGGGGGAGCGGCCGCGCCACGCGGGCTCGGGGTGGGTCTGCAGCGCGGGCGGGAGCAGCGCGGTCTCGAGGTGGTGCAGGTCGGCGGCGCCCACGACGACGTCGGCGTCGACGGTGCGCAGGCCGTCGGCCGAGTCGTGCTCGACGCCGGTGACGGCGGGTCGGCCGGTGCCGGGTCGACCGGTGCCGGGGCGGGAGGTGAGGATGCGGGTGACGGGGGCGCCGGTGTGCAGCCGCGCGCCGTGCTTCTCCGCCAGCCCGGCGACGACCCGCACCAGCTCGGTGAAGCCGCCCTGCGGGTAGAGCACCCGGTCGCCGAGGTCGAGGCGGCTCATCAGGTGGTACATGCTCGGCGCGCGGCTCGGGGAGGAGCCCAGGAAGACCGCGGGGTAGCCGAGCACCTGGCGCAGCCTGGTGTCGGTGAACGACCCGGCGACGTGGCTCTCCAGCGACCGCGTGAGGAGCCGGCCCAGGGCAGGCGTGCGGCGTACGACGTCGGGGTGCGCGAACGCGCCGGGGGAGTCGAAGCTGGTGTAGAGGAAGCGCCGCAGCGCCATGTCGTAGGTGTCCTCGGCCGAGCGGAGGTAGGCGTCGAACCGCTCACCGGCCCCCGGCTCCAGCGACTCGAACAGGGCGCGGTTGTGGGCGCGGTCGGGGCGCAGGTCCACCGGCTCGGGGTGCCCCTCGAAGAACACCCGGTAGCTCGGGTCGAGCACGGTGAGGTCGAGCTCGGCGTCGGCCGAGGTGCCGAGGAGGGCGAAGAAGTGCTCGAAGACCTCGGGCATGAGGTACCACGAGGCCCCGGTGTCGAACCGGAAGCCGTCGCGCTCGAGGCTGCCGACCCGGCCGCCGAGGTCGTCGTTCTTCTCCAGCAGGTCGACCGAGTGGCCACGGGAGGCGAGCAGGGCGGCGGTGGCCAGCCCGGCGATCCCGCCGCCGACGACGACCACGCGCCGTGGCGTGCCGTCGGTGTGGCGAGACGTCGGGACCAACCGGCTGAGGCGTTCGGGCAGGCGCAGCGTCACGAGCGGCCTCCGCGCAGCGCGCCGACGGCGAGCCGCAGCTTGACCGGCGCCGGGACTTGGACCCGGGTGGCGCGGATCTCTTCGGCGGAGGCGGCGTGCAGGCGCTCCGCGAGCTCGGCGAAGGTGGCGTGGGCCGCCCACACGGCGCGCCGGCTGCTGGGCGGAAGGTCGGGCACGACCGCCGCGGCGGCGCGCAGGTCGGCGTCGACGTCGTCGAGGATCCGGTCGCGGTCGGCGTCGCAGAACGAGTCGGCCTCGACCCCGGGGAAGTAGTCGCGCCGCAGCAGGTCGTGGTCGTCGGACAGGTCGCGCAGGAAGTTGAGCTTCTGGAAGGCGGCCCCGAGGCAGCGGGCGCCCGCGGCGAGCCGGTCGTACTGCGCGTCGCGGTCCGCGCGGGCGTCGGGCGCGGCGAGGAAGGCGCGCAGGCACATCAGCCCCACGACCTCCGCCGAGCCGTAGACGTAGCGGTCGAAGCTCTCCTGGGTGTGGGTGGCGGTGTCGAGGTCGGTGCGCATCGAGGAGAAGAACGGGGTCACGATGTCGGGCCGGATGCCCACGGCGACGGCCGTGCGCGCGAACGCGTGCACCACCAGGTTGCCGCTGTAGCCGGCCCGCAGCGCGTGGGTCACGTCGGCCTCGAGCCAGTCGAGCATCGTGGCGCGGGCGTCGCGGCCGAGTGCGGGGTCGGGGTTGTCGACGATCTCGTCGGCGACCCGCACGAGCGCGTAGATGTTGCGGACCTGGGTGCGCACGGGCTCGGCCAGCAGGCGCGAGGCGAGCCCGAACGAGCTGGAGTACTCGCGGATGACGACCGCGGCGCTGGCCTCGGCGACCGCGTCGTAGAGGCTGCGGGGGGTGCCGCGCCCGACGAACATCGTCATGCCGCGACCTCGCTGTCGTCGATCAGCACGGGCGGCATCACGGTGACGCCGTCGAGCAGGTCGCCGGGGATGCCCAGGCCGTCGAGCACGGTGCGGGCCTGGGCGAGGTGACGCTCGGCGAGGTCGGCCACGAACCGGCGCGACCCCGACTCGACCAGCAGTGCGCGGGCCTCGTCGAGCTCGGCGTCGGTGAGGTCGTGGCCGACGTAGCCGCTCACCTGCTCCCACTGCGGCGTCGTACGGGCGTGGACGAGGAGGGGCGTCTGCTTCCGGGTGCGCAGGTCGCCCGTCGAGCTCTTGCCGGAGCGGGCCGGGTCGCCGAACACGCCGATGAGGTCGTCGACGAGCTGGAACGCGATGCCGAGCGCGCGCCCGGCGTCGTCGAGCCGGGCGGTGGTCGCGGCGTCGGCGCCGGCCAGGACCGCGCCGGCCTCGAGGGGCAGCGAGAACGAGTACGCGCTGGTCTTCTGCGCCTCCATCTCCAGGCTCTGCGCGAGGGTGGCGGGGGCGAGGCCCAGGGCGAGGCGGACGTCGGCGAGCTCGCCCGACGCGGTGCGGTGGAGCGCACCGTCGAAGAGGTCGAGCAGGCGCCCCACGACCGGGGCCGGGGCGCCGCTCAGCGCGACCGTCCGGACGGCGGCGGCCAGGGCGAGGTCACCGGCCAGGATCGCGGCGGTCAGGCCGTAGCCGGCGGCGACGTCGGACGTGGCGCCGTCGACACCGGCGAGGGCGCGGAAGGTGCCGCTGACGTTGGGCCGGCCGCGGCGCACGTGGTCGTCGTCGATCACGTCGTCGTGGATGACCAACGCGGTGTGGAGGAGCTCGACGGCGGCGCCGACCTCGACGGCGGCGTCGTGGCACTCACCGCCCAGCGCGTCGTGGGTGGCGACGACCAGCGCGGGACGGAAGCGCTTGCCGCCCTCGGTCGCGGCGCACAGCGCCTCCCAGAGCAGCGCGTGGTGGGCGTCGATGGCGCTCGCGCGACGGCGGCCGTCGTCGAGGACCCGTGCCAGTGCCTCGTCCGTGCCTGTGCCGGTCATCTGGTGCCTCCCGCGGTTGGACAATCCTTACCCAGCAAAATCTATGCAACACTTCCAAGTAGATCTAGGCACGGTGCGAAGGAGTGCAGGACGTGGACGCCAGCCCTCGCGATTCCCTCTCCATCGGGGACCTGGCCCACAGGAGTGGAGTACCCATTTCCACGCTCCGCAGCTGGGAGAAGCGCTACGGATTTCCCCGGCCGAGCCGGCAGGGCGGTGGGCACCGCCGCTACACCGAGGCCGACGTCGACGCCGTCCTCGACGTCCTGGCCCGTCGGCGCGGAGGGCTCTCGCTCGCGGCCGCCATCCGGCGCGCGGAGGTCCCGCCCCTGCGCTCGGGCTCCGTCTTCGCCGAGCTGCGCCGCCTGCACCCGGCGCTCGCGCCGCAGGTGCTCACGCGGCGCACGCTCGTGTCGATGAGCCGCGCCATCGAGGACGAGTGCTGCGCCCGTGCCGCCGACCCGGTCCTCTTCGGCTCGTTCCAGCGCGAGCAGTTCCTGCGCCCCTCCTACGACCGGTGGCGCGAGCTGGCGCGCACGGCCCTGTGCACGGTCGTGTTCGCCGACTTCGCCGAGCCGGCGCCGCCGCGCCCCGGCGAGCCCGTCGAGGTGGCCGTCCCGCCCGACTCCCCGCTCACCCGGGAGTGGCTGGTGGTGTGCGACGCCGTCGACCTGCCGGCGTGTCTGGCGGCCGTCCAGCGTCCGGGCCAGCTCGCCCACCCGCCGAAGGAGCGCACCTTCGAGGCCTTCTGGTCGGTCGACCCGCAGGTCGTGCGCGACGCCGGCCGCATCGCCGCGTCGCTGGCCGACGGGCTGCGCCCCGGCTGGCGCGAACTGGTCGACCTGGCGCCCCAGCCCGACCCCCGCGGCGCGTCGGAGGACCTGCACCGGGCCTCGCTGCTCTTCGACCGGATGGTCGGTTACATCGACGCCGCCCGATGAACCCCGGACACGACCGAAGGACCCGGTCGCCGTGGGGCGACCGGGTCCTTCTCGGGGTCCTTCTCGGGGTGCGGGGGAGTCAGACGGGGACCGTCTGCCGCTCCGTCGCGGTGCCCTCCTCAGCGGTGCGCTTCGCGTGCCGCAGGCCGAGCAGTGCGAGCGCCAGCAGGGCGATGGCACCGGCGAAGGCGGCGATCGCTGCGTAGCCGGCGATGGTGCCGATGGTGGCGAACGCGTAGCCGTAGAGGAGCAGGCCGCGGAGCGTGTTGCCCATGAAGAGCGACTGGCGCAGTCCGCCCAGGGCCTGGCCCTCGGCGCTCGCCTTGCCCTCGTCGTCGAGCGCCAGGTACTCGCCGCTCACCTCCTGGTAGGTGCGACCGTCGCTCGAGGTGTTCATGTGCGCGAGGATGTAGTGGTCGGCGTAGGCGCGGGCCTCCGGGCCGGTGTCCATCACGCTGCCGGCGTGCGGCTCGAGGGCGTTGACGTCCTCGTCGGACAGGCCGCCGAGCGCGTCGCCCTCAGGCATCACGATGTCCTGCATGGTGAGCTGGTCGTTGACCTGGTCGCCGATGAACGAGCTGGCCCACGTCAGGAGACCGCCAGCGACAAGGAGAACGACGGCGAGAGCCACGCCCGTCCAGGAGACGAGCCGGTCGAGAAACGCGCGCATGTTGTGCCTTCCGTCAGGGCGGGTACTGGGTCGTCCCCGCCTCGTGTCCGAGGTTATGGATGAGCGAGGTGTGCCCGCATGGGGCGAAGGCACCCAACCCGGAAGGACCTAGGTCCCCTCGGGTCCCGCCGAATTCGTCCGGAAGTCGGGGTCGGGCCGCTCGGCGTGGGGAGGGTGCCGTTGGGCGGGCGGCGACGGGGGTACCTGCTGGCATGCCCGCCCACCCCCGCGCCCCCCGTGTCGTGATGGTCACCGGTGCCTCCAGCGGCATCGGCGAGGCGGCCGCGCGCCAGGCCGCGCGCCGTGGCGACCACCTCGTCCTGCTGGCCCGCGGCCGCGAGGCGCTCGAGCGGGTGGCGCTGGACTGCGACGGGCTGGGCGCGGCGTCCACGATGGTCGCGCCGGCCGACATCAGCGACGACGCGCAGGTCGAGGCCGCCGTCGCCGCCGCGCTGGCGCGGCACCTCGCCGTCGATGTCGTGATCGGCAGTGCGGGCGTGGTCGCCTACGGCCGGGTGGACGAGGTGCCGGCCGAGGTCTTCGACCAGGTGGTGGCGACCAACCTGCTCGGGTCGGTCAACCTCGCGCGCCACGTGCTGCCGGTGCTGCGCGCCCAGGGCACCGGCGACCTGGTGTTCGTCGGGTCCGTCATCGGCCACATCGCGGTGCCCGACATGGCCGCCTACGTCCTCAGCAAGTGGGGGGTGCGCGCCCTGGTGCGCCAGCTCCGCGTCGACAACCGCGACCGCCCCGGGGTGCGCATCGGCTACGTCGCCCCCGGCGGCGTCGACACGCCGATCTACGGGCAGGCGGCGACGTACGGCCGGGCGGCCGGGAGGCCACCCTTCCCGGTCACGACCCCCGAGCGCGTCGCCGCGCGCGCCCTCGGCGTGGTCGACGGAGGCCGCGGCGGCCAGGTCGGCCTCGCCAACCAGGTGATCCGCCTCGGCTTCACGGCTGTGCCGTGGGCCTACGACCGGCTCGTCGGCCCGTTGTTCGCCCTCGCGGCCCAGGACCAGACGGTCGACGTGACGCCCGGTCCGGGCAACGTGCTGGGCTCGCGCCAGGAGCACAACCGCCTGCGCGGCGGTCACGGCAGCGCGCTGCTCGCCATCGGCGCCAACGCGGTGGCGCTGGCCCGCCGGCGGATCAAGGGCGGCTGATCGCGGTCGGGTCGTGATCGGACCGCGGTCGGGCGCATGGACCCCCACCTCGGGGGAACAGGAAGCACCCGCCCCACGACCCCAGGAGAGTGCATGAACGCCAGCAAGCCCGTGGCCGCCGCGAAGAAGGCGGCAGGTGAGGTCGTCGACGCCGTCGCCGAGGCCGTCTCGCTCACCGACAAGCCCGTCCCCGGTGCCCCCGGCAGCGAGCCGCCGACGCTCGAGGAGCCCACCGAGCCGCGCGAGGTCCCGCCACCGAAGCCGGACCAGCAGCAGCCCACGCCCCTCTCGCCCACCGGCGCCCCGAGCGCAGACCCGGCCACCGCCAGCGCGCAGCAGGGTGCCTACCTCACCACCGCGACCGGCGTGCGGATCGGCGACAGCGACCACTCGCTCAAGGCCGGACCGCGCGGCCCGACCCTCCTCTCGGACCACCACCTCCGCGAGAAGATCATGCACTTCGACCACGAGCGCATCCCCGAGCGCGTCGTCCACGCCCGCGGCGCGGGAGCCCACGGCGTCTTCGTCGCGAACGGCGCGGCGTCGCAGGTCTCGCGTGCGGGCGTCTTCGAGAAGGGTGAGGAGACCCGCGTCTTCGTGCGCTTCTCGACGGTCCTCGGGTCCCGCGGGTCGGCCGACACCGTGCGCGACACCCGCGGCTTCGCGACGAAGTTCTACACCCGCGAGGGCAACTGGGACCTGGTCGCCAACAACATCCCGGTCTTCTTCATCCAGGACGGGATCAAGTTCCCCGACGTCATCCACGCGGGCAAGCCGCACCCCGACCGGGAGATCCCGCAGGCGCAGAGCGCCCACGACACGTTCTGGGACTTCGTGTCGCTGCACACCGAGGCCCAGCACCACGCGCTCTGGAACATGTCGGACCGCGGCATCCCGCGCAGCTACCGGATGATGGAGGGCTTCGGCGTCCATACGTTCCGGCTCGTCGACGCCGAGGGCGGCACGACGCTCGTGAAGTTCCACTGGAAGCCCCGGCTCGGGGTGCACTCCCTCACGTGGGAGGAGGCGCAGCTCGCGGGCGGGGTCGACCCCGACTTCCACCGCCGCGACCTCTATGACGCCATCGAGGCGGGCGCGTTCCCCTCGTGGGACCTCGGCATCCAGACCTTCCCGGACACCCCCGACCAGATGTTCGAGGGGATCGACCTGCTCGACTCGACCAAGCTCGTGCCCGAGGAGCTGGCGCCCGTGCAGGTCATCGGCACCCTGACCCTCAACGGGAACCCGACGAACTTCTTCGCCGAGACCGAGCAGGTCGCCTTCCACACCGGCCACCTCGTGCCGGGCATCGACGGCACGGACGACCCGCTGCTGATGGCCCGCAACTTCTCCTACCTCGACACCCAGCTCACCCGGCTGGCGGGGCCGAACTTCAACCAGATCCCGATCAACCGCCCGCACGCGCCGGTCAACGACAACCACCGCGACGGCTTCCACCAGCAGGCGGTGCACGGCGGGGTCGCGCCCTACAAGCCCAACTCGCTCGACGCGGGCTGCCCGTTCTTCGCGGGTGCCGACGAGGGGGCGTTCGTCGACGTGCCGGTGACGGTGCCCGAGGGCTCGAAGGTCCGCGAGAACCCGGCGTCGTACGACGACCACTTCAGCCAGGCGCGACTGTTCTGGCTGAGCATGAGCGCGGTCGAGCAGGAGCACATCGTCAACGCCTACTCCTTCGAGCTGGGCAAGTGCTACGAGCAGGCGATCAAGGAGCGCCAGCTGCTGGCCCTGGCCAACATCGACGCCGGGCTGTGCGCCCGCGTCGCGCAGTCCCTCGGCCTGCCCGCTCCCGAGCCCACCGTGCAGTACGACGAGCCCCGGCCCAGCCCTGCGCTGTCGCAGCTCGGCGAGACCTGGCCGGCCGACGGTCGCCTCGTGGGGATCGTCGTCGACCCGGACGGCGACCTGTCGGGCGTCGCGGCGCTGCGTGAGGAGCTGATGGCGGCCGGGGTGCTGCCGCTGCTCATCGCGCCCCGTGGCGGCGAGCTGGGGGAGGGCCTGGTGGCCCAGCGCACCTTCGCGACCGCGCGGTCCATCGAGTTCGACGCACTCGTGGTCGCCGGCGCCGCCCCGCCGGCCGCCGACGCGTTGACCAGCCGGGACAGCAAGGCCGGGGCCGCCGCCACCGTCGCCACCGACCCGCGCGTGGGCCTGCTGGTGGAGGAGTGCTTCCGCCACTGCAAGGCCGTCGTGGCCTTCGGCGAGGGGCGCGCCGTGGTGGACGAGCTCGGCCTCGCCGGCGCCGGTGTGCTGACCGGCGACGGGGCGGGTGACGTCCAGGGCGACCTGATGACGCTGCTCGCCGGGCACCGGTCGTGGGAGCGCTTCGCGACCAGCGTCTGACCGCGTCGAGGTGGGACGCCGAAACCGGGGTGAGCCGGCCGCAGCCCGGCCGATAGGCTCGCATCGACATCCCGTCCCACCTCTTCCAGGAGCTCTCGTGCCCGACATCAAGGTCGTCCGCGTCCACGCCGATCAGCGTGCGGAGACCACGGTCACGACCGGCACCAAGGCGTGGGAGCTGTTCCGCGACGACGCCGACGTCATCGCCGCGCGCGTCGACGGCACGCTCAAGGACCTCGCCTACGAGCTCGTCGACGGCGACGAGGTCGAGGGCGTGGCGATCGACAGCCCCGACGGTCGCGACATCCTGCGCCACTCGACCGCCCACGTGCTGGCGCAGGCGGTGCAGCAGATCTGGCCCGAGGCCCGGCTCGGGATCGGCCCGCCGATCACCAACGGCTTCTACTACGACTTCGACGTCGAGACCCCGTTCGTGCCCGAGGACCTCGCCAAGATCGAGACCGCGATGCGCAAGATCATCAAGGAGGGCCAGCGGTTCGAGCGCCGGGTGACCACCGATGCCGAGGCGCTCGACGAGCTCAAGGACGAGCCCTACAAGATCGAGCTGATCGGGCTCAAGGGCGGCGCGGGCGCCGAGGACCCGGAGTCGATCGGCGAGGGCGCCAGCGTCGAGGTCGGCGGCGGCGAGCTCACCATCTACGACAACGTCCGGCGCAACGGCGACGTCGCGTGGTCCGACCTGTGCCGCGGCCCGCACCTGCCGACGACCAAGCGGATCCCGGCGTTCAAGCTGATGCGCTCAGCGGCGGCCTACTGGCGCGGCGACGAGAAGAACAAGCAGCTCCAGCGCATCTACGGCACCGCCTGGGAGACCAAGGAGGCGCTCGAGGAGCACCTGCACCGCCTCGAGGAGGCCGAGCGCCGCGACCACCGCAAGCTCGGTCGCGAGCTCGACCTCTACTCGTTCCCCGACGAGATCGGGTCGGGCATGGCGGTGTTCCACCCCAAGGGTGGCGTCATCAAGCGGGAGATGGAGGACTACGTCCGCCGCCGGCACCTCGAGGAGGGCTTCGACTACGTCGGCACCCCGCACATCAGCAAGGACGGGCTGTTCCACACCTCCGGGCACCTGCCCTACTACGCGGACACCATGTTCCCGCCGATGGAGATGGAGCACGCCGAATACCGCCTCAAGGCGATGAACTGCCCCATGCACAACCTCATCTACCGCTCCCGGCAGCGCTCCTACCGCGAGCTGCCGCTGCGGTTCTTCGAGTTCGGGTCGGTCTACCGCTACGAGAAGTCCGGCGTGGTGCACGGCCTGACCCGCGTGCGGGCGATGACCCAGGACGACTCGCACTCCTACGTCACCCCGGAGCAGGCTCCCGCCGAGGTCGAGCACCTGCTGACCTTCGTCACCGGCCTGCTGCGCGACTTCGGGCTCGACGACTACTACTTCGAGCTGTCGACGCGCGACGACTCCAAGCCCGACAAGTTCATCGGCTCCGACGACCAGTGGGAGACCGCGACGTCGGTGCTCGAGACCGCCGCGCGCAAGTTCGGCGTCGACCTCGTGCCCGACCCGGGTGGTGCCGCCTTCTACGGCCCCAAGATCTCGGTGCAGGCCAAGGACGCGATCGGGCGCACCTGGCAGATGTCCACGATCCAGTACGACTTCAACCAGCCGGCCGTCGACCGCTTCAACCTCGAGTACGTCGCCGCCGACGGCACCCGGCAGCAGCCGGTGATGATCCACTCGGCGAAGTTCGGCTCGATCGAGCGGTTCATCGGCGTCCTCGTCGAGCACTACGCCGGCGCGTTCCCGCCCTGGCTGGCTCCCGTCCAGGTGCAGGGCATCCCGATCGCCGAGCGGCACAACGACTACCTGTTCGACATCGCGCGGCAGATGAAGGCGCAGGGGCTGCGGGTCGAGGTCGACGACTCCGACGACCGGATGCAGAAGAAGATCCGCAACGCCCAGCTGGCCAAGGTGCCGTTCATGATGATCGCCGGCGACAACGACGTCGAGGCGGGCGCCGTGTCGTTCCGCTACCGCGACGGCCGCCAGGACAACGGCGTGCCGTTGGCCGAGGCGATCGAGCGGGTGGCGGCCGCGGTGGCCTCGCGCGAGCAGGTCTGAGCCCGGCGTGGGGGACGCGGGGGAGCGGCGCCCGGTCGTCGACCTGACCGACGAGCAGGCGCGCCGCGCGCTGCCGCTCAAGTGGGGCGTGCCCGACGACGTGCTCCCGGCGTGGGTCGCCGAGATGGACTACGCCGTCGACCCTGTGGTGCTCGGCGCGGTGCAGCAGGCGCTCGCCGACGGCATCACCGGCTACCCGCTCTACGGCTTCGACCCCGCCCTCGCCGAGGCGTACGCCGGCTGGTCGGCGCGGCACGTCGGCTGGGCGCCGGAGCCCGAGGCGGTGATCCCGGTGGTCGACGTGACGGCGGGCGTGCGGCTCGCGCTCGACGTGCTCAGCGGGCCCGGCGGCGTCGTCTTCCCGACGCCGGGCTACAACGCGCAGTTCGGGCTGGCGAGCGTCACGGGCCGCGAGGAGGTGCGCCTCGACGTGCCCGCGTCCGCGGAGCGGGCCGAGATCGACCTCGATCGGCTCGACCGCCTCTTCGCCGAGGGGGCCCGGACGCTGCTGCTGACCCAGCCCCACAACCCGTGGGGCCGCGTCTTCACCCGCGCCGAGCTCGAGGGCATCCGCGACGTGGTCGTGCGCCACGGGGCGCGGGTGGTGAGCGACGAGATCCACGCGCCGCTCGTCCTGCCCGGCGCCGAGCACGTCTCCTACCTGTCGGTCGAGGGCACCCACGACCACGCAGTGGCCGTGGTGGCCGCGTCGAAGGCGTTCAACACCGCCGGGCTGCGGTGCGCGCAGCTCGTCGTGCCGTCCGCGGCCGACCGTTCCCTGCTCGCGGACCAGCCGATGGCGCGCAACGACTCGCACTCGCCGCTCGGGGCGATCGCCGCCCGGGCGGCCTACGGCCTGGGCGACCCGTGGCTCGCCTCGCTCGTCGATCGCCTCGACCAGCAGCGCGCCCTGCTCGGCGAGCTGCTCGCCACCCACCTGCCCGAGGTGCGGATGCGCCCCGTCGAGGCGACCTACCTCGCCTGGCTCGACGCGTCCGCCTACGGTCACGCGGACGCCGCCGCCGTCGCCCTCGAGCGTGGCCGTGTGCAGGTCAGCGCAGGGGAGTCCTACGCCCCCGGCACCACCGGCCACGTGCGGCTCAACTTCGCCACCTCGCCCGACCGGCTCACCGAGATCGTGGCGCGGCTGGCGAAGGCCTGGACGTAGCTCGCGTAGGTCGCGCTCGTCGCCCCGCCCCACGCCACGGTCTACGAGGGGTGCTCAAGCGGTCACGTCCCCGCTCAACCACCCGGATCCGGGTGTCCCAGCGGGGACGGGACTGTCCTAGTGGCGCTGCTCGGGTGGAGGACGGGCGGCGGCCGGTCCCGCTCGACCACGTCCGCGCCTGGTGTGCCGACTCCAGCACCACGGTCACCATCAAGGCGGTCGTCGACCTCAACACCACCGGATCGACGACCCCGTCCCACACCCGGCCACCGGCCCGGTGGCGGGGCCACCGGTACGTCCGGTCCCCTAGGGTCCGACCATGCCTCCCTTCCGGACCGGCCAGGTCATCGAGCGACGCGAAGTGCTGCACGGCCGAGCGTGGCTCACCTCGCCGGTGACCGTGGTGCACGACGACGGGGACCGGCTGGCCGTCCGGCTCGACCCGGGCTCGGCGTTCACCTTCCCGGCTCACCCGTTCGGGGTGCACCCGTGGGCGATGCACTCGGAGTGGCGTGGTGCGATCGTGCTCCAGCTCTACCGAGCCGGTGACCTCTACAGCGTGTGGAAGTTCTTCGATCCCGACGGCTCGTTCCGTCACTGGTACATCAACTTCGAGGCACCGCTGACACGCGGCCCCGGGCACATCGACACCGACGACTACGGGCTGGACCTCGTCGTGGACGCCTCGGGCCAGCGGCGCTGGAAGGACGTGGCGGACCTGCACCACCAGCGGGTCGAGGGGCGCATCTCTCCGCAGACGGTCCTCGATGTCCTCGCCGAGGCGGCGCACGTCGAAGCGTCGCTCGACCGCGACGAGCACTGGTGGTCCGCGTGGACCGACTGGTCGCCCACCGCCCCCAGCAGCGGCACGGACGGTCCGTCGTGACCGGACGCCGCGGGACGAGCCCGAGCGACCTGCTGGAGACCTTCTGGGGCATGAGCGGCGCCGCGGTCACGTCGTTGGGGGGTGGGATGAACTCGGAGACCTGGCTCGTCGAGCACGAGGGCTCGACGTACGTCGCCAAGGCGGTGTCACGAGCAGCCGCAGCGGATCTGGCCACCGGGGGAGAGGTCGCGACGACGCTCGCCCGGTCGGGCTTCGTCACCGGGCATCCGGTCCCCACCCGTGACGGCCGGATGATCCTGACCGACCCGCCGCTCGCGCTGCTCCGGCACGTGCCCGGCCGGGAGCTGGACGGAGAGGCCGACGAGGAGCAGGAGTGGATCGCGAGCACGCTCGCCGGTGTCCACGCGGCCTCGGACCCGGCGCCGGGGCCCAGCCCCGCCGCCTTCGCGACGGACTGGCTCGACCCACGGATGCCCGGCGTGACCGCTCATCCGTGGCTCGTGGCAGCCATCGAGGCGGTGCGGGCCGAGACCGACGCCCTGACCGTGACCTGGGCGACTCTGCACACCGACCCCGCACCCGAGGCGTTCCTCCACGACGACCGCTCGGGCGTCACGGGCCTGGTCGACTGGGCGGGGGCGCGGCGGGGGCCTGTCCTCTACGACGTCGCGTCCGCCGTCATGTACCTCGGCGGCCGGGAGCACGCCTCGCGCTTCCTGCGCACCTACCTGGCGAGCGGCCCACTCCGCGCCGAGGAGATGCGCCACCTCGACGCGTTCAGCCGCTTCCGAGAGGCCGTGCAGGGCGTCTACTTCGCCGGCCGGCTGGCGTCCGACGACCGCACCGGGGGAGTCGACCGCGCCGACAACGAAAAGGGCCTCACCGACGCCCGGCGACGCCTCGCCGCGCTCGGCGTCGCTACCTAGCCATCACCGTGCCCGACAGGTCGGTCCAGGTCAGAGCCGCCAGCGGAACGGCCTGCGGTCCTTGGCCGTCAGCGAGTCCACCACGGGTGTGCCGGCGCTGAAGTCCATCGACCCTGCCGTCCACTGCAGCACCTTGGCGCCCTTCTTGACCTGCCTGAGCTCGACGACGGTGCGATAGGTCGTGGCATCGACCTGGGTGACCGGCAGCGTGCTGCAGTCGTAGGGCTCGATGACCTCCCCGCTCCTGGCATAGCTGCACACGTCACTGCCCAGGACCCCGTCCGTCGTGGCGATCCGCACGATGCGCCAGATCCGCTTGTTCTTGATGAACTCCACTGCCACGCCGCCCGGCTTCATCAGGGTGGCGGCGGAGGACACCGGCGAGTGCAGCTTGAAGGTGACGCGGATGCTCTTCTTGCGGTGCTGGGTCTTGAGCTGCACGGCCGCCAGGTCGAGGCCGCGGTTCGCGTCGCCGAGGACGACGTCGTTCCGGGGATCCTGCTTGGTGGTGCTCGAGGCGGACGCCGGCGCGGTGGTGCCCAGGGCGATCGCGAGCACGCAGGCGATCGGCGCGGTCAGCAGCCTGGTGGTCCGGGACGTGGTCATGGTGGTGTTCCCCCGGTTCGGTCAGCGGTGAGTGCGAGGCACTATCCCACTGTTGGAGTCCGCACCGCTGGGCGTTCGGCGCACGGGCTTCTCGTACCTCCGGCACGGCGAGACGAACGTCTGGTCGCCGGCCGCCACCTCGTAGGGCAGGTCGCCGCGGTCCGCCCACCCGCAGCGCTCGTAGAACCGGCGCGCCCGCACGTTGCCGACCACCACCGCCAGCCAGGCGGTCTCGTGCCCGGTGGCGGCCATCTGGCGCTCGGCCTCGGCGAGGAGGTCCTCCGCGACCCCGGCGCCGCGCGCCGACCGGGCGACGAAGAGCTGCTCCACCTCGTCGTCCACGACCATCACGAACCCCTGCAGCGACCCATCGTCGGCGACCGCGACCGTCGTGTCCGCCACCCTGGGCGGCGTGCGCTCGTGGAAGGCCGCGAGGGTGCGCGCGGCAGTCAGCCCGCCGGGCACGTGCCCCGCGTGTCCGTCGTGCCACCCTTCGTGCCACAGGTCCGCGACGGCACCCATGTCGGCGTCGCGTGCCGGTCGGATCGACGTCATGGGCCCACCCTAGGATCGCTGCATGACTGGTGGGACGAGTGGCGGCGGGCTCGAGCGGATCTGGACGCCCCACCGGATGGCGTACGTCCGCACGGCGGTCGACGACGACGGCTGCCCGTTCTGCGCGATCCCGTCGCACCCCGACGACGAGTCGCTGGTCGTCGCGCGCGGCGCGTCGACGTACGTCGTGCTCAACCTGCACCCCTACAACCCCGGCCACCTGATGGTGCTGCCCTACCGCCACGTCGCCGACCTCACGGACCTCACGACCGAGGAGGCGACCGAGCTGATGACGATGACGCAGCAGGCGCTGCGCACCCTGCGCGCGGTGAGCCGGCCCGACTCGTTCAACGTCGGGCTCAACCTCGGCCGGTCCGCGGGCGGCTCGCTGTCGGAGCACCTGCACCAGCACGTGGTGCCGCGGTGGACCGGCGACGCCAACTTCATCACCGTCGTCGGCGGCACCAAGATGCTCCCCCAGCTGCTCGAGGACACCCGCGCACTGCTCGCCGACGCCTGGCCCGGAGCCTGAGCACGGCCCCGGGTCGCTCGGTAGTGTCGTCGGGTGACCACCCGCCTGCGCGCCGACGCCGCCCTCGCTGCCGACCTGGTCCGCGAGGCGGCGCTGCTCGCCGCGCGCATCCGCGCCGAGGGCCTCGACGTCGAGCGCAAGACCAGCGGGTCCGACGTCGTCACCCAGGCCGACACCGCGGCCGAGCGGCTGATCGTGCAGCAGCTCGCCGCCGAGCGCCCCGACGACGCGATCGTGGGGGAGGAGGGCGCCTCGCGAGCAGGCACCTCGGGCCGGACCTGGGTGATCGACCCCGTCGACGGCACCTACAACTTCTCCCGGGGCAGCGACTGGTGGTGCTCCGCGATCGCGCTGCACGACGAGGACGACGTGCTGCTCGGCGCGGTCCACCACGCCGCCACGCTCCGCACCTGGGTCGGCGGTCCGGCCCTGCCCAGCACCTGCGACGGCACACCCCTCGCCCCGCTCCCGGACACGCCGCCCGGGGCGCGGTGTGCCGCGAGCTACCTGCACCCGCCCTACTTCGGCACCGAGGTGGGGGAGGCGTTCACCCGGGCGCTCGGGCAGGTCGGCACCCTGCGGATGTTCGGCTCCGGGACGATGGACATGGTCGCGATCGCGTCCGGCCAGTGGGACGTGCTCTTCCAGCACTCGGTCCCGGCCTGGGACCGGCTGCCCGGCGCGGCGATCATCCGCGGTGCGGGCGGGGACGCGGTCGTCCTACGCGCCGGGGGGGTCGACTGGACGGTGACGGGTGCACCCGCCGCGGTTGCGGACGTCCGCGCCGCGCTGCTCAGTCCAGCGTGATGGCCACTAGGGTCACCCCATGACACAGCGCCCGACCCGCCCTGATGACGCGCGTCCTGTCGCGCGCACCTTCCAGGGCGTTGATTCGCCCTACTGGTCGGAGTCGCGCGCCCACGTCGCCGACCTGGTGCCCGACTCCGCCCGCCGGGTCCTCGACGTCGGGTGCAACGACGGCACCTTCGGTGCCGGGCTGAAAGCGCGCGTCCCTGGTCGGGAGGTCTGGGGCATCGAACCGCACGACCTCGACGCAGCGGCGGCAGCCCAGAAGCTGACCGGCGTGGCGTGCGGCTTCTACCCGGACGCGCTCAAGGAGGTGCCCGGTGCCTTCGACTGTGTCAGCTTCAACCACGTGCTCGAGCACATGACCGACCCGTGGCACGCCCTTCGGGTCACCCGCGAGCGGCTCCACCCGGGCGGCGTGATCGTGGGAGAGCTTCCCAACATCCGCCACCTGCCGTTCCTCTTCGACCTCGCCGTACGCGGGAGGTTCGACTATGTCGACTCCGGGCTGCTCGACCGCACGCACCTGCGCTTCTTCACCCGGTCGAGCGCTCACGACCTCTTTGCCACGGCCGGCTACGAGGTCGAGGAGTTCTTCCCCGTCGTCGCCATGGGCAACGCTCGTTTTCCTCGCGCGTCGCGGGTCGTGGCAAAGGCGGTCGGCGACCTCTCGTACCTGGCTTTCGCGTTCCGCGCGCGGCCCGTATGAGGCGGTACCGGTAGCCTGCGGCCACCATGCTCGAACACCTCCGCGGCCTCGTCACCGCGATCATCTCGCCGATCGCCCGCCTGCTGCTGCGCCTGGGGGTGAGCCCCGACGCGGTCACGCTGGTCGGCACGATCGCGACCTGCACCGCCGCGCTGTGGTTCGCGCCGCGCGGCGAGCTGGTCGTCGCCGCGCTCGTCGTGACGGTCTTCGCGCTCTTCGACCTGCTCGACGGCACGATGGCCAGGATGAGCGAGCGGGCGAGCGCGTTCGGGGCGTTCCTCGACTCGACGCTCGACCGCATCGCCGACGCCGTGGTCTTCGGCGCGGTGATCCTCTACTTCGCCGGACCCGGCGACTCGATGTTCGGGGCCGCCATGGCCCTCTTCTGCCTCGTCACGGGCGTCTCGACCTCCTACGCCCGGGCCAGGGCCGAGTCGCTCGGCTTCACCGCCCGCGTGGGCATCATGGAGCGCGCCGACCGGCTCGTGGTCCTGGGCATCGCCGCCATCGCCGCCGAGCTGAGCGACCAGCCGCTGGTGCTCGCGTGGGGCCTCGCGCTGCTCGGGGCGCTGAGCTCGGTGACGGTCGCCCAGCGCATCTGGGTGGTGCGCCGCCAGGCCCTCGACCGGGCGGCCTCCCAAGCCTGAGCGCGGTGTGATCCAGGTCTCACGCCGATGCCCCCGTCCGGGCGGGGCGGCACTACGATCGAGGCATGGCTGAGCACACCTCGTCGCAGACCCCCATCGAGCACGGCACCAGCCGCGTCAAGCGCGGCATGGCCGAGATGCTCAAGGGCGGCGTGATCATGGACGTCGTGACCGCCGAGCAGGCCCGGATCGCCGAGGACGCCGGCGCCGTCGCGGTGATGGCGCTGGAGCGGGTGCCCGCCGACATCCGCGCCCAGGGCGGGGTGTCGCGGATGAGCGACCCCGACATGATCGACTCCATCATCGAGACCGTCTCGATCCCCGTGATGGCCAAGGCCCGCATCGGCCACTTCGCCGAGGCCCAGGTGCTGCAGTCGCTCGGCGTCGACTACGTCGACGAGTCCGAGGTGCTCACCCCGGCCGACTACGCCAACCACATCGACAAGTGGGCCTTCACCGTCCCGTTCGTGTGCGGCGCGACCAACCTGGGCGAGGCGCTGCGCCGCATCACCGAGGGCGCGGCGATGATCCGCTCCAAGGGCGAGGCGGGCACGGGCGACGTGTCCAACGCGGTCATGCACATGCGCACGATCGGCGGGGAGCTCCGCCGGCTGCACGGCATGTCCGAGGACGAGCTCTACGTCGCGGCCAAGGAGCTGCAGGCGCCCTACGACCTGGTCAAGGAGGTCGCGGCGGCGGGCAAGCTGCCGGTCGTGCTCTTCACCGCCGGCGGCATCGCCACCCCGGCGGACGCGGCGATGATGATGCAGCTCGGCGCCGAGGGCGTGTTCGTGGGCTCGGGCATCTTCAAGTCCGGCAACCCGGCCCAGCGCGCCGAGGCGATCGTCAAGGCCACCACGTTCCACGACGACCCCGACGTCGTCGCCAAGGTCTCGCGCGGGCTCGGCGAGGCGATGGTCGGCATCAACGTCGACGAGATCCCGCAGCCGCATCGCCTGGCCGAGCGTGGCTGGTGACGCGGGACCGCGGCGGGCTCAGCCTCGCCGCGGCTCGCCGGCGTAGGTGCCGAACGACCACTGGTTGCCCTCCGCGTCGGTGACCCGGAACTCACGGCTGCCGTAGTCCTGCTCGACGATCTCGCTGGGCTCGAGGCCCGCCTCGGCGGCGCGCCGGTGCACGGCGTCGACGTCCGGCGCGACGACGTACGCCGCGCTGGTGCCGGGCTGCTGCGTGAACGGGCCGTCCGGCTTGTGGCAGCCGAGCATCACGCCGCCTCCCTCGGGCCAGTCGAGCTGGGCGTGCTGGACGACGCCCGCCTCGTCGCGGTAGGCCGCGGTCTCCTCGAACCCGAGGGCGACGAGGGCGCGGATGACGGCATCGGGGTCGTGGGCCTGCAGGGCGGGCCACACGGTCGGTGGGTGCTGTTCGCTCATGACGGCGATGCTGCCGCGACCCCGGGTGGTGCGCCTTGGACATTTGGGAACTCCGCGGCGAGCCACGCCGACGGCCCGAGGCCCGCGAACTCCCTGAAGTCGCGGACCAGGTGCGACTGGTCGTAGTAGCCGGTGCGGGCGGCGACCTGGGCGAGCGACGAGCCCGACGCGCCGGCCGCGACCACCGCGCGCCGGGCGACGTCGAAGCGGGCGAGCCGCTGGACGGTCTTCGGGCCGTGGCCCGTCTCGGCCGTGATCAGCTGGTGGAGCCGCCGGCGGCTGTAGCCGACGGCGTCGGCCACGTCGGACACCGCGAGGTGGCGCCGCCGGGTGAGCAGCCGCCACGCCTCGCGGACCTCCGCGGACGCGTCGCGCGGCTCCGCGCCGCGCTGCGTGCGGCGGATGCGGCGCGACAGGAAGCCGGCGACCGCGGCATACCGCCCGTTCCAGTCGGGCGCCGCGTGCATCTCCTCGACCACCCGGTCGACCTCGGCGCCGAACAGGTCGCGCGCGTCCCAGCTGCCCACAGGCAGCTCGGCCGCGGGGACGCCCAGCAGCCGCCGCACACCCACGGGGTCGAGGGTGAGCTGGACCCCGGCCCACCGACCGGGCTGCTCGACCATGGCCGGGCGGGTGTGCAGCCCGCCGAGGCTCACCCACTGCTCGTCGCGGACTCCGGCGTCCCAGTCCTTCGCCGTGGGCGCGGTGCGCAGCGGCTCGTCGAGGCTCAGCACCAGGGTGAGCGCGGCCGACGGGAGTCCGCGGTGCACGCCCGGCGCCAGCCCGCTCGCCGCGTAGCCGTACATCGACGTGACGTGCGGCGCGAGGGGCGCGGGGACTCGCGCCTCCGGAACCTGCTCCCACCCGCCGCCCATGGGGCGAGTGTGCCCCAACCGGCGGGCGGCGTCACCGCGACCTAGGATCGGCGCTCGTGGACCCGACCATCGGCGTGCTGGCCCTGCAGGGCGACGTGCGCGAGCATCTCGAGGTGCTGCGGGCCGCGGGCGCGGACCCGGTCGCCGTACGCCGTCGGGCCGAGCTCGCCGCCTGCGACGGCCTCGTGATCCCGGGCGGGGAGTCCACGACGATGGTCAAGCTCGCGACGGTCTTCGAGCTGCTCGAGCCGCTGCGCGACGCCGTGCGCGGCGGGCTGCCCACCTTCGGGACCTGCGCCGGGATGATCCTGCTCGCCGACCGCATCGAGGACGGGGCGGCGGGCCAGGAGAGCGTCGGCGGGCTGCACATCACCGTGCGCCGCAACGCCTTCGGGCGCCAGGTCGACTCCTTCGAGGAGGACCTCCGCCTCGACGGGCTGGCCGACCCGGTGCGGGCGATCTTCATCCGCGCGCCGTGGGTCGAGGCGGTCGACGAGGACGTCGAGGTGCTGGGGCGGGTGGAGGACGGCCCGGCCGCGGGTAGGATCGTCGCGGTCCGTCAAGGCCCCCTGATGGCGACCTCGTTCCACCCAGAGGTCGGCGGCGACGGCCGGGTGCACGGCATGTTCGTGGACCTGGTGCGCTCGGCCTGACGACCGCCCAGGCTCGAGCGACGGATAGAGGGACTCATGTCAGGCCACTCCAAGTGGGCAACGACCAAGCACAAGAAGGCCGCGATCGACGCCAAGCGCGGCAAGCTCTTCGCCAAGCTGATCAAGAACATCGAGGTCGCGGCGAAGCAGGGCGGCGGCGACCCCGCCGGCAACCCGACCCTCTACGACGCCATCCAGAAGGCGAAGAAGAGCTCGGTCCCCAACAAGAACATCGACTCCGCGGTCAAGCGCGGCTCGGGCGCCGAGTCGGGCGGGGTCGACTACCAGGGCATCTCCTACGAGGTCTACGGCCCGCAGGGCGTCGCGTTCCTCGTCGAGTGCCTCACCGACAACAAGAACCGCGCCGCGATGGAGGTCCGCACCGCGGTCACCCGCAACGGCGGCACCATGGCCGACCCCGGGTCGGTCTCGCGGCTGTTCACCCGCAAGGGCGTCGTGATGGTGCCCAAGTCGCAGGACGACCGCGAGGTGAGCGAGGACGACGTCCTCGAGGCGACCCTCGACGCGGGCGCGGAGGAGGTCAACGACCTCGACGAGGCGTTCCAGGTGCAGAGCGAGGCGACCGACGTCGTCGCGGTCCGCACGGCGCTGCAGGACGCCGGCATCGACTACGACTCCGCCGACGTGGAGTTCGTGCCCAGCCTCGAGATCCCCGTCGACGCCGACGGGGCGACCAAGGTGCTGCGGCTCGTCGACGCGCTCGAGGACCTCGACGACGTGCAGGACGTCTTCACCAACGTCGACATCCCCGCCGAGGTGATGGCCGAGCTCGAGACCGCCGACGCCTGAGCCCCGCGCCGTGCCGCGTGTCGTACGACGACCCGCGGCCGCCGCGGGTTAGCGTGGTCGCACGAACACATGTTCGGACGACGTGGCCGGACCGACGGCGGAAGGGGAGCTTCGTGCGCGTGCTCGGCATCGACCCCGGCCTCACCCGCTGCGGCGTCGGGGTGGTCGACGGCAGCGTCGGCCGGCCGCTGACGCTGGTCGACGTCGGGGTGGTCCGCACCAGCTCCTCCCTGCCGATCGCCGAGCGGCTGGTCACCATCGAGAAGGGCCTCGACGCCTGGATCGAGGAGCACCGGCCCGACGCCGTCGCCGTGGAGCGGGTCTTCGCCCGCTCCGACTCCAGCACCATCATGGGCACCGCCCAGGCCAGCGGCATCGCGCTCGTCGTCGCCGCCCGGCGCGGCCTGCCCATCGCGATGCACACCCCGAGCGAGGTCAAGGCGGCCGTCTCCGGCAACGGCCGAGCCGACAAGGCCCAGGTGGGCGCGATGGTGGTGCGGATCCTCCGGCTGGCCGAGCTGCCCAAGCCGGCCGATGCCGCCGACGCGCTCGCGCTGGCCATCACCCACGTCTGGCGGGGCTCGGCCAGCACCCGGCTCGAGGCCGCCGCCGCCCAGGCCCGAGCGCAGCAACGAGCCCCGCGGCGCCCCAGCCCGACCAGCACCCCACCGAGCACCACCCACGTGAGGACCCGATGATCGCCTTCGTCCGCGGCGAGGTCGCCGCCGTCACCTTGTCCAGCGCCGTCCTCGAGGTCGGTGGCGTGGGGCTCGAGCTGATGTGCACCCCCGGCACGCTGGCGACGCTGCGGGTCGGGCGCCCCGCGACGCTGCCCACGAGCATGGTCGTCCGCGAGGACAGCCTGACGATCTTCGGCTTCCTCGACGACGACGAGAAGCAGGTCTTCGAGATCGTCCAGACCGCCTCGGGGGTCGGGCCCAAGGTCGCCCAGGCCATCGTGGCCGTGATGAGCCCCGACGAGGTGCGCCGGGCCGTGACCACCGAGGACGTCAAGGCGCTCACCCGGGTCCCCGGCATCGGGCAGAAGGGCGCCCAGCGCATCATCCTCGAGCTCAAGGACCGCATCGGTCCTCCCGTCGGGGCCCACCACCCGGCCGCGGCGTCCCCGCCCACGGAGGCCTGGCGCGACCAGGTCCAGCAGGGCCTCGTCGGCCTCGGCTGGTCGGCCAAGGAGTCGGAGAAGGCGGTCGACGCCGTGGCTCCCGAGGCCGGCGACCAGCCCGACGTCGGCGCGCTGCTGCGCGCCGCGCTCCGCACGCTGAGCAAGGCCTGAGCCGATGAACTGGGACGACACCGACGAGGACCTCCACGGCGACCTCAACGACGAGCTCCGGCTCACCGACGCCGAGCTGGGCCACCTCCAGCGGCTCACCGACGCCGACGCCGACGGCGACGAGCGCGCGGTGGAGGCGGCCCTGCGGCCCCGCACGCTCGACGAGGTCGTCGGGCAGGCGCGGGTGCGCGACCAGCTCGGGCTGGTCCTCGAGGCCGCCCGCCGCCGCGGCCGGGCGCCCGACCACGTGCTGCTGTCCGGCCCGCCGGGGCTCGGCAAGACCACGCTCGCGATGATCATCGCCGCCGAGATGAGCACGCCGCTGCGGCTCACCAGCGGGCCGGCGATCACCCACGCCGGCGACCTCGCGGCGATCCTCTCGGGGCTCAACGAGGGCGACGTGCTCTTCGTCGACGAGATCCACCGGATGTCGCGCCCGGCCGAGGAGATGCTCTACATGGCGATGGAGGACTTCCGGGTCGACGTCGTCATCGGCAAGGGGCCGGGTGCGACCGCGATCCCGCTCGAGATCCCGCCGTTCACCCTCGTCGGCGCCACCACCCGCGCCGGCCTGCTGCCGGGGCCCCTGCGCGACCGGTTCGGCTTCACCGCCCACCTCGAGTTCTACGAGCCCCACGAGCTCGACCGGATCGTGCACCGCTCCGCGGGGCTGCTCGGCGTGCACGTCACACCCGAGGGCTCCAGCGAGATCGCGTCACGCTCGCGCGGCACCCCCCGCATCGCCAACCGCCTGCTGCGCCGGGTCCGCGACTACGCCCAGGTGCGGGCCGACGGGGTGCTGAGCCTGCCCGTCGCCCACGCGGCCCTCGACCTCTTCGAGGTCGACGAGTCCGGCCTCGACCGGCTCGACCGGGCCGTGCTCGACGTGCTCTGCCGCCGGTTCGGCGGGGGACCGGTGGGGGTCTCCACCCTCGCGGTCGCGGTCGGCGAGGAGCGCGAGACCGTCGAGGAGGTGGCCGAGCCCTTCCTCGTCCGGCTGGGCATGCTCGCCCGCACCCCCCGAGGGCGGGTCGCGACGCCCGCCGCGTGGCAGCACCTCGGCCTCACCCCGCCCGCCGTCCCGACCGTCGACTCCACCCTCGACTCCGGCCTCTTCGACGACGTGTGAGCTCGCCGGGCGACCCGCGTAGACTCCCACGCGCTCACGCACCCGACCCCCCGAGGAGACCCCCACCGTGAACGATGTCGCTGCCCTTCTGCCCCTGGTCGCCATCGTGGCCCTCTTCTGGTTCATGGTGATCCGCCCGCAGCAGCGCCGCCAGAAGGAGGTCCTGCGCCTGCAGCAGAGCATCGAGGTCGGCCAGCGCGTGATGACGTCCTCCGGCATCTTCGGCACCGTGGTCTCGCTCACCGACGACCGCGCCCGGCTCGAGATCGCCCCGGGCACCCAGATCGAGGTCGTGCGCGCGGCGATCGCCAAGGTCGACGAGCCGCTGCAGCAGCCCGACGCCGACCCCCGCGACGATGCCTGATCGTCGTACGGCGAAGGAGGCGCTCGAGCGCCTCGTCGTCGACGTCGCGGACTGGCCCGAGGAAGGGGTGACCTTCAAGGACATCACCCCCGTCCTGGCCGACCACGAGGCGTTCTCCGCGGTCATCGCCGCGCTGGCGGCCGCCGGTCGTGACGAGCGCGGCCGCGTGGTCGTCGACAAGGTCGTCGGCATGGAGGCCCGCGGCTTCATCCTCGCGGCCCCGGTGGCGCTGGCGCTCGGCGTCGGCTTCGTCCCGGTGCGCAAGGCGGGCAAGCTGCCGCGCGAGGCCCACGCCGTCTCCTACTCGCTCGAGTACGGCGAGGCCACCCTCGAGCTGCACAAGGACGCCATCGCGCCGGGGGAGCGCGTGCTCCTCGTCGACGACGTGCTCGCCACCGGCGGCACCGCGCGCGCGACGCGCGAGCTCGTCGAGACCGCCGGCGGCGTGGTGACCGGTGTGTCGGTGCTGATGGAGCTCTCCTTCCTCGACCCGCGCGCGGTCACCGGCGACCTTCCGATCGCCACGCTGCTCACGATCTGACCGTGCCCGTCCCGTCCCCGCGCATCGATCGCCGACACCCTCACTAGACTGGGCCAATGGCAGAGGAGCAGGCACCGGCGCACGACGCGAAGGCGTCCCCGAGCGCGCGCGGCATGCGCGCCCGCCTGGCCCGCGTCGGCACCCGGCCGCCGTCCTCCAACCCGGTGCTCGAGCCGTTGTTCCGGGCCGTGCGGGCCAACCATCCCAAGGCAGACCTGGCGCTCCTCGAGCGCGCCTACGCGGTGGCCGACAAGTGGCACACCGGCCAGATGCGCAAGAGCGGCGACCCCTACATCACCCACCCGCTCGCGGTGACCACCATCCTCGCCGACATCGGCATGACCGAGCCGACGCTGGTCGCGGCGCTGCTCCACGACACGGTCGAGGACACGCCCTACACCCTCGACGCGCTGCGCGCCGACTTCGGCGACGAGGTGGCGCTGCTCGTCGACGGTGTCACCAAGCTCGACAAGGTGCAGTACGGCGACTCGGCGCAGGCCGAGACCATCCGGAAGATGATCGTGGCGATGTCGCGCGACATCCGCGTGCTGGTCATCAAGCTGGCCGACCGGCTGCACAACATGCGCACCCTGCGCTACGTCCCGGCGGCCTCGCAGGAGCGCTCGAGCCGCGAGACCCTCGACATCTACGCCCCGCTGGCCCACCGGCTCGGCATGAACACCCTCAAGTGGGAGCTGGAGGACCTGGCGTTCGCCACGCTCCACCCGAAGATCTACGACGAGATCGTCCGGATGGTGGCCGAGCGGGCCCCCTCGCGCGACCAGTTCCTCGCCGAGGTGGTCGCGGAGATCGAGCAGGACCTCAAGGCCGCGCGGATCAACGCCAAGGTGACCGGCCGGCCCAAGCACTACTACTCGATCTACCAGAAGATGATCGTCGGCGGCCGCGACTTCTCCGACATCTACGACCTCGTCGGCATCCGGATCCTCGTCGACGAGGACCGCGACTGCTACAGCGCGCTCGGCGTCATCCACTCGCGCTGGAACCCGGTGCTGGGGCGGTTCAAGGACTACGTCGCGATGCCGAAGTTCAACATGTACCAGTCGCTCCACACGACGGTCATCGGCCCGCAGGGCAAGCCGGTCGAGGTGCAGATCCGCACGTTCGCGCAGCACCGCCGCGCCGAGTACGGCGTCGCCGCGCACTGGAAGTACAAGGAGAACTCCAAGGCGGGCGTCGACACCGACCGCCTCGGCGACAAGGACGACCTCACCTGGCTGCGCCAGCTCCTCGACTGGCAGAGCGAGGTGGAGGATCCGGGCGAGTTCCTGGAGTCGCTGCGCTTCGAGATGAACCAGCAGCAGGTCTACGTCTTCACCCCCCGCGGCGACGTGATCGCGCTGCCGATGGGCGCCACGCCGGTCGACTTCGCCTACGCCGTGCACACCGAGGTCGGCCACCACACGATCGGCTCGCGGGTCAACGGTCGCCTCGTGCCGCTGGAGTCGACCCTCGACAACGGCGACGTGGTCGAGGTGTTCACGTCCAAGTCGCCCACGTCCGGGCCCTCGCGCGACTGGCTCAACTTCGTGCAGTCGCCGCGCGCCCGCTCCAAGATCCGCCAGTGGTTCACCAAGGAGCGGCGCGACGAGGCGATCGAGCGCGGCAAGGACCAGATCGCCAAGCTCATGCGCAAGGAGGGCCTGCCCCTCAACCGGCTGATGACCCACGACGTGCTGGCGCTCGTGGCCGAGCACTTCCACCACGCCGACGTGTCGGCCCTCTACGCCGCGGTGGGGGAGGGCAACCTCAGCGCCCAGGCCGTCGTACGCCGCGTCATCGACCTGCACGGTGGCGACGAGGGTGCCCAGGAGGACCTCGCCGAGGGCGTCACCATCACGGGCCGATCCCGCACCGCCACCAAGCGCGGACCCGCCGACTCCGGGGTCATCGTCAAGGGCGTCGACGACCTGTGGGTCAAGCTGGCCAAGTGCTGCACCCCGGTGCCACCCGACCCGATCCTCGGCTTCGTCACCAAGGGCGGGGGAGTCTCGGTGCACCGCAAGGACTGCACCAACGCCGCCAGCCTGCTCGGCCAGCCCGAGCGGGTGCTCGAGGTGGAGTGGGCGCCGACGTCGCAGTCGACGTTCCTGGTCAACATCCAGGTCGAGGCGCTCGACCGGGCCCGGCTGCTGTCGGACATCACCATGGCGCTCTCCGACGCGCACGTGAACATCCTCAGCGCCACGCTGTCCACCACGCGCGACCGGGTCGCCAAGAGCCGGTTCTCCTTCGAGATGGCCGACGCCGCCCACCTCGACGGCGTGCTGCGGGCCGTGCGCGCCGTGCCGGGCGTGTTCGACGCCTACCGCGTCACGGCCTGACCCGGCGCCACTCGGGGACGCCGGGCGAAGCCGCGGCGGACCGGGCTCAGCTGAAGTCGGCCGCCGCCCGGCGGGCCATCTCGAGGAACGCCTGCTTGCTCTCGAGCTCGCCCTGGAGGTCCTTGACCTTGCGATCGTCGCCGGCGGCGGCAGCCCTGTCGAGGCGCGCCTGCGCCTCGGCGATCCCGGCCTCGAGCTTGCCGATCATGTCGTCGGCGCGGGCGGACTTCTCCGGGTCGCTGCGGCTCCACTGCTCGTCCTCGACGGCCCGGATCGCCTGCTCGACCTTGCGCATGCGCCCCTCGAGCTCCTTCATCCGGTCGCGGGGGACCTTGCCGGCGGCGTCCCACCGGTCGGCGAGCTCACGGAACGTCTTCTTGGTCGCCTCGAGGTCGGTGACCGGCACCAGGGCCTCGGCCTCGACGAGGATGGCCTCCTTGACCTCGGCGTTGGCCGCGAACTCCTGGTCGAGAGCGGCGTTGGCGGCGTCGCGGGCGCCGAAGAAGGTGTCCTGGGCCCCGCGGAAGCGCTGCCAGAGCTTGTCGTCGACGTCGCGCGGCGCCGGTCCGGCGGCCTTCCACTCGCGCATCAGGTCGCGGTACTTGCCGGCGGTCGGGCCCCACTCCGTCGACGACGCGAGGGCCTCGGCCTCCTTGACGAGCCGCTCCTTCACGACACGGGCGGAGTCGCGGCGCTCGTGCTCCTCGGCGAAGTGCGCCTTGCGGTGGCGGGTGTAGGTGGTGCGGGCGGTGGAGAAGCGCCGCCACAGCGCGTCGTCGGTGGCGCGATCGAGCCGCGGGAGCTCCTTCCACGTCGCCAGCAGGTCGCGCAGCCGGTTGGCGCCGTTGCGCCAGTCGGTGCCCTCGGCGAGCCGCTCGGCCTCGGCGACGAGCTCCTCCTTGGCGGCCTTCGACTCGGCGGCCTTCTGCGCGCGCTCCTCCTTGCGGGCCGAGCGCTGCACGGCGATGACCGGAGCCAGCGCGTCGAGCCGCGCCGCGAGCGCGACCAGGTCCCCGACCGCGTGGGCGTCGACCACCTGCTCGCGCAGGGCCTTCACCGACGAGCTCGCCTCCTCGGGGGCCAGCCGGCCCGTGGTGACCCGCTGCTCGAGCAGGTGCACCTTGCCCTCGAGCTCGTCGAAGCGCTTGGTGAAGAACTCCAGCGCCTCCTCGGCCGTGCCGGCCTCGTAGGACCCCACGGGGCGCTCGCCATCGGCGGTGCGGACATAGACGGTGCCGTCCTCGGCCACCCGACCCCAGGGCATGTCAACCGGGGCCGAGTCGTCTCGGGACTGCTTGTCGGAGCTCATGGTCGCCCATCGTAGTCATGGCCCCGAGGGCCCTCGGTAGGCTTCCACCGACAAGCAGACGACTGGCAAGACGACTAGCAAGGACTGACGCCCGTGTTCATCGCCGGCTTCCCCGCCGGACCCTGGGGGACCAACTGCTACGTCGTGGCAGCCGGTCCCGGGTCGGAGTGCGTGGTCATCGATCCGGGCAAGGACTCCGCGGCAGGGGTCGACCAGGTCGTCCGCGAGCACCGGCTCAAGCCGGTCAGCGTGCTCGTCACGCACGGCCACGTCGACCACATGTGGTGCGTCGCTCCCGTGGCCGGCAGCTACGACGCGACGGCGTGGATCCACCCGGCCGACCGCCACCTGCTCTCCGACCCGATGGCCGGGATGAGCCCCGAGACCACCCAGATGCTCCTCGGCGGCGACTACTCGTGGGCCGAGCCCGACGACGTGCGCGAGCTCACCGACCTGGCCGAGCTCGAGCTCGCGGGACTGCGGTTCGTCGTCGACCACACGCCGGGGCACACCGAGGGGTCGGTCACGTTCCGCACCCCCTACGCGCAGCAGGACGTCTCGGAGCTGATGTTCTCCGGCGACCTGCTCTTCGCCGGCTCGATCGGGCGCACCGACCTGCCCGGCGGCGACCACGCGACGATGCTGCGCAGCCTCACCGACAAGGTGCTCCCGCTGGCCGACGACATCGTGGTGCTGCCCGGGCACGGCGAGCAGACGTCGATCGGGCGCGAGCGCGCCACCAACCCCTTCCTCCGAGACCTGGTCCAGGACGTGCGATGAGCAAGATCGCCCCGCTGAGCGGGTTCCCCGAGCTGCTGCCTGCGCAGCGCGCCGTCGAGCGCGAGGTGGTCGCCTCGGTGTCGCGTACCTTCGAGCTGCACGGCTTCGCCAACATCGAGACGCGGGTCGTCGAGCCGATCGACCGGCTGGCCAAGGGCGGCGAGGTGGACAAGGAGATCTACGTCCTCCAACGCCTCGCCGCCGAGCCCGGCGCCAAGGCCGACCTCGGCCTCCACTTCGACCTGACCGTGCCGTTCGCGCGCTACGTGCTCGAGCACGCCGGCCACCTCGAGTTCCCCTTCCGGCGCTACCAGGTGCAGCCGGCCTGGCGGGGCGAGCGACCCCAGGAGGGCCGCTACCGCCAGTTCACCCAGGCCGACGTCGACATCGTCGGCCGCGACGAGCTGCCGTTCCACCACGACGTCGAGGTGATGGCGGTGATGGTCGACGCCCTCGGCCGGCTGCCCATCCCGCGGGTGTCGTTCCAGTTCAACAACCGCAAGCTGATCCAGGGCTTCTACCGCGGTCTCGGCATCGACGACGTGACGGACGCCATCCGGGTGATCGACAAGCTCGACAAGCTCCCCGCCGACGAGGTGGCCACCCTCCTCGTCGAGCGCGTCGGGGCCACCCCCGAGCAGGCGCGGCGCTGCCTCGAGCTGGCCACGATCCGCGTCGAGGACACCTCGTTCGTCGAGCGGGTCCGGTCCCTCGGCGTCACCGACGACCTGCTCGACCAGGGCCTCGAGGAGCTCGCGGCGGTCGTCGAGGGCTGCCGCGCGGTTGCCGGCGACCGGGTCGGGGTGGAGGCCAACCTGCGCATCGCCCGCGGCCTCGACTACTACACCGGCACCGTCGTGGAGATCTTCATGGCGGGCTACGAGCGGCTCAAGTCCGTCGGCGGGGGAGGGCGCTACGACGCGCTCGCCAGCGACGGCCGCACGACCTACCCCGGCGTCGGCGTCTCGTTCGGCGTCTCGCGCACCCTCGTCCCGCTCATCGCCGACGGCGTGCTGTCCGGGAGCCGACCGGTGCCCAGCGCGGTGCTCGTCGCCCTCAACACCGAGGACGAGCGTGGCGCCAGCACGGCGGTCGCGGCCGCTCTCCGGGCGCGCGACATCGCCTGTGAGGTCGCCCCGGCTCCGGCCCGGTTCGGCAAGCAGATCCGCTTCGCCGAGCGCCGCGGCATCCCCTACGTGTGGTTCGTCCAGGCCGACGGGACCCACCAGGTCAAGGACATCCGCAGCGGGGAGCAGGTCGAGGCCGATCCCGCGGCCTGGAGCCCGCCCGAGGCCGACCTGCGGCCCGCCGTCGTCAGCACCATCGTTCCCAGCAACACCCCCGGCAGCACCACCAGTGAGTCATCAGAGGAGATCCAGTGATCCGCACCCATGACGCCGGCGCCCTGCGCGCCGACAACGTCGGCCAGACCGTCACCCTCGCCGGATGGGTGGCGCGGCGGCGCGATCACGGCGGCGTCGCGTTCCTCGACCTGCGCGAGCGCAGCGGAGTCGTGCAGGTGGTCGTGCGCGACGAGGAGGTCGCCCACAGCCTCCGCAGCGAGTACTGCATCAAGGTGGTCGGCGAGGTCGTGGCCCGCAAGGAGGGCAACCAGAACCCCAACCTCGCGACCGGCGAGATCGAGGTCGTCGCGACCGAGGTCGAGGTGCTCTCCGCCTCCGACCCGCTGCCGTTCCCCGTCGACGACGCGTCCGGTCACAAGGGCGGCGAGGTCGGCGAGGAGGCCCGCCTCAAGCACCGCTACCTCGACCTGCGCCGCTCCGGCCCCAACGCCGCGCTGCGGCTGCGCAGCAAGATCAACAAGGCGGCGCGCGACGTGCTCGACGCGCGCGACTTCGTGGAGGTGGAGACGCCCACGCTGACGCGGTCCACCCCCGAGGGCGCTCGCGACTTCCTGGTGCCCGCGCGCCTGGCGCCCGGCAGCTGGTACGCCCTGCCGCAGAGCCCGCAGCTGTTCAAGCAGCTGCTCATGGTCGGCGGCATGGAGCGCTACTACCAGATCGCGCGCTGCTACCGCGACGAGGACTTCCGCGCCGACCGCCAGCCCGAGTTCACCCAGCTCGACATCGAGATGAGCTTCGTGGACCAGGAGGACGTCATCACGCTGATGGAGGACGTCCTGGAGGCGATGTGGGCGCAGGCCGGCCACACCATCGAGCGGCCGCTGCCCCGGATGACGTACGCCGAGGCGATGGCCCGCTACGGCTCCGACAAGCCCGACCTCCGGATGGGCCTCGAGCTCGTCGACTGCACCGACTACTTCTCCGACACCCAGTTCCGGGTGTTCCAGGCGCCCTACGTCGGCGCGGTCGTGATGCCGGGCGGCGGCAGCCAGCCGCGTCGGCAGTTCGACGCGTGGCAGGAGTGGGCCAAGCAGCGCGGCGCCAAGGGCCTGGCCTACGTCACGATCGGGGAGGACGGCACCCTCGGCGGCCCGGTGGCCAAGAACCTCACCGACGCCGAGCGCGACGGCCTCGCGGCCCACGTCGGCGCCGAGCCGGGCGACTGCGTCTTCTTCGCCGCCGGCCCGGCCAAGAGCAGCCGCGCGCTGCTCGGTGCCGCCCGCCTCGAGATCGGGCGCCGCGCCGGCATGCTCGACGACTCCACGTTCGCGTTCACGTGGGTCGTCGACGCCCCGCTGTTCGAGCCCAGCTCGGAGGCGGTGGCCAGCGGCGACGTGGCCGTGGGCGCGGGCGCGTGGACGGCCGTGCACCACGCGTTCACGAGCCCCAAGCCGGAGTTCATGGACACCTTCGACACCGACCCCGGCAATGCCCTGGCCTACGCCTACGACGTCGTCTGCAACGGCAACGAGCTCGGCGGCGGGTCGATCCGTATCCACCGCGGCGACGTGCAGAGGCGCGTCTTCGCCGTGATGGGCCTCACCGACGACGAGGCGCAGGAGAAGTTCGGGTTCCTGCTCGACGCGTTCAAGTACGGCGCACCCCCGCACGGCGGCATCGCCGTCGGGATGGACCGGATCGTGGCGCTGCTCGCGGGCACCGACTCCATCCGCGACGTGATCGCCTTCCCCAAGTCAGGCGGCGGCTTCGACCCCCTCACCGCCGCGCCCGCTCCGATCACCCCGGAGCAGCGCAAGGAAGCCGGTGTGGACGCCGTCCCCGCGAAGGACGTCCCGCCCGCCGGTTGATCCTTCGAAGGGTTTGCCGTGTCCTGGCGGCGACCCCGGTGCACCGCGTCGTAACGGGATCGTTACCCGTCGGTGACCGTGCCCACCACGGACGTCACATAGAGTCGCGCTCGGCGCAGCCCTCGGGAGACCCCGGGCTGCGCCGGCCAGTCCCGAACCAGATGGGGAGAGCATGTCGGCAGAGATCGCAGGGCCCGAGACGCTGGGCATCCTGAACTCCGATCCGGAGCACCAGGACCCCAACAGCCCCAAGGCCAAGGAGATCTCCGGGAAGTCGCCCCTGCGCATCGCGCTCGGTCGGTTGGCTCGCGACAAGATCGCCGTCGTGTGCGCGGTGGTGGTGCTGTTCTTCATCATCTGCGCCGTGTTCGCCGGCACGATCACCAACATCTTCGGCGTCGACCTCGTCACGCCGCTGGCCAGCGAGCGCGTCGACGGCCTCAACAACGGCATGCCCAAGCCGGAGATGGGCCCGCCCAACGGTCCGTTCACCTGGGACCACCCGATGGGCGTGGCCCCCCGCACCGGCGAGGACAACCTCGCCTACTGGCTGCACGGGTGCCGGATCTCGCTGATGATCGCGACGGTCGCGACGCTGATCGCCAGCACGCTCGGCGTGATCGTCGGGCTCGTGGCCGGCTTCCTCGGCGGCACGGTCGACAAGGTCCTGTCGTTCTTCATCGACATGTTCCTGACGGTCCCGTTCCTGCTCGCCGCGCTGACCCTCGCCCCGATCCTCAACGACCGGTTCAACACCTCCGAGGACTACGCGACGATCCAGAAGTTCAGCCTGGTGTGCGTGCTGGCCATGTTCGGCTGGATGGGCACGGCTCGCCTGATCCGCGGTGAGGTCCTCGCGCTCCGTGAGCGCGAGTTCGTGCAGGCCGCCCGGGTGGTGGGCATGCCGACCTCGCGGGTGCTGTTCAAGGAGCTGCTGCCCAACCTGGCGGCGCCCATCATCATCAGCGTGTCGCTGATGCTGCCGTCCTTCGTGGCGCTCGAAGCCGGACTGGCGTTCCTCGGCATCGGCGTCACCGACGGTGTCTCGTGGGGCCAGACGATCCTCAAGGCGGCCACGCCGACCTACTTCCGGGAGTACCCGCAGTACCTGTGGCAGCCGCTGCTCGGCATCGTCGCGCTGGTGCTCTCCCTCAATCTCTTGGGCGACGCGGTCCGCGACGCCCTCGACCCCAAGACCCGTCGTTGAGCCACGGCTCGACCCCAGGTTGTGCACGTCGCCGATGACGCCGTCCTCGGTGAGAACAAGAAAGAAAGGCTGGACAGCATGAAGCGGAACAAGCCGCTCGCGCTCGTTGCCGGTGCTGCCCTACTGACGCTCGCCGCCTGCGGTGGCGGGTCGTCGGACGAGGGCGAGACCGGGAGCGGGACGACTCGAGAGTTCGGCGACCAGGGAGGGGGCACCAAGGACGCTGAGCGTCAGGCCCCCGCTGCCGAGGTGGAGGGTGCCACCCCGGGCGGGACCATCACGGTCTACCTGCCCGGAGACCCCGGTCCGGACACGCTCGACCCGACCGCTGGTTGGTCGGTGACCGGCAACTCGATCCAGCAGGCGCTCACGAGCCGCTCGCTGACCCAGTACATCCGTGACGAGAACGGCCAGCCGGTGCTGGTGCCCGACCTCGCCACCGACCTGGGCACCCCCAACGACGACTACACGGAGTGGACCTTCACCATCCGTGACAACGCGACGTGGGAGGACGGCAAGCCCGTCACGGCCGAAGAGGTCGCGTTCGGCATCTGCCGCTCGCTCGACTCCGAGGCGTTCCCGTCCGGTGCCGGCACCGAGTACTCCAAGCACTACTTCGCGGGTGCCGAGGACTACGAGGGCCCCTACACCGCCAAGGACCCCAAGTGCGAGAACTGGGACGGCATCGCGGTCGACGGCCAGGACGTCACCATCTCGATGTCCACGCCCTTCCCGGACATGGACTACTGGGGCGCGTTCATGGCGATGGGCCCCGCGCCCCTCGGCAACGCCTCCAAGCCGCCGAACTACGGCACCAAGCCGCTGTCCAACGGCCCCTACAAGGTCGAGAGCTACAAGCCCAACGAGGAGCTCGTCCTCGTGAAGAACGACCAGTGGGCCGCTGACTCCGACCCGGGTCGTCACCAGTACGCCGACGAGTTCGTCTTCAAGTTCAACCAGGACCAGGCCAAGGTCGACGAGATCATGCTCTCCGACAACGCCGACAGCCAGACGGCCGTGTCCACCTCGCTCGGCTCGGACAAGTACAACGACGCCAACGGCCAGCTGGGTGACCGCCTGGTCCAGCAGACCTCGCAGTGCGTCTCCACGCTGACCCCGGACTACAACAAGATCCCCGAGATCGAGGTCCGCAAGGCGCTCGCCTACGCCTACCCCTACGAGGACGTGTGGATCGCCGGCGGCGAGGTGCCCGGTGTCACCCGCATCCCCGCCAACTCGGTGATGCCCCCCGGCATGGCCGGCAAGAAGGACTTCCAGGTCGACGGTGAGCAGATCACCTACGACCCGGAGAAGGCCAAGGCCCTCCTGGAGGAGGCCGGCGTCGAGACCCCGTACCCGATCACCATGGTCTACTACGAGGTCGACCCGCTGGCGAAGGCCACCCAGGACCAGATCACCAAGGGCTACGAGGCCGCCGGCTTCTCGGTCAAGGCGATCCCGGTGCAGGAGTCGCCGTACAACATCTGGCTCGACCCCGACAACAAGGTCAACAAGAAGCTCAACCTCCGTGGCGTCAACTGGTGCTCGGACTGGCCGTCGGGCTCGACCATGCTCCCGCCGCTGCTCAAGGGTGGTGCCGTCTACAACACCGCTCTGTTCGACGAGGCTTCGGTCAACGACGAGATGGACCGCATCAGCACGCTGCCGCTCGACGAGCAGGCTGCTGCCTGGGGCGACCTGGACGAGAAGATCATGACGGAGTACTTCCCGATCATCCCGACCGCGTTCCGCAACGACCTGTTCGTCTTCGGCACCAAGGTCGGCAACCCCTCGGGCGATGGCTCGATCGGTGCGCCGAACTACAAGGACCTGTACGTGATGCAGTGATCCTGGCGCTCATCAGGTCCTCGACCTGGAGCACCATGTAGTCCCCAGCACGACCCAGCACCACACTGACGGGTGGGGGCTCCCGGACCGGGAGCCCCCACTCGCCAGCCCGGACCCCGATAGGCTGTCTCCTCGGGGGCCGACTCATCCACCATCCCCGGAGAGTGACCAGCGATGCTTGCCTATGTCGTGAAGCGCCTGATCTCGGGAGTCCTCGTCGTGGCCCTGGTCTCGATGGCGATCTTCCTGCTGTTCTGGTACGGCCCTTCGAGCCCGGCGCAGCCGATCTGTGACCGCGAGACCAGCAACAGGTGCACCCAGCAGAAGCTCGCGGTCTACGAGAAGACCCTGGGTTACAACAACCCGGTCTACGAGGAGTACGCCAAGTACGTCGAGGGCATCTTCGTCGGTCGCACGCTCACCATCGCGTCCAACGAGTACGAGTGCTCCGCCCCGTGCCTCGGCGTCAGCTTCCGCACCAAGCAGCCGGTCAAGGAGGAGCTCGTCTCGCGCATGCCCGCGACCTTCTCCGTGGCGATCGGCGGTGCGTTCCTCTACCTGCTCTTCGGGGTGCCCATCGGTGTCGCCGCCGCGAGACGGCGCGGCACCGTGGCCGACAAGGCCCTGGTGTCGAGCTTCCTGTTCATCAGCTCGATCCCCTACTACCTCTTCGCCCTGCTGACCTGGCTCTACCTCACGATCACGTTCGAGGTGCCGCTCTTCAGCGACACGGGCTACTTCTCGATAGGCGCCAACGGGCCATGGAAGTGGTTCAGCGGCCTGTTCCTCGCCTGGGTGGCACTCGGCATCTTCGGGTGCACCCAGTACACCCGATTCACCCGCGGCGCGATGGTCGAGGCCCTCAGCGAGGACTACATCCGCACCGCCAAGGCCAAGGGCCTCCCGGCTCGCACGATCGTCTACAAGCACGGACTGCGCGCCGCGCTGGTGCCGGTCGTGACGATCTTCGGCATCGACTTCGGCACGCTCCTCGCGGGCACCATCTTCACCGAGCGGATCTTCGAGATCCAGGGCATCGGGTGGTGGAGCCTGCAGGCGGTCCAGGGCCGTGACCTGCCAGTGGTGCAGGCGACCGCCCTGTTCAGCGCCGTCGTCCTGATCATCTCCAACCTGCTCGTGGACATCGTCTACAGCGTCCTCGACCCGAGGGTGAGGCTCTCGTGACCAGCGTTCCCATGACCCAGTCGAGTGCCCCCGCCTCCGCGGAGGCCGAAGGCCCCTTCCTCCAGGTCGAGGACCTGAAGGTCACCTTCCCGACCGAGGACGGCCCCGTCACCGCGGTGCAGGGACTGTCCTACTCGGTCGAGAAGGGCAAGACGCTCGGCATCGTCGGCGAGTCGGGCTCCGGCAAGTCGGTCTCGAGCATGGCCGTGATGGGCCTGCACGACACCAAGTCGGCGCAGATCTCCGGCTCGATCCGCGTCGGCGGCACCGAGGTCGTCGGCCTCAGCGAGTCGCGCATGCGCAGCCTGCGCGGCAACGAGATGGCGATGATCTTCCAGGACGCGCTCGCGGCCCTGCACCCGTTCTACAAGATCGGCTCGCAGCTGGCGGAGGCCTACCTGGTGCACCACTCCGGTGCCTCCAAGCGCGACGCGCGCCGCAAGGCGATCGAGATGCTCGACCGCGTGGGCATCCCGCAGCCCGACCGGCGCGTCGACGACTACCCCCACCAGTTCTCCGGGGGCATGCGCCAGCGCGCGATGATCGCGATGGGCCTGATCAACGACCCGTCGCTCCTGATCGCCGACGAGCCGACCACCGCGCTCGACGTGACGGTGCAGGCGCAGATCCTCGACCTGCTCCAGGACCTCCAGCGCGAGTTCAACTCCGCGGTCATCATCATCACCCACGACCTCGGCGTCATCGCCGAGATGGCCGACGACGTCCTGGTGATGTACGCCGGGCGGTGCGTGGAGTTCGGCACGACCAAGCAGATCCTGACCACGCCGGAGATGCCCTACACCTGGGGGCTGCTCTCCAGCGTGCCCGAGGTGTCGGCGTCCACCGACGCGCGCCTGATCCCGATCCCGGGCAACCCGCCCAGCCTGCTGCGCCCGCCGCCGGGATGCTCCTTCCACCCCCGGTGCGTGCACTCCGACAAGGTCCCCGGCGACCTGTGCTCGACCCAGCTCCCCGACCTGCTGCCGGCCAGCACGGGCACGGCCCATCTCAAGCGCTGCCACCTGGCCGACCCCATCGCGGTCTACCACGCGGAAGTGCTGCCCGAGATCGCCCCCGACCTCGTCGAGGAGACCCGATGACCCAGGATCCCAACGCCCGCGCCGAGATCGAACCGACCGAGATCGGAGCCAACGCGGCGGAGACCGGGGAGCGTGAGCTCACCAACCCGGTGAGCGAGGCCTACGGCGACGACGACATCCCCGTCGACCTCGACTTCGCGACGCTGGCCGAGCAGGGCCACGTGGCCGCCGAGCTCGACCCCGACGCCCCGGCCGTGCTGACGGTCGACAACCTCAAGATGTACTTCCCGGTGAGGTCCTCGGGCATCGTCCGACGCACCATCGGGCACGTGCAGGCCGTCGACGGGATCTCGTTCGAGGTCCCCAAGGGAGGCTCGCTGGGCCTGGTGGGGGAGTCGGGCTGCGGCAAGTCGACGACCGGACGCCTGATCACCCGGCTCTACAAGCCGACCGGCGGCTCGATGATGTTCGCCGACAAGGACCTGGCCAAGCTCTCCAACAAGGAGATGAAGCCGCTGCGCCGCGACGTGCAGATGATCTTCCAGGACCCCTACACCTCGCTCAACCCGCGGCACACCGTCGGCACGATCGTCGGAGCGCCGCTCGAGGTGCACAAGATCGTGCCCAAGAACAAGATCCTGCCGCGCGTGCAGGAGCTGCTCGAGATCGTGGGCCTCAACCCCGAGCACTACAACCGCTACCCCAACGAGTTCTCCGGTGGCCAGCGCCAGCGCATCGGCATCGCCCGGGCGCTCACGCTCAACCCCAAGGTCCTCGTGGCCGACGAGCCGGTCTCCGCGCTCGACGTGTCGATCCAGGCGCAGGTGGTCAACCTGCTCCAGGACATCCAGACCGAGTTCGACGTGGCGTTCCTCTTCATCGCCCACGACCTCGCCATCGTGCGCCACTTCTGCCCCGAGATCGCCGTGATGTACCTCGGCAAGATCGTGGAGATCGGCGACCGGGAGACGATCTACGCCAAGCCGCACCACCCCTACACCCAGGCGCTGCTGTCCGCGGTGCCCGACGTGAAGCAGGCCGCGATCGGCGGCCGGCGCGAGCGCATCCGGCTCGAGGGTGACGTGCCGAGCCCGATCAACCCGCCGTCGGGCTGCCGGTTCCGCACCCGCTGCCAGTTCGCTCAGGAGATCTGCGCGAAGGTCGAGCCGCCGCTGCTGCAGATCGGCAAGCGCCACAAGGTGGCCTGCCACTTCGCGGGCGAGCTGGGCGCGCATCCCGCCACTCCGGTGACGACCGAGCTGCTCGGCGTCGACGACCAGGGCACGCCGGTGCCGGGCGCCACGCCCAGCAACACCCAGCTCACGATCCCGGGCTACGAGAAGACCTGGTACGACCTCCGGACCAAGCAGACGACGGGGGCCTGAGTCGAGCGCCGTCGGCGCCCGGGGGATACTTCCCGGCGTGGACGGCCTCTTCGAGATCCCGGGCGCGGGGCAACCCGCGCCCGGCTCCGTGCCCAGCGCCGGCTCGCTGGGCGCCAACACGCACGCGTCCGCGCCCCTGGCCGTGCGCATGCGGCCGCGCACGATCGACGAGCTCGTCGGCCAGCAGCAGCTGCGGGCGGCCGGCTCTCCGCTTCGCCGGCTGATCGAGGGCGACCAGTCGATGTCGCTGCTGCTGTGGGGCCCGCCCGGCACCGGCAAGACCACGATCGCGGCGATCGTGAGCCAGCAGACCCGACGCCGGTTCGTGGAGGTCTCGGCGGTCGCCGCCGGGGTGAAGGAGGTGCGCGCCGCCATCGACGGCGCCCGGGCCGAGCTGGCCAGGGGCGGTCAGGAGACCGTCCTGTTCGTCGACGAGGTGCACCGATTCACCAAGGCCCAGCAGGACGCGCTGCTGCCGGGCGTGGAGAACCGGTGGGTCACCCTGATCGCCGCCACCACGGAGAACCCGTTCTTCTCGGTGATCAGCCCGCTCCTCTCGCGCAGCCTGCTGCTGCGGCTGCAGTCGCTGACCGACGAGGACGTCGCCGAGGTGATCGACCAGGCGCTCCTCGACGAGCGTGGGCTGGCCGGCAGCACGGTCCTCGAGGACGACGCCCGCGACCACCTCGTCCGCCTCGCCGGCGGTGACGCCCGGCGCGCCCTCACCTACCTCGAGGCCGCCGCCGGCGCCGCGAGCAGCAACGGCGTGGCCACGATCGACCTCGCCACCGCCGAGACCGCGGTTGACCAGGCCGCCGTGCGCTACGACCGGCAGGGCGACCAGCACTACGACGTGATCTCCGCCTTCATCAAGTCGATCCGCGGGTCAGACCCCGACGCGGCGCTGCACTACCTCGCCCGGATGATCGAGGCGGGCGAGGACCCGCGCTTCATCGCCCGCCGCCTCGTGGTGCACGCGAGCGAGGACGTCGGGCTGGCCGACCCGACCGCGCTGCAGGCGGCCGTCGCGGCCGCCCAGGCGGTGCAGCTCATCGGGATGCCGGAGGCGAGGATCAACCTCGCCCAGGCCACCATCCACCTCGCCGTCGCCCCCAAGTCCAACGCCGTGATCACCGCGATCGACGCGGCCCTCTCCGACGTACGGGCCGGGAAGATCGGGCAGGTGCCCTCCCACCTGCGCGACGCCCACTACGGCGGCGCCACGGACCTCGGGCACGGCAAGGGCTACGCCTACCCCCACGACAAGCCCTTCGGTGTGGCCGAGCAGCAGTACCTTCCCGACGTCCTCGCCGACGCGAGCTACTACCGTCCGACGTCGCTCGGCGCCGAGGCCGGCGTCAAGGAGCGCTGGGAGCGGGTCCGGCGGATCGTCCGCGGCGGCTGACCCGCCGTCGCGTGAGGCTTGTAGGCTCGGCGCCGTGACGACGGAGCAGGCGTGGCTGGGTGCAGCGGTCGTGGTGGCGCTGGTGGCGCTCGCCGTGGCGCTGCTCGCGCATCGTCGCGCTCGCCGCGCCGAGGCGCGTGCGGAGTCGCTCGCCGAGTCCCTCACGGCGTCGCTGTCCGAGCGTGCCCCAGCGCCGCACGCCGAGGCCGGCGCGTCCGCGTTCGTGATCACCGGGCTCGACGACCCCGCACGTGGGACGGCGCCCCACCGTGGGCCCGAGGTCGACCCGCCCGTGGCCCGGCCCATCGACGGTCGCCTGTTCACCGACCTCGTCGTCCGCGAGACCGTGGTCCGGGCGGCCGGCTGGTCCCACGGCCTGCGGCGGGCCATGTCGGCCGAGAGCCGCAACCGGATCCGCTTCGCGGTGCGGCAGGAGTCGCGCCGTGCGGGCCGCGAGCGCCGCGCCGAGGTGAAGCAGGCCATGCGCGAGTTCCGTGCCCGCGAGCGCGCCGACGCCCGCGCCGACCTCGGCGAGGACGTCGCCTGATGGGTCGCCCACTCTGGTTCGTCGCCGGAGCGGGGGTCGGGGTCTACGCCGCTGCCCGCGCCCGCCGCGTCGCCGACTCACTCACCGCCGACGGCGTACGCGACCGCGTACGCGGGTGGCAGGCCGGCGCCCGGCTCTTCGCCGAGGAGGTCCAGCAGGGCCGTGCCGAGCGCGAGACCGAGCTGCGCGAGCAGCTCGGGCTGCGGCCCCTGGGGACCGGGCATCCTCCCGAGCTGACCACGAGCACCACCGAGACGAAGGACCACTGATGGACACCGCCGAGATCCGCCGCCGCTTCCTCGCGCACTTCGAGGCCGCCGGACACGCCGTGGTGCCGTCCGCCTCGCTGCTCGCCGACGACCCCAACCTGCTGTTCGTCCCGGCGGGCATGGTGCCGTTCAAGCCCTACTTCCTCGGCCAGGAGACGCCGCCGTTCGTGCGCGCGACCAGCATCCAGAAGTGCGTGCGCACCCCCGACATCGAGGACGTCGGCAAGACCACCCGCCACGGCACGTTCTTCGAGATGTGCGGCAACTTCTCCTTCGGCGACTATTTCAAGGCCGGTGCCATCGAGCTGGCCTGGGACCTGATCACCAAGCCCGTCGCCGACGGTGGCTACGGACTCGAGCAGGACCGCCTCTACCCGTCGGTGCTGGTCGGCGACGAGGAGGCCATCGGCATCTGGATGAAGGTCACCGGACTGCCGCGCGAGCGGATCGTCCAGCTCGGCCCGAAGGAGAACTACTGGTCGATGGGCGTCCCGGGCCCCGGCGGCCCCTGCTCGGAGATCCTCTACGACCGCGGTCCCGAGTGGGGTCCCGACTTCGACCCCGCCGCGCTCGGCCCGGACATGCCGGTCGAGCTCGAGGACCGGCTGCTGGAGATCTGGAACCTCGTCTTCATGCAGGACGAGCTCAGCGCCGTGCGGTCCAAGTCGGACTTCGACATCGCCGGCTCGCTGCCGAAGAAGAACATCGACACCGGCATGGGCCTCGACCGGGTCGCGCTGCTGCTGCAGGGCAAGAAGAACATGTACGAGATCGACGTCGTCTACCCCGTCATCGCCAAGGCCGAGGAGATGACCGGCAAGACCTACGGTGCCGACCCCCAGGACGACGTCCGCTTCCGCGTGGTCGCCGACCACGTCCGGTCCTCGATGATGCTGATCGGTGACGGCGTGACGCCCGGCAACGACGGTCGGGGCTACGTGCTGCGCCGGCTGCTGCGCCGCGCGGTGCGGTCGATGCGGCTGCTGGGCTGCGACGCCCCCGTGCTTCCCGAGCTGATGCCGATCTCCCGCGACAGGATGGGGGAGACCTACGACAACCTCCTGACCGACTGGCCGCGCATCTCGCAGGTCGCCTTCGCCGAGGAGGACGCGTTCCGCAAGACGCTCCAGGCCGGCACGCAGATCTTCGACACCGCTGCCTCCGAGGTGAAGTCCACCGGCGGCACCACGCTCTCCGGAGAGCGCGCCTTCGCGCTGCACGACACCTACGGCTTCCCCATCGACCTGACCCTCGAGATGGCGGCCGAGCAGGGCCTCACCGTCGACGAGCAGGGGTTCCGCGGGCTGATGGCCGAGCAGCGAGAGCGTGCCAAGGCCGACGCTCGTGCCAAGAAGGGCGCCCACGGCGACACGGCCGTCTACCGCGGCGTGTTCGACGAGTTCGGCCCGACCGAGTGGCTGGCCTACGAGACGCTCGAGACCGAGTCGAAGCCGCTGGCCCTGCTCAGCGGCGGAGCCCCGGTGCAGCGCCTGGTCGAGGGGGAGGTCGGCGAGCTCGTGCTCGACCGCACGCCGTTCTACGCCGAGTCCGGCGGACAGGCGGCCGACGCCGGGACGATCGTCTTCGACGGCGGCCGCATCGAGGTGCTCGACGTCCAGCGCCCCATCAAGGGCCTGGTCGTCCACCAGGTGCGCGTGCTCGAGGGCGAGCTCGACCCCGGCCGTGAGGTCCACGCCCGCGTCGACCCCGAGTGGCGCACCGGCGCCCGCCAGGCGCACTCCGGCACCCACGTCGTGCACGCCGCGCTGCGCGAGGTGCTCGGCCCCACGGCGCTGCAGTCCGGCTCCTACAACCGCCCCGGCTACCTCCGGCTCGACTTCGGCTGGACCCAGGCGCTGACCCCCGAGCAGGTGCGCGACATCGAGTCCGTCTCGCAGCAGGCGCTGCGGGCCGACCTGCCCGTGCACTGGGACTACATGACGCTCGAGCAGGCCAAGGAGTGGGGCGCGATCGCGCTCTTCGGCGAGACCTACGACAACACCAAGGTGCGCGTCGTCGAGATCGGCGGACCGTGGTCGCGCGAGCTCTGCGGCGGCACGCACGTCGACCACTCCTCGCAGATCGGCACGGTCGTGGTGACCGGCGAGACGAGCGTCGGCTCCGGCAACCGCCGCATCGAGGCGCTCACCGGCGTGGAGGGCTTCGGCTACCTCGCCCGCGAGCGCGACGTCGTCGCCCAGCTCACCGGCCTGCTCAAGACCCAGCCCGACGACCTCGTCAGCCGGGTCCAGGGCCTCACCGAGCGGCTCCGCGCCGCCGAGAAGGAGCTCGAGAAGGCGCGCCTGGCCCAGCTCCTCGGCGCCAGCGCCGACCTCGCCGCCGGGGCGTCGCAGGTCGGGCCGGTCAAGCTGGTCGCCCACCGCGCCGACGGGGCCGGTGCCGGCGACGTGCGCAACCTCGCGCTCGACGTCCGCGGCCGGCTGCCGCAGGGTGAGCCCGGCGTCGTGGTCATCATCGGTCAGGCCGGCGGCAAGGTCTCGGTCGTGGCCGCCACCAACGACCAGGCCCGCGCCCGCGGGCTCTCCGCCGGTGACCTCGTCCGCGCCGTCGGGCCGCTGCTCGGTGGCAAGGGCGGCGGCAAGGACGATGTGGCCCAGGGCGGTGGCACCGACGCCTCACGCATCGACGAGGCCCTCGACCTGGTCGGTCGCGAGGTCGCGCAGCGCGCGACCCAGGTCTGAGAGGACGAGCGTGAGGCGAGGAGTGCGGCTCGGCGTCGACCCGGGGGACGCCCGGATCGGCGTGGCGAGCAGCGACCCCTCCGGGGTCCTCGCCACCCCCGTGGAGACGGTGCGCAGCGGCGGGGGCGACGTACGCCGGCTCGCCCAGCTCGTCGCCGAGCTCGACGCGGTCGAGGTGGTGGTCGGGCTGCCCCGCTCGCTCAACGGGACGGAGGGCCCGGCGGCCCAGAAGGCACGCGCACTTGCCCTCAGGCTGGCGCGGAGGGTTGCCCCCGTGCCCGTGAGGCTGTGTGATGAACGACTGACCACGGTGTCCGCCGAGTCGATCCTGCGCGAGCAGGGCCGGCACGGCGCCAAGCGGCGCGCGGTCGTGGATCAGGCGGCAGCCGTGCTGATCCTGCAGACTGCACTCGACACGGAACGGTCGAGTGGGCAGGCACCGGGAGAGATCGTCGAGGTGGCGGAGACAGATGAGTGAGCACGAGACCCGTTCGGACGCCCCCGTGCGCCCGGAGGAGCGGGAGGAGCACGAGGACCGCGCCTACGTCCCGGGCGGCAAGCGGCGCAAGAGCCGCGGGTTCAAGGGCTGCTTCGCCGTGCTGATCGCGCTCGTCGTGCTGCTCGGCGGCTTCTACGTCGCGCTGACGCAGGGCGTCTCCTGGGTCGCCGACCAGTTCCAGGGCCCCGAGGACTACCCCGGGCCGGGCACGGGCTCGGTCGAGTTCACCGTCAACGAGGGCGACACCACCGCCCAGATCGGCCGCAACCTCAAGGACGACGGCGTCGTCAAGTCGGTCCAGGCCTTCATCGACGCCGCCGCCGGCGAGCCCGCCGCCGCGGGCATCCAGGTCGGCGCGTACGAGCTCCAGGAGGAGATGCGCGCCGCCGACGCCCTCGAGGTGCTGATCGACCCCGCCAACCTCATCGGCTTCCCGACCGTCACCATCCCCGAGGGCCTGCGCCTCACCGAGATCGTCGCGACGCTCGCCGACAGCACCGAGTTCTCCGAGCAGGCCTGGAACCGGGCCCTCCAGAAGCCCGACAAGCTCGGGCTGCCCGACTACGCCGAGGGCAACGCCGAGGGCTACCTCTTCCCGGCGACCTACGAGATCAAGCCCGGCATGAAGCCGGTGCGCATCCTCACGATGATGGTCGACCGCTGGCGCGCCGCCGCCGACGCCGCCGGCCTCGAGGAGCGGGCCGCCGAGCTCGGCAAGACGCCCGGCGAGCTGATGATCATCGCCTCCCTGATCGAGGCCGAGGGCCGCGGCGACGACATGCCCAAGATCGCCCGCGTGATCTACAACCGGCTCGACGGCCCCGGCGACAAGGGCGGCACCAACGGCACGCTGGGCATCGACGCCTCGATCGCCTACGGGCTCGGCCTCTCGCCCGGCTCGACCGAGCTCACGCCCGAGCAGCTGGCCGAGGACACCCCCTACAACACGCGAATCAACCCGGGGCTCCCGCCCACGCCCATCGAGGCGCCCGGCGACGACGCCATCGCGGCGGCGGCCAACCCCGCTGAGGGCAACTGGTACTACTACGTCACGGTCGACCTCGCGACGGGCGAGACCAAGTTCTACGAGACCTACGACGGCTTCCTCGAGGGTCGCAACGAGTACAAGACCTACTGCGAGACGTCCGACCGGTGCTGAGCCGGTGCTGAGCCGGCGCTGCGGCGTGCTCGGCGACCCGATCGCGCACTCGCTCTCACCGACGCTGCACCGCACGGCCTACGCCGAGCTCGGGCTCGACTGGGCCTACGACGCCCACCGGGTGCCCGCCGGTGGGCTCGAGGAGTTCGTGTCCGGGCTCGGTCCGCAGTGGCGCGGGCTGTCGCTCACCATGCCGCTCAAGCGTGAGGCGCTCGCGCTGGTCGACCGCTCCACCGACCGCGCGCGCCTGGCGGGAGCCGTCAACACGGTCGTGCTCGAGGACGACGGGACGCGCGTCGGCGACAACACCGACCTGCCGGGAGCGGCGGCCGCGATCCGCGAGCGCACGTCCGCCCCGCTCGCCACGGCTGTCGTGCTGGGGGGGGGCGCGACCGCGACGTCGACCGGGCTGGCGCTGGCCGAGCTCGGGGTGGGCTCGGTCGAGCTGCTGGTGCGCGACGCGTCGCGAGCCGCCGAGACCGTGGCGGCGCTCCGCTCGCACCCGGCCGGCATCGACGTCCGCACCGGCTCGCTCGACGCCCCCGACGCCCTCGTCGCCGACATCGTGGTGTCCACCGTCCCGGCTGGCGCGCAGACGTCCGCCCTGGTGGAGCGCTGCGCGGCGGTGCCGGTGGTCTTCGAGGCGGTCTACGACCCGTGGCCGACCCCGCTGGCCGCCTCGGCGTCAGGCCGCACCCTCGTCGGCGGGCTCGACCTGCTCGTCCACCAGGCCGCCCTGCAGGTCGAGCTGTTCACCGGCCGCCCGGTCGCGGTCGAGCTGCTGCGCGATGCGGGCGAACGTGCCCTCGCGGCGCGGAATCCCGGTTGAATGGGCTCGTGAACGACACCGTCCTCGCCGTCCTCGTGGCGGCGGTGCTCGCCGGCCTCGGCGGTCTCCTCGTCCCGCGCCTCGTCGCGCGCGTGCCGGAGCCCGTGCCCAAGCCCGTCGGGTCCCCGGACGGGGCCGGCCCCGACGCCGGCGAGCCGGGCTCCGTCGCCACGCAGGTCGAGCCGCCCAAGACGCGCTACGCCGACATCGCCGGGCGACCGGGGCTGGGCTGGCGCAGTGCGGTGGTGTCGGCCGTCTCCGGCGCGCTGCTGGGGGCGGCGACGGGCCTCGACTGGTCGCTGCTGTGGCTGGTGCCGCTGACCCCGGTCGCGGTCGCCCTGTCCGTCATCGACTGGCACACCCGCCTGCTCCCGCGGGTCGTCGTCGTGCCGGCGACCCTCGCCGCGATCGTCGCGGTGACGGCGGTGGGCCTGGCGACGGGCGAGCGGGAGTCCCTCGTACGCGCCCTCGTCGCGATGGTCCTCGCGCGGTCCTTCTTCTGGGTGCTGTGGTTCGTGCGCTCGGCGGGGATGGGCTTCGGCGACGTGCGGCTGGCGGCACCCGTCGGGCTCGTGCTCGGCTGGGCCGGCTGGGGCGAGCTGGCGATCGGGGTGTGGGCGAGCTTCGTGCTGTTCGTCGTTCCCGTGCTGGTCGTCCTCGTGGTCAGGCGCGACCGCAGCCTGCTGAAGCGCGCGGTGCCGTTCGGCCCCTTCATGTGCGCCGGTGCGCTGGTGGGTCTCGTCTGGGGGACTGCGCTCGCTGGGCGCATCTGGGGCTGAGAGACTGCACGCATGCTCCGATGGCTCACAGCAGGCGAGTCCCACGGTCCCTCGCTGGTCGCGATCCTCGAGGGGCTGCCCGCCCATGTCCGCGTCACCACCGACGACCTCGCCGACTCACTGGCGCGCCGCCGGCTCGGCTACGGCCGTGGGGCGCGGATGAAGTTCGAGCAGGACGAGGTCCGCCTGCTGGGCGGGGTGCGCCACGGCGAGACCCAGGGCGGACCGGTGGCCATCGAGGTCGGCAACACCGAGTGGCCCAAGTGGGAGAAGGTCATGTCGGCCGACCCGGTCGACCCGGTCGAGCTCGAGGCACTGGCCCGCAACGCTCCGCTCACCCGGCCGCGGCCCGGCCACGCCGACCTGGTCGGCATGCAGAAGTACGCCTTCGACGAGGCCCGCCCCATCCTGGAGCGCGCCTCGGCGCGCGAGACCGCGGCCCGCGTGGCGCTCGGCCGGGTGGCGTCCAACTTCCTCGAGCAGACCGTCGGCGCGCGCATCGTCTCCCACGTCGTCTCGCTCGGTGGCGTCGCGGCACCCGCCGGCGTGGTCCCGGGTCCCGACGACGTCGAGCGGCTCGACGCCGACGAGGTGCGCTGCCTCGACCCCGAGGCGAGCGCCGCGATGGTCGCGCGCATCGACCAGGCCCACAAGGACGGCGACACGCTCGGCGGCGTCGTCGAGGTCGTCGTCCACGGACTCCCGCCCGGCCTCGGGTCGCACGTGCACTGGGACCGCCGGCTCGACGCCAGGCTGGCCGGTGCGCTGATGGGCATCCAGGCGATCAAGGGCGTCGAGGTCGGTGACGGGTTCGAGCTGGCCGACACCCCGGGCTCGCAGGCGCACGACGAGATCGTTCCCACCGACGATGGCCTGCGACGCACCTCGGGCCGCTCCGGCGGCACCGAGGGCGGCATGTCGACCGGCGAGGTCCTGCGGGTGCGCGCGGCGATGAAGCCGATCGCCACCGTCCCCAAGGCCCTGCGCACCGTCGACGTGGCGACCGGGGAGGCCACCGTGGCCCACCACCAGCGTTCCGACGTGTGCGCGGTCCCCGCCGCGGGCATCGTGGCCGAGGCGATGGTCGCGCTCGTGCTCGCCGACGCGGTCGTGGAGAAGTTCGGCGGTGACTCGGTGCAGGAGACGCGCCGCAACGCCCAGTCCTACCTCGACACCATCCGGTACCGCTGATGGCGCCCCGGGTGGTGCTCGTCGGGCCGATGGGCGCGGGCAAGACGACCGTCGCGGAGCTGCTGGGCGAGGCCTGGGGGCTGCCGGTGCGCGACACCGACGCCGACATCGCGGCGAGCACCGGCAGGGAGATCTCCGACATCTTCGTCGAGTCGGGCGAGGACCACTTCCGCGAGCTCGAGGCGGCTGCGGTCGCCGCGGCGCTGCGTGAGCACGACGGCGTCCTGGCGCTCGGCGGGGGCGCGGTGCTGAGCGCCGCCACGCGCGAGCTGCTCGCCGGCCTGCCGGTGGTCTTCCTGCGCGTCGGACTGTCCGACGCCGTGAAGCGCGTCGGCCTGGGTGTCGGGCGCCCGCTGCTGCTCGGCAACGTCCGCAGTCGCATCAAGACGCTGCTCGACGAGCGGACGCCCCTCTACGAGTCGGTGGCCGTCCACACGGTCGACACCGATGGCCGCACCGCCGACGAGGTCGCCGCCGAGATCAGGAGCCTGCTCCGATGACCGAGCGCACCACCCGGAGCCACCAGCGGCCCGCCGACACGGTCCTGCACGTCGGCGGCTCCTCGCCCTACGACGTGGTGGTCGGTCACGGCCTCGCCTCCCTGCTCCCGGCCGTGCTGGGCGAGTCGGTCGAGCGCGTGGCGGTGCTCTACGCCGGCACGCTGGGCGCGCTCGCCGACCCCCTCGTCGACGCGCTCGTCGAGCACTACGACGTCCTCGCCCTCGGGCTGCCCGACGGGGAGCGCGCCAAGACCGCCCCCGTCGCGGCCGACTGCTGGGAGGCGCTCGGCGAGGCCGGCTTCACCCGCTCCGACGCCGTCGTGACCATCGGCGGGGGAGCGACCACCGACCTCGGCGGCTTCGTCGCCGCGACCTGGCTGCGCGGCGTACGCGTCGTGCACGTGCCGACCACCCTGCTCGCCATGGTCGACGCCGCGGTCGGCGGCAAGACCGGCATCAACACGGGCGCGGGCAAGAACCTGGTCGGCTCCTTCCACGAGCCCGCCGGGGTCCTCTGCGACCTGTCGCTGCTGGAGACGCTGCCCCACGAGGAGCTCGTCGCCGGGCTGGGCGAGGTGGTCAAGTGCGGCTTCATCGCCGATCCCGCCATCCTCGACCTGGTCGAACGCACGGACCCGGCCGCCGTGACGTGGGACTCGGCCGAGCTGCGCGAGCTCGTCGAGCGCGCGATCAGGGTCAAGGTCGACGTCGTGGTCGACGACCTCCGCGAGACCGGCGGCGCCGACGGGCATCCCGGCCGCGAGGTGCTCAACTACGGCCACACCCTCGCCCACGCGATCGAGCGCACGAGCGACTATGCCGTGCGCCACGGCGAGGCCGTCGCCATCGGGTGCGTCTACGTCGCCGAGCTGGCCGCGCGTGCCGCCGGCCTCGACCCGGCGCTGGTCGAGCGGCACCGCACCGTCCTGTCGCGCGTCGGGCTGCCGACGACCTACGACGCAGCCTCCTTCGACGACCTCCACGCCGCGATGAAGGTGGACAAGAAGGCGCGGGGCTCGCGGCTACGGTTCGTCGTGCTCGACGACCTCGCGGTCCCGCGGATCCTCGCCGGGCCTAGCGAGGACGACCTGCGGGCGGCCCACGCCGCGATCGGGGGCCGGGCGTGACGCGCGTGCTCGTCCTCAACGGCCCCAACATCGGACGGCTCGGTCGCCGGCAGCCGGAGATCTACGGCTCGACGACCCACGCCGAGCTGGCGCACCTGTGCGTGGAGTGGGGACGCGACCTCGGTCTGGAGGTCGAGGTGCGCCAGACCAACCACGAGGGCGACCTGCTCGACTGGCTCAACGCCGCCGCCGACGACGTCACCCCGGTCGTGCTCAACGCCGGCGCCTGGACCCACTACTCGCTCGCGCTCTGGGACGCCTGCGCCCAGCTCACCGCACCGCTGGTCGAGGTGCACATCTCCGACCCCAAGGAGCGTGCCGAGGAGTTCCGCCACACCTCGGTCGTCGAGCCGCACGCGGTCGCCACGATCGCCGGTCAGGGGATCGACGGCTACCGCCGGGCGCTCGAGGTGCTGGCCGGCGCCATGTCGTGACCTCCGCGGGGCGTGGCCGCGGGGCGCTGCTCGTCGCGGGCCTGCTCGGCAGCCTGCACGCGGCGTTCAGCCTCTACTGGGGTGCCGGCGGCCACTGGCTGGTCGAGACGCTCGGGCAGCGGATGGCGGACGCGTTCACCGGGTGGGAGTGGCTGCTGCTCCCGATCGGACTCCTCAAGCTGGTCGCGGCGTGGGTGCCGCTGCTCGCTGCGCGCGCCGGGTGGCCGGTGCGACGCCTGTCCAGGGGCGCCTGCTGGGTCGGTGCCACCGTGCTCGTGGCCTGGGGAGGGCTCAACACCGTGGTCGGCCAGCTCGTGCTGGCCGGCGCCGTCGTGCCGGACGGCGGCGTCGACCGGGCCGGCATGGTGGGCCACGCCTACCTCTGGGACCCGTTGTTCCTCCTCTGGGGCCTCGCCCTCGCCGCAGGGCTCGCCCGGTCCCGCGCCTGACGGCCGCGGCGGCGTCCGGTGCCGGACCTGTGCTTGGATCGCGAGGTGCTCCCCTTCCGCCAGGTCGACGTCTTCAGTGCCGAGCCGTGGCTCGGCAACCCGCTCGCGGTCGTGCACGACGCCGATGGCGTCTCCGACGAGGAGATGGCCAGGTTCGCGCGGTGGACCAACCTCTCGGAGACCACGTTCCTGTGCGCGCCGACCGACCCCGGCGCCGACTACCGGGTGCGGATCTGGACGATCGGCGGTGAGCTGCCGTTCGCCGGACACCCCACCATCGGCAGCGCGCACGCGTGGCTCGAGGCCGGGGGAGTGCCGCGCGGCGACGTGGTCGTGCAGGAGTGCGGCGCCGGGCTCGTCGACGTACGCCGCTCGCCGCGGCTCGGCTTCTCGGCGCCGCCGCTCCGGCGCTCCGGCCCCGTCGACGCCGACCTGCGGGCGCGCATCGTGCGCGCCCTCGGCATCGACGACGCGGCCGTGGAGGACATGGCGTGGATCGACAACGGACCCGGCTGGGTCGGCGTCGACCTCGGGTCGGCCGACGCGGTGGTGGCCGTCGCGCCGGACGTCCCCGCCTTCACCGACCTCAAGGTGACCGTCCTCGGCCGCTGGGACCCCGCCTCCGCCGCCGCGCTCGGCGCGGACGTCGAGGTGCGCGCCTTCTACGCCGACGGGAGGGACTTCGGGGAGGACCCGGTGACCGGCAGCGCCAACGCCGGGCTCGCGCAGTGGCTGATCGGCACCGGCGCCCTCCCGGCGTCCTACACCGCCCGGCAGGGCAGCGTGATCGGCCGAGAGGGGCGGGTCCGCCTCGAGGCGAGGGATGGTGCCGTGTGGGTCTCCGGCGAGGCCGTCACCCGGATCGTCGGCCAGGTCGACGTCGGGGCGTCCGGCTCCGGTGCATGACGTCCGCGCATCGAGGCGGCGGCACCGGGGTAAGGGGGACCACGACTGATCGGCACGACGACCGATCGGCACGACGAACGAGGAGGCGCGGTGGGCCTGACGGCTGTGCTGCACGGACGACGCGGACCGGTGGAGCTGGTGCTGGTGCGCCATGGGCAGAGTGCGGGCAACATCGCCGACTCCCAGGCGCGCGACGCCGACGCCGAGCGGCTCGAGCTGACGGCCCGCGACGCCGACGTCGAGCTGTCGGCCAACGGCGAGGAGCAGGCCCGCACGCTGGGGCGCTGGGTCGCGGACCTGCCTGCGTCCGAGCGCCCGGACCTCGTGGTCAGCTCGCCCTACCGGCGCGCCGCCGACACGGCGCGGGCGGCGCTCGAGGGCCTCGACCTCGACCTGCTGCTCGACGAGCGCCTGCGCGAGCGTGACCTCGGCCTGCTCGACGGCCTCACCGGCAAGGGCATCCGGGCACGCCACCCGGGAGAGGCCGAGCGCCGCTCCCACGTCGGCAAGTTCTACTACCAGCCCCCGTCGGGTGAGAGCTGGGCCGACGTGGTGCTGCGGATCCGCAGCCTGCTGGGCGACCTGCGCGAGGAGTACGACGGCAAGCGGGTGTGGCTGTTCACCCACCAGGCGGTGATCATGTCGTTCCGCTACGCCCTGGAGGGTCTCGACGAGGCCGAGCTGCTCGAGATCGACCGCACCACGCCGATCCCCAACGCCTCCATCACCCGCTACTGCCGGCGCGACGGTGGGCTGGTGCTCGACACCTTCGCCGACGACTCCCACCTCGAGCCCGGTCCCGCCGCCAGGACCGCCGAGGAGGGCCGGGCGGAGGAGGCGCCCGATGCCTGACGCCACTCCGGACCACGCGACCCAGGTCGACGCGACGCCGGTCGACGCCGACCTGCTGCGCCGGTGGCCGCTGCCCGAGCTCGGGGCCGACAAGGAGGAGCGCGGCCGGTTGACCGTGGTCGCCGGGAGCCGCGAGACCCCCGGGGCGGGGCTGCTCGCGGTCGAGGGCGCCTTCCGCGTGGGCGCGGGGAAGGTCCACCTCGCCACCGCCGACTCGTGCGCGCGCTCGCTCGCGGTCGCGGTGCCCGAGCTGATGGTGAGCGGGCTGGCCGAGGACGACGGCGGGGCCATCGCCCCCGACGAGGCCGACCGGCTGGTCGACTGCGCGGAGGGGAGCGGCGCGGTGCTGCTCGGCCCCGGCTTCGTGGCCCCCGACGTCTCCGACTCGCTCGTGCGCCGCGTCGCTCCCCGGCTCGCCGGCACCATCGTGCTCGACGCCCTCGCGACGGCCTACGTCACCGACAACCACGAGGAGGTCGCCTCGCTCGAGGCGACCGTCGTCCTGACCGTCAACCCCGGGGAGCTGGCGCACTGCCTCGGGGTCCCCGAGGACGAGGTGTCCGCCGACCTCGTCGCGCACACCGTGCGACTGGCCGCCCGCACCCAGGCCGTCGTCCTGTGCGGCGGGCCCGTCAAGGTGATCGCCCACGGCGACGACCTGTGGCTCGTCGAGGCCGGCAACCCCGGACTGGGGACGGCCGGCTCGGGCGACGTGCAGGCCGGCATCGTGGGGGGCCTGATCGCCCGCGGGACCGAGCCGGCGCAGGCCGCGGTGTGGGGCGCGTTCCTCCACGCGACCGCGGGCGACCGGCTGGCCGAGCGGGTCGGGCCCGTCGGCTACCTCGCCCGCGAGCTGCCCGGTGAGGTCCCCGGCCTGCTGGCGGAGCTGGTGGACTGACGCGTCCGTCGTGGGCCACCGGTCCAGACATGCGTAGTAATGCCGATGCGACGGCAGGTGCCCCCCGGCCACACTGGTGCCGGACAGGGGAGGAACGATGCGAAGCGTCCTGAGCAGGAGCGCCCACGCCGACCAGCTCGAGGCCGAGGTGCGCGAGGCCATGTGCTGCGTCCCGACCGACCGGTGCTGGGAGTGCCAGGTCAAGCTGGGCGAGGTGCGGGCCGCGCGGCGCGACGCCGTGCTGCACTCGATGAGCATGGCCCGACCGCGGCGGCCGGCCTGGTGATGGTCCGCGACGACGGGCTGCTCATGAGAAGTCGACCGCGTCGCGCACGATCGGGCAGGTCATGCAGTGACCGCCGCCGCGGCCCCGGCCGAGCTCGGCACCCACGATCGTGATCACCTCGATGCCGGCCCGGCGCAGCAGCGTGTTGGTGAGCGTGTTGCGGTCGTAGGTGAACACCACCCCCGGCTCGAGCGCGACGGCGTTGTTGCCGCTGTCCCACTGCTGGCGCTCGGACTGGTAGACGTCACCGCCCGTGGCGATGACGCGCAACGACGCCAGGCCGAGCTCGCGCGCCACGACGTCGACGAACGGCGTCGTGCCCTCGTCGCGCACCTCGAGTCCGGGGGCCGCGTCGGCGGGCAGCAGGGTGAAGGTGTGCACCGCGTCCATGATGGTGGGGTAGAGCGTCACCACGTCGCGGTCGACGAACGTGAACACGGTGTCGAGGTGCATCGCCGCGCGCAGCTTGGGCATGCCCGCGACCACCACGCGGGTGGCCGCGCCCCGGTCGAAGAGCGCCTTGGCGACCTGGGTGATCGCCTGGCGCGAGGTCCGCTCGCTCATCCCCATCAGGACCACGCCGTTGCCCACCGGCATGATGTCGCCGCCCTCGAACGTCGCCTGCCCGCTGTCGCGCTCGGGGTCGCCCCACCACACGGTCGAGTCGACGTAGTCGGGGTGGAACCCGTAGATCGCCTTGTAGATCAGCGTCTCGTCCTTGCGGGCGCCCCAGTAGAGCGGGTTCATCGTCAGCCCGCCGTAGAGCCAACACGTCGTGTCGCGCGTGTAGAGGGTGTTGGGCAGCGGGGGCATCAGGTACTCCCGCACACCGGTGGACTCGCGGGCGAGCGCGAGGTAGGGCGAGCGGTGCTCCTCGGGGAGGTCGCTCGTGGCCATCCCCCCCGATGAGCAGCTCGGCGAGCCGGCGCCCGTCGAGCGAGTCGAGGTGGGCGCGGGTGGCGTCGACCAGGCCGAGGCCCACGCGGTCGGCGACGACCTTGCGGTCCAGCAGCCAGTCGCGCGCTCCGGGGACGTCCATCGTCTGCGCGAGGAGGTCGTGGAGCTCGACGACCTCGACGCCTCGCTGGGCGAGCTTGTTGACGAAGTCGGCGTGGTCACGCTGGGCGTTCTCCACCCACATCACGTCGTCGAAGAGCAGCTCGTCGCTGTTGGTCGGGGTGAGCCGTCGGTGCGCGAGGCCCGGCGCGCAGACCAGCACCTTGTGCAACCGGCCGACCTCGGAGTGCACGCCGTACGTCGCGGACTGGCTCATGGTGCTTCCTCTCGATGGGTGCTCAGACGGTGATGCGACCGGTCCACAGGCTCACGACGCCCACGGCGCTGGCGACGACGATGACCGCGCAGAGCACCATCTCGGTGGGGGTGAAGATGCGACGCCCGTGCTCGCTGCGCGCCTTGACGTAGAGGACCGTCGCCGGGGCGAGGACGACCGTCATCAGCAGCACGAACTCGAGGCCCGCGGCGTCGAAGAGGAACAGCGTGTAGGCCGTGGCGACGCCTGCCACGACCGTCTCCCTGCGGCGCACGCCGGCGGGGACGCCCTCGTAGGCCTCGCCCGTGAGGCCGAGCTTGAGCGCGTACGCCGCGGCGAGGAAGTAGGGCAGCAGGGCCAGACTGGTGCACAGGTCGAGCATGAAGTTGAGTGCGTCGTCGAGCACCAGGGTGAGCGCGATCAGGCTCTGCACGGCCAGCGAGGTCACCACCAGCGCCGCGATCGGGGCACCGGCCGCGTTCTCCTGGCCGAGGAGCCGCGGGAGGTCCTCGTTGTGGGCCGGGATGTACATCACCTCCGCCGCCATCAGCGTCCAGGCCAGGTAGGCCCCCAGCACCGAGACGATCACCCCGGCGCTGATGAACACCTCGCCCCAGTCGCCCACCACCGACTCGAACACCCCGATCATCGAGGGCTGCCGGGTCGCGGCGAGCTCGGGCTGCGGGACGACGGCATAGCTCGACAGCGTGACGAGGGCGAAGATCGCGAGCACGCTCAGGAAGCCCAGCACGGTCGCGCGCCCGACGTCCTCGCGGCGCCGGGCGTAGCGCGAGTAGACGCTGGCGCCCTCGATGCCGAGGAAGACGAACGTCGTGACCAGCATCGTGTTGCGGACCTGCTCGTCCAGACCGCCGAGGTCGCCGTAGCCGTAGGCGGTCCAGTTGTCGGCGAACACCCCCGCGTCGAAGTGCCGTCGAAGAAGGCGCCCAGCGTCGCGGTGATGAAGACCCAGTAGAACGCGTTGCCGGCCGCGGTGCTGGCCCACAAGCCGATCGCGGAGTTGAAGCCGGCGTAGTCGCCGAACCCCGCCTTGGCATAGATGAACACGCCGGAGTCGAGGTCGGGCTTGCGGATCGCGAGGGTCTGGAACACGAAGGCGAGCATCAGCATCCCGACGCCCGCGACCGCCCAGGCGATGAGCGAGCCGAGGATCCCGGTCGCCACGCCGAACCGCGCCGGCAGGGAGAAGACGCCGGCCCCGACCATGCCGCCGACCACCATCGCGGTCAGCGTCGGCAGGCTCATCGTCGCGACCGCGCCCGCGGGGGGCGCCTCGCTCGGCGCGCTCATGGCGCCGGCGCACCGGCCGGCGACGGCCGGCCGGCGTCTGGGGCTGTTCCAGCGCGCACGAGGACCCCCGAACGGTCACCACCCGTACGGGTGACCTAGGTCGTGATCAGGCTAGGGTCCGGGACCGCTCGTGTAAATGTCCACGCGCGCCTGGCTGCGGGGGAGTCGCCGGCGAGGTGCCTCAGAGCGAGGCGAGCCAGTCGTCGATCGGGACGTCGCCGTCGCCGAAGACGAGGGTCTTGCCGTGGGCACGGGGGTCCTCGAGCACGGCGAGGGCGACCTGGGCCACCAGCTCGCGCGCCGTGGTGTCGCCGTCGTTGAATCCGGCCTGCGGGTTGACCGCCCCCCGGCCGGGCTCGAGGGTGAGGGTGCCGGGCCCGAGGACGGTCCAGTCGAGCTCCGAGGCGCGCAGGTGCTCGTCGGCGGCGATCTTGGCGTCCTGGTAGGGCCGGAACGGGTTGTCGTCCGGCACGAGGAAGTCGGGGTCGGCGCCGGAGAACGACACCATCACGTAGCGCCGCGCGTTCGCGGCCTGCGCGGCGTCCATCGAGCGGATCGCGGCGTCGCGGTCGACCGCGAAGGTCCGCTCGGGGTCGCCGCCGCCGGCACCGGCCGACCAGACGACCGCGTCCTGGCCCGAGAGCAGGTCGGTCATGGCGCCCGTGTCGGCGTCCTCGACCGACGCGACCAGTGCGGTCGCGCCGGTGGCCTCGACGTCCGCCACGTGGTCGGGGTTGCGGATCACCGAGGTGACCTCGTGACCCGCCTCGACCAGCATGGGTGCCAGGAGAAGAGCGATCTTGCCGTGTCCGCCGATGATGGTGACTCGCATGGTCCCGACGCTACACACCGCGGGGTCGGATCCCCTGCCCGTCGCGCATTTCCCGGCTCCGGCGGCCCCCGACTAGACTGGCCCGTCGGCACGGGCTCGCCCCGGGGCCGAGAGACGTTGACAACTCGACGAAGGCGGACACACACCACATGGCAACCACCAACGACCTCAAGAACGGCATGGTCCTCAAGATCGAGGGTCAGCTCTGGTCCGTCGTCGAGTTCCAGCACGTCAAGCCCGGCAAGGGCCCGGCGTTCGTGCGCACCAAGCTCCGCAACGTCGAGTCCGGCAAGAACGTCGACAAGACCTTCAACGCCGGCACCAAGGTCGAGACGGCCAACGTCGACAAGCGCACCATGCAGTACCTCTACAACGACGGCTCGTCCTACGTCTTCATGGACACCAGCACCTTCGAGCAGCTCGAGGTCGCCCCCGAGGTCGTGGGCGACGCGAAGAACTTCATGCTGGAGAACCAGGAGGCCATCGTGGCCACCAACGAGGGCCGGGTGCTGTTCATCGAGCTGCCCGCCTCCGTCGAGCTGCTGATCGCCGAGACCGAGCCGGGCCTGCAGGGCGACCGCTCCACCGGCGGCACCAAGCCCGCCACGCTCGAGACCGGTCACACCATCGCGGTGCCGCTCTTCATCACCACCGGCGAGAAGGTCAAGGTCGACACCCGCGACTCGTCCTACCTCGGCCGCGTCAAGGCCTGACGCCAGGTGTCTGCCCGCTCCAAGGCCCGCAAGCGCGCGCTCGACATCCTGTTCGCCTCCGAGCTCCGCTCGGAGGACCCCGTGACGGCGCTCGAGCGCGCCATCGACGCGGGGGAGGGGCCGACCAACCCCTACACCGGCACGCTGGTGCGGGGGGTGGTCGAGCACCAGGCGCGCATCGACGAGGTGCTGACGACCTACAGCAAGGGCTGGACGCTCAGCCGGATGCCCGCGGTCGACCGCAACGTGCTCCGCATCGGCGTCTACGAGCTGCTGTGGGGGGACGACGACGTCCCTGACACCGTCGCGGTGAGCGAGGCGCTCCACCTCGTGCAGGACCTCTCCACCGACGACTCGCCGGCCTTCGTCAACGGGCTGCTCGGCTCGATCCAGCGCGACCGGGCCAGCCTGGTCTGACCCCGGCCGGCGCGACGCCCCGCGCCGGCCTCACCCGCAGGGGTCAGCGCGTTCGCGGCGGGTCGTCGCGAGGTCCTAGGTTGAGCCCATGAGCGCTCCTTCCGACACCGCTGCGCAGGCCCACGAGAGCGACTGGCTCGACCACGCGATCCGGGCGGGGCTGGTCGCCTACGGGGTCGTGCACCTGCTCGTCGGGTGGCTCGCGCTCCAGCTCGCCTTCGGCGAGAAGGAGGACAGCGCGTCCAACGCCGGCGCCCTCCACTACCTGGCCCAGCAGCCGCTCGGCGAGGCGCTGGTGTGGATGGTCGCGATCGGCATGTTCCTGCTGGTCCTGTGGCGCCTGCTGGAGTTCGGCTTCGGCTACCGCGAGGAGTCCGACGACGCCAAGCGCTGGCGCAAGCGCGCCACCTCGCTGGGCAAGGCCGTGCTCTACGGCGCCATCGGCTGGAGCGCGGTGCAGACCGTCACCGGCTCGGGCGGCGGCCAGGGCGGCACCGACTCCACCACGAGCAAGCTGATGGACCTGCCCGGCGGCCAGCTCATCGTCGGCGCGGTCGGCCTCGCGGTGATCGCGTACGGCGGCGTGCTGGTGTGGCGCGGCTGGAAGGAGAAGTTCCGCGAGCACCTCGACTCCGAGGGCCAGACGGGCAAGGACGGCTCGGTCTACGTCACGCTCGGCAAGGCCGGCTACATCGCCAAGGGCATCGCCATCGCGATCGTCGGGGGGCTGTTCGTCTACGCGGCCGTCACCCACGACCCCGACAAGTCCGGCGGGCTCGACCAGGCGCTGCAGACGGTGCGCGAGCAGCCGTTCGGCCAGGTGCTGCTGACGATCATCGCCCTCGGCATCGCCTGCTACGGCGCGTTCTGCTTCGCGCGCGCCAAGCACCTCTCGCGCTAGCGTCCACGGCCCGTCCGCGCGGCCGTGCCGCCGGTGACGGCCAGGGCGGTGGCGACCATGTGGTCGCGCACCTGCTCGGCGGTGACCCGGCTGATCCGGGGCACCCCCGGCTGCTCCTCCGAGACGAGCATCGCCACCCGGCCGAGCTGGAGCGTGCCGAGCCCGCTGGCGTAGAGCATGTTGGCCAGCAGGCCCGGGTCGTCGACGTGGAACTCGCCGGTCTCCGCCCCTGCGGTGATGGTGCGGGTCAGCACCGACAGGCAACCGCTGATCGCCTGCCCGAGGCGGTACATCACGCTCTCGCTGACCTCCTCCAGCAGGTCGCCGCCGGGGCGTCGCATGATCGCCTGCGCGCAGTCGACGAACGCCGGGTGGGCCAGGCCGTAGTCGACGAAGGCCTCCACGAGGCGGACGAGCTGCTCGCGCGGGTCGGACGTCGTCGAGGCGGCCTGCTCCAGCGCCACCCGCAGCTCCTCGAGGTACTGCACGAGGGTGAGGCTGAAGAGCTCCTCCTTGCCGGTGAAGTGGCGGTAGATGATGGCGCGGTTGATGCCGACCGCGCGGGCGATGTCCTCGATCTGCGCGTCGCGCACGCCTCGCTCGTCGAAGAGCCGACGAGTGGCCGCGATGATCTCGGCCTCGCGCTGTCGCCGCCGGGCGGCCGCGGTGCCACCCCGCTCGGTGCCGGTGCCGGTGCCGGTGCCGGTGCCTGGCGACGGCTCGGTGGTCATGAGCGCCAGTCTAGGTACGTCGTGCCGCGGCGCCGGTGTGGTTCGATGCCCGGGTGCTGGTTGCCGTGGCCCGTCGTGCCGTCGTCCTCGCCGTCCTCGCCGTCCTCGTCGCGCTGGTGGCGCCGGTCGGCGCCTCGGCCGTCGTCGACGGTGGCCGCTTCGCCGGCACCGCGCGGTTGCCGGGCTGCTCCGGTGCGGTCGTGAGGTGGCCCGCGGCCCTCGACACCGACCCGGCCGTGGTGCTCACCAACGGTCACTGCGTCCGCCGTCCCTTCCTCGGCGCCCGTGAGGTGCTCGTCGACGAGCACCGCCGCACCCCGGTCGACCTGCTCGACGGGCGCGGCGAGGTGGCGCTGTCGACGCGCGCGGTACGCCTGCAGTACGCCTCGATGTACCGCACCGACGTCGCCCTGCTCACGCTGCGCCCGACCTACGCCGACCTCGCCGCGGCGGGCGTCACCCCGCTCTCCCTCGCCGAGGCCGGGCCGGCGCGGGGTGACCGCGTCCGCATCCCGTCGGGCTACTGGCGCGAGCAGCGTGCCTGCAGGACCGCCGGGACGGCGTACCGCCTGCACGAGCAGAGGTGGGACTGGTGGGACTCGATCCGGTTGCCGGCCCGCGGCGGCTGTGCCATCCGCGGTGGCTACTCCGGGTCGCCGATCGTCTCGCGCGACACCGGGCAGGTGGTCGGGGTGGCCAACACCGCCTGGGTCGGTGGCCGCCGCTGCGTCGACTCCGCCTGCGAGGAGAGCCGCCGTGGGCGCGTCGTGGTGCGCACGCACATGAACTACGGCCAGCAGACGTGGTGGCTGCTCACCTGTCTCGACGCCGGGCGCACGTTCGACCTGGACGTGCCGGGGTGCCGGCTGCCCCGCCCGGCCGCGACGGCCACCGGGGCGGTCACCGCGAGCTAGACCACCTGCCGCCGCGAGTGTGATCCGCGTCATCCTTCGGCACGCGTGTCGTCCGTTTCGCGGACGGCGCCGGCTGGGCGCTCCTATCTTCTGTGGCGCGTGGGGCGCGATGGTGCCCTGCGCGCCCATGACCCCCAGCGAAAGACAGCGCATGCGTGCCCTCCCGACGTCTCGTCGAAGCCCCCACAGTCGTACTTCCACCAGGAGGCTCGGGATCGCACTGGCCACCAGCGTGGCCCTGACCGGCCTGACCGCCTCGGTCGGCACGACCTCGGCGCTCGCCGCCCCCGCGCCGGACCCGGTCACGTTCTCCGCGGGCGTCGGGCCCTACTCCGGCGTCGTACCCAACGGTGCCTGCTTCGTCGACGTCCGGGTGACCGGTGGCGCCGGTGGGCACAACATGGTCGGCGGCATGAGCCAGCCCGGCGCCAACGGTGCGGCCGCGCGGATCAGCGCCCGATTCGCCGTCGTGCCCGGTGAGTCGTTCGGCGGCGTCGTGGGTGGTGGCGGCGCGCAGGTCCGCACGGCTGGCAGCAACGGCGGCGGCAACGGCGGCCAGCTCACCGGCTCGAACCAGATCCACCCGGGCGCCGGCGGCGGCGGCTGGACCTCGCTGCAGCTCGACGGCGACGACGTCGTGGTGGCCGGCGGTGGCGGCGGCTCCGGCGGCGGGCACTCGCTCACCCAGGGTGGCGGCGGCGACGCCGGTCTCCCCTCCGCACCCGGCGTCACCGCTGGTGGGAACGGCGTCGACGGTCGCGACGAGCCGGCGCAGACCGTCGTCGGCGCCGGCGCCGGTGGTGGTACGGCCGGTCCGGGGGCAGGCGGCGCGAGCAGCGCCGACGCCGTGCGGAGCGGGACCCCGGGCGTCGGACGCACGGGCGGCAACGCCGGTCCCGACAACACCCCCGACACCGGCGGTGGTGGTGGCGGCGGCTGGTTCGGCGGCGGCGGCGCCGCCTCGACCGTCGGCAACGGCAACGGCGGCCTCACCAACGGCGGGGTCACCGGCGCGGGAGGCGGCGGCGGCGCGAGCTTCGTCGCCGTCGAGAGCCCGGGCCTGACCGGGTTCCCGGTCGCGAGCGTGAGCTCGGTGGCCGTGGGTGAGCGGGCGACCGCGGGCGACGGCCAGGCGGGCGACGTGGTCCTCGACTGGGTCCCCTGCGACTACGACCTCGCGGTGACCAAGTCGGTCGACGACCCGACTCCGGCGCCGGGCGACACGGTGACCTGGACGGTCTCCGTGACCAACAACGGTCCCGACCCGATGACTCGCAGTGATCTCGTCACCATCGAGGACACCCTCCCCGGTCCCGGCGACAAGACGATCACGTCCGTCGACGTCACCGGCGGCAGCAACGACCGCGCCCTCGCCCGCGGTGCGGTCACGTGCGGCGTTGCCGTGGGCGACCCGATGCCGGGCTCGATGACGTGCGGACGCCCGTACGTCGATGGTGTGGCCAGCTCTCCCGACTCGGGGTTCCGGGGCATCGACCCGGGGGAGACCATCACGGTCACCTACACGCACGAGATCCCGACGGGCACGCCCGGCGGCACCATCATCGAGAACGTCGTCAGCACCACCGATCGTGGGGCGGCGGCCGACAACAGCGCCGAGGCGGAGCTGACCGTGACCGCCGGACCGCCGGTCGCGACCGACGACACCCGCAACACCCCGTTCAACACCCCGGTGACGCTGCCCGGTGCGGCCAACGACGACCCGAGCGACCCCGGCACGCCCATCGTGCCGACGTCGACCGTCTTCACCAGCCCGGCGGCGACCAACGGTGGCAAGACCCTCGTCACCGCTGAGGGCACCTGGCAGGTCAACGCCGACGGCACGGTCACCTTCACGCCGGCGGCCGGCTACGTGGGCACCACCCCGCCGGTCGAGTACCGGATCACCGACGCCGCAGGTGGCACCGACACCGCCGACCTGGTCGTCACCGTGCGGCCCGGCCCCGTCGCCGCGCCCGACACCCGGACCACCCCGCAGAACATCGACGTGACGCTCGACCCGCTCCCCAGCGACACCCCGGGGCTGCTCGCCGACGGATCCGCGGGCAGCTGGGACGAGACCTCGGTGGTCTTCCCCGCCGGCCCGAACCCCGGCACCGTGTCCGGCGGTGGCAGGACGCTGGCGGTGCCCGGTGAGGGCGTCTACACGATCGACCCGGTCACCGGTCAGGTCACCTTCGACCCCGAGCCGCAGTTCACCGGACAGGCCGCCTCGGTGACCTACACGGTCACGGACACCGTCGGCAACGACGCGACGTCGACGCTGACGATCACGGTGGAGCCCATCGTGCCGGTGGCGAACGACGACACCGCCACCACGCCGTACGGCACGCCGGTGACCCTGCCGGCCGTGACGGACGACGCGGCGGGTGCCTCGTCGGCGCCGCTGGTGCCCGGCGCGACGGTCCTCACCAGCCCGGCGGCCACCAACGGCGGCAAGACCCTCGTGACCCCGCAGGGCACCTGGCAGATGAACCCCGACGGCTCGGTGACCTTCACCCCGGCGCAGGGATTCACCGGGACCACCGCGGCGGTGGAGTACGAGATCCGCGACAGCAACGGCACGACCGACACGGCGCTGCTGACGGTGACCGTGCGTCCGGCGCCGACGGCCCAGCCCGACACCGGCACGACCCCGCACGGCACCCCTGTCACGGTGACCGTGCTGCCGAACGACACCCCCAGCCCGCACGCTGACGGGACACCTGGCGCCTGGGACCCCACGACGGTGGTCTTCACCTCGCCCCACGCCACCAACGGTGGCAAGACGCTGACCGTCCCCGGTGAGGGTGTCTACACGATCGACCCGGTGACGGGCGCGATCACGTTCGTCCCCGAGCCGGACTTCGCCGGCCAGGCGACCTCGGTGGACTACCGGGTGAGCGACACCAACGGCAACCCCGTGCGCTCCACCGTGACGATCACCGTGGCCCCGGCCGTGCCGGCCGCCCCGCGTGACGACGTCGACCTCGTGCTCGCCAAGCGCGCGGTCGGTGGGTCGCAGGTGAAGGTCGGCGACTCGGTGCGCTACCGGCTCACGGTGCGCAACAAGGGCACCGACGCCGCGTCGGGTCCGATCACGCTGCGCGACCCGCTGCCCGAGGGGCTCGAGCTGGTCTCGGCCAAGGGCAAGGGGTGGACGTGCAAGGTCCGCCTCCGCGCCGACACGGTCACCTGCGTGCGTCAGAAGGGCCTGGGAGCCGGCAAGAAGGCGGCGCCGGTGTTCGTGGTCGCGACGACGACGGGGGCTGCCGTGGGCCGGGTGGTCAACGTCGCCACGGTGCGCGTCGCCGGCGAGTCGGTGCGCTCCAACAACAAGGGCCGGGCAGGCATCACCGTGGTGCCGGCCCAGCTGCCCGCGACCGGGTTCCGGCTCCGGCCGCCCGGGGCGTGATCGGGTGAGGCTCGCGAGGCGACTCCACCTGGCCCCGCGAGCCGTCCTCGTCCACGGGGTCGTGCTGGGCGTCGCACTCGCGGCGTCCGGCGCGGCCCCGTGGGGCGTCCCGGCGCACGCCGATCCGGCGCGCGTCGAGGCGCAACGAGCGCAGCACCCGTGCGCGGCGGTCGACCGGGCGTTCCGTCCGACCGGCCTGGCGGTCGACGGCGTCGTGGGTCCGACCCGGGTGCTCGCCCGCGGGCAGGACAGGTACGGCGTGCCCACGCCCCCGCCCCTCACCGCGCGCGGCAGGTGGCAGCTCGCCTGGGACAAGCGCGCCGGGGTGCGACCCGGCGACGACACCGGCGTGGTGCGGCTGACCGCGCACACCTACCCCCGCGACCGCGCGCGACAGGACGCCCCGGCGCTGGGCAACCTGCTGCTCGAGCGGCTGCGCCCCGGTGCCCGGCTGCGGGTCTCGGGGCCTGCCGGGACGGTCCTGTGCTACCGGGTGACGCGGCGCCAGCAGGTCAGGGCCGACGCGACGCTCTCCGGCTTCTACGACACCGCCGGCAGCCCGCGCCTGGCGATCCTCGTGTGCTCCGGCACCCGGCGTGGTCCTGGCGACTGGACGCACCGCACCATCTGGTACGCCACGCCCGAGGTCACGAGCTGACCGACGCGGGCGAGCCGTAGGCCCTGACCATGTCGATGGTGTCGGCCTCGTCGGGCCGCTTGTCGTCGCGGTAGCGCAGCACCCGGGCGAACCGGAGCGCGACGCCGCCGGGGTAGCGCGTCGAGCGCTGCACCCCGTCGAAGGCGATCTCGACCACCTGCTCGGGGCGCACATGGACGACGTGGCCCTCGCGGTGGGTCTCCAGCTCCAGGAAGCGCTCGGTCTGCCACGCCAGGAGCTCGTCGGTGAGGCCCTTGAACGTCTTGCCGAGCATCACGAACCCAGTGGGTGACGACTCGTCGCGGGCGCCGAGGTGGAGGTTGGACAGCCAGCCCTCGCGCCGGCCCGAGCCCCACTCCACGGCGAGCACGACCAGGTCGAGGGTGTGCCGCGGCTTGACCTTGACCCATGCCGAGCCGCGGCGGCCAGCGGCGTAGGGGGCGGACAGGTCCTTGAGCACGACGCCCTCGTGGCCGGCTGCGAGCGTCTCGGCGGCGAAGGCGGCGGCCGCCTCGGGGTCGGCGGTCACGAGGCGGCGGACGCGGTGCTGCTCGGGGACCAGCGCGTCGAGGGCGGCGAGGCGCTCGCGGCCGGGGGTGTCGAGCAGGTCCTGACCGTCGACGTGGAGGACGTCGAAGAAGTGTGGCGTGACGGCGACGCCGGTGTCCTGCGCGGTGCGGCTCGCGGTGTCCTGGAAGGCCAGGGGGCGTCCGTCGTCGGAGAGCGCGAGCGCCTCGCCGTCGAGGACGAAGCGCTCCGCGGGGAGGGAGCGGGCCACGTCGACGACCTCCGGCAGTCGGCCGGTGATGTCGTCGAGGCTGCGGGTCACCACCAGCACGACGTCGCCGTCGCGGTGGACCTGGATCCGGATGCCGTCGAGCTTGGCGTCGATCGCGACCTCGGTCTCGCCGTCGGGGGACAGGGCGGCCATCGCTGCGGCGACGTCGGGTGCGCTGGAGGCGAGCATGGGCATGACCGGGCGGCCGACCTCGAGCCCGATCGCGGCCAGCGCCTGCGCGCCGTCGAACGCCGCCCGCGCGGCCGCGACCGTGGAGCCGGCGAGCATGGCGGCGCGGCGCACGGCGGTCAGGGGCACGCCGGCCACCTGGGCCACCGCCTCCTGCGTGATGGCGTCGAGGGCGCCCTGGCGGACGTTGCCGGTGACGATGGCGCGCAGCCACCGCTGCTCGGCGGCGGTGGCGCGCCCGAAGAGGTCGCCCACCGCGGCACTGCGGGCGAGCTGCGACCCCGCGCCCGACAGGTGCGACATCGCCTCGAAGGCGGCGTCGACCTCCAGCACCGTCAGCGACGGCTCGTCGGCGGGGGAGGGGAGGTCGCTGACCCCGCGCCAGCCCAGGCCCGTACGACGCTGCCGCAGCGTGCCGCCCAGGTAGGACACCACCACCTCGAGCTCGGCCGGCTCCACCCGCGCGAGCAGCTCGGCGAGCGCGGCCACCTTGGCCTTGCGGGACCGGGTGGCGGCCACGGCGGCGGAGGTGGCGACGAGCTCGGCGAGCAGCATGCGTCCATCCTGCCGCCCGGCACCGACAGCGAGTGCCACCCGAACGGGCAGGATGGGCATCATGAGCAGCACACCCGCGACCGCCTCCCTCTACGTGCCGCGCGCCAACGCGATGGGCCCGGACGACGTACGCCCGTTCGTCGCCGCCGTCGGCACCGCGCAGCTGGTCACGGTGGGCGAGGACGGCGTGCCCGACGCGACGTTCCTGCCCGTGCTCTGGGAGGGCGACCGGCTCGTCGGGCACCTCGCCCGCGCCAACCGGCACTGGCAGCGGATCGTCGCCGGGGCGCCGGCGCTCGCGATCGTCACCGGACCGGACGCCTACGTCTCGCCGTCCTGGTATGCCGCCAAGGCCGAGCACGGTCGGGTCGTCCCGACGTGGAACTACTCGGTGGTCCACCTCCGCGGGTCGGTCACGGTGCACGACGACGCCGGCTGGGTGCGGGGGCTGGTCACCCGCCTGACCGATCACCACGAGCAGCGGCGCGCCGAGCCGTGGGCCGTCGCCGACGCCCCGGACGACTATGTGGACAAGAACCTCCGCCCCATCGTGGGCGTCGAGGTGGTCGTCTCGTCGGTGGAGGCGAAGGCCAAGCTCAGCCAGAACCGCTCCGCCGCGGACCGCGCCGGCGTGGCCGCCGGGCTGGCCGCCGACGGGCGCGACCCCGAGGGGCTCGTGGCCCCGTGAGCCGGACCCGGGAGCGCTTCACCGGCCGCATCGCCGGCGTGGGCAGCACCAGCGGCGTGCGCATCGTCGTCGGCCGCTGGGACGACTCGCCGTGGGGTGCCTTCGCGGACGTGATGGTGGAGGACGCCTCCGGGCACCGGGTGCTCCTCGCCCCCGACGACCGGGTGCGCGAGTTCGTGGCCGCGACCTACACCTTCGACGAGCACGTCATCGAGCCGGTGGGTGTCGAGGACACCGCCGACGGATGGCAGGTGTCGACGCCCTCGCTCTCGCTCCGGCTGGTCACCGGAGGGCGTACGCCGCTGGGCCGGCTGCTCGGCCTGGTCCCCGCCCGCGTCGCCACCTCGCCGGCGTGGTGCTCGGCCGTCGACCCGGTGGCGCGTGTCGTGCTGAGCGGGGTGCGCACGCGCGGGACGGCCGGCAACGACCGACGGGAGTGGTACGGCGCGACGTCGGTCGTCGCGGTGACGGCGATCGCCGGTCACTGGCGCGGCGCCGCGCTCGGGGAGCTGGCCCCGGTCGACCCGCCCTGCCGCTTCGGGTTCTCCAGCACCCCCGAGCGGCCGTCGGTGACGAGCGTGGTGACGACCGTCGAGCGGTCGCTGTAGCCGGGCGCTGCTGGACGGCGGCCGAGACCTCCCACAGCGTGCTGGCGCCGCTCGGCGTCGAAGGACACGCCCGCCCGAGGTCCGGTGCAGGTCGTGCGCGTCATGCGTCATCCGCCGTGGACGGTGCCGCGTTGTAGAGCAGGTCGCGGTAGTCGGGGTGTCGCCGCAGCCACCTGGTGACGTAGGGGCAGATCACGAGGGTCCGCAGTCGTCGAGCGCGGATGTCGTCGAGCGCGGCCCGGGCGAGGGCGCTGCCCACTCCCTGGCCCTCGAAGGACGGGGCGACCTCGGTGTGGGTGAGGGCGACGAGCTCGCTGGTCTCCTGGTAGTCGAGGAACCCGGCGACCGTCGAGTCGCCGAGGACGGCCTCGTAGCGCTGGCGGTCGGGGTTGCGGGTCACCGTGACGTCGATGGGCATGGTGGGTGGAGCCTCCTGGTCTCGGAACGGGTGCGACGTCCACACGATCGCCCATCAGGCCGCCTGCTCGCGTCGGGGAGAACTGCCTAGACCGGTCGAGGTCCCTACCTGTCTCAGGGAAGCGGCAGCTGCCTGAGCTGCCGGCGGGAGGTGATCTCCAGCTTGCGGAAGATGCTCCGCAGGTGGGCCTCGATCGTGCGCGGGCTGAGGAACAGCTCGGCGGCGACCTCGCGACTGGTTGCCCCGGTGGCCACCAGTCGCGCGATGTTCAGCTCCTGGGCGGTGAGCTCGTGGGTCGGCTGCGCGGCTCGGGCGCGTGGGTGCTCGCCCGTGGCGCGGAGCTCCCGTGCGGCGCGTGCGGCGAACGCCTCCGCGCCCATGTCGGCGAGCAGCCGGTGGGCGGTGCGGAGCTGTTCGCGGGCGTCCCTGCGGCGGCCCTCACGGCGTAGCCACTCGCCGTAGACGAGGTGCGTGCGAGCGAGGTAGCCGCCCATCCGGCTGCGCCCGAGCTGTCCGATCGCCTCGAGGTAGTGCTCCTCGGCCGCGGCTCCGGTGCTCGTGAGCGCCCGGGCGCACGACGCCACTCCGAGCGCCCAGGGCGCGCCGCTGGCACGCGCCCGGGCGTCGAGCTGCTCCATCGCCGAGGCGGCGCTCTCGGGGTGGTCGGTACGGACGCAGGCCTCGACGAGCTCGGGGAGGCCGGCGCTGCTCAGCGCGAGCTCGGGTGACCGGCAGGCGCGTGACGCGGCCTCCCGCGCAGCGGCGTAGTCGCCCAGCCCGTTGTGGAGCACTGCCAGCGCGTACAGGGCCTGAGCGGCGTCCGTGCTCCCCTCGGGGTAGGCGTCGTCCTCGGCGGTGCCGGCATGGAGCGCGGTGGTCGCGGCGCGGTCGCCACACCAGCCACTGAGGATGACCTGGGCGTGCCGGAGCTCGACGCCGCCGGTGGCCTGGGTGATGGCCGTCGCCTCGGCGGCCAGCTCGCCGGCGCGGGCGAGCTCACCCATCAGGGTCGAGGTGATCGACATGAGGCCGAGGGCGGCGGGCAGCGTCGCCAACGCGCCGGACTCGCGGGCCAGCGCGACGTTGCGGCTGGCCAGTGCGTGGAGCAGCTCGTCGTCGAGGAGCGCCACCGCGTTGCGGCCGGCCAGCCACAGCCACCCGGCGCTCTCCCGCTCGCGGCCGGGATCGGTGAGGGTGCCGTCGCAGAACGACTCGAGGGCGCGTCGCAGCCGGGGGGCTCCTGCCATGTATCCGATCGTCAACGTCGTCGCGAGGCCGTCGAGGAGCAGGTCCACCGGTCGGGCCGGTGTCGGCGGCGGGGGAGCGGCCGCAGCGGCTGCGGCAATGTGCGTCACGTCGTCGCTGCCGATGAGGATCGCCGCGTCGAGGGCGCGCAGGTAGGTCTCGCGAGAGAGCGCGGGGTCGAGCGGGGCGAGCATCCTGGCCGCGTCCAGCAGCATGCCGGGCACGTCCTGGTCCCGTGTCAGGTGGAACGCGATCTGGGCGCGCAGCAGCTGGAGGCAGGCGCGTGCCAGGTCGTCCAGCGGCCCCGCGGCGGCGGCCGCCACCAGGGCCGACGCGGCCTCGATCGCACCCGCGTCGTGCTTGGCCTGGGCGGCCGCCAGCGACCGCCGCGTGCGGGCGGCGGGCTCCGGCGTCAGCTCGGCTGCGCGCTGCAGGAACGCGGCCGCGGCGGCCACACCGCCACGGAGGCGCGCTCGGTCGGCCGAGAGCTCCAGCTCTGCGGCCGCGTGCTCGTCGGTGCCCAGCACGGCCTGCGCCCGGTGCCAGGCGCGCCGGTCGGGGTCGCCCCGCGGGTCGGTGGCGCCGGCCAGGGCTCCGTGCACCCGACGCCGGTCGGGTGCGGTGGCCGACTGGTAGACCGCGGAGCGCACCAGCGGGTGCCGGAACCGTACGCGGGTGCCGATCTCGACCAGATCGCTCGCCTCGGCGGGCGCGGCCGCCTCGGGGAGGATCCCCAGGTGGGAGGCCGCGCGCCAGAGCAGCGCCGGGTCGCCGGTCGGGTCGGCCGCCGCCACCAGCAACAGCAGCTGGGTCTCGGATGGCAAGGTCGCCGAGCGGCGGCGGAAGCCGTCCTCGATGCGGTGGGGCACGCTGAGCGTGTCCGGCAGCTCGAAGCCGCCCGCCCGGACGGTCGCGGGTGCGGCCCGGGGCAGCTCCAGCAGCGCCAACGGGTTGCCGCGGGCCTCTGCGGCGATCCGCTCGCGCACGGCGTCGTCGAGAGGCGCGGCGACACCCGTCGCCAGCAACGTCCGCGCGTCTGCCTCGCCGAGCCCGGCCACCCGCAGCTCCGGCAACCCGGCCAGCGGGTCGTCGGTGGCTGTGCTGCTGTCGCGGCGCGCGAACAGCAGCGCCACGCGTTCGGCCGAGACGCGTCGCGCGACGAACGCCATCACCTGCGCGGACGCCTCGTCCAGCCACTGGGCGTCGTCGACGACGCACAGCAGCGGAGCCGCCTCGGCGACCTCGGCCAGCAGGTTGAGCGTCGCCAGGCCGACCAGGAACCGGTCCGGTGCAGGCCCGCTCCGCAGTCCGAACGCCACGCCGAGAGCGGCCTGCTGCGGGTCCGGCAGCGCGCCGAGGTGGCCCAGCAGCGGGCCGCACAGCTGGTGCAGACCGGCGAACGCGAACTGCGCCTCGGCCTCCACCCCCACCGACGTCTCCACCCGGAACCCCGATGACGCGGCGCCAAGGGCGGCCTGCTCCACCAGGACCGTCTTCCCGATGCCCGCCTCGCCGCGCACCACGAGGGCGCCGCTGCTGCCGGCGCGTGCCCGGTCCAGCAGGCGCTCGATCTCCGCTCGTTCGGCGTCCCTGCCCACGAGGTCCACGGCGGCGGCTCCCCCCAGTCTCTGCGCGTGAGGACGTGAGTCTCACGGACGCCACGCACACCCGCAAGGCCGGGTCTCGCCGCTGACAGCCGTCCGGCGATCACCCCTCACACGAGCCCGAGGGCCTCCGCGTGGCGGCGTACGGCGTCGGTGTCCGCCGCCAGCACGAACGGGACCTCCGACCCCCACGCGTCCGCGACCCTCTCCACCCGGCCGTCGCCGGGGTCGAGCCGCACCTCGCGGATGTAGACCGCGATCACCCGGTCGGGGTGCTCGCGGACGATGTCGGCGTAGATCTCCGGGTCGTGCTCCCCGGAGTCGCCCAGCAGCACGACCCTCAGGTCGGGGTGGAGGTCGAGCACCTCGCGGATGCGGTCGTGCTTCTGCTCACGCCCGGCGGAGGTGCCGAGCAGGTCGCGCAGCAGCACCGGGCCGAGGGGGAACCCGTGGTGGCGCAGGAACGCCACGAGGAACGAGTGCAGGTTCCACGGGCTCGAGGAGACGTAGAAGACCGGGTTCACGCCCGCAGCCAGGTCGCGGTAGAGCCCCGCAGCGCCGGGGAACGGCGCCCGCGTGAGCTCGGAGCCGGTGAGCGTGTGCAGCACCATCCGGACCACCCGCTGGACACCGGTCTGGAGGATGGTGTCGTCGATGTCGGAGATCACCCCGAACCGCGCGCCGGCAGCCGGGACCCGCACGTCCACCGACGCCGACGGCTGGCCGGTGAGTCCCCGGTAGTCTCCGGCGAGCTCGACCGTCCCGCGGGTCCACGGGCTGGTGAGCGCCCCGGGTGCCGGTGACAGCCGGGCCAGGAAGTAGCCCTCGTCGTCGGTGACGGCGTCGACCTGCTCACCCGCGACCGTCACGCGGAGCGGGACACCCGGCAGCTCGTCGGTCAGGAAGTTCCCCACCGTGCGGCGGACCGCGGCGGCGACGCCCTCCCCGTCCGCCGCCTCGGGCGACCGGGGGTTGTCGAGCACCCGGCCCCGCACGACCACGCCCTCGGTCCCGCCGTGGCCGAGGTAGGGATCGATCCTGAAGTGCTCGGGCGTCCGCGACCGTCGGCGCCGCACGCGCGCACCGTCCCACGCCCGCTCCGCGGCGACGACCCACCGGCGTACGTCCATGGCGCAACCGTAGGCACGGCGAGCCGTCGCGGCCGAGCGGGGGCACCACTCCCAATTGGACATGCTCCCGCGATCGTGTTCTGGTGGACGAGCCGCAGGTAGTGCCCTCGCCGTGAGCGGGGCGCCTCCCATCGTGAGGTGATGCGCACCGTGGCCTCGACGCCCGACTCGACGGTGTCGCGTCCGAGCGCCCCGGAGAGGGCGCACACAACACCCCCGTGAGGTCCGAAGCACGTGCGTGCCACCACCACACCTGTCCTGTCCGTCCGCCTGCGAGGCGCCGCTGCCGGCGTCGCCGCGGCAGCCCTCGCCCTGACCCTTGCGCCCGGCAGCGCCTACGCCCAGCCGGCGGACGACGAGGCCGTCGCCGTCCGCCTCAAGGTCGCCGACCAGCCGCCCGTCGAGGTCGCCACCACGCCCCGCGCGTGGCCCGGTGCGCTCCTGGAGGCGCAGGGCGTCTCCGTCGACGGCAACGACCTGGTCGACGTCGTCCGCGACGGCCGCGAGGTCTCCGGCAAGCGCAAGCGGCTGCGCCAGGGCGACGTCGTCCGCCTGACCGACGTGGTCAAGAAGCGCAAGACCAAGCGCGAGAAGGTCCGCCCGCGCACGGTCGAGGTCGCCACCACCAAGCTCAAGCCCGGTCGCCGCAAGGTCGTGGCCACCGGTCGGCCCGGCGTCCGCGAGATCGTCGCCGTGAAGACGCTGCACAACGGCGAGCCGGAGACCTACCGCGTCGTCAGGCGCACCCTGGTCAAGGAGCCGCGCCCGCGCCGCGTGCTCGTCGGCCGCAAGGCCAGCTCGGTCGCCGGCGCAGACGGCCTCAACTGGGCCGCGCTGGCCAGCTGCGAGTCCGGCGGCAACCCGCGTGCGGTCAACCCGGCCGGCTACTACGGGCTCTACCAGTTCGACCTCGGCACGTGGCGCAGCGTCGGCGGCTCCGGCCTCCCGACGTCCGCGTCGCCCGGCGAGCAGACCTACCGCGCCAAGCTGCTCTACCAGCAGCGCGGCCGCTCGCCGTGGCCCACCTGCGGCCGGCTGCTCTGAGCTGAGCGCCCGGTCGGGCAGTGGCCGCGGTCACTGCCCGATGCGGGTGCGCACCTCGTAGAGCTCGGGGAAGAACGTCAGGTCCAGCGCCCGGCGCAGGAAGTCGACGCCCGACGACCCGCCGGTCCCCGTCTTGTGGCCGATGACGCGCTGGACGACCTGGAGGTGGCGGAAGCGCCACTGCTGGAAGGCGTCCTCGACGTCGACGAGCTCCTCGCAGGTCTCGTAGACGCCCCAGTGCTCGTCGGGTGAGGCGTAGACCGACGCGAAGACGTCGATCAGCTCGGGGTCGGTGGTGTGCGGCCGTGTCCAGTCGCGGTCCAGCAGGCGCTGCGGGACGGCGTGGCCCTGGCGCGCGAGGTGGGCGAGGAACTCGTCGTAGAGCGACGGCTCGTGCAGCAGCTCGTCGAGGGCGTCCCGCGCGGCCTCGTCGTGGGAGAAGACCTTGACCATCTCGGCGTTCTTGTTGCCGAGGAGGAACTCGACCTCGCGGTACTGCGCGGACTGGAAGCCCGAGCTGGTGGCCAGGAACGGTCGGATCTCGGCGTACTCCGACGGCGTCAGCGTCGCCAGCACCGACCACTGGTCGGTCAGGGTGTGCTGGATGTGCTTGACCCGGGCCAGCCGCTTGAGGGCGGGGGAGAGGTCGTCGGTGCGCAGGAGCGCGCGGGCCGAGCGCAGCTCGTGGACCAGCAGCTTGAGCCACAGCTCGCTGGTCTGGTGCTGGACGATGAAGAGCAGCTCGTCGTGCTGCGGAGGGTCGGAGAGCGGCTGCTGGGCCGACAGCAGCACGTCGAGGCGCAGGTAGTCGCCGTAGGACATCGCGCGGGAGAAGTCGCGCTGGATGCCCTCCTCGAGGTCGCGCTGGTTGGGGGTGACCGGTGTCTCGCCCGTTCCTGGAGCCATGGACTGCAAGGTAGTCGGTGCCCTCGTCTACCGTCGCACCATGGCCCCCGCGACCGCCGAGCGCACCCGCACCTGGGTGCCCGACTGGCCGTGCGTGCCCGCCCAGGTGCTGCGCCCGCAGCGTCGTGGCGCGGGCGACCCGACGCAGCGCCACGAGGAGTCCGGACGCGTCTGGCGCGCCATGCGTACGCCGCTGGGCCCGGCGTCGCTCTGCGTGCACCCCCGGCCGGCGGCCGGCGAGGTCGTCGGCCGCGCCTGGGGTCCGGGGGCCGACTGGGCGCTCGACGCGATGCCCGCGCTCCTCGGCGCGGACGACGACCCCACCGGCTTCGAGCCGCACCACCCGGAGGTCGCCGCCGGCTGGCGCGCCCACCGCCACTGGCGCATCGGGCGCACCGGGCTCGTGATGGAGTCGCTGGTGCCGTCGATCCTCGAGCAGAAGGTGACCGGCAAGGAGGCGTTCGGCTCGTTCCGCGAGCTCGTCCGGCGCCACGGCGAGCCCGCGCCCGGCCCGGTGGCGTCCCTGCGGCTGATGCTGCAGCCGACGCCCGAGACGATCGCGGCGATCCCGTCGTGGGAGTGGCTGCGCCTCGGCGTCCAGCCGGCCCAGTCGCGCACGGTGGTGACGGCGTGCCGGCTGGCGTCGGCGCTCGAGCGACTCACCGAGGTGGGCGCCGAGGAGGCCGACCGCCGGCTGCGGTCGGTCCGCGGCATCGGCGTGTGGACCAGCGCCGAGGTGCGCCAGCGCGCCCTGGGCGACCCCGACGCGGTGAGCTTCGGCGACTACCACCTCGCCCACTGGATCGGCTGGGCCCTCCTCGGCCACGACATCACCGACGAGGAGATGGGCGAGCTGCTCGAGCCCTACCGTCCCCAGCGCGGCCGCGCCGCCGCGATGGCCATCGCCGGCGGCCGCGCCCGGCCGCGGCGCGGACCGAGGATGAGCGTCCCGACCCACCTGCCCACCCGCTGAGCGCGCTCAGAGGAACGGACGCAGCGGCGCGAGGAAGCTCTCGGTGAACTTCCGGTTGAGGTCGCGCGCCTCCCACTCCGCCAGGGTCAGCTCGAGGCAGTTGGACTCGTCGGCGGCGAACACCTTCTCCATCACCGCGGCGAAGTCCCGGTCGATCACCTCGACGTTGATCTCGTAGTTGCCCTGAAGGCTGAGCCGGTCGATGTTGGCGGTGCCGACGGTCGACCAGTTGCCGTCGATGGTGGCCGTCTTGGCGTGCACCATCGCGTCCTTGAAGCGGAGGATGCGCACCCCGGCGGCGAGCAGCTGGCCGTAGTAGCCCCGCGAGATCCAGTCCGCCACGATGTGGTTGGACTTCAGCGGCAGCAGGATGCGTACGTCGACCCCGCGCCGCGCCGCGTCGGCCACCGAGTCCACGAAGTCCTGGTCGGGCAGGAAGTAGGCGGTGGTGAGCCAGATGTTGCGGCTCGCCCGGGCGATCGCCTCGAGGTACATGCTGCGGATCGGGAACGTCCACTGCCGGGGGACGTTCTGGTGCGTGCGGATGTGGGGGTCCCACTCCGACGCGGTCTCGAGCAGCAGGGGCCGGTCGTCGCGCCGCAGCCGGTGGTGCCGGTTGACGTTCCAGAGGTCGGCGAACGCCCTCTTGAGGTCCCACACGCCGGGGCCGGCGATCCGCACGTGCGTGTCGCGCCACTCGGTGGCGTACGCCGAGCCGATGTTGTAGCCGCCGACGAAGGCGACCTCGTCGTCGACGACGAGGATCTTGCGGTGGTCGCGGCCGTAGCGGCGCAGGTCCCAGACCCGGAAGCCGGCGGTCCACATGGGGTAGCGCAGCACCTTCAGCGACGACGGGAACCGCTTGAAGGCGGGCGACACGACCAGGTTGGCGAAGCCGTCGTAGATGCAGTGCACGTCGACCCCGCGGTCGGCGGCGGCGGCGAGGGCGGTCTTGAACTTCCACCCGATCTCGTCGCCCTTCCAGATGTAGGTCTCGAAGAGGATCTGCTTCTTGGCCCCGTCGATGGCGGCCAGCATGTCGTCGTAGAGGTCGCGGCCGAAGGTGTAGGTCGTGATCTCGCTGTCGCCGACCGGCACGGTCTCGGGCCCCGTCACCGGGAACGGCTTGGGCTTCTTGCCACGGCGCCGGTAGGAGTCGACGAGCGAGAGCGCGACGGCGACGGCGAGCTGGAGCCCGACCAGTGTGAGCAGGGTGCGCCGTACGGCGGTCAGCGTGCGGGCGACGGTCACAGGGGTCAATCTAGCGAGGTGTCCCTCCAGCCGGGCCGCCGGCACGAGGGGCCGGAGGCGGTCAGTCGGGACGCGCGTCGGCGTACGCCGGGAAGCGGGCCAGCTCGTGGGCCGGGAGCAGGGCGGCGGGCACGACGGAGGTCGTCGGCGACCCCACGAGCCGGACGTGGACCCACTCGCCGTCGTGCCGCAGCGACTCGAGGCTGGCATAGGGCAGCGTCTGCGTCCCCTCGCGGCTGCTCAGCTCGAGACCGTCCTCGGTGAACCGCGAGGTGACCACCAGCCCGGGCACGAGCTGGCGGCGGAAGGCGTGGCGCCACCGGAAGCGGCCGACCAGCACGATGGCCCCGAACAGCACGGCGACGGTGCCGGTGCCGAGCCCGAGCGCGGGGCCGATCCGCGACGGGTCGGGGTCGAGGGCGAAGAAGACGGCGCAGTAGAGCACCCACGCGAGCAGGGCGAACGTCACCGTGCGCCGGCTGCGCCGCTGCGCGCGCAGGAAGGAGTCGGCCGCCCGGGCGGCGGAGTGGGGGGCGGCGGTCCAGCGGTAGGTCGGTGCGTCGTCCACGGGGAGATCCCATCACGCGCGACCGCTGTCGGTGGCCCCGCGTACGCTCGAGTCATGCGTCCAGTCACCGATCTGCAGCGCCGGGTGGCCCCCTTCAAGGTGGTGTCCGACTACGAGCCCTCGGGCGACCAGCCGGCCGCGATCAAGGAGATCGTCGGCCGCATCCAGGGCGGCGAGAAGGACGTCGTGCTCCTCGGCGCGACCGGCACCGGCAAGACGGCCACCGTCGCCTGGGTCACCGAGCAGCTCCAGCGGCCGGTCCTGGTGCTCCAGCCCAACAAGACGCTGGCCGCGCAGTTCGCCAACGAGCTGCGCCAGCTCTTCCCCCACAACGCGGTGGAGTACTTCGTCTCCTACTACGACTACTACCAGCCCGAGGCCTACGTCCCCCAGACCGACACCTACATCGAGAAGGACTCCTCGATCAACGAGGAGGTCGAGCGGCTGCGCCACAGCGCGACCAACAGCCTGCTCACCCGCCGCGACACGATCGTGGTCTCCACGGTGTCGTGCATCTACGGCCTCGGCACCCCCCAGGAGTACGTCGACCGGATGCTGCGGCTCAAGGTCGGCGAGGAGCACGACCGCGACTCGGTGCTGCGCCGGCTCGTGGAGATCCAGTACACCCGCAACGACATGTCGTTCACCCGCGGCACGTTCCGGGTGCGGGGCGACACGCTCGAGATCTTCCCGGTCTACGAGGAGCTCGCCATCCGCGTGGAGTTCTTCGGCGACGAGGTCGAGCGGCTGATGACGCTCCACCCGATCACCGGCGAGGTGATCTCCGACGACACCGAGCTCCACGTCTTCCCCGCCACCCACTACGTCGCCGGTCCCGAGCGGATGGAGCGGGCGATCCGGGGCATCGAGCTCGAGCTCGACGACCAGCTCGCGGCGTTCGAGAAGCAGGGCAAGCTGCTCGAGGCGCAGCGGCTGCGGATGCGCACGACCTACGACGTGGAGATGATGCGCCAGGTCGGCTCGTGCTCGGGCATCGAGAACTACTCGATGCACATGGACGGCCGCGCTCCGGGCAGCGCCCCCAACACGCTCCTCGACTACTTCCCCGAGGACTTCGTCCTCGTCATCGACGAGTCCCACGTCGCGGTGCCGCAGGTCGGCGGCATGTACGAGGGCGACATGTCCCGCAAGCGCAACCTCGTCGACCACGGGTTCCGGCTGCCGAGCGCGATGGACAACCGCCCGCTCAAGTGGGAGGAGTTCGTCGACCGGATCGGCCAGACCATCTACCTCTCGGCCACCCCGGGCAACTACGAGCTCGACCGCGTCGGCGGCGTCGACAACACCGTCCAGCAGATCATCCGGCCCACCGGCCTCATCGATCCCGAGGTCGTGGTCAAGCCGACCAAGGGCCAGATCGACGACCTCATCCACGAGATCCGCGAGCGCGCCGACAAGGGCGAGCGCGTCCTCGTCACCACGCTCACCAAGAAGATGTCCGAGGACCTCACCGACTACCTCCTCGACGCCGGCATCCGCACCCGCTACCTCCACTCCGAGGTCGACACCCTGCGCCGCATCGAGCTGCTGCGTGAGCTCCGGATGGGTGAGTACGACGTGCTCGTCGGCATCAACCTGCTGCGCGAGGGCCTCGACCTGCCGGAGGTGTCGCTGGTCGCGATCCTCGACGCCGACAAGGAGGGGTTCCTGCGCTCCGACAAGTCGCTGATCCAGACCATCGGTCGCGCGGCGCGCAACGTGTCCGGCCAGGTCCACATGTACGCCGACAAGATCACGCCCTCGATGGAGAACGCGATCAGCGAGACCAACCGTCGTCGCGCGATCCAGGTCGCCTACAACACCGAGCGCGGGATCGACCCGCAGCCGCTGCGCAAGAAGATCGCCGACATCACCGAGATGCTGGCCCGCGAGGACGAGACCACCCAGGAGCTGCTCAAGACCTGGGCCGACGTCGGCCAGAAGGGCCGCGCCGGAGGGGTCAAGGCCGGCAAGTCGCCCACGCCCGCCCTGTCGAGGATCCACGACGAGGCGCCCGACACCGCCGGCATCCCGAGCAGCGACCTCGCCGAGCTCATCCAGGAGCTGACCGGCCAGATGAAGCACGCGGCCGCCGAGCTGCAGTTCGAGGTGGCGGCGCGGCTGCGCGACGAGATCTCCGACCTCAAGAAGGAGCTCCGCCAGATGATGGAGGCGACGAAGTGAGGAGGGCGCGCGCGGGCCGAGGAACGAGGCCTGTGGCGCGCCCGACGAGCGAGGAGCAGCGTGCGAGCGAAGCGAGCGCGCCGGCGACGAAGTGAGGAGAGGGCCCCGAGCGAGGAACGAGCTCGGTGGGTCCTCGACGAGGGAGCTCAGCCCTCCTCCCACTTCCTGAGCTCCTTGCGCTGCTTCTTCTCCAGCCGCTGGGTCTCGGACTCGATGATGTCGTCCTTCTGCCAGACCACGCGCCCGGCGTTGAGCCCGGTGCCGAGCATCACGAACAGCGGCCACGGGAACTCCTGGCCGGTGGCGAACCAGATCACCCAGCAGATCAGCGAGGCCGACAGGAAGCCCCACACGGCCTGGCGCCGCTCGGCGACGTAGGCCCTCGTCGCCTGCTCGGGGATCGACGAGCGCGGGGCGGGCGCGGCGGTGGGCAGATCGGCCACGAGCGGCACCAGGTCGCCCAGCGTGCGGCTGGCGAGCAGCGCGTCGGCGCGCTCGTCGTACTCGGCCCGGGTGAGCCGGCCCTCGGCGAAGGCATCGGCGAGCACGGTCTCGATCACCGCGCGGTCGCGGTCCGACGCGCGCATCGCCGCGTTGGCGGAGCTGCGCGGATCGTGGTCGAACTGGCTCCACACCTCGATGCCTGGCACGACGCCCATCGTAGGCACGCGCGCCGACGGACGAGGACGTCGTCCGGACCCGGAGGGGTGAGGTCGCGCGCCTGAGGCATGGCTAGCCTCCGCTCCATGAGCACCCCCATCGACCTCGGACGCCCCGTCTCCGGCGACGTCATCGACCTGATCCTCGAGGACCACCGCCGCTTCGAGACCCTCCTCCGGCAGCTGCGCGACAGCTCCTCCGACCGTGACGCCGTGCGCAAGGCGCTCTCGGCGCTGCACGTCGCCCACGCCGAGGCCGAGGAGAAGCACGTCTACCCCAAGCTGGAGCGCAAGAACGCGATCACCGAGCACGAGGCCGAGCACGGCGAGGAGGAGCACGCCGAGGGCCACGAGGCGATGCTGAAGGTCCTCGAGCTCAAGGGCACCGACACGCAGGCCTTCGACGACGCCGTGGAGGAGCTGGCCGCGGCGCTCAACCACCACCTCACCGAGGAGGAGCTCACGATCCTCAACCCGGCGCGTGAGGAGGTCAGCGAGAGGATCCGCGTCGAGCTCGGCACGGCCTTCGCCACCGAGCGCAACGCTCAGCTCGACGCCGACTGCGGCTCCCTCGACAACGTGCGCCGCATCGTGGCGGCTGCCGAGCGCGAGGGTCTCCTCGACGACGACGAGGACGACGACGAGGAGTGAGTCCTCAGCGGCGGTGGCGCATCATCGTGAGCCCGACCATCCGGGCCACGACCATCGCGACGTAGAAGACCCCGACCATCATCTCCACCATGACCACCGAGCGGGCCTGCTCGCCGACGGCGACGATGTCGGACAGGCCGACGCTGGTGAGCGTCGAGAACGACAGGTAGAGCAGCTCGAACCACGTGTGCTCGAAGCCGGACGCGTTGGTGAACGAGTTGGGCCACACGATCTGCACGACCGAGAAGACGTAGGCGAAGCCCCACGCCACGACGGTGAACGCGGCGCCGGTCGCGTAGTACTCGTCGGTGGTGACCTCGTCGTCGTGGAACAGGTAGCGCAGCATCGCGTAGGAGACGTAGAAGTAGAACGGCGCGTGCAGCATCCCCGAGATCAGCAGGATCGCGTCGGTGTCGGGGAAGATCGCCTCGAGCAGGGTGAAGACGATCGTCGGGGCGCCCAGGAAGAACACGACCCGGCTCACGTTGGGCGTACGCCGGACCGCGAGCACCGCCGAGCCGACCGCGAGCATCGCGATGACGCCGAGGAAGCCCCCGCCCAGTCGCGAGCCGCCCAGGAAGGGCCACGCGAGCACCTGCAGCAGCTGGGCGGCGAGCAGCATCGCGGACGGGTGCGCCGTCACCTGCGGGAGAGGTCTGCTCACGAGGATGCAGTCTAGGGACGCGACGCTGCGGCGCCCGGAGGCTCGGCTGGGCTAGGTTCGCCCCGTGGGAGCGCGAGCAGGGCGATGGACGGCCGGTGGCCTCGCCGTCGTGCTCGTCGCCCTGCTGGTCGCCATCGGCCTGGTCGTCACCTCGCAGGACGAGGTCGACGCCGAGCTGACGGCCGCCCACCAGGGCGTCGCCGCGGCGGCGCGCGCCGAGGCGATGGCGTTCCTCACCGTCGACCACCGCGACATGGACCCGCTCGTCGAGGCGGTGCTCGACGGTGCCACCGGCGACTTCGCCGAGCAGTACGCCTCGCAGCGCGACACGCTCACCAGCGAGGCGGTCCGCACGGAGGCCGTCTCGACGCCCGAGGTCGTCTCGCTCGGGGTGGGCGACCAGTCCGGCGACGCCGCGACGGTCCTGGTCGCGGCCAACAGCACCGTCACCAACACGGGCACCGACGGCGAGGGTCAGGTCCGCTACTACCGGCTGCGCCTGCGGCTCGTGCACGAGGGCGGGCGCTGGCTGACCAGCGACCTGGAGTTCGTGAGGTGACGGCCGTGACCCCGACTCCCGTCCCGACCCCGATCGCGCGGCGCTGGCTGGTGGTGCTGGGCGCACTGGTCTGCCTGGCCGCCGGCGCGCTGGCCTGGGCCGTGACCGACGCCGGCGACGATCCGGCCCCGACGGTCGCGACCGCCGACTCCTCCGCGGCGACGCTCGTGTCGGCCGCGGTCAAGGACGCGGTGCGCGAGCGTGCCGGCGAGGCTGCCGCCGCGGCCTACAGCTACTCCTGGGAGACCCTCGCGGCGGACAAGGCCGACGCCCGCGCCCTGATGACGAGCGCGATGCAGGACCGCTACGACCGCACGATGGCCGGCGTCGCGACCGCGAGCCGCCGCGACCGCACGGTGGTGCGCGCCGAGGTCGTCGACACGGCGCTGGTGTCCGCCTCCGCGTCGTACGCCCGCGTGCTCGTCTTCGTCAACCAGCACACCTCGGGCCGCGGGCTCGACCCGCCGACGCTCGACCTCGACCGGGTGCTGGTGACGCTGCGCCGCACGGGCGGGGAGTGGCGGGTCGACGAGCTCGACGCCCTGTGATGGACCGGCCCTTGTGGCCGGGACGCCCCGAAGGAAGGATCCGCGACGTGGACGACGTGACGACCGACCTGCTGATCATCGGAGCCGGCCCGACCGGCCTGTTCTCGGCCTACTACGCCGGGTTCCGCGGGATGAGCGTCGCGGTGGTCGACTCGCTGCCCGAGCTCGGCGGACAGATCACCGCGATGTATCCCGAGAAGGCCATCCTCGACGTCGCGGGCTTCCCGAGCGTGAAGGGTCGCGACCTCGTCGAAGGGCTGGTGACGCAGGCCGCCACCGCCGACCCGACCTACCTGCTCGACCGCACGGCCATCACGCTCGACCACGGCGAGGACCAGGTCGTCGTCACGCTCGACGACGGCACCCGCGTCACTGCCGGCGCCGTGCTCATCACCTCCGGCATCGGCAAGTTCAGCCCGCGACCGCTGCCTGCCGGCGACGGCTGGGTGGGCCGCGGCATGGAGTTCTTCGTGCCCAGCTTCGCCCCCTACGCCGGCAAGGACGTGGTCGTGGTCGGGGGAGGCGACAGTGCGTTCGACTGGGCGCAGCACCTCGAGCCCATCGCCGCGTCGGTCACCCTGGTCCACCGCCGCGACGCGTTCCGGGCGCACGAGCGCACGGTCGCCGCCGTCCGGGACTCCAGCGTGGAGATCGTCACCAACGCGCAGGTCACCGAGCTGCGGGGTGCGGCCCACCTCGAGGAGGTCGTGATCACGGTCGACGGCCAGGACCCCCACGTACGTCCGGCGCAGGCGCTGGTCGCGGCCCTCGGCTTCATCGCCGACCTGGGCGCGATCCAGCAGTGGGGGCTGGAGACCAACAAGCGCCACGTGGTGGTCGACTCGTCCATGCGCACCAACCTGCCGCGCGTCTTCGCCGCCGGCGACATCACCGACTATCCCGGCAAGGTCCGGCTCATCGCGGTCGGGTTCGGAGAGGCCGCGACGGCCGTCAACAACGCCGCTGTCGTCCTCGACCCGGCCGCCCACGTGTTCCCCGGCCACTCCAGCGAGGGGTGAGGGCGCGGGCTGCTACTTGTCGGTAGGCATAATGGCCCGGTGCGCATCGCCATGCTGTCCTACCGGAGCAAGCCCCACTGCGGAGGGCAGGGCGTCTACATCCGACACCTGAGCCGCGAGCTCGTCCGCCTCGGCCACGAGGTGGAGGTGTTCTCCGGCCAGCCCTACCCCGACCTCGACGAGGGTGTCGGGCTCACGAAGGTGCCGAGCCTCGACCTCTACCGCGAGCCCGACCCGTTCCGGGTGCCGCGGCCGAGTGAGTTCCGCGACCGCATCGACGTCGAGGAGTTCCTCACGATGTGCACGGCCGGGTTCCCCGAGCCGAAGACGTTCAGCTCGCGCATCGCCCGGCTGATGAATGAGCGCGCCGGCGACTTCGACATCGCCCACGACAACCAGGTGCTCGGCACCGGCATCATGGCGCTGGAGTCCTACGGGCTCCCCGTGATCGCGACGATCCACCACCCGATCACCATGGACCGGCAGATCGACCTCCAGACCGCGCCCACCTGGCGCAAGCGGCTCACGCTGCGCCGCTGGTACGGCTTCCTGCGGATGCAGGCCCGCGTCGCCAAGCGCTACCGCACGATCCTCACGCCCTCGGAGTCCTCGCGGCGCGACGTCGCGCGCGACTTCGGCGTCGACCCGGACCGCATGCGGACGATCCTGCTGGGCGTCGACGACGTCTTCGCCCCGCCGACCGCCCCGCGGGTGCCGGGCCGCATCCTCGCCATGGCCAGCGCCGACGCACCGATGAAGGGCATCGCGACCCTCCTCGAGGCGTTCGCCAAGCTCGCGGTCGAGCGCGACGTGTCCCTGGTGCTGGTGACCCGTCCCGAGCCGGGCGGGCGCACCGAGCAGCTCATCGACCAGCTCGGCATCGCCGACAAGGTGCAGTTCGTCAACGGCGTCAGCGACGCCGAGCTCGTGGAGGTCATGGGCTCCGCCGAGGTGGCGTGCGTGCCCTCGCTCTACGAGGGGTTCTCGCTGCCGACGGCCGAGCTGATGGCGTGCGCGACCCCGCTGGTGGTCTCGCGCGCCGGCGCGATCCCGGAGGTCGTCGGGCCCGACGGCGAGTGCGCCGACCTGGTGACCCCCGGCGACGTCGGCGAGCTCGAGCAGGCGCTCGCCGCGCTGCTCGACGACCCCGAGCGGCGTACGGCCATGGGCACGGCCGGCCGGGCCCGGGTCGAGGAGCTGTTCAGCTGGCGTGCCGTGGCCGAGGCCACCGCCGCCGCCTACGAGGAGACCATTGCCGACTTCCGGCGTGAGCGAGGCCTGCCCGAGCAGGACCAGGAGGAGAGCATCCGTGCTGACCGTTGACTTCGACCGGCTCGGGCTGCGCCCGGGCGACCGCGTGCTCGACATGGGCTGCGGTGCCGGTCGGCACGCGTTCGAGATGTACCGGCGCGGCGCGGACGTGATCGCCTTCGACCAGGACGCCGACGAGCTGGCCACTGTGCGCGAGTGGTTCACCGCGATGCGCGCGGCCGGTGAGGTGCCCGCGGCCGCCGAGGCGGACGTCAAGGAGGGCGATGCGCTCGCGCTGCCCTTCGCCGACGGTGAGTTCGACCGCGTCGTGGCCGCCGAGGTGCTCGAGCACATCCACGCCGACGTCGACGCCATCAAGGAGCTCGTCCGGGTGCTGCGCCCGGGTGGCACGCTGGCCATCTCCGTGCCCCGGTGGCTGCCCGAGCTCGTCAACTGGAAGCTCTCCGACGACTACCACAACGCCGAGGGCGGGCACGTCCGGATCTACACCGCCGAGGAGCTCGTCGACAAGGTCACCAAGGCCGGCCGGTCCAACGACGGCACGCCCGGCGACGCGATGGTCTTCCTCGGCAAGGACCACGCCCACGGGCTGCACACGCCCTACTGGTGGATCAAGTGCGCCGTCGGCGTGACCAACGACGACCACCCCCTCGCCAAGGCCTACCACCGGCTCCTGGTGTGGGAGATCATGAAGAACCCCAAGGCGCTCCAGTACGCCGGCAAGGTGCTCGACCCGCTCATCGGGAAGAGCATGGTGCTCTACTTCCGCAAGCCCGCATGAGCCGAGCCCTGGGGGTCGAGGAGATCCTCACCCGCGCCCAGGTCGAGCAGACCGCGGCGACGATCGCGGCGACCCAGGAGCCGTCGGGTGCCATCCCGTGGACGGCGGGGGAGCACACCGACGTGTGGAACCACCTCGAGGCGGCGATGGCCCTGATGGTCGGCGGCCGCCGCGAGGAGGCCGAGCGGGCCCTGGCCTGGGTGCGGGACACGCAGCGCGCGGACGGGTCGTGGCCGATGAAGATCGTCGGTGGCGAGGTCGAGGACCACTCCGGCGAGTCCAACATGTCGGCCTACCTCGCCGTCGCGACGTGGCACCACTGGCTGGTCGCCCGCGACGAGGAGCTCGTGCGCCGGACCTGGCCGACGGTGCGCCGCGCGCTCGACTTCGTGGTGGGCCTGCAGCTGCCGTTCGGCGGGATCGCGTGGTCGCAGGAGTGGCGCGACGGCCGTCCCGGTCCGGTCAACGAGCAGGCGCTGCTCGCCGGGTCGTCGAGCATCTACCACTCGCTGCGCGCAGGAGTGGCGCTCGCCGGGCTGGTGGGGGAGCCACAGGTCGAGTGGGAGCTCGCCGGCGGACGGCTCGGCCACGCCCTCCGCGAGCACCGCGACCTCTTCCTCGACAAGTCCGACTTCTCGATGGACTGGTACTACCCGGTCCTCGGCGGTGCGGTCCGCGGGCCCGCGGCGCACACCCTCCTCGCCGAGCGGTGGGACACCTTCGTCGAGCCGGGGCTGGGCATCCGGTGCGTCTCGGAGAACCCGTGGGTGACCGGCGCCGAGACGTGTGAGCTGGTGCTGGCCCTGGAGGCCCTCGGCGACCGGGAGCGCGCGCTCGAGCTGCTCGCGGCGATGCAGCACCTGCGCACCGACGACGGGTCCTACTGGACCGGCTACGTGTTCCCCGACGACGTCAACTGGCCGGTCGAGCACACCACCTACACCGCCGCGGCCGTCGTGCTGGCGGCCGATGCGCTGGGCGACTGGACGCCCGGCGCCGACATCATGCGCGGCACCACGCTCGCGCCCGACTTCGCCGAGGTCGGCCTGGAGTGCGGCTGTCGGCCCGGCGAGGACTCAGCCGAGCGGGTCGCCGGCGTCGCCCGCCGTACGACGTAGCACCCGCATCGAGCCGACGGCGTCGACCTCGGTGAAGGCGCCGCTGGCGATCGCGGGCAGGTAGATGTCCTCGTAGGGCGGCCGGCCGCCGTCGGCGGGGTCGGGGAAGACGTCGTGGATCATGAGCACCCCGCCCGCCTCGACCCAGCGCGGCCAGGTGCGGAAGTCGGTGCGGGCCGGCTCGACGCCGTGGCCGCCGTCGATGAAGAGCAGCGACAGCGGGGTGCGCCACCACCTGCCGACCGTCTCGGAGCGACCCACGACGGCCACCACCTGCTCCTCCAGCCCGGCCGCGGCGATCGTGCGGCGGAAGGTGGGCAGCGTGTCCATCAGCCCGAGGTCGTGGTCGACGAGGCTGTCGTCGTGGTGCTCCCAGCCGGCTTGGTTCTCCTCCGAGCCGCGGTGGTGGTCGACGGTGAGGACGGTGCCGCCGACCTCCCGTGCCGCGCCGCCGAGCCAGACCGCGGACTTCCCGCAGTAGGTGCCGACCTCGAGGGCGGGGCCGTGCGGCAGCCGCTCCCGTGCCCACCGGTGCAGCAGCGCGCCCTCGTCGTCGGGCATGAAGCCCTTCGCCGCGCGGGCGTGCTCGAGCAGGTCGGGCGGGAGCGGGTCGGAGGACGGCACGGGTGGAGAGACTAGTGCGTGTCACGTCGGCGGCCGCGGGGCCGTCAGGAGGGTGAGAGCAACCACCACACACGGGAGCAGCCATGAGCAACCACACCATCGTCATCCCCGCCGCCGACCTCGCGCCCGCCACGGCGTTCTACCGCACGGCGTGGGGGACCGAGCCGCACACCGAGACGCCCTACTACGTCGGGTTCAACCTCGACGGGCAGGAGATCGGGCTCAACCCGCAGGGCGAGCGGGACGGGATGACCGGACCCGTCGTCTACTGGAGCACCGACGACCTCGCCGCCAAGGTGGCCGAGGTGGAGGCCGCCGGCGGGACCGTCGTACGCCCGGTGACCGAGGTGGGCGGCGGCACGTCCCTGGCCCTGCTGACCGACCCGGCCGGCAACCAGGTCGGCTTCATCACCCAGGCGGACGGCTAGCCTGCGTCGGCGTCCACGTCCTGGCGCATCTCGTCGGGCTCGACGCCGCTGTCCGCCGCGAGGCCGTGGCGCCAGGTGTTCCAGTGCCAGGTCAGGTAGCGGTCGACGGCCCGCACGGCGTGCGCGCTGCGGATCGAGTGGAACATGTCGAAGGCGTGCTGGGCGCCCGGCAGCTCGGCGTAGACCACCGACTTCCTGGAGGTGCGCCGCAGCTCGGCGACGAACAGGCGGGCCTGGTCGACGGCGACCAGCGAGTCGAGCTCGCCGTGGATGACGAAGAAGTCGGGGGCGTCGGGCGTGATGCGGAGGATCGGTGAGGCCGCCTCGTAGACGTCGGGCGCGTCCTGCCACGTCGTCTGGACCACGCGCGGGCCGAGGAAGGCGTCGCGCATGCCGATCGCGTTGGCCAGGCCGGTGGAGCCGGCGAAGTCGTAGACGCCGTAGAACGGGACCGCCGCCTGCACCGAGGTGTCGGCGTCCTCGAACCCGGGCTGGAAGGCCGGGTCGCCGGGCGTCAGCGCTGCGAGTGCGGCGAGGTGGCCGCCCGCGGAGCCGCCCGTGACCACGAGGTAGTCGGGGTCGCCGCCGTAGTCGGCGATGTTGTCCCTGACCCAGGAGATGGCGCGCTTGACGTCGACGATGTGGGCGGGCCACGCGTCGCGGGGGGCGAGGCGGTAGTTGATCGCGACGCAGACCCAGCCCTTGGCGGCCATCCGGTTCATCAGGGGGCGTCCCTGGTGCTCCTTGGCGCCCAGCGTCCAGGCGCCGCCGTGCACCTGCAGGAGCACGGGGGCGTCCGTGATCGCGTCCTGGTCCGCCGGCAGGTAGATGTCGAGGTGGCCGCGCCTGCCGGCCTCGGAGTAGGGCAGGTCGCTGATCACCCGGACGGCGTCGTCGCGGAAGTCGAAGGGCCGCGCCAGCCGTCGCCAGGGGGTCGCGAGGTCGGCCGGGTCGGGCGCCTCGTCGAGCTGCTCGACGTAGTCGACGCCGAGCCCCTCGACCAGGGCGTCCTCGAAGCGGTCCTCGGCGCGCTGGCTCTGCCGGATCATGTGGGCCAGGCCGAGCGCGCTGGCGCCGGCGAGCGCGAGCCCCGCCTTGGCGCGGATCCCACTGCGACGGCTCTTGGTGAGGTGGCTCGCCGCGTCGAGCGCGGTGAGGGCCAGCATCTGCGGTGCGGTCTCGCCGAAGAGCCACCCGGCGACGAACGCGGGCAGCCCGGCACGTCGGCCGCGCGGCGGGCGGAGGGCGTTCGCGGTGAGAGCGGCGATCACGGCCTGGCGGGTCAGGAAGCTCACGTGCCATACGTTACTCGTCGGTACCACTCCCTGTCCGGCGAGCCGACCGACCCCTGCGTCAGGCGAGCCCGTTGAGCACGGCGTAGCCGGCGCCCAGCACGCCGGTGGCTGCGACGGCGGTGCCGGCGAGCGTCGTGAGCGCCACCCGGCTGCGCAGCCGCACGACCACCACGCCGAGCAGGACGACGCCGAGGGCCAGGCAGAGCAGCCAGTAGACCGGGCTGGTCGTGTCGCCGACGACCGTCAGCCCGTAGATCGCGTCGGCGACCAGCACACCCGCCAGCGCGCCGGCGCCGAGCGCCGCACGGACGGCGTGGCCTCCGACGACCGCGGCCGCGGCGGCGCCGACGAACGGGCCGGCGACCACACCCACCAGGCTCCAGAACAGCGGGTCGTAGGCGAGCCCGCGCAGCTCGGAGGCGACCGTGTAGCCCAGGACGAGGCTGACGAAGGACACCACCCCGAGCACCGCGCCCGCGGCCACGGTCGGTCGGACCGCGACGATCATCGACGCGGTCAGCACCGTCCAGCCGGACGGCGAGTTGGCGAACGACGACAACGCGTCGGGCAGGAAGCCTTGCGCCCACGACGTCAGCCCGCCCAGCACCAGGCTGCCGGCCACGACGACGAGTGCGGACAGGGGCCATCGGGCCATGGGGTTCATGGCTCCATCCTCGACGGGGCGGGGCGCCCGCTCCACCGATCCGGGCGACCCCGGCACCTGGGTACCGAAAGTCGGTACCGGAGGACGAGCTCGCGCACTACGTTCGTCACCGATGACGGGGATGCACGCCGATGAGCACGTGGCCGACGACGAGACCGTACGGCGACTCGTCGCCGAGCAGCTACCGCAGTGGTCCGGGCTGCCGGTGCGGCGGCTGCCGCCCGTCGGCACCGACAACCAGCTCTTCCGCCTCGGCGAGGACCTGCTCGTCCGGATGCCCCGGATCTCCGGACCGGCCGCGACGGTGGCGTTCGAGCACACGTGGCTGCCGCGACTGGCGCCGCACCTGCCGGTGGCGATCCCGGCGCCCGTCGCGCTGGGGGAGCCGGGTGAAGGCTTCCCGTGGCCGTGGACCGTCGTGCCATGGATCGAGGGCACGACGCCGACGGAGGCCACCTACGACCCGGAGCGGTGGGCGGTCGAGCTCGGCACGTTCGTGCGAGCCTGTCGCGCCGTCCCGGGCATGGACGCCCCGGTCAAGACCGAGGGACGCGGTGCCCCGCTGGCAGCCCTCGACGCCTGGGTGCGGGAGTGGACCGCCCGGGCCGACGCCGGTGCGGTCTCCCGCGACGCGGTGCTCGCCGTCTGGGAGGACGCGCTGGCGGCGCCGGCGCACGACGGCGAGCCGTGCTGGTTCCACGCCGACCTGCACGACGGCAACCTGCTGGTGCGCGACGTCCGCCTTGTCGCGGTGATCGACTGGGGCGCCGCCGGGCGCGGTGACCCCGCGATCGAGCTCAACGCGATGTGGGGCTACGTCCCGTCGTCGGCCGCCGGGCTCTACCGCGAGAGCGTCGGGCTCGACGAGGCCGCCTACCGCCGTGCCCGTGGCTTCGCGCTCGCCCCCGCCATCAGCGCCTGGACCTACTACCGCGACACCGCCCCCGAGACCTCGCGCGGCGCGCTGCAGACCGTGCGGCGGCTCATCGCCTCGCTCGACGGGTGAGCCGGGCCCGGCCTCGGTCGCGGCGCCTCAGAGCTGCTTGCGCAGGTGCACGTCGTCCCGGCCGGGCGTCGGCACCGACTCCCAGCGGAAGATCTCCTCGTAGCCGAGCCGCTGGTAGAACGCCGGAGCCTGGAAGGTGAACGACGTGACGAAGACGTGCGTGCAGCCTCGCTCGACGGCCTCGTGCTCGAACGCCGCCAGCGCCCTGGCGCCGACACCGGTTCCCCGCTGGTCCTCGTGCACCCACGTCAGACCGATCCCGGCGGCCTGTCCCCAGGTCCAGCCCGAGACCCCCGCCATCAGCTCGCCGTCCTGCTCGACCTTGACGGTGAGCTCGACGGCGGGAGCAACGTCCGCGGTCGCGGCAGCGTTGTAGCGGTCCAGCTCGTCGTTGAGTCGCTGGTCGAGGGCCGGGTCCTCCTTGCCGATCAGGATCTGTGCGTCTCGCATGGCCGGAGCGTAGCGGCGCGCGGGGGACTCGCGCCGTGGTTGTCGGGCAGGGGGCGTCGCCGGGGGAGGGGCGTGCGTGGCCTCCTCGAGCGCAACTGGAGCCGCGGGTCCCCTCCGGCGAGGACGGCAGGGCGCCGCTCGCTCGCACCGAGACGTGCCGGTGGCCCCGCTACCGGGTGGGTGGCGGGGTGAGGGGCGGGGTCATGGTCGGCGGGGGTGGGGGATGCCCGGCGGTGCGGCCGTCTCTGCCTCGTCGATCCGGGTGGTGCCGGTGGGGTCGCGGCGGTAGCGGTGGCCGTGGGGGCTGGTCCACTCGAACGTGCCTGGCGCGGTGGTCGCGTAGCGCCAGGCGGTGTGGGTCTTGAGCCGGTGGTGCGACCGGCACAGGGCGGCGAGATTCTGCGTAGCCGTCGGCCCGGGCTGCGGTCTCCCGTCCGCGGCGGCGTCGTGGTCGAACTCGGTGACGTGGTCGATGTCGCAGCCGCGGGCGGGGCGGGTGCACCACGGGAACACGCAGGTGCGGTCCCTCAGAACGACTTGCTCCCGGATCCGGTCGGGGATCGCGTAGCCGGGCGCGGTGAGGTGGGCATTGAGGTCGATGACCGGCCTGATCGTGACCTTCGTGCGCGAGTCGGCGCACCAGTCCTTGACCTGGTCGAGCAGGACGAGCCGCTGGCCCTCCTCCAACCGGCCGGTCGGACCGAACACGGTGGTGTCGCAGATCGTGGCGTCGAGGTGAGCGTGGAGCACGACCTCCCGCGCGACCGGCAGGCCGTCATCGGTCCGCGTCGCTGTGGTGGTCCGGGTGCCCTGGTGGTGGAGGTCGAGGGCGGTCTGGGTGCGGGCGAGGTCACCGAGGGCTGCGGCCCGTCGCGCGTCGAGCGGCTCGGGTGAGCCGAGCGCGGCCAGGGTCGCGGCGCCGTGCGCGAGCGCGCGGTCGAGGTCGAGGGCGTCGGCGAGGTCGAGCTCGGCCTCGAACCGCATGGTGCCGGCGAAGTGCACGTGCTGGTCGTGGAGCGTCGCGTGACGCGGGTCGACGTCGAGGTAGCCGTCCTCCGGATCGGCCGACCGGTCCGGCACAGCGAGGTCGAAGCGCTTGATGGTCTCGGCGACCAGCCGGTCGAGCTGGGCCGGCCCGATGCGGCCGGCGACGGCGGCCACCTGCGCGTCCACGAACGCCGCCGCCTCGATGCTCAGCGACGGTGCCGCGTGGATCGTGACCTCCGCGACCGCCCGCGCCCGCCACGCCGGCACCCTGCCGGCGTGGACCTGCGCCCACAACCGCGGCAGCCGGTGGCGCAGCTCCAAAGCGTGGCCGATGAGCCGCTTCGCTGAGGTCGTCGAGATCCCGAGCACGCCCCCGAGCTCGGCCACGCAGAACTCCGCGACCAGCGGCGTGCCCTCGCCCGCGATGGGCTCCTCGTGCTCACAGCCGGGCACGGTGAACGACGCCGCGTGGTGGATCGACTCCGGCGGGTGCAGGTCAGCCCACCGCGCAGCCACCTCGAGCAGATCGGCCGCGGCGCGCTCCTCGGCAGCCTTGCGCTCCCGCGCGAGCGCAAGCAGGCCACCGGCGGTGAGGTCCACGACCCCACCCACCTCCGGTCCCGTCAGCGTCTCGATCATGTGTTCGATTCTACGGCGAACCACCGACAGCCGCTCTACGTCTCCACAGGCGCTGAGGCGCGCCCGACCGTGTCCTCCGGCCCACGACAGCCCGCTCCGCGAAGAGCTCCAGCACAGCTCCTACGGCGACCCCCCGGGAACCGATGCCCACAAGCGTGACGCTGCCGGGCGCGGTCACTCGCCGGTGGCACCGTCGATCGACTCGCGGATGAGATCGGCGTGTCCGTTGTGCCGGGCGTACTCCTCGAGCATGTGCAGCATGATCCAGCGCAGGGTGAACTGCCCGCCCTCACGACGGCTCGGGGTCACGGCCGGCTGGCCGAGCCCGCCCAGCCGGAGGGCGTCATCGATGTCACGACGCGCCTGGGCGACTGCGTCATCCATGAGTCGACGCAGCTCCTCGGGACTGTCGTCCCTCGCCGAGCGGAGCTCCCAATCGGGGTCGGCATCCCAGTCCGCGGAGTCCCACGGCTGTCCCAGCGGCCGCCCGTGCAGCACGAAGCCGAACCAGTGCGCTTCGTTGAGGGCCACGTGCTTGAGCAGTCCACCCAGTGTGAGCGTCGACGGCGGATGGGTCCGTCGCAGCTGGTCGGCGGTCAGCCCGTCGACCTTCATCCGGAGGGTGTCTCGGTGGTAGTCGAGGTAGGCCACCAGCATGTCGGCCTCGTCGGCGGCCAGGGGCGGATCGGTGCGCTCGATCGTCATGGGTGCGACCGTACTGTCCGAGCGAGACGTGGCATGCCATTTGTCGCGCCCGCACTCGCCGTCGGTGAACCCAGGACGCCGCAGCGAACGCGCGGGTCCGTCGCCTGAGCGCGGAGCGCGGAGAGGTGTCAGAACGTGTAGCCGAACGCCTCGAGGTCGGGGGCGTAGACCTCGGCGACCTTCGCCCGGGTCGCGTCGGTGTAGTAGTCGCGGTAGCTGCCGTGCGGGGACTTGTTGCGGTGCGGCACGTGGACCGGCTCGCCGCCGAGTCGGCGCTCGACCTCGGCGAGGTCGTCGGCGAAGGACTCGGTGCGTCCCACGAAGTCGACCTCCCGGCCGGGCGCGCGCAGGTAGTCCACCTGCGGCCGGCCGACCCGCGGGAGCTCGGTGGTGCCCCGCAGCACGAACTCCTCGAAGCCCGAGTACGCGGCGGCCGCACGCCACATCTCGTTGCCGCGCATCCGGGTGGCCTCGGGTCCCTGCGGCCGGCCGCTCGACGGGCCCCACTCGCGGTCCCAGTCCTGGATCATCGACCACCACGAGACCATCCGCGCCCACGGGTTGCGCACGAACGCGAACGACCAGTAGTCGGCCGTCTGGGGCTCGGCGCGCAGGATGCGGGCGTACGGCGCGTGCCGGCCGAGCGGGGGACGTACGCCGGGCGCCTTGCTCCGCGCGTCGGGGCAGCAGCGCTCGAACACGACCCCGACCGAGACCCCGCCGGTCTTCGGCACGTGCACGAACAGGGCGCGCCTGGTGTCGGAGATCAGCACGGGCGCGAGGCTAGCCGACGCACCTGTGGCAGCCCGCGCCTGCATCCGGGCCACCCGGCCGCGGCGCTTCGGGATGCGCGATGATCGACGCGTGATGACGTTCCTCGAGCTCGGGCCGGGCCGGGACTTCGTGCTCCTCGCCCTGCCCAAGACCGCGAGCACGTCGCTCGAGCGGACTCTGTCGCCGTACGCCACCGAGGTCGTCGGCTCGCCGCCGGGCCGCAAGCACCTCCCGGCCCGCGGCTTCGTCCACACCAAGGCGCACGAGCTCGCCGCGCAGGGGCACCCACGCGAGTCCTACGACCTGGTCACCATGTTCCGCGAGCCGGTCGCCTGGCTGGAGTCGTGGTGGCGCTACCGGGCCCGCGAGGACAGCCGGCAGTCGACGGCCGAGATGACCTTCGAGGAGTTCGCGCTCCACTACCTCGCCGGCGACGACGAGGCGCCCGTGCCGAAGGGCCGCCCTGCGCGGTTCATCCACGCCCAGGGCAGCGTCGCGGTCGACCACGTGCTCGCCGTCGAGCGTCCCGACGTCTGGACGTCGTGGTTCGCCGAGCGGATCGGCCGACCGCTGGAGTTCGAGCGGCGCAACGCCTCGTCCGCCGAGCACGGCGAGCTCGGGTTCGCCACCCGCGAGGCGCTGGTGGCCCACTTCGCCCCGGAGTACGAGGTGTGGCGGCGCCTGGCCGACGCCGGCGTGTGGTCGGGCGCCCGCGGCACCCGCCTGGAGTCGCTGGGTCAGCAGCGAGATCAGTAGGTGTAGCCGAAGAGCTCGATGTCCTCGGCGTAGACCTCGGCGACCCGCTGACGCGTCTCGTCGGTGTAGTAGTCGTGGTAGGTGCCGTGCTTGGACTTGTTCTTGTGCGGCGGCGTCGTCGGCTCGAGGCCGAGCTGCACCTGCACGCGCTGGAGGTCCTGCACGAAGTTCTCGGTGCGGCCGATGAAGTCGACCTCGCGCCCGTGCTTGGGGGCGCGGAGGTACTTGATCTGCGGCGTGCCGACGCGGGGCAGCTCCTCGGTGCCGCGCATCACGAACTCGTCGAAGCCGGAGTACGCGGCCGCGGCCCGCCACATGTCGTTGCCGTCGCGCATCGAGTGGTGCTTGACGTCCTGCGGCTTGCCGCTGCGGGGGCCGTGCCGACGGTCCCAGGCGGAGATCATCGAGTACCACGAGACCATCCGCGCCCACGGGTTGCGCACGAAGCCGAACGTCCAGTAGTCGATCACCTGCGGCTCGTGCTTGATGATCTTGCCGAGCGTCGCGTGGCGGCCGATGGGGACGCGCGCCTTGCGGGCGTCGGGGCAGGCCTCCTTGACGGTCTCCTCGACCGACACGCCGCCCGTCTTGGGGACGTGGACGAAGAGCACCTTGCGCGAGTCGCTGATCAGCACGCGGCGAGGCTATCCCACCGCGGCAGGGCTCCCACGCGCCGCCGAGCACCTAGCATCGCGACGTGACGACGACCGCACCGGCGCGCGGCTACCGGGCCTCCCAGAAGGTGCTGCACTGGCTGACGGTGCTGGCCGTGGCGGCGCAGTTCGCCGTCGGCTACGCCCTCGACCTCGACGGCGACTGCGACCCGTCGGGGGAGGACCGCAGCGGCGGCGACACCACCGACGCGGAGGAGGAGCGGTTCGACCGGCTCGAGGAGGCGTGCGAGGCGCGCGCCGACGACTACGACCTGCTCGGCGGCGGGCTCGACCTGGCGGAGCTGCACCTCGGCCTCGGGATGACCGTCCTGCTGCTCGGTGTCGTACGCCCGCTGTGGCGACGGGTGGCCGGTCTCCCGCCGTGGTCGGACCACCTCTCCACGCGCCAGCGGCGCCTGGTCCACTGGACCGAGCGCGCCCTCCTGGTGCTGCTGGTCCTCGTGCCGCTGAGCGGGCTGTTGCTCGTCGGCACCGGGGACGACGCCTGGCTGCCCCTCCACATCGGGGCGCATGTGGCGTTCTTCACCGCCCTGGCGGCGCACCTGTCCACCAACCTGCGCCCGGTGATCCTGCGCCGGATGCTCTGAGCCCGGCGCCCGCACTCCCGAGCGGGCGCGTCAGCGCTCGAGCGGCCAGCCGCGCTGCGCCCAGCCCCCGGTGCCGCCCGCCACGTTGATCGCCGGGACGCCCTGGGCTCGCAGGTGGTCGACCACCTGGCGGCTCCGGCCGCCGGACTGGCAGATCACGAAGACGGGCCGGTCGCGCGGCAGCTCGGCGACGTGGGCGGGGACGTCGTTCATCGCGGTGTGCGTGGCCCCGGGCACGTGACCGCCGGCGTACTCGTCGTCCTCGCGGACGTCGAGGACGAACGCCCCCTGGCTGTGGGCGGCGGCGAACTCGTCGAGACCCACCTCGTCCTGCGGTCCGTCGGCGGCGGCCTCCTGCGCGGCGGCGACCTCCTGGCGTACGGCGTCCATGTCGAGGCCGCGGGCCTGCTCGATCACCCCGGCGAGGGCCTGCGGCGGCAGCGCGCCGGCCTGGTTGAAGAGCAGGATCCCGTCGCGGAACAGCATCAGGGTCGGGATCGAGGTGATCGCGGCCATCTGCGCCAGCTGCTGCTCGGCCTCGGTGTCGACCTTGCCGAAGACGATGTCGGGGTTGTCCTCCGACGCCTTCTCGTAGACGGGGGCGAACTGCCGGCACGGTCCGCACCAGGCGGCCCAGAAGTCGACGAGGACGATGCCCTCACCGCTCACGGTCTGCTCGAAGTCGGCCAGGGTCAGCTCTCGCGTGCTCATGCCTCCACAGTGCCACGGAGGTCGGAGCAGGGCCTCACCAGCCGCGTTCGCGCCACTCAGCGAGGTGGGGGCGCTCGTCGCCCAGCCGGCCGTCGTTGCCGTGGCCGGGGTAGAACCAGGTGTCGTCGGGGAGCCGGTCGAACAGCTTGGTCTCCACCTCGCCGACCAGCTGGGCGAACGCCTCGGCGTCGCCGAAGGTCGAGCCCACGCCGCCGGGGAAGAGCGAGTCGCCGGTGAACAGCTGCGGGCTGGGGGAGACGGCCTCGTCGTCGAGGAGCAGGCAGATCGAGCCCGGCGTGTGGCCGGCGACCGGAACGACCACCAGGTCGCACGTGCCCACGGCGACCGTGTCGCCCTCGCCGACCCGGCGCTCCACGGTGACGCCGGTCTGCTCCTCGATCGCGTCGGCGTCGGGGGCGCCGGCGACCACCGTCGCGCCCGGGTGGGCCGCCTTCACCGCGGCCAGCGCCCGGTGGTGGTCCCAGTGCTGGTGGGTCGTGACGATCGCGGTCAGGGCCCGGTCGCCGATGAGCTCCAGCAGCCGCTCCGGCTCCGCCGCCGCGTCGACGAGCACCAGCTCGTCGGTCTCGGTGCAGTGCAGCAGGTAGCAGTTGTTGGACATCTCCGGGTCGACGGCCACCTTCGTCAGGGTCAGGCACCCGAGCGGGCGCACGCCCGGCTCGCCGCCGGGGGACACCTCGCCGGTGTAGGACTCGTTCACCATGGATCAACCTTCGGTAGCTCGTCGGAATCGGATGTGAGGCCCTCGCCGGAGCCACGGCCGGTGAGCCACCAGCCGAGGGCACCCGACGTGCCACTGACCACGGGCACCTGGTCGGCGGCCTCGCCGGGCGAACCGTAGCGCCAGGTGTGCCCGAGGTCGGTGGGCCGGACGGCGAACGGCTGAGGATAGGCGCGCTTGGTCATCGACTCCAGCAGCATCGCGCGGAAGTCCTCGGGCCAGTCGTCGGCCGTGTAGCCGGTGCCGAGGTCGGCGTGGTGGATCTCCACCTCGCGCAGCCGCATCAGCACCGCGTTGCGCAGCGCGAAGCCAGGTCCGCCCGGAGTGCGCTCGAACCGGCCGTCCCAGTCGTCGGGCCGCATCGCGGTGAGCGCCTCGCCGAAGCGGGCCGTCGACGCCGCGAGGCGCTCGCGCAGCTCCTCCGGCCCGGTCGACGCGAGGTCGTCGATGTCGGCGTCGCGCGCCTGCGGCGAGGCGTACATCGGCTGGGGTCGTCCGGTGCGGGCTCCGTGCAGGACGCCGGCGAGACCCTCGGCGTTGAGCGCGAGGTGCGCGAGCACGTGGCTGCGGGTCCAGCCCGGCAGTTGGGAGGCCTCCGCATACTGGGCACCAGCGAGCGCCTCGACCGTGCGGCCGAGCGCTCGATCGGCTCGGGCGACGGTGTCCGGCCCTGGTCTCGGGAGGTCGATCACCCGACCATCGTGCCACCACCGGCGCCTCCGTGCGGTCCACCCTGCCGGGTGGACGATGGGGCGCTGTCGGTGCTGCGTGAGAGGGTGGATCGGTGCGTCGACTTGATCGCGACGCGCCTCCGGGACGAACATGCGTTCGACTCCGTCAAAAGCCAGAACGAGGACCACTGTGGCCGACCAGCTCATCATCAGGGGCGCCCGCGAGCACAACCTGAAGGACGTCTCGCTCGACCTGCCGCGCGACTCGCTCATCGTCTTCACGGGCCTGTCCGGCTCGGGCAAGTCGAGCCTCGCCTTCGACACCATCTTCGCCGAGGGCCAGCGCCGCTACGTCGAGTCGCTGTCGGCCTACGCCCGCCAGTTCCTCGGCCAGATGGACAAGCCCGACGTCGACTTCATCGAGGGCCTGAGCCCGGCCGTCAGCATCGACCAGAAGTCCACCTCGAAGAACCCCCGCTCGACGGTGGGCACGATCACCGAGGTCTACGACTACCTCCGCCTGCTCTACGCCCGCGCGGGCCGCGCCCACTGCCCCACCTGCGGTGCCCCGATCGAGCGGCAGACGCCGCAGCAGATCGTCGACCGCATCCTCGCGCTGGAGGAGGGCCGCCGGTTCCAGGTGCTGGCGCCGGTGATCCGCGGCCGCAAGGGGGAGTACGTCGAGCTGTTCCGCCAGCTGCAGCAGCAGGGCTTCAGCCGGGCGCGCGTCGACGGCCAGACCCACTCCCTCGACGACCCGCCGACCCTCGACAAGAAGCTCAAGCACACGATCGAGGTCGTGGTCGACCGGCTCGCGGTCAAGGAGTCGTCCAAGCGCCGCCTCACCGACTCGGTGGAGACCGCCCTCGGCCTCGCCGGCGGGCTCGTCGTCTTCGACTTCGTCGACCTCGACGCCAAGGACCCGGGCCGGGAGATGAAGTTCTCCGAGAAGATGGCCTGCCCCAACGACCACCCCATCGACACCGACGACCTCGAGCCGCGCTCGTTCTCGTTCAACTCGCCCTTCGGAGCGTGCCCGGTCTGCTCCGGCCTCGGCACCCGGATGGAGGTCGACCCCGACCTCGTCGTCCCCGACCCCCGCGCCACGCTCGGCGAGGGCGCGATCGCCCCGTGGAGCGGCGCGCACGTCGCCGACTACTTCCTGCGCCTGGTCAACGCGCTGGGCGAGGAGCTCGGCTTCGACCTCAACACGCCCTGGGAGGAGCTCCCGGCCAAGGTGCGCACCTCCCTGCTGGAGGGTCACAAGACCAAGGTCCACGTCGTCACCCGCAACCGCTACGGCCGCCAGCGGGCCTACTACGCCGCGTTCGAGGGCGTGCGCCCCTACGTCGAGCGCCGCCACCGCGAGGCCGAGTCCGACACGAGCCGCGAGCGGTTCGAGGGCTTCATGCGCGAGGTGCCGTGCCCGGCCTGCCGGGGCACCCGCCTCAAGCCGGTCTCGGTGTCGGTCACCCTCGGTGCCCGCGACCAGGGCGGCAAGAACATCGCCGAGGTGTGCGCCCTCCCGATCGACGAGGCCGCCCACTACCTCCGCACCGTGGAGCTCTCCGCGCGCGAGCGCCAGATCGGCGAGCAGGTGCTCAAGGAGATCCAGGAGCGCCTGCGGTTCCTGCTCGACGTCGGCCTCGACTACCTCTCCCTCGACCGGCCCAGCGGGTCGCTGTCGGGTGGCGAGGCCCAGCGGATCCGGCTCGCCACGCAGATCGGCGCCGGCCTCGTCGGCGTCCTCTACGTGCTCGACGAGCCCTCCATCGGCCTCCACCAGCGCGACAACCAGCGCCTGATCGAGACCCTGGTCCGGCTCAAGGAGCTCGGCAACACGCTGATCGTCGTCGAGCACGACGAGGAGACCGTCCGGGTGGCCGACTGGGTCGTCGACATCGGCCCCGGCGCCGGTGAGCACGGCGGCCAGGTCGTCCACTCCGGCACCGTCGAGGGTCTGCTCGCCCACCCCGACTCGATGACCGGGCAATACCTCAGCGGCCGCCGCGAGATCCCGGTGCCGGCCGTGCGCCGCCCGCGCACCAAGGGCCGCGAGCTCGTCGTCCACGGTGCGCGCGAGCACAACCTCCGCGACGTCGACGTCGCCTTCCCGCTCGGGGTCCTCACCGCCGTCACCGGCGTCTCGGGCTCGGGCAAGTCGACGCTGGTCAACGACATCCTCTACACGTCGCTGGCCAAGCAGATCTACAACGCCCGCACCGTTCCCGGCCGCCACACCAAGATCACCGGCCTCGAGCACGTCGACAAGGTGATCCACGTCGACCAGTCGCCGATCGGCCGCACCCCGCGCTCCAACCCGGCCACCTACACCGGCGTCTTCGACCACGTGCGCCGGCTCTTCGCCTCCACCCCCGAGGCCAAGATGCGCGGCTACCTCCAGGGCCGGTTCTCGTTCAACGTCAAGGGCGGGCGCTGCGAGGCGTGCTCCGGCGACGGCACGATCAAGATCGAGATGAACTTCCTCCCCGACGTCTACGTCCCGTGCGAGGTGTGCCACGGCGCCCGCTACAACCGCGAGACGCTCGAGGTGCACTACAAGGGCAAGACCATCGCCGAGGTCCTCGACATGCCGATCGAGGAGGCCGCCGAGTTCTTCGCCGCGGTGCCCGCGATCGCGCGCCACATGAAGACCCTGGAGGAGGTCGGGCTCGGCTACGTCCGTCTCGGGCAGCCCGCGACCACGCTGTCCGGCGGCGAGGCGCAGCGCGTCAAGCTCGCCAGCGAGCTGCAGAAGCGGTCCACCGGCCGCACGGTCTACGTCCTCGACGAGCCCACGACCGGCCTCCACTTCGAGGACATCCGCAAGCTGCTCGGCGTGCTGTCGAGCCTGGTCGACAAAGGCAACACCGTCCTGGTGATCGAGCACAACCTCGACGTCATCAAGACCGCCGACTGGATCATCGACATGGGTCCCGAGGGCGGCTCGCGGGGCGGCATGGTCGTCGCCGAGGGGACGCCCGAGCAGGTCGCGGCGGTCCCGGAGAGCCACACCGGTCACTTCCTCGCGCCGATCCTGGAGGGTCGCGGCGCCCAGCAGCCGGGGGCACCGCGCCGGCAGCCGGCCGTGGCCGCGAAGTCGGGGCCGGCGACGCGCACCGCGACGAAGGCCACCGCGAAGAAGACGGCGGCGAAGAAGGCCCCTGCCAAGAAGGCCCCTGCCAAGAAGACCGCGGCCAGGAAGACGACGAAGAAGTCCTGACCGACCATCAGGTTTCTCACAGGTCCGCTGGCTAGGGTCGCGGCATGACCGCCCTCAACAGACGTCGCGCCCTCACCGGATCGGCGGCGATCGCCGTCGGTGTCCCCGTCCTCGCCGCCTGCGGCTCCGACGGCGACTCGACGGCCACCGACCCCGCCGACTCGGCAACGCCCTCGCCGAGCGACACGAGCTCGGCGCCGAGCACCGACGGCACCCAGACGCCGAGCGGCGGCGCGGCGCTGGCGAGCGCCTCGGACGTGCCCGTCGGCGGGTGCGTGGTCAACACGGACGCGAAGGTCGTGGTGACCCAGCCGACCGAGGGCGACTTCAAGGCGTTCTCGGCCGTGTGCACCCACCAGGGCTGCCTCGTCCAGTCCAGCAGCGAGGGCGACATCCCCTGCCCGTGCCACATGAGCCGGTTCTCGCTGGACGACGGCTCGCCGCTGTCCGGACCCGCCACCGCGCCGCTCGCCGCGGTGCAGATCACCGTCGACGGGGACTCGATCACCGAGGCCTGATCGGCAGCGCAGCGGGGCCCTCCGGGCTGTCGGGGGGCGCCCGTAGGGTTGACCCGTGGCCAGTCCGAGCTCCTATCGACCCGCACCTGGATCGATCCCGACGAAGCCGGGGGTCTACCGCTTCCGCGACGCCAAGGGCCGCGTCATCTACGTCGGCAAGGCCAAGAGCCTGCGGCCCCGCCTCTCGTCCTACTTCCAGGACATCGGCAACCTCCACCCGCGCACGGCGAGCATGGTCACCACCGGTGCCAGCGTCGAGTGGACGGTCGTCGACACCGAGGTCGAGGCGCTCCAGCTGGAGTACAGCTGGATCAAGGAGTTCGACCCCCGCTTCAACGTCAAGTACCGCGACGACAAGTCCTACCCCTGGCTGGCGGTGACCGTCGGCGAGGAGTTCCCCCGGGTCATGGTGGGCCGCGGCGCCAAGCGCAAGGGCACCCGCTACTTCGGCCCCTACAGCCACGCGTGGGCGATCCGCGAGACCGTCGACCTGCTCCTGCGCGTCTTCCCGATGCGGTCGTGCAGCAACGGCGTCTTCAAGCGCTCCGCCCAGATCGGCCGTCCCTGCCTGCTGGGCTACATCGACAAGTGCGCGGCTCCCTGCGTAGGCAACGTCACCGCCGAGCAGCACCGCGAGATCGTCGACGACTTCTGCGACTTCATGGCCGGCAACACCGCGGCGTTCACCCGGCGCATCGAGCGCGAGATGTACGCCGCCTCCGAGGCGCTCGACTTCGAGAAGGCCGCCCGGCTGCGCGACGACCTCGGGGCGCTCACCAAGGCGCTGGAGAAGCAGGCGGTGGTGCTGCGTGACGGCACCGACGCCGACGTGATCGCGCTCGCGGAGGACCCCCTCGAGGTGGCGGTCCAGATCTTCTACGTCCGCGGCGGCCGCATCCGCGGCCAGCGTGGGTGGGTCGCCGACCGCACCGACGAGGGCGGCACGCCCGAGCTGGTCCAGGACTTCCTCCTCCAGCTCTACGGCGGCGAGGACGACTCCATCCCGCGCGAGGTGCTGGTGCCGGCCCTGCCGCCCGACAGCGACGTGCTCGAGCAGTTGCTCAGCGAGCGGCGGGGGAGCAGGGTCGTCATCCGGGTCCCGCAGCGCGGCGACAAGCGCGACCTCCAGCAGACGGTCGCCAACAACGCCGCCCAGGCGCTCGCCCTCCACAAGACCAAGCGCGCCAGCGACCTCACCACCCGCAACCGCGCCCTCGAGGAGATCCAGAAGTCGCTGGGCCTCGACGAGGTGCCGTTGCGCATCGAGTGCTACGACGTGTCCAACCTCCAGGGCACCGAGGTCGTCGCCTCGATGGTGGTCTTCGAGGACGGTCTGGCCCGCAAGTCCGAATACCGCCGCTTCGTCATCCGCGGCGTCGACGGGCAGAACGACGTCGCCTCGATGCACGAGGTGATCACCCGTCGGTTCCGCCGGCTGCTCGACGAGCAGGCTCGCAGTGAGCTCCAAGACGCTCCTCGGGCGGCGCCAGCGGGCTCGGCTGCTTCGCAGGCTCAGCAGGACGAGCCGCAGGCGCCCCTCCTCGTCGACCCGGAGACCGGGCGTCCCCGCAAGTTCGCCTACGCGCCCTCGCTGGTCGTCGTCGACGGTGGCCCGCCCCAGGTGGCGGCGGCCCAGCAGGCGCTCGCCGAGCTCGGCATCGACGACATCCCCGTCTGCGGGCTCGCCAAGCGCCTCGAGGAGGTGTGGCTGCCGGGGGAGGAGGACCCGGTGATCATGGCGCGCACCAGCGAGGGCCTCTACCTGCTCCAGCGGATCCGCGACGAGGCGCACCGCTTCGCGATCACCCACCACCGCGGCCGGCGGTCCAAGTCGATGGTGGAGAGCGCCCTCGACGACGTCCCCGGCCTGGGCGAGGTGCGGCGCAAGACCCTGCTCAAGCACTTCGGCTCGCTCAAGAAGCTGCGCGAGGCCGACATCGACCAGATCGCGCTCGTGCCCGGCATCGGGCCGCGCACGGCGACGGCGATCAAGGACGCGGTCGCGCAGGCCGACGCGACGCGCAAGACTGCTCCCCGCGAGCCGGCCGTCAACACCGCCACCGGCGAGATCCTGGAGGACTGAGAGGCATGCCCGCGATGAACGAGACCGCCCCCGGCGAGCTGGTGATCGTCACCGGCATGACCGGTGCAGGCCGCAGCACCGCCGCCAAGGAGCTGGAGGACCTCGGCTACTTCGTCGTCGACAACCTCCCGCCCACCCTGGTGCGCGACGTGGTGCGGCTCGTCGACGACAGTCGCGGCGTCCACCAGCCGATCGCCGTGGTGGTCGACGTGCGCTCCGGCTCGTTCTTCGACTCCCTCCAGGCCAACCGCCACCAGCAGGTGACCGGGCGGCCCACCACCCTGCTGTTCCTCGAGGCCACCGACGAGGTGCTGGTTCGGCGCCAGGAGGCGGCGCGCCGGCCCCACCCGCTGCAGGGTGGCGGACGGCTGCTGCACGGCCTGCACCGCGAGCGGACCGCGCTGGCCGACCTCCGAGGCGACGCCGACGTCCTCCTCGACACGTCCAACTTCAACGTCCACCAGCTCAAGGACCGCATCGCCGAGCTCTTCGGCACGGCCGCGTCGACGCGGCTCAAGGTCACCGTGATCAGCTTCGGCTTCAAGTACGGCATCCCGGTCGACGCCGACTGGGTCGCCGACATGCGCTTCCTGCCCAACCCCCACTGGATCCCCGATCTGCGTCCCCAGGACGGCCGCGACCCCGACGTGTCGGCCTACGTGCTCTCGCAGCCCGGTGCCGGGCGGTTCCTCGAGCAGTACCTCCCGGTGCTCGAGACGGTGGCCGAGGGCTACCTCACCGAGGGCAAGCGGTTCATGCGCGTGGCGGTCGGGTGCACCGGCGGCAAGCACCGCAGTGTCGCGATGAGCGAGGCCATCGGCGCGCTGCTGCGCGACTCCGGCTACGACGTGCGCACCTCCCACCGCGACCTCGGCAGGGAGTGACGTGGCCCGCGACACCGCCCAGGCCGCGGTGGCGCTCGGCGGCGGCCACGGCCTCTACGCGACCCTGTCGGCCCTGCGCCGCCTGCACGACGACCTCACCATCGACGACCTCACGGCGGTCGTGACCGTCGCCGACAACGGCGGCTCGTCCGGACGGCTGCGCGGCGAGTTCGGCGTGCTGCCGCCGGGCGACCTGCGGATGGCGCTCGCGGCTCTGTGCGGCGACGACGAGTGGGGCCGCACCTGGGCCGAGGTCCTGCAGCACCGCTTCGCGGGACAGGGCCAGATGAACGGCCACGTGGTGGGCAACCTGCTCATCGTCGGCCTCTGGGAGCTGATGGGCGACCCGGTGCGGGCGCTCGACTGGGTCGGGCGGCTGCTCGGGGCCCACGGCCGCGTCCTGCCGATGGCGACCACGCCGATGGACATCACCGCTCGGGTGCGCGGCGCCGAGGCCGCGCATCCCGACGCGGTCACCGTCGTACGCGGGCAGGTCGAGGTCGCCACGACCGCGGGACGCATCGAGTCGGTCGCCCTGGTGCCGGAGGACCCGCAGGCGTGCGCCGAGGCGGTCGACGCGATCCTCGCCGCGGAGTGGGTGGTGCTGGGTCCGGGCTCGTGGTTCAGCTCGGTGATCCCGCACCTGATGGTCCCCGGGCTGCGCCGGGCGCTCGCCGAGACCGCCGCGCGGCTCGTCGTCGTGCTCAACCTCGAGGCCCAGCCGGGGGAGACCACCGGCTTCGGTCCCGCCGACCACCTGGCCGTGCTGTTCGAGCACGCCCCCGACCTCACGGTCCACGCGGTGCTGGTCGACTCCTCTGCGCTCGCCGACGACCACGAACGGCTCGCGAAGGACGTCGCCGAGCGGGGCGCCCGGCTCGTCGTCGCCGACATCGCCGTGCCGGGGGAGCCGCGCCACGATCCGGAGAGCCTGGCCGCGGCGTTCCGGCGGATCGTGGAGGAGGCATGAGTCACGCCGGGAGGGCGGTTGCCGCCGTTCCCGCCGGGGGTCGTTGACCCGCGTGGCAGGATTCGCCTCATGGCTATGACGGCGCAGGTGAAGGCAGAGCTCGCCTCCACCCAGATCACCAAGACCTGCTGCCGCAAGGCCGAAGTGGCCTCGATGCTGCGCTTCGCCGGAGGCCTGCACATCGTGAGCGGGCGCATCGTCGTGGAGGCCGAGCTCGACACCGGCGCCGCCGCGCGGCGGCTCCGCACCGACATCGCCGAGGTCTACGGGCACCCCTCCGACGTGGTCATGGTGCAGGGCAACGGCATCCGCAAGGGCAGCCGCTACCTCGTGCGGGTGACCAAGGACGGCGAGGCGCTGGCGCGCCAGACCGGGCTGCTCGACCAGCGCGGTCGGCCCGTACGCGGGCTGCCGCCGGCCGTGGTCAGCGGCGGCGGGTGCGACGCGGTCGCGGCGTGGCGCGGCGCGTTCCTCGCGCACGGCTCGCTCACCGAGCCCGGACGCTCGTCCTCGCTCGAGATCACCTGCCCCGGCCCCGAGGCCGCGCTGGCCATCGTCGGCGTCGCCCGCCGGCTCGGCATCTCCGCCAAGGCACGCGAGGTCCGCGGCGTCGACCGGGTCGTGATCCGCGACGGCGACGCGATCGGCGCGCTCCTCACCCGGCTCGGCGCTCACGAGTCGCTGATGGCGTGGGAGGAGCGCCGGATGCGGCGCGAGGTGCGGGCCACCGCCAACCGGCTCGCCAACTTCGACGACGCCAACCTGCGCCGCTCGGCCCGTGCCGCCGTCGCCGCCGGTGCCCGCGTGGAGCGGGCCCTGGAGATCCTCGGCGAGGAGATCCCCGACCACCTGCGCCAGGCCGGACACCTGCGCCTCGAGCACAAGCAGGCGTCGCTGGAGGAGCTCGGGCAGCTCCACGAGCCGGTCCTGACCAAGGACGCCATCGCCGGCCGCATCCGCCGGTTGCTGGCCATGGCCGACAAGCGCGCCGAGGACCTCGGCATCCCCGACACCGAGTCGTCGCTGACGCCGGAGATGCTGGCCGAGGACGCCTGAACGGGCCGTTCCGGCCAGATTGGATCGTTCCAAGTTACCGGTCCGTACCGCGGGAGACCCGGGGTCGACGGGTCTCGGGCACCCAGTAGGGTCGTAACTGGTCACCAAAGGCCAACTGTCGACGGGGTCACCGAAGGCCCCACCAAGGAGGCACGGATCATGACTGTCCGCGTAGGCATCAACGGCTTCGGCCGCATCGGTCGCAACTTCTTCCGCGCGGTGCGCGCCTCGGGCGCCGACATCGAGATCGTGGGCGTCAACGACCTCACCGACAACGCCTCGCTCGCCAACCTGCTCAAGTTCGACTCCATCCTGGGTCGCCTCGACGCCGACGTCACCAGCGACGACACGTCGATCCGCGTCGGCGACCAGACCATCGCGGCGTTCGCCGAGCGCGACCCGGCCGCCCTCAAGTGGGGTGACATCGGTGCCGACGTGATCGTCGAGTCCACCGGATTCTTCACCGACGCCACCAAGGCGCGCGCCCACCTCGACGCCGGCGCCAAGAAGGTCATCATCTCGGCGCCCGCCAAGAACGAGGACATCACCGTCGTGATGGGCGTCAACCACGAGCTCTACGACCCGGCCTCCCACACGGTCATCTCCAACGCGTCGTGCACCACCAACTGCCTCGCGCCGATGGCCAAGGCGCTCCACGAGGGCCTTGGCATCAACAAGGGCCTGATGACGACCATCCACGCCTACACCGCCGACCAGAACCTCCAGGACAACATCCACAAGGACCCGCGTCGTGCCCGCGCGGCCGCGCTCAACATGGTGCCCACCTCCACCGGTGCCGCCAAGGCGATCGGCCTGGTCCTGCCCGAGCTCAAGGGCAAGCTCGACGGCTACGCGATGCGCGTCCCGGTCCCGACCGGCTCCGCCACCGACCTGACCTTCGAGGCGTCCCGCGAGACCTCCGTCGACGAGGTCAACGAGATCGTGAAGGCCGCGGCCGACGGTCGCTACCTGAAGTACTCCACCGACCCGCTCGTCTCCACCGACATCGTCACCGACCCGGCGTCCTGCATCTTCGACGCCCCGCTCACCAAGGTCAACGGCAACCAGGTCAAGGTGCTCGGCTGGTACGACAACGAGTGGGGCTACTCCAACCGGCTCGCCGACCTGATCACCTACGTCGGCTCCTCGCTCTGACGCCGATGCCCGCCACCACTCCCGGCATCGACTCGCTCGGTGACCTGAAGGGCAAGCGCGTCCTGGTCCGGTCCGACCTCAACGTCCCGCTCGACGGCAGCACGCCGGGGGACATGAAGGTGGCCGACGACGGCCGGATCCGCGCGAGCGTGCCGACGATCAAGCAGCTCTCCGACGCCGGCGCCCGGGTGGTCGTCACCGCCCACCTGGGCCGGCCGAAGGGCGCGCCCGACCCGAAGTACTCGCTCCGGCCCGTGGCCGAGCGGCTCTCCGAGCTGCTCGGCCGCCCGGTGGCGTTCGCGACCGACACGGTCGGCACGAGCGCCACGGAGACGGTGGCGGGCCTGCAGGACGGCGACGTCGCCCTGCTGGAGAACGTTCGGTTCAACGACGGCGAGACCAGCAAGGACGACGAGGTCCGCGCCGCGTTCGCCGACCAGCTCGCCCAGCTGGCCGACGCGTTCGTCTCCGACGGCTTCGGCGTCGTGCACCGCAAGCAGGCCAGCGTCTACGACGTCGCGCTGCGGCTGCCGTCCGCCATGGGCGGCCTGGTCGCCAAGGAGGTCGACGTGCTGCGACGGCTCACCGAGGACCCCCAGCGCCCTTACGTCGTCGTGCTCGGCGGGTCGAAGGTCTCCGACAAGCTCGGCGTCATCGACAACCTCATCGACAAGGCCGACAAGCTGCTCATCGGCGGCGGGATGGTCTTCACCTTCCTCAAGGCCCAGGGCCACGAGGTGGGCAAGAGCCTGCTCGAGGCCGACCAGGTCGACACCTGCGCCCGCTACCTCACCGAGGCGGCCGAGCGCGGTGTGGAGATCCTGCTGCCGACCGACGTCGTGGTCGACACGGCGTTCCCGTCGGGCGACCGCGAGCCGCAGCCCAGCGTCGTACCCGCCTCGGAGATCCCGGCCGACGCCATCGGGCTCGACATCGGGCCCGAGTCGGCGGCGGCGTTCGCGGCGGCCCTGGCCGACGCGCGCACGGTCTTCTGGAACGGCCCGATGGGCGTGTTCGAGACCGACGCGTTCGCCGGCGGCACCCGTGCCGTCGCCGAGGCGCTGACGAAGGTCGACGGGCTGTCCGTCGTCGGCGGTGGTGACTCCGCCGCGGCCGTGCGCAAGCTCGGCTTCGACGAGGCCGCGTTCGGCCACATCTCCACCGGCGGTGGCGCGTCGCTGGAGTTCCTGGAGGGCAAGGAGCTCCCGGGCATCGCCGTACTCGAGAGGGGCTGACCGTGGCCGGGACCAACAAGAGCCGCACGCCGTTGATGGCGGGCAACTGGAAGATGAACCTCAACCACCAAGAAGCGGTGGTGCTGGTCCAGAAGCTCGCCTGGACGCTGGCGGACAAGCGTCACGACTTCGGCAAGGTCGAGGTCGTCGTGGTGCCGCCGTTCACCGACCTGCGCTCGGTGCAGACGCTGGTCGACGGTGACCGCCTCTCGATCCGCTACGGGGCCCAGGACGTCTCCGTCCACGACAACGGCGCCTACACCGGCGAGATCTCCGCGACGATGCTGGCCAAGCTGGGCTGCTCCTACATCGTGGTCGGCCACAGCGAGCGCCGCATCTACCACAACGAGTCAGACGAGCTGGTCAACGCCAAGGCGCACAAGGCGCTGCACGCGGGGATGACCCCGATCGTGTGCGTCGGGGAGGGCCTCGACGTGCGCCAGGCGGGCGAGCACGTGCCGTTCACCCTCACGCAGCTCGACGGCTCGCTCGACGGTTTCACCGCCGAGCAGGTCGCCGACCTCGTGGTCGCCTACGAGCCCGTCTGGGCCATCGGCACCGGCGAGGTGGCGACCCCGGACGACGCCCAGGAGGTCTGCGCGGCGATCCGCGAGCGCGTCCGGCACGTGCACGGCGACGGTGCCGCCGACGGCCTCCGGATCCTCTACGGCGGGTCGGTGAAGGCGGCCAACGTCGGCGGGATCATGGACAAGGCCGACGTCGACGGCTGCCTGGTCGGTGGCGCCAGCCTGCAGGTCGACGAGTTCGGCGGCATCTGCCGGTTCTACGACATGCCGGTGCTGTGAGGCGGCCTCCGGTCCTCGAGCTGCGTGACGTAGGCTGCGCCACGTGATTCTGCTCTTCACCATCCTGCTCGTCATCACGAGCGCGATCATGATTCTGCTGGTGCTCCTCCACAAGGGACGCGGAGGCGGCCTCTCCGACATGTTCGGCGGCGGCGTGTCCAGCAGCCTGGGGGGATCGTCGGTGGCTGAGCGCAACCTCGACCGGTTCACCATCGGGGTCGGCGTCATCTGGTTTGCGTGCGTGGTTGCCCTGGGCCTGCTCATGGCCTACCAGGGCAACTGAATACCCCCCTCTGAGCGTTTGTGAGAAGGAGTCGACATGGCTGGTGCTGGTAACGCGATTCGCGGTAGTCGAGTCGGAGCCGGCCCGATGGGCGAGGCCGAGCGCGGCGAGGCCGCGCCGCGGCAGATGGTCACCTATTTCTGCAGCCACGACCACCGCTCGGTGGTGACGTTCGCGATCGAGGCCGCGGCCCCGGATTCCTGGGACTGCCCCAAGTGCGGCCTCCCGGCCAGCCTCGACTCCGACAACCCGCCCCCGGCACCCAAGATCGAGCCCTACAAGACGCACCTCGCCTACGTGAAGGAGCGTCGCAGCGAGACCGAGGCGGCCGACATCCTCGACGAGGCGGTCGCCCTCCTCCGCAGCCGCCGCAAGGCCGGCGAGATCATCTTCTGAGTCGAGTGGGCGCGTCCTGACGTCCGGGACACCTCGAGGCGGCGCGTCCTGATGTCCGGGACACGTCGAGTCGGCGCGTCCTGTTCTCGGGGACACGTCGAGTCGGCGCGTCCTGTTCAGGCGGCGCGACGCCTGCGCGCTCGACGTACGCCGTCCAGGATGATGTCGTCGATCCGCCGGTCGGGGCCGTAGACATCGGCTGACCACGCCGGCTCGACCAGCCAGTCGGCATCCTGGCGCAGCCACCCGAACCGCACCTCGTCGTCGTCCGCGTGTGCGCCGGTGTGCCACTCGACCCCCTGGAACTCGACGCCGAAGCGCAGCGCCTCGTTGCCGACGTCGACGAACGCGACCCGGCCGTCGACGCGGACCTCGACCTGGGGTTCGGGCGGCGGGACCGGCAGCTGGAGCCAGCGCCACCGGACGACCGTCTCGCCGCCGGACTGCGCCCGGCCGTCGGTGTGCGGAGCGACCAGCCGCAGCGTCGTCACCCAGCGCATCCGGCTGAAGCGGCCGACCTCCGACAACAGCTCTCCGACGCCGAACGCGCCGAGCCGGTGGAGTGCGTCCAGCGCGGTGAGAGCCGGCTCGGGCCACCTCTGACGCCCGAGGTCGAGCGCCGTGCGCAACGGCGTCGTCATCCGCACGCCGCCCGCCTCGATGAGATCGCGGTCGTCGAAGGTGCGCTCACCACTCTCGGCGAGCTTGTTGCGCAGCCGCCCGCGGCCGTGGGGAAGGAACATCGCGATCGGCATGGCATCGAGGTGCTCGTTGGGGTGCAGGAGCATGTCGGCGCCCTGTGCCCAGCCCGCGTGGCGGTCCACGACGATGGCGTCCGGGGGAGTAACCAGCCGCAGGCAGGCGAGTCGGTGGGCCGTGTCGTCACGCACCTGGGCGGCGACGTACACACCCTTGATCGGGGTGCGCAGGAGCCCTTCGCGGCACAGCAGGGTCAGCTCGCGCGCCGTCACGCCGGCCGCCAGGGCGTCGCGCGTGGCGAACGGCGCATCCACGGGAAGCGGGAAGCTGTGATCGAGACAGGTCTGGGTGAACCACCGGGATGCGCGCATGCCGGAACGATTCCCGCCGGGGCCGATGTCAGTCCCAGCAGTCCCGGCGCTGTGGACAACGGTCAGGACGCGCCACTCGACACCCGTGCGCGGTCAGGACGCGCCCACTCGACCCCCGCATGCGGTCAGGACGCGCCCACTCGACGAGAGGTCGGGGTCAGAGGGCGGAGGCGGCGGCCTCGTCGAGCCACCAGACGGTCTCGTCGCCGCGTACGCCCCGCGCGGGGGTCTCGGCGACGGACCCGTCGGGGGCGAGCGCCCGGGCGACGGCGTCGGCCTTGCCGTCGCCGCTGGCGATGAACCAGACCGCGCGACACCGCTCCATCGCCTCGAAGGTGAGGGTGACGCGGTCGGGGGGCGGCTTGGGGGAGTCGTGGACGGCGACGGCGATCGCGTCGCGCGCCCCGAGCGCCGGGTGGCCGGGGAAGAGCGACGCGCAGTGCCCGTCGGGGCCGATGCCGAGCATCAGCACCTCGAAGAACCCGGCGCCGTGCTCGCGCATCGCCTCGCTGTAGGCCGCGGCGGCGTCCTCGGCGGTCGGCACCTGGTCGCTCGCCGGCACCTCGTGGACGTTGGCCGGGTCGACCGGCACGTGGTCGAGCAGCGTCTCGCGGGCCTGGACGGCGTTGCGGTCGGGGGAGTCGGATGCGACGAACCGCTCGTCGCCCCACCAGATCACCACCCGCGACCAGTCGAGCGAGGAGTCCACGGACCGGCGGGCGAGCTCGCGGTGGAGCTGCTCGGCGATGCTGCCGCCGGTGAGGCCGACCTGCGGCACCTCGCCGCGCGCCTGGGCCGCCTCGAGCCGGTCGAGCAGCGCGGACGCGACGTCGCCGACCAGCGCGTCGGCGTCGTCGTGGCGGCGGACCTCGGGATCGTTCACTTCGTGCTCCTCAGCGTGACCAGGTGGGCGGCGACCTCGGCGTAGATGTCGTCCTCGTCGAGGCGGCGCAGCTCCTCGGCGAGGAGCGCGGGCACCTCGCGCCGCTTGAGCGCGATCGGCCGGTCGGGGCGGTTGGGCGAGCTGAACGTCGCCAGCCGTCCGTCGGCGCGCGAGATCCGGATCGGGCCCTCCCGGGTGTCCATGCTGACCTCGGTGATCCCGGGCCCGTCGGAGGTGCCACGGGCGACGTCGACCTTGAGGCGGTCACTGAGCCAGGCCACCAGCAGGTCGGCGCTCGGGCTGGTCCGCTCGGCGGTGACCTTGGCGCTGCGCACCTTGAGCGGGTGCTGGTCGAGCGCCGCGGCGAGCAGGGCGCGCCACGGCGTGAGCCGCGTCCAGCTCAGGTCGGTGTTGCCGGGGGCGTAGGTCTGGCACTGGGTCAGCATCGCGGTCGCCTTGCCCCGCGGGACCGCGGCGGAGTCGGTGATGCGGCGTTGCGCCAGCGAGCCGAGCGGGTCGGCGGCAGGGTCGGCGGGCGCCGAGGTCGGCCACCAGATGGCGACGGGGGAGTCGGGCAGGAGCAGCGGCAGGACGACCGAGTCGGCGTGCTTGACCACCTCGCCCTTGAGCCGGATCAGGGCGATCTCGCCACCCCAGCCGTCACCGCTGCCGACCTGTGCGTCGACCTGGCCGGTGCCGCGCCCGTCGCCCAGGATCACCCCGAGCACCCGGGAGGGGTGCTCGCGGGAGGCGCGCTTGGCCGCGACCATCGCCTCGCCTGCGTCCTCCTCCGGCGCGACGATGATGAGCGTCATCACCATCCCCATCGCGGGGCTGCCGGCGCGGGTGCGCGAGCGGACGAACTCGGCCGCGATCTTCGCCGAGGTGGTGTCGGTGAGCTCGATCATCTCGGGGTCCCGTCGGAGGCGTGAGCGGAAGGTGCGGCGTCGCGGCGCGGGGCCATCACGGCCTCCGCCAGGTGCGCCCGTCGCGGGCGAGCATCTGGTCGGCCGACGCGGGACCCCAGGTGCCGGAGTCGTAGGGCTCCGGCGTGCCCTTCCTGGCCCACGCGGCGATGACGGGGTCGAGGATCTTCCACGACAGCTCGACCTCCTCGTGGCGGGGGAACAGCGGCGGGTCGCCGAGGAGCACGTCGAGGATGAGGCGCTCGTAGGCCTCGGCGCTGGCCTCGGTGAAGGACCCGCCGTAGGCGAAGTCCATGTTGACGTCGCGGATCTCCATGGCGGTGCCCGGCACCTTCGACCCGAAGCGCATCGTCATGCCCTCGTCGGGCTGCACGCGGATGACGAGGGCGTTCTGGCTGAGGTCCTCGGTCGCCGTCTGGGTGAACGGCAGGTGCGGGGCGCGCTTGAAGACGATGGCGACCTCCGTCACCCGCCGCCCGAGCCGCTTGCCGGTGCGGAGGTAGAACGGCACCCCGGCCCAGCGGCGGGTCTCGACGTTGACCGTGATCGCCGCGTAGGTCTCGGTGGTGGAGGTCTTCGGGATGCCCTCCTCGTCGAGGAAGCCCTTGACCTTCTCGCCCCCGGCCCACCCGGCGGTGTACTGGCCGCGGGCCGTGGTGGTGTCGAGGCGAGGAGGGAGGGTCGCGGACGCGAGCACCTTCTGCTTCTCCAGGCGCAGGCTCTCCGCGTCGAACGCGATGGGCTCCTCCATCGCCACGAGCGCCATCAGCTGGAGCAGGTGGTTCTGGATGACGTCGCGTGCGGCGCCGATGCCGTCGTAGTAGCCGGCCCGGCCGCCGATGCCGATGTCCTCGGCCATCGTGATCTGCACGTGGTCGACGTAGTTGGCGTTCCAGATGGGCTCGAACATGTTGTTGGCGAAGCGCATCGCCAGGATGTTCTGGACCGTCTCCTTGCCGAGGTAGTGGTCGATGCGGAACACCGATCCCGACGGGAAGACACCGTCGAGGATCGCGTTGAGCTCGCGCGCCGACTCGAGGTCGTGGCCGAACGGCTTCTCCACCACGACCCGGCGCCACTGGTCGGGTGCGGGGTCGGCGAGGCCGTGCTCCTTGAGCTGGCCGACCACATTGCCGAAGAACGCCGGCGGGATGGCGAGGTAGAACGCCATGTTGCCGCCGGTGCCGCGGAGCTGGTCGAGCTCCTCCACCGTGCGGCGCAGGTGGTCGAAGGCGTCGTCGTCGTCGAAGTCGCCGGGGACGAAGCGGAACCCCTCGGACAGCTGGTTCCACACCTCCTCGCGGAACGGTGTGCGCGCGTTCTCCTTGACCGCGTCGTGGACGATCTGGGCGAAGTCCTGGTCGGCCCACTCGCGCCGGGCGAAGCCCACCAGGCTGAACCCCGGCGGCAGCAGGCCGCGGTTGGCGAGGTCGTAGATCGCCGGCATGATCTTCTTGCGCGACAGGTCGCCGGTCACGCCGAACAGGACCATGCCGCACGGGCCGGCGATGCGCGGCAGCCGTCGGTCCTGCGGATCGCGCAGCGGGTTGACGTAGGTCATGCGGGGTCCCCCAGTCGTGGTTCGGAGGAGCGGTGCTCCCGGTAGAAGCGGATCAGCGCCTGGGTGGAGGGGTCCTGCCCGGCCGCGGCCGACGCGTCGCCGGCGACCGCGGGGCGCACCTCCTGGGCGAGCTGCTTGCCGAGCTCGACGCCCCACTGGTCGAAGCTGTCGATGCCCCACACGGCGCCCTGGACGAACGTGATGTGCTCGTAGAGCGCGACCAGCTGGCCGAGCACGGAGGGGGTCAGCGCCGGCGCCATGATCGAGGTGGTGGGCCGGTTGCCGGGGAACGTCCGCGCCGCCACCAGCTCCTCCGCGACGCCCTCGGCGCGCACCTCGTCGGCCGTCCGGCCGAGAGCGAGGGCCCTGGTCTGGGCCAGGAAGTTGGCCAGCAGCAGCTCGTGGACGTCCACCCGCTCGCCGTCGACCTCGTCGACGAGGTCGTACGCCGGCCGCGCGAAGGCGATGAAGTCGGCCGGCACGAGCCGGGTGCCCTGGTGGATGAGCTGGTAGAACGCGTGCTGGCCGTTGGTGCCCGGCTCGCCCCAGAACACCTCGCCGGTCTCGTAGTCGACCGCCGAGCCGTCCCAGCGCACGCCCTTGCCGTTGGACTCCATCGTGAGCTGCTGGAGGTAGGCGGGAAAGCGGTGCAGCAGCTGCGCGTAGGGGAGCACGGCGTGGGTGTGGGCGCCGAGGAAGTTGGCGTACCAGACGTTGAGCAGCCCCATCCGGAGCGGGACGTTGTCCTCCGGCGGGGAGGCGCGGAAGTGCTCGTCCATCGCGTGGAAGCCCGCCAGCATCTCGGCGAAGTGCTCGGGACCGATGGCCACGACCAGCGAGAGGCCGATGGCGGAGTCCATCGAGTAGCGCCCGCCGACCCAGTCCCAGAAGCCGAACGCGTTGTCGGGGTCGATGCCGAAGTCGGCGACCTTGTCGAGGGCGGTCGAGACGGCCACGAAGTGCCGGGCGACCGCGTCCTGCGGGTCGCTGCCGTCGGGGAGCCGGTCGAGCAGCCACGCCTTGCAGAGCCGGGCGTTGGTGAGCGTCTCGAGGGTGCCGAAGGTCTTGCTCGAGACGATGAAGAGCGTGGTCTCGGGGTCGAGCCCGGCCAGCGCCTGGCCGGCGTCGGTCGGGTCGATGTTGCTGATGAAGCGGCAGGAGAAGCCCTCCTGGCGGTAGGGCTCGAGCGCCTCGTAGGCCATCACCGGGCCCAGGTCGGAGCCGCCGATGCCGATGTTGACGACCGTCTCGATGCGCCGCCCGGTCACACCGGTCCACGCGCCGGACCGGACCCGGTCGGCGAAGTCGTAGACCCGGGCGAGCACCTCGTGGACCTCGGCGACGACGTCCTGGCCGTCGACGGTCAGCGACGCGTCGGCCGGCAGCCGGAGCGCGGTGTGCAGGACCGCGCGGTCCTCGGTGACGTTGATGTGCTCGCCGGCGAACATCGCGTCGCGTCGCGCGGCGACCCCGACCTGGTCGGCCAGCGCCAGCAGCGCGGCCTCCACGTCGGCGTCGACGAGGTTCTTCGACAGGTCGACGTGCAGGTCGGCAGCAGTGAGCGTCTGCCGCTCGACCCACGCCGCCGTCAGGTCGCGTCGCAGGTCGGGCTCGTAGGACTCCGCGAGCGCTGCGAGCCGCGCCCACGCCTCGGTGGTCGTGGGGTCGACGGCGCCGCCGCTCATGCCCGAGCGGCCTCGAGTGACTTCGAGAGGGTCGACTGCAGCTCGTCCCAGGCGACGACGAACTTGTCGACGCCCTCCTTGATCAGGGCCTTGATCACGTCGTCGTAGTCGATCCCGGCCTCGGCCAGTGCCTGCATGTGGGCGTGCGCGTCGTCGTAGAACGGTCGCACCCGGTCGCCGCGCACCTCGCCGTGGTCGGCGACGGCGTCGAGGGTCTTCTCCGGCATCGTGTTGACAGTGTTCTCCACGACCAGGTCGACGACGTACATCGTGTCGTCGTAGTCGGGGTTCTTCACGCCGGTCGAGGCCCACAGCGGGCGCTGCCTGCGCGCGCCCTTGGCCTCGAGGGCCTCCCAGCGCTCGCCACGGAAGAACTCCTCGTACATCTGGAACGCCAGCCGCGCGTTGGCGACTCCCGCCTTGCCGCGCAGGGCCGGGTCGGTGCCGGGCCCCTGGGTCGTCGCCTCGAGCCGCTTGTCGACCTCGGAGTCGACGCGCGAGACGAAGAAGGACGCGACCGAGTGGATGTCGGCGAGCTCGTGGCCGTTGGCGGCGGCCTGCTCGAGCCCGGTGACGTAGGCCTCCATCACGTTGCGGTACTGCTCGAGGCCGAAGATCAGCGTCACGTTGACCGAGATGCCGGCGGCGATGGTCTGGGTGATCGCCGGCCAGCCCTCCTTGGTGCCGGGGATCTTGATCATCACGTTGGGCTCGCCGACGGTCTCGTGGAGCGTCGCCGCCTCCGCGACCGTCTCGTCGGTGGCGTGCGCCAGCCCGGGGGAGACCTCGATCGAGACGCGGCCGTCGACGCCGTCGGTGGCGTCGAAGACGGGGCGCATCACCTTGCAGGCCTCGCGCACGTCGTCGGTGGTGATGACGAGCGTGGCGCGGTCGACGTCGGCGCCCTCGGCGGCCAGCTCGCGGACCTGGGCGTCGTAGCGCTCGCCGTCGGCGAGCGCGGTCTGGAAGATGGCGGGGTTGGACGTCACGCCGACGACGTTGCTGTTCTTCACCAGGTCGGCCAGGTTGCCGGTCTCCAGGCGCTCGCGCGAGAGGTCGTCGAGCCAGATGGACACCCCGGCGTCAGCCAGGGCCTTGAGACGGTCGTTCATGTGGTGCCTCCTGTGGGTCGTCGTGCGGGACGCGGTCAGTCGGTCAGGGTGCGCAGGCTGTCGCGGGCCGCGTTGGCCACGGCCTCGCCGGTGATGTCGAACTCCTCGTAGATCCGCGCGTAGTCGGCCGAGGCGCCGTAGTGGTCGATGGAGACGATGCGGCCGTGGTCGCCGACATAGTCGCGCCAGCCCTGCTTGACGCCGGCCTCGACCGACACGCGGGCCTTGACGGTGGGCGGCAGGACGGTCTCGCGGTAGGCCTCCTCCTGCTCCTCGAACCACTCCAGGCAGGGAAGCGAGACGACCCGGGCGCGGATGCCGTCCGCGGCGAGGAGCTCGCGGGCCGCGACCGCCACCTGCACCTCGGAGCCGGTGCCCATCAAGATCACGTCGGGCTCGCCGGCGCGGTCGTCGATGGTGGGGGCGTCGATCAGGACGTAGCCGCCGCGGTGGACGTTGGACGTGTCGCTGAAGCCGTCCTCGCCTCGCGGGAAGACGGGTACGTTCTGGCGGGTCAGCGCGATGCCGGCGGGCCGGTCGGTGTGCTGGAGCACGGCGTGCCACGCGGCGGCGGTCTCGTTGGCGTCGGCAGGGCGTACGACGTCGAGGCCGGGGATCGCGCGCAACGCGGCGAGGTGCTCGATCGGCTGGTGCGTCGGGCCGTCCTCGCCGAGGCCGATGGAGTCGTGGGTCCAGACGTAGGTGACCGGCAGGCCCATCAGCGCCGCCAGACGGACCGAGCCGCGCATGTAGTCGCTGAAGGTGAGGAACGTGCCCCCGAAGACGCGGGTGCCGCCGTGCAGCGCGATGCCGTTGAGGATGCCGCCCATGCCGTGCTCGCGGATGCCGAAGTGCAGCACCCGGCCGGCGAGCGGGTCGCCCGTCCACTGGTCGGTGGACCGGCTCTCGGGGATGAACGACGGGGCGTCCTCGATGGTGGTGTTGTTGGACTCGGCGAGGTCGGCCGAGCCGCCCCACAGCTCCGGCATGACGGCCGCGACCGCGTTGATGACCGCGCCCGAGGCCTTGCGGGTGGCCACGCCCTTGGGGTCGGCGTCGAAGCTCGGCAGCACGTCGGCGAGCCCGGCGGGCAGCGCACGGGTCTGCATCCGCTCGAACGTCTGGAGGACGTCGTCGGACGCGGCGGAGCGCCACGCGTCGAAGCGCTCCTGCCACGCGGCCTGCTGCTCCTTGCCGCGCGCCACCAGCGAGCGCGTGCGCTCGATCACGTCGGTGGGCACCTCGAAGTGCTTGTCGGGGTCGAAGCCGAGGACCTCCTTGGTGGCCGCGACCTCCTCCGCGCCGAGGGCGGAGCCGTGGGACTTGCCCGTGCCCTGTGCGTGGGGGGCGGGCCACGCGATGAGCGTGCGCAGCACGATGAGACTGGGCCGGTCGGTGACCGCGTCGGCCGCGCGGACCGCGGCGTAGAGCTCGGGGACGTCCTCGACGTAGTCCGTGCCGTCGTTGGTCCAGTCGACGTGCTGCACGTGCCAGCCGTAGGCCTCGTAGCGTGCGCCGACGTCCTCGGTGAACGCGACGTCGGTGTCTCCCTCGATCGAGATCCGGTTGGCGTCGTAGATCACCGTGAGGTTGCCGAGCTGCTGGGTGCCGGCGATCGAGGAGGCCTCGGCGCTCACGCCCTCCTGCAGGTCGCCGTCGGAGCACAGCGCGTAGACGTGGTGGGTGAACGGGGAGTCGGCCTCGGGGGTGTCGGGGTCGAGCAGGCCCCGCTCGCGGCGGGCCGCCATGGCCATGCCCACCGCGTTGGCGACACCCTGGCCGAGCGGGCCGGTGGTCGTCTCCACGCCGGCGGTGTGGCCGTACTCGGGGTGCCCGGGGGTCTTGCTGCCCCAGGTGCGCAGCGTGCGCAGGTCCTCGATCTCCAGGCCCCACCCGCCGAGGAACAGCTGGGTGTAGAGCGTGATCGAGCTGTGCCCGCACGACAGCACGAACCGGTCGCGGCCGGTCCAGTTCGGGTCGGCCGGGTTGTGCCGCATCACCTTCTGGAAGAGCAGGTAGGCGGCCGGGGCCAGGCTCATGGCCGTGCCGGGGTGGCCGTTGCCGACCTTCTGGACCGCGTCCATCGCCAGCACCCGCGCCGTGTCGACGGCGCGGCGGTCGATGTCGTCCCACTCGAGGGTGGCGGGCAGGGCGGACTTCTCGGTCAACGCAGTTCCTCTCAATGGGTGCAACCAGGTGCAGTCGAGATCACAGCCCGGCAGGGGTGGCCTCGACTGCGACCCTATCGTCGCGGCCGAGTAGACTCGACCTTGCTCGAGGGTCGTCCCGCACGCCGGGAACCAGCTGGAAGCTCACCCCCCGGTTCCCTCGCCGTCCGCGTTCCATCCGCTCCCGTCCTCCCGAGGTTCTGCACTGTGTCCCACGCCGGCCCGCACGCAGCCGCGTCCGCCCGGCCGTCGACCGGCGGGGGTGCCGATCCCGAGGGACCGAAGACCTGGCGCGACGTCGTCGGGGCCTACGTCGGGCTCACCAAGCCGCGCGTCATCGAGCTGCTCCTGCTCACGACCGTCCCGGTGATGTTCTTCGCCGAGCGCGGGATCCCGCCGCTCGGCCTGGTGGCCGCCACGGTCGTCGGCGGAGCGCTCTCGGCCGGCTCGGCGTCGGCCTACAACTGCATCTACGACCGCGACATCGACGAGCAGATGCGGCGTACGCGCCGGCGCGCGCTGCCGCGCCACATCGTCTCGCCGGTCTCGGCGCTCGTCTTCGCGACCGTGCTGGCGGTGCTGTCGACGGTCGTGCTGGCGCTGTGGGTCAACGGGCTCTCGGCCGTGCTGGCGGTGCTCGCCAACGCGTTCTACGTCTTCGTCTACACGATGCTGCTCAAGCGCCGCACCACCCAGAACATCGTCTGGGGCGGGCTGGCGGGCTGCTTCCCGGCGCTGATCGGCTGGACCGCGGTGACCGGCGAGCTGGCGTGGACGCCGGTCGTGCTGTTCCTGGTCGTGTTCTTCTGGACGCCCCCGCACACCTGGGCGCTCGCCCTGCGCTACCGCGAGGACTACCGCAACGTCGACGTGCCGATGCTGCCGGTCGTCAAGCCGGCCGCCGAGGTCGGCCGCCAGGTCGTGATCTACAGCTGGGTGATGGTCGCGACCTCGCTCCTGCTCTGGCCCGTCGCCGACACCAGCCTCGTCTACCCGGTCGCCGCGGCCGTCCTGGGTGCGGTGTTCCTCCTCGAGGCGCACCGGATGTGGAAGCGGGCCAGGGGCTCGGAGGCGCTGGCCGACATCAACCCGATGCGGCTCTTCCACGCGTCCAACCTCTACCTCTCGCTGCTCTTCGTCGCCGTCGCGCTCGACCCCCTGCTCGGCCGATAACGCAAAATTCGTGCGTTTAGCGCAACTTTGAAGGTCTTGTCAGGCGAATGCGGAAGATTTGGCCGTTTTCTTGAGGAGACGTTTCGGGTCTTTCTGCTCGAACCCACGTTGAATGCATCGTGAGGGGATGGCAGTGGGCCATCCCCGTGGGAGCAGGGGGTAGTTCTGCATGTCTTCACCACGAGTACGACGTGACCGGACCGCGGGGGGCGCGACCGGCACGGGGGTTCGTCCTCGCACGCTTCACCGGGGGGTCTCGAGGGTGCTCACCCTCGTCCTGGGAGTGGGCTTCGCCGTCGTCGGCATCGCCGGCGCGGCCAGCGCCCACCACAACACGATCAGCGGAACGGTGGCCTGCAAGACCGGAGGCGGCTGGGCCGTCACCTGGCGCGTCGTCAACAGCGAGGCGCGCACCGAGACCATCACCGCGAGCAACCGTTCCGCCGTCGTCCCGGTCGGCACGCCGCTGACCAGCAGGCAGACGCGCACCTTCACCGAGACGGTCACCACCAAGCCGACCTCCACCCAGACGCTGACGCTGTCGGCGCGGTGGGACAACGGCTCCACCAACACCAGCTCCGGCAGCATCCCGGTCGAGAAGTTCGAGGACGGCTGCAACGTCACGACCGTGGAGCCGCCGACGATCCCGGTCGTCGACGACTGCGGCCCGGGCAACGCGCACTACGGCCAGGTGCCCCCAGGCCCCTGGAGCGCGGTCACCAACCCCGACGGCAGCGTCACGGTCACGACCACCGCGGGCACCCAGTTCCCGGGCGGCGCGACCACCGTCACCTTCCCGGCGCCGGTCGACAGCAACCAGCCGTGCCCGACCCCGGTCGTCACCCCGCCGGTCGTCACCCCGCCCGAGGTGCTGCCGGCCGAGGCGCGCGTCGTGTCGGCCCGCGCCCGCATGATCGACAAGTGCGGCACCCGCGGCGACGTCTTCAAGGTCCACAAGCGCACCGGCGTCGTCTACACCTCGAAGGGCAAGGTCCTGCGTCAGGGTGCCTGGCTCAAGGCCACGTCGCCCCGCGTGACGGTCCGTGCGCACGCGGCCGACGCGACGTTCCGCCTGCAGGGCAAGCAGGTGTGGAAGATGACCTTCCGCACCCGTCCGTGCGCCAGCGCACCGGAGGTCGCGCCCAACACCGGACACCGATGACACGGGTCCGGGCTGCAGGGCTCGTGGCTGCGCTCACGCTCGGCGTGACCGTGGCGGCCGGTCAGGGCGTGGCTCACGCCGCCCCTGACCGGCTCACGATCGCGCGCACCGGCACCGACGCCGTGGTGGTCAAGGTGCCGGCGCGCAACGACACGCTCGCCGTCGGCGACCGGCTCCGCGGCGCCGTCTACACCTGGGCCAAGGGCGACCCGCCGTGCGACCCCACCGGCAGCACCGTCTACGCCGGCCACGCGTGGCGCGCCGGCAACGGGGTGGCCGACCACTGGGCGACGCTGCGGCGCGGCGACAGGATCACCGTCGCCGGCTGCCGGTTCGAGGTCACCAAGCGTGAGTTCTGGTCGGCCAAGAGGCGGATGGGCTCGCTCTACTCGGTGGCCGGGCCGGCCCGCATCGTGCTCGTCGGCTGCAAGGCCGACGACTACGCCAAGCGGACGGTCATCTTCGCCCGCAAGCTGTGACCGGTCGGCCCGCGTCCTAGGAGGGGCCGATGCGCGTGGCGGCGAGCCTCTGCGGCTCGCCGCCCGCGCGCGCCTCCGCGGAGCCCTGGTGGGGCAGCACGGCCAGCGCGATGCGGGCCAGCCCCGCCGCGAGCAGGCCGGCGCCGAGCATGTGCAGCGCGACCAGGCCGATCGGGAGCTCCAGCCAGTACTGCACCCACCCCAGGACGCCCTGGAGCACCTCGATCAGCAGCACGAGCGCCGTGACCTGCGCCAGCCACCGGTGCCCACCACGCAGCGCCACCACGAGCAGCGCGACGGTGAGCGCGACGAGGACGTAGACCGCGATCGCGTGGATCTGCGAGACGTCGGCCGGGTCGAGGCCGTTGCGCGGGGAGTCGGTGTCGCCGGCGTGCGGGCCCGCTCCGGTCACGACCGTGCCGAGGTAGAGCACCACCCAGCCGACGGCGAGGTTGGCCCAGGCGAGCGTGCGCGGCAGGGCCGGAGCCAGCCCCCGCGAAGGGCTGCGCAGCTCGTCGAGCAGCGCGACGCAGACCATGATGATCGCCATCGACACCAGGAAGTGGCCCGCCACGATCCACGGGTTGAGGTCGGTGAGCACGGTGATGCCGCCGAGCACGGCCTGCAGGGGGATCCCGAGGCCCACGACGAACGACAGCCGCGTCGCCCGTCGGTGCCGGGCGCCGACGGCCGCGAGGAAGCACAGCACCGCCACCGCCGCGAGCACGAAGGTGAGCAGCCGGTTGCCGAACTCGATGGCACCGTGCATGCCGAGCTCGCCGTGCGCGACGTAGGACTCGTCGGTGCAGCGCGGCCACGTCGGGCAGCCCAGTCCGGAGCCGGTCAGCCGCACGGCGGCGCCGGTGACGACGATGCCGATGTTGGCGAGCAGGTTGGCCACCGCGAGGGGCCAGAGGAACCGTGCGAGACGGTCGAGCAGGGTGTGTCCCATCATTCCCACCTGAAGGTCCGTGCCGTGAGCAGCGTGCCGAGCAGCGTCCACGCCGCCAGCACGAGCAGGGATCGAGCGTCGATGCTCGCGTGCACCAGTGCCGCGCGCATCGCCTCGCCGAGCGCGCCCGAGGGCAGCCACTCGACGAACGCGCCGGCGGCGCCGTAGGTGCTGGCGGGCAGGACGATGCCGCCGCCCGCCATGAGGAGCAGGTAGACGAGGTTGGCCAGCGCGAGAGTGGCCTCGGCCCGGAGCGCGCCGGCGACGAGGAGCCCGAGCGAGGCGAAGGCCGCCGTGCCGAGCGCCACGGCGAGCGCCACGCCGAGCAGCGTGCGGGCCGGGTGGTCGAGCGACGGCTCCCACCCCATGACGAGGGCGACGGCGACCAGCACCACGAGCTGGAGCGCGACGACGCTGAGCAGCGCCACCACCTTGCCCAGCAGCAGGCCGTGGCGCGGCAGCGGCGACGAGCCGAGCAGCTTGATGACGCCGTAGCGCCGCTCGAAGCCGGTGGCGATGGCGACCGAGGTGAACGCGGTCGACATGACGGCGAGCGCCAGGACGCCCGGGGCCAGGACGTCGATCGCCGCGCGGCCGTCGACCGTGCGGTCGAGGCGCGCGGCTGCCACGACGCCGCCCACGAGCACGATCACCGGGATCACGATGGCGAGGAGCAGCTGCTCGCCGTTGCGCAGCATCAGCCGCGCCTCCATCCGGGCCTGGGTCAGCACCATCGCCGCCAGCGACGCCGCACCCGGGTCGGGCGCGAACATGCCGGTGGAGCGAGCGGCGCCGGCGGTGCCGACGGCGGTGAGCCCGGTGTCCGGAGTCGGTGTCGTGCTCACGGCGCCAGCTCCCGTCCGGTGAGCTCGAGGAACACGTCCTCCAGGGTGCGCTGGCCGAGGGTCAGCGTCTGGGGCAGCACCTCGTGGTGCTCGCACCACCGCGACACCCGACCGAGCGTGGAGCCGTCGGCGGGACCGTGGACGAGCATGCTCACCTCGTCGAGCTGGCGGACCTCGGTGTCCGGGCCGAGCTCGGCGCGGAGCGACTCGGGCGCGCCCTCGGGGAAGGGCCGGTTGACCACCAGCCGGATGGTCGCCGAGCGCCCACCGCGGGTGAGCTCTGCCGGTGTGCCGCTCGCGATCACGGTGCCGCGGTCGATGATGTGGATGCGGTCGGCGAGGTGCTCGGCCTCGTCCATGTGGTGGGTCGTCAGCACGACGGTCACCCCGTCGGCGCGGACCTCCTCGAGCAGCTCCCACGTCGTGCGCCGCGCCTGCGGGTCCATGCCGGCGGTCGGCTCGTCGACGAACACGAGCTCGGGGCGCCCGACCAGCGCGATGGCGAGCCCGAGCCGCTGCTTCTGGCCGCCCGAGAGCCGACGGTAGGGCGTCCGCCCGCAGTCGGCGAGGCCGAGCCGCTCCACGAGCATCCCCGTGGGGAGCGGGCGGGCGTGCAGCGCGGCCATGTGCTCGAGCATCTCCACCGCGCGTACGCCGCTCCACGCACCGCCGCTCTGCAGCATCACCCCGATCCGGGGGTGGAGCGCCGCGCGGTCGCGCTGGGGGTCCAGGCCGAGCACGCGCACGGTGCCGCGCTGCGGAGCGCGGTAGCCCTCGCACGTCTCGAGCGTGGTCGTCTTGCCTGCCCCGTTGGGGCCCAGCACGGCGGTGACCGTGCCGCGGGCCACCTCGAGCGACAGCCCGTCGACGGCCACCTTGTCGCCGTAGGCCATCACCAGGCCGTCGATCTCGACGGCGGGGGAGGCGGGTGGCACGTCCCGATTCTAGGTGCGGGTTAATCAGGAGCGGTTGTCGGTCCCCGCGACTAGCGTGAGGTCCATGGCACGCGCGTACGCGATCGAGGCCGAGGGCCTCGTCAAGCACTTCGGCGACACCGTCGCGGTCGACGGGGTCTCCTTCGTCGTCCCCGAGGGCTCGGTGCTCGGACTCCTCGGCCCCAACGGCGCCGGCAAGACGACCACGGTGCGGATGATGACCACCCTGACCCGCCCCACCGCGGGCACCGGGCGGGTGGCCGGTCACGACATCCTGGCCGACGCGGCGGCGGTGCGGCGCAGCATGGGCCTGACGGGGCAGGCCGCGACCGTCGACGAGCTCCTCACCGGCCGGGAGAACCTCCGCCTCATCGGGAGCCTCTACGGCCTCGACCCGGTCTACATCCGGCGCGCCAGCGACGAGCTGCTGGAGCGCTTCTCGCTCGCCGACGCCGGCAACCGCACGGCCAAGACCTACTCCGGGGGCATGCGACGACGCCTCGACCTCGCGGTCAGCCTCATCGCGACGCCTCCCGTGCTCTTCCTCGACGAGCCGACCACCGGCCTCGACCCGCGCTCGCGCGTGGAGCTGTGGGAGGTGCTCCGCGAGCTCGTCGGCGACGGCACGACGCTGCTGCTGACGACTCAATACCTCGAGGAGGCCGACCAGCTCGCCGACAACATCGTGGTCATCGACCGCGGGACGGTGATCGCGGAGGGCACCCCGCTCCAGCTCAAGGACCAGTCCGGCGCCGCCGCCCTCGTCGTGACGGTCTCCCACGCCGGCGAGCTCGAGGCGGCCCGGGCGCTGCTCGGCCCCCACGTGCGCGAGGTGCACGTCGACGTCGGCGCGCGCCAGCTCACCGCGCCCGCCGAGGGTCTGGGTCACATGACCCGCGTGGCCGCGATCTTCGACGGGAGCGACATCGTGCTCGACGACATCGGGTTGAAGAGGCCGAGCCTCGACGACGTGTTCCTCCACCTCACGGGGCACCGCGCCGAGCAGCCGACCGACGACGAGAGCGACGACCACGCCGGTCAGGGCGCGGGGGAGACCACAGGAGGGAGAGCCCGATGACCACGCTCGAACGACCCGAGATCCGCGCCACCGGGCTGCTGACGCAGTCGTGGGCCATCGCCCGGCGCAACTTCCTCCACATCCGGCGCATGCCCGAGATGCTGATGGACGTCACCATCCAGCCGGTCATGTTCGTGCTGCTGTTCGCCTACGTCTTCGGCTCCTCGATCGACGTGGCGACCCCCGCCGGCTACCGGGCGTTCCTGCTGGCCGGGATCATGGCCCAGACCGTCGCGTTCGCCTCGTTCATCGTCGCCGTCGGCCTCACCGCCGACCTCGACAAGGGCATCGTCGACCGGATGCGCTCACTCCCGATCAACCCCGCGGCGGTCCTGGTGGGCCGGAGCATGTCGAGCCTGGTGCACGCCTCGATCGGTCTGGTCGTGATGTCGCTGACCGGGCTGGTGATCGGCTGGCGCATCCACACCAACGTGCTGGAGGCGGCCCTGGGCTACCTCCTGCTGCTCGGGTGGGGCTTCGCGATGATCTGGGTCGGCATCTGGGTCGGCTCGGCGATGAGGTCCGTCGAGGCGGTCAACGGCGTCATGTTCGCGACGATGTTCCCGATCACGTTCCTGGCCAACACCTTCGCTCCCACCGACCGGATGCCCACCTTCCTGCGGGTCATCGCCGAGTGGAACCCGATCTCCTCGCTCACCCAGGCCGTGCGCGAGCTCTGGGGCAACGACCAGCCCCTGGCCGCGGGAGCGGCGTTCCCCATGCACCACCCGATCCCCTTCACGATCGGCTGGATCGTGCTGATCACCGCGGTCGTGGCGCCCCTGGCGATCCGCACCTTCCGGGCCCGCACCGCCGACTGAGCGACCGGCCGCTGCGACCGGCCGCTGCGTGGTGGCCGGGGTCACTTAGGTCACCCTTGCTTGAACCACGGGAAGCAATAACGACACACTTGCGTTGTGGAATTCGTGAGGACGGCGACCGGACAGCGTGAGGGCGATGCGCCCACGCGCGACCGCGTGGCCCGCACGATCCTCGAGAACGGCCCGTCCACGGCCGCCGACCTGGCGCTCCGCCTCGACCTCACGCCCGCCGCCGTGCGCCGCCACCTCGACCACCTCGCCGACGAGGGAGTCGTGGAGTCGCGCGAGCAGAAGGTCTACGGCACCCGCGGGCGCGGGCGCCCCGCCAAGGTCTTCGCCCTGACGCAGGCCGGGCGCGACAGCTTCGACCAGCAGTACGACGACCTCGCCGTGCAGGCGCTGCGGTTCCTGGCCGAGACGCAGGGCGAGGACGCCGTCGTGGAGTTCGCCCGGCGCCGGGTCTCGTTCGTGGCGCGCGACTACGCCACCGCCATCTCCGGCGACCCCGACCTCACGCCCGCCGAGGCCCTCGCCCAGGTCTTCACCCAGAACGGCTACGCCGCCTCTGTGCGCGACCTCGCGCCCGTCCGCGGCATCAGCGTGGGGGAGCAGCTGTGCCAGCAGCACTGCCCGGTCTCCCACGTCGCCCACGAGTTCCCGCAGCTCTGCGAGGCCGAGACCGAGGCGATCGCCTCCGTGCTCGGCACCCACGTCCAGCGGTTGGCGACCATCGCCCACGGCGACGGCGTCTGCACCACGTGCATCCCCCAGACCCTCAAGACGGACCCGGAGACGGACCCGACAAAGGAGCAGGCATGACCCAGAACCTGAGCATCGAAGACCTCAACCCCGAGCTCAAGGGCATCGGCCGCTACGAGTTCGGGTGGGCCGACAAGGACGACGCCGGCGCGACCGCGACCCGTGGCCTCAACGAGGACGTCGTACGCGACATCTCCGGCAAGAAGTCCGAGCCGCAGTGGATGCTCGACCTGCGCCTGAAGGGCCTCAAGCTCTTCCACCGCAAGCCGATGCCGACGTGGGGCTCCGACCTGTCGACGATCGACTTCGACAACATCAAGTACTTCGTGCGCTCCTCGGAGAAGCAGGCCACCTCGTGGGAGGACCTGCCCGAGGACATCAAGAACACCTACGACAGGCTCGGCATCCCCGAGGCGGAGAAGCAGCGCCTCGTCGCCGGTGTGGCCGCGCAGTACGAGTCGGAGGTCGTCTACCACTCGATCCGCGAGGACCTCGAGGAGAAGGGCGTCATCTTCGTCGACACCGACACCGCGCTGAAGGAGCACGAGGAGCTCTTCAAGGAGTACTTCGGCACCGTCATCCCGGTCGGTGACAACAAGTTCGCCGCGCTCAACACCTCGGTGTGGTCGGGCGGATCGTTCATCTACGTGCCCAAGGGCGTCCACGTCGACATCCCGCTCCAGGCCTACTTCCGGATCAACACCGAGAACATGGGCCAGTTCGAGCGGACGCTGATCATCGCCGACGAGGACTCCTACGTGCACTACGTGGAGGGCTGCACCGCGCCGATCTACTCCTCCGACTCGCTGCACTCCGCGGTCGTGGAGATCGTCGTCAAGAAGGGCGCCCGGGTCCGCTACACGACCATCCAGAACTGGTCCAACAACGTCTACAACCTCGTCACCAAGCGCGCCACCTGCGAGGCCGGCGCGACGATGGAGTGGGTCGACGGCAACATCGGCTCCAAGGTGACGATGAAGTACCCCGCCGTCTACCTGATGGGCGAGCACGCCAAGGGCGAGACGCTCTCGATCGCGTTCGCGGGCGAGGGCCAGCACCAGGACGCCGGCGCCAAGATGGTGCACGCGGCGCCGCACACCTCGAGCTCGATCCTGAGCAAGTCGGTGGCGCGCGGCGGCGGGCGCACGTCCTACCGCGGGCTGATCCAGGTCAACGAGGGCGCCTACGGCTCGAAGTCCAACGTGCTCTGCGACGCGCTGCTGGTCGACCAGATCAGCCGCAGCGACACCTACCCCTACGTCGACATCCGCGAGGACGACGTGTCGATGGGCCACGAGGCGAGCGTCTCGAAGGTCTCCGACGACCAGCTCTTCTACCTCATGTCGCGCGGCATGGAGGAGGACGAGGCGATGGCGATGATCGTGCGCGGCTTCGTCGAGCCGATCGCCAAGGAGCTGCCGATGGAGTACGCCCTCGAGCTCAACCGCCTGATCGAGCTGCAGATGGAGGGCGCGGTCGGCTGATCGACGCCGCCCGCCCTCGTCCGACGTACCAGAAAGAGATGTAGTGACCGTCACCACCGATTCCGTCCGCTCCGCCCTGGAGCAGGCACCCGCCGACCGGGTCGAGAGCCACCTGCACCCGGCCGGCTCGTTCGCCGTCGCCGACCACGTGGTCCCCACCGGCCGCGAGGAGATCTGGCGCTTCACGCCGCTCAAGCGGCTCAAGGGCCTGCACGCCGACGCCCCGCTCGACGGGCGCAACGTCGACGCCACCTGGACCGCGCCCGAGGGCGTCTCCGTGGGCGTCGTCACCGGCGACGAGGCCACGGCGCTGCGCGGCGTGAGCGGCTGGGTGCCCAACACCCGGTTCACCGCCCGCGTCCTCGCCGACGTGCCTGCCACGCTGCTCGTCGACGTGCCCGCCGACGTCGAGGCCACGGAGCCGATCGTCCTCGAGGTCGACGGCACCGACGCCGACGTCACCAGCGGTGCCCACGTCGTGCTGCGGTTCGGGCGTCACAGCAAGGGCGTCGTCGTGCTCAACCACACCGGCTCGGCCGCGGTCGCGGCCGTGGTCGAGGTCGTGGTCGCCGACGGCGCCGAGGCGAGCGTCGTCTCGATCCAGGACTGGGCCGACGACGCCGTCCACCTCTCGCACCACCAGGCGCTCGTGGGTCGCGACGCGACCTACAAGCACGCCGCCATCTCCTTCGGCGGCGACCTGGTGCGGATGGACGCCAACGTCACCTACGACGGTCCCGGTGGCTCCGCCGAGCTGCTCGGCCTCTACTTCGCCGACGCCGGCCAGCACATCGAGCACCGGATCTTCGCCGACCACACCGCCCCCCGCACGAAGTCCCACGCCGTCTACAAGGGCGCGCTGCAGGGCGAGAAGGCGCACACCGTGTGGGTCGGCAACGTGCTGATCCGCAAGATCGCCGAGGGGATCGAGACCTACGAGGAGAACCGCAATCTGGTCCTCACCGACGGCTGCCGGGCCGACTCGATCCCCAACCTCGAGATCGAGACCGGCGAGATCGAGGGCGCCGGCCACGCCTCGGCCACCGCGCGGTTCGATGACGAGCAGCTGTTCTACCTCCAGTCCCGCGGCATCTCCGAGGCCGAGGCCCAGCGACTGGTCGTGCACGGCTTCTTCAACGACCTGATCCGCCAGGTCGGCGTGCCGTCCATCGAGGAGCGCCTGCTCTCGACCGTCGAGGCCGAGCTCGCCAAGAACGTCCTCAAGGACGTCGGCTCGCTCGCCGCCTTCGCATCGGGGGCCTGATGGCGTTCGAGCGCGCCTGCTCCCTCGACGAGGTCTCGGCCGACCAGGGCCTCGCCGTGACCCTCGGGCGCTACGAGATCGTCGTCGCCCGCAACGGCGACGAGGTCTTCGCGCTGGAGAACGAGTGCAGCCACGCCGCGGTCGCGCTCAGCGAGGGCGAGGTCGCCGACTGCCAGATCGAGTGCTGGCTGCACGGGTCGATGTTCGACCTGCGCACCGGCAAGCCGACCAACCTGCCGGCGACGGAGCCCGTCGCCACCTTCCCGATCGAGGTACGCGGCACCGACGTGTACATCGACACCGAGACCACCCTGAACGGAGTCACCCCCGCATGAGCAAGCTGGACATCCAGGACCTGCACGTCACCGTCGACACCGAGGACGGCCCCAAGGAGATCCTCAAGGGCGTCACCCTCACCATCATGGACGGGGAGACGCACGCCATCATGGGGCCCAACGGCTCCGGCAAGTCGACGCTGGCCTACTCCATCGCCGGCCACCCCAAGTACACGATCACCGGCGGCTCGGTGACGCTGGACGGCCAGGACGTGCTGTCGCTCTCCGTCGACGAGCGCGCCCGCGCCGGCCTGTTCCTCGCCATGCAGTACCCCGTCGAGGTCCCCGGCGTCTCGGTGTCCAACTTCCTGCGCACCGCCAAGACCGCCATCGACGGCGAGGCCCCCAAGCTGCGCACGTGGGTCAAGGACGTCAACGGCGCCCTCGAGCGGCTCAACCTCGACTCGTCCTTCGGCACCCGCAGCGTCAACGAGGGCTTCTCCGGCGGCGAGAAGAAGCGCCACGAGATCGCCCAGCTCGAGCTGCTCGACCCCAAGGTCGCGGTGCTCGACGAGACCGACTCCGGCCTCGACATCGACGCGCTCAAGATCGTCGCCGAGGGCGTCAACCGGTTCCGCGGCCGCGAGGGCAAGGGTGTCCTGCTGATCACCCACTACACCCGCATCCTTCGCTACATCGAGCCCGACTACGTCCACGTGTTCGTCGACGGCAAGGTGGCCGAGTCCGGCGGCAAGGAGCTCGCCGACCAGCTCGAGGCCGAGGGCTACGACCGCTACCTCACCGCGGCGCGCTGAGCGGCACCCCGCACCCTCCACCCTCCGCCGTGACCAGCACGGTGCGCCCACCGCCCGAAAGGGGTACGACATGGAAGGACTGCTTCCGGATCTCGACGTGATCCGCAAGGACTTCCCGATCCTCGAGCGCACGCTCGCGGGCGGAGTGCCGCTGGTCTACCTCGACAGCGCCAACACCTCGCAGAAGCCGCAGATCGTCATCGACACGATGGTGGACCACCTCGAGCGGCACAACGCCAACATCGCCCGGGCGATGCACCAGCTCGGCGCCGAGTCGACCGAGGCCTACGAGGCGGCGCGCGACCAGGTGGCGACGTTCCTCAACGCGCCCTCGCGCAACGAGGTCGTCTTCACCAAGAACGCGACCGAGGCGCTCAACCTGCTGGCCCGCACCATCGAGCTCGGCCCCGGCGACAATGTCGTCATCACGGAGATGGAGCACCACTCCAACATCGTGTCGTGGCAGCTCGCCTGCGAGCGCGCCGGCGCCGAGCTGCGCTGGTTCGGGCTGACCGACGACGGCCGGCTCGACATGACCGACGCCGACCGGCTGGTCGACGAGCACACCAAGGTGGTCGCCTTCACCTGGGTCTCCAACATGCTCGGCACGATCAACCCGGTCACCGACCTGGTGGCGCGCGCCCGAGCGGTCGGAGCCGTGTCGGTGATCGACGCCTCGCAGGCGGCGCCCCAGCTGCCCGTGGACGTCCAGGCGACCGGGTGCGACTTCCTGGTCTTCACCGGCCACAAGGTCTGCGGCCCGACCGGCATCGGCGTGCTGTGGGGGCGCGAGGAGCTGCTCAACGAGCTTCCGCCCTTCCACGGCGGCGGCGAGATGATCGAGACCGTGACCATGGCGCGCTCGACGTACGCCAAGGCGCCGCACCGCTTCGAGGCCGGCACCCCGCCGATCGTCGAGGCGGTCGGGCTCGGCGCGGCCGTCGACTACCTCCGTCACATCGGCCTGGACTCCGTCCACCGCCACGAGCAGGCGATCACGGCCTACGCCCTCGAGGGCCTGCAGACCGTCCCGGGCCTGACCGTCCTCGGTCCGCTCGACGCGGCCGACCGCGGCGGCGCGATCGCCTTCGAGCTCGAGGGCGTGCACCCGCACGACATCGCCCAGGTCCTCGACTCGCGCGGCGTCGCCGTGCGGGCCGGGCACCACTGCGCCAAGCCGGCGCACGCGCGGTTCGGGGTGCAGAGCTCGACGCGGATGTCGTCCTACCTCTACACGACCCCCGCCGAGATCGACGCGCTGGTCGAGGGCCTCCACCACACCCGCAGCTACTTCAAGGTGGGTTGAGATGAGCACCGAGCTCGATGCGCTCTACCAGGAGATCATCCTGGACCACTACAAGAACCCTCACCACAAGGGCCTGCGCGACCCCTTCGAGGCCGAGGTGCACCACGTCAACCCGACCTGCGGCGACGAGGTCACCCTGCGGGTGCACCTGTTGGACGGGGTGGTGGAGGACGTGTCGTACGACTCGGTCGGCTGCTCGATCTCGCAGGCGTCGGCGTCCGTGATGACCGACCTGGTGATCGGCCGGCCGGTCGACGAGGCTATGACGATCCACCAGACCTTCCTCGAGCTGATGCAGGGCAAGGGTCAGGTCGAGCCCGACGAGGACGTCCTCGAGGACGGCATCGCCTTCGCCGGTGTCGCCAAGTTCCCCGCGCGCGTGAAGTGCGCGCTGCTCTCCTGGATGGCGTGGAAGGACGCGACCAGCCAGGCCCAGACCGAAGGAGTGACCCGATGACCGAGTCCACCCACCAGACCGACCACAGCGACCTGCCCGAGGTGCCCGAGGCCATCGGTGGCGGCGGGACCGGCGGCACGTCGACGGTCACCGTCGACGACGTCACCGAGGCGATGAAGGACGTCGTCGACCCTGAGCTGGGGATCAACGTCGTCGACCTCGGCCTGGTCTACGGCGTGCACCTCGACGAGCACAGCAACGCCGTGCTCGACATGACCCTCACCTCGGCGGCCTGCCCGCTGACCGACGTCATCACCGACCAGACCGAGTCGGCCCTCGAGGGCCTCGTCGGCGACGTCGCGATCAATTGGGTCTGGATGCCGCCGTGGGGCCCGGACAAGATCACCGACGACGGGCGCGAGCAGCTGCGCGCGCTCGGCTTCAACGTCTGAGGCCGCCGCTCAGCTGCCGGCCCGCGCCGACACCTTCGTCACCCAGTAGGGCGTCGTCGGTGTCGGCGTGGTGTTGAACCGCGCGTTGGGCAGGTAGAGGTCGCCGCGGTAGCGGGCGACCGTGGTCGGCACGTCGAAGCTGGTGTCGTCGTCGAGGTCCGCGGCGGTGATCGTGCGGACCAGCCGACCGCTGAGCCCGCTGCGTGACAGGCGCAGGACGGCGACCTCGTTGATCCGGTTGCGCACGACGTAGAGGGTCTGGCCGTGGCGCAGCATGCCGTCGCCCATCGTGAGCGACGCGCCACCCAGGTCGACCTCGGTGGCCACCCCGGTGCCGGGGTCGACCCGGTAGAGCAGCCCGCTGGTCGAGTTGACCACGAGGAGATGGCGACCGCTCGGCGTGGTGCTGATGCCGTTGGCCCCGAAGCCCGTGCCCTGCACCCACTCGCCGGTGAGCGGGAGGGTGGTCGCCGTGGCGGCGGGTCCCCGCGCACTGCGGCCGAGCCGGTAGAGCTGCGGTTGGGAGGAGTCGGTGAACCAGGCGGCATCCCGGGTCAGGACGACGTCGTTGACGAACGCAGGCCCGGCGGTGAGGGCGAGGTCCGCCACCACGGCTCCGGTGTCGGTGTCGACGACCCGGGCCGTGCCGGACGTGCCGCCGGCGACGTACAACAGGCCCCTGCGGTCGGACTTCAGCCCCACCGACGGCGTGCCGGGTCCCTCGCTGATGACCGTGCCCCGGCCGGTGCGCAGCGACACCTCGTAGATGTCGCCGTCTGCCCTCGAGCCGAACCAGGCCGTCGGTCCCGGTCCGATCGCGATCCCCTCGGGCTGGAAGCCGTCCGGCAGTGCGATGCGGGAGGGGAAGGTGCCGTCGAGGGGCACGGCCCGGGCCGCGGCGGGCGGCGTGGTGAGCACGGTCAGGCCGAGCAGAGCAGCGGCGCCGGAGACGAGCAGACGACCCATGGTGGACCTCCGAGTAGGTGAGACCTTCGACCGTAGCCCCGCCCTGGTGGGCGGACCCGGACCCGGCCCTGCCACTCCCGCGTCGGCCGTGGTCGGCGACCCTGATATTGCGTGGCGGCGGGACGCGGGCAGGCGCACACTCCAACCGTGCTCAACCCCCATCCCACGCGCTACGCCCTGCTCAACGGCGTGCTGCACGACCTCGTCACCGGCGCCCACGACGCGCTGGGCGACGCGCTGGTCGGTGCCTACCTGCAGGGCTCGTTCGCCCTCGGCGCGGGGGACGAGCACAGCGACTGCGACTTCCTCGTCGTGGTGAGCGCGCGGCCCGACGCCACGCAGGAGGCCGCGCTGCGGCGCCTCCACCACGACCTGCCCCACCGCGACGGCTTCTGGTGGGGGCACCTCGAGGGCTCGTACGCGGTGGCGGTCGACCTGCGCACGACGGCGGGCCTCGGCCGCGAGTGGCTCTACGTCGACCACGGGTCGGACCGGATGGAGTGGTCGACGCACTGCAACCAGCCATGGACCCGCTGGATCCTGCGCGAGCACGGCATCACGCTGGCCGGGCCGTGCCCGGTCGGGCTGGTCGAGCCGGTGCCCGAGGAGGTGCTGCGCGACGCGGCGCGCGCGGGCCTGGCGACGCTGGTCGACGAGGTGCTCGGCTGGTGCCCGCCGAGGGTCGCGTGGTGCCAGCGCTACCTGGTGGTGCAGGCCAGTCGTAGCCTCTACACGGTCCGCACCGGCGAGGTGGCCAGCAAGCGCGACGCGCTGCGCTGGGCGATGGTGCACGGTGACCCGAGGTGGCGGCCGCTGCTGCAGCAGGTGCTGGCCGACCGCGACCAGGGCCTCGACCCGCAGGCGCCGCCGCGGCCCGGGTCGATGGAGGCGGCGCGCGAGTTCGCGGCGTACGTCGCGCGCGTTGCCTGACTCGCTACCCTTCGGGGCATGCAACCCGAGGTCGACCCGTCAGAGACCGACTTCGACCACGAGGAGCTGCGCGTCTTCTGGGACCTCGCCCGCTTCCACGCCAAGCTCAACGCGGCGCCGACCTACTTCGGCCCCACCGCGCTGGAGTCGGTGCCGCCGCCCGCCTGGGCCTACGGCGAGACGGCGGGGGAGTCCGACGCGTTCGTCGCGCAGGTGCTCGCCGACGAGAAGGGCGCGACGACCGCCCCCGCCGAGGAGTACGCCGGCGAGCTGCCGGAGGTCGGCGTGCTCTCGATCCTGTGCGACGGGTCGGGGAAGCCGCGGGCGCTCGTCCAGGTCTCCGACGTGACGCAGTCGGGCGTCGACGTCGTCGAGTCCTTCACGGTCGTCTACAGCGCCTGAGCCCACACGCTGCTCGCCCACGGGTGCGGGGGAGTCGTGTGGGAGAGTCCTCGCATGGCTGAGCGGATGACCTACCTCCTCGTCGACGGGGAGAACATCGACGCCACCCTGGGCACCTCGATCCTGGGTCGGCGACCGCGTCCGGAGGAGCGTCCGCGCTGGGACCGGCTGCTGGAGTGGGCCGAGCGTGCCTTCGACCAGGACGTGACCGGCCTGTTCTTCCTGGCCGCGAGCACCGAGCTGCCGACCAGCTTCGTCCAGGCGCTGCTCGCGATCGGCTTCAAGCCGATCCCGCTGAGCGGCGAGGGCAAGATCGTCGACATCGCGATCCAGCGCACCGCCGAGGCGCTGGTGCACCGCGAGGCCGACGTGGTGCTGGTCAGTCACGACGGCGACTTCGTCGACCAGGTCTCCGCGTTGTGCGACGGCAGCCGGCAGGTCGGCGTCATCGGGTTCACCGAGTTCGTCAACTCGCAGTTCCGCAGCCTCCCCGGCGTGCGGATCTTCGACCTCGAGTACGACCTCGGTGCCTTCAACTCCCCGCTCCCGCGGGTGCGGGTGATCCCGATCGACCAGTTCGACCCGCTCGACTTCCTCTGACCCCGGCTCGCGCCTCGAGATCGTGCATGTAGCACTCTTGCTATCTCCGTAGCATGAGGACTACCGTCGGGTGATGGACACCACACGGGGGACGGTCATCGAGGTCAGCGACCTCCGGATGCGCTACGGCGACAAGGACGTGCTGCGCGGCGTCGGGTTCGCGATCGAGGCGGGCGAGGTGGTCTGCCTGCTCGGTCCCAACGGGGCGGGCAAGACCACGACCATCGAGATCCTGGAGGGGTTCCGCGACCGGTCCGCCGGCGACGTCCGCGTCCTCGGTGAGGACCCCCGACGGGCGAGCGAGGCATGGCGGGCGCGTACGGGCGTGGTGCTGCAGTCGTGGCGCGACCACCCGCGCTGGACCCCCCGCACGCTGCTCGACCAGATGGGCGGCTACTACGCGCCCTACTCCACGGACGAGCGGACGCGACCGGTGCCGACCGACGAGCTCCTCGAGACGGTCGGCCTCGTCGACCTCGCCGACCAGAAGATCGCCACCTTCTCCGGGGGCCAGCGTCGCCGCCTCGACGTCGCCATGGGCATCATCGGCCGCCCCGAGGTGCTGTTCCTCGACGAGCCGACGGCCGGCTTCGACCCGCAGGCGCGACGCGACTTCCACCAGGTCGTGCACCGCCTGGCCGACCTCGAGCACACCACGATCCTGCTGACCACCCATGACCTCGACGAGGCGGAGAAGCTCGCCGACCGCGTCCTGGTGCTCGCGGGCGGCCGGATCGTCGCCGACGACACGGCCGAGCGGCTGGCGTTGCGCGCCGCGCTCGGGGTCGAGGTGAAGTGGACGCGCGGAGGTGAGCGCTTCGTGCACTCCGCCGACGACCCCACCGACTTCGTCCGCAGGCTCCTCAACGAGCCGGGTGAGCCGGTGGTCGACCTGGAGGTGCGGCGGGCCAGTCTCGAGGATGCCTACCTCGACCTCGTGCAACGGCACGAGGCGGGGGAGGCCGACGAGGCCGTCCGCGCATTCTCGAGGGCGGTGTGAGATGGCGACGCTGACGACACGGGCGACGGCCGGCACGGCGCACGCCGTACGCCTCGGGCTGGGGCGCGGGTGGACGGAGTTCGTCCAGGGTCTGCGCAGCTCCCAGGACCAGTGGTTCTACCTCTCCACGGCGGCCCTCGCCGTGGGCTACCTCTACCTGCGTCGCGACACCGTGGTCGACGGCTCCGGCCTGCTGCTGCCGTCGGTCGCCCTGCCCAGCATCCTCGGCGGCCTCATCGTCTTCGGACTGATCGTGGGTCCGGCCTACAGCCTGGCCATGGAGAAGGAGGACGGCACCCTGCTGCGCGCGAAGGCCGTGCCGCGTGGCCTGACGGGCTACTTCGCCGGGCAGCTCGTGCTCCACTCGGCGAGCCTGGTGCCGCAGACGGTCGCCGTGCTGGTGCCGAGCTTCCTGCTCTTCGACAACCTCATGGCCCACCCGAGCGGCTGGTTCACCCTCGCCTGGGTGATGGTGCTGGGTCTCCTGGCCGCGCTGCCGATCGGCATGATGATCGGCGCGCTGGTCCCGTCGGCGCAGAAGGTCGGCATGTGGGGGATGCTCCCGGTGATGGTGCTGGCCGGCATCTCCGGCATCTTCTACCCCATGCAGGCGCTGTGGGGCTGGGTGCAGGTCGTGGCGCAGGTCTTCCCGATGTACTGGATGGGCCTGGGCATGCGCTCGGCGTTCCTGCCCGACTCCTACGTCGGCGCCGAGCTCGGCGACTCGTGGCGCACGGCCGAGACGGTCGCCGTGCTCGGCGCCTGGGCAGTCCTCGGCGCCCTCGTCGCCCCGGCGCTGCTGCGCCGCATGGCACGCCGCCAGTCGGGCTCGCAGGTCGCCGCCGCACGCGAGGCCGCCACCCAGTGGGTCAAGTGAGCGAGTCGGTGCACAACCGCATCGCCTTGCTGCGCGCCGAGCAGGGCGTCTCCCGCCGTGAGCTCGCCTCCGCCCTGGGGGTCCACTACCAGACGGTGGGCTACCTCGAGCGCGGCGAGAACAGTCCCAGCCTCGACCTCGCGCTGCGCATCGCCGAGTTCTTCGGCGTGCCAGTGGAGGCGGTCTTCTCGCTGAGACCGTTCCCCCGCATCAGCGACCAGTCCGGGCACAGCGCGTGACGGCCCGCTAGCGTGCGGGCGTGCCCGTCGTCCTCGTCCCGACCGCCCGCTGGCAGCGGTGGGTCGCCAACTTCACCGCGAGCCACGGCGGCACGGAGCTCACGGTCGCCGACGGGACGCTCCGGGGACAGGCGGGCGACGGCTCGCACTTCACCGCCCGGCTGCCGTTCGGGGCGACGTACGCCGGCGTCCCCGAGGCCGGTGCCTTCGCGGCGGCGGCCCACCCGCCGGGGGAGTGGGGCGTGCTGCTCGTGCGCAAGGGCGGCTTCGCCGTCGCCCGGCTGCGCGGCGACTCGCTGGTCGAGCACAAGATCGGGCAGCGGCACGTGCAGGGCCGCACCAAGGCCGGCGGCCAGAGCCAGCAGCGCTTCGCCCGCCGTCGCGACAACCAGGCGCGGCAGGCCTACGAGGCCGCGGCCGACCACGCCGCGCGGATCCTGGCCGGGGTGCGCGTCGCCGTCGCCGGCGGCGACCGTGGCGCTGTCGACGCGGTCCTGGGCGACCCGCGGCTCTCGTCGCTCACCCTCGTCGACCCGTGGCTCGCGGTGCCTGACCCGCGGCGGGCGGTCCTCGACGCGGCGGTCCTGGAGGCCCAGGCGATCGAGGTCGACGTCGTCAACGCCTGACGCGCCGCCGCGACGCGCCTATCCTCCGTGAGTGTGAGCACTCCGATCGAGGTCCGGGGCCTGGTCAAGACCTTCGGCAGCACCCGGGCCCTCGACGGGCTCGACCTCGACGTGGCGGCCGGGGAGGTGCACGGCTTCCTGGGGCCCAACGGGTCGGGGAAGTCGACCACGATCCGGGTGCTGCTCGGGCTGCTCCGCGCCACAGCGGGGGAGGCCCGGCTGCTCGGCGGCGACCCGTGGGCCGACGCCGCCCGGCTGCACCGGAGGCTGGCGTACGTCCCGGGCGACGTGACGCTGTGGCCGAGCCTCACCGGTGGCGAGGTCATCGACCTGCTCGGCAGGCTGCGTGGAGGCGTCGACGAGCGGCGTCGGGCCGACCTGGTCGAGCGCTTCGAGCTCGATCCGTCGAAGAAGGGCCGCACCTACTCCAAGGGCAACCGGCAGAAGGTGGCCCTGGTCGCGGCCCTCGCCAGCGACGTCGAGCTGTTGCTCCTCGACGAGCCCACCAGCGGCCTGGACCCGTTGATGGAGGCGGTGTTCCAGCAGTGCGTCGAGGAGTTCCGCTCCGCAGGCGGCACCGTGCTGCTGTCGAGCCACATCCTGGCCGAGGTGGAGCGGCTGTGTGACCGGGTGAGCATCATCCGGGCCGGTCGCTGCGTGGAGTCCGGCACGCTCGCCGAGCTGCGGCACCTCACCCGGACGACGGTGCGCGCGGAGACCACCCGCCCGGTGGACCGGCTGGCCGGGATGGGTGGCGTGCACGACCTGGCCGCCGAGGGGCAGCGGGTCGCCTTCGAGGTCGACTCCGCGGCGCTGCCCGGCGCGCTCGCCGCCCTGCAGGACGCCGGCCTCGTGAGCCTCACCGCGACCCCGCCGACGCTCGAGGAGATGTTCCTGCGCCACTACGGCGACGACGTCTCCGCGCACGCGGGGCCGGAGCGGGCGCCGTGACGGGAACGCTGGCGCTGCTGCGCCACTTCCTGCGGCGCGACCGGTGGATGATCCTCGCCTGGTCGGCCGGCATCACGCTCCTCTACTGGTCGCAGGCGGTCAGCGTCGGAGGGCTCTACGCCACGCAGGAGGAGCTCGACCGGGCCGCCGCGGCGATGGACGGCAACGCCGCCTTCGTCGCGATGGCCGGACCGGCCCGGGCGCTGGACACCGTGGGTGGCCAGGTCGCGTGGCAGGCGACGGCGTTCGGCGCGATCTGCGCCGGGTTGATGTCGATGTTCCTGGTCGTGCGGCACACGCGGGCCGAGGAGGAGTCCGGTCGCGACGAGCTGCTGCGGGCGGCCGCGGTCGGCCGCGCCGCGCCCACCGCGGCGACGCTGGTGGTCGCCGTGACGGCCAACGTCCTGACCGGCGCGCTGGTGGCGGCCAGCCTGGTCGCCTTCCCGCTTGCCGTCGCCGACTCGGTCGCCCTGGGCGTCGGGCTCGCGGCCGTCGGCCTGGTGTTCGCCGCGGTCGCCCTGCTCGCGGCCCAGCTCACGTCCGGCCCGCGGGCGGCGTACGGGCTCACCGGTGCGGTGATCGGCGCCGCGTTCGTGCTGCGGGCGATCGGCGACGTCGGATCGCCCGCGCTCACCTGGCTCTCGCCGATCGGGTGGTACCAGGCGATGCACGCCTTCTCCGGCCTCCGGTGGTGGCCGCTGCTGCTGCTCGCCGCAGCGGGCGCGGTCACCGTGGTGGCCGCGGTGTGGGCCTTCGACCACCGCGACCACGGCGCCGGGGTGCTCGCCGACCGCCCCGGTCCGACGAGGGCCGGGCCACGGCTCGGCACGCCCCTCGGCCTGGCCTGGCGACTCCAGCGCGGCACGCTCGCGGCGTGGGGCCTCGGGCTGCTGCTCACCGGGATGGCCTACGGGTCGCTGGGCAGCGACGTCGGCGACGTGCTCGGCGACTCGGCCGCCACCGAGGAGATCCTCGCCCGCGGCAGCGCGGACCTCGTCGACGGCTTCTACGCCACCTCGATTCTGATGCTGGGCCTGATGGCGTGCGGATACGCCGTCTCGACCGCGCTCCGCCCGCGCCACGACGAGGCCACCGGCGTCGTCGAGGTGCTGCTGGCGACCGGGCTGTCCCGGCGCCGCTGGCTGCTCGCCCAGACCGTCCTGACCGTGGCCGGATCGGCGGTCGTGGTCGCCGCGGCCGGGCTGGGGCTCGGGGTGGGCTACGCCCTCACGACCGGCGACTCGGGCGCGGTCGGCACCTACCTCGTCGCGTCCCTGCCCTACCTCGCCCCTGTCCTGGTGATGAGCGCACTGGCGCGCCTGCTCTTCGGCCTCCGCCCTCGCCTCGCGTCGCTGGCCTGGCTGGCGCTGCTGTTCGCCGTGGTCGTGATGCTCTTCGGCGAGCTGCTCCGGATGCCCGTGTGGCTGCAGGACCTCTCGCCCTTCCACCACCTCGCCCTCGTGCCGGCCGAGGACTTCCGGTGGGGCCCGTTCCTGGCCCTGCTCGTCGTCGCGGGCGCGCTGAGCGCCGCGGGGCACCTGCTCTTCGGCCGCCGCGACGTCGAGGTGCGCTAGGTTCGCGCGCATGGACGGGTCGACCGCGGCGGTCTGGCAGCCCGAGCCCGGGTGGCAGCGGCTGTCGGGAGCGGGCCCGGCGACCGTGGGGCTCTGGGCCGCGACCCACCGCGGTCGCGAGGTCGTGGTGAAGCGGCTCGGCAGGCCCGACCCGCACGATGCGCTGGGCGTCCTCGTGCCGGCCGACGTCAACTACTGGCGCCGCGCCGCCGACGTCGCCCTGAGCGGGGTGGTGGCCGACTCGCCCGGGCTCCACGAGGCCCCCGTCGTGCGGGTGGAGGAGGACGAGGAGGGCATCACCCTCGTGCACGAGCGGGTGGCGACCGCCGACCCGCCGGGCCTGTGGCTGGCGGCCTGCCTGGGCCGGTTCGCCGCGGTCGACCTCGGCGGCCACGCCTGGCTGGCTCGCGACCAGCTGCGCAGCCGGCTGCGCCTTGTCGAGCGCCGCGGCGGTTGGCGCACGCTGGCCCGCACCCCCGTCGCCGACATCGCCGACCACCTCTGGGCTCGTCGCACGAGCTGGCTGGACCGCTGCGACGCGCTGCCCCAGGTCGCGCAGCACGGCGACCCGTCGGCGGGCAACATCCCGGGCCGCGACGGCGACGGCGCGGTGGCGATCGACTGGGCGCACCTGGGCCGGGGACCGGTGGGCGCCGACCTGGGCTACCTCTCGCTGGCCACCCGCGAGGACATCGCCCCCCTCGTGGAGGCGTACGTCGACGCGCTCCCTCCCGGGCTCGCGAGCCGTGCCGACGTGGTCACCGGCGCCCGGGTGATGGCCGTCTACACCGCGCTCACCCGGCTCGACTGGGCGCTCGCCCGCGTCGCCGACGGCGAGGGCGCCCTGGCCGGGAAGTTCCGCCACCCCAGCGTGGCGCCCTACATCCACTCGATGCAGCGCCAGGTCGCGCAGATCGAGGCCCTGCTCAGCGATGCGTGAGGCGGGGGCGGGACAGGACGCGGACCGGGGGTGGAGGTGGGACCGATGCTCAGCGACGAGGACATGGTGCCCGCGGGCCTCCGGCACGACAGGTTCGTCGCGACGCCGCTCAACAGGGCCACGGCCGCCTTGGACTACGCGTCCTACATGGCAAGCCCCGGCGTGATCCGCGCCCACAGCGACGGCCGGTGGCCCGTCGAGGCGACCCCGGCCGCATCCGCGATGGTCACGTTCTGGCTCCGACAGGACCAGCAGGACACCGGGCTGGCCGAGGTCGTGGTCGAGACGGTGAACGCGTGGGTGCTCGACGACTGGCCGCTGACCGCCCACCTGTTCCGCGTCCTCCCTCACGAGAGGTCTTCCTGTCTCGCCCTCGACCGCCTGGGACTGAGGAGAGTCCGCCTCGCTCTCCCCGGCGAGGAACGCCCCTACCTCTGGTACGGCCCCTCAGGGTGACCCGGCGCGGACTGAGGACCGCGCCGCCCGTCACGCCCTCGTACGACGCCCGCCGAGCCCACCCAGTGGTGCGCGGTCAGAGCCTGCCGGCCGAGAAGGTGTCGCACGCCTCGAGGGTGCCCTCCTCGTAGCCGCGGGTGAACCACGCCATCCGCTGGGCGGCCGACCCGTGGGTCCACCCCTCGGGGTCCACGCCCTGGCCCGACTTCTGCTGGATGCGGTCGTCACCGACGGCCTTCGCCGAGTCGAGCGCCTCCTCGATGTCGCCCTGGTCGAGGTCGGTGAGGATGCCGTCGCCGTCGCTGGCGTCGCGGGTCCACATGCCGGCGTAGCAGTCGGCCTGCAGCTCGAGCCGGACGGCGTCGGAGTCGGGGCCCTTCTGCGTGCGGACCTTGCCCATCGTGCCCATCAGGTTCTGGATGTGGTGGCCGTACTCGTGGCCGAGCACGTAGGGCTCGACGAAGTCGCCGCCCTGCCCGCCGAGCTGGCCCTGGAGGACGTCGTCGAAGAAGGTGGTGTCGAGGTAGATCTGCTGGTCGGGCGGGCAGTAGAACGGGCCCACCTGCGACGACGCCTCGCCGCAGCCGGTCGACACGGCGCCGGAGAACGTGTTGATGGCCGCGGGGGAGAGCTCCGTGCCGGCCTGCTCGGGCAGGGTGTCGGCCCAGTAGCTCTCCAGCGACAGCGCCACGGCCACGCGCGCGCAGTCGGGGTCCTCGTTGGCGTCGGCGCCGGTGCGGCAGTTGGCGTAGCGCTCGTCGCCCGTGTCGATGCCCTCGGGCTGGGCCTGGCCCTGGGAGCCGGTGCCCCCGCCGCCGTCCGACATCAGGCCGGTGCACTGGGTGAGCACCACGAACAGCACGACGATCAGGATGCCCCCGATGCCGCCGCCGGCCCGGGCGCCGCCCGGGAGCGGCATCCGCATCCCGCCGCCGGCGGCGCCACCGCGGCCACCGCCGCGGCCCGCGTCGCTGACCCGGCCCCTGCTGATGTCGGCCTTGGGGTTGAAGCGCATGGACGTGCCTTTCGAGCGGTCGAGACGGTCGGATCGACCTCCGGGGAGGTTAGCGCCTGCATCGCCGATGGGGCTGCGACCCTCACCCCTTCGTAGGATGGCGCCCGAGATGATCACCGCCCAGAAGCTCGAGGTCCGAGCCGGCGCGCGACTCCTCATGGAGGACGTCACCTTCCGCATCGCCGCAGGCGACAAGGTGGGCCTCGTGGGGCGCAACGGAGCCGGCAAGACGACCCTCACCCGTATCCTCGCCGGCGAGGGCCAGCCCGCCTCGGGCCAAGTCCTGCGCACCGGCGACGTCGGCTACCTCCCGCAGGACCCCCGCGTCGGTGACCCCCAGGTGCTCGCCCGCGACCGCATCCTGTCGGCCCGCGGCCTCGACGACGTCGTACGCCGCCTGCGCGAGGCCGAGATCGACATGGCCAGCGAGGACCCCCGCACGCACGAGCGCGGCATGAAGCGGTGGACCCGCGCCGACGCCGAGCTGCACGCCGGCGGCGGCTACGCCGCGGAGTCCGAGGCCGCCCAGATGGCGGCGGCGCTCGGCATCGAGGAGCGCCTGCTCGCCCAGCCGATCGGCACCCTCTCCGGCGGCCAGCGACGCCGGGTCGAGCTCGCCCGCATCCTCTTCTCCGGCGCCGAGATCATGCTGCTCGATGAGCCGACCAACCACCTCGACGCCGACTCGATCGTCTGGCTGCGTGACTTCCTCAAGGCGCACCGTGGCGGGTTCGTGGTGATCAGCCACGACAACGCGCTGCTCGAGGCGACGGTCAACAAGGTGTTCCACCTCGACGCCAACCGCGCGGTGATCGACATCTACAACATGGGCTGGCACAACTACCTGACCCAGCGCGAGGACGACGAGAAGCGTCGTCGCCGCGAGCGCCAGAACGCCGAGAACAAGGCCAAGGTGCTCACCGACCAGGCCAACAAGATGCGCGCCAAGGCCACCAAGGCGCAGGCCGCGCAGTCGATGCTCAAGCGCGCCGAGAAGATGATGGCCGGCATCGAGACCGAGCGGCAGGCCGACAAGGTCGCCCGGATCGCGTTCCCCGATCCCGCCCCCTGCGGCAAGACCCCGCTGATGGGCAAGGACCTGTCGAAGTCCTACGGCTCGCTCGAGGTCTTCACCGCCGTCGACCTGGCGATCGACCGGGGCAGCCGCGTGGTGATCCTGGGCCTCAACGGCGCCGGCAAGACCACGATGCTGCGCATCCTGGCCGGCGTCGACAAGCCCGACACCGGCGAGGTCGTGCCCGGCTACGGGCTCAAGATGGGCTACTACGCCCAGGAGCACGAGACGCTCGACGTCAACCGGACGGTGCTGGAGAACATGCACGGCGCCGCTCCGGAGCTCACCGACACCCAGGCGCGCTCGGTGCTCGGGTCGTTCCTCTTCTCCGGCGACGACGCCCACAAGCCCGCGGGCGTGCTCTCGGGCGGGGAGAAGACCCGGCTCGCGCTCGCGATCCTGGTGGTCTCCAGCGCCAACGTGCTGCTGCTCGACGAGCCCACCAACAACCTCGACCCCGCCTCTCGCGAGGAGGTGCTCCACGCGATCCGCAGCTACACCGGCGCGATCGTCCTGGTCACCCACGACGAGGGCGCGGTGCGCGCGCTCGACCCCGACCGGGTGCTCCTGCTGCCCGACGGCGACGAGGACCTCTGGAGCGACGACTACGCCGACCTGGTGTCCCTCGCCTGACCGGCCCCCTGCCGGGCCGTCGTCGTGTCTGTCTGAGTCCCCGCTCGAGCGGGGACTCCGACACCTGGAGGCCGTTGCAACCCCCTCCGAGTGTCAGACTCCCCCCACAAGTCGGGCACGGGCCGGACGCGTACGCCCGCCCGGACGTTACTGACGAGTAGTAACCTGACGGCATGACTCCCGAAGAGCTCGCCGCGGTCGGCCTCCGCCTCGACGTCGTCGACGCCGTCGCCACGATCACCCTCGACCGGCCCGAGGTGCGCAACGCGCAGACGCCGGCCATGTGGCTGGCCCTCGCCGAGCTGGGCGCCTCGCTGCCCGCGGAGGTCAGGGTCGTGGTGGTCACGGGGGAGGGCGAGACGTTCTCCGCGGGTCTGGACCGGGCGATGCTCGACCCTGCCAACTCCGGCGAGGGCACCGTGCTGGGGCTGCTGGCACTCAGCGACGAGGAGGCGTCCGCGCGGATCGAGGAGTTCCAGCGCGGCTTCACGTGGCTGCGCGACCCGCGCTTCGTCTCGATCGCGAAGGTGCGCGGCCACGCCATCGGCGCCGGCTTCCAGCTGGCGCTGTCGTGCGACCTCCGCGTGGTCGCCGACGACGCCAAGCTGTCGATGAAGGAGTCGGCGCTCGGGCTCGTGCCCGACCTCACCGGCACCAAGCCCCTGGTCGAGCACGTCGGGTACGCCCGGGCGCTGGAGCTCTGCGCGACCGCGCGCGTCGTGACGGGGGAGGAGGCGGCGCGCATCGGGCTCGCCACGGCGTGCGTCCCGGCGGCCGAGCTGGACGGCGCCGTCGCCGACCTGGCGGCTGCACTGGTCGCCCCGATGCCGGGGGTGCTCAGCGAGACCAAGGCGCTGCTGCAGGGTGCTGCCGACCGCGACCTCGACGAGCAGCGCCGCCTGGAGCGCGAGGCGCAGGTACGCCGGTTCCGCGCGGTCGCGGCGGCGTTCGCGGGCTGACGCCCGCCGACCGCCGACTGGGGTGTCGGCGGCGCGAGGAACAATCAGGCCCCGTCGCGGGTTGACGCGGGTGGACCTCAGGAGGAGTTTGCATGTCGATGGGACCGGGTGCGGGTGGCCCGCCGTGGCGACACCTGCGCAGTGACCGGAGCGTCGTCGACAACAAGATCGAGCGCAGCACGCTGCGCCGGGTGGTCGCCTTCGCCCGTCCGCACCGCAGGCTGATCGTCGCGTTCCTGGCAGTGACCGTCCTCGACGCCGCCCTGGTCGTGGCGCCGCCGCTGCTGCTCAAGGCGATCATCGACGACGGCGTGAGCACCGGTGACACCTCGCTCGTGGTGCTGCTGGCGGCCCTCGTGGCCGTCGTGGCGGTGGTGAGCGCCGGGTTCGGCCTGATCACCGGCTGGCTGTCGAGCCGCATCGGCGAGGGACTGATCTACGACCTCCGCACCCGTGTCTTCGCCCACGTGCAGCGCCAGTCGCTCGCGTTCTTCACCCGCACCCAGACCGGGGCCCTCGTCAGCCGGCTCAACAACGACGTCATCGGTGCGCAGCGGGCGTTCACCTCCACGCTCCAGGGCACCGTCTCCAACATCATCGCCGCCGTGGTGGTCGGCGTCACGATGCTCTTCCTGAGCTGGCCGGTGACGCTGCTGTGCCTGGCGCTCTTCCCGATCCTGCTGCTGGCCTCGCGCTGGGTGGGCAACCGCCTGGCCGACCTGTCGCGCGAGCAGATGGACGGCAACGCCGACCTCGGCAACGCCATGACCGAGCGCTTCAACGTCGGCGGGGCGATGCTGCTCAAGCTCTTCGGCCGGCGCGAGGTGGAGGACGTCGCCTACGCGCAGAAGGCCGCGGTCGTCCGCGACCTCGGCATCCGGATCTCCCTGCTGACCCGCATCTTCTTCGCCGCGATGATGCTGGTGCCGTCCCTCGCCACCGCGCTCGTCTACGGCATCGGCGGCTGGCTCGCCATTCGCGGCGACCTGTCGGTCGGCACGATCGTCGCACTCGGCGTCCTGCTCACCCGGCTGCTCGGTCCCCTCCAGGGCCTCTCCAACGTCCGCATCGACGTGATGACGGCCCTCGTCAGCTTCGACCGCGTCTTCGAGGTGCTCGACCTGCCGTCGCTGATCCAGGAGAAGCCGGACGCGGTCGTGCTGCCGCCGACGGCGTCCCGCCTGGAGTTCGACCGCGTCGCCTTCACCTACCCGCGCGCCGACCAGATCTCCCTCGCCTCGCTGGAGACCGTCGCGCGCACCGAGTCGCGCGACACCGGCCAGGTGCTCCACGACGTCACGTTCACCGCCGAGCCGGGACAGATGGTCGCGCTCGTCGGTCCGTCCGGTGCCGGCAAGACGACCGTGACGCACCTCGTGGCCCGGCTCTACGACGTCGAGTCCGGCGCGGTGCGCGTCGGCGGCCACGACGTGCGCGACGTGACCCTCGAGTCGCTGGAGGACGTGGTCGGCTACGTCACCCAGGACGCCCACATGTTCCACGACACCATCCGCGCCAACCTGGTCTACGCGCGCCCCGAGGCGAGCGACGACGAGGTGTGGGCGGCCCTCGAGGCGGCGCAGATCGCCACGCTGGTGCGCTCGCTGCCCGACGGGCTCGACACCGTCGTCGGCGACCGGGGCTACCGCCTCAGCGGCGGGGAGCGGCAGCGGCTCGCGATCGCGCGCCTGCTGCTCAAGGCCCCGGCCATCGTGGTGCTCGACGAGGCCACCGCCCACCTCGACAGCGAGTCCGAGGCGGCGGTGCAGCAGGCGCTCGACGCCGCGCTGGAGGGGCGTACGTCCCTCGTGATCGCCCACCGGCTCTCCACGGTCCGCAACGCCGACCAGATCCTGGTCCTCGACGACGGCCGGGTCGTGCAGCAGGGCACCCACGCCGAGCTGATGGCGGCCGGTGGCCTCTACGCCACGCTCCACGCGACGCAGTTCCAGGCCGACCGGGCCGTGCCCACGCCCGGCTAGCGGTGCTCCGGCTGGTCGGCGCGGTCCTCCGCGTCGTCCTGGTCGAGCCGGTCGCGCCACGTACGTCGGCGGGCGCGGGCGGGCTGCGCGGGCTGCGCACGCTCGGTGCCGGTCGGCTCCGGCGCGGGTGACTCGTTGCTGCCCCAGGGGCCGCGGCCGCCGCGCCACTCGTCGTAGATGAGGTAGAAGAACCCGAAGATGGCCAGCGCCCCGAAGAACCACCACTGCAGGCCGTAGAAGAAGTGCGGCCCGTTGTCGAGCTCGGGCAGCTCGACCGGCACGAGCGGTGTCTCGGGCTCCGGCGACTCCGAGCGCAGGTCGACCCAGCCGCCGAGCACCTCGCGGCCGAGCGCCTCGGCGATGCGGCTGCTGTTGACGGCGCGGGTCGACTGGTCGGTGACCTCCGCGCTGTCGCCCTCGGCGTCGCTGCGCACCCAGCCGGTCACCTCGACCTCGCCGGACGGCGGCTCGGGGACGTCGGCGGTGGTGGCGCCGCGGTTGTCGGTGGCGTACCAGCCGCGGTCGACGAGCAGGCTGGAGCCGTCCTCGAGCTCGAGCGGCACCACGACGTCGACGCCGGCGGCGCCCTCGCGCGTGCGGTAGCGCACGATCACGGTGTCCTCGACGGCGTAGGTGCCGGTGGCCTCCACGATGCGCCACTCGTCCTCCTTGGCCACCGACCGGCCCGGGGCCAGCACGTCGGTGACCGGGGAGGGGCCCGCCTTCTCGTTGCGCTGGATGACGTCGTTGCGCTCCTGGCGGTCCTCGAGGCGGTGGAACTGCCACTCGCCGAGCCGCCACGCGACCCAGGCCAGGAAGACGACGACGAGCGCGAAGGCGATCCAGCGGCGTGAGACCAGGAACCGCATCTTGTGCACGCGGCGAGGCTATCCGGCGCGTCCTGAGCGTTCCGGGGGTGGTGCGGAGCGCGTCGGTAGACTGTGACGATGACGACACCCCTCGCTGACCGCTTCGGCCGCGTGGCCACGGACCTGAGGGTCTCGTTGACCGACCGCTGCAACCTCCGCTGCAACTACTGCATGCCGGCCGAGGGGCTCGACTGGCTGCCCACGGAGCAGACGCTCAGCGACGACGAGGTCGTCCGGCTCATCACGATCGGCGTGGAGCGGCTCGGCATCCGCGAGGTGCGGTTCACCGGCGGTGAGCCGCTGCTGCGGCGCGGCCTGGTCGACATCGTCGCGCGTACGCACGCCCTCGGCGTCGAGACGTCGCTCACCACCAACGCCCTCGGGCTCTCGCGCACCGCCGTCGCCCTCGCCGAGGCGGGGCTCGACCGCATCAACGCCAGCATCGACTCGGTGCGACCGGAGACCTTCGCGACGATCACCCGCCGCGACCGCCTCACCGACGTCGTCGCCGGTCTCGAGGCGGCCAAGGCCGCGGGGCTTGGCCCGATCAAGCTCAACGCGGTGCTGCTGCGCGGCACCAACGACGACCAGGCCGCCGAGCTGCTGCGGTGGAGCGTCGCCCATGGCTACGAGCTCCGCTTCATCGAGCAGATGCCGCTCGACGCCCAGCACGACTGGAGCCGGGCCGCGATGGTCACCGCCGACGAGATCCACCAGGCGCTGTCCGCCGAGTTCTCGCTGACCCCCCACGGTGAGCCGCGGGGCAGCGCGCCGGCCGAGCTGTTCGACGTCGACGGCGGCCCGGCGACCGTCGGGATCATCGCCTCGGTGACCCGTCCGTTCTGCGGCGACTGCGACCGCGTCCGGCTGACCGCCGACGGTCAGGTGCGCAACTGCCTCTTCGCCCGCGAGGAGTCCGACCTGCGCACGGCGCTGCGCTCGGGCGCCGGCGACGAGGAGATCGCGGAGCGCTGGGTCATCGCGATGGTCGGCAAGCGTGCCGGGCACGGCATCGACGACGAGACCTTCCTCCAGCCCGACCGCCCGATGTCCGCCATCGGGGGCTGAGCGCCGGGCACTCCCATGACGTCCGGGACTCAGCGCTCGGTCCGGTGCTCCACGACGTCCTTTAGGAAGCCGCGGGCGCCCAGGAAGTCGGACAGCGAGGAGCGGTGCTCCTCGCACGCGAGCCACGACTTGCGGCGCTCGGGGGTGTGGATCTTGGGGTTGTTCCACTGGAGGTCCCACACGGCGTCGGCCTGGCAGCCCTTGGCCGAGCAGATGTCACGGTCGGGGTCCATCGGCGTCCTCTCGGCAGGGGGTACGGCGGGGCTCCGCCGGACATGAGAAGTGCCGGACAGCCACGGGGGGAAGCTGTCCGGCACTCAGAGCTCGCGCAGACGGGGGATGCTGCGCTCGCACGGTGAATCATTCCAGACGGGTGGATGAAAACCAAACTTGTCGCGCACCGCGCCCGACAGAGGTTTTCCTCAGTCCGTGTCGTCCTTCGCCGCGAGTTCGTGGGCCCCGGCGTTGGCCGGAAGCGTGAATCCGTCGTGACGCTGGTCGTTGGCGTTGGCCATGACCACGGCGAAGAGCGGCAGGAAGACGGCGGCCGCGACGAGCACCCACCGCAGCGCCCCCGGGCCGACCGCGACGGCGGCGACGAAGCACACCAGGCGGATGCTCATCGACCACGCGTAGCGCCGTTGGCGCGAACGCATGTCGTCGGCGGCGTTGCTGCGAGCCGTGGTGATGCGCACGGCATCGGACTTGGCCATGGGGTCGAGTCTACGTCGCTAGGCTCGGAGAACCACGGGCCCGGGGACGGTCCGCACGACGCTCACCAGGAGGAAGCATGACCGACCGCACCTACCGCGTCACCGAGATCGTCGGGACGTCTCCGGACGGCATCGACCAGGCCATCCGCAACGGCATCGAGCGGGCCGGCAAGACGCTGCGCCACATCGACTGGTTCGAGGTCACCCAGGTCCGCGGCCAGGCCAAGGACGGGGCCGTCGAGCACTTCCAGGTCGGCATGAAGGTCGGCTTCCGCCTCGAGGACGAGTGACCCGGGCGGGCGGCGCGGCGTGATTCCGGATACCCCCCGGTAATCACTAGCGTCGGGGAGCGTGAGCGAGATTCCCGGAACCACCCCCGCGCCCCGGTCCGTCCTGGTGACGGGAGGCAACCGCGGGATCGGCCGCGCGATCGCCGAGGCGTTCATCGCCCAGGGCGACAAGGTGGCGGTCACCACCCGCAACGGCGGCGCGCCCGACGGCGCGCTCGACGTGCGCTGCGACATCACCGACCCGGACGCCGTCGACGCGGCGTTCGCCCAGGTCGAGGAGGCCCACGGCCCGGTCGAGGTCCTGGTGGCCAACGCCGGCATCACCAAGGACACGCTGCTGCTGCGGATGAGCGAGGACGACTGGTCGTCGGTCATCGACACCAACCTCACCGGCACGTTCCGGCTCGCCAAGCGGGCCGCGAAGGGCATGCTGCGCCTGCGCCGCGGGCGCATCATCCTGATCTCGTCGGTGGTCGGCCTGCTCGGCTCGGCCGGGCAGGTCAACTACGCCGCGTCGAAGGCCGGCCTCGTCGGCCTCGCGCGCTCGCTCGCCCGCGAGCTGGGCAGCCGCTCGATCACCACCAACGTCGTCTCGCCCGGCTTCGTCGAGACCGACATGACCGACGTCCTCACCGACGAGCAGAAGGCCGCGATCAGGACGCAGGTCCCGCTGGGTCGCTACGCCACGCCCGCCGAGGTCGCGTCCGCCGTCACCTGGCTCGCCTCCGACGGCGCCGCCTACGTCACCGGCGCCGTGATCCCCGTCGACGGCGGCCTCGGCATGGGCCACTGACGCCCCCACCTGCTCCGCCACCTCCTCTGCCCGACCACGACCCGACACGAAAGGTCCACAGACATGGGAATCCTCGACGGCAAGCGCATCCTGGTCGCCGGCGTGACGATGGACAGCTCCATCGGCTTCGCCACCGCCAAGGTCGCCCAGGAGCAGGGCGCGACGGTGCTGATCTCCAACTTCGGCCGCGCGCTCGGCATCACCCGGCGCATCGCCAAGCGGCTCCCGGAGGAGCCCCCGGTGCTGGAGCTCGACGTCACCGACGAGAGCCACCTCGCCGGCCTGGCCGACCAGGTCCGCGAGCACGTGGACGGCCTCGACGGCGTCGTCCACTCGATCGCCTACGGCAACCCCGACACGTTGCTGGGCGGCAAGTTCATGGACGGTCCGTGGGACGACGTCGCACAGGCCGTGCAGGTCTCGGCGTACTCGCTGAAGTCGCTGGCCGTCGCGACCAGGCCGCTGCTCTCGCGCGGCTCGTCGATCGTCGGGCTGACCTTCGACGCCACCACCGCGTGGCCGGCGTACGACTGGATGGGCGTGGCGAAGGCCGCGCTGGAGAACACCTCGCGCTACGTCGCGCGCGACCTCGGCCCCGAGGGGATCCGCTGCAACCTCGTCTCCGCCGGGCCGCTGAAGACCCTCGCCGCCAAGGCGATCCCGGGGTTCGGCGACCTCGAGTCGGCGTGGAAGGACCGCGCGCCCCTCGGGTGGGACGAGTCCGACCACACCCCGACCGCCCAGGCCGTCGTGGCCCTGCTCAGCGACTTCTTCCCGGCCACGACCGGTGAGATCGTCCACGTCGACGGCGGGTTCCACGCGATGGGCCTGTAGCACCGGCGCCGTGCTTCGGTAGTTTGCGCGCGTGACCTCACTCGCCGAGCTGCGCGTCCTCGAAGGACCCAACCTCTACTTCCCGCGCGCGGCGATCAAGCTCACGCTCGACGTCTCCACGATCACCGAGGCCGACGAGGAGCGGGTGCTGCGGTTCGCGCGCCGCATCGGGCTGCGCACGACCCGTCCCGGCACACCGGGCTCGGGGTTCCGCCAGCGCTTCGCCCTGCGCGCGGTCGAGCGCCTGGTGCGCGCGGTCGCGGCCGAGGCCGGAACGCGCCGGCTGGCGGTCCGCGTCCGCCCGACGAGCGACCCCGACGTCGTGGTCGTGGCCTATCCGTGGCGCGACCGCGGGCGGGCCCGGGCCCTGGGGGAGGCGGTGGCCCGGGCCATCGACGCGCTGCCGACGCCCGACGTGGAGGCGGCCCTCGGCGCCGCTGCGGCGGAGGTGGCCGCCGCACCCGTCGGAGACACGCCCACCACGATCACGCCCACCATCCCGGTCGTCGCCGTCACCGGCACCAACGGCAAGACCACGACGAGCCGGATGATCGCCCACGTCGCCCGCACCAGCGGGCTGGTGGCCGGCTGGTCCAACACCGACGGCATCTACCGCGACGGCGTGCTCGTCGAGGCGGGCGACTACTCCGGACCCTCCGGCGCCGCGCGGGCGCTGGGACTCGACGGCGTGCAGCTCGCCGTGACCGAGACCGCCCGCGGCGGCATCCTGCTCAAGGGCATCGGCATCACCCGCAACGACGTGTCGGTGGTGACCAACGTGACCGCCGACCATCTCGGGCTCCAGGGCATCGACACGGTCGACCAGCTCGCCGAGGTCAAGTCGGTGGTCCCGCGGATCACCCGCAAGGGCGGCTGGGCGGTGCTCAACGGCGACGACCCGCGCGTCCTCGCGATGCGGGGCGTCATCTCCGCCCGACCGTGGATCTTCAGCCGCGACCCCGACTCGCCGGCCGTGCGCGACGTGCTCACCGACGGCGGGCGCGCCACCACGGTGATCGACGGCTGGATCACCGTCCTGGCCCCGGGGGCCGACCCCGACCCGCTGGTCGAGCTGGTCGACGTCCCCATGACGCTCGCCGGCCTGTCGCGCTTCAACATCGAGAACGCGCTCGCCGCCGCCTCGGCGTCCCTCGCCGTCGGGATCGCGCGCGAGCACGTCGTCGCCGGCCTCACGTCGTTCCTCCCCGACGCCGAGCACAACCCCGGGCGGATGAACTTCTTCTCCCTCCCCGGCGACGTCTCGGTCGTGATGGACCTCGCCCACAACGAGGCGGGCCTGGAGGCGCTGCTCGAGATCATGGGCGGCGTACGACGTCCCGGCGCGCGCCTGCTGCTCGGCCTCGGCGCCGTCGGCGACCGCACCGACGAGCTGATCGACGCGCTAGGCGAGATCGGCGCGAAGGGCAGCGACGTCGTCGCGATCGGCCACAAGGAGTGGTATCTCCGCGGCCGCACGATGGACGAGATCGACGTGCTCCTGCGAGCCGGCGCCGCCCGGGTCGGTGTCACCGAGATCGAGACCCACACCACCGAGGTCGCCTGCCTGGCGTCACTGGTCGGGCAGGCGGCGCCGGGCGACGTCGTCGGCCTGATGTGCCACGCGGAGCGCCAGGAGGTCTACGACTGGATCGCCGCCCACGGCGGCACCCCCGACAGCCCCGAGGTGCTGTCGGCCAAGGTGCGCGCGGCCGGCGGTGGGGCTCAGCCGGCCTTGGCGGCCGTGAACGGCACGTCGCCGGTGTCGCACTCGGGGCCGCTGACGCGGTAGCTCCCGGACGCCCCGCCCGCCGGGTCGAGCGCGACGGAGTAGGTGAAGGTCGCCGGGTAGAAGTCGTCGAGGAAGGTGTGGGAGACGCTGCCGTCGTGGTGGACCAGCGAGCGGCCGAAGCTGGAGAGGTCGCCGTAGGAGTGGGTGCCGCAGACGAGCTTGCGGGTGACCGCGAGGTCGTCGAGCACCTTCCCGCCCGCCTCGAGCACGAAGGACACCGGGGCACCCGTCGCGTCCGTGCCGGCGAACGTGCCGCCGCGCGACGCCGTCGGGCCCACCCACGTCGCGCTGAACGGCTTGGGCTTGCCCTTGCACCCGAACAGCCCGGGCGCCGGGTTGGCCGAGCCCCTGACCTTGGTGCGGCTGGTGAAGCGGCCGGCGATGTCGACGATCGAGGACTTGCTGAAGCGGCCCTTGCGGACCTTCACCCGCGTGTAGGTGGTGTAGCCCTCCTCGCCCTCGGTGTCCTTGCCGCACCGGTAGAACACGACGGCCCGGCTCACCGACAGCCCGCCCTTGCGCTTGACCACGTCGAGGGAGAAGGCGGACTTCTGGCCCTTCGGTCCGAACGTGCCCTCGTAGGTGCCCACCTTCGGGCGTGCGGTGGCGCGCCGGTCGTGGTCGACGACGGCGTGCGCCGTCGAGGGGACGGCCAACGCCCCCAGGAGCAGGGGCAGGACGGCGAGGAGCAGCGGGGTGCGTCGAGTCATGCCCGCACCCTGCCCTTCCCTCCGCGAGCCAAACCTCAGGAGCTGGCGGCCGGCGTGTAGTCGGGATCGGCCGCGGGCGCGTCGGGGTTGGTCGTCGAGCCGGCCTGGGCCACCTCCGACCAGTGCTCCAGCTCGGCCATCACCTCGGCGTGCTTGTCGACGCAGACCACGACCAGGTCGCCCCGGTTGGCGCGGCTCATCGCGTGCCGCACGGCCTCGAGCTCGTCGAGCACCAGCTCGGCCTGCTTGCAGCGCGCGCCCTCGGCCATGGCCGTGCGTACGCCCTCCAGCACCAGCGCGGCGGTCGCCCCCCGCTCGCGGCCGCGCAGCGCGACGTCCTCGCGCACGATGCACACGTCGAAGTGCTGGGCGGCGATGTGGCCCAGCTCGACCATGTCCTGGTCGCGCCGGTCACCGGCGGTGGCGATGATGCCGATGCGCGAGGGCCGGGCCAGGTGGTGCGAGGACTCCAACGACTCGCCCACCCGGTCCACGAAGTCGCCGAGCATCCGCATGCCGGGTGCGTTGTGGCAGTAGTCGACGATCACGTTGACGCCGTTGACCTCGACCTCGTTGAGGCGGCCGGGGGAGAGGTAGTAGTTGGTGGAGAAGGTGCGCAGGCCCTGACGGATGTCGTGCAGGGGCGCGCCGGCGGCGAAGGCTGCGGCCGCGGCGGCGAGCGCGTTCTGGACGTTCATCCGCGCGCGCCCGCTGAACGTCGAGGGCAGCAGGTGGGTCCACGCCAGCTGCATCTCCCGGCGGCCGTGCTGGACGACCATCATCTCGCCCCGCTCGGTCGGGTTGAGCACGATGGCCTTGCCCCCGCGGCGGCAGTGCGCGTCGATCATGTCGCGCACCTCGCTGCCGGGCTCCTCCATGGAGAACCACACGACCTGGCCCGAGCACTTGCGACGCATCGCGCGCACCAGCGGGTCGTCGGCGTTGAGGACGGCGTGGCCGTCGCGGGGCACGGCCTCGACGATGACGGCCTTGACGTCCGCGAGCTGCTCGACGGTGTCGATGCCGCGCAGCCCGAGGTGGTCGGGCTGCACGTTGAGCACCACCGCCACGTCGTTGCGCTCGTAGCCCAGGCCCTCGCGCAGGATGCCACCGCGGGCGACCTCGAAGACCGCGAAGTCGACGCGGGGGTTCTGCAGGACCATGCGCGCCGAGCGCGGGCCGGAGGCGTCGGCGCGGATCACCAGGCGCTCGTCGATCACGACGCCGTCGGTGGAGGTCATGCCGACCTTGCGGCCCATCCCCTTGAAGATGTGGCTGATCATCCGGCTCGTCGTCGTCTTGCCGTTGGTGCCGGTGACGGCGACGATCGGGATCCGCGACGGGGCGCCCGGCGGGAACAGCATGTCGACCACCGGCTTGGCGATGAACTGCGGCTCGCCGATGGTGGGGTGCGTGTGCATCCGGAAGCCCGGCGCGGCGTTGACCTCGCAGATCGCGCCGCCGGCCTCGCGGACCGGCTCGGTGATGTCGGGGCAGATGAAGTCGATGCCGGCGATGTCGAGGCCCACCATGCGGGCGGCCTCCTCGGCGATCTCGACGTTCTCCGGGTGCGCCTCGAAGGTGCGGTCGATCGAGATGCCGCCCGTCGACATGTTGCCGGTGAGGGCCAGCTTGACGGTCTCGCCCTCGGCGGGCACCGAGTCGAGCGTGTGGCCCTGGTCGGCGAGCACCTCGATGGCCGCCTCGTCGACCTTGATCCGGGTCAGCACCTTCTCGTGGCCCACGCCGCGCCGCGGGTCGGCGTTGGTCAGCTCGACGAGCTGCTCCACCGTCGAGGTGCCGTCGCCGGTCACGGAGGCCGGCACGCGCTCGGCGATCGCGACCATCCGGCCGTCGATGATCAGGCAGCGGTAGTCCTTGCCGGTCACGAAGGACTCGACGATGACGGTGCCGCGTCGCGACTGCCCCTCCGCGATCGGGAACGCCGTGCGCACGTCTGCCTCGTCCTGCAGGTCGAGGCACACGCCGCGGCCGTGGTTGCCGTCGAGCGGCTTGAGCACCACCGGGTAGCCGATGCGGCGCGCTGCAGCGACGGCCTGGTCGACGGAGCGGACCGACTCCTGCTTGGGCACGGGCAGCCCGGCGGCGCCGAGGAGCTTGGTGGTGAGGTCCTTGTCGGAGGCGATGTCGACCGCGATCGACGACGTCTCGGAGGTCATCGTGGCGCGGATCCGCTTCGCGTGGACGCCCTGGCCGAGCTGGACGAGGGAGTACTGGTTGAGCCGGATCCACGGGATGTCGCGCGAGACCGCCTCGTCGACGATGGCCTGCGTCGAGGGGCCGAACGCCGTCCGCTCGGCGCGGCGGATGAACTCGTCGCGCTCGGTCTCCCAGTCGAAGTCCGGGTCGCCCTCGACCAGGTGGTTGACCAGCCGCACGGCGAGGCTGCCCGCGGTGAGGCCGACGTTCTCCTCGATGTAGCCGTAGATGATGTTGTAGCGGCCGGGGTGGCCCTTGACCTGGCGGGTCTTGCCCCGGCGGATGTCATGGCCGACGAGCTGCTGGAGGGAGAGGGCGACGTGCTCGGCGACGTGACCGAGCCAGGTGCCCTCGTTGAGCCGCTCCAGGAAGCCGCCGCGGCGCCCGCGCGAGCACGAGTGCTCCCGCAGGCCCGGCAGCATCGACACCAGGTCGTCGGTGAAGCCGGGGAGGGTGTTGGTGGGGAACTGCTCGAGCGAGCCGAGGTCGACCACGAGGTGGATCGACTTGTCGTACGACCAGACGTTGGCGCCGCGGTAGACGCGCGTCTCCATGATCTCCAGGTCCGGTGTGGGCCGCTCGCTCATGCACTGTCTCCGTCGGTGGGCTGGCTGGGGGGCTGGCTGGGGGTCTCGGCGGGCTTGCTGCGACGCAGCTTGAGCCGTCGCCGGATGGCGGCGGGGGTCGCGTCGGCGGCGGCGATGTCGCGGGCCAGCTGGCGCAGGTCGCGTCCCGCCTCGGCGAGCTCGTCGGCGTCCTCCTGCTGGACGGCCGGGGGCTGCGGCACGAGCGTGCGGGTGGTCAGGTTGAACACGGCGTCCTCGGGGAGGGTGTGGAGGACGACGCCGCTCGCGAGCAGCGGCTTGGAGCGGGCGGCCTCGTAGGCGTCGGACACCATCCGGGAGCCGTCGAAGATGGTGACCGCACCCTTGCCGAGGACCCGCATGACGGTGTCGCCGTCGACGTCCTCCAGGAGGCCGCAGGTGTCCTCGTCGACGCCGATCCCCAGCAGCTGCGGGCTCTGCGCGACGATCATCAGCAGCCGGCCGTAGCGGTTGCGCTGGTCGAAGTGCTGGTCGACGACCGCGGACTCGATGAGACCCAGCCCTGCCGCCACCTGCGTCATCCGCTGCTTGGCGGTCGACCCGCCCACGCCGAAGGCGACCATGTGGGAGGACTGGACGCTGGCGCCGGCGGACGTGCCCGCCACCACCGCGCCGCGCTCGTGCGCGCGCCGGATCGCCTCGCCGACGGGCGTGCCGCACACGATGGCGGACAGCTTGAGCTGGTTGCCGCCCGTCATGAACACGCCGGTGGCCTCGTCGATCGCCTTCACCAGCACCGGGTCGTGGGCCTCGTCGCGCGACTCGGGGCGTACGGCGTCGACGCGGGCCGCCCCGAACTTGGTGAACAGCGCGTCGTAGACGTCGACGACCTCGCGGCCGAGCGAGGACGCCGTGGGGATCACCGCGATGTGCGCGTCCCTGCCACCGCTGAGTGCGACGAAGTGCTTGAGGATCGTCGGCTTGCGCATCTTGTCCTCGGCGCCACCGATGATCATGAGTGGTCCCTTGGGCATGACAGGCAGGCTAGCGGCTGGGATGGTGAGGCAATGCAGGAGTCAGTGAGTGACGCGGCCGGAGCGGGCCGGCGGCTGGTCGTGATGCGGCACGCCAAGGCCGAGCACAGCGCTCCCACCGACCACGCGCGCGCGCTGGCCGATCGGGGTCGCGCCGACGCGGAGGCCGCCGGGCGGTGGCTGGGCGAGCACGACGTCGACCCCGACGCGGCACTGGTCTCCGACGCGCTCCGCACGCAGCAGACGTGGGAGGGTGTCGCCGCCGGCGCCGGGTGGGACCCCGACGGCAGGGAGCTGTCCGAGGCCCTCTACGCCGCCGGCACCGACTCCGCCTTCGACCTGCTGCGCGACACCCCGGCCCACGTACGCACGCTCGTCGTCATCGGGCACAACCCCACGATCGCCTCGCTCGCCGAGCTGGTCGACGATGGCGAGGGCGACACCGAGGCGGCGACCGCCATGATGACGCGCGGGTTCCCGACGTCGGCGGTCGCGGTCTTCGCCGTCGCGGGCGACTGGGCCGACCTCGGCCCCGGCACCGCCCGCCTGGAGGCGTTCCACCCCGGGGCCGCGTGAGCGCTCGGCACGTCGTGGCCCGGCTGCGTGCCGCCGGGTGCGTGTGGGCCGAGGAGGAGGCCGTCCTGCTCGAGGAGGCCGCCACCTCCGACGGGGAGCTGGAGGCGCTCCTCGCCCGGCGCGTCGCCGGCGAGCCCCTCGAGACGGTGCTGGGCTGGGCCGGCTTCCTCGGACGCCGCCTCGTGGTCGCCGCGGGCGTCTTCGTGCCGCGCCGGCGCACCGAGCTGCTGGCGCGCACGACCCTCGACCACCTCGCGCGGTCCGACCGCCGGGTCGCCGGATCGCGGCCCGTCGTGGTGGAGATGTGCTGCGGCGTCGCGCCGGTCGCCGCGTGCCTGGAGGGCAGCGGGGCGCAGGTGCACGCCGCCGACGTGAGCCCGGCCGCGCTCGACTGCGCCCGGGCCAACGCGCCGTCGGCCGCACTGCACCTCGGTGACCTCTACGACGCACTCCCGCCCGGCCTGCGCGGCCGGGTGGACGTGCTGGCGGCCAACGCCCCCTACGTGCCGACCGACCGGGTCGCCGACATGCCGCCCGAGGCGCGCGAGCACGAGCCGCTGGTCGCGCTCGACGGGGGAGCCGACGGGGTCGACCTGCACCGGCGCCTCGCGCACGACGCCGTCGGCTGGCTCGCGCCCGGGGGAGTGCTGCTGGTGGAGACGAGCCCTGCCCAGGCGCCGCTGACGACGGCCGCCATGGCGGCCGCCGGGCTGGACCCCCACGTGGTGGCCGACCCGGACGTGGGCGGCTGCGTCGCCGTCGGCGTACGCCCGGCCACGGTCAGTCGGTGAGTGGCGGCGCCGGCGTGGTGATGCCCACGGCGGCGTCGGCCTCCTCGATCTGCTCGCGGGAGATGCCCAGCAGATAGAGGATCGCGTCGAGGTAGGGCACGTTGACCGACGTGTCCGCGGCGTCGCGCACCATCGGCTTGGCGTTGTAGGCGATGCCGAGCCCCGCGGCGTTCAGCATGTCGAGGTCGTTGGCGCCGTCGCCGATGGCAATGACGGCGTCGAGCGGGACGCCGACCTCCGCCGCGAACTCGCGCAACGCCGCCGCCTTGCCGGCCCGGTCGACGACGTCGCCGACGATGCGGCCGGTGAGCCGGCCGTCGACCACCTCGAGCTGGTTGGCGCGCGCGAAGTGGATGCCGAGGTCGGCCCTGAGCCGGTCGGTGATCTGGGTGAAGCCGCCGGAGACGATGGCGAAGCGGTAGCCCAGCCGGCGCAGCGTGCGCACCATCGTGCGCGCTCCCGGCGCCAGCTCGATCGAGCGGTAGACCTCGTCGAGCGCGGACTCCGGGACGCCCTCGAGCAGCGCGACGCGCTCGCGCAGGGAGGCCTCGAAGTCGAGGTCGCCGCGCATCGCCGCCTCGGTGACCCGGGCGACCTCGGCCTGCTGGCCGGCGTGGGCGGCGAGCATCTCGATGACCTCGCCCTGGATGAGCGTGGAGTCGACGTCCATGACGATCAGCCGGATGCCGCGGCGGTGCAGCGAGTCGCGCTGCACGGCGAGGTCGATGCCCTGCTTGACCGCCTCGACGGACAGCAGGGGGCGCAGGGTGTCGGCCGGCGCGCCCGAGACGTGCATCTCGATGGCGGTGACCGGGTAGCGCGCCATCCGCTCGATCCGGTCGATGTTGGCGCCCGAGTCGGCGATGCGGCCCGCGATCGCCGAGATCGCCGAGGCCTTGAGCGGGCGCCCGATGATCGTGATGTGCGAGCGGTCGCCGGGTCGGCTGCGGTTGTCGCCCGCGCCGCGCTCGACCTCGACGCTCATCCCCAGGTCGGCGGCGGTGCGCTCGATGACGTCGCGCAGCCGCTTCCAGTCGCGCGGCGCGGTCACCAGGATGCCGAGCACCAGCCGACGGCGCAGCACGATCTGCTCGATGTCGAGGACCTCGACCCCGGCGCCGGCGAGGGCCGCGAAGATCGCTGAGGTGACGCCAGGGCGGTCCTTGCCCGTGAGGGTGACCAGGAGAGTCTTCGGCTCGTCTTCCATCGTGCTCAGAAGGCTAGACCCGCCGCGCCGATCACGTCGCCCCGGTCCGTCCCGCGGGCGGCACGATCACCTCGGGCTCAGCGACCCGGTCGGCAACGTGCTGGGCGTCTGGTCGACGTCCTAGCCGCCGATCCAGGCCTCGGGCCACACCTCGGGCGAGCAGGCCGCCACGACCGCACGCCGGGCGGCGCGGCCCAGCGGCCGCAGCAGGTCGCGACGCTGCTCGACCTCGAACGAGGACAGCGCGCCGCCGTCGTCGGCCAGCGCGAGGTCGACGATCGCCCAGGCCTGGAGGCCGCGCGCGGCGAGGTCGACGCAGCGTGGCGGGGTGCCCAGTGGCGCGTCGAGGTCGGGCCGGTGGTGCAGGTTCATCAGCGCGTCGGCGGCCTCCGGCCGCCACCGCGCGACGTCGAGCGCCGCGAGGTCGCCCGCCGCCGCGAGGAGCGCGGCCCGCAACGACCGGTCGGCCTCACCGACGTCGGGGAGCTGGCGGCGCGACGCCGCGAAGGGGTGCCACTGCACGGTCTCGCCCTGCTCGTCGGGCACCAGCCCCAGATCGCCCGCCACCACCGCCTGCCCCGCCTCGAGCGCGGCGGCGTTGAAGTCGTGCGGTCCGCCCAGGCCCAGCGGGTCGCCGTCCACCGGCAGCGCCAGTCCGGCGTACGAGGCCCCGGTGCTCCTGGCCTGCAGCAGCAGGTCGAGGGCGGAGCCGCCGTGCAGCAGGTGGGTGTCGTCGGCGAGCGCATCGAGCACGTGGTCGGTCTGCTCGTGCCCGCGCAGCCAGGCGGTCAGCCACCAGGCGAGGGTCGCCGAGTGGGGAAGGGCGAGGGACGTTCGCGACATCGCGGGCGACGTTACTCGTCGTCCTCCGCCCGTCGTGTCAGGCGGGGCCCTGCCCACGATGCTGGATAGGGTGACGGCCATGGTCGCCGTCATCGAGCTCGCCGGGGTCACGGTGCGCCGTGGCCGGTCGCTGCTGCTCGACGACGTGAGCTGGGTGGTCGAGGACGACGAGCGCTGGGTGGTGCTCGGGCCCAACGGCGCCGGCAAGACCACCCTGCTGCAGGTCGCCGCCGCGCAGCTGCACCCGACGTCCGGCGTCGCGGGCATCCTGGACGAGGTGCTCGGCACGACCGACGTCTTCGAGCTGCGTCCGCGCATCGGCCTCACCAGTGCGGCGCTCGCCGACCGCATCCCGCGCTCCGAGCTGGTCAGGGACGTGGTGGTGTCCGCCTCCTACGGCGTCCTGGGCCGGTGGCGCGAGGCCTACGACGAGCTCGACCACGACCGGGCCGCCGACCTGCTCGCCGAGGTCGGGGCCGACCACCTGGCCGAGCGCACCTTCGGCACCCTCAGCGAGGGGGAGCGCAAGCGCGTGCAGGTCGCGCGGGCGCTGATGACCGACCCCGAGCTGCTGCTGCTCGACGAGCCGGCCGCGGGTCTCGACCTCGGCGGGCGTGAGGACCTGGTGGCGACCCTGTCGCGGCTGGCCCTCGACCCGGACTCGCCGGCGACGGTGCTGGTCTCCCACCACGTCGAGGAGATCCCGCCGGGCTTCACGCACGCGCTGCTGCTGCGCGAGGGCCGGGTGGTCGACTCCGGCCCCATCGACGACGTGGTCACGGCCGAGTCGCTGTCGGCCGCGTTCGGCATGCCGCTCCTGCTGAGCCACTCCGACGGGCGCTTCGCCGCCCGGCGCCGGATCGACTAGCGCGTCCACCGGCGCGCCTCATGGCGCACTCGATAGGGTCGGGCCATGGACTGGATCCGCGACCACCTCTGGGAGACCTGGCTCGGCCTCTCGATCGTGCTGGGCGTCGCCGAGATGTTCAGCCTCGACCTCATCCTGGCCATGCTCGCCGCCGGTGCGGTCGTCGGCATGGTCGCGGCCCTGTTGGGCCTGCCGCTCGTCGTGCAGGTGCTCGTCGCCCTCGGCGCCGCGACCGCGATGCTGGTCTTCGTCCGTCCGAGCTTCGTCAAGCGGCTGCACAGCGGTCCCGAGCTCTCCCTCGGCCACGGCAAGCTGGTCGGCTCGCGCTGCCTGGTGACCGAGGAGATCACCGGCCTGGCGCCCGGCCGGATCAAGGTGTCCGGCGAGATCTGGTCGGCCCTGCCCTACGACGAGAACCTGCGGATCGCACCGGGGGAGACCGTCGAGATCCTCCAGATCAAGGGCGCGACCGCCTACGTCCACCCGGTGGCCACGCTCGAGCCCTGAGCGACCCGCAGCCACCGCCTCACAGACCCGCACACCCACACGTCCACACCAAGATCGGGGGAGACCAGTGCCGTCCGCATTGCTCGTCCTGCTCGTGCTCGTCATCCTGTTCGTCGTCGTCATGCTCGCCAAGACGGTCCGCATCGTGCCCCAGGCACGGGCTGCGATCGTCGAGCGCTTCGGCAAGTACAAGGGGACGCTGTCGGCAGGACTCAACATCGTCGTTCCGTTCGTCGACAAGGTGCGCTACCTGATCGACCTGCGCGAGCAGGTCGTGAGCTTCCCGCCCCAGCCGGTCATCACCGAGGACAACCTGGTGGTGTCGATCGACACGGTCATCTACTTCCAGGTGACCGACCCGGTGGCGGCGACCTACGAGATCGCCAACTACATCCAGGCCGTCGAGCAGCTGACCATGACGACCCTGCGCAACATCGTCGGTGGCATGGACCTCGAGGAGACGCTCACCAGCCGCGACGAGATCAACACCCGCCTGCGGGGCGTGCTCGACGAGGCGACCGGCAAGTGGGGCATCCGGGTCAACCGCGTCGAGCTCAAGGGCATCGACCCGCCGCCGTCGATCAAGGACTCGATGGAGAAGCAGATGCGGGCCGACCGCGACAAGCGCGCCCAGATCCTCACCGCGGAGGGTGGCCGCCAGGCCGCCATCCTCACCGCGGAGGGCGAGAAGCAGTCGTCGATCCTGTCGGCAGAGGGCGACCGGGAGGCACAGATCCTGCGCGCGCAGGCCGACCGTGAGGCGCAGATCCTGCGGGCACAGGGTGAGGGTCAGGCGATCCAGACGGTCTTCCAGGCCATCCACGACGGCCAGCCCGACCAGTCGCTGCTCGCCTACCAGTACCTCCAGATGATGCCGAAGATCGCCGAGGGCAGCGCCAACAAGGTGTGGGTCATCCCCTCGGAGATCACCAAGGCGATGGAGGGCCTGGGCTCCTCGATCCACGAGATCGCCGGCATCCCCAAGGACGCCACCCCGCGCACCCGCGTGGACATGGGCCCGACCGAGCCGCAGTTGCCCCGCTCGTCGGCCGACCCGGAGATGCGCGCGACCAACGAGGCGGTCCAGCAGGCGATCGCCGAGGCCGAGAGCGCCGCCAACCCGGGACGTGGCTCCCGCTCGATCGACCCGGCGACCGCGACCGAGGGCGACGAGCCCACTGACCCCGGAGCGCCTGCCGGCCAGTGAGTCCGACCGAAGCGGTGCTGGTCGTCCTCGCAGGAGTGGCGGCCGGCACCATCAACACTGTGGTGGGGTCGGGAACGTTGATCACGTTCCCGACCCTCCTGGCGTTCGGCGTCCCTCCGGTGACGGCCAACGTCAGCAACAACGTCGGCCTGGTGCCGGGCAGCGTGTCGGGGGTCATCGGCTACCGGCGCGAGCTCGCCGGCCAGCGGGCGCGGGTGCTGCGGCTGGGGGCGGCGTCGCTGATCGGCGGCACCGCCGGGGCGCTGCTGCTGCTGTGGCTGCCGTCCGCAGCCTTCGACACCATCGTGCCGGCGCTGATCGGCCTCGGCGTGGTGCTGGTCGTGCTGGGCCCGCGCATCCAGCGCTCGGTGGCCGCTCGCGCGGAGGAGCGCGGTGGCATCCCCGACCACGGCGTGTGGTGGGTGTGGCCGGCGGTCGCGCTGGCCGGTGTCTACGGCGGCTACTTCGGCGCGGCCCAGGGCGTGCTGCTGATGGCGATCCTCGGCATCGGCGTCGCCGACTCCATGCAGCGTCACACCGCCACCAAGAACGTCCTCGCCCTCATCGTCAACGCGATCGCCGCCGTCGTCTTCATCGCGGTCGCCGAGATCGACTGGGAGGTCGCCGGCCTCATCGCGCTCGGCTCGGTCGTGGGCGGTCAGATCGGCGCCGGCGTCGGGCGGCGGCTGCCGCCCGGCCTGCTCCGCGCCGTGATCGCCGTCGTGGGGGTCGTGGCCCTCGTCGCCCTCGTCTCCTGAGCAGGCTCCCCGGGGGCATGCCTGGGTTCAGGCCGGCTCGCAGACGCAGACCTGCAGCGGTGACTCTGAGGTGAACGGTGCGCCTGACCAGTCGCCGAAGCGCTCCATCAGCCGCATGCCGCTGAGGGAGAGCAGCACCGGCAGCTCCTGGGGGAAGATGCTCCGGATCGCCAGTGGCACCACGATGGCGTCGGCCTCGGAGTCGCTCCTGAGGTACCACGTCCCGTGGGTCACCTGCGCGGCCGCGTCGTACGCCTCCGCGACGTCGACCCGCACGACGCCACGGTCGGGGTCCACGAACGACAACGCGTCCCGCCGGCGGCGGACGCCGTCAGCCTCGGCGAGCATCCGCACGCTCGGGTTGAACACGTCGAGCACGAGCCGCGCCCCGGGCGCGAGGTGCCGGCGCACCGCCCGCAAGCAGCCCACCAGGTCATCGACGGCGTGCAGGTGGAGCAAGGAGTTGGCGGCGATGACCACGAGGTCGAACGCGCGGCCCAGGTCGACCTCGCGCATGTCGCCCTGCACCCACTCCACGTCCACGCCGCGCTCGTCGGCCTTGCGCCTCGCCTCGGCGAGCATGTGCGGCGAGAGCTCGAGTCCCGTGCACGGGTGGCCGTCGAGCGCGATCGCGATCAGCTTCTGCCCGGTGCCGGACCCGAGCTCGAGGACACGCGCGCCCGCACCCTGCCGGTCGGCCGCGGCCCTGTAGAAGTCGACCGCCTGGACGCTGCCGGGAAACAACCGGTCGTACAACGGCGCATCCGCGTAGAACTCATCGCTCACGGCCACCACCCCCTGTCAGTGAGCAGCATTGCACTGGTGATCGTGGCGGGTCGGCGGGGAGGTTCGTGGGCCCGACCGCGCACTCGCCCACGGCGCTGCCACTCTCGCCGCGCTGGGTTCGGGCCGACCGGGCGTCCTCGAGCGGTCACGACCCCGCTCAACCACCCGGATCCGGGTGTCCCAGCGGGGACGAGACTGTCCTAGTGGGGCTGCGCGGGTGGTGGAAGGCAGCGGCTGGTGCTGCTCGACCACATCCGCGACTGGTGCGCCGACTCGCGCACCAAGGTCACGATCAGGCCGGTCATCGACCTCAACACGGAGCTCACTGCAGCGGGCTACGCGGTCCCTGACCGGCTGCGTGAGCAGGTCGTCCTGCGCGACCGCACGTGTGTGTTTCCGTGGTGCTCGCGTCCGGACCGCGGCTGTGGCGTCGACCACGTCATCCCCTACGACGCGGACGCCGCAGCAGGGGACAGACCGCGGCCCGGGCCCACGCAGAGCGACGACCTCGCCGCGCTGTGCCGGTCGCATGACCGGCTCAAGACCCACAACGCCTGGCGCTACGAGGCCACCGGTCGGGGGCGCTCGAGTGGACCAGCCCTCATGGCCACCGCTACCGGCGCGACGCATCCGTCACCACCCGGATCGGCGAGCCGGACCCACCCGGCATCCCGCAACCGCGCCGACGATGACCCCGCCCCACACCCTGCCTGCACCGAGCCGGCGAGGGCACCAGCATGCTTCGCGCGGTGGTGGGCCGGTCGGCGAGGACAACCGTCCGCAACCGGGTGCCCTCCTGGCGACGCCAGGTAGCGGATCGGCAGATGTGCGGAAGACGTCGGCAGCCGTACGCCCCCGCCCGACCGCCGTAGCCGAGCCCTCAGCTAGTCCGCCCGACCGTCGCCGGCGCCGGGTTCGGGCTTCTCCACCCACGCCTCGAGCCACGTGCCGAGGACGTCGTAGACCCGGGTGCGGATGCCGGGGCGCGACAGCACGACGTCGTGCACGGCTCCCTCGATCGCGACCGACGTGACGTGCCGGCCGACCGAGGAGGCCCAGCGCCGGATCTGCTCGACGTCGAGCACGATGTCGTGCGTCGCCGCGGTCTCCTCGGTCTGCTCGCCGAAGAAGGACCGGGCCGAGGACAGCACCAGGGTCGGCCGGTCGATGTCGAGCCCGGCGTGGAGCAACGCGTGTCCGCGGCGGACGGCGCGGAGCCACCCGACGTGGACCGGGCGTGACTCGATCGGCTTCCACGTCAGGTCGTAGTCCCACTCCCCGCCGTACTCGCGGTGGAGCGAGCGCCCGTAGACGGTCCTGATCCGGCGCGGGACCTCCTGCATCGGGCGTCTGCGGCCGAGCCGCTCGATCGCCAGCCGGGTCGCCGGGCCGCGCAGCCACGCGGCACCGTGCATGTCGAACCAGGGGGAGTTGAGCACCATCGCCGCGAGCTCGGCGGGCCGCCGCTCCCGCACCCACAGGGGCACGGTGAGGCCACCGGTGGAGTGCGCCGAGGCGATCACCGCGCGGTGCCCGTCACGGTGCGTGATCCGCCACCAGGCGAGATCGATCTCGGCGAAGTACTCACCCAGGTCGGCGACGTAGTGGGGGGTCTGGTGATCCCGCAGTGACCGGCCGTACTTGCGCAGGTCGAGGGCGTAGAAAGTGTAGCCGCGATCGGCCCACCACCGGGCGTACTCGGTGTGGAAGAAGTAGTCGGCGAAGCCGTGCACGTGGAGCACCGCGCGACCGTTGGGGCGGGCGGGCCTGAGGCGCACGAGGGTCGCGACGACGGCACCCTCGGCGTCGGGCGGGAGGGAGATCGTCTCCGCCTCGAACTCCGGGCCGAGGACGTCGGCCTGCAGCGGGACCAGGGACATGTGACGAGCCTATCGAGACCGAAGGGGTGGACTTTCGGGGTTCGGCCTCGGGGGGCTCCCGGCGCGACCTACTCTTCGGTCGTGTCGAACGCGCTGGGATCCGTCGCGCGCGGTCTCGTGTCCTACGTGCAGCAGCGCGTCGCCGGCTGGCGCACGGGTTCGCGCGGCAGCCAGGCGTTCCTCCTGACGGTGCTGGTGGCGCTCGTGGGTGGTGCCGTCGGAATCGGCATGCTGAGCGAGACCATCGTCCCGGTGACGCTCTGGTTCCTCTTCCTGATGCTCGGGCTGATGCTGCTCCGCTTCATACCGCTGCTCGTGCTCGCAGCGGTGCTGATGGGCGTCGCCTACTGGACCTCCATCCAGACGGGCTTCGCCGCCGCGAGCCGCCAGGCCGCCCTGCTGACCCTCGCCGTGGCCATCATGCTGGCGATCCACCAGTCCAGCCGCCAGCGCTCGGGACTGCCGATGGCGCTGAGCGAGGCGGTGCTGAGCCAGCTCCGCGACCGGCTGCAGCGCCAGGGCGTCGTGCCCGCGCTGCCCAACGGCTGGCGCTCGGAGTCGGCGACGATCACCGCCCACGGCCCCAGCTACGCCGGCGACTTCCTCGTCGCCGACCTGCGCGAGGGGCGCTGGCTCGAGATGGCCCTCGTCGACGTCTGCGGCAAGGGCACCTCGGTCGGCCCGCAGGCGCTCCAGTTCGCCGGCGCGCTCGGTGGCCTGATCGGCGCCCTGCCCCCCGCCGAGCTGATGGCGGCGGCCAACCACTTCCTGCTCCGCCAGGACTCGGACGAGTCGCTGGCCACCGCAGTGCACATCAAGGTCGACCTCGTCACCGGCGACTACACGATCACGAGCGCGGGCCACCCGCCGGCGCTCCACTGGCACCTCGGCGAGCGCGGCTGGTCGATCGACAACGCGCGTGGCATGGCGCTGGGCGTGATCGACGAGGCCGAGTTCGTGCCCAGCCGGGGCCGGCTGCGCCCCGGTGAGGCGTTGATGTTCTACACCGACGGCGTGATCGAGTCGTCCGGGCGCGACCTCGACGAGGGCATCGACTGGCTGCGCGACGTCGCGCTGCGGGCCGTCGACGCGCGCGGCTTCAACGGCATGCCCCAACGGGTGCTCAAGCAGGTGCCCCGCGGCGACGACGATCGGGCGATGCTCGTCCTCGAGCGCCAGCCGCTGACGTCCCCCGAGCGCGACGCCGACCGGCTGCGCGGGCTCGGCGGCGCGCGCTAGCGGCTCGGTCAGGCGCCGCGGGAGTAGAGGTCGCGGATGACGTCCTCGATGGCGGGCTCCTGGATCGACAGGTCCGCCACGTCGTACGCCGCGGCGACGGCCGCCACGACGGGTGCGGCGCTCGCGTCCGCCGGGAACGACAGCCACTGCCTCGGCCCCTCGACCCGGCGCACGCTCGCCCCCGGGACGACGATGGGAGGCGCCTCGTCGACGAGGTCGACGACGAGGGTGCGCGACGACCCGCCCTCGGCGTGCAGGCCGGCCAGCGAGCCGTCGTAGACCGACGTGCCGTCGTCGATGACGATCACCCGGTCGCACAGCGCCTCGATGTCCTGCAGGTCGTGGGTGGTCAGCAGCAGCGTGGTGCCGCGCTCGGCGTTGAGCGCGCGCAGGAACTCGCGCAGGCGTCCCTTGCTGACGACGTCGAGCCCGATGGTGGGCTCGTCGAGGTAGAGCACCTCCGGGTCGTGGAGGAGCGCGGCGGTGATGTCACCGCGCATCCGCTGGCCGAGGCTGAGCTGCCGGACCGGGGTGTCGAGCTGCGGGCCGAGGTGGAGCAGGTCGACGAACCGGTCCAGGTTGTCGCGGTAGCGCTGCGGGGGGATGCGGTACATCTTCTGCAGCAGGTCGAACGAGTCGCGCAGCGGCAGGTCCCACCACAAGGTCGAGCGCTGGCCGAACACGACCCCGATGCGCCGCGCGAGCTCGACCCGGTCGCGGCTGGGGTCGAGTCCCGCGACCTGCACGTCCCCGCCGGTGGGGACGAGGATCCCAGTGAGCATCTTGATCGTGGTCGACTTCCCGGCGCCGTTGGGCCCGATGTAGCCGACCATCTCGCCGGCGTCGACGGAGAACGTGAGGTCGTGCACGGCGTGGACCGACTCGCGCACCCGCCGCCGACGACCCTCGACCCGGCGGCGGACGACGAAGGTGCGCTCGAGGTCACGCACGTCGATCAGGCTGGACATCTCAGCTCCCGGTGGAGGTGTAGTGGCGGACGCCGGAGCGCCACACGAGCAGGGCGACGGCCATGGTCAGCAGCCCGGCGACGGGGGAGGCGAACTGGAGCGCCTCGGGCATCCCGGCAGGGTCTGGCCGCCCGAGCAGGTAGAGGCACGGGTACCAGTTGACGAACGCGATCGGCACCACGAACGTCAGCCCGACCAGCACCTCGCGCGGGAAGATCGAGAGCGGGTACTGCGTGACCGTCGCGCCTCCGTAGGTGAAGGCGTTGGCGAACTCCGTGGCATCGGTCGTCCAGAACTGCACGCACGAGAACCCGACGAACAGCCCGAAGAACACCAGCGCACCGCTGGCCAGCATCGACACCGCCACCAAGACGCGCAGCGGCGTCCAGTCGACGTAGGTGCACGCCCAGCCGAAGACGGCGCTCGCCTGCGTGAGGCGCCCCAGCCGGCGCAGCGTGAACTGGTCGGCGCACACCTGCAGGAGCAGCGGCACCGGCTTGGTCATCATCTGGTCCAGCCGGCCGGTGCGGATGTAGGTGCCGATCCGCTCGACGCTGCCGATCGCGGTGTCGGCCAGCGCGAGCGCCAGGGACGCGCTGCCGTAGAGCAGCGCGACCTCGTGCAGCGAGAAGCCGGCCAGGTCGTCGAGGTGGGCGAACATGATCCACAGCCCGACGAAGTCGAGGCCGGTGATGAGTCCGTTGCCCACGGCCAGCAGCACGAACGAGGCGGGGTACTGCCACGCCGCACGGATCCACAGCCACGCGATCTGCGCGTAGGTGCGCAGGTGGCGACCGGGCGCCGCCAGCACTCGCTCAGCCACCCTGCACCACCACCTTGCGCGTGGCCAGGCGCAGGACGCCGTGGCAGGCCACGAGCAGCACCACCGCCCAGAGCACCTGGAAGCCCAGCGCGGCGACCAGGCCGGTGCCGGTGTGCTTGCCGAGCCAGACGTCGGCGGGCACCTGGACGTACGACGCCCACGGCAGGGCCCGCGCGAGCGTGCCGAGCCAGCCGGGGAACAGGACCAGCGGGAGCATCATGCCGCTGAAGAAGATCGCGAACGCCCCGCTCATCACCCTGACTCCCGACTGGTCGAGCAGCCAGAAGGCGGTGCTCGCCACCAGGAAGCGCACCGAGAAGCTCACCACCACGGCGAGCACCAGCGACACCGCGAAGGCGAGCCCGGCCAGCGGCGAGGCGGGGAGCGAGATGCCGAAGACCACGATGCCGATGAGCGTGGGCCCCAGGCCCCGGGTGAGGAGGTGGTAGGCGGCGCGGCCGAGGTCGCTGGCGAGGTACCAGCCGACGATCCCGACCGGCCGGTAGAGGTCGATCGCCACGTCTCCGGTCCGGATCCGCTCGGCCAGGTCGTCGGTCGACCCGCCGCCCCAGAGGGCGATCGTCATCAGCAGCGCCTGCCCGAGCCAGACGTAGGTCACCGCGTCCTGCTGGTCGTAGCCCCCCGCGGTGGGGTTGGCCTTCCAGAGGGCGATGTAGGCGAAGGAGTAGATGACGCCGAAGACCGAGTTGGTGAAGATCCCGGCGAGCGTGGCGGCCCGGTAGGTGGAGTAGCGACGGAACGTGCGGGTCGCGACGGCGACGTGCAGCATCCCGTTCCCCCCTCACGCGAGTCGATTCCCGGCCCTCCCCCGAGGGGGCCGGGAATCGTCTCACATCCGGCGCGGGACGCGCCCGGCTCTGCGCCGGGTGGTCGTCGTGCGGATCAGCTTTCGCGGACCAGGTTGACCACACCGACGGTGCGGCCCTGCGCATCGCGCGTGATGGCGACGCCCGCGCGCCGGGCGCGGGGGCTCAGGAGGATCGCCCGGTGTCCGGGGGAGTCGAGCCAGAGCTCCACCATGGCCGCCGGGCTGAGGTCGGCGCCTCGCACCAGCGTCTCGCCTGCCCAGGAGTGGTCGCACCTGCGGAGGACCTCACGCTGGTCGCGGTGCTCCAGGACGCCGGTGCGCGCGATCCGCGCGCCCCACTTCTCGGCCAGTCGGTCGGTGCAGCCGTCGAAGGTCCTGATCCTGCGCAGGCCGCGGTCGACGCGGGCCTCGTTGATCCGGACCATGACGGCGGTCTCCAGGGCGTCGCTGCCCGGGTCGTCCGCGGTGGTGGCGGGCGCGGTGCGGGGGACCGACCAGGTCTCGGCCTCTGCCGCGACCGGCATGCCGCACGCGAGCGCGGTCGCGACGCCCAGGGCGGCGAGGCGCAGGAAACGGCGAGGCTGTGGCACGGGTCGTCCTCCAGGGAGGATCCGCAACGTGAGCGGATCTTGATGAAATCTGTTGACTCTCAAGATTGACGATAGGCATGCGACGTGCATGCTGTCGACCTTTTGGCGATTCGCGGACGTGCTGCGGACCGTTTCCTCAGATTTCGTGGAAGAGCCCCGCATTCCATCCCTGCGCAGATGAAAGCGGCTTGACGGTTTCTTCATGACGGGAACGCGCAAAAAAGAGGCCCGCGGTCTGGACCGGTGGGTCCGGACCGCGGGCCTCGTGGGGCCGGTGCCGACTGGTGTGACTGGTGTGACTGAATCCGAGCGGGCGGGGGTCAGTGCTGGGTCAGTGCTGGGTCAGTGCTGGGTCAGTGCTGGGTCAGTGCTGGGTCAGTGCTGGGTCAGTGCTGGTAGGTGCCGTGGATGATCGCGCGGCCGAGCGTGGCGAAGGCCAGGTTGAACGACACGACGGCGCACGAGGCGTCCGCGTCGACGCCGAGGGACTCCTCGCCGACCGCGTGGACGACGAAGTAGTAGCGGTGCGGCTGGTCGCCCTCGGGCGGCGCCGCACCCATGAAGCCGGCCTCGCCGCCGTCGTTGCGGACGTGGAAGGCCTTGCCGGGCAGCTCGCCCGAGGCCGCGCCGGCGTCGAGGGAGGTCACGTCGGCGGGGATGTCGACCAGGCACCAGTGCCAGAACCCGCTCGGGGTCGGCGCGTCGGGGTCGAAGCAGGTCACGACGTAGGACTTGGTCCCCTCGGGAGCACCCGACCAGCTCAGCTGGGGCGAGGTGTTGCCCTTGTCGGCCACCTGGTCGTCCTTGAGGGGGGCGCCGTCGGTGACGTCGTCGCTGGTGAGGGTGAAGGAGGCGGTGGGCGGGAGGAGGTCGTAGGGATCGGGTGCCACGGGTCGCTCGATGCTCATCCCTCGAACCTAGCCAGTGACCACCACGCGGGCCAGAGACAATGGGGCAATGCCCGACGACAGGCCCGCCGAGGTCCGCCCCTACCTCGCCGGCCTCGTCCTGACGGGCCGCAAGGTGCTCGTCGTGGGCGGCGGCCACGTGGCCCAGCGACGCGTCCCCTCCTTCCTGGCCACCGGAGCGCTGGTCACCGTGGTGAGTCCCGAGGTGACCCCCGCCCTCGAGGGCCTGGCCGGCGAGCTGACACTGGTGCTGCGCGACTTCGTCGAGACCGACGTGGACGGCGCGTGGTACGTCGTGGCCGCCACCGACGATCCCGAGGTCAACGCCCGGGTGGTGGCCGCCGCGGAGGCACGCCACACGTTCTGCGTGCGCGCCGACGACGCGTTGGGCGGGAGCGCCTGGACCCCGGCCGTGGGCCACCACGGCAGCGTCACGGTCGGCGTGCTCGGAAACCGGGAGCCGCGCAGGTCCGCGGCACTGCGCGACGACATCGTCAACGCCCTCCGCGACGGCCACGTCTCGGCGCGCGACGCCCACGACCGCACCCCGGGGGTGGTGCTCGTCGGCGGGGGACCGGGGGAGCCGGAGCTCGTGACGGTCGCGGCCCGGCACGCGCTGGCGTCCGCCGACGTGGTCGTGGCCGATCGGCTCGCCCCCCGCGAGCTGCTCGACGAGCTGGGCCCGCACGTGGAGCTCGTCGACGTGGCCAAGCTCCCGCGCGGCCGGTCGGCCTCCCAGGAGGCCATCAACCGGGTGATCGTCGACCGCGCCCGCGCCGGCAAGCGCGTCGTGCGCTTCAAGGGCGGTGACAGCTTCGTCTTCGGCCGCGGGTTCGAGGAGGTGCTGGCCTGTGCCTCGGCCGACGTGCCCGTCACCGTCGTGCCCGGCCTCACCTCCGCCATCGCGGTGCCCGCCCGTGTGGGCATCCCGGTCACCCACCGCGGGGTGGCGCACGAGTTCACCGTCGTGTCCGGCCACCTGCCGCCCGGACACCCCGACTCGCTCGTCGAGTGGGACGCCCTCGCCCGGCTGCGCGGCACCCTGGTCCTGCTGATGGCGGTCGACAACGCCCCCGCCATCGCGGACGCGCTGGTCTCGGGCGGTCGCGGCGCCGAGACGCCGGTGGCCGTGATCGTCGACGGGACGATGCCGACCGAGCGCACCGTGCTCAGCACGCTGGGGACGCTGGCCGACGACCTGGCCGCCCACCGCGTCGAGCCGCCGGCCATCATCGTGGTGGGCGAGGTCGTCGCCGTGGCCCGTCCGGCACACTACGGTCGTGGCTGACCCGGACCCGACCGTCGAGATCATCGAGCTGGACGACCCCGGCGACCCTCGGCTGGCCGACTACCGCGACCTGCGCGACGTGGAGCTGCGCAAGCACCTCGAGGCCGAGCACGGGCTGTTCCTCGCCGAGGGCGAGAAGGTCGTGCGCCGCGCCGTCGAGGCGGGCTACGAGGCGCGCTCCTTCCTGATGGCACCCCGGTGGCTGGACGGCCTCAGCGACGTGCTGGCCCGTGGCGACGCGCCCGTCTACGTCCTGTCCGAGGCGATGATCGAGCAGGTCACCGGCTTCCACGTGCACCGCGGTGCGCTGGCCTCCCTGCATCGGCGGCCGCTGCCGTCCGTCGAGGAGGTGCTGGAGGGCGCGCGCTCGGTCCTGGTGCTCGAGGACCTCGTCGACCACACCAACGTCGGCGCCGTCTTCCGCAGCGGGGCGGCGCTCGGGTTCGACGCCGTCCTCCTCTCGCCGCGGTGCGCCGACCCGCTCTACCGCCGTTCGATCAAGGTCGGCATGGGCGCCGTCTTCTCGACGCCGTGGACGCGGCTGCCCGACTGGTACGACGCGCTCCCGGCGCTCTCGCGCCGCGGCTTCACCACGGTGGCCCTGACCCTCGGCCCCGACTCGGTGCCGATCGAGGAGGCGGTGGCCGGGGTCGACCGGCTCGCCCTCGTGCTCGGCTCGGAGGGGCACGGGTTGTCCGCGCGGTGGGAGGCGTCCGCCGACCGGCGCGCGATCATCCCGATGGCCGCGGGGATCGACTCCCTCAACGTGGCGGCCGCCAGCGCGGTGGCCTGCTACGCCGCGGCCCGTCGCTGACGCCCGGGTGGGTGGCAGGCGGACCCTGCTCAGGCCGGTCGGCGCCGCAGCCGGCGGACCGCCAGGACGGACAGTCCCACCGCCAGGAGCACGTAGACGACGTTGCTGACCGGACCGACGTACGACTCGACGACGTGCCACTGCGCCCCGAGCTGGTGGCCGGCGAGGATGAGTGCGGCGTTCCAGACCAGGCTGCCGGCGGTGGTGAACACGCAGAAGCGCAGCAACGGCATCCGGTCGATGCCGGCGGGGATCGAGATCAGGCTGCGCACCCCGGGCACCAGCCGGCCCACGAAGACGGCGGTGCGGCCGTGACGGCCGAACCACGCGACCGCCCGGCGCACGTCGCGACCGTGCATCAGCGGGATCCGGTCGGCGAGCGCGCACACCCGCTCCAGGCCCCAGGCGGCGCCGAGCCGGTAGAGCACCAGCGCTCCGAGCAGCGAACCTGCCGTCGCCCACGCGATCGCGGGCACGAGCCCGTAGTGGCCCTGGCTGGCGGTGTAGCCGGCGAGCGGCAGCACCAGCTCGCTCGGCACCGGCGGGAAGACCGTCTCGAGCGCCGTGGCGACACCGACGCCGGGCGAGCCCAGCGTGCGCATGACGAGGACCACCCAGTCCAGCACCACGTCCATCGACCAGCCGCCGTCAGCCGCGCTGCCGCAGGGCTTCGTGGAGCACGATGGAGCCGGCCACGGCCGCGTTGAGCGAGGAGGCACTGCCGACCATCGAGATGGCGGCGACGTCGTCGCAGGCCTCGCGCCAGCCCGACGACAGGCCGTGGGTCTCGTTGCCCACCACGAGGACGACCCGGCCGCCGAGGGCGACGTCGGTGAGCGCGCTGCCGTGCTCGTCGGTGCCGACGATGCGGTAGCCGTGGGCGTGGGCGTGCTCGACGACCGGGCCGGGGCCGGGCACGCGCAGCACGGTGAGGGCGAAGAGCGACCCGGTGCTCGCCCGCACCGACTGGGGGTCGTAGGGGTCGGCGGCGTGGCCGGTGACCACGAGCGCGGAGGCGCCGAACGCGTCGGCGGAGCGGGCGAGGGTGCCGATGTTGCCCGGGCTGGTGGGCCGGTCGAACACCACGACCGGGCCGTGGCGGGTCGAGTCCTCGAGCCGGGCCACGCCGTCCTCGGGCATCTCGACGACGGCGACGAGCTCGGCGCCGTCCTCGCGACCGCTGAGGCGGGCGTGCAGCGCGGGGGAGAGCAGCACCCGCTCGGCCGACGTCGAGGCCCACAGCTCGTCCGCCCAGGTCGAGCCGGCCGCGTCGTCGGCGCGCAGCAGGGCGCGCACGGTCCAGCCCTCCTCGACGGCGCGGGTGAGTGGGCGCACCCCCTGCACGAGGAACTCGCGGTTGCGGTGGCGCTTGGTGCGGTTGGTCAGCAGCGCCTCCCACTGCTGGAAGCGCGCGTTCTCCCGGGTGATGCGCAGCTCAGCCATGGCGGTCTCCCGTCGGGCTCACTCCGCCGGCCAGGTCGCCGGGAAGTCCTCGGCCGCGGCGTCGTGCTTCTTCGTGAGCCGCTTGCGTGACTTCGCGGAGAGCCGGTCGCCGAAGACGGTGCCGACGGTGTGGTCGGTCTCGTGCTGCAGGCAGCGCGCGAGCAGGCCGTCGCCCTCGAACGAGACGGGCTCGCCGTCGAGGCCGTAGCCGTCCACGCGCGCCCAGTCGGGGCGCGGGCACGGCTCAAAGGATCCGGGGAACGACAGGCAGCCCTCGTCGTCGTCGTCGAGGCGGCGGTCCTTGCCCTCGGGGAGGGTGAGCACCGGGTTGCAGACCACGCCGACGGTGCGCACGCCCTCGTCGTCGGGGCAGTCGAAGACGAACATCGCCACGTCCTCGCCGATCTGGCAGGCCGCCAGCCCGACGCCCTCGGCGGCGTACATCGTGGCGACCATGTCGGCGGCCAGCGCGGCGAGCGCGTCGTCGTAGGCGGTGACCTCGGCCTGGGGCCGGTGCATGACCGGGGTGCCCCAGCGGGTGATCGGGCGCACGGTCCCACCGGTCGGCAGCGGTCCGTGGGGTGCCCGGACGGACGGGTCGGGATCGGCGCGTACGTCGGTCGGCTGCTCGTCGGACATGCGGTGGATCCTAGCCAGCGACCGGGTGACCGCCCGCAGGGCGGGCAGGCGGTGGTGCGAGATGTAACTGACAGTTACGTTGACGGCATGGTCCTTCCCCGCATCCTGCGCCCGGGCGGTCGGCACGGGGTGTCGTCCCGCGAGACCCGCGATGCGCTCGGGCTCGCCGTGGCGGCGGTCAGCCGGGTGGCGCAGAGCGACCTCCTCGACCGCCTCGGGCTGCGCAGGCAGGCGGAGCAGACCGTCTACGCGACGACCCGCGACGGCTTCCGCGTGGCGACCGCGGCCGGGCGCACGTTCGCCCGTGCCGGTCGCAGGAGCGCCGGCGCGAGGCCGGTGAGCGCGGCGTCGACCGGGCTCTTCGACCTCACGCCCACCGACGACGAGGAGATGCTCGTCGCAGTCGTCCGCGAGCTCGCGGATGAGGTGCTGCGTCCCGCCGCCCCCGCGGCCGACGCGGCGTGTGCCGCGCCCGCCGAGGTGCTCGCCGCCGCCGAGGAGCTCGGCCTGCCCGGCCTCGGCGTCCCCGAGGCGCTCGGCGGGATCATGGAGGAGCGCTCGGCGACGGCGGGCGTCCTGGTCGCGGAGGCGCTCGCCCACGGCGACATGGGCCTCGCCGTCGCCACGCTCGCCCCGGGAGCCGTCGCCACCGCGATCGCGCTGTGGGGCACGGACGCCCAGCAGCAGACCTACCTCCCCGCCTTCACCGGCGGCGACGGGTCGGGCGCCCCCGCCGCGGCGCTGGCCGTCGCCGAGCCCGCCGTGCTCTTCGACCCGTTCCGGCTCGCCACGACCGCGCGCCGCGACGGCGACGGGATCGTCCTCGACGGGGTGAAGTCGGCGGTCGTGCGGGGCGCCGAGGCCGAGCTGTTCGTCGTGGCGGCGATGCTCGACGGCACACCCGCGCTGTTCCTGGTCGAGTCCGGCGCCGACGGCCTCGAGGTGGAGGCCGACCCCTCGATGGGGGTGCGGGCGGCCGCCCTGTCGCGACTGCACCTCTCCGGCGTCCGCGTCGGCGCCGACGCGCTGATCGGTGACGCCGCCGGTGAGGCGTACGCCGAGTGCGTGCGGCTCTCCCGCCTGGCGTGGTGCGCCCTCGCGGTCGGCACCGGGCAGGCGGTGCTCGACCACGTCAAGGACTACGTCAACCAGCGCGAGGCGTTCGGCGAGCCGATCAGCCACCGGCAGTCCGTGGCCTTCATGGTCGCCGACATGGCCATCGAGGTGCAGGCGATGCGGCTGGTGACGTGGCGGGCCGCCTCCCGCGCCACCCGGGGCGAGGACTTCGCCCGCGAGGTCGGCCTCGCCCGCCAGCTCTGCGCCGAGAAGGGCATGCGGATCGGCCTCGACGGCGTCCAGCTGCTCGGCGGGCACGGCTTCGTCAAGGAGCACCCGGTCGAGCGGTGGTATCGCGACCTCCGGGCCGTCGGCGTGATGGAAGGCGCGGTGCTCGTCTGATGATCAACCTCGAGACGCCTCGCAAGCACGCCACGCTCGTCGGCCAGGCCCACCAGCTGGCGTTGAACATGCTCCGCCCCATCTCCCGCAGGTACGACCGTGCCGAGCACACCTATCCCCGGGAGCTCGACATGCTCGCCGCGCTGATCGACGGCGTGTCCGAGACCGGGGCGACGAGCGGGGCCGGCGCGGGTGGCGTACGCCGGGACGGCACGGGCACCGGGGACGAGGCCGGTACGGTCCGCAACGGTGCCAACCTCGCCTCCGTGCTGTCGGTCGCCGAGATGTGCTGGGGCGACACCGCGCTGCTGCTCTCGATGCCGCGCCAGGGCCTGGGCAACTCGGCGATCGCGTCGGTCGCCACCGAGGAGCAGCTGGAGCGCTACCGCGGGACGTGGGCGGCGATGGCGATCACCGAGCCGGGCACCGGCTCGGACTCGGCCAACATCACCACGACCGCGGTGCGCGACGGCGACGACTACGTCATCAACGGCGAGAAGATCTACGTCACCTCGGGCGAGCGGGCCGACTCGGTCGTGGTCTGGGCGACCCTCGACAAGGAGCTCGGCCGCGCCGCGATCAAGTCCTTCCTGGTCCGCAAGGACAACCCCGGGCTGAAGGTCGAGCGGCTCGAGCACAAGCTCGGCATCCGTGCCTCCGACACCGCGGCCCTCACCTTCACCGACTGCCGGGTGCCCACAGAGGACCTGCTCGGCTCGCCCGAGATCGACGCGCGGTCAGGCTTCGCCGGCGCGATGGCCACCTTCGACAACACCCGCCCCCTGGTCGCGGCGATGGCGGTCGGGTGCGCCCGCGCCTCCCTCGACCTCACCCGCGACCTGCTCGAGCAGGCCGGCGTGGTCGTCGACTACGACCGCCCCGGGCAGTCGCAGTCGGCAGCCGCGGCGACGCTCCTGCGGCTGGAGGCCGACTGGGAGGGGGCCCGGCTGCTGATGATGCAGGCGGCCTGGATGGCCGACAACCGGATGCCCAACTCGCTCGAGGCGTCGATGGCGAAGGCGAAGGCCGGCCGGGTCGGCTCCGACGTGACGCTGTCGTGCGTGCAGCTGTGCGGGACGCTCGGCTACAGCGAGGTCGAGCTGCTGGAGAAGTGGGCCCGCGACTCCAAGATCCTCGACATCTTCGAGGGCACCCAGCAGATCCAGCAGCTCATCGTGGCGCGGCGCGTGCTGGGGCTGACGAGCGCCGAGCTGCGCTGAGGGCGCACGAAGAGCCCCCTCCCGGTGGACCGGGAGAGGGCTCTGGTGGGCGATGGTGAGTGGTCAGGAGACGGACTTGAAGGGGTCGTGCTCGGAGAGGATCCGGTCGACGCGGGCCTGGTCGATGCGCGAGACGACGTAGCTGTCCTCCTGCGCGTCGCGCACGCACTTGGCGAGCGTGAAGCTCGAGGTGGTCAGGAACATCGTCCCGAGGCCGAGGAAGGCGCGGATCCAGCCGTCGACCGGGAGGTAGAAGATCGCGAAGATCATCGTCAGCAGGGCGACGGCGAAGGAGATGCCGGCCTGCAGGAAGAAGGCGTTGGTGTTCTTGGTGGGAGTCGTGGTGGCCATGGCCCCCACCCTCGTCATCCTCGGGCGCCGCAGCAGCCGCTGACCTACCCGTTCCGGGGTGAGTACCGGCGCTCAACCGCCGCGAGTACGTTCTGCGCATGCCCGACCAGCCGGCCCACATGTCGCCCGAGGAGTTCCGTCGCCACGGCCACGCCGCCATCGACTGGATCGCCGACTACTGGGCCTCGCTCGACGACCTCCCGGTCCGCTCGCAGGCCGCACCCGGCGACGTACGACGTCTGCTGCCCGCCTCGGCGCCCGAGCAGGCCGAGCCGTTCGACGCCGTCCTGGCCGACCTCGACCGCGTGGTGGTGCCGGGCCTGACGCACTGGCAGCACCCGCGGTTCTTCGCCTACTTCCCGGCCAACTCCTCGCCCGCCGCGATCCTCGGCGACCTGGTCTCCAGCGGCATCGGCGCGCAGGGGATGCTCTGGGCGACCAGCCCGGCGGTCACGGAGGTCGAGCAGGTCGTGCTCGACTGGTTCGCCGAGGCGCTCGGGCTGCCGGACGCGTTCCGCAGCGACGGCCCCGGTGGCGGGGTCATCCAGGACACCGCGTCCACCGCCACCTTCACGGCGCTGCTGGCCGCGCTGCACCGCGCCAGCGGGGGAGACGTACGACGGCACGGGGTCGGCGACGCCGGGTGGCGGGTCTACGGGTCCACGCAGGCGCACTCGTCGCTCGTGAAGGCCGCGATGATGGCGGGACTGGGCGAGGACGCCGTCCGCACGATCGACGTGGACCCCGCCACCCAGGCGATGGACGTCGACGCGCTGCGCGCCGCGATCGTGGAGGACGCCGCTGCCGGGCTGCGACCGGTGCTGGTCCACGTCGCCGCCGGCAGCACCTCCACCGGGGCCATGGACGACATCGCGGCCGTGGCAGCCGTCGCGCGTGAGGGGGACGTGTGGGTGCACGTCGACGCGGCGTGGGCGGGCGTCGCGGCGGTGTGCCCGGAGCACCAGGCCCACCTCGCGGGCGTCGAGGCGGCGGACTCGTTCGTCACCAACCCCCACAAGTGGCTGCTGACCACCTTCGACTGCAGCACCTTCTGGGTGCGCGACCGCGCCGCCCTGACCGGCGCGCTGTCGATCCTGCCGGAGTACCTCCGCAACGCCGCCACCGAGTCGGGCGACGTCGTCGACTACCGCGACTGGCACCCGCAGCTCGGGCGGCGCTTCCGCGCGGTCAAGCTGTGGGCGGTGCTGCGCACCTACGGTCTCGAGGGACTGCGTGCGCACGTCCGCAGCGGGGTGGAGCTTGCTCGTCGGGTCGCCGACCTCGTCGCGGCCGACGACCGGTTCGAGCTGGTGACCGAGCCGTCCCTGTCGTTGGTGGTCTTCCGGCTCCGGGCGGGCGACGAGGCGACGATGGCGGCGATGGAGGCGGTCAACGCCTCCGGCGAGGCCTACCTCTCGCACACCACCGTCGAGGGGCGCGCGGCGATCCGGGTCGCGGTCGGCAGCTGGCGCACCACACCCGCCGACGTCGACCGCACCTGGCGAGCCCTCCAGGACGCCGCGTCCGCGCCCGGCTGATCGCCGGCTGCTCGCCCCGGTGCACGTCGGGTCCGGCCGCGTAGAGTCACCCCACGTGCAGTTCCTCGACAGCGCCACGCCGCCCCACGACCTGACCTACGACGACGTCTTCATGGTGCCTCGCGCCTCGTCCGTCGCGAGCCGCTACGACGTCGACCTCTCCACCACCGACGGCACCGGCGCGACGATCCCGATCGTGGTCGCCAACATGACGGCGATCGCGGGCAAGCGGATGGCCGAGACGGTCGCCCGCCGCGGTGGCATCACGGTCATCCCGCAGGACATCCCGGTGCCCGTGGTCGCCGACGTCGTGGCGTGGGTCAAGCAGCGCCACCGCGTCTTCGACACCGCCATCGAGCTCCGCCCGGACCAGACCGTGGCCGAGGCGCTGTCCCTGATCCCCAAGCGCGCGCACCGGGCGGCCGTCGTCGTGGAGGACGGCCGTCCGGTCGGGGTGGTCTCGGAGGCCGACTGCGCCGAGGTCGACCGGTTCGCCCAGGTCGCCCGGGTCATGAACCGGTCGGTGGTCACCGTCGCGGACGACACCGACCCCCGCGACGTCTACGACGCCATCGAGCGCGCCGGCGCCCCGCTCGCGGTCGCCGTGTCCGGCGACGGCGCGCTGGTGGGCGTGCTGACCCGCCTCGGCGCGCTGCGGGCCACCCTCTACACGCCGGCCGTCGACGCGTCCGGGGGCCTGCGCATCGCCGCCGCCGTCGGGGTCAACGGCGACGTCGCCGACCGCGCGGCCCAGCTGCTCGACGCCGGGGTCGACTGCCTCGTCGTCGACACGGCGCACGGCCACCAGGAACGGATGCTCCAGGCCCTGCGGTCGGTGCGCGCGCTGTCACCCTCCGTGCCCGTCGCCGCCGGCAACGTGGTGTCGGCCGACGGCACCCGCGACCTCATCGAGGCCGGCGCCGACATCGTCAAGGTCGGCGTCGGTCCGGGGGCGATGTGCACGACGCGGATGATGACCGGGGTCGGGCGTCCGCAGTTCTCCGCGGTGCTGGAGTGCGCGGCCGCGGCCCGCGAGCTGGGCAAGCACGTGTGGGCGGACGGCGGCGTGCGACACCCGCGCGACGTCGCGCTCGCGCTGGCCGCCGGGGCATCGTCGGTGATGATCGGCTCGTGGTTCGCCGGCACCCACGAGTCGCCCGGCGACCTGATGGAGGACGCCGACGGCCGGCCGTTCAAGGTGTCGTTCGGGATGGCGTCGGCCCGCGCGGTGGCCAACCGCACGGCCGGCGAGTCGTCGTACGACCGGGCCCGCAAGGGCCTCTACGAGGAGGGCATCTCCTCCTCGCGGATGTACCTCCACCCCGGCCGGCCCGGTGTGGAGGACCTGATCGACCAGATCTGCTCCGGGGTGCGGTCCTCCTGCACCTACGCCGGCGCAGCCGACCTCGCCCAGCTCCACGAGCGGGCGCTCGTGGGCGTGCAGTCCACGGCCGGCTTCCACGAGGGACGGCCGCTCGAGAGGTCGTGGTGAGGGTGGGCGACCTCGACGACGACCTCGAGGATGACCTCGACCATGTGTTCGTGATGACCTACGGCAGGTCGGGCTCGACGCTGCTGATGGGCATCCTCAACTCGATCCCCGGCTGGCTGCTGCGCGGGGAGAACCGCCACGCCATGCGGCACCTCTACGACTTCCACCGCAGCGGGCTGGTCGAACGGGCCCGCGTCGACCCCGAGCGCGCGAGCCGGCCCACGCACCCGTGGTTCGGCATCGAGGCGTTCCCCGAGGACGCCTCGCTGCGACACATCCGCGCCCTCGCCGAGGCGACGCTGCTGCGGCCCGAGCCCGACACGCGGGTGACGGGCTACAAGGAGATCCGCTGGTACGACGAGGACCTGCCCGACTACGTCGACTTCCTCCGCCAGGTGTTCCCGGGCGCCCGGTTCGTGGTCAACACCCGCAACCTCGAGGACGTGGCGGCCAGCAACTACTGGACGCACAAGGACGACCCGCTGTCGCAGGTGAGCGCGATCGAGGCGAAGATCCTCGACGCGGCGGAGCGGCTGGGCGACGCCGCCTACCGCGTGCACTACGACGAATACGTCGCCGACCCCGAGGTGCTGCGCGGGCTCTTCGACTGGCTCGGCGAGCCCTACGACCCCGCGGCGGTGGAGTCGGTGCTCGCCACGCCGCACTCGAGGCGCGGGCGGCACCGTGAGTGAGCGCCACCTGGTCGTCGCGGCGACCGCCGCCGAGGCCGCCCACGTGCCGCCGCACCTGCCACTGGTCGTCACCGGCCTCGGCAAGACCGCGGCCGCGGCCGCGACCGCCCGCGCGCTCGCGGCGTACGACGACCTGAGCGACCTCACCGTCGTCAACATCGGCACCGCCGGAGCGCTGCGCCCGGGCCTCACCGGCCTGTTCGAGCCCGGCGTCGTGCTCAACCACGACCTGAGCGCCGACCTGGTGAGGGCGCTGGGCTACGACCCGCAGGAGCGACTCGAGGTGGGGGCGTCCGAGGTCGTGCTCGCCACGGGCGACGTCTTCGTCACCGACCCCGCTGTCCGCGACGCCCTCGCCCTGCGGGCGCACCTCGTCGACATGGAGGGCTACGCCGTGGCGTACGCCGCGCGCGAGGCCGGCGTGCCGGTGCGGCTGGTCAAGCACGTCTCCGACAGCGCCGACGAGTCCGCGCTCGACTGGCCGAGCGTGGTCGAGGCGTCCGCGCGGGCGCTGGGGGACTGGCTGCACGCCAACGTCTGACGCGGCTGCGCGGTACGTGGTGTGCGGTGTTTGGGTCGGGCCGACACGGCGTCCTCAAGCGGTCGCGTCCCCGCTCAACCACCCGGATCCGGGTGTCTGAGCGGGGACGAGACTGTCTTAGTGGCGCTGCTCGGGTAGAGGAGGGGCAGCGGCTCGGCTGCTCGGCCACCAGCCCCGGGGCGTTTGAGCAGACCAGCCCTTACGGCCACCTGCTTCCGCCGAGACCGGTCCCACGCTGGTCCTCGTGCACCCAGGTCATCGCGACCTCGGCGACCTGGCCTCAGGTCCAGCCCGAGACTCCCGCGACCAGTTCGCCGTCCAGGTTCTGCCTTGGCGGTCAGCTCCACGGCCGGGGCGGCATCAGGCGTCGCGACGGCGTTGGACCGGTCCAGCTCGTCGTTTGAGTCGCTGGTCGAGGTCCGCATCCGCCTTGCCGGTCACGATCTGAGCGTCTCCCATGGCCGGAGCGCATCGGCGCTCACGGGCACGCGCTTTCACCCGCCAAGGCGCGCCCATACCCGTCCCGGGTACTCGATCGCTGCAACGCGGCACTCATGATCCTCTCTGTGGGTGGCTGAGTGGGCCCTCGACGAGGACCGGCGCACGCTGCGCGTCGACGACACCCGCTCGGCCTCACCCACGCCGTCAGCCGGGCGTGGGCCCGTCGACGCCGAACCACGCGTCGACCGCGGCCTGCAGGCCGTCGCCGCCCTGCTCAGGCAGCACGCGGAAGAGCTTCCACAGGTAACCGTAGGGATCCTCGAGCTCCACGTATCGCTCGCCCCACGGGGCAGACTCGGGACCGGAAGTGACGACGCACCCTGCGGCCGCGGCGATTCGGGCGGCCTCGTCCACGTCTGCCACCTCGATGCCGATGACCACGCCGAGTCCACGGGGGCCGGTCTTGGTGAGCCGCTCGCGCGCGCTGTCGGGGAACGGCATCCCGTCCAGTGCGTCGACGAGCAGCTGCAGGGGTCCGCGCCTGAGGATCACCATCAGGGCGCGACCGTCCGGGTCCGGGACCGTCCCGACCTGCACGAAGCCGAGCTGCTCGTACAACGCCGTGGCGGCCGGCACGTCGTCGACTCGTAGCGCAAGTCGCACGGGAGGCTCATCGCTCACGCAGCGACATTAGCGTCGTCGGTGTCTGCGGCCGTCAGGTCAGCGGCGGCTGGATCTTCTCCCGGACCTCGGTCTCGGTGACCCCGAGGCCGAGTTCACAGGCTTGAGCGTGCCTCACGCTCGAAAGCTCCCAACAGGCTGGCGCCGGGGCAGGTCCCACGCTGATCGTGGTGCACCCAGATCATCCCGATCCCGGCGGCCCGGCCCAGGTCCAGCCCGAGACTCCCCGCGACCAGCTCGCCGACCAGCTCGCCGTCCAGCTCAGCCTTGGCGGTGAGATCCACGGCTGGGCCCGAACCGCAGGCTGATCACCGGCGGATCCGGACGTGCGGCCGTAGCGGCCAGCGCTGCACGGTGCCGGCGCTCAGCCGGAGACGACGACCAGGCGGAGACCATCCCCGCCCTCGAAGCTGCCGATCAGTGCCGGGCCTGGCGGGGCGTCGCCGACCCGACGCATGACGGTGAGCTCGAAGCCCGTGCCGGCGATGGTGGTGCGGTCGGACCCGTCCGTCGGGGACACCGGTTGCTCAGCGTCGTGCTGGGGGACGGTCGACACGCGTTCGCCCCAGGCGGTTGCGGTGGGTTCGCGCTGGACCTGGGTGCCGTCGGGCCGCCTCAGCAGGAGGTCGGCCTGACGGCCGCCCGTGCGGATCGCGTGGAGCACGGTCGCGACGAAGACCGGGTCCGCGCAGGCGTCGTACAGGTAGCGGGTGCCGAGGACGGAGTGCTCCATGGTGCCCAGCAGGCTCGCCTCGGCGCCCGGCAACGGAGCGGCACGGTAGGTGACCGGGACGAACAGGGTCGACGCCGATCGCGACCCGAACAGGAAGCACTCCATCCCCACCTCGCCGGCCGGATCGTCCAACCGGAACGAGCCGACCGGCTCGCGTTCGCTGGCGCCGTCCCACCACGACCTGGTGCGGAGCCAGGGACCGACGAGCTCGTCCTTGCGCGGTGAGATCGTCGCCTCGTGGAGCGTCGCCATGGGGCCACGGTAGCCGCCCGGGCCGATCCGGCGGGGCGGTCGGTTCCTCAGTCCTGCCCCGACGCGACACGAGTGGCCCGGCTCGGTGACCACCCCGCTGGAGGTGCACCCGCCCCGCCCGAGTGCCCAGTCTGGTCGGGTGAGCCGTGAGACGAGCGTTCCCGCCGACCAGCTGACCCCGGGCCAGGTCCGCCGGGCCGGGAGATGGGCGGTGGGCAACCGCGACGGCGAGCTCTTCGCGGTGTCACGCCGCTGCCGGCACCAGCTCGCCGACCTGGCCGAGGGGCGCGTCGACGCCGACGGATGCCTCGTGTGCCCGTGGCACCAGTCGCGCTACGACGTGACGACCGGGGTGATGGTCGAGGGACCGCACGGCTTCCTCGGCCACCACGGACGCACGCCGCGCTACGCGCGGTTCGTGCGCGGCTACGCGAAGGTGCTCCGGTTGCGGGTCGCGCGAGCCGTACGGGCCGGCGCCGACGTCGTCGTCCGACCGGGCAGGACTGACCGGTAGAGGCACGCCGGGGCGCCACGGTCGGAACGCTCAGGGCTCCCGGCGGCTGCTGACCGGCCCCCGGCGCAGCGTCCGCAGCAGGCCACCGGCCACCGAGCGCGGGCGCAGGACCGGCGTCCGGGACCAGCCCGCCTCCTGCATGCCCTCGAGGGTCTCGGCCAGCACCGAGACCGCGTCCGTCGTCGGGCTCCAGCCCAGCTCGGTCCGTGCGCGCGTCGAGTCGAGGAGCGGCACCGCGTAGCCCATGTCGATCCACCCGGGGTCGACCGGCTGGAGCCGCGCGTGCCAGCTCGCCGAGACGGCGGCGCGCACCACACCGGAGGGGACGTGGACGAGGCGGGCGCCGAGCACGTCGGCCACCTGGTGGGCGGTGACCGGCGGCGGCGCCGAGAGGTTGAACGCGCCCGGAGCCCGGGCCGCGAGCACCCGGGCGAACGCGTCGGCGACGTCGTCGGCGTGCACCATCGAGATGACGAGGCGCTCGTCGATCGGCAGCACCGGCACGTGGCGCAGCACGCCGCTCGGCACCAGCGCCGGCAGGCCGTAGCGCAGCAGCGCGCTGCCCGCGTCGCGCTGCCCGATGATCCCGGGGCGCATCCGGGTCACGACCACGCCCGGGAAGTCGGTCTCGAGGCGGTCGAGGAGCCGCTCGGCGGCGGCCTTGTGCCGGCTGTACATCGACGTCGGGACGCCGGCGGTCGGCCAGGTCTCGTCGACGGGGGAGTCGTCGTGCTTCGGCGAGTAGGCGCCCACCGATGACATGTGCACGAGGTGAGGAACGCCCGTGGCCACGACGGCGTCGATCACCCGCCGGGTGCCGCCGACCCCGAGCTCGCGGAGGTGGTCCTCGCGGTGCGAGGGCTGGAACCCCCAGGCCAGGTGCACCACCGCGTCGGCCCCCTCGCAGGCGGCCCGCAGTGCCCCGGTGTCGGCGTCGTCGGTCAGGTCGACCCGGACCCACTCGGCCGCCGGCAGCGGGGCGTCGTCGCCCGGCGGTCTCCGCACCAGCCCGACGAGCTCGTGCCCGCCGTCGTCGGCCAGCCGACGCAGCAGCGCCGTGCCCACGTTGCCGCTCGCGCCGGTGATCACGATGCGCATGTCGCCTCCTCGTCGTGGCGCGGCACCACGGCCCCGCTCCCGACGCCGGTACCCCGCAACCGCCTCGGGCACCGGCCGGCGCTCAGCGCGAGGTGTTGGCGGTGCGGCCCTTGGTGACCCCGACGAACGCCTGGGTGACGTCGTCGTCGCGCTCGATGCGCCAGACCAGCGCGATCGTGGTGGGCTCGAGGTCGGCCACGACGCGGGTCACCACGTCCTTGCGCTGGTGGAGGCGCGCGACCGACATCGGCACGATCACGATGCCCGTGCCGGCCGCGACCGTCTCGATCGCCTCCTGCTCGGTCATCGGCGGCCACTCGAGCTGGCGGACCGTCGGCGTCCAGCCGCTCGGGTGGGGGCGGACGAGCTGCTCGTCGACGAGGTCGGCCGTGGTGACCTCCTCGTCGGCGGCGGCCAGGACGTGATCCCGCGACGCGACGGCCACCTGCAGCTCGTCGTAGAGCCGCACGCAGTGCAGCCCGTCGCGGTCGACGGGGAGCCGCACGAGCGCCATGTCGAGGCTGCCGTCGCGGACGCCGTCGAGTTGCTCGGCCTCCGTCACCGGCACCAGCTCGAGCGGCTCGCGGCGGCGGTCGCGCCAATGGCGGGCCCACTTGTCGGGGGTCGAGCCGGCGACGAAGCCGATGCGCAGCGGGTCGGTCATGCCCCGAGCCTAGGCGTCAGCTCTTCGCGGTCTCGCCGGCCCCGGTCTGCGGCCCGCCCTTCTCGACCTCGCTCTTCTCCACGGAGAACACGAAGTCGTCGCCGTGCTCGGTGACGCCGGTGATGACGGCGGCCTCCACGGCCTCGCGGGCGTACTTGCGCCGCACGACCAGCGGGTCCTGGCCCAGGTCCTTCACCAGCGCGACCGCCAGGCCGATCATGATCAGCACGAAGGGCAGCGCCGCGATCACCGTGATCGTCTGCAGCCCGCTGAGGGCGTCCGGGCCACCGACGAGCAGCATCACCGCGGCGACGGCACCGGTGGCGACGCCCCAGAAGACGACGGTCGGACGGCTGGGGTGGATCGTGCCGCGCTCGGACAGCGAGCCCATCACGATGGACGCGGCGTCGGCGCCCGAGACGAAGAAGATGCCGACCAGGACCATCACGACGATGCTGGACACCGTCGCCAGGGGGTAGGCCTCGAGCGTGCTGAAGAGCTGGTTCTCCAGGCCACCCGCGCCCGCGATGTCGGTGCCCTTCTCCTGCAGGTCGATCGCCGCGCCGCCGAAGATGCAGAACCAGACCACGCTGATCATGCTCGGCACCAGCAGCACGCCGGTGACGAACTGGCGGATGGTGCGGCCGCGGGAGATGCGGGCGATGAACATGCCGACGAACGGCGTCCACGACAGCCACCACGCTCAGTAGAACACCGTCCAGGTCGAGAGCCACGCGCTGGTCTCCGCGCCCTCGGCGGCAGTGCGGGCGGCCATCATCGGGAGGTCGGCGACGTAGCTGCCGATCGAGGTGGGCACCAGGTTGAGGATGAACACGGTCGGACCGACCACGAAGACGAACAGGGCGAGCGCGACCGCGAGGACCATGTTGATGTTGGACAACCACTGGATGCCCTTGGCCACGCCGGACACGGCGGAGAGCACGAAGGCGGCCGTCAGGACGGTGATGATGCCGATGAGCGCCGCGTTGCCGGTGTCGCCGAGGCCGGCGACGATCGTGAGGCCCGACTCGATCTGCAGCGCGCCGAGGCCCAGGGAGGTGGCCGAGCCGAAGAGAGTCGCGAAGATCGCGAACATGTCGATCGCCTTGCCACCGAGCCCGTGGGCGTGGCGTCCGATGAGCGGCTCGAACGCCGAGCTGATCAGCTGCAGGCGTCCCTTGCGGTAGACGCCGTACGCCACAGCGAGGCCCACGACCGCGTAGATCGCCCAGGGGTGCAGCGTCCAGTGGAACATCGTCGTGGCCATGGCGTTCTGCGCGGCCTCGGCCTCGCCGGCGGCACCCGTGCCGGGCGGGGGAGCGATGAAGTGGGTGATCGGCTCGCTGACGCCGTAGAACATCAGCCCGATGCCCATGCCGGCGCTGAACATCATCGCCACCCAGGAGATCGTGCGGAACTCCGGCTGCTCGTCGTCGCGGCCGAGCGGGATGTTGCCGAACTTGCCGAGCGCCAGCCAGATGACGAAGACGACGAACCCGCTCGAGGTCAGGACGAAGAGCCAGCCGGTGTTCTCCATCGTCCATGCCAGCCCCTTGCCCGAGGCGTCGGCGAGGCTGTCGGTGCTGATGAAGCCCCAGGCCAGGAACGCCAGGCTGACGACGGCGGTGACGCCGAAGACGAGCCTGTCCAGGCCGCGCTCACGCGGCGCGGTGGGCTCGATCGCCGCGTCGAGGGCGGGGTGCGGCTCGTCGACGGGGTCGGGCGTGGGCAGGTCGCGCGTGGATGCTCGAATCCGGTGGCCATCCGCCGACCAGATCAAACGGCGGCGCCGGCACGCAACCCGCGGGCCCGCCCGTCCACCCGAAATGGCGCGCCAGTCGCGCGGAATGAGACCAGGACCACAGGGGTGAGGACCCCGCGGCAGCGGCCGTGGCACCGTGGTGGGACGGGCGGACAGCCAGAGGAAGGGGAGCGGCATGAGGCAGTCGCGGACGTTCGACCCGTCCCTGCACGCGGCCGGTGGACCGGCGGCCGAGGGACGGTGCTCCTACCACCGGAGCGAGCAGTCAGGGGACCGGGGCGACCCCGCGTGCGCGGGTGAGGCCGTCGTCTCCTTCGACGACGGCGCCGGCGGGTGGGAGTCCGGGTGCCGCACGGCCCTCGAGGACCTCGTCGAGCGTGGTGAGATCGAGCCGCTCGGCCAGGGGGCGTGAGACCGGCGCCACCTCAGGCGCCGTTGGACGCCTCGTGCCAGTCCCAGTGCGCGCGGCGGTAGACGTCGGTGGCGGCCACCAGCGCGCCGCAGACCCGGCACACCGGCTGCGGGCCGGCGTCGGTGTCGAACATGTCGTCGATGTCCGCTCCGGCGATGTCGTCGTGCTCGCTCATGCGCTCACGATAGGGCCGGGCCCTCCGGTGGGCCACCCACCGCCGTGGCTCCGGGCTTGCCCGCCTCTGCGTAGGAGCGCGTGACGGTCACGGTGAGCGGGAAGTCCACCGCGAGGTCGCGGAACAGCAGCCGGCCCGCGTCCTCCGCCGCCGCCCTGGCCTCCCGGCCGACCGCGTCGGCCAGGGCGGCGGGAGTGTGCACGACCACCTCGTCGTGGAGGAAGAACACGAGGTGGGGCCGGTCGGTGAGCGCGCCGTCGCCGAGTCGCCAGAGCCGGTTGCGCAGGTCGGCGACCCAGCACAGCGCCCACTCCGCGCCCGTGCCCTGCACCACGAAGTTGCGGGTGAACCTGCCGAAGGCGCGACGCTGCCGGTCGAGCGCGTCGAGGTCGGGCGGCGTCGCGTCGGGCGACTCCTCCCACGTCCCGCCCAGCGACGGGCTGCCACGCCCGAGCAGCGTGCGCACCACCTGGCCGCGCTCGCCCGCCCGTGCGGCCTCCTCGACCAGGCCGAACGCCTGCGGGTAGCGGCGGGTCAGCCCCGCGACCATCCGTCCGCTCTCGCCACTGGTGGCCCCGTACATCGCCCCGAGCAGGCCGAGCTTGGCGTCCTGACGGCTCGCGACCGCGCCGGCGTCGACCATCCCCTGGTAGAGGTCGGCACCCCGCGCCGCCGCGGCCAGCCCACGGTCGCCACTCATCCCGGCGAGCACCCTCGGCTCGAGCTGCGCGACGTCGGCGACCACGAAGGTCCAGCCGTCGTCGGCGACGACGGCCGAGCGCACCTGCGCGGGGATCGACAGCGCGCCCCCGCCGTTGGACGACCACCGCCCGGTGGCCGAGCCGGCCGGCTGGTAGACGGGACGGAAGCGACCGTCGCGCACCCAGTCGTCGAGCCACGCCCAGCCGTTGGTCTGGAAGAGGTGGGCGAGCGACTTGTAGCGCAGCAGCGGCTCGACGACCGGGTGGTCGACCGCCCGCAGGGTCGAGGCGCGGATGTCGCCGACGTCGATGCCGGCGCGGCGCAGCGAGGCGAGCAGGTCGGGGTGGGAGTCGGGGTTGAGGGCGGGGGCGTCGAGCAGGCGGCGCAGGTCGTCGGCGCACTCCTCGAGCAGGCGGGGGCGCGCTCCGCGCACCGGGCGTGGGCCGAGCCGCTCGGTGAGCAGGGCCTCGTGGACGTCGACCCGCCACGGGACCCCCGCGTGCGTCATCTCGGCGGCCGCGAGCGCGCCGGCCGACTCCGCCGCGACGAGGAGCGCGAGCCTCGGCTGCTCCGGCGAGGCAGCGATCGCGGCGAGCTGGCGGTCGTCCTCGAGGTCGGCGCGCAGGTGCTCGGCCGCGTCGTCGGCGCCGAACAGGACGGGGTCGCCCACCCGCTCCGCGGACCACGGCCGCAGCAGGTCCCACAGGTCGGCCTGGTCGCCGCGCAGGAAGGACCGGTCGACGGCGGGTGCCCGGGAGAGCACGCGACGACAGAGCCGGAGGTCGTGGCACCTCGTCACCCGCACGCCTGCCGCCAGCAGCCCGGGATACCAGCGGGCGGTGTCGTCCCACACCCACCGCGGGGCGTCGGGCCCGTCCTCCCGCTCGCGCACGTGGGCCGGAAGCGCGCCGAGCGGCAGTTCGCGGGAGGCACTGCCGTCGGCGACCAGCACCCGCTCACCCGGCAGGAGGGAGAGGCGGACGCGCGTCATGGGGACAGCCTCCCCGATGCCACCGACGCCGGACGCGGCGGTGCCCCGCTCAGGTACGACCCGGATGATGGGTCGGGTGCTGCACCGACATCCCTTCCTCGGCCTGATGACACTGCTCTACCTGGGGTTCGTCGGGCTGGTCACGCTGACGCCCGGTGCTGAGCAGCCCGACTACGCGGGCCTGGCCGGTCGCATCCTGGCCCGGCTCGAGCGCTACCCCGACCTCGACCCGATCACCAGCCGGCTCAGCGTGGAGCGGTTCGAGTTCCTCGCCAACATCGGGCTCTTCGTCCCGCTGGGGATGTTCCTGCTGCTGCTCGTCGGCTCTCGGCTGTGGCTCGTGGCCCTGGCCGCCGGCATCGTGCTGACCTCGATGATCGAGAGCGTCCAGCGCGAGATCCCGGGGCGGGTGTCCGACCCGCGCGACGTCGCCGCCAACACGATCGGCATGTTCCTCGGCATCGTGCTCGCTCTCGTGCTCACCCTGCCCAGCACCCTGCGGCGCCGCCGTGCGGCACGCGGCACCTGACGAGAGGGGCGGCGCCGGCGCTGCCCGCGTGGCCGTTCGCACGCGAGAGGACCCGGCGCCGTGGGCGCCGGGTCCGGGTGTGTGGGTGTGGGTGGGTGTCAGCGGAGGATGGGGAACCTGCGGACCAGTGCGGTGTTGCTCCACCAGCGGCCCAGGCCCCAGGTGGTGCCGGCCGCGCCGAGGGCGAGGACGACCATCACGATGACGCCGATGAGGTGGTCGTCGACGATGGGGTTGTTCTCCAGCGGGAACGCGGCGAGGTACATGAAGGCGTACATCAGGGCGCCCGCAGCGGTGCCGATCCGCATCCCGACCCCGAGCAGCAGGGTCAGGCCGATGCCGAGCAGGCCGGCCATGAAGAGCCAGTCGACCCAGGCGTGTCCGGCCAGGGAGGTGAAGAACCCGTGGAAGGGGTTGTCGGCCGGGACGCCGAAGGACAGGAACCCCTCGGTGGGGCTGCCGCCGTTGATCCAGGCGGCGGGGCCGAAGCGGTCGAGGTTGCCCGCCTGGTCGTAGCCGGTGTGGAAGCCCAGGGCGAAGGTCTTGTCGAGGAAGGCCCACAGGAAGGTCACTCCGAAGGCGATCCGCAGGACGGCGAGGGCGCGGGCGAGGCCCGGACGGGTGACCTCCTCGGTCGCGGAGGTGGTGACGCCCTCGGTGCTGATGTGGTGCTGGCGGTGGATGACGCTCATCGTCATCTCCTCCTCGGTTCACGATTCCGGATGTCTTCCGGTACTTCCACTGTGGCCGACCGGTGGGGTCGCGTGGAGAGGAGGACGTCCATGATCGGGTGGGACCAAGGTCCCGGCGCGGGCCTCGGCGCGGCGTGAGCGTGTGGCCCGCCCGGCGTGGGGCGTCGGTCAGCGTCCGCGCGCCAGGTCGCGGTCGGGGCGTCGTACGCGCAGGGGCGACTGCTGGAGGTCCGTGCGGCCCGTCGGCTGCCAGCCGACGCCCACCAGCAGCAGCGGGTGGCCGAGCCCGTCGAGGACCTCGGCCCGGAGCGCCTCGCGGGTCTGCGCCACCTCGATCACCTGCGAGAGCGGGACGATCGACATCCCCTCCTCGGCTGCGGCCAGCCACATCGTGCTCAGGCCCTCACCGGCCCGCAGCCAGCTCTCCGGCGTGTCGTCACGGTCGAGGAGCATGACGAGGCCGTCCACCGGTCCGGGGGGTGCGAAGCCCTCCGGCGTGGCCCGGGCGATCCACGCCTCCTGCTCCGAGACGGCGGCGCGGTCCTGGCCCTGGAGCGTCGCCGCGCGGGAGATGAGCCGGTCGACCCTCGAGCGCTCGTCGCGGTCGGTGAGTGCCCGACCGATGGTGCCCCAGGTCGTCGCCGCCGCCGCGAGGTGCTCGAGATGCTCCCGTGGCACCGGTCGGGAGGCGGGGGGCCGCGGGTCGGCGCCCTCCTGCTCGACGGCCGCGAGCACGGCGTCGCCCCCGGGAGCAGGGGTGCCCGACGCGAGGTCCAGCCGGGCGAGCAGGTCGGGGCGCTCGGGGTCCGGGCGTCGGGTCACGGTCGCGCTCCAGCCGAGCGCAGCGGCCATCGCCTGGGCGTGGTGCAGCGCGGCACCGCAGCTGATGACCATGTCGCGGCCGTCCGGGTCCGTCGACGGCAGGCGCCGGCTGCGGTCGGCGAACAGCTCCAGCACGTCGGCCGACGCGCGCCAGCGCCACGGCTTCGTGTTGCGCACGCTCGGGGCGCTGGCGGCACCCGCGATGATCCGGCGCAGCGCCGGCACCGGCACGACGAGTGTCTGCGACATCGCTCAGCCTTCCCTCGAGACGTTCCTCGCAGACCAGCGTGCCGTCGCCCACCCGAGGCGGGCAGTGCCCTTCTACCCGGTCCCTCGGGGGCCGTCCGGGGCGGGCCGGGCAGCGCGCGAGCCGGCCCGCCGCGCCCCATGACGTCGGCCCCGTGCCCGAGCCGCCCACCGGCTGGTCGGCACCGGCCGGCTGCCTCTGGGAGCCGGGCGGCGCTGCGGGCACCGTGGGGAGCGGCAGGGCCCGCCCGGCGGCGGCCCGTGCCGCGAGCCGGAGGTGGACGGGATGAGGGTGTACCGCTGGGTGTGGGCGGTGGTGACCACGGTCGTCGTCGTGTCGAGCGTGTCGTACGACGTCCCGACCGGCGGGTGGGTGCGCCTGGCGGTGCTCGGTCCCGCGATGGCGGTGTTCGGCGCGCTCCTGGGGCTGGTCTTCGCCGAGGACCGGCACGACCGGTGGGCGTGGGCGAGGAGGGGCGCGGTCTGGCTCGGGGTGGGAGCGACGACGAGCGATGCCCTCGTCGCCGCCTGGGGCGGCGTCGGGCTGCTGGTCGGAGCCCTGCTGGTGGGGAGCTCCCCGGCCTTCGTCCGGACGGTGCGCTCGCGGTTGTTGGCCCGCTCCCTGCGCAGCTGCAGCGGTCCGGTCGAGCTCCTCGCCACGCGCGACCTGATCCGCTGGTGGGACTGGACCACGGACGAAGTGGTGCACAGGCGCACCTCGGTGCCCCGGCGGATGGTCCTGGTCGAGGAGCGGCGACGGCTGCTCGACGAGCTCCAGCGACGCGACCAGGAGCGCTTCGAGGAGTGGATCGCGGTGGCGGTGCCCGAGCGCCCCGGCGACCGGCTCTGGGGCGGCGAGCGGGCGTGGCGTCGGGGGTGGTGACCGGCTCGTCGAGCCGCCCCGCAGGCCCCACCGAGCAGAGGTCCCGGGTCGAGTGGCCCGGTCCGTGCGCCTCTGCTGGGGCGCCGTGCTGCGGACGAGCATGGGGGAGACCAGACCCCGACCGAGAGGCACGCCCATGGCACTGACGCGACGCACCCAGAGTCCCTTCGCCGAGATGGTGGACTGGCTCGAGACGGTGGCCCCCTTCCGCCAGTCGTACGACGAGGGCTTCATCCCCGTCGAGGAGTACCGCGAGGACGGGAAGTACGTCGTGCGGGCGGACCTCCCCGGCATCGACCCCGACAAGGACGTCAGCGTCACCGTCGACGACGGCTACCTCGTCATCCACGGCGAGCGGCGGCACGAGGAGCACGACGACCACCACAGCGAGCTGCGCTTCGGGTCGTTCAGCCGCCGCCTCCCGCTGCCCAAGGGGAGCACGGGCAAGGACGTGACGGCGTCGTACGCCTCGGGCGTGCTGACCGTGACGATCCCGTCCGACGGCGAGGTGTCCGAGCCGACGCGCATCCCCGTCGCGCGCTCGGGTGACTGACGCGCCGCGGGCGATGCCCCGGTCGTCGGACGACCCCCCGCCGCCGCGGATCCCGGCGCCGCGCCGCCCGCCGGGCCGGCGGGGACGGGGTGAGGGGTGAGCTCGCTCGCCGAGGGCGTGCATCCACGCGTGGTCCCCTCGTGGGTGATCGTCCTCGACCTGCTCGCCAAGGTGGTGCTGGTCCTGGCCATGGCCCGGGTGGCCATCGACCCCGCCTGGGGCAACCTGGAGGGCAAGGCACCCGGCACCCGTGCGGTCACCTATCCGCTGCTCGCCTTCCTGGTGCCGCTGGTCTACTGGCTGCGCCGCCCGGCGGGGCCCTACCCGTGGCTGGCCGACCTGATGGTCACCGTGCCGGCGTTCTCCGACATCCTGGGCAACCGGCTGGACCTCTACGACCAGGTGGTGTGGTTCGACGACCTCGTCCACTTCGTCAACACCGGTCTGCTCGGCGCCGCTGCGGTCATCTTCACCGGCGCCGTCGAGGCGCCGTTGCGGCGGCGGCTGGAGGTGTCGGTGTCGGTGGCCATGACCCTCGGGGTCGCCTGGGAGGTGTGGGAGTACCTCGCGTTCGTCACCCGCTCGGGCGAGGCCGGCACGGCGTACGCCGACACGGTGGGCGACCTCACGCTCGACTGGATGGGTGCCGTGCTCGCCGCCGTCCTGCTCGGGCTGCCCGGGTTCCACCGCCCGGGGGTCCTGCCCACGCCGCCCCACCTGGGCGCCACCCGACGGCCGTCACGGCCCGGAGGTCCGGCGGGCTGAGGCCCCCGCGGTGCCGGCGACGGGACCTCCGACTCTGGCGATGGTCGCCCGCGCACGTACATGCTCGCCTCATGGACGACACCACGCGCAGCATCCTCGTCGCCTACGACGGGTCCACCGACGCGGATCTCGCACTGGGATGGGCGGTGCGAGATGCCCAGCTCCAACGCCGCCCGGTGACCGTGGCCATCGTCGAGGAGACCGGCGCCACGCCCGGTGTCGCGTGGCAGCCAGCCGACCACTGGATCGAGGTGGAGCGGCGTGCCACGGCGATCCTGGCCGAGGCGCCCGTCGACGCCGCCACCGTGGTCCGCACGCACGGCCCTGCGGTGACGACCCTGGTCGACCTCTCCCGCGATGCCGCCCTCCTCGTGGTGGGCGGCCGCGGACACGGCCTGGCCGGTGAGCTCTTCGTCGGCTCGGTGAGCCAGCACCTCGCGACCCACGCTGCGTGCCCGGTCGTCGTGGTCCGGGTCGCCGATGCGTCGGACGCCCGGCGGATCGTCGTCGGTGTGGACGGGTCCGCCGCGAGCGACGCTGCGCTCGACGTCGCGTGCCGGCACGCCCGGGCGACCGGCGAGACGGTGTCCGCGGTGCGGGCGGCCGCCGTCGGCACGGTCCACGTCGACCGACACGGAGAGATGCCGGACGCCCTCGGCCGGCTCCTCAACGACGAGGGGGAGCGCCTCGCCGCGACCGTCGAGGCGGCGGCCGCCCGCCATCCCGAGGTGGACATCGAGTCGGATCTCATCGCGCTCGCGCCGGCTGCGGCCCTCATCGAGGCGTCCAAGCACGCCTCGCTTGTCGTCGTGGGGTCGCGAGGGCTCAACCCCTTCGCCGGACTGCTCCTCGGCTCCGTCAGCCACGCCGTCCTGCACCGGGCGCGCTGCCCGGTCATGGTGGTGCGCTGAGCCGCCGCTCGCGGGGTCACGCCTGCTGCCGGGCGCGAACGGCGTCCCGCGCCGGACGGGTCGCCCTGCTCGGCGGGGTCGCCGTCGGCGCGGTGCGGGGCCAGGTCCAGGCCCACCGCAGGACGAGGGCGAGGAGGACCAGCTCCAGCACGACGCCGAGCCCGTAGAAGTACAGATAGAACCCGCCCGCGATGTTGAAGACCGTGAAGGGCACGTAGAGCGCGGCCACGACGAGGTTCGTGGTGCGGTTCACCCTGGCAGGCAGCGTCGTCGACAGCACCACCATGAAGATCGGGACGGCCAGGGCGGTCAGCGCCGCCACCGAGAAGGTCTGGGAGAGGTCGAACTCGTAGACCTTGCCGTCGAGGATGTCCTCGACCATGCCGGGCGTGTAGAAGCCGAGGACGTCCACGTAGACGTACAGGAACATGAAGCTCGTCCACGCGGCGGCGAGCTTGGCCTGCACGGGGATCGTCCGGTCTTCCAGGGGCGTGCGGTGAGGTGCATTCATGTCGGGCTCCGTTGTCGTGGTGGGGATCGGTGCGTCCACGGTCCCTGCGCCACGTCGCGGGCGCCTCGGCTTCGAGGCCGGAGCTCGCCCGGCCGATGGCACGGTTCCTCGCTCGTACTTTCGGCGGGCACGCCGAGGCGCCCCGATCCCTAGGCTGGCGCCGTGGTCACCGTCCCGCGCTCCGTCTGGCACGAGCCGCGGCCTGCCGACGCCCCACCCGTCGGCCGGCCCGACTGGCTGCTGGTGGGCGTGTTCGCGGCCGGCGTCCTGGTCGAGGGCGCCGCTCGACCGGGCGTGGCCTGGCGGCCCCTGGTGACGGTGCTCGCCCTGGCGCTGGTTCCTGCGCTGCTCCGGCGGCGGCATCGCCCCCTGGTGACCGCCCTGGTGGGGTGGGGCGTCGCGGGGGTGCTCTCCGTGCTCCAGGTGGCCGCGCACGACGGGGACCTCGGCCTCTACTCCATGGCGGCCGTGCTGGTCCTGCTCTACTCCCTGGTGCGGTGGGGCTCGGGCCGCGAGGTGGTCGTGGGTACGGCGTTCGTGGCGGTCGTCGTCGCGCTGGGGATGTACGCCGGGTCCGCGGGCTGGGCCGACATCTTCGGCGGGACCGTCCTGCTGTTGCTGGTCATCGCCCTCGCGGCGGTGTTCCGCTACCGCGCGGACCTCTGGCTCCGCCAGCAGCGTGAGATCCGCAACCAGGAGCGGGTCGCGCTCGCGCGCGAGCTGCACGACACGGTGGCCCACCACGTCTCGGCCATCGCGGTGCAGGCCCAGGCCGGTGGCGTCGTCGCCGGCACCCAGCCCGAGAGGGCTGCGGAGATCCTGGCCGCGATCGAGTCCGAGGCGTCGCGAACGCTGGCGGAGATGAGGTCCATGGTGCGGGTGCTGCGGGAGGAGGAGGCGGTCGCCTACGCACCGCAGCCGGGTGTCGCGGACCTGCCTGCGCTGGCCCGCGCCGACCCGACGCCCGCGGTCGAGGTCTCGGTGGACGGCTCGTTGTCGCGGCTGGCACCACCCGTGGACGCCGCGCTCTACCGGCTCGCGCAGGAGGCGCTCACCAACGCCGTACGGCACGCGCGGAGCGCGACCCGCGTCGGGATCGACGTACGCCGCGAGGGCGACGCCGTCACGCTGCGCGTCAGCGACGACGGACGGGCCGAGCCGGGGCCAGCGCCGAAGCCCGGGTTCGGCCTGCTGGGCATGGCCGAGCGCGTCCAGCTCCTCGGCGGGTCGTTCTCCGCGGGCCCGCGGCCCGAGGGCGGCTGGGTGGTCGAGGCCGTGCTGCCGGTGCAGGCGCCGGCATGAGCATCCGTGTCGTCGTGGCCGACGACCAGGACCTGGTCCGGACCGGGCTCGTGATGATCCTCGGCGCGCAACCCGATCTCGAGGTCGTGGGGGAGGCAGCGGACGGGCTCGCGGCGCTCGACCTGGCGACCCGGCTCCGTCCCGACGTCCTCCTCGTCGACATCCGGATGCCTGGGCTCGACGGCGTCGAGGTGACGCGGCGCCTGGCCGGGCCGGACGTGCCCGAACCCATGGCGGTGGTCGTGATCACCACCTTCGACCTCGACGAGTACGTCCTCGGCGCGCTGCGCGCCGGCGCCCGCGGCTTCCTGCTCAAGGACGCGGGGCCGGAGCTCCTCGTGCAGGCCATCCATGCCGCAGCCGACGGGGACGCGCTGATCGCCCCCAACGTCACCCGCCGGCTGCTGGCGACCTTCGCCGACCACGCGCCGGTGGCACCGGTCCAGCCCGTCACCCCGCTCACCGAGCGCGAGGAGGAGGTGCTCGCACTGGTGGCGCGGGGACGGACCAACGCCGAGATCGCCACCGAGCTCTTCGTGGGCCTGAGCACGGTCAAGACCCACGTCGCGTCGTTGATGGCCAAGCTCGGCGCCCGCAACCGCGTCGAGGTCGCGATGTGGGCGCACGACACCAGACGCGTGAGAGCCGATTAGCCGGTCGTGACCCGCTCCGCATCGCCGCGCAACTCGCGGGTCGCCATCCCTCCTGTCGGGGGGCTTTGTCATGCTTGCGCCCCGAGCACCAGGTGGGAACGAGTGGGGGCCTAGACGTTGAGCGAGATCACGGGCGAGCTCGCGCGCGTCAAGGGTGCCTTCGGCCAACCCACGCTGACGCTGCTCCACCAACGGCAGGCGCCCGTGGTGATCACCATCTTCCGCACTGCTTTCGGCCGCAACAACAACCCGATCCCCACGGCTCGCCTGCACACGCAGGTCGAGGAGCACGTCGCGCAGATGAGGCTGGCGGGGGAGCAGGACGTCCCCAGTGGCACCGGCCGCGACATCTGTCAGCGCTGGATGCGCGGTCAGTGGCTGGTCCGATCGCTCGACGAGGGCGGACACGAGGTCTACGTGCTGACCTCGCACGCGCAGCAGGCGTTGGAGCTGGTGAAGAACCTGGCGCGCGATCGGGCCACGCTCAGCGAGCACCGGGTCGCCACCATCCTCGGCACGGTCCGGCGCTTCAACTCCGAGGCCAACCCCGATCGGACGGCCCGAGTCACGATCCTCAACGAGGAGATCGCGCGGCTGCGAGCCGAGCGCGATCGGCTGGTCGACGGTGGTGTGCTGGAGGGCGCCACCGAGGACTACATGCTCGAAGGGTTCACCGAGCTGTTGTCGCTGATCTCGGCGCTGCCGAGTGACTTCGCTCGCGTCGAGGAGCGCTTCACGACCATCCGCGCCGAGATCCTCGCAGCGTTCCGAGCCGAGGACCGGCCGGCGGGTGAGGTGATCGACGACTACCTGGCTCGCGCCGACGCGCTCATGACGGCCACCCACGAAGGACGTGCGTTCGAAGGTGCGTTCGCGCTGCTGCGCGACGACGCGATGGTGGCGCAGCTTCGCGAGGACCTCACCGACCTGCTCGAGCACCCCCTGTCGGACCGGATCCTCAGCGACGCGGACCGAGCCGAGCTGCGCGGCACCGTGCGGGTGGTCCGCGACGGCCTCGACCGGGTGCTTGCGCAACGGTCGCGGGTGACGGCGACCCTTAAGGAGTACATCGTCTCCCACGACGCGGCCCGCGACCGCGAGCTCGAGCAGACGCTGCGCCAGGTGGAGGCCGAGCTGATGACGTGGATGGCCACGACCGGGCCGCGCGCCACCCACGACGTACCGCTGCTCCCCGCGCGCACGAGCATCGACCACCTGCGCGAGCGCTTCTACGACCCTGCCGACCACGTGCTGCCCGAGCGTCTCACCGTGGTCGACGCAGACCTGGCACCGACGGTCTCGCTCGCAGAGCTGGTGTCGCAGGGTGGGCCCAAGCTGACGACCTTGCGTGAGCGGCTCGACGCCGCCTCCTCCTCGCTGCTCCCCTACGCCTCCCTCGGCGCACTGTTCGACGACCTGGAGCCGTCACTGCGCAGGCCGGTCGAGATATTCGGCCTGCTCCACCTCGCCGCCGACCGCGAGTGGCTGGCCGAGGACGAGACCGAGTCCTACGCGACCGTCCGTCCCGACGGAACGACGCGCCTCTTCGCGGTGCCACGGACGCCGCTGCCCGACCCAGACCTGGACGAGACCCGGCACGACAGGGAGACCCGCGCATGAGCGTCGAGACCGACACCGCGCCTGAGACCGCGCCCCACGCGGACGCGGAGGCGGCAACAGACGACGGACTCGTCGAGGACCTGCTCGACGACGGTTCGGTCTCCCTGTTCGAGGGCGACGAGGGCGGCCTCGAGTACGCGCAGCGGCGGGTCCTCGTCACGCTGCTCAAGCAGCGCTTCATCAGCGCGCGCACCCACCCACGCGACTGGCCGGTGCTCGTCGAGCACGAACGGCTGATCCGCTCCCGCCTCAACGAGCTGTTCCTCGACCTGCAGGTCGACCGCTCGAGCGAGGTGGCCTGGAAGCGACAGGCAACATCCGAGACGGGCAGCCGGTTCCCGACGCTGCTCTACGACGCCGCGTGGTCGCGCGAGGAGACGCTCGTCCTGGTGCACCTACGCGACCGGCTGCGCGCCGGGCTGGCCGGCGGCGACGCGCGCGTGTTCATCGACCGCGAGGACGTCGTGTCCTACGTCGCCAGCTTCCGACCCGCGCACGCCACCGACGAGGCCGGCGACGAGAAGCGGGCGCGCAATGCGGTCGCCAGCGTCGTCAAGGCCGGTCTGCTCATCCCCTCCGGCAACGACGAGCGCTTCGAGATCAGCGAGGCCGTGGAGCCGCTGCTGCCGCTCGAGCTCCTGCAAGAGCTGCTCGAGGCGTTGATGGCGGCCAACAGCAGCGAGGTGCTCCCGGAGCCCGAGTCGTCCCACCTCTTCGACGACGAGCCCGACCCGGACGGCCACGCCGCCGACGACGACGCGAGGGAGCAGTGAGCGTGTCCATCGACCGGACTGACACGGCGGACGTGAGCGGCCTCTTCGCGCAGCGTGACGTCGCCACCCCCTCGGACGACACCATGCAATGGCGCGCGTCGCTGCTGCAGATGGTCAACTGGGGTGGGTTCGGCGGACTCACGGTGGTGCCGCTGCGCGGCGACGCCACGATGATCTCCGGCGCCTCCGGCGTCGGCAAGAGCACCATCCTCGATGCCTACACGGCGCTGATGATGCCGTCCGACACCAAGTTCAACGGCGCGTCCAACGACGCGGTCGCCGGCCGCGCCCGAGGGGCCGGGCAGCGCAACCTGCTGTCGTACCTCCGGGGCGCGGTCGACGTCATCGACGACCCCCGCACCGGGCGGCCGGTCGAGCAGCTGCTGCGCGGCAAGGGCTCCGACACGTGGGGCGCCATCGCGATGACGTTCGTCAACGACCGGGGCGGCCGGTTCACTGCGCTGCGCACCTACTACGTCCCGCGCCGCGCCACCCGCTCCGGCGACGTCCAGATGCAGCTCGCGACGCAGGAGGGCGCGCTGACGCTCGACCTGCTCGAGGTCGCGGTGCCCGAGCGGTTCCACGCCCACACGCTCAAGAAGATCTTCCCCGGGATCCGGGTGCACCGGACCTACGCCGAGTACGCGGCCGTGCTGCACGCCCGCCTCGGCATCGGGGCCAACGGCGACGGCGCCAAGGCGCTGCGGCTTCTCGCCCGGATCCAGGCCGGCAACCAGGTCCGCAGCGTCGACGAGCTCTACAAGGACATGGTCCTCGAGCGCCCTTCGACCTTCGCCGCTGCCGACCGCGCGATCGAGCACTTCGACGACCTCGACACCGCCCACTCAGCGATGCGCACCGAGGAGCAGAAGCTCGAGCTGCTCGGGCCGATCACCGAGCTGCACGACCGCAAGGTGGCCGCGACCCGACGACTGGACGAGCTCGATGCCTACGGGGTGACGAAGGGCGGTGACACACCACTGCGGATGTGGCTGCTCCGGGCCCACCTGCGACTGATCGAGGCCGCCGTCGCCGACAACCGGGCCGAGCGGGCGGCGGCCGCCGACGAGCTGAGCGCGACCACGTCCGTCGAGCGGACCCACCTCGCAGACCTCGAGGCCGCACAGGAAGCACACCGGGCTGCCGGGGGAGCGACCCTCCAGTCACTCGCCCTGTCCCTGGAGCAGGAGCAGGTCGTCCGGGAGGACCGGCTGACCCGCCGCACCATCCTCCAGGAGCGGATGCTCCCACTCATCGACGCCACAGACGCCCACGCGCCCGACGTCGACGGCGCCCTGCTGTCCAGCGAGGCATTCGCCGTGCTCCAGCTGCACGCCCGACAGTGGCTCGCCGGCTACCAGCGGGAACAGGAGCGGCTGCGGCGCGAGCGTGACGCCGTGCTGCGCAGCCAGTTCCCCCTCAGCCAGCGACAGGCTGAGCTGCGTCGCGAGCGGGCGTCGATGGAGGGCCGCGCGGGCCGGATGCCGGCCCGCATGCACGAGCTGCGCGCGGAGGTGGCGCGAGCAAGCGGGCTCGGCCTTGACGACCTGCCGTTCGTTGCCGAGCTGGTCGACGTCGCTGCCGAGGAGGCGAGGTGGCGCACCGCCATCGAGACGGTGCTCGGCGCCAGCGCCCGGATGATGCTGGTCCCGCTGCAGCACCTGGAGCGGTTCTCCTCCGCCATCGACGGACTGCACCTGCGCGGGCGCCTCGTCTTCGAGGGGGTGGAGCTCGACCTGCCCGACCCCGGACCGGCTGATCCCGAACGGGTCGGTGGCAAGCTCGCGTTCAAGGACACGCCCTTCACCGGGTGGGTCCGGGCGCACGTCGAGGAGCCGTCCCGCAACGCTCTGTGCGTCGAGTCCGCCGAGGACCTCGCTGGCCCTGGCTTCCGCGTCACCCTCGCCGGCCAGACCCGCAACGGCCGACGAGGCGCCCACGGGCGCAACGACGCGCGCAGCATCATCGGGTTCTCCAACGAGGACGCGATCGCCGACATCGACGCCGAGCTTGCTGACCTCGAGGAGCAGCTCGACGCCGTCTCCGCGGAGCTCGGCCAGCTGGACCTGCAGGCGCGCGTGCTCGAGCGGCAGCGCACCTCCTACGACGCCGTCGCGACCGCGCGGTTCGACGACTTCGACGTCGACGGCAGCGACCGCCGCATCGCGCACCTGGAGCAGCGCCGCTCGGTGATCCTGGAGTCCGACGACCGCCTGCAGGCGCTCGACACCCAGATCGACGACCTCACCGCCCGACTCGAGGAGGCGCGCCGGGCCCGCTACGGCCTCGAACAGCGCCAGCGGGAGCTCAACGCGTCGCACGCCGAGCTCGTCGACGCCGAGGACAGCGTCAAGGACCGGATCCACGCCATCGAGGAGGACAGCACCGTCGTCATCGGCCCGGGGCAGGAGGAGGCGCTGGCCGCGGAGTTCGCCGCGGCCGCGGAGCCGGCCGACCCCCACGACCTGGCGCGGTTCGCCGAGACCTCCCAGCGGCTCGTCCAGCGACTGCGTGAGGCGGTCACCGACGCCGAGGCCGCGGTCAGGCGCGTCGACGAGGACCTCGTGCAGATCTTCCGGGTCTACAAGTTCCAGTGGGACTCACCCAACCTCGGCTCGACCGCGGACTCCTACCCCGACTACGCCCGCATCCTCGAGGACATCCAGGGTGAGGGCCTGGCCGCACGCCGCGCCGAGTGGAGGCGGCGCCTCACCGAGTGGAGCGGTCAGGACCTCGTGCCCCTCGTCGGGGCCATGGCGGCGTGCGTGGAGGAGATCGAGGACCGTCTCGAGCCGATCAACGCGATCCTGCGGCGCCTCGAGTTCGGCGCATCGGGCGACCGTCTCAGGATCCGTCTCCGACGCCTGGCACCGGCCCACGTGCAGACGTTCATGCGGGATCTGCGGACCCTCTCCTCGGGCTCCACCACCGCTCTCACGGAGGAGGCGCTGGAGAAGCGGTTCGCCGAGCTCAGCAGCTTCATGCGGCAGCTTCGCAAGCCCAGCCAGGTCGGCGACGCCGCGACGACGCTGACCAACCGCGAGCGTCTCCTCGACGTACGCCGCCACGTGGAGATCAGCGCTGAGCGCTACGACCACGCGACCGGCGAGCTGCGTGCCACCTACCGCACGCTGGGGGAGAAGAGCGGCGGCGAGAGCCAGGAGCTGGTCGCCTTCATCGTCGGCTCCGCGCTCCGCTTCCGGCTGGGAGACGAGATGCGTTCCCGCCCGCGGTTCGCGCCGGTGTTCCTCGATGAGGGGTTCGTCAAGGCCGACTCCGAGTTCGCGGGCCGTGCCGTCCAGGCGTGGCGAGGTCTCGGCTTCCAGCTGATCGTCGGCGTTCCCCTCGACAAGGTCACCGGGCTCGAGCCCCACATGGACGCCCTGCTCGCCATCACCAAGAACAGCGCCACCCACCAGTCGTGGATCACCCCCATCTCCGCCGTGGACCCACGGCCTGAGGCCAAAGAAATCAACACTGGGTGAAGGCTCGCGACGGCGTGCTGCACGAGGTCGTGACGGCTGGAGCAGACGTGGGCGGCGTCGTCCCCGGAGCACCATGGATCTCACTCGGTGTCCCTTTTGGCGACGCCGGTTGCCGGATCTGGCACCCTCTGTGTCGAGGAGTGCTCGTTGTGAGGGTCTTCCGACGGGGAGATGGTCGGCGTAGCGTCGGCTGCGCGGGTCCGGGAAGTGGCTGACCCGAAGTGTCGATGAGCGGGTGCGAGTCGACCGCGCTGGATTGAAGTGTCGCCCCGCAGTGCCCTCCCGGGCCCGCTCCATCGTGTTTCTGGGCGTCGGCGACGAGCTGTCGGTAGACGACGTCGGACAGGCGCCGTTTGAGGCAGCGCAGTGCTTCCATGGGGGTCTTGCCGGCGGCGAGCTTGCGTCGGTAGTAGGCGCGGCCTTCGGTGTCGTGGCGGATCTGCACGATCGCAGCGACGTGCAGGACGTGGTTCATCCGGCCGGTTCCCGGCCCGCGACAAACGGTGGCGGGTCTGCTCGCCCGAGGAGGCGTCCAGCGGCGCGGTGCCGGTCCAGGACGCGAACCGGTTGCGGTCGGCGAACCGGGCCACGTCACCGACATCGGCCAGCACCCGTGCCGCGCCGGCCGGTCCGATGCCGTAGATGTCCATCAAGTGCGAGCCACGCTCGCGCACCGCGGCCTTCAGCTCGGCCTTGATCCGCTTGAGGTTGGCGTCGACCGCGACCAGGTCGGCGATCTCCTCAGCAGCCATCCGACGGCGGGTCTTGCCGGCGATGTCACGGGGCCTGATGGTGGCGAGCATCGCCTTGGCCTGGGTGGCGGACAGGTCACGTTTGCGCTGGCCGGACAGCAGTTCGCTGAGCAGTCGCTGCAGCCGGTTGAGGGTCTGGACGCGCTGGTGGGCGAGTTCGTCGCGGCGGTCGGTGAGCATCCGCAGGGCTTCGAGCTCACCGGCCTCGACCAGCACCCGCAGGCCCGCCGTGCGGACCGCGACGACAGCGATGGAGTGGGCGTCCAGGGCGTCGGTCTTGCGGTTGTGCCGGTGTCGAACAGTCGTACTCGGGCCGCGAGCTTGGCCGGCACATCGACGACCTGCTCGCCGGCGGCGACGAGTCGTTGGGCCAGCGGACGACCGGCGCCGTTGGCTCCCTCGACCGCCCAAACGCGGTCGGGCCACTGCTTCACGTAACGCTGGAGTGCTGCGTAACCGGCTCGGTCTGTAGCGAAACGACCCGTACCGAGCAGCTTGCTCGTGGGTGTCGACGACCTCGATCGTCACCGACATCTTGTGGGGATCGACCCCGCTCACCTCGCAACTGGGAACCAGCAGGACGACGAGGTGGGCATTGCTACTACGAGCCGGGCAGACCCCTCTGGAGCCACTCCTCGTCACGGTGACCGACGAGGCGCAGTCCAGATGAGAGCCACACCATCGGTGGGCAGCCGATAAGAGAGCGTCGCGCCGATCACCTGGATCGAAGTCTGGCCGGACACCGATCCTGCGGGAAGTTTCCTAGTAGCCGATGAGCGGGCGCAGCTCAACGATAGAAGCGCGTCGAGAACGTCGTCGGTCGCGGCACATCACCAGTAGTGAAGTGCTTGTGCAGCCGTCTGTGTCGATGGCGGAAGAAGGCGCCGACTATGCGCGCCAGCAGCATGGAGAGTCCAGGAACGGGCAGGCGGGGTTGCAGGGTGACGCGGTCATGAACTCGGGTGCCCTCCGGGACCGGTGTCAACGTCCGCTCATGCTCCCAGTGCCGCATGCTCAACATGGTGGAGCGCTCCAGAAACCGGACGCCCCGCTCAAGTTCATCGATCATCAGGTGGTCGAAGTCGAACGGGACGAGGCCGAACAGTCGGAGCCAAGCGCGACCGATGGGCTGGCCCAGCGGGAGAGTCTCTACCGTCAGTCCCGCCGCTCGGCGCGGCATGGTCATTGTCATCCAGGGCCACATCTCGTGATTTATGCCTTCGGCACTAACGACCCGCTGCCAAACCGCTGCCGGAGGCTCCGGAAGGTCAACGTGATTCTCCACGGTCCTCGTCGCCACGCCGCTCCCTATGCCGAATGTCCTCGCTGCACGATTGCACACCGTTCCTATGGCCGTGCTACGGACTTCCGCTCATGCCGATGTGCGGACGACTCTGGCCCGTCGCGTACAAAAGGTCAGCGACCCGTCCTAACCTCAGGCCATGTCCGAACACGAACTCCAGATCCGAGTGCCGTACACCGCCTGGGGCGACGGCGACGAGTGGCTGTCTGGGTACGAGAAGCTGATGTCCGACCTCGACGAGGCACTTGAGCAGGCGGGTGCTGACGGCGACGACGCCGACCACGACGTGGACTACATCATCTTCTTCGCGATCGGCTCCGACGTCGATGACCTCGTTCGAGTTGTGCGCCCAGTCCTGGAAGGCCACGGACTTCTCAACCTCGCCACCGCTGTGGTGACTGACCCGGAGGCCGACAACGAGGTGGAAACGGTCGTTGCTCTGACATGACTAGGTGACCCAGCCCGGGCCGCACCAGCGAGTTGTAGCAGTCCGCACTCGACCCATGGGCGGCTGATCAGCATCCGAATCTGCCGATGACCGGAGGCCTGACTCTGGCGCGTGATGGAATCCGAATCATGAGCGAGACGCCGTTCATTCGGCCCAGGCACGGGCAGCAGCGAAGCGGTTTCCTGGATTCTCATGCCGCGATGAGTGCGGCTTTGCGCCGCGAGGCGGTGCCGTTCCCTCTCATCGGCTCCTCGACGCCACAGACACGGCACCCCTCGCGCTCTAGTCTGATCGGGTGCTCACAAACCGTTCGGCACCGCACGCGCGAGTGACTCCGGTGCTCATCGTGGCCGACGTCAGATCAGCCGTCGCGTGGTACACCGAGGTCTTCGGCTTCGTCGAGCACGTCCGCATAGGCGAGGGGCATCGCTCGCAGCTCGGCTTGCCGGA
>NZ_JCAQIE010000003.1:0-423717 GCF_059621125.1 Nocardioides sp. Z35_8 | reverse complement strand
GTTGGCTACGTTCGGAAGTGATAACCGCTGAATGCATCTAAGCGGGAAGCACGTTTCAAGATGAGGTTTCCCACCCAAATAATGGGGTAAGGCCCCCCACAGAACATGGGGTTGATAGGCCGGAGGTGTACAGCAGTAATGCCTAGCCGACCGGTACTAATAGGCCGAGGGCTTGTCCCAACACCGTACAAGACCACACACGCGCAAAAGACGAACACACATGTTCGCGTCCACTAAGCAGTTCCCAACCAACAAACCCAGCAGGGTTTGATTGAGTTGAAAGAGTTACGGCGGCCATAGCGAAACGGGAAACACCCGGTCCCATACCGAACCCGGAAGTTAAGCCTTTCAGCGCCGATGGTACTGCAACCGAGAGGTTGTGGGAGAGTAGGACGCCGCCGGACATACATTTGGCAGGGGCCACCAGTGATCTGGTGGCCCCTGCGTCATTTTGCGCCACGTGTGAGTAGCGTTGGCCCTGGACGGGGACAACGCGAGGAGAAGGGAAGTGCGGCTGTGGCCGAGGACCGTCGAGGACAGCGACCGTCACGGGGCGGGAGCGGCGCCGGCCGAGGAGGCTCGACCGCCGGCGGCCGTGGTGGCTCCAGCTCACGCAGTGGCCCGCGCAGCGACTCACGCGACAGCAGCGCGCGTGGCGACGCCCGCGGCGCGAGCCGCTCCGGCGAGGGTCGGAGCGCGTCGGGCCGCCCGTCGTCCGGGGGCAAGGCCTCCGGGGGCAAGGCCTCCGGGGGCAAGCCGACCGGTGGCAAGCGGCCCGAGCGCGGTCAGGAGCGTTCCTTCCGCGGGCGCTCCGAGCAGGCACCGCGCACCGTCGACCAAGCCGCCTACGACGGACCCGACCTGCCCGAGGGGATCACGGGTGCCGAGCTCGACCGCGGCGTACGCGCGCAGCTCAAGGGCCTGCCCGAGAAGCTCGCGGCCCGGGTGGCCAGGCACCTCGCTGCCGCCGGGGCGTTCATCGACCAGGACCCCGAGCTCGCCTACCGTCACGCCCTCGCCGCACGCGCCCGCGCGTCGCGGATCGCGGTCGTGCGCGAGGCTGCCGGCGAGACCGCCTACGCCGCCGGCCACTACGCCGAGGCGCTGTCGGAGCTGCGGGCGGCCAAGCGGATGAACGGCGCCACCGACTACCTGCCGATCATGGCGGACTGTCACCGCGCGTTGGGCAACCCCGAGCAGGCCATCAAGCTGGCCAAGAGCCCGTCGGTGGCCAACTTCAGCGCCGAGGCGAAGGCCGAGATGACGCTGGTCGAGGCCGGAGCGCGCCGTGACATGGGCCAGCTCGATGCCGCGCTGCGCACCCTGGAGCTCGCCCCGCTGACCTCCAACAGCCGGGCGCCCTGGGTGGTGCGGCTGCGCTACGCCTACGCCGACACGCTCGAGGCCGCCGGGCGCGAGTCCGACGCGCTGGCGTGGTTCCACCGCACGCACGCGATCGACGCCGAGGAGCTGACCGACGCCGCGCAGCGAGCCGACGCCCTGGAGCGTCGGCAGTCCTGAGCCGGCCCCGGCGCCAGCGGGGGACGGGTCCCGGGACGGGCGTTCGGCGTGATCACTGGCGCTCGGACGCCACATGCGTCACAATGGTGGCCTAATCACATACGTGTCACTCGACATTCGTTGAGCACTGACGACAGACCGCTGGGGAAGGCGCATCTGGAGCGTCGGAACTCAAGGAGGTCACCGTGACCACACGCATTGCTTCCCGTCCGGACGGTCCGGCCACGAGGGGCATCCTTTACGTGCACTCAGCTCCCTCCGCACTCTGCCCGCACATCGAGTGGGCCGTGGGCGGAGTGCTGGGCGTGGCCGTGTCCCTCGACTGGACGCCGCAGCCGGCCCAGCCGGGCTCCTACCGTGCCGAGCTGTCGTGGACGGGCGCCGCCGGCACCGCCGCGGCCGTCGCGTCGGCGCTGCGTGGCTGGAACCACCTGCGCTTCGAGATCACCGAGGAGCCGACGAGCTCGACCGAGGGCACCCGCTTCTCCTGCACCCCCGACCTCGGCATCTTCCACGCGATCACCGGGCCGCACGGTGACATCCTGATCCCCGAGGACCGCCTCAAGGCGGCCGTGGTCAAGGCCGCCCTCGGCGACACCACGCTGCTGCTCGAGATCGACCAGCTGCTCGGCAAGCCGTGGGACGACGAGCTGGAGACCTTCCGGCACGCGGGCGAGGGCGCCCCGGTCCGCTGGCTCCACCAGGTGGTGTGAGCGAGCCGGGACGCCTCTCGGCCTGATCCTCTCGCGGCGGGAGGGGCCGGCGTCAGAGCGGGATGTTGCCGTGGTGCCCGCGGCGTACGCCCGAGGTGTCGATCTCGTGGCGCATCGCCTGCGCGATCGCGCTGCGGGTGCGGGTGGGCTCGACGACCTCGTCCACCACGCCGATCTCGACGGCCTTGTCGACGCCGCCGGCGATGCGCTCGTGCTCGGCGGCCAGCTCCGCCTCGACCTGCGGACGGATCTCGGGGGAGACCTCGGCCAGCCGGCGGCGGTGCAGGATCCGGATCGCGGCCACCGCTCCCATCACGGCCACCTCCGCGCCGGGCCAGGCGAACACCCGGGTGGCTCCGAGCGAACGGGAGTTCATCGCGATGTAGGCGCCGCCGTAGGTCTTGCGGGTCACGAGCGTGACGCGGGGCACGACGCACTCGCCGAAGGCGTGCAGCAGCTTGGCACCGCGTCGCACGACGCCGTCCCACTCCTGGCCGACGCCGGGGAGGTATCCGGGCACGTCGACGAGAACGATCAGCGGCACCCCGAACGCGTCGCACATGCGCACGAAGCGGGACGCCTTCTCGGCCGACAGGGAGTCGAGGCAGCCGCCGAGGCGCAGCGGGTTGTTGGCGACCACGCCGACCGTGCGGCCGCCGAAACGGCCCAGGGCGGTGACGATGTTGGGCGCCCACCGGGCGTGCAGCTCCTGCATCGTGCCCTCGTCGAGCACTCCCTCGACGAGCGGGTGGACGTCGTAGGCCCGCTTCTTCGACTCCGGGAGCAGGGCCTCGAGGTCGCGGTCCTCCACGGAGTCGGCGGCCAGGCTGCCCTGGGCGCCGAGGAGCGAGGCGACCGTGCGGGCGCGGTCGAGCGCCTCGCGCTCGGACTCGGTGAGGATGTGCACCACGCCGGAGCGCCGGCCGTGGGGCTCCGGCCCGCCGAGGCGGAGCATGTCGACGTCCTCGCCGGTGACCGAGCGCACCACGTCGGGGCCGGTGACGAAGATGCGGCCCTCGGGACCGAGGATGACCACGTCGGTGAGCGCGGGCCCGTAGGCGGCGCCGCCGGCGGCGGGGCCGAGCACCACCGAGATCTGCGGGATCACGCCGGAGGCCTGCGTCATCACCTGGAAGATGCGTCCGACGGCGTGGAGGGACAGCACCCCCTCGGCGAGGCGGGCGCCGCCGGAGTGCCACAGCCCGATGATCGGGACACCGTCGGTGATCGCGCGGTGGTAGGCATCGACCACCACCCGGCAGCCCACGTCGCCCATCGCGCCGCCCATGACGGTGGCGTCGCTGCAGAAGGCCACCACGGACGTGCCGTCGACGCGGCCCACCGCGGCGAGCATCCCCGAGTCGTCGTCGGGGGTGATCAGCTCGAGCGTGCCCTCGTCGAGCAGCGCGGTGAGCCGGTGGACCGGGTTGCGCGGGTCCTGCTCGCGGGGCAGCTTGGCGGGCTTGGTGGCCGTCGTCGTCATCAGGATCCTTCCGGTTCCCCGCGGTGTCGTCCGGGAGAGTCGCGAGCGGGGCTTTCGTGGGTGGGGGTGGTGCTCAGACGCTGCCGAAGGCCACCGCGACGTTGGCGCCGCCGAAGCCGAAGGAGTTGTTGAGCGCCACGATGTCGCCGTCGGGCAGGTCGCGCCGGGCCGTCGGGATGTCGAGCTCGACCTCGGGGTCACGCTCGTCGAGGTTGATCGTGGGCGGGCTGACCCGGTCGCGGAGGGCCATCACGGTCGCGACGGCCTCCAGCGCGCCGGCCCCGCCGAGCAGGTGGCCGGTCATCGACTTGGTGCTCGTGACCACGCAGCGGTCGACGTGCTCGCCGAGCACGGCGTGGAGCATCAGGCCCTCGGCGATGTCGCCCTTCGGCGTGGACGTGGCGTGGGCGTTGACGTGGACCACGGTGGCCGGGTCGACGTCGCCCTCGCGCAGCGCCATCCGGATCGCCCGGGTGCCGCCGCGACCCTCGGGGTCGGGCTGGGCGATGTCGTGGGCGTCGTTGCTGATGCCGGCGCCGCGCACCTCGGCGTAGATCGTCGCGCCGCGGGCCCGGGCGTGCTCCTCGGACTCGAGCACGAGCACGGCACCGCCCTCGCCGAGGACGAAGCCGTCGCGGCCGGTGTCCCAGGGGCGGGAGACCGTCGTCGGGTCGCCGCCGTCGTCGCTCGCGGTCTTGGACAGCGCCATCATGTTGGCGAACGCCGCCATGGGCAGCGGGTGGATCGCGGCCTCCGTGCCGCCGGCCAGGACGACGTCGGCGCGACCGAGTCGGATCAGGTCGAGGGCCATCGAGATGGCCTCGTTGCCCGATGCGCACGCCGAGGTGGGGGCGTGCACGGCGGCGCGGGCGCCGTACTTGAGGCTCACGTTGGCCGCCGGCGCGTTGGGCATGAGCATCGGCACGGCCAGCGGGGAGACCCGGCGGGCGCCCTTCTCGAGCAGCGCGTCGTAGTTGGCCAGGAGCGTGGTGACTCCGCCGATGCCCGACGCGAGGGCCACTCCCAGCCGCTCGGGCTCGAGGCCGGACCCTTCGAGTCCCGCGTCGGCCCACGCCTGGTCGGCGGCGACCATGGCGAACTGGCTGGACCGGTCGAGCCGGCGCGCCTTGACGCGCTCGAGGACCTCGGACGGCTCGACGGCGACCCGGCCGCCGATCTTCACCGGCAGCTGGTCGACCCACTCGTCGGTCAGGCGTGCGATGCCGGAGGTGCCGGACAGCATCGCCTGCCACGTGGAGGCGACGTCCCCTCCGAGGGGGGAGGTGGTGCCGAGGCCGGTGACGACTACGCGGGTCGAGGGCATCAGGTGAGGTTCCGTTCTCGCTTGTGGGGGGTCCTGGGTCACGGGGGCCGGGCTGGACTCCGGCCACCCGTGACGTGAGGGGACGAGCGTCAGCCCTGGGCGCGCTCGATGTAGGCGACGGCGTCGCCCACGGTCTTCAGGTTCTTGACCTCGTCGTCGGGGATGGTCACGCCGAACTTCTCCTCGGCGGCCACGACGACCTCCACCATGGAGAGCGAGTCGACGTCGAGGTCGTCCACGAAGGACTTGTCCAGCTGGACGTCGTCGGCGTCGACGCCGGCCACCTCGTTGACGATCTCAGCGAGGTCGGCACGGATTTCTTCGGTGCTGGCCATGGGGCCTTCCCTTCTTGTTGTGTGGGTGCTGCTCGGTCTGTGCTGGTGCGGGTCTGTGGGGATGCCGTCCCGCCGTGCCCGGCGCGGCCGGGCGGGTCAGGGGACGGTGACGACCTGGGCGGCGTAGGCCAGTCCGGCGCCGAACGCGATGAGGAGGGCGGTGTCGCCGCTGCGGGCGTCGCCCTCGAGCATCATCCGGTCGAGCGCGAGCGGGACCGAGGCCGCCGACGTGTTGCCCTGGTCGGCGATGTCGCGGCCGATCCGCACGTGCTCGGGCAGCTTCATCGAGCGCGCCATCGCGTCGATGATGCGCATGTTGGCCTGGTGGGGGACGAAGACGTCGAGGTCGTCGGGGCTGACGCCGGCGGCGTCCATGGCCTGCTGGGCGACCTTGGCCATCGTGAAGGACGCCCACCGGAAGACCGGGTTGCCCTGCATCGTCAGGTGCGGCATCACGCCGGACCCGGGCGTGGTGTCGCTGCCGACGACGTCGCGCCAGTCCTCGCGCTGGCGGATGAGGTCGTACTGCTCCCCGTCGGAGCCCCACACCACGGGGCCGATGCCGGCGACGTCGCTGGGGCCGATCACCGCGGCGCCTGCGCCGTCGGCGAAGATGAACGCGGTGCCGCGGTCGTTCATGTCGGTGATGTCGGAGAGCCGCTCGACGCCGATCACCAGGACGTGCCCGGCGCTGCCGCCGCGCACCATGTCGGCGCCCAGCGCGACGGCGTGGCAGAAGCCGGCGCACGCGGCCGAGATGTCGAACGCCGCCGCGTGGTCGGTGCCGAGCTCGGTGGCGATCGCCGGCGCGATGGCCGGGGTCTGGAGGAGATGGCTGACCGTCGCGACGACGACGCAGTCGATCTGCTCGGGGCTGATGCCGGCGCGCTCGAGGGCCTGCCGCGAGGCGGCGACGCTCATCATCTGCACCGTCTCCTCGGGGGCGGCGAAGCGGCGGGTGCGGATGCCGGAGCGCTGCTGGATCCACTCGTCGCTGGACTCGATCGCCTCGACCACCTCGGAGTTGGGCACGATGCGCGAGGGGCGGTAGACGCCGAGGCCGAGGATGCGGGCGTGGGCGGCGCCGGTCGGGACGGTGATCGCCGCCATCAGAGCGAGGCCTCGGGGTGCAGGCGCAGGAGGGGCTGGCCGGGGGAGACCAGGTCGCCGTCCTCGACGAGCCACTCGACGACCGAGCCGCCGTGCGGCGCGGTGATGTCGGTGCGTTCGCGCAGGCTCGCCACCGCGCCGATCGTGGCGCCGGGGGCGAGCAGGTGGAGCTGCGCGGCCTCCGCGGAGAGGTGGAAGGTGCCCTTGGCGGGCGAGACGATCATCCGCCAGGTCGGGGTGGTCTCGATCATCGAGGCCTCGCCGTGCTTGTCGCAGAACTCGCGGGCCGCGTCGAGCTGGTCGGGCGTCTTGAGGGCGAAGGTCTCCACGCCCTTGAGCGCGCGCTTGGCGATGCCCGTGAGCGTGCCGGCGGGCGGCATCTCCAGGATGCCGGTGACGCCGAGGTCGCCCATCGTCTCCATGCACAGGTCCCAGCGGATCGGATTGGCGATCTGCCCGACGATGCGGCGGAGCACGTCGCGACCGTCGTGGACGACCTGGCCGTCGCGGTTGGAGATCACCGGGGTGCGCGGGTCGTGGGTGGAGACCGAGCGGGCCAGGGAGGCGAGGCGGTCGACCGCGGGCGCCATGTGCTCGGTGTGGAACGCGCCGGCGACGCTCAACGGCATCAGCCGCGCCTTGGCGGGCGGGTCGTCGGCGAACGCGGCCAGCTGCTCGATGGTGCCGGCGGCGACGACCTGACCGGGACCGTTGTCGTTGGCGGCGGTGAGTCCGTGGCGCTCGATCGTGGCGAGGACCTCGTCGCGGTCGCCACCGAGGACGGCCGTCATCCCGGTGGCGGTGGTGGTGGCCGCGTCGGCCATCGCGTTGCCCCGCTCGCGCACCAGCACCATCGCCTGCTCGGCGGTCATCACGCGCGCACCCGTCGCGGCGGTCAGCTCGCCGACGCTGTGGCCGGCGACCGCGCCGATGCGGGCGAACGCGTCGCCCGGGTGCGGGAAGAGGTCGAGGGCGGCGACCAGGCCGGTCGCGACCAGCAGCGGCTGGGCGATCTTGGTGTCGCGGATGGTCTCCGCGTCGGCCTCGGTGCCGTAGTGGGCCAGGTCGACGCCGGCGACGGTCGCCAGCCAGTCGAAGCGCGCGGCGAAGGTCGGGTCCTCCAGCCAGGGCGTGAGGAAACCGGGGGACTGGGCCCCTTGGCCGGGGGCGACGATGACGAGCACACGCCCACTCTGCCGGGTGGCGACCGCACGCCGCCGGTCCGACGCCGACGAATCTGACCCCCGGATCCTTGTAGGGTTCCTACAACTCCGTGCGTCCGGACTGGCGTCCCAGGATCAGGGCGAGCTGGAGCGCGAACGCCTCGCGCGGACGCGTCGGCGACCAGCCGGTGGTGTCGGTGATCTGGCGCAGCCGGTAGCGCACGGTGTTGGGGTGCACGAAGAGCGCACGTGCGGTCGCCTCGATCGAGGAGCCCTGCTCGAACCACGCCCCGAGCGTCTCGAGGAGGGTGCCGCGAGCCGCGACCAGCGGGAGGTAGACCTCGTCGACGAGGTGCCGGCGCGCGTGCCCGTCGCCGGCCAGCGCCCGCTCGGGGAGCAGGTCGCGGCTGGCCACCGGACGCGGGGCGTCGGGCCAACCGGTGGCGGCCCGGTGGGCCGACAGGGCGTCGCGGGCCGAGGCGCTGGCGTGGGCGAGGTCGGCGGTCACCTGCCCCACCACCACCGGGCCGTCGCCGAAGTGCTCGAGGAGCCGGGTCGCGGCCGGCAGCGGGTCGCTCACCCCGCCGAGGACGACGACGAGCCGATCACCCTGCGTGGCGCACAGGGCGTCCATCCCGCCGGCGCGCGCCGAGCGGCGTACGGACTCGAAGACGTCGAGCTCCGCCCGGTGCGGAGGCGGCGAGCCCAGCACCACGGCGACGTCGCCGTGGGCTCCCCAGCCCAGCGCGCTCGCCCGGGAGAGCACGGCCTCGTCGGCCTCGGCCCGCACCACCGCGTCGACCACGAGGGCCTCGAGGCGGGCGTCCCAGGCGCCGCGCGACTCCGCGGCGCGGGCGTAGACGGCGGCGGTGGCGAAGGCGACCTCGCGGGCGTAGCGCAGCACCGCGTCGTGCACCTCGCGGGCGTCCTCGGGGTGGAGGAGGGCGTCGATGGTGGTCTCGACGACCCGGATGCTGAGCCGCACCAGCTCGACCGTCTGCTGGAGCGAGATCACGCCGGTCAGCTCGCGCGGCGCGGCGCCGAACACCACCACGTCGAGCGGGTCGTGCGACGACGCCTCGATCTCGCGGTCGTACCAGTCGACGAAGCCGCGGATGCCGGCCTGCACGATCAGCCCGACCCACGACCGGTCCTCGGCGCTCAGGTCGTCGAACCACGGGAGGTCGGTCGACATCCGGGCCGTGGCCGCGGTGCTGAGCGCTCCCGTGGAGTTGCGCAGCGCCTCGGCGGCGCGACGTCTGGAGGCGGACACGGCACGACTGTAGTGGGACCGGCCGGGTAGTGGGATTCCCACGAAGCCCACCCGCGTGGCGCGGGCGGGAGCCGGGTGGGGGGCCGGGTCGGGGGCGGGTGGGGTCGAAGGTCACGAGTCCGCATCGCTGCGGGCGGTGCGGGGTACGTGGACGTCCACTCTGGTTGAATCCGCGACAGTCCGCGCCGCGCGGCCGAGGGGGAGGTCGAGAGTGCCCAGCAACAGCAGCCCGCAGGTCGAGCACGTGACCGTCCACGGCCACCGGCGCGCCTTCGTCCGCGCCGGGTCGGGGCCCGTGGTGCTGCTGCTCCACGGCCTCGGCTGCGACCACACCACCTGGGACCCGGTGATCACCTCGCTGTCGCGGACCCACACCGTGCTCGCTCCCGACCTGCTGGGCCACGGCTCGTCCGACAAGCCCCGGGCCGACTACAGCGTCGGCGGCTACGCCAACGGCATGCGCGACCTGCTGACCGTGCTGGGCATCGACACCGCCACGGTGGTCGGGCACAGCTTCGGTGGGGGAGTGGCGATGCAGTTCGCCTACCAGTACCCCGAGCGGACCGAGCGCCTGGTGCTCGTCGGGTCCGGCGGCCTCGGCCCCGAGGTGCACCCGGCCATCCGCGCGATCACCACGCCGGGGTTCCACCAGGTCATGGGCGTGCTCACCGCACCGGGACTGCGCCACGCCGCCACGACCACCCTGCGCGTGCTCGCCGGCACCGGGGTGTCCCGGCTGCGCGACCTCGACGAGGTCGCCGCGATCTACGACTCGTTCAAGGACCCCAGCGCCCGGGCGGCGATCCGACACGTCGTGCGGGCCGTCGTGGACTGGAGGGGCCAGGTCGTCACGATGGCCGACCGGGCCTACCTGACCGAGGCGATGCCGATGTGCGTCGTGTGGGGCTCCGACGACATGGTCATCCCGGCCCGCCACGCCGACACCGCCCGCACCCTCGCGCCGACCGCGCGGATCGAGATCATCCCCAACGCCGGCCACTTCCCGCACCGCGACCACCCCGAGCGGTTCGCCAGGATCGTGCGCGACTTCATCCGCACCACCGAGCCCAGCCGGCACGACCGAGACCGGTGGCGCGAGCTGCTGCACGACGGTGCGGCGCTCGCCCCGGCCGAGGCGCCTGCCGGCGACGCGCCCGTCGCGCCGCTGGACGACGTACGCGCGACGCCCGCCTGACCCGGGCGGTGGTCCGGGTCGGGCGGGCGTCGGCGCTTCGCGGACGTCGGCGAGCCGTCAGGCGTCGCCACCCTCCTGCTTGATGTCCTGGGTCGCGGTCGGGTCGTCGATGCGGTAGCGCTGGGCGGCCTCGACGACCTTCTCCACCGGGAAGTCGCCGGCGTCGGCCAGGGCCTGGAGCGCCTGGACGACGACGCTGACGGCGTCGATGTGGAAGAACCGGCGCGCGGCCGGGCGGGTGTCGGCGAAGCCGAACCCGTCCGCACCGAGGACGCGGTAGTCGGCCGGCACCCAGCGCGCGATCTGGAGCGGGACCGCCCGCATGTAGTCGGACACGGCGACGACCGGGCCCTGCACGTCGGCGAGCCTCTCGCTGACGTAGGGGGTGCGGCGCTGCTCGCCCGGGTTGAGCAGGTTCCACTGCTCGGCGGCGGCACCGTCGCGGGCCAGCTCGTTCCACGACGTCACGGACCACAGGTCGGACTGGACGCCCCAGTCCTCGGCCAGCAGGCGGGCCGCCTCCTGGATCCACGGGTAGCCGACGCCCGAGGCCATCAGCTGGACCCGCGGACCCTCGCCGTCGGCGGTGGCGACGCGGTGGATGCCCCGCAGGATCCCGTCGACGTCGACGTCGGCCGGCTCGGCGGGCTGGGAGACCGGCTCGTTGTAGACGGTGAGGTAGAAGATGACGTCCTCGCCGTGGCCCTCGGGCCCGCCGGTGCCGTACATCCGCTGGAGGCCGCTCTGCATGATGTGGGCGATCTCGTAGGCGAACGCGGGGTCGTAGTGGACGACCGCCGGGTTGGTCGCCGCCAGCAGCGGCGAGTGGCCGTCGGCGTGCTGGAGGCCCTCGCCGGTCAGGGTGGTGCGACCCGCGGTGGCGCCGATGAGGAAGCCGCGGGCGAGCTGGTCGGCCATCGCCCAGATCGAGTCGCCCGTGCGCTGGAAGCCGAACATCGAGTAGAAGATGTAGAACGGGATCATGTGCTCGCCGTGCGTGGAGTAGGCCGAGCCGGCGGCCGTCGCCGACGCCACGGCACCTGCCTCGGAGATGCCCTCGTGGAGCATCTGGCCCTGCGCGGACTCCTTGTAGGACAGCAGCAGCTTGCGGTCGACCGACTCGTACTGCTGCCCGCCCGGGTTGTAGACCTTGGCGCTCGGGAACATCGAGTCCATGCCGAAGGTGCGGTACTCGTCGGGCGCGATCGGCACGATGCGCTCGCCGATGCCGGGGTCCTTCATCCAGTCGCGCAGCTGGCGCACGACGGCCATCGTGGTGGCGATCTTGTTCTTGCCCGAGCCCTGCTTGAGCTCGGCGTACATCTCGTCGCCGGGCAGCTTGAGGGACGAGGCGCGGTTGACGCGGCGGGGGATCGAGCCGCCGAGGGCCCTGCGGCGCTCGAGCATGTACTCGACCTCCGGGGCCTCGGAGCCGGGGTGGAAGAACGGGGCGCCGCCCGTCTTCTCGTAGGACTCCTCGAGGTCGCGGTCGCTGATCGGCAGGTAGAGCCGGTCGCGGAACTTCTTGAGGTCGCCCAGGGTCAGCTTCTTCATCTGGTGGGTGGCGTTCTTGCCCTCGAGGGCGTCGATCGTCCAGCCCTTGATGGTGTGGGCGAGGATCACCGTCGGCTGACCGGTGTGCTTGGTCGCGGCGTCGAACGCGGCGTAGACCTTGCGGTAGTCGTGACCGCCGCGCGGCAGCTTCTCGATCTGCGAGTCCGACATGTGCTGGACCATCGCGCGCAGGCGCGGGTCGCCGCCGAAGAAGTGCTCGCGGACGTAGGCGCCGTCCTCGGTGGAGTAGGTCTGGAACGCGCCGTCGGGCGTGGAGTTCATCTGGTTGACCAGGACGCCGTCGACGTCGCGCGCCAGCAGCGCGTCCCACTCGCGGCCCCACACGACCTTGATGACGTTCCACCCGGCGCCGCGGAAGTTGGCCTCGAGCTCCTGGATGATCTTGCCGTTGCCGGTGACCGGGCCGTCGAGCTGCTGGAGGTTGCAGTTGATGACCCAGGTGAGGTTGTCGAGCTCCTCGCGCGCCGCCACGCGGATGGCGCCTAGCGACTCGGGCTCGGCCATCTCGCCGTCGCCCATGAACGCCCACACGCGCTGCTGGTCGGTGCCCTTGATGCCGCGGTTGTCGAGGTAGCGGTTGAAGCGGGCCTGGTAGATCGAGTTGATGGCCGTCAGGCCCATCGACACGGTCGGGAACTCCCAGAAGTCGGGCATCAGGCGCGGGTGCGGGTAGGACGGCAGGCCGGCGCCCTTGCCGTGCTGGACCTCCTGGCGGAAGCGGTAGAGCTGCGACTCGCTCAGCCGACCCTCGAGGAACGCGCGGGCGTAGACGCCCGGCGAGCCGTGGCCCTGGATGTAGACCTGGTCGCCGCCGCCCTCGTGGTCCTTGCCGCGGAAGAAGTGGTTGAAGCCGACCTCGTAGAGGCTGGCCGAGGACTGGTAGGTGGCGATGTGGCCGCCGACCTCGAGGCCCTTGCGGTTGGCCGAGGACACCATCACCGCGGCGTTCCACCGGATGAAGGCGCGGATGCGGCGCTCCACCTCCTCGTCGCCGGGGAACCACGGCTCGCGCTCGGGCGGGATGGTGTTGATGTAGTCGGTCGAGCGCAGCGCGGGAACGCCGACCTGCTTCTCGCGCGAGCGCTCGAGCAGTCGCAGCATGAGGTAGCGGGCCCGGTCGCGGCCGCGATCGTCCAGCATCGCGTCGAAGGACGCGAGCCACTCCTGCGTCTCGTCGGGATCGATGTCGGGCAGCTGGGTGGGCAGACCCTCGTGGATCACCGACGCGATGGCCGGGTTCTTGCTGGACTTCTCGCTGGACTTCTCGGCGTCACTCACCTGCTCATCGTGTCACGGTCCACCGCGCCACGAAATCTACCGGCGGGTAGTCCCATCGTGCGTGCACGCACGCGCCGTCTCAGCCCCGGCCCGAGGCGTCCGGACGGTCGCGGACGTGGCGCGTGGGCACGCGCGACCACCCGGTGGGGGTGGCCCGGGGTTGCGGCGCCTGCCGTGTTCCTGTGGACTGTGCGCACTGCCTGACCACAACGGTCGGGCACCCGGACATGGGAGGCACTGCGTGAGCTCGACGGTGGGCGATTCTGCCCCGGTGACAGGAGCGGGGGACCGGCTGGGCCTCAAGCCCGGCATGGTCGTCCAGGAACTCGGCTGGGACAACGACACCGATGACGAGCTTCGCGTCGCGGTCGAGGACACCATCGACGCCGACATGGTCGACGGCGACTACGGCAACGTCGTCGACGCGGTCCTGCTGTGGTGGCGCGACGACGACGGCGACCTCGTGGACGGCCTCGTCGACGCGCTCACCGACCTCGTCGGCGGTGGCTCGATCTGGCTGCTCACCCCGAAGGTGGGCCGGTCGGGGAGCGTGGACGCGGCCGACATCTCCGAGGCGGCCCCGATCGCGGGCCTCGCGCAGACGACGACCGCGGCAGTGAGCAAGGACTGGCAGGCCACCCGGCTGGTCGCCCCGAAGACCCCCGCGTGACGGCTCGCGCCCTCGCCTCGACCCTGGTGGGCCGGGCGTCGGGCGCCGCCACCACCGTCCGCGTGCTGGGCCGCGCGGGCGTGATCCGCCCCTACGCCCCCCGCACCCTGCTCGACGTCGGGCGCACGGTCGTGCGCTGGGGCACCGGCCCGGCCGGCGGCTTCGCGAGCCTCGCCGCCCGAGCCCCGCACCAGGTGGGGATCGTCGACGAGCTCGGTGAGCTCACCTGGGGCGAGCTGGACCGGCGCTCCAACGCCCTGGCCCGCGCGCTGGCCGATCGCGGCGTGGCCGAGGGCGACGCGGTCGCGATCATGTGCCGCAACCACCGCGGCCTCGTCGAGGCGTCCGTCGCGGCGGCCAAGCTGGGCGCCGACATCCTCTACCTCAACACCGCCTTCGCCGGCCCCCAGCTCGTCGACGTGCTCGCCCGCGAGGCGCCGCGCCTGGTCGTGCACGACGAGGAGTTCACGCCCCTGCTCGCCCGCGCGGAGGTCGAGCGGCGGGTGCTGGCCTGGACCGACGCCCCCACCGACACCCCGGCCGACACCTCGACCGGCGCCGTCGTGGGGGGCGAGGAGACCGTCGAGGAGACCGTCGAGCGGCTGGTGACGGCGTACGACGACGGCGACCTGCACCCGCCGGCGCGCCACGCCCGGGTGGTGGTCCTGACGTCCGGCACGACCGGCCCGCCCAAGGGCGCCCCGCGCCGCGAGGCGGGGGTCGACGCGGCGGTGGCGCTGCTCTCGCGGATGCCGCTGCGGGCCGGACGCCGCACCCACATCGCGGCGCCGCTGTTCCACACCTGGGGCTTCGCGCACCTCGCGCTGTCGATGCTGCTCGGCTCGACGATCGTGCTGCGGCGCGGCTTCGACCCGGAGGATGCCCTGCGCACCGCCGAGTCCGAGCGCTGCGAGTCGCTGGTCGTCATCCCGGTGATGCTCCAGCGGATGCTCGCCCTCGACCCCGCCGCCCTCGACCGCATCGACCTCTCCCGCGTGCGAGTCGTCGCCTCGTCCGGGTCGGCGCTGCCCGCGACCCTCGCGCACGCGTGGATGGACCGCTTCGGCGACAACCTCTACAACATCTACGGCTCGACCGAGGTCGCCTACGCCTCGGTCGCGACGCCGGAGGACCTGCGGGCCGACCCGACGTCCGCCGGTCGCCCGCCCCACGGCACGGTCGTGAGGATCCTCGACGACGCCGGCCACGAGGTCCCGCGCGGCGAGACCGGGCGGATCTTCGTCGGCAACGGCCTGCTCTTCGAGGGCTACACCGGAGGCGGCTCGAAGGAGGTCGTCGACGGGCTCATGTGCTCCGGCGACCTGGGCCACCTCGACGCGGCCGGTCGCCTGCACGTCGCGGGCCGCGACGACGACATGATCGTCTCGGGCGGCGAGAACGTCTTCCCGCGCGAGGTCGAGGACTGCCTCGTCGCCCACGAGGCGGTGGGGGAGGTCGCCGCCGTCGGTGTCGCCGACGAGGACTATGGTCAGCGTCTGCGCGCCTTCGTGGTGCGCACCGGCGAGGTCTCGGCCGACGAGCTGCGCGAGCACGTGCGGGTCAGCCTGGCCCGGTTCAAGGTGCCGCGCGAGATCGTCTTCGTCGACGAGCTCCCGCGCAACGCAACGGGCAAGGTCCTCAGGCGCGACCTGGCCCGGTGGGACGACGAGACGGACGACGAGAAGGACGGCGAGGGACCACCGTGACGAGCAACGGACTGTGCATGGGTGAGGCGGCTCCCGACTTCACGCTGCGCGACCAGTTCGGCCAGGACGTGCGGCTCAGCGACTTCCACGGCCGCAAGGCGGTCGTGCTGATGTTCTTCCCGTTCGCCTTCTCCGGCGTGTGCACCGGCGAGCTGTCGGGGGTCCGCGACCGGCTCGACGAGTTCCTCACCTTCGACACCGAGGTGCTGGCCGTCTCGTGCGACTCGGTCTACGCGCTGCGCACCTTCGCCGAGGCCGAGGGGCTCAACTTCCCGCTGCTGTCCGACTGGTGGCCGCACGGCGCCGTCACCTCCGCCTACGAGGTCTTCGACGAGACCAAGGGCGCCCCGCGCCGCTCGTCCTACGTCATCGATCGTGAGGGCCGGCTGCGCTGGTCGGTGCACAACGCGAGCCTCGACGGTCGCGACCTCGAGGAGCACCTGCGCGAGCTGCACGCGGCTCTCTAGCCGGTCTCCAGCCGGGCCTCGCGGGCCTCCGGGCCGCTGCGGTCTAGACCGATCGTCCCCAGATCCGCGATTCGGGGCACCCCCTTGAGGGGGTCGTGTAACGTTCTTCTTGTTGAACCGCTGGTGACCCGAGACGCCAGCGGTTCAACTCATTTCCGGGCACGGTGCCCCCGCGTGAGACGGCCCGCTCCGACGGTTTGCCGAGCGCGGTGCGCGGTCCCGTAGGGTGTGCCACTGCGCGTCGGTAGCTCAGCGGTAGAGCACTCGGTTTACACCCGAGCGGTCGGCGGTTCGAAACCGTCCCGACGCACTCCTTCCACCGGGTGCGTCTCCCGCCCGTCGCGCGGCGGGCTCCGCTCGTCGCGGCCTGCCTGCCGTCCGTCGCGCGGGCCTCGATCGGCGCGCGTGACGCGTGCCACAGTGGGTCCATGATCGTCCCCTTCAGCGTCAGCGACTTCATCGAGCGCGCGGCGGCCGTCTACGGCGAGCGCCCGGGCTTCATCGACGAGCCCGACCAGCCGGCCGAGTCGCTGGGCACGGTGACCTACGCGGAGGCGTACGAGCTGGCCCGGCGCCAGGCGGCCCGTCTCGACGAGCTCGGGCTCGAGGTCGGGGACCGGGTGGCGATCATCAGCCACAACTCGGCGCGGCTGCTCACGTCGTTCTTCGGCGTGTGCGGCTCGGGGCGGGTGCTGGTGCCGATCAACTTCCGGCTGCGCCCCGACGAGATCTCCTACATCGTGTCGCACTCCGGCGCCCGGGTGCTCTACGTCGACCCCGAGCTGGTGGAGCCGCTGCGGGGGGTCGACGTGGAGCACACGTTCGTGCTGGGGCAGGACGAGGCGATGTTCGCCGCGCCCGGCACCGAGCCGCGGGCGTGGGAGCCCGACGAGAACGCGACCGCGACGATCAACTACACCTCCGGCACGACCGCCCGGCCCAAGGGCGTGCAGCTGACCCACCGCAACCTCTGGACCAACGCCGTGACCTTCGGGCTGCACGCCGGGGTGAGCGACCGCGACGTCTACCTGCACACGCTGCCGATGTTCCACGCCAACGGTTGGGGGATGCCGTTCGCGATGACCGGGCTGGGCGTGCCGCAGGTCGTGCTGCGCAAGGTCGACGGCGCCGAGATCCTGCGCCGGGTGGAGCAGCACGGCGTGACCGTGATGTGCGCGGCGCCTGCCGTGGCGGCCGCGGTGCTCGACGCGGCGCAGGACTGGGAGGGCGAGATCCCCGGACGCGACCGCGTGCGGATCATCATGGCCGGCGCCCCGCCGCCCACCAGGACCGTGGTGCGCGTCGAGGAGGAGCTCGGCTGGGAGTTCGTCCAGATCTACGGCCTCACCGAGACCTCGCCCCTGCTCACGGTCAACCGCAGCCGTGCGGAGTGGGACGACCTGTCGGCCGAGGAGCGGGCGGCCAAGCTGGTGCGGGCCGGCGCGCCGGCCATCGGCGTACGCCTGCGCACCGACGCGCAGGGCGAGGTGCTGGCGCGCTCCAACGTGATCCTCGAGGGCTACTGGGAGCGTCCCGACGAGACCGCCAAGGCCCTGGTCGACGGCTGGTTCCACACCGGCGACGGCGGCGTGATCGGCGACGACGGCTACCTCACGATCAGCGACCGCAAGAAGGACGTGATCATCACCGGCGGCGAGAACGTCTCCTCCATCGAGGTCGAGGACGTGCTCTTCTCGCACCCGGCGGTCGCCGAGGTCGCCGTGATCGGCGTGCCGAGCGAGAAGTGGGGTGAGACGATCAAGGCCCTGGTCGTGCTCACCGACGGCGCCAGCGTCGACGAGGCCGAGCTGATCGCGTGGTGCAAGGAGCGGGCGGCCGGATACAAGGCCCCGACCTCGGTGGAGTTCCGCGACGAGCTCGCGCGCACGGCGACGGGCAAGCTGCAGAAGTTCAAGCTGCGCCAGCCCTACTGGCAGGCGCAGGAGCGCCAGGTCAACTAGCCCCACCGGACGCCCCGCCACCCCCGCCGCCCCGGGGTCGTCGTCTAGCCTGCGCAGATGCCCAGCCTCGCCGACGTCGTCGACCTGCTCCACGCGTGGTACCCGCCCGGCACGGCCGACGGCTGGGACGCCGTGGGCCTGGTGGCGGGCGACCCGACCGCGGAGGTCGCGCGGGTGATGTTCGCCGTCGACCCGACCGTCGAGGTCGCCCGCGAGGCCGTCGCGTGGGGTGCCGACCTGCTCGTCGTGCACCACCCGCTGTTCCTCACGCCGGTCAGCTCGGTCGCCGCGGACACCCCCAAGGGGCGCACGCTGCACACGCTGACCGCGGGCGGGTGCGCCCTGCTCGCCGCCCACACCAACGCCGACCAGGCGTCCTCCGGCGTCTCCGAGGCGCTGGCGCTGGCCCTCGGCCTGCGCGACCTCGCCCCGATCCGCCCGGCGCCCGCGCAGCCGCTCGACAAGGTCGTCGTCTTCGTGCCGCTGGCGCAGGCCGACGCCGTCCGCACGGCCATGACCGAGGCGGGGGCAGGCCGACTCGGCGACTACGACTCCTGCACGTGGACCACGACCGGCGAGGGCCGCTTCCGTCCGCTCGAGGGGGCCTCGCCCGCGATCGGCGCGGTGGGCGGCCTCGAGGTGGTCGAGGAGGCCCGGATCGAGGCGGTCGTGCCGCCCGGGCGCCGGACGGCCGTCGTGCGGGCGATGCTCGCCGCCCACCCCTACGAGGAGCCGGCCTACGACGTCGTGTCCCTCGCCGACCCCGGCCTCGCCCCGACCGGCACCGGGCGCACCGGCAGCGTCGAGGAGACCACGCTGGAGCAGTTCGCGGCACGGGTGGCGGCCGCGCTGCCGGCGACCGCCCACGGCGTACGCGTCGCCGGCGACCCCCAGCGGCCGGTGCGCCGCGTCGCGGTGTGCGGCGGGGCGGGCGACTTCCTGCTCGACGAGCTCGCGCACAGCGACGTCGACGCCTACGTCACCAGCGACCTCCGGCACCACCGGGCGGGGGAGTTCCTCGAGCACGGAGGGCCCGCCCTGGTCGACGTCGCCCACTGGGCGGCGGAGTGGACGTGGCTGCCGGTGGTGGAGGCTCGGCTGCGCCGGGCGCTGGACGATAGGGTCGAGACCCGGGTCAGCACGCGGTGCACCGACCCGTGGACGTTCCGCCACTGAAGCAGGAGAGCCGTTGAAGGCCGATCCCACCCACCAGGTCGCGCTGCTCGGCGTCGCCGAGCTCGACTCGCGCGCCGCCCAGCTGCGGCACCAGCGAGCCCACCTCCCCGAGCTGGCGGAGATCAGCGCGTTGGAGGCCGAGCGCACCGAGCTCACCGACCGGGTCCGCGACGCGCGCATCGTCGTCGACGACCTCACCGTCGAGCAGGCCAAGGCCGACCGCGAGGTCGAGCAGGTCAAGGCCCGCCGCGAGCGTGACCGCACCCGGATGGACACCGGACAGGTCACCAACCCCAAGGACCTCGAGCGGATGCAGCACGAGCTGGTCTCCCTCGAGCGCCGCATCACGACGCTCGAGGACGCCGAGCTGGAGGTGATGGAGAAGCTCGAGGAGGCCCAGCAGGTGCTCGACGGCCTCGGCATCCGCGCCGACGACATCGACGCGCGGCTCGCCGAGCTCGTCACCGCCCGCGACGACAAGCGCGCCGAGATCGACCGCGCCCTCGACGAGGTCACCGCCGCCCGCGGCCCCGCCACCGAGGGGATGCCGGAGGACCTGATGGCGCTCTACGAGCGGCTGCGCGAGCAGAAGGGCATCGGTGCGGCCCTGCTGCGGGCCCGCCAGTGCGGCGGCTGCAACATGGGCCTCGACGCCTCCGAGCTGTCGCGGATCCGCTCCGCGCCGGCCGACGAGGTCATCCGGTGCGAGGAGTGCCAGCGCATCCTGGTGCGCACCGACGAGTCCGGCCTCTGAGAGGACGACGCGTCGTGCGCTTCGTCGACGCCGAGGTGGTCGCGGAGCGCAGTCGCATGTCGTTGCGCGCCCGGGTGGCGCGGCTGCGGGCGAAGGGCTGGGTGATCGGGCAGTGCGCGGTCGCCGCGGGCGTCGCGTGGTGGCTCGCCTCGGACGTCTTCGGCCACCGTCTGCCGTTCTTCGCGCCGATCGCGGCGGTCGTCTCGCTGGGCATGTCCTACGGCCAGCGGCAGCGCCGGGTCGCGGAGGTGACCGTGGGCGTGGCGCTCGGGGTCTTCCTCGGCGACGCGACGACCCACCTGATCGGGTCAGGCGGCGTGCAGATCGCGCTGATCGTGGCCGCCGGCATGTCGATCGCGCTGCTGCTCGACGCGGGGCAGCTGCTGGTCATCCAGGCGGCGGTGCAGGGCATCGTGGTCGCGGCGCTCGCCCCCGCCCCGGGCGAGGCGTTCCTGCGCTGGACCGACGCGATCATCGGGGGAGCGGTGGCGCTCGTGGCGGCCACCGTCGTGCCCCGGGCGCCGCTGCGCAAGCCGCGCGACCAGGCCGCGGTGGTGGTGCGCAAGATCGCCGAGCTGCTGCGCTCCAGTGCCGACCGGCTCGGCGACGGTGACGTCGAGCGGGCGCTGGCCGCGCTGCGCGACGCGCGCTCCACCGACGTGCTCATCGCCGAGCTGCGCGCCGCGTCGGAGGAAGGGCTGTCGGTGGTGAGCTCCTCGCCCTTCCGGCGACGGCACGGCGAGCACCAGCGCCGCCTCGCCGAGCTCGTCGAGCCGCTCGACGTGGCGCTGCGCAACACCCGGGTCGTCGTGCGCCGGGTGGCGGTGGCGTGTCACCGCCGTGAGCCCGTGCCGGCGTCGTACGCCTCCCTGACGCGCGACCTGGCCGCGCTCTGCGACCGCGTCGCCGACGAGCTCGTCTCCGACCGGATGGCCGCCGCCGTCATCGAGGACCTGATCTCGCTCGGGCGCGCCACGGCGCAGGTGGAGCACAGCGACGACCTGTCGGCGGAGGTGATCCTCGCGCAGGTGCGCTCGATCATCGCCGACATGCTCGCGCTCTGCGGGATGGACCCGCTCGAGGCGACCGACGCGATCCCGCTGCGCTAGCTGGACATCACAACTAGACGGCGGTCACGACGACGTCGAGCTGGGTGCCCTTGGCGGTCGGCTCGCCGACCTCGACGGTCCAGCCGAGCCGGGTGAGCGCGTCGGCGAGCGCGCGCGGCGTGCGCGGGTTGGCGCCGTCCTCGAGGAGGGCGCGGACGATCCGGCCCTTGGTCGCCTTGTTGAAGTGGCTCACGACCGTGCGCCGGCCGTCGGACTCGTGGAGGACGCGCACGGTCGCGACGCGGCGGGCCAGTGACGCGTCGGGTCGCCAGAAGGCGGCGTAGGTGCCGGAGCGCAGGTCGACGAGCAGCCCCGGACCGAGCGCGTCGGTGACGGCCTCGCCGAGCACCTCGCGCCACGCGCCGGCCACCGACCCGGTGCCGGGCAGGGACGCGTCGCCGGAGAGCCGGTAGGCCGGGATCCGGTCGCCGGGACGCACGATGCCGAACAGCGCGCTGGTGACGGCGACGCGCGACGTGGCGCGCCGGCGGGCAGCGGGGGAGAGCGTGGCGAGGCCGAGCGCGTCGTAGAGCACGCCGGTGTAGACGGCGTCGGCGCGGGCGGTCGGGGCGTCCACCAGGTCGGCGTTGCGCTGCACCAGGTCGCGCTGGGCGGGACCCAGGCCGAGCACGGCGGCCGCGGCCTCCGGGTCGTCGCGGCAGAGGCGTACGAGCGACTCGAGCAGCGACGCGCGGGTCGGGGTGAGCGACGGGGACGACAGCGCGTCGAGGTCGAGGGGCTTGCCCCGGCGCGGAGCGGTCTTGCCCTCGCTGGGTGGCAGCAGGATCAGCACGGGCGCAAGCGTAGGCAGCGCCGCTGCCGGCCCCACGGCTAGGGTGCGGGCATGCCGAGCAACCGCGTGGTGAAGGTCCGATCGACGGGCGACAGCGTCACGGCGCAGGAGATGCGCGACGGCATCGCGGCGATCCAGCAGGAGCTCGAGGTGTCGGCGGCGTTCCCCGACGCCGTCGAGCGCGCCGCCGCCGAGGCGGCCGCCTCGCCGCGGCTGCCCGAGCTCGACCGCACCGACATCCCGTTCGTGACGATCGACCCCGAGTCGGCCCGCGACCTCGACCAGGCGATGCACATCGAGCGCGACGGCACCGGCTACGTCGTGCACTACGCGATCGCCGACGTGGCGGCGTTCGTTGCGCCGGGCGACCCGGTCGACGTCGAGGCCCACCGTCGCGGCGAGACGCTCTACGGCGCCGACTCCAAGATCCCGCTGCACCCGCCCGTGCTGAGCGAGGGGGCGGCGTCGCTGCTTCCCGACGAGGTACGCCCGGCGCTGCTGTGGACCATCAAGGTCGACGAGACGGGCGAGGGCACCGACGTCGACGTGCAGCGGGCGCTGGTCCGCTCGCGCGCCAAACTGTCCTACGAGGGCGTGCAGGCCGAGCTCGACGCCGGCAAGGCCTCCGACCTCGTCGGCCTGCTGCGGGAGGTCGGCGAGCTGCGCCTGGCCCGCGAGGCCGCCCGCGGCGGGGTCTCGTTGCCGCTGCCCGAGCAGGAGCTCGTCGAGAGCGAGGGCGGCCACTGGGAGCTGGAGTTCCGGCGACTCACGCCGGTCGAGACGTGGAACGCGCAGATCTCGCTGCTCACCGGGATGGCCGCCGCGTCGCTGATGGTCTACGCCCGCACGGGCATCCTGCGCACCCTGCCGCCGGCCGACCCCCGCGACGTGCAGCGCCTCCACCGCACCGCCCGCGCGCTCGGCATCGCCTGGCCGGCCGAGCAGCTCTACCCCGACTTCATCCGCACGCTCGACCCGTCGACGCCGACGCACGCCGCGATGATCGTGGCGTGCACCCGCCTGCTGCGCGGCGCCGGCTACGTCACGTTCAACGGAGAGCTGCCCGAGCAGGCCCAGCACTCCGCCCTCGCCTCGGAGTACGCCCACGTGACGGCGCCGCTGCGCCGGCTCGCCGACCGCTACGCCGGCGAGATCTGCGTGGCGCTGTGCGCGGGCACCGAGGTGCCGACCTGGGTGGTCGAGGCGATGGCCGGCCTGCCCGACGCGATGACCGAGTCGGGCCGCCGGGCCAACCGCTACGAGAACGCCGTCGTCGACCTCTGCGAGGCCGAGCTGCTCCACGAGCGGGTGGGCGAGCGCTTCGCCGCCGTCGTCGTCGAGCTCGACGACAAGAGCAGGCAGAAGGGCGACATCACCATCCAGGATCCCGCCATCGAGGCCCGGGTCATCGCCACCACCGACCTGCCCCTCGGCGAGGAGGTCACCGTCGAGCTGGTCGAGGCAGACCCGCGCACGCGGAAGGTGGCGTTCCGCCTCGTCTGAGCCCGGCTGTGGAGAGCGGGAGCGGGCGCGGCCCGATGCCGGCAGGCTGACGGGCATGGGGACCCGTCGAGGCGCTGCGGCGCTACGGCGGCCACGCCTCGCACCAGCAGCTCCTGCAGCTGACGACACGTCGCCTGCTCCGGGCCGCGGTCGAGACCGGTCAGGTGGTGCGGGTCGCGCGCGGGCGCTACGCGCTGCCCACCGCCGAGGACGCCCGCCGCGCGGCCGCCGAGCGATCGCCGACTCGGCCCTCCGCGCGGGGGACGGGACCCGGGCGGAGCTCGACGGCGTACGCGTGCGCGGTGCGGGGGCCGCCGCGGTCAGGCGGGTCCTGCGCCAGGCCGACCCCCGGGCCGCCAACCCCTTCGAGTCCGTCCTCCGGGCGCTGTGCCTCGATGCCTCGCTGGACGTGCACCCGCAGCTCGCAGTCGACCTGGGGTCGGGGACCGTGCATCCCGACCTGGTCGTGCCGGCCCTGAAGGTCGTCCTCGAGGCCGACTCGTGGACCTTCCACGCGACCCGAGGGGCCCATGCGCGCGACTGCGCCCGCTACAACCTGCTGGTGCTCCACGGGTGGCGGGTGCTCCGGTTCACGTGGGAGCAGGTGAGGCGAGCGGACCTATGTCCGCTGGACCCTCGCCCAGCTCGTAGGTGTCGGACAGGACGAGGTCGACGGCGGGCTCGCGGCCACCGCGTGAGGCGGGCGCCCCAGCTGAGTTCGTCCTGTCCGACGCGCCGGGGAGCGCGGCTGCGACGCGACCGGCCCGGTCGGTCGTCCGGCACACTGTCGATATGTCCCTCACGGACAGCGAGCGCCACGAGGTGGCGCGCTGGCAACCGGCCGACCCGCTGGCTGCCGCGCCCTCGAGCCACCTCGTGCCGCGCGACGCGTCCGCCGTCGCCCGTCGTGCTCGGACACGAAGCGGGCACCCGTGAGCCGCGCGCGGTCGGATCTTCGTCCCGGGCTGCTGGTCGTCGGATGCGTGGCGGCGCTGCTCTACGCCAACTTCATCCTCGACTGGATCCTGCGCGGGTTCGAGGGGATGGACCTGGTCGTCAGCACGCTCGGGGCGCCCGGCGAGCCCCACGCGGTCGCGCTGCGGGTCACCGACGTGGTGTGCGGCGTGCTGGTCCTGGCGCTCCTGCCACGCGTACGCTCGCTGCTCCCGCCCGGGCCGTGGCGCGAGGTCGCGGTCTGGGGGACCGTCGTGTTCGCGATCGGAGCGGCCGCTGCGGCTGCGGTCCCGACGCCCTGCGGACCGGGCGAGACCTGCGACGCCCCGCGCCAGCTGGTGCAGTCCCTCATCCACAACGGTGCCAGCCTCGTCTCGGAGGGTGCGCTCTTCGTCGGCATGGCGGCGGTGTGGCGCGCGACCCACGCGACCGGCCCCGTGTGGTTGCGCCGGGTCGCCTTCTGGGACTTCTGGATCGGCGGGGTCGTCTTCACCAGCCTGTTCGCCTACTTCGGCTACTTCAGTGACGCGATGTGGATCGCCAGCGCCGCGCAACGGATCCACATCCTCTTCGTCAGCGCCTGGATCGTCTGCCTGGGTGTCGTCGCCGCCCACCCCCACCACCTCGACCCGAGCTCGAGGCCCGAGCGCCCGGCCGGACCGGACGAGCAGAGACCTGCCGCGTCAGAGACAAGGACCGATGACCGATGAGCACGAGGTCCCGCTGGTCGCCCGCCGAGGCGTCCCCCCAGCGCAGCGTCCCGCAGCACGCGCCTGCCGACGACCGGTGGCCGGACCTGTTCGCCTCGGCCGCCTACGCATGGGCGTTCCTCGTGCTCGTCGTGGCGCTCGTCCCCTCCTGGGGGCGCCACTTCGCACGCAACGACGACGTCGTGTCGCTGCTGCTGCTGCCGGTGGTGCCCAGCGTCGTCTACGCCTCGCTCGTGCTCGTCGTCGCGGTCGCGCTACGACGCCGGATGCGGGCCGCGTGGTGGGTCCTGGTGGTCTGGTTGCTGGTCGTGCCGCAGGTCGGCCGGGTGGTGTGGATCGTCCAGGGCGAGCGGGTCGTGCCGGCGAGCATCGGCTTCGTGGTCATCACCGCGGTCCTCGTGCTCGCGGTGCGGGTGCGGCACCAGTTCGTCGCCCGCAGCGCCGCCGGCACCCTCCGGTCGGCGGCGGCGCTCTTCCTCGCCGGCAGCGCGATCCTGCTCGTGGGTGGAGGGCTGCTCACCCAGCGCTTCGGCACGGCGTCCGGCCTCGGCGAGGCGGTGACGTACGTCCTGAACGCCACGCTTGTCGACGTCGGACGGGTCGGTCCGGGCACCGACGTCACCGCCCCCTGGTGGGTGCGTGCACTCATCGGCGCGGTCGGCACGGTGGTCGTGCTGTCCACCGCGGTCCTGCTGTTCCGCTCGCCCCGCGACAGCCGGGTGCCCGATGTCGCCGAGGAGGCCACGGTGCGCTCGATGCTGCGCGACGCCGGCGACCACGACTCGCTCGGCTACTTCGCGACGCGGCGCGACAAGTCGGTCGTCTGGGACACCGGCGCCCCCACGACCGCCCGAGCCGGGGTGTCGTACCGCGTCGTCGGCTCGGTGAGCCTCGCCAGCGGCAACCCGATCGGTGACCCGCGCTACTGGCCCGACGCGATCGGGCGCTGGCGCCAGGAGGCGCGTCGGAGCGGGTGGTCGCTCGCGGTCATGGGGGCGGGCCACGAGGGTGCGCTCGCCTTCGCCGACGCGGGCCTGACGATGCTCGACATCGGCGACGAGGCGATCGTCGACCTGGCCGCCTTCTCCCTCCACGGGACCGGCATGAAGCCCGTGCGCCAGTCGGTGTCGCGTCTGCGCCGCCGCGGCTACACCGCGACGGTCGTCCGCCACGCCACGCTCGGCGAGGACGACTTCGCCACCCTGGCCGTCGCCGCCGGCCAGTGGCGCGGTGACGGTGGGGACGAGCGGGGGTTCTCGATGGCGCTCGGACGACTCGGCGACCCGCTGGACGGGAAGTGCGTGCTGGTGCGTGCGCACGACGCCGACCGTCGGCTGCGCGGCTTCCTGAGCTTCGTCCCGTGGGGTCGCACCGGGCTGTCGCTCGACCTGATGCGTCGCGATCCCACCGCCGACAACGGACTCGTCGAGCTGATGGTCGCCAGTCTCGCCGACCAGGCCCCGCGCCTCGGCGTCGGGCCGGTCTCGCTCAACTTCGCGATGTTCCGCGAGGCCTTCGAGCGCGGTGCGGAGGTCGGGGCGGGACCGGTGGCCCGGCTGTGGCGCCAGGGCCTCCTCCTCGCGAGCAAGAACTGGCAGCTGGAGTCGCTCTACCGCTCCAACGCCAAGTACCAGCCGGAGTGGCAGCCCCGCTACATGGGCTTCGAGTACGCCTCCGACCTGCCCCGGGTCGGGACGGCGGCGGGCAGCGCCGAGGGCTTCCTGACCGCCCCGTCCATCGCGCTGCTGCGTCACCACACGAAGGAGCACCTGCTCGCCACGGGCGGGGACGAGCACGCCGCGGAGGTCCTGGCGCTGATGCGTCCCGAGCGCGACGTGGTCGCGGAGGCGCTGTCGAGTGCGCACCTCCCGGAGCAGATGCGGGTGCGGCGCGACAAGCTCGACCGGCTGCGCGCCGACGGCGTGGAGCCCTATCCGGTCACCGTGCCGCGCACGCACACGCTGGCGGAGGTGCGCTCGATCGTCGGCGACGTCGGCCCCGACGTCGACACCGGCCACCGGGTCTCGGTGGCCGGCCGGGTGCTGCTCAAGCGAGACATGGGAGGGGTGGGGTTCGCGACCCTGCGCGACGGCAGCGGTGACCTCCAGGTGATGGTCGACGCCGACCACGGCGGGCGCGAGCAGCTCGCGTTCTGGGAGCACTCCGTCGACCTCGGCGACCACGTGAGCGTCACGGGCGAGGTCGTCACGACGCACGCGGGCGAGCTCAGCGTGCGGGCGACGTCGGTCCTGCTGGCGGGCAAGGCGCTGCGCCCGCTGCCCGACAAGCACAGGGGGCTCACCGACCCGGACGCTCGCGTGCGGATGCGCTACGTCGACCTGATCGTGCGGCCCGACTCCCGCACGATGGCCTACCGGCGCGCCGCCATCGTCCGCAGCGTCCGCGACAGCCTGCACGAGCGGGGCTTCACCGAGGTCGAGACGCCGATCCTCCAGACGATCCACGGCGGGGCCAACGCGCGGCCGTTCGAGACCCACATCAACGCCTACGACCTCGACCTCTACCTGCGCATCGCGACCGAGCTGCACCTCAAGCGGCTGGTGGTGGGTGGGATGGAGCGGGTCTTCGAGATCGGTCGGCAGTTCCGCAACGAGGGCGCCGACGTCAAGCACAACCCGGAGTTCACCTCGCTCGAGGTGTACGAGACCTACGGCGACTACGACAGCATGCGGGTCCTGACCCAGGAGCTCGTCCAGGAGGCCGCGACGGCCGTCTACGGCTCACCGGTCGCCCGTCGCGCGGACGCGGACGGCACGATCGTGGAGATCGACCTCTCGGGCCAGTGGCCGGCCCGCACCGTGTGCGAGGCCGTGTCCGGGGCGCTGGGGGAGGAGGTCACCGCGGACACCCCCCTGGCCGAGCTCGTCCGGCACGCCGAGCGGATCGGGCTCGAGGTCGACCTCGAGCCCTCCTGGGGTCCGGTGCTCGAGGCGATCTACGAGGAGCTCTGCGAGGCCCGGACCACCACTCCCGTCTTCTACACCGACTTCCCCAAGGAGAACGCCCCGCTGACGCGCGCGCACCGCGACGACCCGCGCCTGGCCGAGAAGTGGGACCTCGTGATGTTCGGCGCGGAGCAGGGCACGGCCTACTCCGAGCTGGTGGACCCGGTCGACCAACGGGCGCGGCTGGTGGCGCAGTCGCTGCTCGCCGCTGCCGGCGACGTGGAGGCCATGCAGGTCGACGAGGACTTCCTCGCCGCACTCGAGTACGGCATGCCGCCGACCGGCGGCATGGGGCTGGGGATCGACCGCCTGGTGATGAACCTGACCGGGCACAGCATCCGCGACACCATCCTGTTCCCGCTGGTGAAGCCGAACCGCTGATCGCCTCGGGCGTTGCCGAGGGGCAGATGGGGTGAGGAGTGGGTCGGCCTGTAGGCCGGGTTCTGTCCCGCTCGCGCGGGGGCGACCATCCATCTGCGACGACCGTTGCCGGCCGCCTGGTGCGATCTACCCGGATGCTCGGGCGGGCCGCCCTCAAACGCATCCTGTCTGATCTTGCTCCGGGTGGGGTTTGCCTAGCTGCGCCGGTCGCCCGGCGCACTGGTGGTCTCTTGCACCACCGTTTCACCCTTACCGCCCTCCGGAGAGGGAGGCGGTCTGTTCTCTGTGGCACTGATCCCGCGGGTTGCCCCGGGTGGCTGTTGGCCACCACCCTGCCCTGTGGAGCCCGGACCTTCCTCGACCCCACTCACGTGGAGCCGCGGCCGCCCGGCCGACCCACTCAGGGGGAAGTCTAGGGGTGCGTGAGCACCTCGGCGCCATCGTCGGTGACGACCAGGGTGTGCTCGAACTGCGCGGATCGGAGCCCGTCCTTGGTCACGGCCGTCCAGCCGTCGTCCCAGATGTCGTAGTCGGGGGTGCCGAGGTTGAGCATCGGCTCGATGGTGAAGGTCATCCCGACCCGGATCTCGTCGTCGAAGCGCGCGTCGTCGTAGTGGGGGATGATCAGGCCGGAGTGGAACGCCGTGCCGATGCCGTGGCCGGTGAAGTCGCGCACGACGCCGTAGCCGAAGCGCTTGGCGTAGGCCTCGATCACCCGGCCGATGACGTTGACGCGGCGACCGGGCTTGACGGCCTTGATCGCCCGGTCGAGCGCCTCCTTCGTCCGCTCGACGAGCAGCCGCGACTCCTCGTCGACGTCGCCGGCGAGGAAGGTGGCGTTGGTGTCGCCGTGCACGCCGTCGAGGAAGGCGGTGATGTCGATGTTGACGATGTCTCCGTCCTCGACGACCCGGCTGTCGGGGATGCCGTGGCAGATGACCTCGTTGACGCTGGCGCACAGCGACTTGGGGAAGCCGCGGTAGCCGAGGGTCGACGGGTACGCGCCGTGGTCGCAGAGGAACTCGTGGCCGATCCGGTCGAGCTCGTCGGTGGTCACGCCGGGCACGACGTGCGAGCCGACGAGCTCGCGCGCCTGGGCCGCGAGCCGGCCGGCGACCCGCATCCGCTCGATCGTCTCGGCGTCCTTGACCTCCTCGCCGGTGAAGCGCTGCGGCGCCGGCTGGTCGACGTACTCCGGGCGGACGATGTGGGCGGGCACGGCACGGCGTGCGGATACCTCTGCGGGGGATACGGCTGGCACGGCCCGAGTGTAGTTTCGGCCCATGAGCGAGAACGAATACTGGTTCTGCCTGACCCACCGCACGGTCGAGGGACGAGACGGCTGCAAGAACAGCGACCGGCTCGGCCCCTACACCTCGGCGGCCGAGGCTTCGCGCGCGCTCGAGAAGGTCGAGGAGCGCAACGAGGAGTGGGACAACGACCCGGCCTGGAACGACGAGGCCGCGACCCCGGGGGACGGCGTCAGCGACGCGACTCCCGACAGGTGATCACTTCTTCCTGCCCTTCTTGCCGGTGACGGGGTTGGCCGCCTGAGCCAGGTCGGCCGCGGCGCGGACGCTCTTGAGGGCGCGCTTGGTGTTCTTGTCGAGGGTGCGGGTGAGGTCGGCGATCGCCGCCTCGTACTGCTTGCTCACCCGCGCTGCCGTCTCGGCCGCGACCCGCTCGGCGGTCTCCTGCGCGACCTTCTGGATCATCGCGGCGGTGCTGATGGCCTGGGCGCCGACGTCGACCGCGCGCTCGGCGGGCGAGCGCCGCGCCGACGACGCGATGGGCTTGGCCGTTGGCCTCGGCGTCGACTGCCGGGCCGACCGCCCAGCGGGCGGGGAGGCCGACGGGCGCGCCGGCGCCGTGGCCGACGACGACTTCGTGCCTGTGGTCTTCGTGGCTGTCGACTTCTTCGTGGCGGACTTCGCGGCGGACTTCGTGGCCGGCGACTTCTTCGCCGCAGACTTCGTGGCGGGGGCCTTCGTCGCGGTCGACTTCTTGGCCGTCGACTTCGCGGGGGACTTCTTCGCCGTTGACTTCGCGGCGGACTTCTTCGCCGCGGACTTGGTGGCGGTCGACTTCTTCGCCGCGGACTTGGTGGTGGCGGACTTCTTCGCCGCGGACTTGGTGGCGGTCGACTTCTTCGCCGGGGACTTCTTGGCTGCCGTCCTGCCGGCCGGTGTCTCGCTCACGTCGGGCTCCTCGCGTCGTCGGGACCTCGATCCTTCCGTGCCGGGGCCGACTTGTCACCGCCACCGGCCCGCCGGCGGCAGCGCGGCGGGCCGGACCGGTGACCTCAGAAGGTGTGCTCGGGGCCGGGGAACGTGCCCCCGCGGACGTCGTCGGCGTAGGCCCGCGCCGCCTCGAGCAGCACGCCGTGGACGTCGGCGTACTGCTTGACGAAGCGCGCCATCCGGCCCGTGCGCAGGCCGAACGCGTCCTGCCACACGAGCACCTGGCCGTCGCACGCCGGACCGGCGCCGATGCCGATGGTGGGGATGGTCAGCTCCTTGCTGACCTGCTCGGCGACGTCGCCGGGCACCATCTCCATCACCACGGCGAACGCGCCGGCGTCCTCCATCGCGTGCGCGGCGGCCAGGATCCGGTCGGCCGCCTCGCCGCGCCCCTGGACCCGGTAGCCGCCGAGGGCGTGCTCGCTCTGCGGGGTGAAGCCGATGTGGGCCATGACGGGGATGCCGTTGGTCGACAGCTTCTCCACCTGGGGCGCCACCTCGACGCCGCCCTCGAGCTTGACGGCGTGCGCGTCGGCCTCCTTCATGAAGCGGACGGCCGTGTGGAAGGCCTGCTCCGGCGACGCCTGGTAGGAGCCGAACGGGAGGTCGGCGAGGACCAGCCCGCGCCGCGCGGCGCGCGAGACGGCGCGGACGAGGGGGATGAGCTCGTCGACCGTCACGGGCAGCGTCGTCTCGTAGCCGAGGACGTTGTTGGCCGCGGAGTCACCGATGAACAGGATGTCGATGCCGGCCTCGTCGAAGACCGCCGCGGTGTACATGTCGTAGACCGTGAGCATGGTGATCTTTTCGCCGCGCTCCTTCATCTCCCGCAGGTGATGGGTGCGTACGCGCTTCACGGGCGCCGACGGTGCCGGGCCGGAGCCGTAGGGGGCAGTCTCTTCGGGCATGCTCGCTCCTCGTCATCTCGCGGCTCCCTGATGGAGTCCACGGACCACTCGTCAGGCTAGTGGCGACCGGTCGGTAGGGCGCTGTGGCGGCCGTCACGCTCGGCGGCGGACGTCAGCGCGGCGAGACGCGGACGACCCGGTCGCGCGCGCCGTTGTCGGTGGTGAGGAGGAGGTCGCCGTCGCGCGCCGCGGTGACCGAGCGCAGTCGGCCCAGGCGCTGCAGCCGGGGCGGACGGGTGACGGAGGTGAGCCGACCGGCGGCGTCGAAGCGGAGGAACAGGACCTCGGATCCCTTGAGCGCGGCGACGGCGAGCGTCCCCTCGAGCGGTCCCCACTGGGAGCCGCGCACCCAGGCGGCGCCGGAGGTCGCGATCGTCGGGGTACCGGAGGACCACGCGGCCTCCTGCTGCTGGCCCGGGAGCGACTGGTCGGTCATCGGCACGGTCTCGTCGTAGCCCGGGACCGGGTTCCAGCCGTAGTCACCGCCCGGGACGAGCAGGTTGACCTCGTCGTCGCGGTCGCTGCCGTGCTCGACCGACCAGAGGGTCCCGTCGTCGCGCTGGGCCAGGCCCTGGACGTTGCGGTGGCCGTAGGTCCACACGAGCGGGCGGGCACCGCTCGCGTCCGCGAACGGGTTGCCGGGCATCGGCGCGCCGGTGCGGCGGTGTACCCGCAGCACCTTGCCGCCGAGGGAGTCGAGGGAGCGCGGGTTGGTGCCGACGGCGGCGTCGCCGGTGCCGACGAACAGGGCGTCGCTGTCGCGGTCGAGCAGCAGCCGGCAGCCACCGTGGCGTCCCGACGTCGCCGGGAAGTCGCCGACCACGAGGCGCGGCTGCGAGAGCCTGCGCCACCGCGGGTCGACCCGCCACCGCGTCACCCGCACCTCCGTGCCGCGCCGGGTCGAGGCGCCGTGGCACGCCCACAGCGTCCGCGAGCCGGCGTCCACCGCGATCGACAGCAGGCCGGTCTCGCCGGAGACCCAGACCTGCGTCGAGAGGTCGGCGAGGGTCCGGCGCTTCCCCTTCCGTACGACGCTGAGCCGGGCGCGGTCGCGCTCGGAGACGAGCAGCCGGCCACCCGGTCCCTGCTGGACGTCCCAGGGGTGCTGGAGCCCGCGGACGACGGTGCGGACCCGCAGCTGTGGGGCTCGCTCGTCGCGAGGGGCAGCACGTTCGCCGGCCCCGGTCGCCGGCGGCGGAAGGGTGACGAGCCCGGCGACGAGCGCGGCGAGGGCGACGGACAGGGACCACCGGGTGCTGCGGAGGGGCTGGCGCACGGCGCCGACGCTACGACTGCGCGAGGGCGGCGGTAAAGGGTGGCTCGCCGGGCGGGAGGGGACGGGCGAGCTGGATGCCGACCCGGGTGGTGGCGTAGCCGAGCCGGGTGTTGAGGGCGCGCATCGCTGCGTTGCCGTCCTGGGTCCAGGTGTAGACCTCGTGGATCCCGTGGTCGGCCGCCCAGGCGAGGGCGCGCTGCTTGAGGTGGACTGCCAGGCCGCGCCCGCGCCAGGCACGGCGCACGGCGGTCAGGCCGTTCTCGGCGCGGGTCGGCTGGTCGGGGTCGCGGCCCAGGCCCGCGCAGCCGACGACCTCCCCCTCGTGCAGCGCGAGGAACATCGGGTCGGCGAGCCAGGACGTCGCCCAGCGCTCCGGCGTCACGTCGAGCGGGGTGTCGACGGCGAAGTCCGCCAGCGCCTCGAGCCCGAGGCCGTCGTACGCCGCCTCCCACAGCCCGGGCCGCTCCTGGGCGGTGACGACCTCGATCCCATCAGGAGCCGGCGCCACCGCGATGGGGGCGTCGATGCGGAAGGTCTGCTCGACCTCGCGGTTGACCTCCTCGAACCCGAAGCGCTGTGCGAAGGCGAGCGAGCCCTCGTCGTCCGCGCCCGCGCGCAGCGTCGGGACGCCGAGGCCGGCGACGTGCGCGACGAGCCGGTCGAGCAGGGCCGTGCCCACGCCGCGCCTGCGGTGCTCGGGGAGCACGCGCGGCACGACCGAGCCGCCGCCGCTGGTCTCCGAGCGGTCGGCCAGGCCGGAGCCGACCACCACGCCGTCCTCACGGGCCAGCACCATCAGCCGATCGGGCCCGGCGTGCGCGCGCATCTCCTCCACCGACTGGGCGCGCTCGTAGGGCACGACCGCGATCCGCACCTGTCGCCACGCCTCGAGGTCCTCGTCGGAGGCACACGGGGTGATGACGAGGGCCATGACCGCACCGTAGGACGTGCCGGCCCGGTCCTCCCACCCATTTGCCGGCCCGCGTGCCGCGAGGGGTGGGATCTCGGCCCGGTCCGCCTCCCTAGAGTGGCGGCGTGGACTTCTACTCCGCCTACGCCCAGGGCTTCGCCCGCATCGCCGCCGTCACCGTGCCCGTGCACCTGGCCGACCCGGCCGCCAACGCCGCCGAGGTGATCGAGCAGGCGCGGGCCTGCCACGACGACTCGGTCGCGATCGCGGTGTTCCCCGAGCTGGGCCTGACGGGCTACTCGGTCGACGACCTCTTCCTGCAGGACACCCTGCTGGCGAGCGTCGACCAGGCGATCGCCGACATCGTGGCGGCGAGCGCCGACCTGATGACGATGCTCGTCATCGGGGCCCCGGTCGTGCACGGCAACCGGGTCTTCAACTGCGCGGTCGTGGTGCAGCGCGGGTCGGTGCTCGGGGTGGCGCCGAAGTCGTACCTGCCCAACTACCGCGAGTTCTACGAGCGCCGCTGGTTCGCCCCGGGCGACGACCGCGAGCTGGAGTGGATCACGGTCGCCGGCCAGGAGGTCCGCTTCGGGCCCGACCTGATCTTCCGGTGCCTCGACGTGCCAAGCCTCGACCTGCACGTCGAGGTCTGCGAGGACCTGTGGGTGCCGGTGCCGCCGAGCGCGGAGGCCGCGCTGGCCGGCGCCACCGTGCTGGCCAACCTCAGCGGCTCGCCGATCACCATCGCCCGCGCCGAGGACCGCCGGCTCCTGGTGCGCAGCGCCAGCGCGCGGTGCGCCGCGGCGTACGTCTACGCCGCCGCCGGCCAGGGCGAGTCGACGACCGACCTGAGCTGGGACGGCCAGACGATGGTCTACGAGTGCGGCTCGCTCCTCGGCGAGAGCGAGCGGTTCCCCGACGGCCCGCGCCGCACAGTGGTCGACGTCGACCTCGACCTGATCCGGCAGGAGCGGATGCGGCAGGTCACCTTCGACGACAACCGGCGCACCCACCACGAGCGGGTCAACCGCTTCCGCACCGTCGAGTGGGAGCTCGAGCCGCCCGTCGGCGACATCGGGCTGATGCGCAAGGTCGACCGCTTCCCGTTCGTCCCCGACGACCCCGAGCGCCTCGAGCTCGACTGCTACGAGGCCTACAACATCCAGGTCTCCGGGCTCGAGCAGCGGCTCACCGCGATCGGCGCGCCGAAGGCCGTGATCGGCGTGAGCGGCGGTCTCGACTCCACCCACGCGCTGATCGTCGCGTGCAAGGCGATGGACCGGCTCGGGCGCCCGCGCAGCGACGTGCTGGCCTTCACGATGCCCGGCTTCGCGACCGGCTCGACCACCAAGTCGTACGCCACCCGGCTCTCGCAGGCGCTCGGGGTGACGTTCGAGGAGCTCGACATCCGGCCCGCCGCCGAGCAGATGCTCGCCGACATGGGCCACCCCTACAGCGAGGGGGAGAAGGTCTACGACGTCACGTTCGAGAACGTCCAGGCCGGGCTTCGCTACGACTACCTCTTCCGGCTGGCCAACCAGCGCGGGGGCATCGTCGTCGGCACCGGCGACCTCTCCGAGCTCGCGCTCGGCTGGTGCACCTACGGCGTCGGCGACCAGATGTCGCACTACAGCGTCAACGCCGGCGTGCCCAAGACGCTCGTGCAGCACCTCATCCGCTGGGTGATCAGCCACGGGGAGCTCGAGGAGGCCAACGAGGTCCTCGCGGAGATCCTGGAGCAGGAGATCACCCCCGAGCTGATCCCGGTCGAGGAGGGACAGCGGCCGCAGGCCACGCAGGACACCGTCGGTCCCTACAACCTGCAGGACTTCACGCTCGCGCTCGTCGTGCGCCACGGCTTCCGGCCCCGCAAGATCGCCTTCCTGGCCTGGCACGCGTGGCAGGACGCCGCGGCGGGGGAGTGGCCGCCCGGGTTCCCCGAGGACGCGCGGGTGGCGTACTCGCTCGAGGAGGTCCGCAACTGGCTGCAGGTCTTCGTCAAGCGCTTCTTCGCCAACCAGTTCAAGCGCTCGGCGCTGCCCAACGGGCCGAAGGTCAGCCCGAGCGGCACCATGAGCCCGCGCGGCGACTGGCGGATGCCCAGCGACGCCAAGGGCACCGCGTGGCTCGCCGAGATCGAGCGGGACGTGCCGACCTCCTGAGGTCTTTGCCTGCCCTTAACGGCCGGCTGGAGCGCGCTTAGCCCCCCGCCCGCCAACCTCGTGGTCGACGGACGCCACCCGGGCGTCCGACGACGAAGGAGGAAATGTGCGGAGGAACGTGGTCATCGCCGTGGTCGTGGTCGTGGCGGTCGCGATCGGGCTGGGCGTGTGGTGGGCCGTGGACGACGCGGCCGACAAGAGCGCCACCGAGCGCGGCACGTGCGGCGGCGCCACCTGGGAGCTCACGACCGAGCGGGAGGACGGCGGCACCGAGGTCAGCGCCGAGCTGCAGTCGGCCGGACCGGGCGAGGAGTGGCAGGTCGAGCTGACCCGCGACGACACGTCCCTGCTCAGCGGCGTCCGCACGACCGACGAGGACGGCGAGATCGACGTCGACGCCTTCAGCTCCGGCGACTCGGGCGACGCGTCCTACTCCGTCACCTTCACCCCCGCCGACGGGGAGCCCTGCACGGCCACGATCGGCTCCTGACCCACCACGAAGCGCGGCCCGTCCGGGCCACCCGACCTGAGGAGTACCCCATGAAGAAGACGCTCATCGCCACCACCGCCCTGGTCGCCACCGCCGCGGCCGGCACCACCGTCCTCGTCGCGTCGCCCGCCAGCGCCGACGTCGAGCGGCGCGGCACCTGCGCCGGCGCGACCTTCGAGCTCAACGTCGACCGCGAGGGCCGCCGCGGCTTCGAGGTCGACGCCGACATCGACCGGGCCCGCCCGGGCAGCCAGTGGCGCGTGGCCATCCGTCACGACGGCAAGCTGGCGGTGTCCCGCGTGCTGCGCGCGGACGACGAGGGCGAGCTCAGCCTCGACACGTTCCGCCGCAACACCCCCGGCAAGGACACCTTCAAGCTGACGGTGACGCCCGCCGGCGGGAAGTCCTGCTCGCTGAAGGTCACCGTGCGCTGAGCGACGGCTCCGCAGGGGCCTGGGTCAGGCCGTCCGCAACGTGACGGCGACCCGGGCTCCTCCCATGTCCGAGGTGCCCGCCTCCAACGCGCCGCCGCAGCTCTCGGCCGTGCGGGCCGCGATCGAGAGGCCGAGCCCGGTGGAGCCGCCTCCGCTCGACCCGCGGCCGGTGGCGTCGAGCCCGGGCGGCAGGCCCGGGCCGGCGTCCTCGACGACCAGCTCGACCACGTCGTCCTGCGCGTCGAGGGTGATCCGCACGGCCGCGTCGTCGGGGGTGTGGGAGAAGACGTTGTCGAGCAGCACGTCGACCAGCGCCTCCAGGTCGGCGCGGCTGGCCCGCAGGAGCGGCCCCGCCGGTGCGAGGTGGACCTCGTAGGGGCGGCCCTGGTCCTCGGCCAGCGGCTCCCAGTGGCGTACGCGCTCGGTGATCACCGCGACCGCGTCGGTGCGGGGGTCCAGCCCTTCGCGCTCGGAGCGCCGGGCCTCGCGGACGATCTCGTCGACGGTGGCCTGCAGGGCGTCGAGGTCGCCGCCGAGCCGGTGGCGCAGCAACGGGTCGTCGACCGCCTCGACCCGCAGCCGCAGGGCGGTGACCGGCGTCCGCAGGCGGTGGGAGAGGTCGGCGACGTTGGCCCGCTCGCGCGCGAGGAGCAGCTGGATGCGCCCGACCAGCCGGTCCACCGCGCTGGCGAGCTCCTGCACCTCGGGCGGGCCCGACACCGCAGGGAGCGGGGTGACGACGCCGGTGCCGCCGAGCGAGCGGGTGTGCCGGGCGAGCTGCCGGATCGGAAGCACGAACGAGCGCCCCAGGCGGTCGACCACGGCGAGCGAGCCGGCCAGGAGCACGAGCGCGAGCAGCGCGAGGAGCCCCCACGCCGCCCCGACGGCCGAGTCGAGGCCGGGCTCGTCCACGACGACACGGATCACCGGGGTCTGCGACGGGAGCGCGGAGTTGCCGCCCCGCGAGACCGGCACGAGGAGCTGCGACCCACCGGGCACGTCGTCCACGCGCGCCCGACCGGTGTTGCGGGCGTCGAGGACCAGCGCGCCCTGTCCGGGGTCGGGGCCGATCTCCGGCCCGTCGGGGTAGAGCACGGTCACCCGTGCGTCGCGGTCGCTGTCGTTGACGCGGTCGACGTACTGCGCGACCGCGCCCGCGTCCTGGCCCGACACGACGGTCTCCACCGCCTGGACCTCCAGCGCGGCGCGGGCCAGCCGGTCCTCCAGGGCGTAGCTGCGCACCAGGATCATCATCGGCACGAGCATCGCGAGCAGGACCATGGAGATCGCGGCCGCCGCCGTCACGAGGAGGCTGCGGCGCACCTCAGTCGTCCTCGGCCTGGTCGGGCTCGGGCGCGGCGAGTCGTACGCCGACGCCGCGCACGGTGGTCAGGTAGCGGGGCGAGCTGGCGGTCTCGCCGAGCTTGCGGCGCAGCCACGACAGGTGCACGTCGACGGTCTTGTCCGAGCCGCCCCACGGCTGGCGCCACACGTCGACCAGCAGGTCACGCTTGGTCACCACCTCGCCGGGTCGCTCGGCGAGGTGGGCGAGCAGGTCGAACTCGCGCGGCGTCAGGTCGATCTCCCGGCCGTCGAGCTGCACGCGGCGCCCGGCCAGGTCGACGGACAGGCCGCCGACGGTGAGGGTCGTGGGCCGCCGTCGGCCGGACGCGGCGCGGCGCAGCACCGCGCGGACGCGGGCGTCGAGCTGGGCGCTGGTGAAGGGCTTGACGACGTAGTCGTCGGCGCCGGCGTCGAGGGCCCCGACGAGCGACGGGTCGTCGGCGCGGGCACTGGCGATGATCACCGGCACCTCGCTCACCGCCCGCAGCATCGACAGCACCTGGGTGCCGTCGACGTCGGGCAGGCCGAGGTCGAGCACGACCAGGTCGGGGGAGGAGTCGACGGTGAGCTGCAGCCCGGCCATCCCGGTCGGCGCCGAGGTGACCGTGTGGCCGCACTCGCGCAGGCCCCGCACCATCAACGGCCTGATCCGGTCGTCGTCCTCGATGATCAGCACCTCGGCCACCCATCGACCGTACCGTCCCCGACGCGCGCCACCGCGGCCTTAGCCGCGCCTTAACCGGCTCCTCACCCCACGCTGACCGGCGAACCGGCAAGATGCGCCCCGTGAGACGTCGGATGCTGCTCGTGGGCCTGTGGGTCGCGGCCACGCTCCTCGCCGTGGTCGCCGGCGTGTTCGCGGTGTCGACCGTGGGCGCCACCATCCGCGACCGCGGTCCCGTGGGCGACGAGGTCGCCCGCGACGCCTCTGTGCCGTCCCCCACCGCACCGGAGCCCGACGGTCCGGCCGTGTCCGACGAGATCACGGGGGAGTGGGGGGCCTTCCTCGTCGAGTGCCGCGACACCTGGGCGTACGGCGTCGGTGTGCGCGCGGACAAGCAGGCGGGCTGGCGCGCCGTGAGCTGGGAGCAGGGCCCGGACGACGACGTCGAGGCGGTCTTCAGCGACGGTCGCAGCTCGGTCGAGCTCGACGTCTTCTGCAACCGCGGACGGCCCACGCTCGGCGACCTCGAGCGAAACACGCTGGGCGACGACTGATCCTTCTGCCAGTCTCGGTGCGACCCGATGGACCGCAGCCCGCGTCCCCATCGTTGACACCACCTCACGGGGGAGACCACCCATGGCCCACCGATCCACCGCCCGTCCCACCGTCCCATCCGGCGCCCTCCGGTCGCTGGCCACCGCGCTCGCGGGCGTCGCGCTGCTCGCCGGCTCGCTGGCGTCCGCGCCCGCCCACGCCCGGCCGGCCCCCGCTGAGCCCGCCGAGCGCGCTGCCGCTCGTACGACCCTGACCTTCACCGTCGAGGACTGCGAGGGCTGCCGGATCCAGCTCGTCAACGCCCGGCGCACGCTGGACGCCCACGTGGTCCACGTGTGGCAGTCGCGCACCAGGAAGGTGCGCGACGGATCGGTGACCTTCCGCGTCGCGACCCGGCGCACGTGGGGGATGTCGGCCACCGTCGTCGCGCCCTGGGAGGGCCACACCGGCTATCTCGCCACCGTGGCGTGGCGCTACAACGGCAAGCGCGTCGGCGACCCCGTCACCGTGGAGGAGGCCGTGACCAAGCGGCGCGCGTCGGCGTGCTGGGAGGGCGTCCGCAGCCGGAGGGTCACCGTGCCGCTCGTCGTGGAGAAGGTGCGGGTGGGCGGTGTGCACGAGGAGGTCAACGGCAGCATCGCCTTCGTGCCCACCACCCAGAGCTGGCTCGCGCCGATGCGCGAGGTCTGGGACGGCGTCCTCGGGTCGCAGGACGTCAACATCTGCGGCTGACGGTGGTGCTAGCGTCCGAGCGCATGAGCGGGCGCCACGCGTTCACCTCGCGCCCCGTCGGTGTCTTCACCGTCGTGGTCACGGGCGTGATCGGCGTCGGCGCCCTCTACCTGGCCGCGACGCGCGCGGAGCAGCGCCTGCTCAACCTCGTGCTCGGCGCGTTCATGGTGTCGGTGGCCGCGATGGTCGGCCTCGGCCAACGGCGCAGCACCTCGACGTGGCGGCGCACCGAGCTGCGCGGACGCCCCGCGTGGGCGCTGGCGCTCGGCGAGCGCGGCCAGGCCCCCGCGGTCGCCGTCGTGCTGACGACGCTCGGCATCGGCCTGGGGCTGGCGGCCGTGCTCGACGAGCGCACCGGGGTGCGTGTGGTGGCCGGCGTCCCGGCGCTGCTCGTGCTGGTGCTGGCCGCCGAGATGTGGCGTGCGTGGTCGCGGCGACCCGAGCTGCGGATCTCGGCCGACCTCGTCGAGCTGCACGGCATTGGCATCGACAGCGAGCTGGCGTGGGACGACGTCGGCGCCGTGGTGCCCGACAGCCTCGGCACCCTCTGGGCCGCGCTGGTGCTGACCGCCGCGGCGGGCGCGCCGTCGTACCGGTGGCGACCGAGCCGGCTACTGCTTCCCCTCGACCGCGAGCCCGACCCGCCGGGCATCCACCTGCGCGTCGGGCTGGTGGCCGACGAGGCCCAGCTGCGGCGCCTGCTTCGCGAGCTGCACATCGCCGACAGGGCCCGGCGCGAGGCGCTGATCGGCGGCGGGATGCCGTCGGACGCGGGTTTCTGACTCGGCTGCTGACACCCTCCGACCCTCGTGTCGCGCTGGCCCTAGGCTGGTGGCATGGGCAAGCAAGAGGACTTCGTGATCCGGGCGCTCGAGGAGCGTGACGTCCGGTTCGTGCGGCTGTGGTTCACCGACGTGCTGGGCTTCCTCAAGAGCGTGAGCGTCGCACCGGCCGAGCTCGAGAACGCGTTCGAGGAGGGCATCGGGTTCGACGGCTCGGCCATCGAGGGATTCGCCCGCGTCTACGAGTCCGACATGCTCGCGCACCCCGACGCCTCGACGTTCCAGATCCTGCCATGGCGCACCGGCGACGAGGGCGGCCCGGCCACCGCGCGGATGTTCTGCGACATCGTGATGCCCGACGGCAGCCCGTCCTACGCCGACCCGCGCCATGTGCTGAAGCGGACCCTGAGCACCGCCGCCGACAAGGGCTTCACCTTCTACACCCACCCCGAGATCGAGTTCTACCTGTTCAAGGACGTGCCGGGGAAGGGCGACGAGCCGGAGCCGGTCGACCGCAGCGGCTTCTTCGACCACACCGCCCAGTCGCGAGGAGCCGACTTCCGCCGCGACGCCATCACGATGCTCGAGGCGATGGGCATCTCGGTCGAGTTCAGCCACCACGAGGGCGGCCCAGGCCAGCAGGAGATCGACCTGCGCTATGCCGACGCGCTGACCACCGCCGACAACATCATGACCTTCCGCACGGTCATCCGGGAGGTCGCCCTCGGCCACGGGATCTGGGCGTCCTTCATGCCCAAGCCGTTCACCACCCACCCTGGGTCGGGCATGCACACCCACGTGTCGCTCTTCGAGGGCGATCGCAACGCCTTCTTCGAGGCCGGCGCGCAGTACCAGCTCTCCAAGACCGGCCGGCAGTTCATCGCCGGGATCCTGCGCCACGCGGGCGAGATCAGCGTGGTCACCAACCAGTGGGTCAACTCCTACAAGCGCCTGCTCGGTGGGGGCGAGGCCCCGTCCGGCGTGTGCTGGGGCCACAACAACCGGTCCGCCATGATCCGGGTGCCGATGTACAAGCCCAACAAGGGCCAGTCCACCCGCATCGAGCTGCGCACGATCGACCCGGCCTGCAACCCCTACCTCGCCTTCGCGGTCGTCCTGGCCGCGGGCATGAAGGGCATCGAGGAGGGCTACGAGCTGCCCCGCGAGGCCGAGGACGACGTCTGGTCGCTGACCGAGCGGGAGCGCAGGGCACTCGGCATCGCGCCGCTGCCGCGCAGCCTGTGGGACGCCATCGGGATCGCCGAGGACTCCGAGCTGCTGGCCGAGACGCTCGGCGAGCACGTCTTCGACTTCTTCCTGCGCAACAAGCGCGCCGAGTGGGAGGAGTACCGCACCCAGGTCTCCGCCTACGAGCGCGACCGGATGCTGCCGGTCCTCTGAGCCCGGCGGACTGACGCAGATGGGGGACACGCCGGGGTCGTACGTCCGCAAGGGCTTCGTCGACGGCGCCGCCGCTGCCCGCGGGATCGCGCGGCTCGGCCAGGCGGGTCCGCCGCTGACCGACGAGCTCGCCGCGTCGGCCGACCCGGACGCCGCGCTCGAGGGCCTGCTCCGGCTCGCCGAGGCCCTCGACGAGCAGGCCGAGGGCACCGGCGCGGAGATGCTCACCGAGGTGGCCGACGACGAGGGCACCGCGATGCGACTGTGCAGCGTGCTCGGCGCGAGCGCCGCCCTGACCCTGCACCTGGTCCGCCACCCGGAGCACTGGCGCGAGCTGACCGACCCCACCCTCGGCACCACCCGGGCCGCCGCGTACGCCCTGCGCGAGGCGATGCTGCGCGCGGTGGGCGCCGACCCGCATGCTGGGGAGCCGGTGGCCGGACTTCCCGACGCCGAGGCCGTCGACGCGCTGCGCGTGGAGTACCGCAGGCACCTGCTGCGGCTGGCCTCGCGCGACCTCTCCCACCACGTGGCGCTCGACGACGCGGCGGCCGAGATCTCCGACCTCGCCGCGGCCACCCTGGAGGGCGCGCTGGCCGTGGCCCGCGCGCGGGTCGGCGACGGCGCCCGCACGGTGCGGCTCGCGGTCGTCGCGATGGGCAAGTGCGGCGGCCACGAGCTCAACTACATCTCCGACGTCGACGTCGTCTTCGTCCACGAGCCGGCACCCGGGGCCGACGAGGGCGCCGCCCTGCGCGCGGCCACCCAGCTGGCCTCGCACCTGATGCGGATCTGCTCCGACCACACGCGCGAGGGGACGATCTGGCCGGTCGACGCCAACCTCCGACCCGAGGGCAGCCAGGGCCCGCTGGTGCGCACCCTCGCCAGCCACCAGGGCTACTACGAGAAGTGGGCCAAGACCTGGGAGTTCCAGGCGTTGCTCAAGGCGCGACCGGTCGCGGGGGACGCCGACCTGGGCCGTCGCTACCGCGAGATGGTGGCCCCGATGGTGTGGAGCGCCGCGGGTCGCGACGGCTTCGTCGAGGACGTGCGGGCGATGCGCCGACGAGTCGTCGAGCACATCCCGGCGCACGAGGCCGAGCGGCAGCTCAAGCTCGGCTCCGGCGGCCTGCGCGACGTCGAGTTCGCGGTGCAGCTGCTCCAACTCGTCCACGGCCGGGCCGACCCGTCGTTGCGCGAGGGCGCGACGCTGAGCGCGCTGAGCCGCCTCACCGACGGCGGCTACGTCGGTCGCGAGGACGGCGAGAAGCTGCACGAGGCCTACACGTTCCTCCGCACCCTCGAGCACCGGATCCAGCTCTACCAGCTGCGGCGCACGCACGTGCTGCCCGAGGATGAGGCGTCGCTGCGTCGTCTCGGCCGCTCCATCGGCATCTTCTCCGAGCCGGCCACCCAGGTCGACCGGCGCTGGCGCCACCACCGCCGCGAGGTGCGCCGGCTCCACGAGAAGCTGTTCTACCGACCGCTGCTCGGGGCCGTCGCCAAGCTCCCCGGCTCGGAGGCACGGCTGTCGCTGGAGGCCGCGGAGGCCCGGCTGTCCGCCCTGGGCTACGCCGACCCGCGGGCCGCGCTGCGCCACCTCGAGGCGCTGACGAGCGGGGTCTCGCGCACCTCCGACATCCAGCGCACCCTGCTGCCGGTGCTGCTGGGGTGGTTCGCCGACTCGCCCGACCCCGACGCGGGGCTGTTCGGCTTCCGGCGGATCAGCGAGAGCCTCGGCCGCACCCCGTGGTACCTCACGATGCTGCGCGACGAGGGCGAGGTCGCCCAGCGGCTCGCCGTCGTCCTCGGCACCTCGCGCTACGCCACCGACCTGCTCGAGCGCGAGCCGCAGGGCGTGAGGATGCTGGGGGAGTCGCTGGTGCCGCTGACCGCCGAGGCGGCGCTGGCGGAGATGCAGGCGGTCGCCGAGCGCGCCGACTCGCCCGAGGCCGCGGTCGCCGCTGTGCGCTCGGTGCGCCGGCGCGAGCTGCTCCGCATCGCCTGCGGCGACCTCGTCGCGGGCACGGACGTGGCAGTGGTCGGCCAGGGGCTGACCCGGCTCACCGACGCCACCTTGCAGGCGACGCTCGACATCGCGATCGAGGCGGTGCGGCGCCAGCGTGGCCTGGACGCGCCGCCGAGCCGGATCGCCGTGGTCGCGATGGGTCGCTACGGCGGGTTCGAGCTGTCGTACGGCAGCGACGCCGACGTGATGTTCGTGCACGAGGCCGCCCACGGTGCGGACACCCAGGCCTCGGCGTCGTTCGCGACCGCGGTCGTCTCGGAGGTACGTCGCCTGCTCTCGCTGCCGGCCAGCGACCCGCCGCTGGAGATCGACGCCGACCTGCGCCCGGAGGGCAAGAACGGCCCGATGGTGCGCACCGTGGAGTCCTACGCCGCCTACTACGCGAAGTGGTCGGACGTGTGGGAGTTCCAGGCCCTGCTGCGAGCCGACGCGGTGGTCGGCGACCCCGACCTGCGCGCCCGCTTCACCGAGCTCATCGACCCGCTGCGCTTCCCCCTCGACGGCATCGCGGAGTCCGCCGTGCTCGAGGTGCGTCGGATCAAGGCACGCGTCGACGACGAGCGCCTGCCGCGCGGCGCGGACCGGCACACCCACCTCAAGCTCGGTCGCGGCGGGCTGGCCGACGTCGAGTGGACCGTGCAGCTGCTGCAGATGCGGCACGCGGGGCGGGTCGAGGGGCTGCGCACGACGCAGACGCTGCCCGCCCTGGAGGCGGCGGCCGGGGCGGGGCTGGTCGCCGAGGCCGACGCGGCGACGCTGGCGGAGGCCTGGCGGCTGGTGAGCCGGGTGCGCAACGCCGTCACGCTCGTGCGCGGCAGACCGGCCGACCAGCTGCCCAGCGACGCCCGCGAGCGCGCCGCGGTCGCGCGGGTGCTGGGCTACCCGCAGGGCGCGTCGGACGAAATGGTCAACGACTACCTGCGCACCACCCGCCGCGCCCACGCCGTGGTCGAGCGGGTCTTCTGGGAATGAAGCGATGTGCTTCATCGATGGACAAATGAAGCAATTACCTTCATTATCGAGGAGTGCCCAGGACTGCCGTCGCGACGCTGATCGGCGACCTCGTGGGGTCTCGAGCCTCCCACGACCGCGCCGACCTCCACCAGCGCCTCGAGTCGGCGCTGGGCGAGGTCAACGACCTGGTGCACCCGCTCCGGCCGCTGTGGGTCACCGTCGGGGACGAGTACCAGGGTGCCTTCGCGACGGTCGCGGAGGCCGTGCGGGCCACGCTGCTGGTCCGGACGCGGCTGCTCCCGGACCACGACGTGCGCCACGGCATCGGCTGGGGGGCGACGACCGTCCTCGACGCGGACACCGGCATCGAGGACGGACCCGGGTGGTGGGCGGCCCGGGTGGCGATCGAGGCCGCCGCCAGCGCGGAGCACAGCCCGGCCCAGCGGTGGCTGCGCACGGCGTACGTCGTGGCCGACGGCGCCGCCGGGGGAGCGGACCCCGCCCTGGTCAACGCCGGGCTGGTGCTGCGTGACGAGCGGGTCAGCGGCCTGTCGGCGCGCTCGGTGTCGGTGCTGCGTGGTCTGCTGTCCCACGAGACCCAGCGCGACGTCGCCGACGCCCTGGGGATCAGCGCGTCCGCGGTGTCGCAGCGGGTGCGCGCCGACGGGCTCGCGGCGATCGTCGCGGCCCACGACCTGCTCGCGCCCGCCAGTGGGGGCGACGACCCGGAGGAAGGAGACCGATGAGCTGGCTCGGGATCCTGCTGATCGGGTTCGCGGTCACCGACCTGATCCACGCCGTGCGCCGCACGCGCTACCTGCCCGAGTGCGTCGGGGCGCTGGTGGCGCTGTGCACCGGCCTGCTGGCCGGGCTGACGTCGGGGCGGGACGTGGCGGCGCTCCTGGGCATCGCGGTCGTGGTGCTGCTGTGGGGCCTGACTGTCACGTGGGGCTTCGGCCACCCGGGACCGAAGGCGGCCCGTCTGCCGCTCGGCGTGTTCCTGGTGGCGCTGGTGGGCGCGATCGCCTGCTCCGGGCTGGCGCCGGAGGCCTCCGGCCCGCTGGCCCGGTGGCTCGACTCCCTCGCCGTGGGCGATCTCGACGGCGTCGGTCCCGACCGGTTCCTGCTGCTTCTCGGCGCGTTCGCGATCCAGCTCTCCACCGGCAACGTGCTGGTCCGGCTGGTGCTCAAGGCGACCGGCACCATCAACCCGCGGGCCGACGGCGCGATGCCGCCCACCCGGCTCAAGGGCGGGCGTCTGCTGGGTCCGCTCGAGCGCGTCTTCATCCTCGCCCTCGCCCTCGGCGGGCAGGTGACGGCGGCCAGCGTGGTCGTCGCCGCCAAGGGGCTGCTGCGCTTCCCCGAGCTCTCGTCGCGGCGCGACCAGGACCGGATCCACCAGCTCACCGAGTACTTCCTGCTGGGGTCGTTCGTGTCGTGGCTGGTGGCCCTGGGCTCCTACGTCCTGCTGGCCTGAGCGCCGGGGCCGTCGGTGCGCTCGGCGCGCCGCGAGGCGACGCCGGCGTCGGTGCAGAAGCCACCTCCGTGGCGCTTGAGGCAGAGCAGCCCGACCAGCAGCCCCTGGCGGTCGACCACGGCGACGCGCCGCTCGCCCACGGCGCGCATCGCCCGGCGTACCTGCTCCGCGGGCAGGTCGGCGCCGATGGTGCGCCCCTCGAGCACGGCATGCGCGAGCGCGGGCTGCTCCCCGGACCCGGCGGCGGCGAGGTCCCGGCGCACGAGCGTGCCGAGCAGCTGCTCGCCGACCCGGCCCGTGCCGGTGAGCAGCACCATGTGGACGTGGGGGCTGGCGAGGACCTCCTGTACGTCGGCCACCGTCGCCTCCCCGTCCAGGACGATCGGGGACCGCAGCATCACCTCTGCCACCCGTGCCGTCACCCTGCGACGATAGGCGCACCCCGCGCGAGTGTCTGCCTCGGGCGGCGAGCGGGGACCTCAGGTCGGGGCGGGCCGCCCCGCGGGCGGTACGAGCAGCAGCTGCTCCCTGCGGAGGGGGAGACGCCCGGGCGGGTGCGGCGCTGCGGCGTCCGTCCCCGCGACGGTGGGCTCCGCGCCGCTCGTCCGCGATCGAACACGCTTGCGAATATGCGCAAGAGCGGGTAGTCTGATCGGACGCACCATAGGTCCATGGCTCCAGGGCGTCGCCCGGGCCATGGCTGAGTGGAGCGAGTTGCGAGGGTGACGTGATAGTCCGGGGACCCGGGCCTCCAGGAGCGACGACCATCGATCGATCGCGCGCGTGCGCGATCGGCTCGTCGTCGACGTGGAGGAGGTCCGTGGTGGTGCACCCGATCATCGCCGCCGCCTGCGACGTCCGCGCGCGCCTCAAGTCGGTGTCCGGGGCCAACCCGACGTTCATGACCACCGCCGAGAAGGCGAGCGCGTTGGGTGAGCTGGGTCGGGCCGAGGGACAGCTGGCCGAGCTGCGGTTGCGGATCCTCGCCGAGGCCGGCGACCTCGCTGCCGACACCGCGGCCCGGGACGCCGCCGGCTGGCTGGCGCAGCAGACCCGCACGTCGTTCGCGGACGCGCGGTCCGACCTGCGCCTGGCCGAGTCGTTGGACCGCCACCGGCCGGTCCTCGCGGCCGCCATGCGGGAGGGCGCCGCGAGCCTGGCGCAGGCGCGGGTGATCGATCGTGCGCTCACCGCGCTGCCCGGTGCCGTCGCCGCCGAGACCGTGTCGCTGGCCGAGGCGCACCTCGTCGACCGGGCGGGGGAGTTCGGTCCCAAGGAGCTCGGTCGCATCGGGCGCCGCATCCTCGACGTCGTCGCGCCCGAGGTCGCCGAGCGAGCCGAAGCCGCTCGGCTCGCCGACCTCGAGGCCCACGCCCGCGAGCACACCCGGCTGACGATGCGTCGGCTCGGCGACGGCACGACCCGCATCTCCGGCCGGCTCCCCGACGCCGCGGCGACACGGTGGGTGACCTACCTGGAGGCCTTGACCAACCCGCGACTGGCTGGTCCCGCCGGGGGCGACGTCGCCGAGCGGCTTCCCCACCCGCGCCGGATGGGCGAGGCGTGGATCCAGCTCCTCGAGACCCTCGACGCCGGTCGGCTGCCGGTCCACGGCGGCGACGCGACCACCGTGGTCGTCACCATCTCGTTGGAGTCGCTCAGGGCCGAGCTCGCCACGGCGGACCTGCTCGGCTCGGGGCTGGTGCCGGGCGACGAGCTCACGGGGGACCGGATCACCGCCGCCGAGGCGCGCCGCCTGGCGTGCAGCGCCAGGATCCTTCCGGTGGTCCTCGGCGGCGAGGGCCTGCCGATCGACCTCGGCCGTGTCCGGCGCCTCTTCACCCCCGCGCAGCGCAAGGCGCTCCTGGTCCGCGACCGCACCTGCCGTGCCGAGGGCTGCGAGATCCCCGCCACCTGGTGCGAGGCCCACCACCTCGAGCCCTGGCACCACGGCGGACCCACCGACCTCGCCAACGGCCTCCTGCTCTGCACCCACCACCATCACCGCGTCCACGACGCCGGCCACCGGGTCGACCGGCTCCCCAACGGCGACCTCCGCTTCCATCGACGCAGATAGGAGGCACGGGCGGGACAGTCTCGGTCGGTCATCGGGCGAGCAGGAGCCGGTGACACCCGGTCAACGAGGGAGGACGATGTCTCGATGGGCCGACTCGCGATCCCCGCGGCCGCGTCCTGAGGGGGGTGCGGTGGTGGTGCGAGAGTGGCGGTGATCGACGACGTCCGCGCGCTCGGGTCGGAGCTCGAACGTTCCTACGAGGTCTACGTACGAGGGCGCCTGAAGTTCCGGGTCAAGCAGATCGTCTACGTCGCGTTCTCCCTCGACGAGCGCGTGATGGGGTTCGGGTTCCCCAAGGAGGAGCGCGCCGCACTCGTGGAGAGCGAGCCGCACAGGTTCCACCTGCCCCCGCAGGCCGACCTGCGCTTCCACTGGGTCCACGCCGACCTTGCGACGCTGGACCCTGCCGAGGCCCGCGAGCTCGTCGTCGACGCCTGGCGCCTGGTCGTGCCGCAGAAGGTCTCGCGCGCATACGACCTCGCCCACCCCCACGGCCCGGGCTGACGTCCGCAGCCGAGCGGGAGACCTCACGGGGTTCGTCCCTCACGGCGACGCAGCACCGGATCTGCTGCAGGCCCGGGTTCGTTCCCCGGCTCCGGCAGATGGAGAGGTCGACGCTACGACCGCATCGCACTGCCTCGCCTTGGTACAGGCCTCAACTGACGCAGAACTCGTTGCCCTCGGGGTCGCGCATGACGACGCAGTAGAACGACTCACCGGGGCCGCGGCCTTGTGTCCTTCGCTCCACAGCTGCTCCGAGGCCGACCAGCTCGACCACACGTGCCTCGACCAGCTCGACTCGCCGCTCCATGGACATCGTGTCGTCACGACCCGTTGGATAGAGGTCGAGGTGGAGTCGGAGGCCAGCTGCCAGAAGGTCACGCGACCCAAGGCAGGGGGCGATCCGGGGGGTGTGTCGACGCCCACCCCCAGCCACCCGGAAGACCCACGCCGAAGCCGCTCCTTGACACAGAGGGGTGCCAGATCCGGGTGCATCACGGATGACGACTCTGGCACCCTGCCTTATCGTTAGCGGCCAGCCTGCTCAACGCCCAGCGCTGGTACTGGGCGTCACTGAACCCAAGGATGACGGCACCGTTCGAGTCGGACCAGGCCCCAGGAGGCGCCGTCCCTCAGTGGGCGGCGACCTCCGAAAACACCTCAGGACATGGCGCCCTCTACGCGCGCATCTCGGCATGAGCGGGCGCTCGGTTCGCGGCGGGTCCGGCGTTTCAAGCGACCTCCCTGCAGGCGTCGCGCGAGTGCGCCACACTGCCTCAGTGAGCGCCGGGGGGATGGGGAGAGCCGTATCTCTTGCCTGTGTCGTGATTTCGCTCAGCGCGTGCGGCGGGGCACGAGCCGTCGACGGCGGTGACGCGACCGTGCTGGTTGCCGAACGAACTGGTGGAGGCATGGACGCACGCCTCGAGGGAACCCTTGCGGTCGTCGATGGGTGCTTGGGCATCACTGATGTCACTACGTATCGCGACACGGTCGTCGTATGGCCGCACGGCACCGAGGTGACGAGCGACGCCCCCACCACCATCGAGCTCCCCGGCGTTGGCGAGATCGCTGTCGGCGAGAAGGTCTCCGTCGACGGAGGCGTGAACAGGAGCACCACGGGTCGGGTCGGCGGGCTGGTCGTCCCGTCCTACTGCGACAGCACCGAGATCTGGCTCGCGCGCTGACTGACTGGACCCGCACGGACGACTCGCCCCGGGGACCAGACCCAGCCTCAGCGAACCTTCCACGTCGTCGGAGGCCACCAGACTCCGCATCCCCGGACCACCGTGAAGGTCGAACGTGGGCAACACCTGATCCTCGCCCCTGTAGCCGGCCGCCCTGACGTACGCGCCGACGTAGGTGCGGACGCCCCGGTCACCCGAGGTGGAGGGCCCGTCCACGACGTGTGGGAGCGTGGGAGCCGTGACCGTCCCGACCATTCGTCCTGCTCATGAGGCCGACATGGAGCGTCTGGTCGAGGTGGAGGTCGAGGCCGGGCAGCTGTTCCACACCGTCGGCATGCCACTGGTCGCTGAGGACGTGCCGGACAGGGACGATCTGCGCGAGGCCATCGAGCGAGGGCAGGTCTGGGTGGCGCAGATCGGCGCGGAGGTCGCGGCCTACATCACCGCGGAGGTGCTCGACGGGAACGCGCACGTGGCCCAGGTGTCGGTAGCACCCGCGTACGCCGGTCGACGTATCGGTCGGGCCTTGCTCGAGTTCGTGGAAGCGTGGGGTCGCGACGCCGGGCTTCCTGCCACCACGTTGACGACCTTCAGAGACGTCCCGTGGAACGGCCCCTACTACCTCCGTCTCGGCTATCAGGTTCTCGCAAGCAACCACGTCGGCCCGGAACTGGCCCGGACGATGGCGCACGAGGCGTCGCTTCCGGGGATCGACGGCTCCTTGCGGTGCGCGATGATCAAGCCCAACCATCCGGCGGCCGCCGTCACCTGAAGGCGGCGAGCCGCAGAACCAGTCCGTTCTGCAACCGCGGCGGCGACGACGGTTGGCTGAGCGGTGCACACGCACGCTCATTCGGCGATCTCCCGAAGCCTGAACCCGCAGGCAGATGAGCCCGCTCCTGGCGTCAGCGCACTGGGCGCGCGACTGCGCGCGACTGCTCGCGTGGCTCCTCCCCCGGAGGAGCCCAGTGCCACGCCCACGTCAGGGAGGCGCCGTCCCAGCCCGGGTGGATCTCCATGGCAGGTCCCTCGACGTCCGCGACGTAGCGTCCGGGGCCCGTCCTCCGGAAGGTGACGACCGTGGGGAACTCACTGGCGACGACGTGCAGAGCGGAAGCCGTCACGATGGTGTGCTCGACGTGCTGGAGTCCGGAGACACCGACGGCCTCGTAGTCGACGCTCATCGCGTGCTCGGTCAGTCGGCGTACATCGATGCGGCACTGGCAGTCCCCGCTCTCCGGCCCGGTCACCGTCCCTCGGTAGAGCCCTGCGGGAACGGCCAGCATGTTCACCATGGCGCGATTGCACCACAGCGCGGACGAACCTGCGGTGGTCATCGCGGTCGTCACGCAGGGTCGGGTCCGATCAGAGTCGCAGCACGCGCCCGGCGACGACGAGGTGCACCTCGTCGCAGGCGGCGGCGACGCGTTGGTTGACCACGCCCAGCAGGTCGCGGAAGAGGCGACCGGAGCGGTGCTCGGGCACCACGCCGAGGCCGACCTCGTTGGTGACCAGGACGACGTCCTGCTCGCACCGCACCAGCGCCTCGACGACCTCGTCGGTGCGCGCCAGCACGAGGTCGTGGACGGCGTCGGAGTCGTCCTCCCACGCGTCGTGGGTGTCGATGATCGCGGTCAGCCAGGTGCCGAGGCAGTCGACGAGGAGGGGGTCGCGGGCCGCGGTGAGCGCCCCGGCCAGGTCCTGCGTCTCGAGGGTGCCCCAGGAGTCGGGGCGCCGGGCGCGGTGGGCGTCGATCCGGGCCGCCCAGTCGGGGTCCTGCTCGCGGTCGGGGGGCGTCCCGGTGGCGACGTAGGTGGCCGGTGCGCCTCCGATCAGGTCCTCCGCGTGGGTGGACTTGCCCGACCGCACGCCGCCGGTGACCAGGATCCGCATGGCGCGATCCTGTCAGGTCGCCGCGGATCGGACGCAGCCGCATGGGTACGGGTCGACATGACCGCCGACGACCCGACCCCGTCCAGTCCCGCCGACGCCACCGCAGAGACGACCGGCGACACCACCGGCGACACGACCGGCGACACCGCCTCGGGAGGCGGTCGTCCGCTCGCGGTCGTGACGGGCGCCTCGAGCGGCATCGGTCTCGAGCTCGCCAAGCAGTTCGCCGAGCACGGCTTCGACCTCCTCGTCGCGGCCGAGGACGACGAGATCGCGGTCGCCGCGGCCGTCCTGCGGGCCGAGGGCGACGGGGAAGTCGAGGCGGTGCAGGTCGACCTGCGCAACGAGCAGGGAGTGGCCGCCCTCTACACCGCCATCCGTGCGGACGGTCGCCCCGTGGCCGCCATCGCGCTCAACGCCGGCCACGGCCAGGGCGGCGCGTTCGTCGACACGGACCTCGCCGACGAGCTCTCGATCATCGACCTCAACGTCGTCTCGACCGTGCGCCTGGCCAAGCTCGTGCTCCGCGACATGGTGGCCGCCGACGCGGGCCGGGTGCTGGTGACGTCGTCGATCGCCGCGACGATGCCGGGCTCGTTCCAAGCGGTCTACAACGCGTCGAAGTCGTTCCTCCAGTCCTTCACCGAGGCGCTGCAGGACGAGCTCAAGGACACCGGCGTCACGCTGACCTCGCTGATGCCCGGACCGACGGACACCGACTTCTTCGAGCGCGCCGACATGGCCGACGACACCGCGGTCGGCACGTCGAAGAAGGACGACCCCGCGCAGGTGGCCCGCCAGGGCTTCGAGGCGCTGATGGACGGCAAGGCCCGGGTGGTCGGCGGCGGACTGAAGACCAAGGTGCAGGAGGCCGCCGGCAAGGCGATGCCCGACAAGCTCAAGGCGGCGATGCACCGCAGGATGGCCGAGCCGGGCTCCGGCGACTGACCGACCCCGGGAGAGGGCCGCGCGCAGCAGCCGTCAGCCAGTGGCGGCGGCCAGGACCAGCACGGCGAAGGTGACCTCCACGGCCGCGCCGAGCACGTCGCCGGTGATGCCGCCGAGGCGGCGTACGCACCGCAGCAGCAGGGCCAGCACGACGGCCACCGCAGCCGCCAGTCCCACCACGGTCGATGCGGCCGAGCCGAGCCCGTGGCCCGCGAGGGCCGCGGCCGCGCCGCAGACCAGGAGCGACGCGACGGCGGCGACGACCGGCACCGAGCCGACGTGCGTCGCTCCCAGGCCGTCCGGGCGTGCCGCGGGCACACCGCGCACGCACGAGACGGTCAGCGCGACGCGCGAGACGCACACCAGCAGCCCGACGACCCACCAGCCCCGGTCGTCGCGCACCACGGCCGTCAGCCCGGCCGCCTGGAGCCCGGCGACGAGCACCACGGCGACCACCCCGGCCGGGCCGACCGGGCCGGTGCGCATCACCTCCAGCGAGCGGGCGGGGGAGTAGGAGGCGGTGAGCCCGTCGGCGGTGTCGGCGAGCCCGTCCCAGTGGAACGCCCGGGTGCCGAGGGCCAGCGTCAGCACCACGACGTACGCCGTCGCAAGCGGAGGCAGGCCGATCCAGCCGCCGACCAGCACCACGACCGCCGCGGCGGCCGCGAGCGGCAGCACGGCCAGCGGCGCGAGAGCCATCGCCAGCCCGGCGACCCCGCGGTCGACCCGGCTCGGGGGCGGGACCCGCACGGCGGTGAGGGTCCCGGTCGCGAGCAGCCAGGCGTCGCGCACGATCACGAAGGCATGATCTCCGACAGCAGCGCCACGTCGCGCAGGACGGTGATCGCCGAGCGCAGCACCGGGACGGCGGCGACCGCACCGGACCCCTCGCCCAGCCGCATGCCGAGGTCGAGGACCGGCTCCAGGCCCAGGGACTTCAGGGCGTGCGCCTGCGCCGGCTCGGTCGAGCGGTGCCCGGCCAGCCACCACGCCGCGGCGCCCGGCGCGTGCGCCTCGGCCACGACCGCGCAGGCGAGCGACATCAGGCCGTCGAGGAGGACCGGGACGCCCCGCCTGGACGCCTCGACCAGGAAGCCGACGGTGGCGGCCAGGTCGGCGCTGCCGAGCGCGGCGAGCACCTCGACCGGGTCGGACGTGCGGCCCTGCGCGCGGGCCAGCGCCTGCTCGATCACGTCGCGCTTGCGGCGCCACCCGTCGTCGTCGATGCCGGTGCCGCGACCGGTCACCTCGTCGGCGGGCAGCCCGAGCACGGCCGCGACGAGCGCCGCCGCGGCCGTGGTGTTGCCGATGCCGAGGTCGCCGGTCATGAGCAGCTGGGCGCCGTCGTCGATCTGCTCCGCGGCGAGCTCGGCGCCGAGGGCGAGCGAGCGCTCGGCCTCGTCGCGCGTCAGGGCGTCGGCCAGGTGGATGGGCTCGGAGCCGCGGCGCACCTTGCGGGCGGTGACCGCGTCGGGCAGGTCGTCGAGGTCGGCGTCGACGGCGACGTCGACCACGCTCACCGCGACGCCGTGCGCACGCGCCAGCGCGCTCACGCCCGCGCTCCCCGCCACGAGGGTGCGCACCATCGCCTCGGTCACGGCCGCCGGGTAGGCGGACACGCCGTGGGCGGCGACGCCGTGGTCGCCCGCCAGCACCACGAGGCGTACGTCGGTCAGCGGGCGCGGGGGCACGACGCCCTGCGCGGCGCACAGCCACGCCCCGAGCTCGCCGAGGCGGCCGAGCGCCCCCGGTGGGGTGGCGAGTGCGGCGACGCGATCGCGGGCGAGGGTGGCGATCTCGGACGGGGGCGGGGCGATGCGCGGCGACTGGGTCATGGCGCCACCAGCCTAGTGAGGCGCGCGCCCGGACGGCCTGCGAGTCTTGCCCGGGTGACCGGCCACTCCGTCCTGCAGCTCCCGGTGCCGGCGCTCGAGGAGTGGGTGCGCGAGCGCACCGCCCACTACGACGCCGGTTTCGTCTCGACCGACGCGCGCTTCGGGCACGCGCACATCACCGCGCTCGGTCCCTTCGCGCCCAGCCCCACCGACGCGGACCTCGGCACGGTCGCGGCGATCGCGGCCGCGACCCCGCCGGTCGCGGTCAGGCTGGCGCGGCTGGACCAGTTCCCCAGCGGGATCATCCACCTCGTGCCGGAGCCCGACGAGGCGCTCCGAGACCTGACCGCGCGCCTGGTCGCGGCGTTCCCCGCGTGGCCGCCGTACGGCGGGGAGTTCGGCAGCGACGTGCGCCCCCACCTGACCGTGGACGCGGCCTCCGACGACGTCGACCTGGCCTCCACCGCCGCGCTGCTCGCCGACGTCGTGCCCGTCGACGTCGTGCTCGACCGGCTCCAGCTCGCCTGGTGGGAGACCGACCGCTGCCATGTGCTGGCGGAGTGGCCGCTCGGTCGGTGACCGGACGTGCGAGGATCACCGCATGGCTACCTGGGCACACCTCGAGATCACCGTCGACGACCAGGGCAACGTGGAGGTCGGCGGCTACAACGCCGACCCCGAGGCCCTCGTGGAGGACACCGAGTCGTGGGAGGACCTGCTGTCCACCCTCGGCCTCAGCGGCTGGGAGCTGGTGCAGGTCATCCCGGGCGTCGAGACCACCTACTGGTTCAAGCGCCAGTCCTGATCCCGGCGTGAGCGAGGTCCACGACCGCTTCCGGTCGGCGTCGGCGGGCGCCGAGTGGATCTTCCACCGTCCGCCGTCGACGCCCGCGGCGATGCTGCGCGACCTCGCCGACTTCGCCGAGGCCCACGACATCGGGTGGGACCGCTACGGCGAGCGCGGGGCCGTCGCCGAGCTCGAGGCGCGGGTCGCCGGCCTGCTCGGCAAGCCGGCGGCGGTGATGTTCCCCAGCGGCGTGATGGCCCAGCAGGCCACCCTGCGCGCGTGGTGCGACCGTGCGGGCTCACGCCGCGTCGCCCTGCCCGACCTGTCGCACCTCGTGCGGCACGAGCAGGACGGTCCCCGGCGGGTGCTCGGCCTGGAGCTGGAGTGGCTCACCACCGGCCCCCGCACCGCCACCGACGAGGACCTCGCCGCCGTCGGCGGCCGGCTCGGGGCGGCGCTGGTCGAGCTGCCGCTGCGCGACGCCGGCTGTCTGCTGCCGCCGTGGGACGAGCTCGTCGCCCTCTCCGCCGCCGCCCGCGAGCGCGGGGTGCGGCTGCACGCCGACGGGGCCCGGATCTGGGAGTCGGTCTCCTACTGGGGCCGCGACCTGGCCGAGGTGGCCGAGCTGTTCGACTCGGTCTACGTCTCGCTCTACAAGGGGCTCGGCGGCTCGAGCGGGGCACTGGTCGCCTGCCCCGAGGACCTCGCCGGCGAGCTGCGGTCGTGGCGGCAGCGGATGGGCGGCACGATCTACTCCATGACGACGGCGGCGCTCGGCGGGCTGAAGGGCCTCGACGAGCACCTGTCCGACTTCGCAGAGCATCGGGCCTGGGCGGTCGCGCTGGCGGTGGCGCTGCGCGAGCGCGGCTTCCGCACCGTGCCCGACGAGCCCCACATCGCCACCTTCCTGGCCTACGCGCCCGGCACGGCCGAGGAGGTCAACGAGCGCGTCATCGCCTTCGTCGAGGAGCGTGGCCTCGTCCCGTGCGGGCTGTGGAGCGGCGCCGACGTGCCGGGCTGGGTGCAGACGGAGCTGACCTGCTACGAGTCGGCGTCCCGGCGCGACCCGGCCGAGGTGGCCGACACCATGGCCGCGGCCGTCGGGCTGGGCGCGGCTCACCCCTAGCCCGGCGTGGTCGCCGCGCCTCCGGGCGTCGCGGGGCCGTGGCCTACATTCCTCCCGTGAGTGCCCAGGCCCCAACCGCGGTGATCCTCGTCCGCGCGACCAGCTTCGTCCCCAACCCCGCGACCGCGGCCGACAACGCGTTCCAGTCCGAGGCCCCCGCGGGGCAGACCGACTACACGACGGCCGAGAAGGCGCTGGCCGAGATGGACGCGCTGGCCGCGGCGCTGCGCGACGTCGGCGTACGGGTGCACGTCTTCGACGACGACGACCACACCCGCCCCGACAGCGTGTTCCCCAACAACTGGGTGTCCACCCACGCCGGTGGCACCGTGGCGGTCTACCCGATGTACGCCTCCAACCGCCGCCACGAGCGGCGTGCCGACGTCCTGGAGCTGCTGAAGTCGGAGTACCGCGTGCAGGCGATCATCGACTACTCCGGCCTGGAGCCCGACGGCGTCTTCCTCGAGGGCACCGGCGCCATGGTGCTCGACCACGTCTCGCGGGTGGCCTACACCGCGCGCAGCCACCGCGCCGATGTCGCCGTGCTCGAGCGCTTCTGCACCGACTTCAACTACGAGCCGATGGCCTTCGACGCCGTCGACTCCGACGGCGTGCCGGTCTACCACACCAACGTGCTGGCCTGCATCGGCACCGACGTCGCGCTGATCGCCCTGGAGATGATCCCCGACGAGCACCGCCGCGAGCAGGTGCGCGAGCGGCTCGCCGTCACCGGGCGGACCATCGTCGAGCTCACCGAGGCGCAGGTGCGCGAGTTCGCCGGCAACGCCGTCGAGCTGTGCGGCCGTACGCCCGACGGCAGGCGTCGCTACGTGATGGCGATGTCGGGCCGCGCCCGACGCTCGCTGCGCCCCGCGCAGGTGGCCGCCATCGAGGAGACGTGCGAGATCGTCTCGGTCGAGATCCCGACCATCGAGCTGGCCGGCGGGTCGGTGCGGTGCATGATCGCCGGCATCCACCTCGACCGGCGCCCGCCGCTGGCGGAGGCCGAGCTCACCGAGGCCGTCGAGGCGATCAACGTCGACGACCCGATCACCCCCGACGGCCGCTACGTGGCCAAGGACTACGTCTGACCTGGACCGCGATCTGGGGGCACCGGATCGGCCTCCGCCGCCCCCTCGGCGACGGTCAGTGCCCGTGCCCGTGCCCGTGCCCGTGCCCGGTCCGCACGTCGAGCCAGACCAGGCGGTGGTCGGTGACCGGGAACGGGTAGGTGCCGACGAGGCGGAACAGGGGGTCGGCCGCGACCGGCCAGAACACGCCGGCGCCCGCGACCGCGAGGCGGCTGCTCGGCAGCACGTAGTCGACGCGCAGGTTGCCGGGGGCGTTGTCGGCGAAGTCGGCGGTGTCCTCGGCCGCCGGGCCGGTGTGGGTGAGGTTGGCGCCCCGGTCGCGTGCGGTGGCCTCGACCGCGCCGGCCGAGGTGGGGTGGGGATCCTGGATGCCCGGGTGGTCGAGCAGCTGGAGGATCGCGTCGGCGTAGGAGTCGCCGTCGAACGGGTCGGCGTTCTGGTCTCCGGCGACCACGAAGTCCTGGTCGCGACCGAGGCCACCCGTGGCGCCCTCGTCGTCGTAGATGTAGGACGCCGCCCGGCCGCCGCTGACGTAGTCGGCCCAGAAGCGGATCTCGTCGTGGTTGCGCCGCCCGTTGCGGTCCTCCGGGCCGTCGAAGCTCGGCGGCGTCGGGTGGGAGACGAGGAAGTGGACCGGCTTGCGCCCCGGGATGCGGATCGGCACGTCCCAGTGCGACTTCGAGGACAGCCGGAGGACGTCGAGCTCGGCGGGGGAGTACCAGCCGTCGGGCAGCACCGCGCCCGGCATGTCCTTCCACAGGAATCGCTGGAAGGTGCGCACCTCGTCGGTGGCGATCGGGTACTTCGAGTAGACGACCATGCCGTACTGGCCGGGGAACAGCCCGAACCCCAGGGAGTCGTCGCCGCCGGCTTGGGTGCCGGGGACGCCGACGACGCCGTTGTTGTCGAGGTCGTAGCCGCTCGGCACGCCGGTGTTGCTCGGCGCGACGTAGTAGTAGGGGTAGTCCACCGGGGCGGCGCCGTTCTGGCCCACGGCGAGGTAGTTGTCGCGGAACAGCTCGGCCGCCTCACCGTCCGGCGCGTAGTCGAACTCGTTGACCAGCACCACGTCGGCGTCGGCGCGCTGGATCGTCTCCGCGGCTCCGGCGGCCTGCGGGTTGCCGGGCGTCGAGAGGTCGGCGACCAGCCCGCCCTCGGTGCCGCGGTTGAGCGAGGCGTTGAAGGTGGCGAAGCGGACCTCGGTGGACCGGGGCGGCGTGCCGGGCTTGCCGGGCTTGGTGGGATTGCCGGGTTTGGCGCTGGCTGTGCCGCCCGGCCCTGCGGCCGGCGAGGCGAGCGCGGGCCCGCCGAGTCCGGCGACGGTGAGGGCCGCGACGGCGGCGAGGGCGAGGCGGGTGTGCCGAGAGCGCATGGGGGTGGGTGCCTTCCGAGTCAGGGGGTCGCCAACGTACGACGCAGCCGCCCGGTCGTGGAAGACGGGTGCGGCCGTCCACATCGCTGCCAGGGCACCGACCCCACGACGGGCCCTGCGATGCTGTCGCCCGTGATCCCCAGCCCCCGGCGTACGGCCATGCTCCTCGTCGGGTGCGTCGTGCTCGGCACCGGCGTCGCGCTGCTGCTGGCGGCCGACCTGGGCTCCGACGGGTACTCGACGTTCGTCAACGGCCTCACCCTCACCTCCGGGGTGGCCTTCTGGATCGTCAACCTGGTGGTCGGCGTGGTGCTGGTGCTGCTGGCGATGCTGCGCGGGGTCCGCCCGGGGGTGGGCACCGTCGTGCAGGTGGTGCTCGTGGGCATCGTCGTGTCGGCGGTGCTCGACCTGCTGGCGACGCCGGACGCGCTGGGGTGGCGCGTGGCGCTGCTCGTCGCGGCGTTCCCGGTGCTCGCGGTGGGCATCGCGCTCTACCTCGGCAGCCACACCGGCGCCGGTCCGGCGGAGGCGGCGGCTCTCGCGTGGGACCCGCCGGTGCCCTTCCGGTGGAGCTACAGCGTCGTGCAGGGCGGGGGAGCGCTGGGCGGCTGGCTGCTCGGCGCGACCGTGGGGGTGGGGACGCTCGCGGTGATCCTGCTCCTCGGTCCAGCGGTGGACCTCACGGCGCGGATCCTGTCGCTGGATCTCCACCAGGAGGCGGATCCCGCCGATCAGCGGGCGACCTAGTCTGAGCGCCATGTTGATCTGCGAGGAGCTGTTCCTGCTGCTGCGACGCGACGACGGCAAGCCCGAGAGCGCCATGGCGCACCGGGGCTACGGCCTGGCCGCGGCCGTCGTCACCGACCTGGTGGTCGCGGAGCGGATCACCCTGAGCGACGACAAGGACCCCCGGATGACGGTGCTCGTGCCGGGACCGGTCGGGCACCCGGCGCTCGACGCGGCGATGGCGCGCCTGGAGCAGAAGGACGGCAAGAAGCTGTCGTCGCTGGTGACCGACGGCAAGCTCGCCGTCGAGCGCGAGGTGGCGGTGGCACTCGAGGCGGCCGGGACGATCGACATCGAGGAGAAGCGCGCGCTCGGCCTGGTGCCGGAGAAGTACCCCGTGCGCGATCCCGAGCCGGAGCGACGGGTCCGCGAGCGGCTGCGTGCGGTCCTGCTGGGCAGCACCCCGACGCCCGCCGACGCGAGCCTGCTCTGCATCCTGCAGGGTCTCGAGGTGGCGCCGAAGGTGCTCGAGGACGAGTCGGGGGCCCTGGGCAGGAAGGACCTCAAGCGGCGCATCGCGGAGATCTCCACCGACGTCGTCGCCGGCGAGGCGGTGGCGAAGGCCGTGGCGGCGATGAACGTGGCCATGATGACCGCCGTCGTCGTGCCGATCGTGGTGACGAGCGGCAACTGATCGCGGCGCCGCCGTGGTCTGCCGGGTCCGGACGTGGAGCGGTCGCGAGACCGCAGCACACTGCGCAAGGGCTGCGGTCCCGCGACCAGGGGCGAGAGATCGGGCGACGGATCGGGCGAGGATCAGGCGCTCAGCTCGGCGTGCTCGCTGCCGCGCCCCGATCCCGTCTGGGTGATCTCGATCTTGCGGGGCTTGGCCTTCTCGGCGACCGGGACGATCAGCCGCAGCACGCCGTCGGTGTAGGACGCCTCGATCCGCTCGAGGTCGAGGTTGTCGCCCAGCACGAGCTGGCGGCTGAACGCGCCGCGCGGGCGCTCGGAGGCCAGCGGCTCCCAGTCGCCGTTGCGGGCGACGCGCTCGGCGCGCACGGTGAGCACGTTGCGCTCGACGTCGAGGTCGATGGTGTCGGCGTTGACGCCGGGCAGGTCGAACTCGATGACGAAGCGGTCACCCTCGCGCCAGGCGTCCATCGGCATCACCGCGGGACGGTTGGTCGTGCCCAGCAGCTGCTGGGTGAGCCGGTCGAGGTCACGGAACGGGTCAGTGGTGCGAAGCAACATCGTCTCCTCCTGGTTCGGTGCCGGGTGGACCGTGGGTCCACAACCTGTATTGATGGTTATAGGTTTCTTATAGCCCATCTGTCAGACTTGGTGCAAGCCCCTCGCGACACCGACGAGGGACGCGATCCCGACGACCCGAGGAGGTGCCCGCGTGGCGGCTGACGACCACGGTGTGTACGCCATCTCGGTGGCGGCCTCGATGGTCTCGATGGAGATCCAGAACCTGCGCGTCTACGAGCGGCGCGGGCTGCTGCGCCCCGACCGCACGGAGGGCGGCACCCGGCTCTACAGCGCCGACGACGTCGCGCGCCTCGCGCGGATCCGCGACCTGCTGGCCGACGGGCTCAACCTCGCCGGCGTCGCCCGGGTGCTGGACCTCGAGGACGAGGTCGACCGGCTCCGGGCGCGGCTCGACGAGGCGGGCGATGAGTCGGGCGATGAGTCGGGCGATGAGTCGGGAGATGAGTCGGGAGATGAGCGGCGGGAGTCAGCCTGACGCCGGCCGGCCGGTGAGCACCCGCACCGCGAAGTCGGTGGTGAAGTCGTTGTCGAGGAAGCCGACCACCTTGGTCACCCGGTCGAGGTCGAGCGGCAGCAGCCCGCGCGAGCCGGGCACGTCGGGGGTGAGCCCGAGGTCGAGGTCGTCGCGGCCCGACATCATCGCGACGTTGAAGTCGTAGCGCTCGCGGGCGCCGTCGGCGCGCAGCCGGCGTACGACGGTGCTGCCGACGCGGCGACCGCCCGTCTCGGCCGCCCAGTCGTCGAGGGCCGCACGCAGCCCGTCGCCGTCGTTGTGGTCGACGTCGGCCCAGGCGGCGTCCATCGACCCGGCGACGTCGAGCAGGATCGCGGCCGTCTTCTCGCCGATGCCCTGCACGCCGGGCAGGTTGTCGCTGGAGTCGCCGCGCAGCGCCGCGAACGCGAGGTAGTTGGCCGGGCGCACCCCGTAGAGGTCGAACAGCCGCGCGGGGGTGAGCATCGGCGAGCCGTGGATGCCGCCGTCGATCAGGCGCAGCACCCGGGTGTGGGGGCTGATGTGCGCGAAGGCGTCGCGGTCGGAGGTGATGATCACGCAGTCCCAGCCGTTGGCGGTGGCCCAGGTGGCCCCTGACGCGTTCACGTCGTCGGCCTCCAGCCCGGCCGGGGTCACGGTCGCGAGCCCCAGGGCGTCGAGGAGGGCGCCGGCCCGGTCGAGCTGCTCGACGAGCTCGGGGTCCTTCTCGGCCCGCCCGGCCTTGTAGTCGGGGTAGCGGTCGCGCCGCAGCGAGCCCGTGCGGTCGTCGAGGCCGAAGACCACGGCGTCGGGGGCGAACGAGTCGATCGACTCGAGGATCTGGCGGAGCATCCCGTGCAGTGCCCAGATGGGCCGGCCCTGGCGGTCGCGGAGCCCGGTGTGCGAGCGGGCGTGGTGGTTGCGGTGGAGCAGCGACGGCGCGTCGACGACGAGCAGCAGGCGACGGGACCGGGTCATCGGGCGGTGGGGTGCGCCGGGCCGGTCATGCGCCCACGATAGCGAGCGGCCAGCGTCCTAGGCTCGGGGGTGACAACCCCGTCCACCCCAGGAGTGAGACCTTGATCTTCATCACCGCGAAGTTCTCCGTGAAGCCCGATCACGCCGACGACTGGCCCGAGATCTCGCGCGCCTTCACCGAGGCGACGCGCGCCGAGGAGGGCTGCCTGTGGTTCGACTGGTCGCGGAGCCTGGCCGACCCCCACGAGTACGTCCTCGTCGAGGCCTTCCGCGACGGTGCGGCCGGGGCTGCCCACGTCGGCTCGGAGCACTTCAAGGCCGCCCAGGCCGAGCTCCCGCAGTACCTCGCCCGCACCCCGGACATCGTGAGCACCGAGGTCGACCAGGACGGCTGGAACGAGCTCGGCGAGATGCGGGTCGGCTGACCGGTGGGTGGGTGAGGCGCCGCGGCCCGGTCAGGAGGGCGGGTGGCTGACGTCGACGACGAGGCGCGGCGGGTCGGTGAGCGCGAACGCCCGGAAGGGGCGCGCGTCGCCGTCGAGGCCCACGAACACCTGGAGGTATCCCTCGAACCAGCCGCCGACGCGGACCTCGGCCAGGTCACCGGACGGGCCGAGGCGACGGGGGGTCTCGTAGGACCCCGGCTCGGGCATGGCGGTGCCGGACGCGCTGATCGTCAGGACGCGGTCACCCTCGAGCGGCACGACCTCACCGCTGCCCTCGGCGACTGCCTGATCGGCGTACTCCACGGCCCAGCCCGGCGCACCGCTGCCGGCGAGCTCCAGCACCAGCCGGTCGAAGCCGTCGTGCTCGCCGAGGCGCACGTCGGCCAGCTGCAGGTCCCACTCGCCGGAGGGCTCGCTGAGCTGCACCTCGGTGGCCGGACCGAATGCGGGCCCGTCGGGCGTCGCCGGCTCGGTCGGCGGCTCCGTGCTGGGCTCGGTCGCCGGCTCCGTGCTGGGCTCGGTCGGCGGCGCGGTGCTGGGCTCGGTGGGCTCGCTGGTGGGCTCGGTGGCGGGCGGATCGGTCGCGCTCACCCCGGTGGGCGTGACGCCGGTGCCGCAGGCGGCCAGCAGCAGCCCGCCCGCCGTCACGGCGAGTGCTGCTCCCACACCACGCCTCATCATCGTCCCCGTCCCGTCGTTCGGTGGCCGTCGGGCGCTCCTCGCGCCCCGTGCGCCCAGCCTAGGGGCCGCGGCGTCGGGCGCGCGTGACCCCGCGGCGTGGGTGTCACGGGCGCAGCAGGATCTTGCCGCGTCGCCCCGGCGCCGCACTGGCACGCGCGGCGTCGGCGATCTCGTCGAGGCCGTAGACCTTCTCGACCGGCAGCGTCAGCGTCCCGGACGCGATGCCGGTGACCAGCTCACCCATCAGCGCTGCCCGCTTGTCGCGCGCCATGGCGGGGAAGACCTTGCTGCCCCAGAAGCCCTTGATGACGACCTGCTTGAAGATCACGTCGCCCGAGCTGATCTCCATCGTGGGCGAGGCCATGGCGCCGAAGACCACCAGCACCCCGTCCTCCGCCAGGAGGGAGACGACGTCGCCGGCCGAGGTGCCTCCGACGGAGTCGACGCCGGCGACGACGGGCGCCTCGCCGACGATCTCGCGCACCCGCTCGCGCCAGCCGTCGTCGTCGGTCGCGACGACCCGCTCGATGCCCTGCTCGCGCAGCTCGCCGACGCCGTCGGAGCGGCGGACGAGGCCGAGGACGTTGACGCCGCGCGCGGCGGCCAGTTGGGCGACCAGGCGGCCGACCGCGCCGTTGGCGGCGTTCTGCACGATCCAGTCGCCCTCGGAGACCTCGAGGAAGTCGAGCAGCGCGATGGCGCTGAACGGCATCGAGACCAGCTGCGCGGCGGCCTCGTCGCTGATGCCGTCGGGCACGGGGGTCAGCCCGGCTGCCGGGGCGACGACCCGCTCGGCCCAGGCGCCGAAGGTGCCGCCCGTGGCGACGCGCTGGCCGACGGTGAGACCGTCGACGCCCTCGCCGAGCGCCTCCACCACGCCGACCAGCTCGGTGCCGGCACGGGCCGGCATCTCGGGCTTGAAGCCGTAGCTGCCACGCACGGTCCAGAGGTCGTGGTTGTGGATCGGCGAGAGCAGCACGCGCACGAGGGCCTGACCCGGGCCGGGCTCGGGGTCGGGCACCTCCTGGACCGAGAGCACCTCGGAGGGGTCGCCGAACCTGGGCTGGACGAGTGCGCGCATGGGATTGCCTCTCGGGTGAAGGTCGAACGGACAGAGGGCACAACCACCGATCCGGGCCGGCTATGCCGGACCGTGCCCATGGGGGTGAGGTCGGAGCGGCGCGAGCGGCGCACGCTGGGGGCATGCCCGGCGACCCGACACCCGACGCGCCGTCGGGCCGGCCCGCGACGGCCGATGTGGATCGGCGGCTCGAGGCGAGCATCCTCGAGCTGCTGGCCCGCCGCGGCCCCACCTCGACGATCTGCCCGTCCGACGCGGCGCGGGCCGTCGGCGACGCCGACTCGTGGCGCGAGCTGATGGAGCCGGCGCGCCGGGCGGCCCGTCGCCTCGTCGACCGGGGCCGGGTCGAGATCACCCAGGGCGGCCGGGTCGTCGACCCGGCGGCCGCCGCCGGACCGATCCGCATCCGGCTGCGGCGTTGACGCGTCGGCGCCCGGTCAGGGCATCACGGGCGGGACGAACTCAAAGGTCATCCCGAGCAGCCACAGCAGGATCAGCACGACCGGCAGGTGGAAGACGAACTGCAGGAAGGTGAATCCGACGAGGTCGCGGGCACGCACCCCGAGCACCGCCAGCAGAGGCAGCATGAAGAACGGGTTGACCAGGTTGGGCAGCGCCTCGGCGGCGTTGTAGATCTGCACCGTCCAGCCGAGGTTCATCCCGACGTCGGTGGCCGACTGCATGACGTACGGCGCCTCCACCAGCCACTTGCCCCCACCGGACGGGACGAGGAGCCCGAGCAGCGCCGTGTAGATCGCGATGACGACGGCGAACGCGCCGCCGCCGCCGATGTCGGTGAACAGGTCGGCGAGGTGCTCGGAGACGGTGATCCCGCCGCGGCCCTCGGCGCGGGTCAGCACGGCGGCCATCGCGGCGTACAGCGGGAACTGCACCAGCACGCCGGCGGTGGTCGGCACGGCCTTGGTGACCGCGTTGAGGAACCCGCGCGGGGTGCCGTGGAGGACCAGGCCGAGGATCAGGAACACCATGAGGTAGCCGTTGAGGCTGCTGATCACGGTGAGGAAGGGCAGGGTCGCGAGCTGGTGGACGAGCCAGCCGAGGGTCAGCAGCCCGACGAGGGCCGGCAGCACCCGCGAGTACTCGAGGCGCTCGCCGGGACGGGTGCGCGGCGCCATCGGCTCGACCTCGTCGGAGAGGTCGACGTCCATGTCCTCGGCCGTGCGGACCGCGTCGCCCTGTGGCGCCGACGCCCAGGCGACGGCGACGCTGAGGACGATGAGGACGACCGCCATCACGAGCGACTGCCAGGTGAGGATCGTCGCGCCGAAGTCGAGGACACCGGTGATCTCGAGCAGCTCCGGCGGCAGCGACGCCGGGGTCGCCTGCAGCTGGGCGGCGGACGAGGACAGGCCGAGCGCCCAGACCGCGCCGAGGCCGAGGTAGGCCGCCGCGCCGAGCGCCCGGTAGTCGGCGCGCAGGTCGGCGCGGCGCGCGATCGCCCGGGCCAGCAAGCCGCTGAAGACCAGGCTGAGCCCCCAGTTGAGCATCGACACCACGCACGACAGCAGCGCGACGAACGCCACGGCACCGCGCGGCGTCGAGGGGTAGAGCGCGATGCGCTCGATGATCCGCGCGACCGGCGGGGACGTGGCGACGACGTAGCCGGTCAGCACGACCATCGCCATCTGCAGCGTGAACGTCGCGAGGTCCCAGAAGCCGCCGCCGAAGGTCTCCGCCACCGTGACCGGGCTCGAGCCGTTGACCATCGCCGCGACCGACACCAGCACGACGCCGGCGAGGGCGAAGACGTAGGCGTCGGGGAACCACTTCTCGGTCCATGCGGCGCTGCGCTGGGCGAGGCGGGCGAGGCCGCGTTCTTCCTGGGTCTCCGAGACTGTCGACATGGAGCAGCAACGTAGCGGAGTGCGCGTCGGTTGACGCGTGCGCCGGCGGCGCTCGTGTGCGACACCTCCGCACCGATCGACTGAGCCGGCTCCGCCCGGAGCGGATCCGCCCCGCGCGGAACGCCCTGTGGCGCACGCCCGGCGCCCGTCAGGCTGGCGGCATGACCACCCACACCACCTCCGGCATCGAGGACGAGCTCGTCCGACGCCTGATGCTCCAGCGGATCATCGTCCTGGGCGAGGAGCTGCGCGAGGACAACGGCAACCGCCTCATGCACCAGCTGCTGCTCCTGTCGGCCGAGGATCCCCGCGCCGACATCAGCCTCTGGATCAACTCCCCGGGCGGCTCGGTGTCGTCGATGCTCGCCGTCCACGACGTCATGCGGCTGATCCCCAACGACGTCAGCACGCTCGCGATGGGCATGGCCGCCAGCGCCGGGCAGTTCCTGCTCTCCGCCGGCACACCCGGCAAGCGCTACGCGCTGCCGCACTCGCGGGTCCTGCTCCACCAGGGATCCGCGGGCATCGGCGGCACGGCCGTCGACATCGAGATCCAGGCCGACGACCTGCGGCACACCCGCGACACCGTGCTCGGGCTGATCTCCGAGCACACGGGGCAGGACCGCGAGACCGTCGAGCGCGACTCGCGCCGCGACCGATGGTTCAGCGCTCCCGACGCCCTGGCCTACGGCTTCGTCGACCAGGTGATCAGCTCGGTCGATCACGTGACGCCGGCGCGCGCCCGCACCGTCGGCCTGGCGGGTGTGCGATGAGCAGCTACGCGATCCCGTACGTCGTGCAGCAGACGCCGCGCGGCGAGCGCACCCTCGACCTCTACTCCCGCCTGCTGTCCGAGCGGATCGTCTACCTCGGCACGGAGATCGACGACGGCGTGGCCAACACGGTCATCGCCCAGCTGCTCCACCTCGCCTCGGAGAACTCCGAGCTCCCGATCAGCCTCTACGTCAACTCGCCCGGCGGGTCGATCACCGCGATGCTGGCCGTCTACGACGCGATGCAGTTCGTGCGGCCGCCGGTCGAGACCGTCTGCGTCGGACAGGCCGCGTGGACCGCCGCGGTCCTGCTGGCCGGGGGAGCACCCGGTCGCCGCGCGATCCTGCCCCACGGCCGGGTCGTGCTGCACCAGCCCGCCACCCAGGGACGCGGCACCATCCCCGACCTGATCCTGGAGGCCGACGAGGTGGCACGCGTGCGGCTGCTGCTCGAGGAGGTGCTGGCCCGGCACACGGGCCGCACCGCGGAGCAGATCCGGCAGGACACCGACCGGACGCTCGTGCTGCCGGGAGCGGCCGCCGTGGACTACGGGATCGTCGACACCGTGCTGCACGAGCAGGGCCCGGCGCTGGGCTGACAGGCGGGCAGGGAGGGCGGGGAGGGCGCCGACGGGGCGGGCCCGGGCGGGTCAGGCGGCCAGGGCGAGGGCGTCCGGTCGGCCGGCACGCACCGCGAGCCGCCGCACGCTCAGCTCGAGCGCGCCGGCGATGGCGTGCAGCATCTCCGACGACGGGTCCTTGAGGCCGCGCTCCACCTCGGAGAGGTACTGCACCGACACTCCCGCGCGGCCCGCGACGTCGACGAGCCGCTCGCCGCGCCGCCGGCGCTCGCGGTGCAGCTCGCGTCCGACGAGCTCGCGCCACAGCGGCTCGGGCGCCTGGTCTGCCGACTCGTCCGCCGGGCGGGCGAGGCGACCGGTCGCGGGATCGGGGAACCGCACGATGTCTCCCATGTGCTCGAACCTAGCTCCTCGGGGTCGGTTGCCCTCACGCGTTCTGCTCAGCGCGGAACGTCCGCGGGGCCCTTCACGTGCCGCAGAAGGTCTGGTAGCCGGCGAACGACTCGGGAGCCGGCTCGGCGTAGCGCTCCAGCCCCGGACGCTCGTCGTAGGGCGAGGTGACGGCCTCGACCAGCCGGTCGAACGGGGCGAGGTCGCCCGCGGTGGCGGCGTCCAGCGCCTCCTCCACGAGGTGGTTGCGCGGCACGTAGACCGGGTTGGTCCGGTCCATCGCGGTCGCGTCGGGTGCCAGGCGCAGCCAGCGGGCGGCCCATGCGTCGAAGGCGGCGAGGTCGAGGACCAGGCCGCGAGCGGGCTCGGTGTCCCCGCGGGCGGCGGCCCCGAGGCTGCGGAAGAACGACGTGTGGTCGACGTGCTCGGCCTGGAGCAGGCCGACCAGGTCGGCGACGATGCTCGACGCCTCGGCCGGGTCGACGTCGTCGGGCAGGCCGAGCTTGGCGCGCATCCCGGTCGACCATGCGGTGGAGTAGAGGTCGCGGAACCTGCCGAGCGACTCGACCGCGAGCGCCACCGCCGCGTCCTGCTCGTCGGCCAGCAGCGGGAGCAGCGACTCGGCGAATCGGGCGAGGTTCCACTCGGCGACGACGGGCTGGTTGCCGTAGGCGTAGCGCCCGCCGGTGTCGATGGAGCTGTAGACCGTCGCGGGGTCGAAGGCGTCCATGAACGCGCACGGGCCGTAGTCGATCGTCTCGCCGGAGATCGTCATATTGTCGGTGTTCATCACGCCGTGGACGAACCCGACGTGCATCCATTGCGCCACCAGGGAGGCCTGGGCGGCGACGACGGAGTCGAGGAGCGCGAGGTGGGGGTGGTCTGCCTCGGCCGCGGCCGGGTGGTGGCGGGCGATCGCGTGGTCGGCGAGGCGGCGCAGCAGGTCGACGTCGTCGCTCGCGCGGGCGTACTGGAACGTGCCCACCCGGAGGTGGCTGCTCGCCACCCGCGCCAGCACGGCTCCCGGCAGCACCGTCTCGCGCTGCACCGGACGCCCGGTGGCGACGACCGCGAGGCTGCGGGTGGTGGGGATCCCGAGTGCGTGCATGGCCTCGCTGACGACGTACTCGCGCAGCATCGGGCCGACCGCGGCGAGACCGTCGCCGCCGCGGGAGAACGGCGTGCGGCCCGAGCCCTTGAGGTGCAGGTCGCGCAGCCGCCCGTCGTCGTCGGCGAGCTCGCCGAGCAGGAGGGCGCGGCCGTCGCCCAGGCGCGGTGAGTAGCCGCCGAACTGGTGGCCGGCGTAGGCCTGGGCCACAGGAGTGGCGCCCTCGGGGAGGAGGGTGCCGGTGAGGAGCCCGAGGCCGTCGGCGCGCAGCCAGTCGGGGTCGAGGCCGAGGTCGGCGGCGAGCAGCGCGTTGAGGGCGAGCAGCCGCGGATCCGGGGTGGCGACGGCCTGCCACGGCAGGGCCAGCTCGGGCAGCTCGCGCGCGAAGCGGCCGTCGAGGACGAGGGTCGGGGAGGGAGCCGAGGTCACCTCCTCGACTGTACGCCGACGGCGGGGACGGCCCGTGCGTCAGCCGCCGCCGGCGGGCAGGGGCTCGAGCATGATGTCGGGGTTGTCGCGGGCGGTGACCATCGCCCGCCACTGGTCGACGAAGAGGGCGAGCCGGGTGCCGTCGCTGCGCTGGAGCACCTCGACGCCGCGCTTGCCGGCCAGGGCGCTCGCCCCGTCGGCGTCGGTGCGGCGGGCGACCTGGTAGTCGAGCCGGGAGAGCCGGATGGGCGAGTTGAACTCGTTGGTCATCCGGTCCTCGACGACCTCGAACTGCATCGGGCCGACGGCGGCGAGGACGGGGTTCTGGTCGCCGCGCAGGTCCGAGCGCAGCACCTGCACCACGCCCTCCTGGTCGAGCTGCTCGATGCCGCGGCGGAACTGCTTGTAGCGGCCGATGTCGCTGGCGCTGGCGGTGACGAAGTGCTCCGGCGCGAAGCTCGGCACGGGCGGGTACTCGATCGGGTCGCCGACGTAGACGGTGTCGCCCACCCGCAGGGACTGGGCGTTGACGAAGCCGATGATGTCGCCGGGCTCGGCGGTCTCCACCGCCGCGGTGTCGCGACCGAAGACCGACTGGGCGAACTTGGTCGCGAAGGGACGCCCGCTGCCGGCGTGGGTGACCACCATGCCGCGCTCGAACGTGCCGGACACGACGCGGGCGTAGGCGAGGCGGTCGCGGTGCGCGTTGTTCATCCCCGACTGCACCTTGAAGACGAAGGCGCTGAAGTCGTCGCCGGTCTCGCGGACCGACCCGTCGACGCCCGCGGTGGCGCTGGGGTCGGGGGCGATGTCGAGCAGCAGGTCGAGGAGCTGGGCCACGCCGAAGTTCTGCAGCGCCGAGGCGAACATCACGGGCGTGGTCTCGCCGGCCAGGAACCGCTCCTGGTCGTGGTCGGCCTCGTCGAGGGTGAGCAGCTCGTGCTCCTCCACGGCGGCCGCCCAGGTCGCCGCGTCGGCGTCGTCGACCTCGTCGGCGCCCATCCGCCGCTCGGGCGCGCGGGTCGCGCCGCCCGCGGTGCGGGTGTACTTCACGAACTCTCCCGTACGCCGGTCGAGCACGCCGCGGAAGTCGCCGGCCTCGCCGACGGGCCAGGTGAGGGGCGTGGGTCGCAGCCCGATCTTCTCCTGGATCAGGTCCATCAGCTCGAGTGCCGAGAGGCCGGGACGGTCCCACTTGTTGATCACCGTCATCACCGGGATGCCGCGCAGGGCGCAGACCTTGAAGAGCTTGAGCGTCTGCGGCTCGAGCCCCTTGCCGGCGTCGACCAGCATCACCGCCGAGTCCACGGCCGACAGCACGCGGTAGGTGTCCTCGGAGAAGTCGCTGTGACCGGGGGTGTCGACGAGGTTGACCACGTGGTCGCGGTAGACGAACTGGAGCGCGGCCGAGGTGATCGAGATGCCGCGGGCCTTCTCCATCGCCATCCAGTCCGACACGGTGGCCCGCCGGTCGCCCTTGCCGTGCACGGCGCCCGCCTCGGTGATCACCCGAGCGTGCAGGGCGAGCGCCTCGGTCAGTGTGGACTTGCCTGCGTCGGGGTGGCTGATGACCGCGAAGGTCCGGCGAGGGCGGGTGTCGGGCACCGCGCGAACCTACCGGCCCGCGGCCCCGACCTCCGCTTCGCCGCCAGCGCCCGAGACCCACGTCACGCCGGCGTAGGGCCGCGGTCCCTGCGGATGGCCGGTCGGGCTGGACCCGTGCGCGGGTCAGCCGTCGTGGAGCCCGACGATGACGCGGGCCAACCGGACGGCGGGGACGCCGGCGCGACGGGCGGCGTCCTCGAGGTGGGCGCGGGCCTGCGCGACCGGGATGTCGCGCTGGGCCGCGACGAGCCCGGTGGCGGCGTCGAGCAGCGCCAGCCCTTCGAGGTGCGCCGGGGCCTCCTGCGCCAGGGTGCGGGTGGTGAACGAGAGGTCGGCGTTGGTGATCGCGCCGGGAGCCCACGCCCCGAAGGCGTCGGCCAGCTGCTGGTGCCGGCCGGCGAAGGTGTCGGTGGCGGCCCCGTAGAGGTTGACCGTCGCGACCACCTCGTCGTCGAGCACGACCGGGAGCGTGAGGGTGCTCTGCACCCCGGCAGCGGCGCTCGCGCGGGCGAAGTCGTGCCAGCGCGACTCACTGAGCAGGCCGCCGGGGGAGGTGGTGATGCCGTGGCCAAGGTCGATGGCGTCGACGCACGGTCCGCTGTCGACGTACTGCACCGCGTCGAGGGTCGCGATCTCGTCGTCGGACGCGACCAGGGTGAAGGTCACGCCGAGCTCGCGGGACGCCAGGCTCACCCCGACCAGCCCCGGCGCGACGCGGCGCGCGGTCTCGGTGGCCGCCGACAGGCTCGTCGCGAGTGCGGCGTCGTCGTCGACGTGGGCACCGAGGTCGTCCAGGGCGCGCAGCGTCTCGGGGATCGGTTCCACGCTCGTGTCGTACCCCGCGAGGCGCGGCGTCATGCCGCCGACGCCCGCGGTGACCGGCGCCGCGATCCGGGTCGGGATCGCGCGGCCGGCACGCGGCATGAGTCGTCGACACAGGGGTACCGCCAGTCACAGGTGCGGGTGACCTCCGGAGGTCACCGGCCCCCAGACCCGGGTGCTCAAGAAGCGGGCACCCGGGTCGCCCTCCCCACGGAGTGCGTCGTCGGCCCCCGGGTGGGTCACATCCGGCCGCGGAGGCCCTTGTAGAGGTCGATCTCCGACCGCAGCCGCGGTGGCAGCGGGGCGCCCGCCGCGGCCAGCGCCGCGGCGTAGGCCTCCAGCGCGTCGAGCAGCGCCTGGCGCAGCTGCTGCTGCTCGCCGAGCCGGGTGGCGTGCCGCGACTGGTCGAGCGTGCGCCGGGCCACGAGCACGTCGTCGAGGAGCGCGGCCAGCTGCTCGTGCCGGCCGGGATCGAGCTGTCGTCCTGATGCTTCCACCATGGCTTGTCCGACCTGTCCAGCCAGGGGCGGGGACCCGGTGCCTCCGCGTGGTGGACGGGTCCAACCTAGCGGCTGCCGCCCACCGGGACGTCCGCGCGGTGCTCGCCGGGCGTCGCCGGCGGGATGCTCCGGTCGGCTGCTGCCGCGCGGAGACGGCGCTGCTGCGTCGACATCAGCGCGACCGCGAGCACCGTCGCGCCGACGGTGACGGCGAACGCGGCAGTGGCGCCCGACTCGTCGGCGAGGCGGCCGGCGAGGCTCGAGCCGAGGGCGTAGCCCAGCCCGGTCGCGCTGGCCAGCGTCGTCATCGCCGCGCCGACCTGGGCCGGCGGCACGGCCCGCTCGGCGAGCGAGAAGACGGCGATCATGTAGGGCGCGACGGCGCAGCCGAGGACCAGCACGGTCGCGGTCGCGGTGCCCAACGAGCCGACGGCCAGCAGCGGCAGCGACAGCACGAGCAGCACCCAGGCGGCGACGAGGGCGCGGCGCTCGTGACCGATCCGCTCGGGGACGAAGGCCGTGGCGAGACCGGCGACCGCGCTGCCGACGCCGAGGGTCGCGTGCACCAGCCCGGCGGCGCCCGGCGTCCCGGCCTCCGTGGCGAGCACGGTGGCGCCGGTCTGGGTGGCGCCGAACAGCATGCCGATCGAGACCTGCGCGGCGGCCAGCACGACGAAGGCGGGCGCGATGAGCCGGCCCGAGCCGACGGCCCGCTCCGTCTCGTGGGTCAGGCGGGCGGACGGGTCGAGCGCGAACGCGGAGCCGAAGACGGCGAGCAGCACCGCGGCGAGCAGGAGCGCCCCGGACGGCGAGACGACGGCGACCGAGAGGCCCACCAGCGCCGGGCCGATCGCGAACGACGCCTCGTCGGCGGCGCCCTCGTAGGAGAAGGCGGCGTCGACGAGCCGGCGCTGGTGGGCACCGGTCGCGCGCGTCAGGGGGCGCCACCTCACCCGGGCCAGCGGCCCGACCTGGGGGAGCACCAGTCCGGTGGCGGCCGCGGTGAGGACGACCAGCCCGTTGGCGGCGTCGGCGCCCACGACCGCGACGAGCAGGGCCAGCCCGGCGGCGCCGAGCAGCGACTGGACGAGGACGACGGGGCGTTGCCCGATGCGGTCGGCGAGCGACCCCGCGACCGGCGCGCCCGCGGCGTTGGCGACGGCCAGGGCGCCGGCGCTCAGCCCGCCGAGGCCGTAGCTGCCGGTGGCCGTCGAGACGAGCAGGAGGGTGCCGAGCTGGCTCATCGCCAACGGCAGGCGGCCGACGAAGGCCACGAGGACGTAGGAGGGGCCGGCGATCGACAGGAGTCGGCGGTAGGAGGCGAGGGGGCTCACGGGATCCTTCAGGGTGCGTCGGTACGACGCGCCGAACCCACCTCCAAGGACGCGTTGAACCCTCTGCTGGCATCCATCCTAGGAGGCCGATCGGACCACCGCCGAATCAGGGTGGCGCCCCCGTAGGGTGGCGGGCGTGCCCCCTCGTCCCGACCGGTCAGACGGCGTCCGGCGCGGCGGGGCATCCCGGCTGCGCGCCGTCGACCCGCTCGTCCCGGTGGTCGGGATCGTCGCGGTCGTCGTCTACGTGCTCCACGGCTTCCACGGCGCGCTGACCCGTGACCTGGGCATCTACAGCTATGCCGGCCAGCAGGTCGCGGACGGGGTGCCGCCCTATCTCGGGGTGCTCAACCGCGCCGGGCCGCTGGCGCACGTGCTGCCGGGGGCAGGGGCGCTCGTGGCGCGCGTCGGCGGCCTCGACGACGTGGTCACCATGCGCGTGCTGTTCATGCTCCTCGCCACGGCCGCGGTGTGCGTGTCCTACCTGCTCGGTCGCGACCTGCTCGGCTCCCGCCCGGCGGGCCTCGTCACCGCGAGCGCGATGCTCGCCTTCCACGGCTTCATCCAGTACGCCTCGAGCGGGCCGCGTGAGAAGACCCCGATGACGCTGTTCGTCCTCGTCGCGCTGTGGGCGGCGACCCGGCGCCGCTGGTTCACCGCGGGGCTGTTCACCAGCCTCGCCACCCTGTGCCTGCAGACGGCGTTCTTCAGCACCGTCACCGCCGTGGTCGTGGCGGCGCTGCTGCTCGCCCACGGACGACGGGTGCGCGCCCTGGCGCAGGTGGGCGTGGGCGGGCTGGTGCCCGTCGCCGTGCTCGCCGCCTGGTTCGCCCTGGCCGGCTCGCTGCGCGAGGCCTACGACGGCTTCTACGGGATCAACCGCCGCTACACGGTGCCCGATCCGCTCGCCGAGGACCTGGAACGGGTGTGGGACGACCTGCAGGTGGCCTACGGCGTGACGGTGTGGCTGCTCCTCGCCGGCACGGTGCTGCTGGTGCTGGTCTCCCTCGCCGCGGTGTCGCGCCGGGCCCGCGACGCCGAGCCGGGGCTCCGGGTGCTGCCCGCGATGGCGGCCGGCCTGGTGGCCGGGCTGGCCTGGATCTGGCGGGAGTACGACGCCTGGCCCGACCTGTTCGCGGTGCTGCCCTTCGCCGCCCTCGGTCTCGGCGCGGCCTACGCGGTGGCCGCGCACGGGCTCGCGCCGCGGCGCCGGGCGGCGGTGGCGGCCGCCCTGGCCGTCGGCGGGGTGGCGCTCGCGCTGACCTTCTCGCTGACCTCGCGCGACGACACGCTGCGCGAGCAGCGCGAGGCGACGGAGGCCGTGCTGGCGACCCTGCCTCCCGGCGCCACCCTCACCTCGATCGAGGCACCGCAGCCGCTCGTCCTGGCCGGGCGCACCAACCCCACCCGCTACCAGATGTTCCGCAGCGGCCTGCAGGACTACATGGACGACACCTGGCCCGGCGGCCTGGCCGGCTTCCGCAGCGACCTGGTCGCCGACGGCACCGACCTCGTCGCGGTGGGGGAGACGGTCTCGACCGGGTGGCGCGAGTCGCTGCGGCCCGCCTACGTCTACGTCGGCAGCGCGCCGCTGTGGGACTGGTACGCCCGCGCCTCGCTCGGGCCGGCGACCATCGCCGACCTGCGGGCGGCGGCGGGCTACGACCCGAGCAGCCCGCTCGCGCGAGCGCCGGCCCCCGCCGGATGAGCAGCCGCCGGGCACCGGCCCTGCTCGCCGCCGGCTCGGTGGTCAGCGGGCTGCTGGCCTACCTCGTCTTCGTCCTGGTCACCCGCGCCCTGGGGGCCACCGCGGCGGCTCCCGTCTCGGTGCTGTGGACCGCGTGGGCGCTGGCGGGCGCCGCCCTCACGTTCCCGCTCCAGCACTGGATCACCCGGTGCGTCGCCGCCGGGCGCGAGGGCGACGTAGGCCGCTCGGCCGGGGGCGTCGCGACGGTGGTGGTGCTCGTCTCGGTGACCGCCGGGGTGCTGTCGTGGCTGCTGCGCGAGCGGCTCTTCGGCCGCGACGACGGCTGGTTCCCGGTGCTCGTCGCGCTGGTGTTCGGGGGCTCTGCGTGCGTCGGCGTGCTGCGTGGCGGCCTGGCCGGCCGCGGCCGGATGGGGGCGGTGGCGTGGAGCCTGGTCGCGGAGAACGCGCTGCGGTGCGTGCTCGTCGGCGTGCTGCTGCTGGCGGGGGTGCACGACCCGGTCGCCCACGGCCTGGCCCTCGTCGCCGGCTCGCTGGTCGCACTCTGGCCGGCGGCCTGGCGCCTCCACGCGGCCGACGACGAGGCGGGCCGGGCGGGGTCGCTGGCCTTCCTGGGCGGCGCCGCCACCGCCCAGCTGCTCGCCCAGGGCGTGCTCACCGGGGGAGCGGTGGTGGTGGCCCTCGTCGGCGGGTCGCCGGCCGAGGTGACGGTCATGTTCGCGACGCTGGCGCTGTTCCGGGCGCCCTACATGGTCGTGCTGGGCACGCTGCCCCAGCTCACCCACCACGTGACCGGGCTCGTCGCGGCGGAGGACCGGCAGGCGCTTCGCGCGCTCGCGGGGCGGCTGGCCGTGCTCGCTGTCGCGACCGTGGCGATCGGCGCCGTCGTCGGGCTCGTCGCGGGGTCGCCGCTCGTGCGGGCCGTCTTCGGTCGCTCCGTCGAGGTCGGGCCGGGCGTCGCGACGCTCGTGGCGGCGGGGTGCGCCCTGGCCCTGGTCAACGTGGTGCTGATGGTGGTCGCCCTCGCGCTGGAGCGTCCGGGCCGGGTGAGCGGCGCCTGGTGCCTGGCCGTCGTCGCCGGGGCGCTCGCGCTGCTCACGACCGGCGCGGCGGCGCCCCTCGAGCGCGTGGCCGTCGCCTTCCTGGCCGCCGAGGTCGTGGCCACGGCGCTCCTCGCGGTGGTGGCGTCCGGCGCGCTCAGGCCGGGTCGGAGGACGTCGGCCTGACCGCGGCGACGAACACCGAGGAGCCGAAGGGAAGGTCGCCGCGGCGCAGCACCCGCGCCTCCGCACGGCACACGCCGCTCAGCACCCGGTCGAGCGCCGGCGACACCTCGGGCAGGCGCGAGTCGCCCGCGGGTGCGGGCCGGACCCGGCGGCGCAGCCGCTCGGCGGCGAAGAGCGGGAAGACCCCACCGAAGGCGTAGGTCGTGCGCAGCACCCGCGCACCCGCACCCTCGACCAGCGCGACGACCGAGCGCCTGGTGTAGCGCCGGTGGTGGCCGGCCTGGACGTCGTGGTCCGACCACGCCCACTGGTAGGCGGGCACCGAGATCAGCATCCGGCCGCCGGGCGCCAGGACGCGCAGCAGCTCGGCGACCGCGCGGGCGTCGTCCGCGCAGTGCTCGACGACGTCGAACGCCGAGACCACGTCGAAGGTGGCGTCGGCGAACGGCAGCTCGGTGGCCGAGCCGACCACGCCCTCGCCCGGCCTCAGCCCGTCGGGGAACAGGTCCAGCGCGACGTGCTGCTGCGCGCCGCGCATCCACGCGACGCTGGGCGCGTCGGCGCTGCCCACGTCGAGGGTGCGCCGCGGGGTGCCCAGGTGGGGCGCCATCACGGCGTCCAGCAGGTCGGCGCGGGCCCGGTGCCACCAGTAGCCCTCGCGGCGCAGCGAGGAGGAGCCGGGCTGCGCGTGCGTCTCGGCGCTCATCGAGGTGCTCATCGGGGTCTCACCGGGCGGGGGCGGTGGCCGCGCCCGCCTCGAGGAAGGCCGCGACGACCCGGTCGAGGTCCCCGTCGGTGAGGGTGTTGTGGAACGGCAGGCGCAGCAGCCGGCCGCTGACGTCCTCGGCGACCGGGCACTGCGTCGCCCGGACGGCGAAGGCCCGCCCGGCGTCCGAGGTGTGCAGCGGCTGGTAGTGGAAGGTCGCCTGCACCCCCGACTTGCGCATCAGCTCCAGGACGTCGTTGCGGCGGCCGTGGTCGGACAGCAGCACGTAGTACATGTGGTGGGCCGGCTCCCGCTCCTCCGGCACCCGCATCACCTCGAAGCCCAGCTCGTCGCCGTGGGGCGAGAGCGCGGCCTCGTAGTGGTCGTGGATGCGCCGCCGCACGGCCTGCACCGCCTCGCGCTGCTCGAGCTGGGCGAGGAGGTAGGCGGCCAGCACGTCGGAGAGGCCGAACGAGGAGCCGGTGTCCTTCCAGGTGTACTTGTCGACCTGGCCGAGCATGAAGGCGTGGCGGTTGGTGCCCTTGTCGTAGAGCACCCGGGCCCGGTCGACGTCGCGTGCGTCGTTGAGGACGAGCGCCCCGCCCTCGCCGCAGGTGAAGTTCTTGGTCTCGTGGAAGCTCAGCGTCGCGTAGCGCCCGAGGCTGCCGAGCGGCTCGCCGCGCCAGGTGCCGAACAGGCCGTGGGCGTTGTCCTCGACCAGGCGCACCTCGGGCCACTCGGCGAGGACCTCGCGGATCGCCTCGACGTCGCAGGCGACGCCGGCGTAGTGCACCACCACGACCGCCCGGACGTGCTCGTCGAGCAGGGTGGAGAGGTGCTCGGGATCGAGGCCGAGGGTGCGGCGCTCGATGTCGCAGAACAGCAGCCCGGCCCCCTGGCGGGCGTAGGCCAGCCCGGTGCTGGTGAAGGTGAACGACGGCACGATGACGGTGTCGCCCTCCTGGAGGTCCATCAGCATCGCCGAGAGCTCGAGCGCCGCGGTGCAGGAGGTGGTCATCAGCACCTCGGGGGACCCGGTGTCGGCGGCCAGGATCTCCGCCGCGCGGCGGGCGAACTCGCCCCCCGAGGACAGGTGGCCGCCGAGCACGGCCTCCTGGACGTAGTCGAGCTCGCGTCCCACGACCGCGGGCACGTTGAAGGCGATGTCCGGCAGGTCGCCGGTGCCGCCGGGTCCCGGCTGCTGTGCGTGTGCCACCACCGGCACCTCCCTCTCGTCGTCGCCGATCCCGCTCCCGCTCACCACGGCAGCGGACGCCGCAGCCGGGCCGCGAGGTCGGCGTTGCTCTCCCGGAAGTACCCCGCGAGGGCCTCGCTCACGCCTGCGTCGAGGTCGGGCCGGTCGCCGGCGCTCGCGTTGACCGGCCCGGCCGCCGGCGGCGGCGTACGGGCCGGGTCGAGGCCCAGGTCGCCCACCAGTGCCGGCAGGACGGCGGGGTCGGCGAGCAGCTCCTCGAGGAACAGCACGTGGGTCGTCGCCGGGAACGCAGTCGTCCACGGGACCAGCTGCTCGGCGTAGCGACCGCGCCGCAGGTAGGCGAACGGGGACACCGACGAGCGCCGCCGGTCCCACGGCTGGTCGTCGCCGAGGTCGGCGAGCAGCGCCTCCTCGAGCCCGCGGGTCTCGATCCCGTGCGCAGTGCTGAGGCGCCAGTGCGACACCGCCCGGCGCACCGGGTCGCGCAGCAGCACGACCACATGCGGCTGGCCGAGCATCGCCGCGGCGCGGGCGGGGGCGCGCGGGTCCTCGAGGTAGCTGGTGCTCTTGTCGCCGAGCAGGTCCTCGTCGGTGGCGTGCGCGAACCACGTCCGGTCGTACCACTCGGCACCGCGTGTCGACAGCTCCGCGTCGCAGAAGACCTTGGGCTCGGGGGGCGACGGGCGGGCCATCGCCACGTCGGGGTGGGCGTCGAGCGCGGTGGCGAGGTAGGTCGTGCCGCACCGCTGCGCGCCGACCACGAGCAGGTGCCGGTGGGTGCACCCGCTCACGAGGAGACCCGGCGCGCGACGTGGTAGGTGCTGACGGCGCTGACGGCGTTGAGGGTGCGCACGACGTACTCGCCGAGCATCGACAGCAGCATGATGACGAAGCCGTTGAGCAGCGCCAGCAGCACCGCGATCGTCGTCCAGCCGGGCACGGGGGAGTCCACGAACAGCGACCGGACGAGGTAGAAGAGCCCGAGCAGGAAGCTGCCCCCGGCGACCGCGAACCCCACGCCGGCGGCGAGGCGCAGCGGGAAGACGGAGTAGCTGAACAGGATGGTCAGCACGAGCGAGGCGATGCGTCGCAGGCCGTAGGAGCTGGTGCCGACCGGGCGCGGGTCGTGGCGCACCAGCACGTCGGCGGGGTCGCTGGAATACATCAGCGCCTGGCCGGTGATGTAGGGGTGGGCGGTGCGCGAGGCGCAGATCCGGTCCACCACGTCGCGGCGCAGGATCCGGAAGTTGGACACCGCGAGGCCCGCAGGCTGGTCGAAGACGCGGCGGTTGATCATGCTGATCACCTTGCTGCCGAGCCGGCGGTGGCCACGGGCCTGCTTGCGCTCGAAGCGGCCGAAGACCACGTCGTGGCCCTCCATCGCCTTGTCGATCAGCAGCAGCGCCTGGTCGGGCGGGTTCTGCAGGTCGTCGTCGAGGGTGATGACGTAGTCGCCGCTCGCCTCCCGCATGCCGGCGAGGTTGGCGTGGTGCTGGCCGTAGTTGCGCAGCAGGTCGAGGGCGACGACGTGGGGCGACTGGGCGGCGAGGGCGGCGATGACGTCCCAGCTGCCGTCGCGGCTGCCGTCGTTGACCAGCACGACCTGGTGGCGCAGGCCGGCGGCCTCGAAGACCTCGAGCACGGCGGCGACGGTGCGCCCGACGACGTCCTGGCTGTTGTAGACCGGGATGACGACGGAGTAGGAGAAGTCGGTGGGGTCGGTGGGGGCGGGGCTCACGCTTTCCCTTCCCTCGGCGACACGACCCGGACGGTCGGCTCGTGTCGAGCATAGGGGCGACGACGGGCGTGGCGCGTCTCGTTTCGCCCGTGGTCGGAGTCCCCGGGTCGGAGTCCCCGCTCGAGCGGGGACTCCGACACCTGGAGGCCGTTGCAACCCCCACCAGGTGTCGGACCACCCCACGAAGCTCGACGTCGTCCACAGATCGCGGCGCCACGCTGGGCTCAGCGATGGGACGCCCGGCGGTGGACCCACGGTGGGGGAGCGTCGCCTCGTGGTCGCACCGACCACGGGATCCGGGTCAGCGGAAGTCGCGGGACGAGGCGCGGGCCTGCAGCACCGCGCCGGCGCCGGGGACGACGACGTCGATGCCCTCGACCCGGTCGGCGACGAGGTTGGTGACCCCCTCATTGCGCTCGAGGCGGCCGCGCACGACCACGGCCACCGAGTTGCGGGCGGCCTGCCGGTGGGCCTTCATCACCCCGATCGAGCAGACGACGTTGAGCATGCCCGTCTCGTCCTCGAGGTTGAGGAAGGTGACCCCCATGGCGGTGCCGGGACGCTGCCGGTGGGTGATCAGGCCGCCGACGTGGACGCGCCGCCCCGCCTCGGCGGTGGCGAGCTCGGCGATCGAGCGCACGCCGGCTCGCCGGAGCTGGGCGCGCAGGTGCTCGACGGGGTGCCGCTCCGGGGAGACGCCGGTGGCCCAGAGGTCGGCGAGGGTGATCTCGGGCTCGGACATCCCGGGCAGCGTGGGCGCGGCCGGGGCAGGGGTGGTGCCGGGGAGGTGCTCGGCACCCTCGGCGAAGCCGGCCGCCCACAGCGCCGAACGACGATCGAGCCCCCACGCCTCGAACGCGCCGGCGGTGGCCAGGGCCTCGAGCTGGGCTGACGTCAGCCCGGCGCGCCGGGAGAGGTCGGTGATGTCGGTGAAGGGGGCCTCCTCACGCGCGGCCACGATGCGGCGCGCCACGTCGAGGCCGATGCCGCGCACCGAGTCGAGGCCCAGGCGTACGGCGAGCGCGCCGTCGCGCCGGTGGGCGGGCACCGGGTCGGGCGTGCCGGGCACCCACTCGACCCGCTCGAAGCGCGGCCGGCGGCACGCGTCGAGCCCGGTCGCGGCCACCGGCCCGGCACCGGTGGACTCGGTGGGCTCGAGGGGCTCGAGGGGCTCGAGGGGCTCGAGGTCGGCCTGGGCGGCCGAGCGCGTGACGTCGGGACGGCGTACGTCGACGTCGTGGCGCCGGGCGTCGTGGACCAGCGACTGCGGGGAGTAGAAGCCCATCGGCTGGTTGCGCAGCAGGCCGGCGAGGAACGCCGCGGGGTAGTGCAGCTTGAACCAGGACGAGGCGTAGACCAGCAGGGCGAAGGACAGGGCGTGCGACTCGGCGAAGCCGAAGTTGGCGAAGGAGAGGATCTTGACGTAGATCGAGTCGGCGAGCTCGCCGGTGATGCCGCGGCGCCGCATGCCGGCGTAGAGCTTGGCCTTGACCGACTCGATGCGCTCGACGCCGCGCTTGGAGCCCATGGCGCGGCGCAGCAGGTCGGCGTCGTCGCGGCTGCAGTCGCCGAGGGTCACCGCCATCGCCATCAGCTGCTCCTGGAACAGCGGCACGCCCTTGGTGCGCTCGAGCACCGGCACCAGCTCGGGGTGGTCGTAGGTCACCGGCTCCTGCCCGGTGGCCCGGCGCACGTAGGGGTGGACGGCACCACCCTGGATCGGACCGGGACGGATGAGGGCGATCTCGATGGCGAGGTCGTAGAACTCGCGCGGGCGCAGCCGGGGCAGCGTGCCGATCTGGGCCCGGCTCTCCACCTGGAAGACCCCGATCGAGTCGGCGCGGCACAGCATGTCGTAGACCGCCGGCTCCTCCTTGGGCATGGTGGCGAGGTCCCAGTGCTCGCCGAGGTGCTCGCCCACCAGGCGCATCATGTGGTCGAGCGCGCCGAGCATGCCCAGGCCCAGCAGGTCGAACTTCACCAGCCCCATCGACTCGCAGGCGTCCTTGTCCCACTGCAGCACGGTGCGCCGGTCCATCCGGGCCCGCTCGATGGGGCACACCTCGCCGATCGGGCGTTCGGTGAGGACCATGCCGCCGGAGTGGATGCCGAGGTGGCGCGGCGCGCCCATCAGCTCGTCGGCGAGCGCGACCACCGCCGGGGGCACGTCGTGGGCCGCCGGGTCGCCCAGGTCGCCGGACACGACCGAGCTCCACCCGTCGATCTGCTTGGACCACGCGTCCTGCTGGCCGGGGGAGAAGCCGAGCGCCTTGGCGGCGTCGCGCACGGCCATGCGGGGGCGGTAGGCGATGACGTTGGCCACCTGCGCGGCGTTGCGCCGCCCGTAGGTGTCGTAGACCCACTGGATGACCTCCTCGCGGCGGTCGGAGTCGAAGTCGACGTCGATGTCGGGCTCCTCGTCGCGGTGGGCGGAGATGAAGCGCTCGAAGGGCAGCTTGTAGAAGACCGCGTCGACGGCGGTGATGCCCAGGGCGTAGCAGACCGCCGAGCTCGCGGCCGAGCCGCGGCCCTGGCACAGGATGCGCCGCTCGCGGGCGAAGGCGACGATGTCGTGGACGATGACGAAGTAGCCGGCGAAGTCCTTCTCGGCGATGACCCGGAGCTCGTGCTCGAGCCGCTCGCGGGCCTCGCGCTCGTGGGGCACCCCGGCGTAGCGCTCGGCGAAGCCGCGCTCGGCGAGCACCCGCAGCCAGGAGTCGGCCGTGTGGCCCTCCGGGATCTGCCGCTTGGGCAGGGCGGGGGAGGCCTTGCGCAGGTCGAAGGCCAGCTCCTCGGCCAGGGAGACGCTGCGCTCGACCGCCCCGGGGTGGGACGCCAGCGCGGCGGCGGTCTCGGCGCCGCTGCGCAGGTGGGCCGAGCCCGACAGGTCGAGCCAGCCGTCGAGCTCGGCGAGGCTGCGGCGGGCCCGCACCGCCGCCATCGCCGAGGCCAGCCGGTGCCGTTGGGGGGTGGCGTGGTGGACGTTGCCGGCGGCGACGACGTCGAGCCCGTGGACGGCCGCGAGCCCGGCGAGCGCGGCGTTGGTGGCGTCGGACCCCGGTCGCGGGGAGAGCTCGACGAGCACGTCGTCGAGGCCGAAGAGCGACGTCAGCCGGTCGAGCGCCGCGGCCGCCGCGGGCTCGCCGCCGGCGGCCAGCGCCTGCCGCACGGTGCCCTTGCGGCAGCCGGTCAGCACCACCCAGTGCCCGCGCCCGCGCTCGCCGAGCTCGTCGAGGTCGTAGACGGGCCGGCCCTTCTCATCGCCGCGCAGGTGCGCGTCGGTCATGGCCGCGGCGAGGCGGTGGTAGCCCTCCACGCCCCGCGCCAGCACGAGCAGGTGGCTGCCCTCGGGGTCGGGAACGCCGTTCTGCGGACCGCTCAGCCCGAGCGACAGCTCGGCGCCGAAGACGGTGGGCAGGTCGTAGGCCGCGGCGGCCTCGGCCAGCATCGGGGCCCCGTAGAAGCCGTCGTGGTCGGTGATCGCCAGCGCGGACAGGCCCAGCCGCACGGCCTCCTCGACGAGCTCCGCCGGCGAGCTGGCGCCGTCGAGGAAGCTGAAGTGGCTGTGGCAGTGCAGCTCGGCGTAGGGCGTCACCGTGGCGGGTCGCTCGATCGCCCGCGCCTCGGGGGTGGCGCGCTTGCGTCGCGACACGGGGGCGTCGTCGGCGCCCGGCAGCCCGCTCAGCCGGCGCTCGAGCTCCTTCCACCGCATGGCGGGGTTGTTCCAGCCCATCAGCGCACGCCTCCGGTCCCACACCCACGACCGAGCCGACGCCTGCCGTGGTGCACGTGGTGCACGTGGCGCTCAGTCATAGCCGGCCTCCAGGGCCCACCCGTCCGGGGCGCGCACCAGCAGCCAGGCGCGGCCGTCTGCCCCGACGACCTGGAAGCGGGCGGTGGGCCCGGACGCGCCCGACCACCAGCCCTCGTCGACCGGCCACGGCCCGGCCCACGCGGTCACCGGCTGCCAGGGCAGCACGCCACCGCCGACCCGGAAGCGTCGCGGCTCGCCGGTGACGACGCCCCGGTCGGTGACCCGCACCTCGCGGCCCGCCTCGTCGACGACCTCGGCCGCCGGGGGAGCGGCGAAGACCCGCACCGGCGCCGGCCCCGGCACCCGGCCCGGCCACGGCCGGTCGACGGGTCGGAGGTCGACGGCCCGCTCGCCCCACGGCACCAGGGCCTGGCGTGCGGCGGGGGTGCGCCCGCCCTGGAGCACCGGTCGGCGCACCGCGTCGAAGCCGACCATCCCCTGGACCCTGGCCACGCCGCGCTCGACGAGGTCGTCGGAGGCGCTGCCCCACAGCGCCTCGCCGTGCGCCGCCGCGGGCTCGACCACGTCGGGCACGAACCTGACCCGGTCGATGGGCGCGTGTACGACACCGGCGTGCTTGCGAGCCCGCAGCGAGCCGCCCACGGTCGCCGACTGCAGCTGCCAGTGCACGCGGTCGACGAGGTCGCGCGCGGTGAAGTGGCGGGGGTGCAGCCAGGTGCGCGACGAGCAGACGGCGCCGTCGGACTCTGCCTCGACCCGCACCCCCGTCGCGAGCAGCTGGTGGTGCGCCAGCTGGGAGACGAAGCGCTCGGCGGTGGTGCGCACGCTGAACGTGATCGCCTCCACCGAGTCGAGGGCGGGCTCGAACGCCACCTCCGCGTCGAGGTCGGGGGGCGGCGTCCGGGCGGCGAACAGCGCGGGGTCCTCGCCGCGTGCCCGGCGGCGCACGCTCGCCCCGTAGGCGCCGAGCCGGTGCTCGACGGCGTCGCCGGGCAGGTCGGCGAGGTCGCCGAGCGTGGGCAGCCCGAGCCGCTGCAGCAGCCCGACGAGCTCGCGCCCGCGCGCCCCGTCGTCGGCCAGCACCTGCACGGGCAGGTCGCGCAGGAACGCCGCCGACCCGCCGGCCGGCACGACCGTCCACGCCTGCACGTCGGCCGTGCGGGCGGCCTGCTCGGCGGTGAAGAGGTCGTCGGCGATGCCCACCCGCACGTCCCACACGCCGCCCTCCACGATGGCCTGGCAGGCGGTGGCCGCCGCGGCCGTCTCGCTGCCGTACCAGCTGCCGGGGGCGCGGACGGCCAGCAGTCCGGGGCGCAGGGCCGCGACCCCGGGACGCAGGTCCTCCACGGTGGCCAGCACCGGCTCGAAGGCGCGGGCGTCGCGGTCGGGGTTGGCCGGCAGCAGCACCAGCTCCGGGCACCTGGCCTGCGCGTCGCGCCGGCGCTGCCCGCGGCGTACGCCCTCGGCGCGCGCCGGACCGTTGCACACCTCGACGGCATTGGCCGCCAGCACGGCAGCGGGGGAGCGCAGCGACCTGCCCGCCTCGTCGAGCGCGGCCACCACCGACCAGTCGGGGCACCACACGACCATCACCCTCACCGCGACACCACCCGCGACCTCACCTGCGACCCCACCCGCGAGCTCATCCGGAGGCCCGGTGGATCTCCCGCACCCGCCGCGGGACATCAGGGGCGACCGGCCGCACACCCGGCCAGGCCAGCTCGACACGCCGGGCCGGCCGCGCCCCGCGGCGGACGACGACGTGCGCGCGGCGCTGCTCCAGCTGCCCGGCGCCCGCGGCGGGACCGCTCCACGTCGACCCCTCGAGGCTCAGCCGCGCCTCGACGCGCGGCCAGTCGCCCTGCACGACCAGCACCGCCGACCGGGTGCGCAGCCGCGAGTCGAGGACCGCCGCCGTGCGCTCGTCGACGGTGGCCGGCGGGCGCAGCACCACGACCCGGAGCACGTCGACCAGCGCCGCCGTCACCTCGAGCCAGTGCTCGCCGGGATCGGGCACCAGCACCGTGCGGGACAGCTCGATCCCGAGCTCGGCGGCGGCCTCGGCGCCGAAGTCGGGCCAGCCGGCGAAGCCGACCCACTCCCCGGCCCGGGAGGCCCCGGCGGCGAGGGCCAGCGCCAGGGACGCCGAGTCGACGGCGTAGGTTGCCCCCGCGTGCAGGGACATCAGGCCGGCCAGCCCGGGGAGGGTGGGGACGGGCTCCCCGGCCGCCTTGATCTCCATCCTGCTCTCCATGGCCGCCACCCGCTCGCGCAGCTGCTCGACCACGGAGCGACCCGGGTCGAGGGCGACGGAGCGGGCGGACGACATGCCCTCATGATCGAACAGGCGTTCGAACGAGTCAAGCCAGTCGACCTGCCCTGCCGGACTTGCGGGCGAGGTGCTAGAAGCGGTCCGAGGACGTGGCCGCAGAGGCCCCCAGAGCCGGGCCGGTCTGCTTATCCTGAAGGGCACAGCGCGTCGAGAGGTGGGGGTCGTGTCGATGAAGTCGAGGTTCGTGGGGAGCCTCTGCCTGGTGCTGGTCGGCCTGGTGGTGGCGATGCTGGGTCCGGTCGCCCCCGGTCGGGCAGTGCCCGGAGGGACGGTCGCGGCCCAGGCCGGTCCGAGTGCCGGCACGTCGGCCAGACCGGCGCGCTGGGAGGCCTTCAAGGGCCCCTTCTTCAACGACCCCCACCTGCGCAAGGGGCACTTCCAGATCGAGCGACGGGTGATCGAGACGATCAACCACACGCCGAAGGGGTCGACGATCCGGATCGCGATCTACTCGCTCGACCGGGTGCCGGTCGCCCAGGCGCTGGTCGCGGCGCACCGCCGCGGCGTACGGGTCCAGATGCTGCTCAACGACCACTGGGAGACCAGGGCGATGAAGCTGATCCGGGCCGAGGTCGGCAAGAACCCGCGTCGCAACAGCTTCATCTACAAGTGCAAGCAGAGCTGCCGCGGGACGGCCAACGAGTTCAACAACCTGCACTCGAAGTTCTACCTCTTCAGCCAGGCCGGCGCGAGCGAGGACGTGATCGCGGTGGGCTCGGCCAACATGACGCGCAACGCCGCCATCCACCAGTGGAACGACCTCTACTTCACCTCGGGCGACCACGAGCTGTACCGCCAGTTCGTCGGCCTCTTCAACGACATGCGCCGCGACTACGACACCCGCCAGCCGCCGATCTCGTTCTGCGGCACCCCGGTCGGGCCGGTGTGCGACGACTCCGTCGACAAGCACACCGTCGTCGCCTTCCCGCGGGTCGCGCCCCTCAAGGACGACCTGGTCGTCACCCTGCTCAACCGGGTCGGGTGCCGCAACGTCGACCCCGTCACCGGGAAGGTCACCCGCACCCGCCTGGCCCTGTCGATGCACACCATGCGCGGCAGTCGCGGCGACTACCTGGCCGAGGCCATCCGCCAGAAGTGGATCCAGGGCTGCGACGTGCGGGTGAGCTACGGGCTCATCGGCTATCGCACCAAGGGCATCATCGGCGCCCCGACCAGGCGGGGCCGGATCCCGCTGCGCTCCACCGGGATGGACTACAACACCGAGGACAACTTCGACCTCAACAACGACGGCGTGGACGACCTGATCCTCGACTACTACAGCCACCAGAAGTACCTCGTCATCCAGGGCACCTACAACGGCGTGCCCAACACCTCGATGGTGCTCACCGGCTCGGTCAACTGGTCCAGCCTGAGCACGGCCAACGACGAGGTGTGGTTCACCATCCGGGGCGCGAAGGTGGCGAAGAAGTACCTCAGGAACTTCAACTACCAGTGGAACAACAAGCGCAACACCCGCAACGCCTACACCACGACCTACGCCAACTTCCGGGTCCGTCGCACGGTGGTCGACCCGGACGGCACCACCCGCACGGTGTGGCGCACCGTGCGCCGCCCGGTCACCACGGTCGAGCCCGACCGCTACCTGCCCGGGCCCTACTGGGAGGCCGACTGACGCGGGGAGCGGGCCGGCCGCCGCCACGACCGCCCGGACTGCGCGACACGGCACCCATGGCACTGGGGTACGACGCGCGGTTCCTGCGGCCCGACCCCGACGCCGATCCCGGCGCGGGGGCGGAGCTCGCCCCGCCCACGGCGCCCGCGCCGGGCGAGGACGACGACCCCGTGGCGGCGTCCCCGCTGGACTACACGCACTTCACCGTCCGGATGCATCCCGAGCGCAGGCTCGCCTGGTGGGTGGCGTGGAACATCGACGGCCTGCGCCTGTTCCCGGGGGAGAGCATCAGCCGCTCGGGCGAGCGCTTCCGGCTCGACCCGCGCCTGCCCGCCGACGCCCAGGTCGGCGAGGCGGCGTACGCCGACAACGACCTCGACCGCGGCCACGTGGCGCGCCGCTCCGACCTGCTGTGGGGCACCCTCGCGGAGGCCCGGCAGGCCAACTCCGACTCGTTCTTCTTCACCAACATCACCCCGCAGCACCAGGACTTCAACCAGTCCGGTCGCGGCGGGGTGTGGGGCCTGCTCGAGAACGCCGTGCTCGCCCTCGACGGGCTCCAGGGCCGCCGGTTGAGCCTGTTCGCCGGGCCGGTGCTGGCGCCGACCGACCCGCTCTACCGGGGCGTCCGGCTGCCCGTCGAGTACTGGAAGGTGGTCGTCTACGTCGCCGACGACCAGCTGCGGGCCAAGGCGTTCGTGCTCACCCAGGACCTCAGCGGGCTCGAGCGCGCGGTGCCCGACTTCCTCGACGAGTTCGACACCTACCTCGTGCCGCTCGACCTGCTCGAGCAGCGCACCGGGCTCGCGTTCGCGAGCCTGCGCGAGCACGCCGCGCCCGACGACCTGAGGCGCGAGGGCGCGGCGCTCGTCACCGACGTCGAGCAGGTCGCCTGGTAGCCCGGCTGCCCGCCCCGTCGCGGTGGCTCAGGCGGCCGGGGCCAGGTCGGACAGGTCGCCGCGCAGGCGCTCGAGGGCCTTGGCCAGGATCCGTGACACCTGGGCCTGGGTCAGCCCGACGAGGTCGGCGATCTCCTGCTGGGTGCGTTCGTCGACGAAGCGCCAGTGGATGATCCTGCGGTCGCGCTCGGGCAGCCGGCTGACCGCCGAGTCGAGCACGAGCCGGGCCTCCAGCGAGGCGAACCCGCGGTCCTCGAAGCCGAGGACGTCGGCGATGGGCCCGGCGCCCTCGTCGTCGCTGCTGTCGATGGAGGTGGGGCGGAAGCAGCCGTCGGCCGACAGGGCCTCGACCACGTCGTCGAGGTCGACGCCGAGGTGCGTCGCCACCTCGGAGGGGCGCGGGGAACGTCCGAGCTCGGCCTCGAGCTCGTGCTGGACCGCGCCGATGCGCGCCTGGAGCTCCTGGATGCGTCGCGGCACCCGGATCATCCAGCCGGAGTCGCGGAAGTGCCGGCGCAGCTCTCCTCGCACGGTGGGCACGGCGTAGGACAGGAAGTCGTGGCCGGCGGCCGGGTCGAAGCGGCGGGCCGCCTTGGTGAGCCCCACGAGGGCGACCTGCTCGAGGTCGTCGAGGTCGATCCCGCGGTTGCGGTAGCGGGCGGCCATCGAGCGGGCCACAGCGAGGTTGGCCTCGATCAGCTCGTGGACGAGCTCCTGGCGCTCGGCCTCGGTGCTCGCACGGCGGAGGTCGTCGACGATCGACGCCGTGCGGCGCGCGCGCTCCTCACGTTCGATCGTGGTGGGCTGGACGGTGACCTGCGCAAGACGCGGGGGCGTCGTGAGGGTGGCCACGAGTTCTCCTTCCGGCGGGGGTGTCTGTCGGCGTCGTGGCTCGGGTACGAGCTCCCAGAATCCTGACGTGCCCACGGTCTGCCCAACAGCCGAAAAGCGAAAACCATGGACAGACCGTGTACAAGATCACAGCGCGGGTCCGGAGCCACCCCGCCGCCTCCGTCCGAGCGGCGCGGGCGGTCGGGCTCTCCTACCCCCCGGAGAGCCCACCGGCGAGCGGTCTAGTCTCGACACATGGCACGCAGCGTGTACGTGGCGGGGGTCGAGGGATTCACGGGCAAGTCGGCGGTGGCGCTCGGCGTTCTCGAACAGCTCTCGCGGCGGGTGGCGCGGGTCGCGGTCTTCCGGCCCGTGGTCCGTGCCGAGGCGTCGGCCGGCGAGGTCCACGACTACGTCCTGGACCTGCTCGTCTCGCACGACGCCGTCGCGCTGACGTACGACGAGTGCGCGGGGGTCAGCTACGACGACGTGCACGCCGACCCCGACGCGGCGATGGAGCGCATCGTCGCGCGCTACCACCAGGTCGCGGAGAAGAGCGACGCCGTCGTCGTCGTCGGCAGCGACTACACCGACGTCGGCGCCCCGGCCGAGTTCGCGTTCAACGCGCGGGTCGCGGCCAACCTCGGGTCCCCGGTGCTGCTGGTGCTCAACGGCCACGAGCGGGGCGTCGAGCAGCTGCGCACGGCGGCCGCGATGGCCCAGGCCGAGCTCGCGGCCAACCACGCGACGCTCTTCGCGGTCATCGCCAACCGCGTCGACCCCGCCGCCCTCGACCGCACGGCGACGGCCCTGCGCCAAGACGGCGTGCCGGCGTTCGCGCTGCCCGAGCAGCCGCTGCTGAGCGCCCCCTCGGTGGCCGACCTGATGGCGGCCTGCGACGGGCGCCTCGTGCGGGGCGAGGAGGAGCAGCTGGCGCGCGAGGTGCCGGGCCTCGTGGTCGCGGCGATGACGCTGCCCAACGTGCTGGACCGGCTCTTCGACGGCGCCCTCGTGGTCACCCCCGGCGACCGGCCCGAGGTGGTGCTCGGCGTGCTGAGCGCGCACCAGTCGGCCAGCTTCCCGCAGATCTCGGGCATCGTGCTCAACGGCGGGTTGCCGCTGCCCGAGCAGATCGACCGGCTGCTCGACGGGATCGACGTGGCGCTGCCGATCGTGGCCACCGACCTCGGCACCCACGCCACCTCGACCGCGCTGACCAACCGGCGCGGCCGCCTCGACAAGGACTCCCCGCGCAAGATCGCGACCGCGCTGACCATGTTCGCCGACCACGTCGACGGCGAGGAGCTGATGAGCGGCCTGGAGGTGGCCCGCACGTCGGTCGTCACGCCGCTGATGTTCGAGCACCAGGTCCTCGACGATGCGATCGCCGACCGGCGCCACATCGTGCTGCCGGAGGGGGAGGAGGAGCGCATCCTGCGCGCCGCCGACGTCCTGCTGCGGCGCAACGTCGCCGACCTGACCCTGCTCGGCGACCCGATGTCGGTGCGGGCCAAGGCGGCCCACCTCGGCATCGACGTCTCGGGCGCCCGGCTGCTCAGCCCCTACGACGAGGAGCTGCGCGAGAGGTTCGCCCAGGAGTACCACCAGCGGCGCGCGCACAAGGGCGTGACGCTCGAGGCGGCACGCGACATCGTGGTCGACGTCTCCTACTTCGGCACGATGATGGTCGAGCTCGGCCTGGCCGACGGGATGGTCTCGGGGTCGGTGCACACCACGGCCCACACGATCCGCCCGGCGCTCGAGGTGATCCGCACGGTGCCGGAGGTCTCGGTGGTGTCGTCGGTGTTCTTCATGTGCCTGCGCGACCAGGTGCTCGTCTACGGCGACTGCGCCGTCAACCCCGACCCCACGGCCGAGCAGCTCGCCGACATCGCGATCGCCTCCGCCCGCACCGCCGCCGCGTTCGGGATCGAGCCGCGGGTGGCGATGCTGTCCTACTCGACCGGCACGTCGGGGAGCGGCACCGACGTCGTCAAGGTCACCGAGGCCACGGCGCGGGTGCGTGAGCGGGCGCCCGACCTGCTCGTCGAGGGCCCGATCCAGTACGACGCCGCGATCGACGCCGCCGTCGCCCGCACCAAGCTGCCCGACTCCGCCGTCGCCGGGCGGGCCACCGTCTTCGTCTTCCCCGACCTCAACACGGGCAACAACACCTACAAGGCCGTGCAGCGCTCGGCCGGGGCGCTGGCGGTGGGGCCGGTGCTGCAGGGCCTGCGCAAACCCGTCAACGACCTCTCGCGCGGCGCGCTGGTCCGCGACATCGTCAACACCGTCGCGATCACCGCCATCCAGGCACAGGAGCTCTCATGACCACCCAGGTGCTGGTGCTCAACGCCGGCTCTTCCTCGCTGAAGTACCGCCTCCTCGACGGCATCACCGGTGTGGCCGAGGCGACCGGGTCGGTGGAGCGGATCGGGGAGGAGTCCGGCCGGCTCACCCACTCCGTCGACGGCCGGGCCCACGTCGAGGAGCGGCCTGTCGCCGACTTCGAGGACGCGCTCCGCTCGACCGTCGAGGCCTTCCGCCAGCACGGGCCCGCCATCGACCGCGACGCGCTGGCCGCGGTCGGCCACCGGGTGGTGCACGGCGGCAGCTCCTTCTCGGAGCCGGCGGTGGTCGACGACCGCGTGCTCGCGACCCTCGAGGACCTGGTGCCGCTCGCGCCGCTGCACAACCCCGCCAACCTGGAGGGACTACGGGTCGCGCGCGAGCTCTTCCCCGACGTGCCGCAGGTCGCGGTCTTCGACACCGCCTTCCACCAGACGATGCCCGAGCACGCCTACACCTACGCGGTGCCGGTGGCCTGGCGCGACGAGCACCGCGTCCGGCGCTACGGCTTCCACGGCACGTCGTACGCCTTCGTCTCCCGTCGTGCCGCCGAGATGCTGGGCCGCACGGTCGAGGACACCAACCTCATCGTGCTGCACCTCGGCAACGGGGCGTCGGCCGCCGCGATCCGGGGCGGTCGCTCGATCGACACCTCGATGGGGTTCACCCCGCTCGAGGGCCTGGTGATGGGCACCCGCTCCGGTGACATCGACCCGGCGATCCTCGGCCACCTGCAGCGCACGCTCGGCTGGTCGCTGGAGGACATCGACCGCGCGCTGACCCGCGAGTCGGGCGTCCTCGGCCTCTCCGGCGTCAACGACTTCCGCGTGCTCGAGCAGCGCCGCGAGGACGGCGATGCCGCTGCGGCGCTGGCCTTTGACGTCTTCGCCTACCGGGTGCGCAAGTACGTCGGCGCCTACTACGCCGCGCTCGGCGAGGTGCACGCCGTCGTCTGCACCGGCGGGGTCGGCCAGTACAGCCCCGACGTGAGGGCCGCGGCCCTCGGCGGCCTCGATCGGCTCGGCATCGTCCTCGACCCCGAGCGCAACGCCGCCGTGGGGCGCAAGGAGGCCGCCACGGTGTCGGCCGACGGCTCCGACGTCGCGGTCCTGGTGGTGCCGACCAACGAGGAGTGGGAGATCGCCCGGCAGGCGCTCGCCGTCGTCGGCGAGCAGGACGCGTCCGGCGGGGAGTAGGCCTGGCGGCCCGAGGTCGCCGGCGCTGATCCGCGCCCGGGCGAGGCGGTACTAGCACCATCGGACATCTGTCGACCGGGACCCGGCCGGGCCTTGACTGGGGTCACCAGCCGACCACCGGGTCGGCACGTCCCGGGAGGAACCGCCACCATGAACAAGCTCCGACTCGCCACTGCCGCCCTCGCGAGCGCCGTGCTCCTCGTCCCCACCACCGGCATCGCCCACGCCAAGGGCGGTGGCGACGGGGGCGACGACGATCGCGACCACGGCGGCTCGTCGTCCGGCAACTACGCCGTCACCGTCAACGGCCGCACCTACGACCCGGCTCCCGGGCGCGACGTCCGGCTGCGCGACCTCCCGGTCTCGGGCGTCGTGACGGTCGTCGGCACCCACACGCGGTTCACCCTCGACGCGGCGACGTTCGGCGTCCGGGACTACACCCTCACCGGCGCTGCGTCGCCGGAGCGGATGGTCACGGAGCCGACGGTGGTCTTCGCCTCCAAGGTCCCGGTGCTGACGCCGGCGCAGCTCCGCGCGCCCGTGCTCAAACGGCTCGAGGTCCGCGACGACCGGTTCGAGGCGATCTTCAGCACCGCCGCGGGCAAGCTCAAGGTCCAGGCCAAGGACGCTCCCCAGGGCGGGATCCTCCAGATGGAGCCGGAGTTCGCCGGCAACGTCGAGCTCGTGCACACGCTCGGCCCGGGCCTGTTCTACTTCGTCAACAGCTACACCGGGAAGATCAACTTCGGCAACGGCGTCGACGCGGTGACGTCCGGTCCGGGGTCGCACCAGATGCTGCTCGGCAAGGACAGCCCCCAGGCCGCCACGAAGCTGTTCCAGGACGGCCGCACGACCCGGTGGTCGGTCGCGCCGGGTGGTCGGCTCGGCGGGGTCCTCGGCGAGGACGCCATCGAGCTCTCGGCCGGCGCCACCAACTGCACCAGCCACTGCCAGGCGCAGAACCAGATCCGCGGATCGGTGCCGGTGCCGCCGGACCCGACCGACCCGACGCCCCTGCCCTGACCGGGTCGATCACCACGCCGAGCCGGGCGTCGGTCCTCACCGGGCCGACGTCCGGCTCGTCCTGCGCGCGCCCCGATCCGCCGGATGTCGGGAGGGTTCTGGCGGCCGATCGCGAGAAGTGGGGGCACTTGTGTGTTGACTCCGGCGAAATGGGGTCCTTAGTGTGACGAGCATCACGGGTGACTCTCGGCCACCCGCGTCGGGAGAGGGGCCACGGTCGCCATGGCGAGTTCCCCTCTGCCCCGCCCCGGGTCCTCGCCGCGCTCGTCGCGGCTCCCGTTCCGGCCCCGTTCCCGCGCCGCTGCCCTCGCAGCCGGCCTCACCGCCCGGTCCCCGAGCGGCGCCAGCAACCCCGCACGGCCATGAGAAGGCAGGACAGCATGCGCAGCTTCCGTTCACCCGCGGCACGTGTCAGGACATCCCTCGCGGGACTGGTGGCGGTGGCCGTCGCCGCCGGGGGCATCGCCACCGCCCCCGCCGCGGCCGACGCCCCGCCACCGCTGGCCGGCACCACCCAGCGGACGGCGGCGCCCACGGCTGCGGTGGCCGCCGCGGTGGAGCCGACCTTCGACGTCCTCGTCTTCAGCAGGACCACCGGGTTCCGCCACGACTCGATCCCGGCGGGCGTCCGGGCCGTCAGGCGGCTCGGGGCGCAGTACGGCTTCACCGTCGACGCCACCGAGGACCCCGCCCAGTTCACCGAGGCCAACCTCGCGAAGTACGAGGCGGTGGTGTGGCTGTCCACCACCAGCGACGTGCTCGACGACGCCCAGCAGGCGGCGTTCGAGGCCTACATCCGTGCCGGCGGCGGCTACGTCGGCATCCACGCGGCCTCCGACACCGAGTACACCTGGCCCTGGTACGGCCGGCTCGTCGGCGCCTACTTCCAGAGCCACCCCGCCGGCACTCCCACCGCCACCATCAACGTCGAGGACCGGAGCACGCCGTCGTCCTGCGCGCTGCCGGCACGGTGGACGCGCACCGACGAGTGGTACAACTTCCAGTCGCCGACCGACCCCGTCGTCAACGGCGGGGGCGCCGACTACAGCCCCCGCACCAACAGCGACATCAACGTCATCGCCTCGCTCGACGAGTCGACCTACGACGAGAACGACGGCGCTCCGGGCGACGACGACCACCCGATCGCCTGGTACCAGGAGTTCGACGGCGGCCGCAGCTTCTACACCGGTGGCGGCCACACCGACGCGTCCTTCTCCGAGCCCCTCTTCCGTCTGCACCTGCTCGGCGGCATCCAGTACGCCGCGGGCGAGGCACCCGACGGCTGCACGGCGCCGCCGCCCACCGACGCGTCGTTCGAGCAGGTCACCCTGGCCAAGGGCGTCGACAAGGTCGGCGAGCCGATGAGCATCTCGGTGCTGCCAGACGGCCGCGTGCTGCACAACGCGCGCGACGGCCGCATCTTCCTCACCGACCTCGAGGGCAACACCACCCTCCTCCACGACGTCCCGATCTACTCCCACGACGAGGACGGCCTGCAGAGCCTCACCGTCAGTCCCGACTTCGAGGACGACGGCTGGGTCTACCTCTACTACGCACCGCCGCTCGCCACGCCGGCCGGCGACGCCCCCAACGAGGGCACCGCCGAGCAGTTCGCGACGTGGCAGGGCTACAACGTCCTGACCCGGATGAAGATGGTCGACGACGACCTCGACCCCTCCACCGAGCAGGAGCTGCTGCGCGTCGACGCCAACCGCGGCATCTGCTGCCACGCCGGCGGAGCGATCGACTTCGACGCCGACGGCAACCTCTACCTCTCCACCGGCGACGACTCCAACCCGTTCGCCTCCGACGGCTACGCGCCGCTCGACGAGCGCGCCACCCGCAACCCGGCCTACGACGCGCAGCGCAGCTCGGCCAACACCAACGACCTGCGGGGCAAGGTGCTGCGCATCACGCCCGACCCGACCGCCGCGAGCTACACGGTGCCCGACGGCAACCTGTTCCCGGAGGCCGACGACGCCCAGGGCAAGACCCGCCCGGAGATCTACGCGATGGGCTTCCGCAACCCGTTCCGGATGACGGTCGACAAGCGCACCGGCTACGTCTACCTCGGTGAGTACGGACCCGACGCCGGCGGCGCCAACCCCAACCGTGGCCCCGGGGGCATCGTGGAGTTCAACCAGATCCGCGAGGCCGGCAACTTCGGCTGGCCCTACTGCACCGGCACCAACACCCCGGCCGAGACCTACAACGAGTGGGACTTCGCGACCAACACCACCGGCCCCAAGTTCGACTGCACGGCGCCGGTCAACAACAGCCCGCACAACACCGGCCTGACCAACCTCCCGCCGGCCCAGCCCGCCTGGATCAAGTACGACGGGGGGAGCGTCACCTACGGCGGCGTCACCACCAACGAGTTCGGCGGCGGTGGCGAGGGCCCGATGGCGGGCCCCGTCTACAACTACGACCCCGACCTCGACTCCGACGTGAAGTTCCCCGAGTACTTCGACAACCACTTCTTCGCCGGCGAGTGGACCCGCGGCTGGATCCGCGACATCGCCATGGACGCCGAGGGCGACGTGGCCGGCATCGACCCGTTCTTCGACTCCTCGACCCTCTACGCCGCGATGGACATGGAGTTCGGACCCGACGGCTCGCTCTACGTCCTCGACTACGGCAACGGCGGCTACTTCACCGGCAACGAGAACTCGGCCGTCTACAAGATCAACGCCATCAACGAGGGCGCCCGCTCGCCGTCGGCGTCGGCCACCGCGACGCCCGACTCGGGCACCGCCCCGCTGACCGTGCGGTTCTCCAGCGCCGGATCGAGCGACCCCGACGAGGGCGACTCGATCGTGTCCTACGCCTGGGACTTCCAGAACGACGGCACCGTCGACTCCAGGGAGGCCGACCCGACGTTCGTCTACACCGAGAACGGCGTCTACGACGCCCGTCTGACCGTCACCGACACCACCGGTCGCACCGGCGTGGCCACCGCGGTCGTGACGGTCGGCAACACCCGGCCCACGGTCGAGATCGAGATGCCGCCCGACGGCGCGTTCTTCGAGTTCGGCGACTCCGTGCGGGTCAAGGTCACCGTGACCGACCCCGAGGACGGGGAGATCGACTGCGACCGGGTCGAGATCGACTACATCCTCGGCCACGACTCCCACGGCCACCCGCTCAGCTCGCGCACCGGCTGCGACGTCGTCCTGCCGACCGTCCGCGACGAGGGCCACGACGCCTCCGCCGACATCTTCGGGGTGATCAACGCCAGCTACACCGACGAGGGAGGGGGCGGCGTCCGCACGCTGACCGGTGAGGACGAGGTCGTCCTGCAGCCCAAGCGCAAGCAGGCCGAGCACTTCGACACCCAGCAGGGAGTCGCCACCGAGGCGACGACCGATCCCCTCGGCGGCTCGCGCAACCTGTCCAACATCGACGCGGGCGACCACGTGTCCTACGCGCCGATCAGCCTCCACCAGGTGCCGCGCCTGCGCTTCCGGGTCGCGTCGGGAGGCGTCGGAGGCACCATCGAGGCCCACCTCGACAGCCCCACCGGGCCGCTGGCCGGCTCGGTCGACGTCCCGGTGACCGGGGGCTGGCAGCAGTGGCAGTTCGTCGACATGGACATCGCCGAGTCGGCGCGGGAGGGCTCGCACGAGCTGTTCCTGGTCTTCACCAACGACGACCCCGCCGCCACGGGGCTGTTCAACGTCAACTTCTTCGACGCCGCCGGCAAGGGCGTCTCGGTCAACTCACGTCCGCAGGTGGGCGCGCAGGGCACCCCCAGCCAGGGCACCGCGCCGCTGACCGTCGACTTCGAGGGCTCCGCGTCCGACTTCGACGGTGACGAGCTGACCTACCGCTGGGACTTCGGCGTGCCGGGTGACGCCGACACGGCCACCAGCCTCGACGCCCAGTACACCTACACCGAGCCGGGCTCCTACACCGCGCGGCTGACCGCCACCGACCCGTCCGGCGCGTCGGGCTCGGCCACGGTCCCGATCCGGGTGCTCAACGCCTGCGGGGTCCAGCAGTCCGACGAGTTCGACGGCACCTCGCTCGACGGCAAGTGGGACGTCATCCGCGACAGCGGCACCTGGAGCGTGGCCGACGGCGGTCTCCAGCTGCCGATCGACACCGGGAGCCTCTACGGCATCGGCGGCAACGCCAAGGACATCATCGTGCAGGAGGCGCCCGACGGCGCGTTCGAGGTGACCGCGAAGGTCACCGCCGAGGTGACCGAGAACTACCACCAGGCCGGGCTGCGGCTCTACTCCGACGACGAGAACTGGGCCTCGGTCCACCTCATCTCCGCCGGCGGCAACCGCGACGTGGAGTTCATCTACGAGGCGCAGGGCGCACCGCGCAACGAGGCGGCCGACAAGCTCGGCGGCGTGCCTGCCGGGTTCCCGTCGACCTACTACGTGCGGCTGACCTCCGACGGCACCGACCTTCGGGCGTCCTACTCCGCCGACGGCGAGACGTTCTCCCCGGTCGGGCGGCCCGCGCCGATGAGCACGTTCGCCACGCCGCGGATCGGTCCGGCCGCGGTGTCGGGCGGCGCGACGACGAGCCCGACCGCGACGTTCGACTGGATCCGCTTCGAGCCCGACGGCACGAGCGGCGCCACCGACCCGAGCGACGAGTTCACCGGCACCTCCCTCGACGAGTGCCGCTGGAACGCCATCGTCCGCGAGGACCCGACCACCTACGAGGTGGCCGACGGCGAGCTCACCATCACCACCACGGAGGGTGACATCTACCAGACGCCCAACGCGGCGGGGGCGACCAACTTCGTGCTGCAGTCGGCCGCCAACCTCCCGACGGACTACGTCGCGGAGACCAGGCTGTCGGCGACGTTCACCGACGGCTACGCCCAGGGCGGCCTGCTCGCCTACGGCGACGACGACAACTACGTCAAGCTCGACGTCATCTCCGACACCGGGCAGGGCCGGATCAACCGGGTCGAGCTGCGCTCCGAGCTGGGTGGGGCCATCCAGGACCCGCAGCCGCAGGTCGACCTGCCGGCCAACGTGACGTCGTACCGCCTGCGGCTGACCAAGGACGGGTCGAGCTACACCGGTGAGGTCGCCGTCGACGGCGGCGAGTGGCAGGCCGTGGGCACCGTCACCCACCCCACGGCCGACCTGGACCTCGGCCTGTTCGCCCTCGGCGTGCAGCAACCGGGCCGGACCGCGTCGTTCGACTACTTCCGGCTCACCCCGGCAGCGGCGGAGAACCGTCCGCCCGTCGCCGACGACGACACCGCCGTCACCACGGCCGGGCGGGAGGTCACCATCTCGGTGCTCGCCGGTGACACCGACCCCGACGGCGACGACCTCACCGTCGAGTCCGTCAGCACGCCCGCCCACGGCACGGCGAGGATCAACACCGACGGCACTGTCCGCTACACGCCCGAGGCCGGCTACTCCGGGACCGACACGTTCGACTACGTGGTCAGCGACGGCAACGGCGGCACCGACACGGGCACCGTCACCGTCACGGTCGCCGAGACCTGTGAGACCGACACCCCCGACGACACGTTCGACGGGGACGCGCTCGACACCTGCCGGTGGGACGCGATCGTCGCCGACGATCCGGCCACGCGCCGGGTGGCCGACGGGCGGCTGTTCCTCACCACGACGCGGGGCGAGATCTACCAGGGCGGCACCGGCAAGTCCAACCTGATCCTGCAGTCGCCCGACCACGCCGGTGACGACTGGACGCTCGAGGCACACGCCGACGTGGAGGGACTCGACGGCGGCTACAGCCAGGCCGGCCTGATGGCCTACGGCGACGATGCCAACTACGTGAAGCTCGTAGTGATCTCCGACGATGGCCGGACGGCGCCCAACCGCGTCGAGCTGCGCTCGGAGGTCGACGACCGGATCGTGGGTGGCGACCCGCAGCCCGAGCTCGCCATCCCCGACGGCACCGACCTGAGCGACATGCGGTTCCGGCTCACCAAGGCCGGCACGTCCTACACCGGGGAGGCGTCCTTCGATGGGGGCGCGACCTGGGTGGAGATGCCCCGGGCGGTCGTCAACCCGATGACCGGCCCGCGGTTCGGTGTGTTCGCCGCGGGCGTGCTGCAGGAGGGTGACGAGGTCTCCTTCGACACCTTCCTCGTCGACGGCGAGGACCCGGTCGACCCGGGCAACGCCGCCCCGAAGGCGGTCGACGACACGGCGACCACTCCGCAGGGCACCGCTGTCAGGGTCGCCGTGCTGGCCAACGACACCGACGCCGACGAGGGCGACGAGCTCTCGGTGCAGTCGGTGACCAAGCCCGCACACGGCACGGCCGTCGCGGCAGCCGACGGCACGGTGACCTACACCCCCGACGCCGGCCACTTCGGGACCGACACGTTCGACTACGTCGTGACCGACGGCACCGACACCGACACCGGCACCGTGACGGTGACGGTCACCAGGGCCGAGCAGCCGGTCCCGGACACGAGGATCACGGGCGCCCCGCGTGACGCCACCCGGGCGCGGACGGCGACCATCCGGTTCACCGCCACCGGTCCCGGCGCCGGGGGAGCGAGGTTCGAGTGCTCCCTCGACGGGTCGGCCTGGCGGGCGTGCACGTCGCCGAAGACCTACCGCGACCTCGACGACGGGCGGCACCGGGTGCGGGTCCGGGCGGTGGGAGCGGGCGGCACCGACGCCACGCCGGCGACGGCCACCTGGACGGTCGACCGCACGGGGCCTACGGTACGGAAGCTGACCCCGACCGGCACCACGCGCGACCGGACGCCCACCGTGGGCGCGGTCGTCTCGGACCGGCACTCCCGGGTGCGCGCCGACGACCTGACCCTCTTCGTCGACGGCACCAAGGTCGGCGGGGTGCGCTACGACGCGCGGAGCGGGCGGATGAGCTGGACGCCCAGGCGGGCGCTGTCTCCCGGGCGTCACACCGTGCGTCTCGTCGCCGAGGACGCGCTGGGCAACCGGACCGTGGAGAGGTGGCGGTTCACCGTCCGGCGCTGAGCCGCGCAGTCCCACCACGTCGGCCCGTCGCCGCGCCCTCCCGGGCCGGTGCGGGCCGACCGGGCCCTCCCGCTAGGGTCGCCCCATGGTGGACGGCACGGGTGTGGCGGCGGCGTCGGCCGACCGCGTCCACCGGCCGTCGCGGGTGCCGTCGGGCGCCGCGCTGCTGGCGCTCGAGCTCAGCGAGGAGGCCCGCGGCGTCCGCGGCCTCGACGTCCTGCGGCGCAGTGTCGACCGCGCCCCTCCGGCCCCGCTGACCTGACCGCCCCGGGTGCGCCCACCGTCGCGCCCACCCGCCGCACGCGGCCCTCGCGCGCCCGCACCGGGTCGCGCCGCGCTGCCCCGGCCGCTCGTCCCGCCGACCCCGTGACGACGACGGCCCCGTCGGCGTTCCTCCCGACCTCCCCTTGCAGAAAGCAGAGCCATGACCAAGCGCGTCGCCATCGTCGGAGCCGGGATGGTGGGCCTGTCCACCGGCTGGTTCCTCCAGGAGCACGGCTTCCACGTCACCGTCCACGAACGCCGCCACGTCGCCGGCGGCTCCTCCTGGGGCAACGCCGGCTGGCTCACCCCCTCCCTGACCGCGCCCCTGCCCGAGCCGGCCGTGCTCACCTACGGGGTGCGGGCCGTCCTCAGCCCGTCCTCGCCGGTCTACCTGCCGCCGCGGCTCGACCCGCGGCTCGCGCGCTTCCTCGCCGGGTTCGTCCGCCACAGCACGGCGCGCCGGTGGGGCATCGGCATGCGCGCCTACGCCCCGATGAACCGCCAGGCGCTGGCGGCGTTCGACGAGCTGGCCACCGGGGGAGTGGAGGCGACCACGCGCCTCGCGGACCCGTTCCTCGCCTGTTTCCGCACCGCCGAGGAGCGGGCGGTGCTCGTCGAGGAGCTCGAGCACGTGCGCAGCGCCGGACAGGACGTGACGTACGACGTCCTGTCGGGCAGCGAGGCCCGCGCGCTGGAGCCGTCGCTGACCGCAGCCATCGGCGGCGCCGTCGTCCTGCACGGGCAGCGCTACCTCGACCCGCCGGCGTTCCTGGCGGCCCTCGCCGACTCGTTCGTCGCGCGAGGCGGCGAGATCCGCGAGTCGAGCGCCGTGACGGACGTGCGCCAGACCGCTGGGGGCGCCTTGGTCACCACCGACGACCCCGCTGCCGGACCGCTGCGCTACGACGCCGTCGTGCTGGCCAATGGCGCGTGGATCGGCACCCTGGCCCGCCGGTTCGGCGTGCGCCAGCCGGTGCAGGCGGGCCGCGGCTACTCGTTCAGCGTCGGCGGTGACCGGCTGCCCGAGACGCCGGTCTACTTCCCAGCCCAGCGCGTCGCGTGCACGCCGCTGCCCACCGCCGACGGGCCCCGGCTGAGGGTCGCGGGGATGATGGAGTTCCGCGACACCGACGCCCCCCTCGACCCGCGCCGGATCGAGGCGATCGTCGAGGCGACCCGCCCGCTGCTCGACGGCATCGACCTCGACGACCGGCGCGACGAGTGGGTGGGCGCCCGTCCGTGCACCCCGGACGGGCTCCCGCTGATCGGTGCGACCGACGCGCCGGACGTCTTCGTCGCCGGGGGACACGGCATGTGGGGCATCGCCCTCGGGCCGCTCACCGGGAGGCTGCTCGCCCGGCGCATCGCGACCGGAGCCACGCCGGCCGAGCTCGTCGCGTTCGACCCGCTCCGCTGAGGGCGTCCGGGCACAAGGTCCCATGTCCTGACGGGCCGTCGGCCCTCCCCAACGGCCGCGGTCCACCGAAAGGATGGTGGTGGCGGGAGGTGCCCGCCGGGACGAGGAGGCGTGGAGATGTCGAAGGACCGGAGGTCGGCTGCAGGGGACGGCGACGTGGTGGTGGGCGTCGACGGGTCCCGGGCAGGCGTCCAGGCGTTGCGCTACGCCGTCGCCGAGGCTGCGCGCCTCGGGGCGGGCGTGCACGTCGTGCACGCCGTGCCGATCTTCGTGCCGATGACGCCGATGTACCCCCTGCCGGTCGATGACCTGACCACCGCCGGACAGGCCGTGGTGCAGAGGACGGTGGACGAGGCCCGGGCCCCGGAGTCGACCCGGCTCGCGACGAGCCTCTCCCGCGAGGGCGCGGTGCCGGCGCTGCTGGCGGTCAGCGAGGACGCCCCGCTCGTGGTGCTCGGCGCCGACCGTCGTCCGGTGGCCGCCCGCATCTTCACCGGCAACGTGTCGACCGCCGTCGCGGCGAGCTCGCGGGCCCCCGTCGTCACGGTGCCCGAGACGTGGCCCGGGGGCGAGCCCACCGGGACCGTCCTGGTCGGCATCAAGCGGCCCGACGGCTCGCCCGAGCTCCTGGCCGAGGCGTTCGCCACCGCGCAGGCCCGCGGAGCCCGGCTGGTGGTCCTGCACGCGTGGCGACTGCCCAGCTTCTACGAGGACGTGGTGGCCCACCGCGTCGCCGAGACCGACTGGGCCGAGCGCGCCCACGAGGAGGTCGACCGCGAGCTCGAGCAGTGGCGGGCGGTCTACCCCGACGTCGAGGTCGAGGTGCGCGTCGTCCACGACCAGCCGGCCCACGCCCTGGTGAGCGCCTCGGAGCGGGTCGACGAGATCGTGCTGGTCCGCAGGCCGCGCGGGGTCGCGGCCGCCCTGCACCTGGGCCCGACCGCGCGCGCCGTGATGGCCAATGCGCACTGCCCGGTGCGGATCGTGCCGGCCGACCGCGGGCTGTCGACCGCCGACCTGGTCCTGGAGGACGCAGGAGAGCTCAACAAGTAGCACCCGCAGCACCGCCGTAGCGCCCACGCAGCACCCACGCAGCACCGACCTGAGGAGAACGACATGCGAGCAGCAGTAGTCCCGGAGATGGGCGCGCCGCTGGAGATCCGCGACATCCCGACGCCGGAGCCCGGCCCCGGGCAGGTGCTGGTCAAGATCGAGGCGAGCGGCCTGTGCCACACCGACATCCACGCCGCGCGCGGCGAGTGGCCGGTCAAGCCCAAGATGCCGCTCATCCCGGGTCACGAGGGCGTCGGCAAGGTCGTCGCGGTCGGCCCGGACGTGGACACGCCCGTCGTCGGCACGCGGGTCGCCCTGCCGTGGCTCGGTCGTGCCTGCGGTCGGTGCCGCTACTGCGTCAGTGGGTGGGAGACCTACTGCGTGACCCCGGAGTTCACCGGCTACACGATCGACGGCTCCTACGCCGAGTACGCGATCGGCTACGCCAGCCACGCCGTGCCGGTGCCCGACGGCGTGTCGGCCTTCGACGCCGCGCCGCTCACCTGTGCGGGAGTCACCACCTACAAGGCGCTCAAGGTGGCGCACCCGCAGCCCAACGAGACCGCGATGGTCGTCGGCATCGGCGGCCTGGGCCACCTCGCGCTGCAGTACGCCAAGGTGTTCGGCACCACCACGGTGGCCGTCGACGTCGAGGACGCCAAGCTCGACCTGGCCAAGAAGCTCGGCGCCGACCACGTCGTGGACGGGCGGGGCAACCAGGCCGTGGAGCTCGAGGCCCTCGGCGGGGTGGACATCGCGGTCGTCACCGTCCCGTCGCCCGCCGCGATGCGTGCCGCCCACGCCTCGCTCAACCCCAACGGCCGCCTGGTGCTGGTCGGCCTGCCCGCCGACAACCGGCTCGAGCTCCCGGTGTTCGAGACGGTGCTCAAGGGGATCTCGGTGACGGGGTCGCTGGTCGGCACCCGCAACGACCTCGCCGACTGCTTCGCCCTCCACGCCAACGGGCGCACCCGCGTGGTCGCCGAGCCGCGTCGCCTCGAGGACGTCAACGCCTGCTTCGAGGAGGTGCTGTCGGGAGCGGTCCCGGCGCGCCTGGTCTTCGACATGGCCACCTGAGCTCCCGAGCCGGCCGGGGGCTGCAACCCGGCCGGCTCGGGTGGCACGTCCGGGGCGTGCGACGTGCACGGTTCCGGCGTGCGCCGTTCGGCCCTGGCGTGACCCCGTGGACTCTCCGGATCGGCGACGCGCCCGCACATGCGAGGGGGGAGCGGGGGTACCGGGCGTCACCACCACCGCCGGTGGCAGGCCGCGTCCGGGCGTCACGCGTACGCACGACCCGGACCGGTCGTCGCGACAGGAAGAGGCGCCGATGACAAACGACAAGCCGGAACAGGTCGAGCGGGAGTCGACCCCCAACAGCTCGGGGCCCGACGGTGCCGCGGGCGGCATGGGCTCGAGCAGCGAGTGGGTCGGTCACACCGGCCCGGGACAGCAGGGGGCCGACGGCCTCCGCGACACCTCGGCCCAGGGGTCCCCGGTCGACGCACCTCCCGAGCAGAGCCCGGGCGGTGAGGAGCCGCAGCCGGAGGGCGTCGAGCCCAAGGCGGGCTATCCCGAGCAGGACCCGCGCCACGACGACCACCCGCACCGCTCCGGACGGCAGGACTGACCGACCGGAGCTATCCGGCGACCACGCGGCGCAGCGGGCAGGCCCGGACGAACTGCCAGCACGCGCCGGCGGCGAGCCCTGCCGTGACGATGACCGTCAGCGCGGCGGGGGCGGCCCAGGCCGGGCCCTGCTGCACCAGGACGAAGCCGCCCATGACGAGCACGAACCAGCCGAACGCCCGCCGGAGCCGGGCCTCGGGCACCCGGCCCGCGAGCCGGCCGCCGAGAACGCTGCCGACGACCGCGGCGGCGGTGACGCTGAGGACGAGTCCCCACGGCAGCTCGACCGAGCTGAGGTAGCCGGCCAGCCCGGCGAACGACTTCATCGAGATGACCAGCAGCGACGTGCCGACCGCGACCGACATGGGCAGCCCGCCGAGCAGGACCAGGGCCGGCACGACGAGGAACCCGCCGCCGGCTCCGACCAGGCCGGTGGCCACGCCGACCACGAGGCCGTCGACGACGATCCGCCTGACCGGCAGCTCGCCGTCCGACGCGTGGGCCGGCGGGTTCTTGCGCCCACGGAGCATGGCCAGCGAGGTCGCGACCATCATCGCCGCGAACGCGATGAGCAGCACGTTGCCGGGCAGGTGCCCGCCGACGAGACCGGCGGAGTAGGCGCCGATCATGCCGGCCAGTCCGAAGATCAGGCCGGTGCGCCACTTGACCCGCCCGTGGCGGGCGTGGCTGACCAGGCCCGCCAGGGAGGTGACGCCGACGACGAAGAGCGAGGCCGCGATGGCGACCTTGGCGTCCAGTCCGGCGACGTACACGAGCAGCGGGACGGTCAGGATCGAGCCGCCGCCGCCGAGCATCCCGAGCGAGACGCCGACGAGCACGGCCAGCACCACGACGACGGCGACGGTGGGGCTCATGCGGCGTCGTCCCCGGAGAGCGCGGCGACGATCTCGTCGATGTCGCACGAGTCGGCGGTGCGGTTCCACGGCATCTTCGACAGCGCGACGCCCATGGCGCAGGTGTTGGTCAGCGTCGCGCCGGTGAGTCCGGTGCCGATGGCCGCGGCGACCCACTTGAGCCGCGGGACGGCGGTGCTCGCGAGGACGCTGCCGGCGACGATGGTGCCCGCCACGAGGCGGACCTGGCGCTCGAGCTCCCAGGTCTGACGGCCACGGTTGACCGGGGCGCCGATAGCCTCCCAGCTGGTCATGCCGCCGTCGAGCACCCGGACGCCGGGGAGCCCGGACTCGCGCAGCGCGCCCTCGGCCTGCGTCGCCCGGGCGCCCGAGCGGCAGACCAGGACGACGTCCTCGTCGAGGTGGCGGCGCAGCTCGTCGCGGTGCTCGCGGAGCGTGTCGAGCGGGACGTTGTAGGCGCCGGGGATGTGTGAGGTGTCGAACTCCGCCGGGGTCCGGACGTCCAGGATGCGCGGCGGCTCGCCGTCGGCGAGGCGCTCCTGGAGGGTGTGGGCGTCGAGGGTGCGGGCCTCGGTGGGGGTGCTGGTCATGGCAGGTGTCTCCCGATCGGGGGGTGGGGGAGTGCGAGGTTCAGACGAGCGTGAGCCCGGCCTCGGCAGCGCTCTCGTCGTACGAGTCGTCGATGGCGACGACGTCGTGGCCGCGCGCGGCGAGGACCGAGGCGACGACGCCGGCGCGGTAGCCGCCGGCACAGTGGATCCAGAGCCTCTGCTGCGGGATCGACTCGAGGTGGGCCAGGACGGCGTGGACGGGGACGTTGACGGCGCCGGCGATGTGGCCGGCGTCGTACTCCGCCGGGCGGCGCACGTCGAGGACCACGCGCTCGCCGGCAGGGTCCTCGCGGATCTCCGCGGCGAGCCCGGCGAAGTCGGTGACCGGGAAGCTGCCGAGCGGGGCGCCGTCGGCCCAGTCCTCGGGCGTGCCGGTGGCCATCGCGGCCGGGTCCATGCCGATGCGGACCATCTCGCGCTGCGCCTCGGCCACCTGCTCGGGGGTCTCGCCGAGCAGCGTGATGGTCGCGTCGTAGGGGAGGATCCAGCCCAGGTAGGTGACGAACTGGCCGTCGAGGCCGAAGTTGACGCTGCCGCTGAGGTGACCGGCGGCGAACGCCGACCGGGTCCGCAGGTCCACGACCCACTCGCCGGCGTCGATGCGGCGGCGCAGCTCGGCCGGGTCGGCGAGCTCGGGGTCGGACAGGTCGGCCGCCCGCGGGCCGGCGGTGTTCGCGGGGCCCATCTCGGCGTAGTAGGCGGGGAACTCCTCGAGGCCCGCGAGCAGGCCGTCGACGTAGTCCGCCTCGTCCTTGGTCAGTGCCGGGTTGGTCCGCTTCTCGTCGCCGATGGTGCTCGCGGTCGCGTCGGACTGGGTGGCCGAGCAGAAGCTGCCGAAGCCGTGGGTCGGGAAGACCGACGTGTCGTCGGGCAGCTCGTCGGCGAGGCGTTGGGCGGAGTGCCACTGCGCGTGGACCAGGGCGCCGGTGTGGTCGGGGCCGAGCAGGTCGGGACGGCCGGTGGAGCCGTGGAGCAGCGACCCGCCGGTGAACACCGCGACGGGCTCGTCGCCGGCCGAGAGCGCAAAGGACAGGTGGGTGTGGGTGTGGCCGGGGGTGTGGACCACGCGCACCCGCATGGTGTCGCCGACGGCGACGACGTCGCCGTCGCGGACGGGGGTGCGCTCGAAGGCGACCGGGTCGTCGACGTTGACGAGGTAGGCGGCGCCGACCGCCTCGGCCAGGGCCAGCCCGCCCGTGACGTAGTCGTTGTGGATGTGGGTCTCGAAGACGTGGGTGATCCGCACGCCCGCCTCGTCGGCGGCGGCCAGGACGCGGTCGATGTCGCGCTGCGGGTCGACGACGAGCGCGACGGCGCCGTCGTGGGCCACGTACGTGCGGTCGCCGAGGCCGGGGGTGTCGATCGGGACGACGGTGACGGGGATGGGCATGGGGGCCTCCTAGGTCCGATGGATACCCTGGGGGGTATGGGAGGACCGTAGCAAGACAACCTACGATCTTCCAAAGATCATTGGAGGAACGATGAACGAAGAGCGTCGCCACCACCTGTTCGACGAGCTCGCCGTCGTCGGCAAGGCCTTCGGCAGCGCCAAGCGGCTCGAGCTGGTCGACCTGCTCGCCCAGGGCGAGCGCACGGTCGACGGGCTGGCCCGGGCCGCGGGGATGGGGGTGAGCACGGTCTCGGCGCACCTGCAGGTCCTCAAGCTCGCCCACCTGGTGCTGACCCGGCGCGAGGGGACCAAGGTGTTCTACCGCCTCGCGGGCGACGACGTGGCCGACCTCTACGCCGCGATGCGCGCCGTCGCCCGCGACCGCTCCGCCGACGTCGGCCGGGCCCTCGAGGCCTACCTCGACCTGCCCGGCTCGGGGGAGGTGGGCCTGGTGACGCGCGACGAGCTCGAGCAGCTGCTGGCGTCCGGCGAGGTCACCCTCCTCGACGTGCGTCCCGCCGAGGAGTACCTCGCCGGCCACATCCCGGGCGCCCGGAGCATGCCGCTCGAGACGCTGGACGGCGAGACGGACGCCTTGCGGCACGCGCCGCCGGTGGTGGCCTACTGCCGCGGCAGCTTCTGCGTGATGGCGCACGACGCCGTCCGCATCCTGGGCGGGGCCGGCGTCGAGGCACGGCGCCTCGAGGACGGGATGCTGGAGTGGCGTACGTCCGGGCTCCCCGTCGCGGCGGGCGCGGCGTGACCGCGGCCCGGTCGGTCCTGCCCGGCTGAGGCGACGTCAGGCCGCGCGAGCCGGCGAGGTCCCGGCCGTACGACGGGCCAGCGGCACGCCCCGCGCGACGACGGCCAGGGCCACGAGCCCGAGCACGACGTAGGGACCGGAGGCCGCCACCTGGAGCGCGTCCCACGACAGCTCCGGTCGGTCGTCGTCGATCCGTCGGACGACGTACGTCGCGGTGGTCGCCAGCACGGTGACGAGCAGCAGCCGGGAGCGCTGCCAGCCCAGCACCAGCATCGGCACGCACCAGACCCAGTGATGGGTCCACGAGATCGGCGAGACCATCAGCCCGGTGGCGGCGATGGCCACCAGGCCGCCCAGGTCGTCGCCGGCGCGCCCGGCCCGGACGGCCACGTACGTCCCGACCAGCAGCACGGCGAGGACGGCCACCATCGTCGTGGCGAGCTGCCAACCCGCGAGATCGCGCTCACCGAAGGCACGGACCAGCCATCCTCGGACCGACTGGTTGGTGATCCTCTCCGGACTCCCGACCCGTCGGTCGTCGTAGAGGTGGCGCGTCCAGTAGTCCCACGTCGCCTGCCGGTCCACGATCGCGGAGAGCGCCACCGTGCCGAGCGCCGTCACGGCGGCTCTCGCCCCGGTCCGCCGGGGGCCGGCCAGCAGCAGGTAGCCGACGACGATCGCGGGGGTCACCTTGAGCCCGGCGGCCAGGCCGGTGCCCACCCCGGCCCACCGGGTGCCGCGCAGCACGGTCAGGTCGGCCAGGACGAGGGCGACGACCAGCAGGTCGACCTGGCCGAGCGCGATCGTGGACTGCACCGGCTCGCACCACACGGCGACCGCGGTCACGACGGCCGTGCCCGTGCTCAGCCGGTAGCCCGCGGTGCCGGCGAGACGGAGCGAGAGGTGGCCCACCACCGCCAGCAGCGCCACGTTGGCCAGCACGGACGCCGGGGCGAGGACGCCCATCGGCAGGAGGCTCACCGGGGAGAAGACGATCGCGGCGAACGGCGGGTAGGTCATCAGGCCGCGCACCCCCGGCAGGGCGCCGTAGAGGTCCCACCCGTGCCGGAGCGCCATGCCCTCGGCGCGGTAGACGGCGAGGTCGATGACGTCGGGCACGAGGTCGCCGTGGGTGCCCCGCAGCGCCAGGCGGCAGGCCACCGACACGACGGCGATCGCCCAGGCGGTGCGAGGGGTCAGGGCCGGCACACCGCCATGCTCGTCGCTGCGGGGGCCGGCCGGCGGAGCACACCGGCCCCGGAACCCACTGGTCCTTCGGCACTGTCCGAGGGGCAGGGGTGCTCGTAGCGTGCCCGGTACCCGGCGGTCGCGCGGACCTCGCGCCAGGGTGAGGGGAGAGGGGCTCGTGACGGGCATCGTCGACGCACTGGTCGCACTGCCGCCGTGGCTGGTGCTGCTCGTGGTCTTCGCGCTCCCCGCTGCGGAGGCCGGTCTGATGGTCGGGGTCTTCATCCCGGGGGAGATCGCCGTGCTCATCGGCGGTGTCGTCGCCCACGAGGGCGAGCTGCCGCTGTGGGCGGTGATCCTCACCGCGTCGTCGGGCGCGTTGATCGGCGACCAGGCCGGGTACGAGCTCGGCCGGCGCCACGGTGGTCGGCTCGCGGGACGCCTGCTGGGCCACGTCGTCCGGCCCGAGGACATCGACCGCACCTACGACCTGCTCCGGCGTCGCGGGGGCCTGGCGGTGGCGCTGGGACGCTGGATCGCGGTCGTGCGCGCGCTGCTGCCCGGTGCCGCCGGCGCGATCGGGATGGCGCGGCTCAGGTTCACCGTCTTCAACGTCGTCGGTGGCGTCCTCTGGGCGAGCGCGGTCGCGGTCGGGGGCTACCTGGTCGGCGCGTCCTACCGCGCGCTCGAGCACGAGATCGGGCTCGCGGCCGACGTCCTGCTCCTGATCGTGCTGGTCGGGGTGGGCGGCTGGGTGCTCGTCCGCCGCCGCCGCGAGGCGGCGCGTCCTGACGCCTCTTAGGGGTCGAGGCGGCGCGTCCTGACAGCCTTTGGGGGTCGAGGCGGCGCGTTCTGACGCCCATTCGGGGTCGAGGCGGCGCATCCTGACGCACGCGTCCCCGCGGTCAGGAGGTCGTCACCCCTCGCGCGTGCCGCCTGGGGTGCCGCGCATCACGCGCTCGATGCCGGCGAGCCCGAGCCGGAGGCCGGCGACCTCGGCGTCGGTGAGCCCGGGCACGACGTCGCGCCAGTGCCGCAGCTGCATGGCGGCGACGTCCTCGAGCGCCTCGCTGCCCGCCGCGGTCGTACGCAGGAGCAGGGCGCGCCGGTCGTCCGGGGCCGGCTCCTGGACGAGGAACCCGCCCGCCACGAGTCGCGAGACGAGGCCCGACACGGTCGCCGCGCTGACGCAGAGGGCGTCGGCGACGGCATGGGCCGTCATCGGGGCGCGGTACTGCACGAGCATGAGCACCTTGAGCTGCTGGACCGACAGCTCGGTGGCGACGACCTCGTCGACCCGGACGTGGGCGAAGGCCTCCTGCAGCCGGCAGGAGAGCGCCTCCACCTCGCGGACGTCCTCGTCCCGATTGCTCACGGTCACCACCATATCGTTAGCATCGCGCTAACGATTTCGTGGACCTCCGGTCCGCCCTGACACAGGAGCCGCACCCCGTGGGTCATCTCGCGTCCTTCTCGCTTCGCAACCGAGCCCTCATCGCCCTCTCCACGGTCATGGTGGCGATCTTCGGCGTGCTGTCCGCGGGGGCGCTGAAGCAGGAGCTGATCCCCAACCTGGAGTTCCCGGCCGTTGGCGTGGTCCTGCCCTACGCCGGCGCCTCCCCGGAGGCGGTCGAGCAGGAGGTCACGGCGCCCGCCGAGCAGGCACTCTCCGGGGTCGACGGGCTCGAGCAGGTCGACTCCACGTCGTCGAGCGGCGTCTCGCTGGTCCTGCTCACCCTCGAGTACGGCACCGACCTCCAGCGCGCCCAGCAGCAGGCCGAGAGCGCGATGAGCAGTGCGCAGGGCCTGCCGGAGTCCGTCGAGCCGGTCGTCTTCGCCGGCAGCTTCGACCAGTTCCCCGTGGTGCAGCTCGCGGTCACCTCCGACGCCGACCCCGCGCAGCTCGCCGAGCGCATCGACCGCCTCGTCGTGCCGTCCCTCGAGGACGTCGAGGGCGTCCGCCAGGTCGACGTCACCGGTGCCCCCACCGACCGCGTCGAGGTCACCCTGACGCCCGGGGCCCGCCAGCTCGGAGTGAGCGCCGCGGACGTGTCCGACGCGCTGTCGACCAACGCCTCGCTCGTGCCTGCCGGCACCGTCGACGACGCCGGGTCGAGCCTGTCGGTCCAGGTCGGCGCCACGCCGACGACCCTCGCCGAGCTGCGCCGGGTGCCGGTGTCGCTGCCCGAGGGCGGTACGCGACCGCTCGGCGAGGTGGCCGAGGTGCGCACCGCGCAGGCGACGCCGACGTCGTACTCCCGCACCAACGGCGAGACGAGCCTCGCCGTCGCGATCACCAAGACGCCCGACGGCAACACCGTCGACATCTCCCACGCGGTCGCCGAGCTCATCCCCGAGCTCGAGGACGACCTGGGCGACGGTGCCGAGTTCTCCGTCGCCTTCGACCAAGCACCCTTCATCGAGAAGTCGGTGGAGGACCTGACCACCGAGGGCGCCCTCGGGCTCTTCTTCGCGGTCCTGGTGATCCTGCTGTTCCTCTTCTCCGTCCGCTCCACGCTCGTCACGGCCCTGTCGATCCCGCTGTCGCTCCTGGTGACGCTGATCGGCCTGCGGCTGGGCGGCTACACGCTCAACATCCTCACCCTCGGCGCGCTGACCGTCGCGATCGGCCGCGTGGTCGACGACTCGATCGTGGTGATCGAGAACATCAAGCGACACCTGTCCTACGGGGAGTCCAAGGTCGCCGCGATCACCACCGCGGTGCGCGAGGTCGGCGGTGCCATCACCTCCTCGACGATCGCCACGGCCGCGGTGTTCCTGCCGATCGGCGTCGTCGGCGGCCAGGTCGGCGAGCTGTTCCGCCCCTTCGCCGTCACCGTGGCGCTCGCCCTGCTGGCCTCGCTCCTGGTGTCGCTCACGATCATCCCGGTGCTGGCCTACTGGTTCCTCAAGAGCCCCGACACGGTCGTCGACCCGGCACGGGTGCAGGCGGACGCCGAGGCCAAGGAGGAGCGCTCGTGGCTGCGCCGCGCGTACGACCCCACCGTGCGCTGGGTGGTCCGCCGCCCGTGGCGCACCGTCGGTGTCGCCGTCGTCGTCCTGGTGGCGACGCTGGGGCTGACCCCCTTCATCAAGACCAACTTCCTGGGCAGCAGCGGCCAGAACACCCTCACGGTGACCCAGGAGCTCGAGCCCGGCGCCACGCTCGACCGGCAGGACGCCGCAGCGCGAGAGGTCGAGTCGGTCCTCGTCGAGGACGACGAGGTCGAGACGGTCCAGAGCACCGTCGGCACCGGGGAGGGCGTGGCCGCCATCTTCGGCGGCGGCGCGACGACCTTCGCCCTCACGCTGGCGGAGGACGCCGACAGCGAGGCGGCCGCTGAGCGGATCGAGGCGGCCCTGGCCGACGCCACCGGCGACGTCACCGTCACCGCCGGCGACGCCGGCTTCGCCTCGGCGCTCGAGCTCGTGGTGACCGCGACCGACCAGTCCCGACTCGGCGAGGCCGCCGAGATCGTGGCCACCGAGCTGGAGGGCGTCGACGGCATCGGCACGGTGACCTCGGACGCCGCAGCGGCCCAGCCGGTGCTGTCGGTCCGGGCCCGCCCCGAGGCCGAGGCCGCCGGCCTCACCTCAGGGTTCCTCGGTGGCGTGCTGGCCCAGGCCCTGTCGCAGCCGCCCGTCGGCCAGGCCACCATCGACGGCGAGCAGCTCGACGTCGTCGTGGTCGGCGGCCCGCGGCCGAGCTCGATCGCCGAGCTGCGGCAGCTGCCCGTCGGCGACGGCACCTCGCTGGGACAGGTCGCCGAGCTGGTCGAGCAGGACGTCGCGACCGCGATCACCCGCTCCGACGGCGAGCGCACGGTCACCATCACCGCCGAGCCCGCGGCCGACGACCTCGGCTCGGTGACGGCCGACGTCCAGGCCCTGGTCGACGACCTCGACCTCCCCGAGGGCACCGACGTCTCCATCGGCGGCGTGTCGGAGGACCAGGCCGAGGCGTTCGGCCAGCTCGGCCTCGCGCTCCTCATCGCCATCGCGATCGTCTACGTCGTCATGGTGGCGACCTTCAAGTCGCTCGTGCAGCCGCTGATCCTGCTCGTCTCGGTGCCGTTCGCGGCCACCGGTGCGATGCTGCTGCTGGTCCTCACGGGCATCCCGCTCGGCGTCCCGTCGCTCATCGGCGCGCTCATGCTGGTGGGCATCGTGGTCACCAACGCCATCGTGCTCATCGACCTCGTCAACCAGCGCCGCGAGGCTGGGGCCAGCATCGCCGAGGCGCTGGCCGACGGCGGCGGGAAGCGCGTACGTCCCATCGTGATGACCGCGCTCGCCACGATCCTCGCCCTCACGCCGATGGCGTTCGGCGTCACCGGCGGCAGCGCCTTCATCTCCCAGCCGCTCGCGGTCGTGGTCATCGGCGGCCTGCTGTCCTCGACGTTCCTGACCCTCCTCCTGGTGCCGGCCCTCTACGTGCTCGTCGAGCGGCGCAAGGAGCGCCGCGCGCAGCGGCGCGCCGAGCGGCAGGGTCGAGGAGCGCGTGAGGTCGCCGACGCGCCGTCCGCGTAGGGAGTCGCTGCGAGGGCTGACCCGGTAGGGCTCGGCGGCGGCGCGCGGAAGACCGGGGCCATACGCCTCGTGCGCGGAGTCCGGGTGCGGCGTACCGTCGAAATCCACGCTCGATCGCCGGAAGCCCCGCGATCTGCCCCCAGTGGAGCGACCACCCGTGGATCGAGCAGCTGAGCTCGCGATCGCCACCGGGCAGCCGACGCACATCAGGAGGACAGATGAAGGCACTGGTCTACCACGGTCCGGGCAACAAGGCTTGGGAGGACGTTCCCGATCCCCAGATCCAGCAACCCACCGACATCATCGTGCGGATCGACACGACCACGATCTGCGGCACGGACCTGCACATCCTCAAGGGGGACGTGCCGGCGGTGACCGACGGTCGGATCCTCGGCCACGAGGGCGTCGGCACCGTCACCGAGGTGGGCTCGGCGGTGTCCACGGTGGCCGTCGGCGACCGCGTGCTGCTCTCGTGCGTCAGCGCGTGCGGCGCCTGCTCGTACTGTCACCAGGGCCTCTACGCGCACTGCCTGGCCGAGGAGGGCGCCAGCGGCATCGGTTGGATCTTCGGTCACCTGATCGACGGCACCCAGGCCGAGCTGGTCCGGGTGCCGTTCGCGGACAACTCCGTCTACAAGCTGCCCGACGGGGTGAGCGACGAGGCCGCGGTCATGCTGTCCGACATCATCCCGACCTCGTTCGAGATCGGTGTCAGGTATGGCCGGGTGAAGCCCGGCGACGTGGTCGCGGTGGTCGGCTCCGGGCCGATCGGCCTGGCCGCGATGATGACCGCCACGCTCTACGGCGCGGCCCGGATCATCGCGCTCGACCTCGACGCCAACCGGCTGGAACAGGCGTTGGGCTTCGGGGCGACCGACACCGTCGACAGCGGCAGCGCGGACTGGCGTGAGCAGGTGCTCGCGATGACCGACGGGCTCGGCGTCGACGTGGCGATCGAGGCCGTCGGCATCCCGGCGACGTTCGACGCCTGCACCACGATCGTCCGACCCGGTGGCTCCATCGCCAACGTGGGCGTGCACGGATCACCCGTGGAGCTGCAGCTGCAGGACCTGTGGATCATGGACCTCACCATCACCACGGGCCTGGTCAGCACCTCGACCACGCCGATGCTCCTGAAGCTGGTGGCCCAGCACAAGCTGGCGGTCGAGAAGTTCGCGACCCACCACTTCACGCTCGACGAGATGATGGACGCCTACGACACCTTCGGCCGGGCGGCGGAGACCAAGGCGCTGAAGGTCGTGATCTCCCGGTAGCGCGTCTGAGCTCAATCGGACGAAGGACGCCGGTAGCTCAGGAACACGGAACCGGTCGGCGACGATTCAGCCCGCGTCAGGGTCAGTCTGAGGGGATCTGAGCCGTCCTCGAAGAGACGCCGCCCAGTGCCGGCCAACGTCGGGACGACGACGAGCTCGAGACGATCCACCAGGTCCTCGGCCAGCAGAGTCTGGGCGACGGCGATGCTGCCATGGACGCCGATGTCGCCTCCCGACCCTGCCTTCAGCCGTCTGAAGTAGGACGGGAGCGGGGAGTCGACGACGACCGACTGCTCCCAGCCCTTGTCCAGGGGATGTGAGGTCACGACGTGCTTGGTGGTCGTGTTGATGAAGTCTGCGAACGGTTGCACGTCCGACGTCGGCCAGTAGTCGGCCCAGTAGTCGTACGTACCGCGACCGAGGACGACGTCGTCCTGGACCCCGATGACGTCAGCGAGGTTGCGGAACACGGTCTCGTCCGCCTCGAACATCCAGTCGCCCGGCTCCTCCGCGACTCCGTCCAAGGACAGCAGGGCGTACAGGGTCACGTCGCGCATGGCTCCTCCAGAGTGGTGTCACCCGTACGTCGAACGGGCGGCGCCCAGATCGACATCGTTACTCGCCGTTGGTCCGTCAGGCGTCGGTCTGCACTGGGGCTCGAGCTGCAACCTGCGTGGGTGTATGACCGCGGGACAAGGTGCCAGCGCGTGCGGCTCGGGTATAGGTCACGGCGCCGTCCGCCGAGTAGCTCGAAGGCGGCGGTGTGAGGACGCACCTGCCGATGCGTCGCGGGAGGCGCTGCGTGCCCTGAGCACAGCTGATGCCCTGCCTGAAGCGGCGCTGTGCTGGACGGATGCTGAAGTTCTCCGCCGGGCATGAAAGAACCGCCCACGGTCTCGGGTCCGTGGGCGGTTCTGACTCCAGACTACGCGACCGTTGACCCCGGCGCTGGCACAGCACATGCACGCGATTGCAACGGATCGGTCCGTGATTCCCCGGGACCTGCGTCGAGGAAGACCCGCGCCTTGAACCGTCGAGCCGACTCGCGGCGGTATCAGCAGGATCGATCTTCGGAGTTGCCGCATGGGCGATGCTCGTCGTGCCGCCACGGTCGCCTCGGCGCCCTATGGGGGGTCAATGTATGGGTGGCCGGACTCGGTGGTCACCAGGCTCAGGGAGAAGCCGTTCTTCAAGCGGAGGAAGCACTCCGAAGAGGTCAGTCAAGCCTCTTCGCCAGTCTGTGCTGTCTGGTCCGCGTGACGCGCTAAGCGACGTCGAGCACCTGGGCGTGCCGAGGTACGACTGTGGGCGCGCAGTGGCGTAGCAACGCCAGTGTTGCAAGCGGGGTCAGGACACCGGTTCGGGGTGGGACGATCCGCATCCGTCCTCCGTGGCATCGTGTGAATCGGCTGGCCCAGGTGAGCGAGCGGACCAGGCGTGGGTCCATCCGCACGACCCCGGACAGATCTACGGTCAGGCACCGACCGGTGGCGTTGCGATGCGCCTGCTGGACGGAGCGCACGAGGTCGGGGACAGCGGCTAGGTCCAGCTCAGCGGGTGCGATGAGGTGATCGGGACCGGCGAAATGGAACAAGGAGACGTGGTGCGACATGTTGGTGTCCTGATTTGGATGCCCCGTGATCGCCGTTGCTGGGCTGTTGGGGACAGCGGGGGGTACCCCCCGGGTGTGCGGTGTATGCAACAACAGCCGAACTTCTTGTCACCAGCGCCTCCCGACCGGGACGCTCGGCCGCAGCGTCACGGTGCGGAGCCGCCCACGTTGGCTCGGCGCATGCGGCCCGTTCAGGAGCAACGCACATTGAAGGCCCCGCGCGCGCGCCCGACCCGTCGCGGACCGCGGCGCGACCAGCGACTCGATGACCGGCGGCACCGTTGGTCATTAGAGGCGAGCGGGGGGCCGTGAACTGGGAGCGCCCGCGGATGTAGGCCCCATTTGAGGACCGACCTGGAACTCGTCGCCGTAGCCGACGTCTGGGGGGCCAGTCCAAGTTCACTCGCCGGCACGAAACCGAACCGCCGGTAGTAGGCCGGAGGGACTGCTGCATCCTCTGGTGACAGCAAGACCCAGCGGAGCGCTGAGCTGCTAGCCGCGCCCCCGGGCTCGCCCTCGCATCCGGGGGCGACTCCCGGAATGTTACTTGCATAAATGGCAACTTCTCTTATGCTTGCGCCTATGGAAAGTTCTTTGGGGCCGTTCGAGCGCATCCGTGAGCTGGAGCGCGGCGAGGCGGCGCCCTACATCCGGATGCGGCCTTCGCCTTGGTGGGTGCCACCACTCTTTGGCGTGTGGTTCGCCGCCTATGTGGGAGCATTCGCGTTCTGGAGCGAGAGCGAGTTCGCCTTCGTTTTGGCGATGATCACGCTCGCCGCCGGCGTCGGCGCGTTCGTGGGGTGGTGTGCCCGGCGGTACGATGCCTTCCCCATGCCCGGTCGTGGCACTCCTCCGCCGGAGATCCGGCGGGAGTACCGGTGCTACGCCATCGGAGCGGTGGGCATCGCCGTCCTTGTGGCGGGCGTGATGTGGTTGGCCGGGGTCCCGGCAGCGTCCGGTGCCGCGTTCGCTCTGGTGACCGTGGGCCTGCGGCTGTTCCAAGCCCGCTATGAGCGTGCGGCGGCCGTCGTGCGGGAGCGGCTGCCATGAGCCTGGGCGACCTCGACCCTGTCTTACACGCACCGAAGCGGCTCATAGCGATGGCCGTGCTGGCGAACACCGAGTACGCCACATTCCGGTTCCTCAAAGAACAACTCGACCTGACCGACTCGGACCTGTCCAAACAAATGTCTGCGCTGGAGTCGGCTGGTTACGTCAAAGTCAACAAGCGCGGGCGCGGACCGGGCTCGGCCACGACGTACACCATGACGCGCCCAGGCGATCGTGCCTACCGGGCCCACCGCGCAGCGCTTTACGCCCTGCTCGCCTAAGAGATGACCCGGGACTGCGATGCAGCCCCACCCACCGAACGGTGGAGGCACGAACCAACCCAAGCTCAGAGGCTGCAGTCGATGTGACGGGGTTCGGTGGCCCTCAACTTCGCGCATGATGGCATTTGGAAGTCCGAAATCTGTACAAGCTGTACGGACAGCACGTTGCCGTCAACGACGTCTCCTTCACCGTTGACGAAGGGAGATCTTCGGCATCATTGGACCCAGCGGCGCTGGCAGGACGACGATCCTCGGGAGTGCGCCGGTCTGCGAATACCCGACTCGGGGCTCGGACGGGCTACCGCGGACCTCGTTCCTACGTTCCAAGACGCCAAGCGCTTGACTCGTCCCGAGCTGACACCGTCGGTGCCAGCACCTCCGCTCGCGTCTTGCGGCATCCTGGGTGACGTGCAGCACCCAGAGGTAGGCACCCGCACGCGCAGGGGCCAATGCAAGGCAGGCGGTCAGCTGATATGTAGGCACCTCTTGTCAAGGGCAGGTTGAGGCGCCCGTCCCACTGATGGTGGGGCGGGCGCCTCGTGCTTCGTCGGGGTGTGGCGGCTGGTCGCGTGTCGTTGGCGACGCACGGTCAGGCTGATATGCGCGGGTTGGTTACCGCAGGACGGGCTGTTCGGCTGGAGCGGATCGCGTGTCTAGGGTCGAGCGTCGCGCCGATCACTGGTGTGGCTCTCGGTGCTGCTCATAGCTGTGTCGCGGGTCGCTCCTCGCGCTGCTGCCAGCGGGCCTGGGTCGACGAAGCAGTTCAGGGATCGGTCCTCATTCTTCGAGGACGGCCAGCGACCAGCACCAGCCGGCCAGCTCGCGGGCGATCGCGACGTTGGCGATCGTGTGCCTCTTGGGTCGTGCGCGCATGGTGCTCCAGCGGTGGTGGAGTCGCCGGTTGCCCTCGTCGCAGCGGGCGCGAGCAGCAGGCCCGGCAAGCTCCCACCGGTCCCGCATGGTCTTGCCGATGCGGTAGGCGGGCCGGTGGTGCCACGCGGCTTCGACCAGCAGGCGCCGCAGGTGGGTGTTGCCGGTCTTGGTGATCGACCCCTGGACCCGTGACTGGCCCGAGGAGTACTCGCTGGGCACCAGCCCGATGAACGAGCCGATGGTCTTGCCGGTGAATCGGTCCCAGTCGCCGACCTCGCCCGCCAACGCGAGCCCGGTCAGGGGCCCGATTCCGCGCAGGCAGCCCAGCCGCCGCAGCACCGGGGTGAGCTTCGCAGTCTGCGGCCGTGGTGGTGATCGCGTCGTCGAGGCGGTCGCGGCATGCCTTCACGTGGAGCACGGCGTCGTAGTCGGACTCGAAGGTCAGCCTGGTCGCGGCGGAGTCCAGTTGGGCGCCGGCGCGGCGCAGCCACACGTCGTGGGCGCCGGTTCACGCCTTCGCGCCGGAGTAGACGTAACCCTGGCGCAGCAAGAGCTTCGACGACCGGTGCCGGGCCGGCATCAGGTCACCCCGGGCGTCCTCGCGGGCGCGGACCAGGTCACGTGCGGCCTCTTGGCCGACGCTGGGAACGCTCACCGCGGTGATGTCCTTGGCGTCGGTCTTGACCCTGTCGCCGCTGGGCCGTTGCAGCTTCGACGGCGCCACGACCTCGCGGCGGATCCCGGCTGCGTTCAACGACCAACTCAGGACGAGCCGGTCAATCCATACCGTCTAGGCGTCCGCCGTTATGCGCCCCCGCGGTGACACGCTCGGCGTCCCGACATACGTGCCGGGGCACATCTCGGGTCCGACCATGGTCGTCACTCACACCTGCGCCCTGTGCCCGTGCCCCGTTCAACGGTTGTGCGGACGTGCGCTCGGTGCGCGCCTTCTCCACTGCTGGCCCAACCGTCCTCCTGGGCTAGCAGTGGCGCCCCCCCGCTGAGGGGAACGCCTCACGCGCGAGTGCGGACATGAACCGGGTCTGCGTCGGAGATCGGATGGGTCGTTGCGGCGGTCACCGCCGGCGTGGTGACCTACGGTCTCGTCGTTCTGCTCGCGTGGCGACGCAGACGACGCACGCCGACCAGCTGACCATCCAGGTCCTTCGCGCCGATCGGACCGTCCCGTCAGGAGGACGCACACCATGACCGCAACTCCCACGATGCCGGCCACCTCATCGACTCGTGCCCCGGCCGGGGCACTGATGTGGGTGCCTCAGCCTCTGTACGTGGTCTGTGAGCTCATCGCCGCCGCGGCCGCCACGGCTCCATACAGCCTGCTCGACAACACCATCAGTGACCTCGGTGCGACCACGTGCACCACCATCGCCTACCCCTACGGCGACGTCCCGGTGTGCTCACCGCTGCACCCGCTGGTGAACGGTGCGTTCATCGTATTCGGCCTGCTGCTCGCTATTGGTGCGGTGCTGCTGCGAGGGTGGCTCCCCAAGGGCGCTGCGGCTACAACCTCGGTGGGGTTGTGGGTCATCACGGGGCTCAGCTCGGTCGCGACCGGGCTGGTACCGCTCGACCAGGACCTGGACCTGCACAGTCTCGTGGCGCTGCCAGCGTTCGTGGCGCAGTCGTTGGCCCTGCTCGTCACCGCCTACGTCCTGCGCCACCGACGCGGGGTGTCGGGGTCGGCGCTGGTGGCCGGGGCGGTCTCGCTCGTCGGACTGGTCGCGTTTCTGGCGCGCACCGGCAGCGCCGAGCTCGGTGGTCTGTTCGAGCGGCTGGCGTTCTGGCCGGGCTACCTCTGGCTGCCGGTCCTTGCCGTCGTCGTCCTGTGCGAGCGAAGGGTCCCGTGTGCCGGGCGGCGCTCGGTGTGACTCGGAGCTGGGTCCATGATCAGCACAGTTGCATGGCGTCCAGACCGGGGCGGTCGCCGAGTCACTCACCTAGTTCGAGGACGCCCGTTCGGCCGTTCGGGTCTGCTGCGCGATCCGGTGACAGGCTGCCTCGGGCCGGTTGACCGCGCCGGCGGGCGCCGCGTGCGCGAGTTGCCTGCACGCTCCCTATTGCATGTTGGCCGGCGACCGCTTTGAGGGGCGCTTTGAGCGGGGGAGCGCACCCACCCGATGTTGGCGTCGCGGTCCCCAGACGGCTGGCACTCAGGCTCCTTCGTCGAGCTGACAGCGGTTCGTACAGCAGACCCGCCTACTCACGGGCGCTTGCGCGGAGTTGGGTCAGCGTCCAGAGCAGTGGGCTGTCCACGTCGGTGCTCGGGTCGAGCATCTGTCGGATCATCAGGCCCTCGTGGAGGGTGAGCAGGCCGCGGGCGGCCTCGACGCAGTCGACGTCGGCTGCGATGACACCGGTGCTCTGAGCCCGACTCAGCACTTCGGTCAGTTCCTGATCCCATGCCGCGACGCGCTGACGGACGAAGTCGGCAGCGACGTGGTCGGGTTGCGCAGCGACGTTCAGCTTGAGGCTGATCCATAGCCGGGTCCAGGCAGGGGTGGAGCGGCGGCGCTCAGCGACGCGTGCGTACGCACTGATGAGGTCGTCAATGTCTAGCAGGGCGCCCTCGTCGAAGAACTGGCGGTCGGCGTCCTCCTGAGCGATGAGCACGCCCAGCAGAAGGTCGTCCTTGGACGCGAAGTGGTGCTGCAGGCCGGCGTGGGTGATCCCGACCCGAGCGGCGATGGCCCGTAGTGAAGCGACCTCGAAACCCGCTCGCGAGAACTCCTCCAGCGCCGCGTCGAGGATCGCGGCTCGTTTCGCCAATCCGACCTTGTACGGCCCGCGCACCACCCTCGTCACGGCTCCACTATCTCTCACGGCCACGCCACTCGCGGGATGTAGGGCGGGTTCGGCGCTGCGAAAACCTGCCATGTGGTTAGATTTGCGAAACAAGGGAGTGTGAGATGGACAACAAGTCGTTCGACATCGTGGTCGTTGGGACGGGAACAGGGATGCTCGCCGCGCTGGCGGCGGCCGAGGCAGGCATGTCGGTGCTGCTCGTGGAGAAGTCGGAGTATGTGGGCGGGTCGACTGCCCTGTCGGGGGGTGGTTTCTGGGTGCCGTGCAACTCGATGCTGGCCGAGGCCGGAGCGCCGGACTCGATGTCTCAGGCGACTGAGTACCTCACTGCGGTCACGGGCGGGGAAGCACCCGAAGCGCGCTGGAAGTCGTTCCTGTCTCATGGGGCCGAGGCGGTGAATGCGTTGCGCCGCTTGACGCCGCTGAAGTTCGGCCACATGGCCAACTACGCCGACTACTTCCCGGAGCTCCCGGGAGGGTCGGCCGTCGGGCGGGCCATGGAGCCAAAACCCTTCAACGCCCGCAAGCTGGGTGCCGACCGTGACAAGTTGCGTCCGCCCGCGCTGGAAGCGCCGTTCCCGATGCCGGTGACCGGCAGCAGTTACAAGTGGCTCAACCTGGTCGCCCGGACCCCGCGCGGCATCGCCGTCGCGGCGCGCCTACTGGGCATGGGCGTCGGCGGCCTGGCCATTCGCCGGGAGTACATCGCCGGTGGCGGTGCTTTGGCCGCAGGGCTGTACGCCGGGGTCCGGGACCGGAACATCCCGGTGTGGCTTGACTCGCCCCTGAAGGAACTGCTCGTCGAGGACGACCGCGTCGTCGGCGTGGTGGTGCATCGTGACGGCAAGGACATCAGTGTCCGGGCGAAGCGCGGCGTGATCCTGTCGGCGGGCGGTTTCGACCGCAATGAGGCGATGCGACACGCGTACCAGTCCGAGAAGCTCGACACCGACTGGGCGTTGGGCAACCCGGCGAACACCGGCGACGCGATCACCATCGCCGCCCAGGATGTGGGCGCGGACCTGGCCTTCATGGAGGAGGCCTGGTGGTTCCCGGCGGTGCCGATTCCCGGCCCCATGCCCGGCACGCTGCTGGCCGAGCGTTCACTGCCGGGCCAGATCATCGTCAACCAGGCGGGCGAGCGCTTCATGAATGAGGCCGTCAACTACATGTCGGCCGGCAAGGAACTGCTCCGCCAGGACCTGCCGGTGTGGATGGTCTTCGACCAGCGCTACCGCAACCGGTACGTCTTCGGCGGCTCGATCTTCCCGCGCCAGTCCTTCCCGCAGGAGTGGTACGACGCCGGCGTTGTCAAGAAGGCCGACTCATTGGAGAAATTGGCCGCGGAGATGGGCATGCCGGCGCTGCCCCAGAGCGTCCAACGCTTCAATACCCTGTGCGCCACTGGGCACGATGACGACTTCGGCCGCGGCGACAGCGCCTATGACCGCTACTACGGCGACCCCGCTGTCAAGCCGAACCCGTGCCTGGGTCCGATCGACCAGGGCCCGTTCTACGCGGTCAAGGTCGTCCCTGGCGACCTGGGCACCTGCGGCGGCGTGAAGGCCGACGAGTTCGCCCGCGCCCTGCGCCCAGACGGATCGGTCATCGAGGGCCTGTACGCCGCCGGCAACGCGGCCGGCAACGCCTTCGGCCGGGTCTACCCCGGACCGGGTGCGACGATCGCCCAAGGTCTGGTGTTTGGCTACATCGCCGCCAACCACGCCGCCGGGCGGCTCTCGGACTGACGCCGGGATGCTGTTGTGGCCGAAGTCGCCGCCGCTGTTCAGATCGCGAGCTGAGCAGCGGCGGCGAATCGGGGTCCGGTCGGATAAGAGGCTGGGATGATGTAGGTCGTATCGAGGTTCATGGCCGAGCGAGCCGGAGCGATCGACACCGTGGAGCTCGCTGGAGGTTCCACGCGATCACTGCGTCCGAGCTGGCACGCCATCGCCGACTCCATCCGCGTCGCCGTCAAGCACCTGACCCAGAGCTAGAAGCACCGCCGCCGATCTGGTCGCGGACGAATGACGATGAAGAGGTCCATGCCGAGCTCAAGGTCATGGTCAAGGCCCGCGGATCACGGCCGACGGACCCGCCCGGCGTCAGGCCGGTAGTCGCGAACCGGGCCCTTGGTCGGGAAGCATCAACCCGCTGCGGCAGGTCGCCCGGGTGGTGCAGACCGCGACCGAGGGCTGGACGGGCATCACGTCGGCCGGCGCGACCGCGGAGTGGAAGGCCGAGGCCGCCCAGCCGCGGACGAATCCCCGACGATCGACGACCAGCCGATCCCGGTGCACTTCGGTGACGTGTTCGTGCCCTACAGCTTCGAAGTCGGCATGGACCCGGCCCGGTTCACCGAAGAGCTGTCAGCCGTCCTGCGAGACGCCGCCGACCAGCTGCAGGCGACCGCGTCCACCGGGTCCGGCACTGGCCAGCCCAAGGGCTTCTTGACGGCCCTGACGGGCACGAGCTCGGAGGTCAACGCGGCCGCGGACGACATCTTCGCCAGGGGCGACGTGTACAACCTGCAGAACCAGTTGCCGGCTCGGTTCCAGGCCAACGCCGCGCACCGGGCGGGTTGGGCAGAGTCGTTTCCCGTGGCGAGGTCGAGAACGGCCTGTGGGAGTCCCTCGATTAGACCCGCTTCTGTCCTCGAGTCGTGATGTCGCCCAGACGCAGAGAACCACCGGTACAGACGGCGATAAGACGCAATCGTCGCGGGAGATTCGCAAGTCCATGACCCCCGCCCGCTGGGCCCAACCCAGGGCATCAGCGTTGGCGCGCTCCGCCTTGGGTCGCGCGGCGACGCAGTTGGAGACCTGCGCCCAGCAGCGCAGCAACCCCGATGATGCCGGCGGTGCTGATGGTCCACCGCGAGATGGCCGGCTGTGCCGGCTCATCGTCATCGGTGGCTCCAGCCACACCTCCCGACGCCGCTGCTGCATCGCCCATCCCGACCGCGGGTTGCGCGGGTGCTCCGGTCAGCCGTTCGACGGCGTTCACCCGTCCAGGCGTAGCAGGCGCCGTGCCGCCACAAAGGCTCGCAGTCCGGCCCGAGCCATCCGTGCTCACGAAAACTAGGTAGCGACGGTCGACAACCATTCCCTCCAGACCGCACGAAGCACCGGATATGGGTGACTCGAACAGGGTGGTAGAGGCGACATCGCCTTGATAGACCGCGTCGACTGCCACGGTGTAGGTGATCGGGTCGGCGCTGCTCCTGACGTCGTGCTCCGGTGGGTCCGCCATGCTGACCAGGGTGCCCGCGAAGATCTCGTCAGCACCTTCCACGAAGTCGGCGGTGTGCTGGTACGCGCATGAACACGCGTACGCCGGCCCTGGGCCCACAGTCACCAGCATGGCCGCGAAGACGAACACAGGCAGCAGGACGAACCTGAGTAGGCGCATGACCTTGTGACGACGATATCGCGGCGGCGGCTCCGAGCATCTTCGCAAGGAACTGCCGCCGAGAACGTGGTCGCGGTGGCTCGGCAGACGGGAGGCCCAGATCGAAGCCGCCGAAGGCATTGAGACCTGCCTTATGTCGTCCGGACATCGCATGACCGGGGTGTTTGCGAGGGCGCCGTCAGGCGGCGGAATGGGGCACGGAAGACGGCTCGACCGTCTCCGTGGGATGGTTCGCGAATGGACGCGAACCCGCCTCAGGAAGCAACTGCGATGTTGCTGCGACCAGATCGTCTGTTCACTCGTGATGAGGTGCTTGCGCGCCCCTGTCCGGTCCCGGCCGCACCCGGCGTTTACGCGTGGTACTTCGACAAGGTCCCTGCAGGTGTGCCCGCCGACGGTGCTGTGAAGCACGGCGATCCACACCTTGCTCTATGTCGGCATCTCGCCGGCCAAGCCCTCAGCCAACGGCCGCGGACCCAGCCGTCAGACGGTGCGTTCTCGTCTGCGCTATCACTACCGAGGGAACGCCTACGGATCGACCCTGCGCCTCACACTCGGCTCGCTACTAGCCGACGACCTTGGTATCGAGCTCCGGCTTGTCGGAAGCGGAAACCGCCTTACCTTCGCATCCGGCGAAGCCGAACTCTCCAGCTGGATGGGTCGGCACGCCCGTGTGTGCTGGCTGGAGACTCCCGAACCCTGGCTCCTCGAGCATGAGCTGCTCCAGCAGTACGTTTTCCCCTGAACTTGGATCAGAACAACGATTCCCCGTTCCGCCAGACATTGGGTGCAATCCGGGGTGCGCAACGCGCTCGAGCTCGTAGCCACCCGGTCATTTAGGGAAGGCCCTCCGCTCCCGCTCACTCGGGTCGATAGTCGCCGCATAGGTAGCGTAGGAATCGGTCGGCGCGATCGACGTAAGTGTGCACCGTGCTATCGCTCTTCCCGGCTCGTCGTAGATCGCTCTCGAACTCGCGCAGCGCATGTTGCAACTCGAGCATCGTCCAAGTGTCCGTCATGCCACCGAGCATGGGTGAAAACACTGGGAGCTTGTCTAGTTCAACCGGCCCAGAAACTTGTGCTGCATAGACCACCTCGCGGCGAAAGGACGCTGTTCGATCCGGCATCGTGCCAAGGCAGACTTAGGGTCGTGGCGTGAGCGAACTCCCCGTCCTCGATGCGACTGACCAGCGCATCCTCGGCAGCCTGCTGGAGAAGCAGGCGACCGTGCCGGCCACCTATCCCCTCTCCGCGAACGCGCTGGTGTCGGCGTGCAACCAGAAGAGCAGCCGCGACCCCGTCACCGACCTCGACCAGCAGACCGTCGAGCGGACCGCGAAGTCGCTCAAGGAACGTGGGCTGCTGCGGATCGTGTGGTCCGACACCGGGCGCCGGACACTGAAGTACCACCAGATCCTCGACGAGCGCCTCGCCCTCGAGCCCGACGAGCGGGCGCTGCTCACGGTGCTGCTGCTCCGCGGCGCCCAGTCGCCTGGTGAGCTGCGCACCCGCACCGAGCGGTTGCACGGATTCGCCGACCGGGGCCAGGTCGAGGAGTGCCTGCGCCGGATGGCGAGCCGCCCGCAACCGCTGGTGTGCGAGCTTGAGCGCCGGTCGGGCCAGCAGGATCCGCGCTGGATCCACCTCCTGGGCGCCGCGCCGGAGACGTCGGGCGAGACCGGCCCAACTGGGAGAGCCGCCACGTCGCGCATCCGCGTCACGCAGATCATCGCCGACCTCCACGTACCCGACCTCCCCGCCTCCAGGAGCTTCTACAGCGACTACCTCGGGTTGGCCGAAGAGGAGTTCAACCTGGGCTGGGTGGCCCGCCACACCTCGCCGGCATCCAGGGCGACGCTCCAGGTGATGACCAGCGATGCCACCGCGCCCGTGGACCCCGTGGTCTCGATCATGGTCGACGACGTCGAAGCCGCCTACCGCCAAGCACAGGAGCGCGGGTACGACATCGTGCACCCCCTGACAACCGAGGCATGGGGCGTGACTCGCTTCTTCGTCCGCGCTCCCGATGGCAACGTGCTCAACGTCGTTCAGCACCACGCAAGCTGAGGGTCCTGGTCATCCGCGGCGGTTTGACGCAGCCACTTACCGGTACGGCGACCGTGGAGTCACGGTGTTCCCGCCCCACTGCTCGGGTTCGACGTCGTTCAGCGTCTGGTTGAGGACCCACTGGTGGCCGAACGGGTCATCGATGGCGGCCTGCCGCTCGCCGTACTCCCAGTCTTGGATCTCATCGACCAGCTGAGCGCCCCTGGCCACCGCAGCCGCCACAACCTTCGCCACGTCGGCGACCTTCAACATCACTTGGTGCGAGCGTTGGCGCTCGGGCGTTCGCCGTCCCGGCCGAACCTCTGCGATCACCAGCTCGGCCGGCGGTCCCTCCGGCAAGCCGAGCTGCGAGCGATGCCCCTCGCCTATGCGGACGTGCTCGACGAAGCCGAAGACCTCGGTGTACCAGGCGACGGCTGATCTGACGTCGGCCACGATGAGTACCGGAGTCACTCGCGCGTGCGGTGCCGAACGGTTTGTGAGCACCCGATCAGACTAGAGCGCGAGGGGTGCCGTGTCAGTGGCGTCGAGGATCCGATGAGTGGGAACGGCACCGCCTCGCGGCGCAAAGCCGCACTCATCGCGGCATGAGGATCCAGGAATCTCGACTTCGCGGAACTCGGGGCAGGCCACAGAGTCTCCGGACACGCCGGGGCGGTTCACTTGACAGTCGAGCCGCTGCGCAGGATTCTCGGTTTGAGGTTCGGATTCGGCTAGGTCCCAGACGATGGGAGGCCCAGCCCTACTCACGTCGGGCGGGGGACCGAACGGGGATGGGGCACGGGATGATCCGCAAGCACCGGCTCACGTTCATTCGGCCGCGATGTCCGTGCACCAGAATCGAGCGATCGTCCTGGGACGCCATCGCCATCGCGTTCAACGCACCGGGCGTGGGCCGGCGCCAACGGCAACCCGGACGACGGGCTGCCGCCACCGGCGCCCAAAGTCCTGAGGTTGCGATCGGCCGCCCGGGCAGGAGGCTCCCGTGCACTTGGGACCGGTGGCCTCAAGGGGCCCCGCCTCTATCAAAGTGGCTTCCAAGCGCTGATTCTCCCCGTCAAGTTGATGACCCCGACGCGCCCGGTCCCGACGGTGGCGCTGGCGTGACGGTGCGTTGATTCCCCGACGCCATGGTTGTGGCTTGCCGGGACGTTCAGTTTTCGACAAGCAGGCTATGGAGGCCCCGTGAACTCAGGACTTGGCTCGGGCCACGCCAGCGAACTGGACACCGTGGCGCTACGGCTGACCGGAGCGTTCGAGCTGCAGGTGTCCGGACGACCGGTCGCGGTCCCGCACAGCGTCGAGCGGGTGGCGGCGTTCCTAGCCCTAGTGGGCAGACCTGTCACACGGTCCCGGCTCGCCGGAACGCTTTGGTGCGACAGCCTGAGACCGCAGGCGGCCAAGAGCCTGCGCACCGCACTGTGGCGTCTGCACCGGTTCGGCGACATCGTGACCGCGCAGGATGACCGGGTCGGGCTCACACCCGAGGTGTCTGTAGACGTGAGCGAACTGTCCCGGCTGGCCCATCGGTTGGTCCGCGAGCCCGTCTCAGATGAAGCGCTCGAGATGCTGCCTGCACTGCTCGAGCGCGACGAAGTGCTCCCCGACTGGGAGGACGAGTGGGTGGTGGTCGACCGCGAGCGCTACAGGCTGTTGCGGATGGAGGCGCTGGAGAGCGCGGCAACCAAGTTGCTCGAGCAGCACCGCATCGCCGACGCGCTCGTTGTGGTCAGCGCGGTCGTGCTCTCGGAGCCGCTCCGTGAGTCGGCCCGCCGCCTCGTCATGGTGGCCCAGCTCGAGCAGGGAAACCTCGCGGAGGTGGTCCGCGGGTACCGCCAGTACGAGTCGATGCTCGCCCGCGAGTTCGGTCTCGCCCCGTCGCCGGCGATGACCCGACTGGTCGCGCCGTTGATCGGCGCCGGACTCCAACGTGATGGCGCCGTGACTCCGCGTTGATGAAGAGGACCGATCCTCGCTGGGTGCAGATCGACCACCACGGGGAGGACTACCGCGTCGCGGTGGTGCGGGTTCATGTTGGGGCGTTCGGAAGCGGGCTGCTGGTGACTGTGCTGGAGGTCGGTCACGGCTCGGGGGAGGACCGCCTGCTCGGCACCGCCGCCAGTCCGACCGCGGTCGCGGAGCTGGTTCGTTTATGGCTGACCGAGGTCGCGTTGACGCCGCCGTGACGGCTAGCAGACGGCGAGACGGACAGCAGGCGGTCGCCGTTGGTAAATCCTCGGTACCTCGAAAGGTGATCGGAGGCAGAGATGCGCAGGACTCGCGACAGATCCGGCCACGAGGGCGTCGGTCCTGAATTGCCGGACTTGGGGTGGGAGTCGCCACTGATCGAAGCCATGCGCGAAGACCTCGCGGAGTCGGCGAGCGACGACTTGGTGGACGAGACCCTGTTGACGCTCCTGGACCCGTTGACGTCCGGCGAGTCCTTTAGCCTCGGCAAGGCCCTCGGCTCCGCTGCCAAGGGTGCGTCGGCAGCGTTGTCGGACCCGACCGTACGTGAGATCGCGCAGGTGGCGCTTCCGATCGCTGGCGGGGCCGCGGGCACCATGGTAGGTGGGCCAATCGGCGCCACAGTCGGCTCCAAGCTCGGTGGCGCCGCCGCGGCCAACCTGCGGGGTGCGCCGAAGCCTGCGCCACCGGTGCCGGCGGCTCTCCAGCCATCCACGAGCCAGCCTGCGAGCCGGCTGCCAGCTCCAGCACAGGCGTCGCCGGGCTCGGCTCCGCAGCAGCCGGTGGGGCCGACGGCCGTGACCTCGCCTCAGCCGACAGCAGCGCTGAAGGCCCTGACACTGACTCACAACAACGCGGTGCTCAATGGGTTGCTGGCCGCGGCCCTGGGCCCAGCAGGTCGGCAGGCGGTCAACGGTGTCCCGGTCGCCGCGTTGCTGAACACCCTGAGTTCGCTCTACGGGCAGGCAGCCGCCGAGGCGGACCAGCTCGCCAGGTCCTCGGGATCCGACCCCGGGCCGGGTGCCGGCTACATCGCCGACGCGGAGGAGCTTGACGCGTGGACGGAACCCGACGACGCGGTGTACGCGTCCCTGGTCGCCGCCGAGGCCCTCGACCTCGAGGAGGTCTGGTCATGACCGAACAGCTTGACCTTCGTGCGGTCGTCGGCGAGCTCATCGATGATCCCGGCGCAGCCGTCTCCGGCCTGCTTGAGCAGGCGGCCGTCCTCGTTCTTGGCGACGATGCGGACACTCGAGCCCTCATCGTGAAGGTACTCGGCGCGTTCAACGGCACTGCCCTCGAAGATGCGAAGTACGAACTCGCGCTGGAGCGCAGCCTGCTGCTCGCCGCAGCGCTGGGCGCGTGTGATTGCTGGGGCGACGACCCGGCCTGTCCGGTTTGCTCCGGCGCGGGCCTCTCCGGTTGGCGGCCCCCCGACCCCGCCGCGTTCGACGTCTTCGTCGCGCCGGCACTGGAAGCGATGAAGGGAGCATGAGATGACAAGTATGTCCACCGAGGACTACGGCGCGGACATGGACTTCAGCCTCGACGGTGAGTCCGACCTCGACTTCGACGAGGGTGACGATTTCTTCGACGACTCAAGTGAGTACGAAGACAGCGAGAGCCGGCAGTCGCGGGAGCGAGACCGTCGCGCGGCCGCGCGCCGTCGCAAGCTCGAGGCGTTGAGGCGCGGCCGACGAACGGGGGCGGGGCGCACCACCGGGCCAAAGAGCGTCTCGACCGCAGTGCAGCAGACCCAGGCCGCCGTACGCGAGGTCGACCTGCGCAATAAGGTGCAGTCGGACTCGGTCGCCGACGCCATCCGGGCGGGGAGCCGACGCTCGGCCGGCGCGGAGAACGCGATGGCCGCGAGCATCGTGGTGACCCAATTACAGAACGCGTTCGGAACAACCGGGCCCTTGAACAACACGGTGGCCAAGATCGGGCTGCCATTGACCCCGCTGTTGTTCCTGCGCCGGCCGCGCGGCGGGGCGCTCTGGAGGAACCCTCAGGTCGTTACGCCGGTGCTGGTAGCGGGCATCTTCGCCGGCAAGGAGGTCTTCGGCCCCGGGGACGTCTACGACGTCCGGATTACCCAGCAGGGCACCGGGGACAAGTCCGGCAACACGGTCGCGTTCAAGGCTGAGGCGCTGGGCTGGCGCGGCCAGGTACTGCGCACCATCACGCCGACGATCGCGGCCACTGGCGCCAACGACGCGGGCAACGGCACGTTCACGCTCGGAGCTGCGAACACCACCGCGACATTCACCGCGTCCGCCGGCGGCAAGTCGGCCTCCTACGTTATCAACGTCGGGTAGCCATGGATCCCGGCTTGTGGGAGCTGCTCCGCTCCGGCAGGCGGCGCGACAGCGAGGTCGAGGCGATCATGCGGCTCGCGCACCCGGGCGTCACGGTGCCCGGCGTGCGCGTGGTCGCCCGCTTCGGCGACGTGGTCACCTGCCGGCTACCTGCGGCGGCGGTGGGCCGCGTGCGCGCCGACCCAGGCTGCGTGAGCCTGAAGGCGCCGCGGCCGCTGGGACCCGAGCCAGCCTGGTCCGAGATCGCCGCCACAGCTCGCGAGGAACGGGTCTCCGACGCGCGCCGCCCGGCAGGAACCGTCCCCACGGGCGCCGGCATCCTGATTGGCGTCGTGGACTGGGACTGCGCGTTCGCGCACCCAGACCTGCTCGTGCCGAAAGGCGGCGCGGACGGTGCGCGGCACACCCGCCTGTTGGCGTTGTGGGATCAGCGCGGCCATCGCACGACCGACTCGCCAGGGCCGTACGGGTATGGTCGGTGCTTCCCGGCGGCCCGGATCGACAGGGCCCTGCGGGAGCGCGACCCATACGCGGAGCTCGACTACCGGCCCCGGGGGGCCGGCCACGGAACCCACGTTCTAAGCATCGCGGCTGGAACCGGCGCCGATTGCCCCACCGGGGTCGCGCCGGAGGCAGACCTAGCGTTCGTGCACGTCGCAGATCGGGAGACTGGCGGGCTGAACAACCTCGGCGACTCGGTGCGGATTCTGGAGGGCGTGGACTTCATCCGCCGGACCGCCGCCGGAAGGCCGTGGGTGGTCAACCTCAGTGTTGGCAGGCACGGCGGCCCGCACGACGGCTCCACCTTGGTCGAGCGTGCTTTCGACAATGTGCTGAGCGCGGCGCCGAACGCGTACATCGTCCAGTCCTGCGGAAACTACGCCGACAAGTCCGTGCACGTCACTGACCGGGTGCCTCCTGCCGGACGAGTCGCGGTGACGGCATGCACGCACGAGGACGACTCGACTATTAACGAGTTCGAGGTGTGGTACTCCGGTGCGGACGTGTTCGAGGTCCGAGTGCTGAGCCCGGACGGTTGGGGCTCGAAGTGGCTGGCGCCCGAGCGTCGGACCAGCCTGGACGTCGACGGTGCGTCGGTCGGTCGGCTGTACCACCGCCGAGAACCCGCCAATAGCGACATGCACATCGAGCTTTTTCTCGACCCGTGGGCACCCGCCGGCCCGTGGACGATCGAGCTCCGCGGCGTTCGGGTCAGCGATGGCGTGTTCCACGCCTGGGTCGAGCGGGACGAGGCCTGTGGGCACTGCCAGGCTAGGTTCACAGGTAGGGGCCTGAGCCGGGACGTCACCCTTGGCACGATGGCGTCGAGCCGGCTGCCGCTGGTTGTCGGGGCGTACGACGGGCACACGGCCGACGGCGCGGCCGCCCGGTTCAGCAGCCGTGGACCGACCCGTGACGGCAGGGTCAAGCCGGACCTCGTCGCTCCGGGAATTGATGTGCTCGGCGCACGGGCCCCGACTGGGTGCCTGCGCAAATCCGGCACGAGCATGGCCAGCCCCTTCGTCGCAGGTGCGGTCGCGCTCTGCGCACAGGCGTCTCCGGTGCCGCTGTCCGCGGCTCAGATGCGCGCGCTCGTCCTGGACACGGCCATGGCGGTCGCCACCAGCGACGCCGATCCCTATCAGTACGGCGCCGGTCGCCTCGACCTGCCGGCGCTGCTCGCGGCAGTCACCGGGCCGTCGCACTCCCACCAAACCGCTCAAGGAGGGCCCGTCATGACCACCGACCGCATGCCCAGCACCGAAGCCTGGGACGCAGACAGCGTCTACGAGGCCCTCGCCTACGCTGGCGCCGACCCCGGCACCGTCGTCCCTGGCTACGACCTGGTCGCGCTTCCAGGGGAACTGCCGCGTTCCCGGCCGCAGCCGGGCGACCGACTCGTCCGGGTCGTGCTAGGAGTGCCTGGCCATGGCCGGATCGCACTGCTGTCCGACGCCATGCTCGCCGGTCACCTCACGCTCGCCGGCGGCGGGCGGGCCAGGCCCCGCAAAGCGGGCTACTACGCCACCGCGCTGCCCCTCGATGGGCGAGGGCCGGGTGTCTCGATGGTATGTCGGGTACTTGATCAGCGGGCCAGGATGCCCGCCGGCCAACTGCTGCTCCGACCGCTGTCCGGCGCCGCGGAGCTGAGATTCGGTGAGTGGGAGCCAGCGGAGTCCGATGAGATCACACCGATGGTCAACGCCGGGCTCTCTGAGAACCAGATCACAAACGCGGTCTTCTACGCCCGCCACCCGAAGAGCACCGGCGCCGTGCTGCGGCCCGGCACCGCGCTAGCTCGAGAATGGCAAGCGATCCGAGACGGCGAGGTCCGCGCGGCGATCCGGCGCCGCCTTCCGCAGGGCAAGGTCGACCCCGTGGAACTAGCGACCTTCCTCAGCCAGTACGAGAACGACCAGCGGGTCGCCGCAGATGTGACCAAGCGATTCCTCACCGATCCTGCGCTGGTCGGCGCGGGCCGGTCCCTGCGGGACCGGGTGCTTGGCAGCTGGCGCGGGGGTCGGTCGCCGCTGACCCCGATGAGGCTCTACGAAATGGCCTTCGAGCTCGCCGGGGATGCGGGCAACGCGGCCCTGCTGTGCCACAACGTCACCAAAGCGTTCGTCCGCGAGGGAACCGCCGTGTTTTGGAAGGGCGCTGGCAAGGAGGGGGAGTACACCGATGGCCAGAAGACGCACATCGCCAAGCTCATCCACCCAGCCGGACGGCTGACCTACTACCACCAAGGCAAGAAGAAGACCGTTACCTCGATCTTCTACCTCTTGTTCGACGCGAAGACGTTCGGCACCCACGATCCCGGCGACTGGTACCACTACTTCGTCACCGCCACCATGACTGCTTACGGCAGCACTGGCGACCTGGGCGCCGAGAGCCGTGGAGGGTCCCGCGGACGACGAGACGAGGAGGACCGGGGTAGCAGCGTGTCGCCCTCGGTGTATGCCGGCGTGCTCGGTGATGCACTTCGTGACGTAGAACGGCAACTGTCCGACCCGGCGCTGGCCGGGGCGCCAAGCTACCGCGGATGGGTGTTCGCGAACGTGCTCAGCTTCCTCGAGGGCGGCTACTACGGCCAAGACTATTCCGCGGACCAAAGCGACGTAGCGCGGGAGAGTCGGGTACACCTACAGGGTGCCGTGTTCGGACTGAGGACCGTCGGCGGCACCCCGGGGAAGTCGTGGCGCTGGCACGTACCCAAGGCCGGAACCCTCGCGAAGGAGGACCTACTCCTCGGGTTCGATGTCTCCGGCAAGACCGCCGAGGTGTGGACCCCGGAGGGGCACCGGGCACCCATGGACGCGAAAGACGTGCACGAGGGGGACGGCATTGCCGAGTGGGACGAAGGCGACGAGGTGGTCAAGTGGGATGGTGAGGACGAACTCACCGAGGCGACGACGCCCATGCGCAGCACCGCTGCGCGGCTGGAGTGGCAGGAGCTGAATCTGGTGCCGGGCGGTGATGGACGGCCGCACCTGTACTACCTCACGTCCGGACCGCCCCGGCGGGGGGCCGTCGAAGTTCCGGCTCCGGGTGACAAATACTAACGACCACCTGAACTTCCAGGACCCAGTGGTCAAGGTCAGGTTGCGGGCCCGGACCGGGCCGGGCCAGTCAGTGACCATTCCGCTGGCCGGTCAGGGCCAGGCAGCATGGAGAAGCTTTCGCAGCGCGGAGCTTCCCGACGAGTCCTCCCGCCTCATCGAGCTCTACCTAGACGTGGAGACCCGTGGGAAGGCCCACTCGCCCGACCAGCCGTTGCGCTGGCTCGACGTCGAGTACCACTGGCGGGAGACCGGAGACGTCTGGTTCTACAACACCACCAGTCTCGGCTTCTGTCTGATGGATCCGGTCGAGCCCCTCCTGAGCCGCGCCCGTGAAACGGAGCAGCGTTCCCTGTCCGACCACACGAAGTACCGCGAGTACTGGCACTTCTTGTGGGGGAACAGTCAGCCGACTCCAGTGACCTACCAGGTCAGCATGCAGACGTCGGTGAGCGACGCTCGCGCTAGCGCGCTGCAGGTCCAGTCCAGTACGACGTTGACGCGTGCCACCGAGAAGGCGCAGTCCACCACCAACACCTCCGAGCTCTCGATCGGATTCGGGATCGATAAGCAGTTCAGTCTCGGGCAGAAGCTCGGCACCTCGGTGACTACAGGGATGAAATGGAGCGAGTCGCTGGCCCGTCAGCTCAGCACCACGGCTTCGCAGTCACGGACCTTCACCGAGGGCCAGACCCGCACGTTCAACGTCACCGGCACAATCCCGGGCGCGCCGCGCGGCCGAACGCAGGCCCTCTACGTCTACCCGAAGGTCAGCATCTACGAGGTCCCGGTGGTGCACTTCCGCGACCCCAACGAGCTCGGTCAGGCGACCCGACGGGCCACCGCCACCGTGCCGTTCGTGTGGTTGCGCGGCTGGAAAGGCACAGTACGGCTCGAATGAGGGGCGGCCGGGCTGTGCTGTCCCGCAAGTAGTGCTAGGTGTGATGCCCAGCCAGGTTGTCCAACCTGGTGATGGGTGCGGCCTTCCCGATTGCTGAGTGGGTCAGGTGTTGGTTGTACTCGTGAACCCATGCTGGCAGAGCAGCGAGCCGTGCGGATTCGGAGTTGTAGAACTTCTTGAACGCCCAGCCCTCGACAAGAGTGCGGTGGAAGCGCTCGATCTTGCCGTTGGTCTGGGGACGGTAGAGGCGGGTCCGCTTCGGAGTGATCTGAAGTTCCGTGCAGGTATCGCGCCACAGGTGGGAGCGGTAGGCACCGCCGTTGTCGGACAGCACCCGCTGCACCGTCACGCCACGTGCGGCGAACCAGTCCACGGCGTTGCGCAGCACGGCCACGGCGGTCTCCTTGGTTCCGTCGTCGTGGGCCTCGACGTAGGCGACGCGCGAGTGGTCGTCGATGACGGTGTGCAGGTACCAGGTCCCGACCAGCGGCTGGCGGTACTTGCTCTTGGGTGCAGCCGTTCGCAGGGCCGTGGCGGCGCGGTTCTTCTCGCCTTGCTGTCGTCCGACGTAGCGCCAACCGCCGCCGTCGGGGACGCGGCCGAGCTTCTTCACATCCACGTGGATCAGGACACCGGGGTGCTCGTGCTCGTAGCGACGAATCGGCGCGCCGGTCGCGCGGTCGATGTGGGTCAGGCGGTTGAGCCGGCACCGGACCAGGACCGCGTACACGGTCGAGGACTGCATACCGAGCCGGTCGGCGATCTCGACCGGTCCGAGTCGCCGCTTACACCGCAGGTGCACGATCTTGCGCACCACCGGCTGCGGGGTGCGGTTGGGCTGGTGGTGCGGGCGCGAGGACCGGTCGAGCATCCCGGCCGGGCCTTCGGCCTCGTAGCGATCAGCCCACTTCTTCGCGGTCTTCCACGACACCTCGAACCGCTCCGCAGCGCGAGCTGGCGGCCAGTCCTTCTCGACGATAAGTCTGGCCATCTTGAGCCGGGCACGAGGCGTCAGCGCGGCGTTGGTGTGGGTAGCGTGGGACATGAAGGCCTCCTTTGGTGGCGGAGCGGTTTCCTCAACAGCTCCACTCCACACCCGGGGAGGCCTTCACCCACCTACACCTCAGATCGTGTCGTCACCCGATCTCGACCAACGTGCCTGGGCATCAGATCCAGACGATCCCGCCTCCCCTGACCTTCGCGTGAGGGGTCACGCCGACTATTGGATCGATCACGTACAGACGGATGCAGTTGCAAGACTGCTTCGCTCGACGCCAACGCCGCCGCATGATCGCGCCAGTCAGCTCTCAAGGTGAGGCATCTGTTGTCGGCTTGACCTATGGTGCGCACATGCTTGGGGAGCAAGAATGATCCGCCGTGTAACACTGCGGCGATTCAAACAGTTCAGGGAGGAGACCGTTGACCTCTTGCCCGTAGGAATAACTCTGATTGCAGGAGGTAACAACTCCGGCAAGTCGAGCTTGCTTCACGCATTGGCGGTATGGGAGTTCTGCCGCACCGCCATAGAGATGGAACGGGGCGCCGAGACATTTCTCGCGTCCAGCAATAGGCAGGGACTGGGCGTTGGCGGCGACGAGTTCAGCCCTGTAGCCGTTCCGTCCCTGAAGCATTTATGGACCAATCTCAAGACGCAGAAGGAGTCGAGCGATCCGGATGGCTACACCCTGCGCATCCGATGCGATTGGGTGACGAGCGGCGAAGACTGCTTTCTGGAGTTCGGCCTCGCACTCGCCAATGACCGTCTCTTCGTGAAGGTCACGTCTTCAAACCTGCAGCCAGGCTTCCGCCTGCCAGTTGTGGCGTACCTTCCTCCCTTCGCAGGCATCACCGATCGGGAGATGAAGGTCTCGCCTGCCATCCGACGACGGCGCACTGGCGAGGGCTTAGCCGGAGCAGTTCTTCGTAACCTCTTGCTGGACCTCGAGCAGCGGAACGAGGAAAGGCGGGCACAGCTCCGCGAAGGAAGGTCGAAGATCAGCGAGGCTGACTTGCGAGAACTCCGTGCCTCAGATCCCTGGGAGCTCTTGCAGCAGACGCTCCGAACCACCTTCGGAGCCGAGCTTGTTATCGACCCCTTCAGCGACGAGTACCACTCCTATATTCGAATCGACGTGGTCAAGGGTTCGGTCGTGGGGCACAAACTGTCTCGCCACCCCGGTTACAACAAGCGTGACCTGATGGTCGAGGGCAGTGGGTTCTTGCAATGGCTGAGCGTGTACGCACTGGCAACGTCTCCCGAGGTAGACGTGCTCCTGCTGGACGAGCCGGACGCACACCTCCACCCAACACTGCAGGCCCAGATGATGAAGTCCTTGGCTGAGATGTCGGGTGTTGCAAGCAAGCAGGTGCTCGTGGCTACACACTCTTCCGAACTTCTCCGGCACTGGCCCGTATGTCACATCTTGCAGGTGAAGGCCCGCGGGAGGGGGAAGTTCAAGTATTTGTCACAAGACCATCAGAAGGTCGGACTCCTCGCGGGCTTGGGGTCGGACTACGCGCCGCGCATAGATCCCATTCGCCGCGCTGGACGAGTCCTGTTCCTCGAAGGAACGAGCGACGAAACGATGCTGCACGCCATCGGACAACGTCTGGGCAGGGACGTACTGGCGAGATGGCCTATATGGCACACGTCCGTGTCCCACAAAGAACGACTGCAGCTGTTTACTGCCCTTTCCGAGGACATTCCGAACCTGGTCGCAGTCAGCCTTCGCGACCGCGACGACGAAGCCATTGCTACGGTCGACGCGCAACTCAATGACCAGAATTTCCCGAGCCGCGACAACTTCTATGCGTTGAAGTGGCGGCGGCGGCATTGGAGAGTTACCTCCTTGTTCCCGACGCCGTAGCTCGTTGCACCGGGCAAGATTCCGGCGACGTTCGTGCGAAACTTGCCAACAACTTTTCTCTCGCCATTGGCGCGAACTTCACTGTCAGTGACTGCACTGATGCCCTCATGCAGGCCAACGGCAAGGACGTGCTGCGCCTGCCTGACGACGGACTACTCGCGGATACGGGCCAGAGTGCGGCTGATGTGGCGCTGAGCCTTGAGGTCTCGGAGGTGTGCGACGACTTGCGCACCTTCTTTGACAGGCTGGAAGACCTCGACCCCTCGCCCCCTGCAGATGACGAAGGTGCCGCCTGATCGATCGCACGCCTTGCCTGCGGACAGTTCTTCTGGCGGCACAATCAAGGTCGGGCAGCGCGTCATTCTGGGCGGGTTGGGCTACGGGCCGCGACCAACGGACGCCGTCGCGTCCGTGCGACACCCATCCCATCAGCCAACTGAAAACGTCCCTGGACAACCGAAGCTGTCCAGGGACGTTCTCGCAGGTCAGACGCGGATCAGCGGGTGACTCCGCAGGTCAGCGCTGAGGGTGGCTCAGATGTCGTAGTAGAGCTCGAACTCGTGCGGGTGGGGGCGCAGCTGGATCGGGAGGATCTCGTTGGTGCGCTTGTAGTCGATCCAGGTCTCGATCAGGTCGGGCGTGAAGACGTTGCCGGCCGTGAGGAACTCGTGGTCCCGCTCGAGGTTCTCCATCACCGCGCCGAGCGAGGTGGGGACCTGGGCGATGTCGGCCATCTCGTCCGGCGGCAGCTCGTAGATGTCCTTGTCGATCGGGGCCGGCGGCTCGATCTTGTTCTGGATGCCGTCGATGCCGGCGAGCAACAGCGCGGAGAACGCGAGGTAGGGGTTGGCCGACGGGTCGGGGCAGCGGAACTCGATGCGCTTGGCCTTGGGGTTGGCGCCCGTGATCGGGATGCGCACGCAGGCCGAGCGGTTGCGCTGGGAGTAGACCAGCGAGACCGGGGCCTCGAAGCCCGGCACCAGGCGGTGGTACGAGTTCACCGTCGGGTTGGTGAACGCCAGCAGCGACGGGGCGTGCTTGAGGATGCCGCCGATGTAGTAGCGGGCCATGTCCGACAGGCCGGCGTAGCCGGTCTCGTCGTAGAACAACGGCTCGCCGTCCTTCCAGATCGACTGGTGGGCGTGCATGCCCGAGCCGTTGTCGCCGAAGATGGGCTTCGGCATGAAGGTGGCCGTCTTGCCGTTGCGCCAGGCGACGTTCTTGACGATGTACTTGAACTTCATCACGTCGTCGGCGGCCTTGAGCAGCTCGTCGAAGCGGTAGTTGATCTCGGCCTGGCCGGCGGTGCCGACCTCGTGGTGGGCACGCTCCACGGAGAGGCCGGAGGCCTCGAGCTCCTTGACCATCTCGTCGCGCAGCTCGCCGAAGTGGTCGTAGGGCGCGACCGGGAAGTAGCCGCCCTTGTACTTGACCTTGTAGCCGCGGTTGGGGCGGTCGGCGGTGCCGGCGGCGCCGGAGTTCCACGCGCCCGCCTCGGAGTCGACGCGGTAGAAGCCCTCGTTGGCGGAGGTGGCGAAGCGGACCTCGTCGAAGACGTAGAACTCTGCCTCGGGGGCGAAGTAGGCGGTGTCGCCGATGCCGGTCGAGGCGAGGTAGGCCATCGCCTTCTTGGCGATGTTGCGCGGGTCGCGGCTGTAGGCCTCGCCGGTGATCGGGTCGTGGATGAAGAAGTTGATGACCAGCGTCTTCGCGGTGCGGAACGGGTCGATGTAGGCCGTGGTCGGGTCGGGCAGCAGCGACATGTCCGACTCGTGGATCGCCTGGAAGCCACGGATCGACGAGCCGTCGAAGGCGAGGCCGTCCTCGAACACCTCCGGACCGAACGCGCCGGCGGGCACCGTGAAGTGCTGCATCACGCCGGGAAGGTCGCAGAAGCGCACGTCGACCATCTCGACGCGCTCGTCCTTGATGAACTTCAGGAGCTCATCGGAGTTGTTGAACATTCGGTTCCTCCTTGACGGCGGCGCGCGCACGTCGATTGCAGCGTTCGGGAGCGGAGCCTCGTTGCACCGTGCCGCCACGCTAGGCGGGAGCAGTTTCCTGACCGTATCCCGATTGTTTCGCGCGTGTAACAGGTGACCGGCCGATGGGCCGCTGCTCGCGCCTCCTAGGCTGGTCACGTGACCAGCGCTGTAACACCGGAGCTCGAGTCAGCCAGCTTCCGCAGGCGGGTCCTCGCGCTCGTCGTCGACTGGATCGCGTGCCTCGCCGTGGTCGAGGGCCTCGTGGCGGCCGGCGTGCTCGGTGGCAACCCCAACGGCCTCGGCACGCTGGCGCTCTTCGTCCTCGAGTCGGCGGTGTTCACCGCCCTGGCCGGCGGGTCGTTCGGCAAGCTCGCGACCCGGCTCCGGGTGGTCAGGTCGGACGGCTCCGGCCGACCGGTGTCGCTGCTGCGGGCGCTCGTCCGCTCGGTGCTCGTCGCGCTGCTCGTGCCGCCGCTGCTGACGTACGACGGACGCGGGCTGCACGACGTCGCCGCCGGCACGCGCACCGTCCGGATCTGACCCGCGCCCGCACCCAGGGTGCGTACGCCCGTCAGCCGACGGTGGCGACGGCCGACAGGTGCGGCCGCACCAGCGCGAGCACCTCCTGGTGCGTCGTGGGATCCGCCGAGACGACGAGGCCGCGGCCGGTGTGGAGCGGGTCTCCCGCGAGGTCCGTGACGACGCAGCCGGCGGCCTCGGCCACCGCGATCCCGGCGGCGAAGTGGAGGTTGCCCCGGAACGAGCCGTCGGAGACGTAGGACCCACGGCGACCCACGGCGACCCAGACGACGCCCAGCGTCGAGGAGATGACCCGGGGACCGTAGGCGGCTCGGACCCCGGGATCGTGGACGAGCTGCCCGCCGACGAACGGCCGGTCCGACGGCCCGTCGCAGTTGACCTCGAGCAGGCCGGATGCCGGGGTCGGCTCGAGCGCCCGATCCGTGCCGCCACCCGGGCGGACGAGCGCGCGGGACCCGTCGGTCCAGAACAGCTCGTCGGCGATCGGGTCGACGACGGCGGCCGCGATGGTGGCGTCGTCGTGGGTGAGGGCGACGTTGACCGCCATGAGGGGCGTGGTGGCCGCGAAGTTGAGCGTGCCGCAGAGCGGATCGATGAGCCACCGCCGCGACGCCGCGGCCGGGCCGCCGGCTCCCGACTCCTCGCCCGTGCGCGCGTCGGCCGGGCGGTGCTCCTGCAGGACCCGGACGATCGCCTCTTCGGCGCGGAGGTCGGTCTCGGTGGCGAAGTCGGTGGGGGTCTTCGCGAAGCGCACGTGCGCGGATCCGTAGGCGCGGGCCACCACGTCGGCGCCTGCTCGAGCCGCCGCGATCGCCACCTCGGCGTCGGTCAGTCCGTCGAGCGCAGGCATCCCGGCTGCGGTCAGCGGCCGCGCTGCTGCGAGCGCATGCCCTTCATCGAGGTCGGCATCGGCCCCTTGGGCAGCGGCAGCTTGCCGCGCTGGGCGTCGAGGGCCCGGAGCCGCTGGAGGATGTCGGTCATCTCGGCCGGCTTGACGTTGCGGCCGAGCTTCTGGACGTGGCGCACCAGCTTGGGCAGCGGCACCTCGCCCTCGCCGCGACCGCACACGACCTCGTGGATCGGCACGCCGTAGGCCACGCGCTCGTGCTTGCGGTGCTCGGTGGTGAGCAGCTGGCGGACGCGGGCGGGGCTGGAGCCCTCTCCGACGAGGACGATGCCGGGGGGACCGACGACGCGGTGCACGACGTCCTGCTGCTTGGTGAACCCGACGACGGGGTCGACCTTCCAGCCGCGACGCAGCATCTGCAGGGCGCCCGCGGCCGCGGCCGGCTGGCCCTCCATCTGCGTGTACGCCGCCTTCTGGGCGCGGCGGCCGAAGACGAGCAGCGCGAAGAGCGCGCCGAAGAGCACCGCGCCGACGACGGACATGATCCAGCCGAGCAGGCCCTCGCCCGGCAGCACCCACATCACGGCGAAGCCGAGGGCCGCGCCGAGCACGAACACGCCCATCACGATCAGGCCCAGGCGCGGGTCGCTCCGCTTGGCCATCTGGTAGGTCTGCAGGATCTGCCCACGGCGCGAGGTGGGCGTGGTGGCGGGGGTCGACATGAGGTGGCCTTGTCCGGTCAGGTGTTCAACAGGTGCTTCGACAGGTGCTTCGGGAGGTGGAGCGGTGGTGCTGTCAGGCGGTGGCGGCGGCGCGCGCGTCCATCGCCTGACCGTACAGGCGTCCGGCGCGGTAGGACGAGCGGACCAGCGGGCCGGAGAGGGCGCCGGCGAAGCCGATCTCGTCGGCCTCGGCCTTGAGCTCGACGAACTCCTCCGGCTTGACCCACCGCTCGACGGGGTGGTGGCGGGGGGAGGGGCGCAGGTATTGGGTGATGGTGATCAGCTCGCAGCCCGCCTCGTGGAGGTCGCGCAGCGCCTGGCTGACCTCCTCGCGGGTCTCGCCCATGCCGAGGATCAGGTTGGACTTGGTGACCAGGCCGAAGTCGCGGGCCTGGGTGATGACGTCGAGGGAGCGGTCGTAGCGGAACGCCGGGCGGATCCGCTTGAAGATCCGCGGCACGGTCTCGACGTTGTGGGCGAGCACCTCGGGCCGCGACTCGAAGACCTCCCGCAGCAGGTCGGGCTTGCCGTTGAAGTCGGGGATCAGGTTCTCCACGCCCGTGTCGGGGTTGAGCTCGTGGATCGCGCGCACGGTCTCGGCGTAGAGCCAGGCGCCGCCGTCGGGCAGGTCGTCGCGCGCGACGCCGGTGATGGTGGCGTAGCGCAGCTGCATCTTCTGCACCGACTCCGCCACCCGGCGCGGCTCGTCGCGGTCGAGCGGCTGCGGCTTGCCCGTGTCGATCTGGCAGAAGTCGCACCGACGCGTGCACTGGTCGCCGCCGATGAGGAAGGTGGCCTCGCGGTCCTCCCAGCACTCGAAGATGTTGGGGCAGCCGGCCTCCTGGCACACCGTGTGGAGCCCTTCGGACTTCACCAGGTTCTGCAGGGAGGTGTACTCCGGGCCCATCTTGGCGCGGGTCTTGATCCACTCCGGCTTGCGCTCGATCGGGGTCTCCGCGTTGCGGATCTCCAGTCGGAGGAGCTTGCGTCCTTCGGGTGCGGGAGCAGTCGTCACACCTGCCACTCTACGACGGGGCTCCGAGCGCCCCCAACCAGCATCCGCACGCGGGCTCGCCTGCTGCGAGGCGACGTGCCGGGTCGGGGCTCAGCCGCCCGGGCGCACCAGCTCGATGCGAGCGCGGCCCGGCTCGGGGCGCGGGTCGTAGTCGGGGGTGGCGTCGTAGGGCTGCCACGCCAGGTACGTCGCCAGGTGGCGGCGCACGGCGGGCAGCACGTCGGCGACGGTGACGTCACGGCCGAGCTCGTGCGACAGCGAGGTCACGCCGGCGTCGGCGATCCCGCAGGGGACGAACCGGTCGTACCAGCCGAGGTCGACGTCGCAGTTGATCGCGAAACCGTGCATCGTCACCCCGCGGCTCACGCGGATCCCGATGGCGGCGATCTTGCGCTCCGGTCCGCGCTCGTCCTCGCGCAGCCACACGCCGCTGCGGCCGGGGATGCGGGCCGTGGTGACGCCGAGGTCGGTGCACACGGCGATGAGCGCCTCCTCGACGCGGCGCACGTAGTCGACGACCTTCACGTGGTCGGGCAGGGCCACGATCGGGTAGCCGACGAGCTGGCCGGGGCCGTGGAAGGTGATCTTGCCGCCGCGGTCGACGTCGATGACGTCGGCGCCCCCGGGGTCGAGCGGCCGCTCGTGCGGGTCGGTGCGCTTGCCGGCGGTGAAGACCGGCGGGTGCTCGAGCAGCAGCACGGTGCCGGGCCGCTCGCCGGCGACGACCTCCTCGTGCACCCGGCGCTGGAGGTCCCACGCGGCCAGGTAGTCGACGGCGTCGTCGCCCAGCCCGGCGACCTCGAAGTCCAGCGCGGTGGTGGCGTCGTGCTCGAGCGGCATGTGCCCGAGCCTACGCGGCTGCCGGAGGGCGTATGCACCGCGGAGGCTGTGGATGACGCCTGCGGGCGGGTGGGGGATCCGGCACGCTGGCGGGATGGATCCGCGCCGCCTGCTGCCCGCGCTCACCGCGCTCGCCTGCGCCCTGGTCGTCGCGACCCTCGTGGTGGCCCTGGCGCGTCCTGACCGGGGCGGCCCCGCGGCCCGTCCGGAGTCCGGCTCGGAGCGCGGGTCGCGCGACGCCGCCGCCAGTGCGACCCGGCGCACCGGCCCCGCGGCGGTGCTGGCCGCCTGGGACGCCGAGCGGGCCGCGGCGTGGGCGGCGGGGGACGCCGAGGCGCTGGCGCGGCTCTACGCCGACGGCTCCGCGGCCGGCGCGGCCGACGTGGGCCTGCTGCGCGACTACCGACGCCGTGGCCTGCGCGTGGAGGGGCTGACCACCCAGGTGCTGGCGCTGCGGGTGGTCGCCCGGGCGCCCGGTCGACGGGAGCTCGTCGTGACCGACCGCGTGGTCGGCGGCACGGCCGTGGGGGCCGGGACGCCGGTCGCGCTGCCCGCCGGCCGTCCGTCGACGCGACGGGTGGTGCTGGTCCGTGCGGACGGGAGGTGGCTGGTGGCGGAGGTGCGCCACGTCGGCCGCGCTCAGGACAGCGCGGCCGCCAGCACCTCGCGCACGTCCTCGTCCTCGAAGTCGTAGCCCGCCCGCTCGAGCGCGGCGGGCCGGGCGTTGACGGAGCCCAGGAGCTCGGGCGCGAGGTCACCGGCGGCGCGGCGCATGAGCGGCCCGGGCACGGCGAGGAACGCCTTGCGGTGCAGCGCCGCGGCCAGCGCGCGGGTGAACTCGGCGTTGGTGGGCGTGCGGGGGCAGCAGAGGTTGAACGCCCCGGACACGTCACGTGACTCGATGAGGTAGCTCACCGCGCCGATCCAGTCGCGCAGCGAGATCATCGGCATGAACTGCTCGCCGGACCCGAGCCGGGCGCCGCCGCCGGCCTGGAAGAGCAGGCGCAGCTGCTTCAGCGGTGGGGAGGTGCGGTCCATGACGGGGGCCGTGCGCAGCTCGCACACCCGCGCCCCGGCGTCGCGGGCCGCGTCGGCGGCGGCCGACCAGGCGTGCGAGACCCGGGTGAGGAACGCGTCGCCCGAGCTGGCGGTGTCCTCGGTGACGGCCGACGTGCCGTGGTCGCCGTACCAGGCGATGCCGTTGCCGGCGATGAACGCCGCCGGACGGTCGGCGGCCGCGACGGTCTCGGCCAGCAGCCGGGTGGTGGAGACCCGCGAGTCGAGCACCTCGCGCGCCCACCGCTTCGAGTGCGGGTTGCCGGCGATGGGGGCTCCGGCGAGGTTGACCACGGCGTGGGCGCGCCCGACGACCTCCTTGTCGATCACGCCCTCGGCCGGGTCCCAGCGCGACTCGTGCGCGGAGGCCGGCTCGCTGCGGACGAGGGCGGTCACCTCGTGCCCGTGCACCCGGAGGTGGTCGGACAGGTGGGTGCCGAGGAATCCCGAGGCACCGGCGATGACGACGCGCATGTCCCCACCCAACCATGGGGCCACAAGCCGCCCTGACGCCGCCGTGACCGCATGAGGGGCGCGGCGACGGGCCTGCCAGGCGGCCGGTGCGCCGGGACGGCCGTACGCCCCGTCTCAGCCGGCCAGGTGGGCCCAGCGCCCGGCGAGCTCGCGCCAGGGCCCCTGGTCGACCACCCGGCCGGCGTCGAGCACCACGACCCGGTCGGCCTGCGCGAGCGCGGCCGTCTTGCTGGTGGCGCCCACGACGGCGGTGCCCCGGGCGCGCAGCGCCTGCCACAGCTCGATCTCGGTGGCGGCGTCGAGCGCGGACGACACGTCGTCGGCGAGGAGCACGTCGGACTCGGTGGCCAGCGCCCGCGCCAGCGCGAGGCGCTGCACCTGCCCACCGGACAGGCGTACGCCGCGGTGGCCGACGAGCGCGTCGGGACCGCCGGCCTCGGCGACGTCGCGCCCCATGCGGGCCGCCTCGAGGGCGGGCATCACCGCCCGGTCGGGGTGGTCGAGGGCGACGTTGTCGGTGAACGTGCCGGACAGCACCCGCGGCACCTGCGCGACGTGGGCCACGCGGCCGGGGCGCAGCGCGATCTGGGGGTCGTCGACGAGCCGGTCGTTCCAGCGGATCTCGCCCGTGCTGCCGACGAGCCCGGCGAGCGCGCCGAGCAGGCTCGACTTGCCGGAGCCGACCTGGCCGAGCAGGAGCACGAGCTCGCCGGCCTGCACGTCGAGATCGACGCCCTCGACGCCCAGCGTGCCGTCGTCGTGCACCGCGGAGACGTCGCGGAGCGTCAGCGTGCGCAGCGGCTCGCGGTGCGCCGTCGCGGGCACCGGGCCGGTGCCGCGCACCAGGTCGACGCCCGGCGGGAGGTCCATCAGGTCGCCGCCGCCGGCGAGCTCGCTGGTGGCGTTCATCCACGCGCGGGTGCCGGGGGCCTCGGTGACGACGGACCCCGCCACGCGGCCGAACCAGTCGAAGCCGCTGACGGCGTTGGCCACGAGGAGTGCGGTCGCGAGCTCCCAGCGGCCGGTGAGCAGACCTGCCCAGGCGGCCACGACGCCACACTGCACCATCACGACGGGAACGCCGTCGAGGAGGGCCTGGACGCGGTGCTCGCGCACGGCGGCGTCGACGCGCCCGCCGTCGACGGCGCGCAGGTGCTGGTGGACCTGCGGCGTGGCGGCGGCCAGCTTGACCGTGCGGGCAGACTCGAGCGCGGAGACGAGCGACTGGCCGAACCGCGCGCGGGCCGTCGACGCGGCCGCGGCCGAGCGGCCGGCGACCCGGCGCCCGAGGGTGGAGGCCAGCGCCGAGGCGACCATGACCGTCAGCAGGACCGCGCCGGCGAGCCAGGTCTGGGCGATGAGCGCGGTCACCAGAGCGACGACGAGACCGTTGACGAAGTCGACCCAGCGGTCGGTGTAGCGGGCCAGCCGGTCGGCGTCCATGGTGCGAGCGACGACCTCGCCGGGCGGCGTGCGGAGCAGCCGGCGCTGCGCGGTCTGCCCGTGCAGCACCGCGGCGCGCACCCGCAGCCGTACCTCCACCCACCAGTGGGGGTAGGAGCGGAAGGCCTGGGCGAGCAGGAGCGGGCCGATGAGGAGCGAGGCGACCAGGGCCACCACCAGCAGGGTGGGCCGCTCGCCCGCCTGCAGGTCGGTGACGATGTGACCCCACACCCACCCCGTGACCGCGCCGAACGCGCCGGTCAGCGACGAGGCGAGGAAGAGGAACGCGCCGAGCATGCCCCACTGCGGCTGGATGCTGATCGTGTGGACCACCTGGCGGGCCAGGCTCGGCGTCGGGGCGAGCCGGGGCGGTGCCGGGGGAGTGGTGCTGCGGCGCACGGACCCGATCGTCGACTCGTCGTGGTGGTGCTCCTCGACGACCGGCTCGTGGGCCGCTGCCTCGAGGAGGTCGCGGAAGGGCCCGTCCTCGGCGGCCAGGCGGCCGCGGGGGCCCTGCTGGACGACGCGCCCGGACTCGAGCACAGCCACCTGCTCGGCCCGCTCGGTGGTGGAGAGCCGATGCGCGACCAGGATGCCGGTGCGCCCGGAGATCAGCCGGTCGGCGGCCCGCACCACGCGGGCCTCGGTGACGGGGTCCATGCGGGCGGTGGCCTCGTCGAGGACCACGACGCTGACGTCGCGCACGAGCAGCCGCGCGAACGCGACGAGCTGCTCCTCGCCGGCCGACAGGCTGGTGCCGCCGGGGCCGAGGACGGTGTCGAGGCCCTCGGGCAGGCCGGCCACCCAGTCGGTCAGGCCGAGCTCGGCCACGGCCGCCTCCACCACGGCGGACGGGACGTCGGTGAAGAGGGTGATGTTGTCGGCGAGCGTGCCGGCGAGCACCTCGGTGCGCTGGGTGACCACGCCGACGGCGGAGCGCAGCTGCTGGAGGTCGAGGTCGAGGACGTCGACCCCGCCGAGGAAGATCGTGCCGCGCGGGGGCTCGACCGCGCGGGAGAGCAGGGAGGCCAGCGTCGACTTGCCCGAGCCGGTGCGACCGACGAGCGCGCAGGTGTGGCCGGCGCTGAGCCGCAGGTCGACGTCGCGAAGGGCGAACGTGCCGGTGCCGTAGCTGAACTCGAGGTGGCGGAACTCGACGTCGAGGGGCCCGTCGGGCACGGGCAGGCCGCCCGTGGGCTCGGCCGGCGAGGCGAGCATCCCGCGCAGCCGCAGCACCGCGCCGAACCCCTCCTGGAGGTCGGGCAGGTGGCGCGCGAGCATGTCGACGCCGCCGACGAACATCGTGGTGACGAGGAAGAGGGTGACCAGGCGGGCCGTGCTCAGGTCGCCGGAGAGCACCAGCGCCACCCCGACCACTCCGACCGCGGCCAGGGCGCCGTGGAGCATGCCGCCGCTGCGGCGGGTGATGCGCACCTCGACGGCCAGGACGGCGTCGAGGGTGCGGTGGACGACGGACGCCAGGTGGGCGTTGCGACGCAGGACGTGGGCCTGGCCGAGCGAGGTGCGCAGGTCGTCGCGGGCGGCGACGCCCTCCTCGGTGGACGCCGCGTGGTCGGTCCAGGCGGCCTCCTCGATGACCTTGCGCTGCGCGACGAGCGGCAGCAGCCGGCGGATCACCGTGAACGTGACGACGGCGGTCAGCGGGAAGAGGAAGACGGCCGGCCACCAGGTGAGCGAGGCGACCACCCACAGCGGGCCGGACGCGAGGAGGGTGCGCGCGGCCTGCCACACGCCCCAGCGCATCAGCTGGCCGACCTCCCAGGTGTCGTCGTCGATGCGGTCGAGCACCTCGCCCACGGCCTGCTCGGACAGCTCGGACAGCGGCTGCGCCATCGCCGCGTCGAGCAGGTCGGCGCGCAGCTGGCCCTCGGCGCGGTCGCAGATCGTGGCCCAGACGGTCTTGGCGACGGTGTCGATGACCGCGCCGCCCACCACGCACAGCGCCAGGAGCACCAGGAGGCGCTCGGTGGGGCTGTCGGCGAGCCGGCCCGCGACCATGGAGCCGAGGGACGCGGCGACCGCGCCCAGCAGGGACATCGAGAAGCAGAGATAGGTCAGCGGACGCCGCACGCGGCGCCAGTCGACGGGCACCCGGCCCGGCGGCAGCCCATCGGTCGCAGACGTCGCCGCCGGTGCCGCGTGGGTCTGGATCTCGGTCACCGTCACAAGCACCAGACGCTACGTGGCCGCACCGACATCGCGCGCCTCGTTTTCGTGTGACTCACGCCGCTGTGACGATGTCGACACGGCCACCGGCGGGCCCGGGACGACGACGCCCCGCCCACGTGGCGTGGGCGGGGCGTCGTGCGAGCCGGATCAGACCTCGAACTGTCCTGCCTCGAGGCGCTTCTTGACCTCCTGGAGGAACCGGCCGGCGTCGGCTCCGTCGACCAGGCGGTGGTCGTAGGTCAGCGAGAGGTGGACCATGTGCCGCACCGCGATCGTCTCGCCCAGGTTGGGGTCGTCGATCACGACGGGCCGCTTCACCACGGCACCGGGGCCGAGGATGGCGACCTGCGGCTTGTTGATGATCGGGGTGTCGAAGAGCGCCCCGAAGCTGCCGAGGTTGGTGATGGTGAACGTGCCGCCCGACAGCTCGTCGGGGGTGATCTTGTTGGTGCGCGTGCGCTCGGCGACGTCGGCGATCTTCTTCGCCAGCCCGGCGATCGACAGGTCGCCCGCCTCCTTGACGACCGGCGTCAGCAGGCCCTTCTCGGTGTCCACGGCGAACGCGATGTTCTCGCGGTCGTAGTAGGTCACCTCGCCCTTCTCGGCGTCGATCGCCGCGTTGAGCTTGGGGTGCAGCTTGAGCGCGTCGATCGCGGCCTTGGCGAAGAAGGGCAGGTAGGTCAGCTTCACGCCCTCGCGCGCCAGGAAGTCGGCCTTCACCGACTCCCGCAGGCGGGCGATCACGGTGACGTCGACCTCCATCACCTGCGTGAGCTGGGCGGCCTCGTGCAGCGACTCGACCATGCGCGAGGCGATCACCTTGCGCAGCCGCGACAGCGGCTCGGTGGTGCCGCGCAGCGGCGACGGCGACGTCGACGACGGAGCCGCGGCGGCCGGGGGAGCGCTGGCGGCAGCAGGCGCGGCGGCGGGTGCCTCGGCCGGGGCCTTGGCCTGCTGGGCGGCGGCGGCAGCGTCGAGGACGTCCTGCTTGCGGATGCGGCCGCCGACGCCGGTGCCCTGCACCGAGGCGAGGTCGACACCGTGCTGCTCGGCCATCTTGCGGACCAGCGGGGTCACGTACGCGGACTGGTCGCGACCGCCGTCGGAGGAGGACGCCGACGAGGAGGAGCCACCCGACGGGGCCTGCGCGGCCGCGTCGGTGCGCTGCGGCTCGGGCTCGCCCTGCGGGGCCGGCGCATAGGGCGCCTCGCCCTTGGCCTCGGGCTCGACCTGCTGGGGCTGCTCGCCCTGCTCCTCGGCGGTCCACCGCTCCTGCTCGGCCTCCGTCGGGGCGTCGTCCTCGGCCTGCGCCGGGTCCGACTGCGCCTGGTCCGACTGCGCCTGGTCCGACTGCGCCTGGTCCGACTGCGCCTGGTCCGACTGCGCCTGGTCCGACTGCGGCTGCGACGTCGCGCCCGACCCGGCGTCGCCGGAGCCGATGATCGCGAGCTCGGCGCCGACCTCGACGGTCTCGTCCTCGGCGGCCTTGATCTCCAGCAGCGTGCCGGCGATCGGGGAGGGGATCTCGGTGTCGACCTTGTCGGTGGAGACCTCGAGCAGCGGCTCGTCCACGGCGACCTCGTCGCCGACCTGCTTGAGCCAGCGGGTGACCGTGCCCTCGGTGACCGACTCGCCGAGCGCGGGCAGCGTCACGGGCGTACCGCCGCCGCCACCACCGCCGGACGAGTCGCCGGAGCCGGAGTCGCCGGACGCGGCCTGCTCGGCTGCGGGCTCCTCCTGGGCGGGCGCGTCGTCCTTCTCCGACTCGGGGGTCTGGTCGCCGTCGGGGAGCTCGCCGGTCTCCTCGGCGACCTGCTCCTCCTGCTCGGCCTTCTTCTCCGACTCGGCGTCGTCCTGGGGCTGCGCCTCGGGCTGGGCCGTCCCGGAGGCGTCACCGGCCGACTCGCCCTCCTCGCCGACCACGGCCAGGACCGTGCCGACCTCGACGGTGTCGTCCTCGTTGGCCTTGATCTCCAGCAGCGTGCCGGCGACCGGTGAGGGGATCTCGGTGTCGACCTTGTCGGTGGAGACCTCGAGCAGCGGCTCGTCGACGGCGACCGTGTCACCGACCTGCTTCAGCCAGCGGGTGACGGTGCCCTCGGTGACGGACTCGCCGAGTGCGGGGAGGGTGACTTCGGAGGCCATGTGGTTCCTTCGCTCGCGTGTGGTTGGGGAGGTATGTCGCGGGTGGATCAGGAGTGGGCGTGGAGCGGCTTGCCGGCGAGCGCGAGGTGCGCCTCGCCGAGGGCCTCGTTCTGCGTGGGGTGGGCGTGCACCAGGGGCGCGACGTCGTCGGCGTGCGCCTCCCAGTTGTAGATCAGCTGCGCCTCGCCGATGAGCTCACCGACGCGATCTCCCACCATGTGGACGCCGAGCACCGGCCCGTCGACGAGGCCGACGAGCTTGACGAAGCCCTGGGTCTGCAGGATCTGGCTCTTGCCGTTGCCGCCGAGGTCGTAGGTCAGGGTGGTGACGGCGTCGCCGTGGAGCTCGCGTGCCGCCGCCTCGTCGAGGCCGACCGACGCGATCTCGGGGTGGGAGTAGGTGACCCGCGGGATGCCGGTCTCGTCGATGGGGCGCGGGTCGAGCCCGGCGATGTCCTCAGCGACGAAGATGCCCTGCTGGAAGCCACGGTGGGCGAGCTGGAGGCCGGGGACGATGTCGCCGACGGCGTAGACGCCCTCGACGTTGGTGCGGCACCGCTCGTCGGTGAGCACGAACCCGCGGTCCATCTCGATGCCCTGCTCGGCGTAGCCGAGGCCGTCGGTGACGGGTCCGCGCCCGACGGCGACGAGCAGCACCTCGGCCTCGATCACGCTCTCCCCGTCCGTGGCGCCCTCGACGGTGACGGCGACGCCGGTGTCGGTGACCTTGACGCTCTTGTAGGAGGTCGCCGTGCGGAAGTCGATCCTGCGCTTGCGGAAGGCGCGCTCGAGCGCCTTCGAGGAGGCCTCGTCCTCGGCGGCCACGAGCCGCGGCAGGGCCTCGACGATGGTGACCTCGGAGCCGAACGACCTCCACACGCTTGCGAACTCGCAGCCGATGACGCCGCCGCCGAGCACGATGACCGAGGCGGGGACGCGGTCGAGACGCAGCGCCTGCTCGGAGGTGATGACCTTGTCGCCGTCGACCTCGAGGCCCGGCAGCGACCTGCTGTAGGAGCCGGACGCCAGCACGACCGACCGGCCGGTGTAGGCGGTGCCGTCGACGGTGACCTCGCGCGGGCCGCTCAGCGTGCCGGTGCCCTGGATGACCGTGATGCCGCGCGACGCTATCAGGCCGGTGAGGCCCTTGAAGAGCCGGTCGACGACCTTGTCCTTGTAGGCGTTGACCCCGGCCATGTCGATGCCCTCGAGCGACGCGGTCACGCCGAACCGGGCGGCGTCGCGCGCGGAGTCGGCGACCTCCGCGGCGTGGAGGAGGGCCTTGGTCGGGATGCAGCCCACGTGGAGGCAGGTGCCGCCGAGGTTGCCCTTCTCGACGAGTCCGACGCTCAGGCCCAGCTGGGCCGCTCGCAGGGCGCAGGCGTAGCCGCCTGATCCGGCCCCGAGCACGAGTACGTCGAACTCAGCGTCCGCCACTGCATTCCCTCCACACGTGCTCGACTCGCACCGACCATCTCGGGGCGCGTCCATCTTTGCACTCTTCGTGACGCTGTCCACACCGGGTCGGGTGGGTCGAAGCGGCGATCGCGAGCGCGATGCGGCCCCTCCCTGCACAATGTGCGCCATGGGCCTGTTCGACCGACTCCGCCGCAAGGGCCGCACCAGCGCCCCCGCGCAGGACGCCACCCGCACCGGGTCCACCCGGGTGCGGGCCTCCGACGGGGAGGACGTGCGACACCTCGAGCGGTTCGTCACCACCCGTCAGGGGGTCGAGGGGTTCGTCGAGCCGCGCACGGCGGTCAGCGACGTGACGCTGCTGCTGGTCGCCCACGACGGGGAGTGGACCCGGCGCCGGGTGCCGAGCGTCCGGTGGGCCCACGACTTCGCCAACCGCCACCGCGTGCCGTCGTACGACGCCGCGGTGGTCGGCGTGCCGCAGCGGATGCGCGACTACAACCGGCGCAAGAAGGCCGAGGGGATCTAGCCCTTCGACCGGGCCTCGGCCAGCGACCGGGCGAGCTCGACGAGCGTGGTGACGCCGAAGCCGGTCGCGCCGGACGGGACGTGGCCGTAGGGGCCGCCGGTGTTCATCTCCTTGCCGGCGATGTCGAGGTGGGCCCACGGCAGGCCGCCGGTGAACTCGCGCAGGAACGCCGAGGCGTAGAGCCCGCCGCCCCAGCGCACCCAGTCGTGCTGGAGCAGGTCGGCGACCTTGGAGCTGGTGACGCGCTCGTGCATCTCCTCGGGGATCGGCATCGGCCAGTGCTGCTCGCCCGCCGCCGCGCCCGCCGCCAGGACCGACTGCACCTCCGGGTCGGTGCCCATGACGGCGCCGACCTTGTCGCCGAGGGCGAGCTGCATGTGCCCAGTGAGGGTGGCGATGTCGACCACGACGTCGGGCTCGTCCTGCACCGCCATCGACAACGCGTCGCCGAGCAGCATGCGGCCCTCGGCGTCGGTGTTGGCGATCTCGACCGTCGAGCCGTTGTGCATGGTGATCACGTCGCCGGGGCGGGTCGCGGTGCCGGAGACCATGTTCTCGGCCATCGGGGCGAACGCCGTGACCTTGACCGGCAGGCCCAGCCGCGCGATCGCGAGGGTGGCGGCCACGACGCTGGCCGCGCCGGCCATGTCGCCCTTCATGTTGACCATGCTCGACGACGGCTTGATCGTCAGGCCGCCGGAGTCGAAGGTGACACCCTTGCCGACCAGCGCGAGGTGCACGGTCGCGCCCCGCGGTGCCCAGGTGAGCTTGACCAGGCGGGAGGGCGCGGCGGAGGAGTCGCCGACGCTGAGGATGCCGCCGCAGCCCATCTCCGCGAGCTGCTCGTGGTCGAAGACCTCGAGCGTGACCTTGGGGGCGCCGCGGCCGGAGGTGACGTCCTTGTGCGCGGCGCGCACGAGCTCGGCGAGGAGCGGGGGAGTGCAGTCGCGGGGCGGGGTGTTGACCCAGTCGCGGGTCAGCGCGACCGCGTCGGCGAGCACCTCGGCGCGCTCCAGGGCGGCGACGGCCTCGGCGCGGCGGGCGATCCCGGTGAGCACCACGACGTCGTTGGGCGCGGACGTGTCGGGCTGGCGGGACTTGTAGCCGGTGAAGGTGTAGCCGCCGAGGCGGTGTCCCTCGACCACGGCCTCGACCAGCTCGGGCGTGTCGCTCGGCAGGGCGAGGGCGACCGAGGCGGCGTTGGGCACGCTGCGGGCGGCGACGCCCGCGGCCCGGCGTACGGCGACGGGGTCGGCCTGGTCGGCACCGAGCCCGACGAACACCAGCAGGGGTGCGTTGACGCCGTCGCGGGTCGGGGCCTTGACCGACTCGCCGGCCTTGCCGGTGACGCCCATCGTGCTGAGGAAGGGGCGCAGCCGGCGACCGTAGGCCTCGCTGATGTCGGCGGCGGCGTCGCACAGCCGTGGACCCTTGGCGCCGGTGACCACTCCCACCACGACGGCGTCGGCTCGGGTCTTGGCGGGGCTGGCGCTGCGCAACGAGTAGGTGGTCACCCGGGCATGTTAGGCGAGGGGGGACGGGCGGCACGCTGCGGTAGGTTCGGCGCCATGGCCGCATCGCTCAAGCAGTCGCCGCTCCACGACCGTCACGAGGGCCTCGGCGCGAAGTTCGCCGAGTTCGGCGGGTGGTCGATGCCCCTGGAGTACCGGACGGGCGTGGTGAAGGAGCACACGGCGGTGCGGGAGTCGGTCGGCGTTTTCGACGTGAGCCACCTCGGCAAGGCGATGGTGTCGGGCCCGGGTGCGGCCGACTTCGTCAACGCCACCCTGTCCAACGACCTGGCCAAGATCCGGCCGGGCAAGGCCCAGTACACGCTGTGCCTCGACGAGTCCGGCGGCATCGTCGACGACCTCATCGCCTACTGGCACGACGACGAGCACGTCCTGCTCGTCCCCAACGCGGCCAACACGGCCGAGGTCGTGGCGCGGCTGCAGGCCGCGGCCCCGGAGGGCGTGAAGGTCGTCAGCCACCACGACGACTACGCGGTGCTGGCGGTGCAGGGCGCCCGGTCCGACGAGGTGCTCGAGAAGGTCGGGCTGCCGGTCGGGCACGAGTACATGTCCTTCGTCGAGTCCGAGCTGCACGACACCGGCGTCGGTGTCGTGGTGTGCCGCACGGGCTACACCGGCGAGCGCGGCTACGAGCTGATCGTCGACAACTCCGTCGCCGGACGGCTGTGGGACGACCTGATGGCCGCCGGCGAGGAGTGGGGCATCGTCGCGTGCGGGCTCGGTGCGCGCGACACGCTGCGCACCGAGATGGGCTACCCCCTCCACGGCCAGGACGTCGGTCTCGACACCAACCCCCTCGAGGCCGGCCTCTCGTGGGCGGTCGGGTGGAGGAAGGACGCCTTCTGGGGCCGCGACGCGGTGCGGAAGGTGAAGGAGGAGGGGCCGATGCGCCGGCTGCGCGGGCTGCTCGCCGTCGGCCGAGGCATCCCCCGACCCGGGATGAGCGTCTCGCTGACCCCCGACGTGCCACTGGCCGAGATCACGTCCGGCACGTTCTCCCCGACGCTGAGGAAGGGCATCGGCCTGGCGCTGATCCCGACCATGGTCGCCGAGGACGCCGAGGTGGGCGTCGACATCCGTGGGCGGCGCGAGGTCTTCCAGCTGGTCAAGCCGCCCTTCGTCGACCCGTCCGTGAAGGAGTCCTGACGTGCTCCCCGGACAGCCCCCGACCTTCCGCCAGCCCTCGGCCGCCGACCGGCCCTGGTGGTGGCGCCTCGAGGACGCGGCCGGCGCCGAGGTCGAGGTCGCCGGCCACTCCGACCAGCGGTTCGCCACGCAGGGCGACGCTGAGTCGTGGGTGGGCGAGATCTGGGCCGACCTCGCCGACCACGGCGTCGCCGCGGTGACGTTGTTCGAGCACGACCGCCAGGTCTACGGGCCGATGTCGCTGAGCGCCTGACCCATCCGCCCCGGCCCCGGCCCCGAACGCCTCCCGAGGCCGAGCCGGGAGACCGCACGCGAGGTCGAGGAACGCACGGGAGGGGACCGAGGTGGGCACGGCGGACGGGTCGGACTTCGAGACCTACGTCGACGCGCGCTGGCCCGACCTCGTCGCCGGCCTGGAGGAGGACGGCGTCGCGCCCGACGACGCGCGGCTCGCGGTCGCCCAGACCCTGGTGGCCGCGCGGCGCTCGTGGCGGCGCCGCGTGCGCGAGGAGCAGGTCGACGTCACCCTGTGGGCCGAGGCCCGCGAGCGGGCCGCGCTGGCGCCCCGGCCCGGGGAGCCGGCGCCCCACGGACTCGGCCCGCGCGACCCCGGCGACGGTCCCGAACGGTGGCTCGAGCGGGCCGAGCGGGTGCGGGCCGCACGTCGCCGGCTGGCGGCGCGCCGCGCGCTCGCGGGCGTCGCGGTCGCGGCGGTGCTCGCCGCCGGGTGGGCGTGGTGGGCCGCCCGGCCGGCGCCGCCCCCGGTGCGCGAGGAGGCCAACCCGCTGCCCGTCGCGTGGTACGCCGAGGGCGAGCTGCACCTGGCGGACGTGGTCGTCGGGCTGCGCGGGGTGGAGGCGTTCGTCGCCGACGGCTCCGCCGTGGTCGCCCGGCTCCGGTCCGGTGAGGTGCTCCGCGTGGACGCCGAGGGCGGCGTCGAGCCGGTGGAGGAGGCTCCCGCGGCGCTCGACGACGTGCCGGTGCCGCCACCCGTCGTCGCGCTCGGCCCCTACGACGTGCTGGTGCAGAGCGTGCCGATGGCCGACGGGGGCTGGGCACACCTCATCGACTCCTCCCGCCGCGACGGCGCGCAGGACGCCGTCCGGCAGTCGGAGTCCGGCCGGCGGGCGCTCGTCGTGTGCCGTACGCCGACGGCGTGCGGGGAGCCGGTGACCGTCGTCGCCGGCGGCACCATCCTGCTGCGCTGAGCCCCACCGCTAGGGTCACGCCTCGTGGCGGAGGCACTCTGGACGGGCGTGGCGCAGGCGTACGCGCGCAGCTTCGCCGGCCTCTGTGCCGGCACGATCCCGGCTCTCCTCGACGGGCTGCCGCGCGGCGCGCGACTGCTCGACGTGGGCTGCGGCACCGGCGCGCTGGTCGGAGCCGCACGACAGGCCGGGCACGACGCCGTCGGGGTCGAGCCCGACCCCGAGATGGCCGGGCTGGCCGCTGCCGCCCTCGGCCGGGAGCACGTCCTCGTGGGAGGCCTGCCCGAGCTGCCGATGGCCGACGACGGCTACGAGGTGGTGACGGCCGCCTTCGTGCTCAACCACGTCGAGGACCCCCGCGCGGGTGCGCGGGAGCTGGCGCGCGTGGCGGCGCCCGGGGCGGTGGTGCGCGCGACGATCTGGGGAGCGACCCCGCCGCCGCAGGCGGTGATGTGGGGCGGGCTCCTCGACGCCGCCGGCGCCCGGCGGGTGGCGTCACCGCGGCTCGCGCCGGAGCGCGACTTCGAGCGCTCCGCCGACGGCCTCGCCGGCATCCTCGCCGAAGCCGGGCTCACGGTCACCGCCGCCGGCGCCCGCTCGTGGACGTGGCGCGTCGCTGCCGACGACCTCTGGTGCGGTCTGACCACGGTGGGCAACTTCGGCGTTGCGTGGCGCGCCCAGCCCGAGGCCGTGCGGGCCCGCCTGCGGTCGGCGTACGACGCCCTCGGCCCGCACCACGCCTTCGACGTCGAGTGCGTGCTGGTGGAGGCCCGGCTGCCGCGGTCCTGAACGGGGTGTGCCCCGGTGGCACGCCTCGTGCGGCGACTGCTTGACCTCACGTCCACGTGAGCTCCTAGCGTCCTGGGCATGGAGGAGCCGAGGACGACCGAGCGAGGACCGACGTGATGCAGGCGATCGTGCAGAGGGCCTACGGCGGTCCGGAGGTGCTCGTGCTCGAGGACGTCCTCGAGCCGGACCCGGCGGCGGGACAGGTGCGGATCGCCGTGTCCGCAGCCGGCGTGCACCTGTTGGACGCCACCCTGCGTGAGGGCGTCGCCGGTCCCTTCGGACGAGCGGCGCTGCCCATGACGCCCGGCCGCGAGGTCGCCGGGGTGGTGGACGCGGTCGGGCCGGACGTCGAGGGGTCTTGGCTCGGTCGACGGGTGGTCGCCCACCTCGGTGTGCTCAGTGGCGGCTACGCCGCGCGCGCTCTGGCGCCTGCCGCGGCGCTGATCCCCCTGGCCGAGCACGTGGACGAGGCAGAGGCGGTCGCGATGGTCGGGACCGGCCGCACCGCGCTGGGCATCCTCGAGGAGGCGGCGATCGGGCCGGACGACACGGTGCTGGTCACCAGCGCGGCCGGTGGGCTGGGGACGCTGCTGGTCCAGGCCGGCGTGCAGGCCGGCGCCCGCGTCGTCGGGGTGGCCGGCGGTGCGGCCAAGTCGGCGCTCGTGGCGTCGTACGGCGCGCACCCGGTCGACTACCTCGAGCCCGGGTGGCCCGCCGAGGTGGCTGCCCTCCTCGGCGCTGAGCGCCCGGTGACCGTCGCCCTCGACGGGGTGGGCGGCACGGTGGGCCGGGCCGCGTTCGACCTGGTCGCTCCGGGCGGCCGGCTGGTCATGTTCGGCTGGACGGCCGGCGAGGCGATCGCCCTGTCGGCGCAGGACGTGTTCGAGCGCGGGGTCGCGGTGACCGCCGCCATCGGAGCCCGCATGTTCGCCCGGCCGGACGGGATCCAGGGGCTGGCACGCGAGGCGGTGGATCGACTCGCCGCCGACGAGTGGCGGCCCGCGACCACCCGGTTCCCCCTCGCCGAGGCAGCCGAGGCGCACCGGGCGCTGTCCGAGCGACGAACCACCGGCAAGGTTGTGCTGCTGACCTGAGCCTGCGTCGTAGAGTCGCCCCGTGCGCGCCTACCTCGACCTGCTCCAGCGGATCCTCGACGAGGGCGTGGAGAAGACCGACCGCACCGGCACCGGCACGCTCAGCGTCTTCGGCCACCAGATGCGCTTCGACCTGGCGGAGGGCTTCCCGCTGGTGACCACCAAGAAGGTGCACACGCGCTCGGTCTTCGGCGAGCTGCTGTGGTTCCTGCGCGGTGACACCAACGTCAAGTGGCTGCAGGACCGCGGCATCACGATCTGGGACGAGTGGGCCGACGAGCAGGGCGACCTCGGCCCGGTCTACGGCTACCAGTGGCGCTCCTGGCCCACGCCCGACGGGCGGCACGTCGACCAGATCGCCCGGCTCGTCGACGGCATCCGCACCAACCCCGACTCGCGCCGCCACATCGTCTCGGCGTGGAACGTCGCCGACGTCGACGACATGGCGCTGCCGCCGTGCCACACGCTGTTCCAGTTCTACGTCGAGCCCACCCCGGCCGGCCCCGGCAGGCTGTCGTGCCAGCTCTACCAGCGCTCGGCCGACACGTTCCTCGGCGTGCCGTTCAACATCGCGTCCTACGCCCTGCTGACCCACATGGTCGCGCAGGTGACCGGGCTCGAGGTCGGCGACTTCGTGCACACCATGGGCGACGCCCACCTCTACCTCAACCACGTCGACCAGGCCCGCCTCCAGCTCAACCGCGAGCCACGCGCGCTGCCGCGCCTGGTGCTCGACCCGTCCGTGACGGAGATCGACGGCTTCGACCTCGAGCACATCGCCGTCGAGGGCTACGACCCCCACCCGGGCATCAAGGCCCCCATCGCCGTATGACCGGCGGTGCGACCGGATCGCTCCGGCCCGAGCAGCGCGTGGTGCTGGTGGCGGCCCACGCCCGCAACCGGGTGATCGGCAACGGTCCCGACATCCCGTGGCGGCTGCCCGGCGAGCAGGCGCAGTTCAAGGAGCTCACCTGGGGCCACACGTTGCTGATGGGTCGCACGACCTTCGAGTCGATCGGCCGCCCCCTGCCCGGGCGCACGACGATCGTCCTGACCCGGCACCTCGGGTGGTCGCACGAGGGCGTGCTCGTCGCCCACACGGTCGAGGAGGCGCTCGCACTCGCCGGCGCCCAGCCCGGCGACCTGATGGTCGCGGGTGGCGGTGAGGTCTACGCCGCGCTGCTGCCCTGGGCGACGCACCAGGTGCTGACCGAGGTCGACCTCGAGCCGGAGGGCGACGTGCACTACCCGCAGTTCCCGGCCGACGAGTGGGTCGAGACGCGGCGCGAGCGCTTCGACGGCTACGACCGCGTGTGGCTCGAGCGCATGGAGCCCGCGGCGTGAGCCCCGCCGTGCGGATCGCCGTCGACCCCGCGTCGGGCGTGCCGCCCTTCGAGCAGGTGCGCGAGGCCATCCGGGCGCAGGTCGACTCCGGCGCGCTCGCTGCCGGCGTCCGGCTCCCGCCGGTCCGCAGCCTGGCCACCTCCCTCGACCTCGCCCCCAACACCGTCGCGCGGGCCTACAAGGAGCTCGAGGCCCTCGGGGTCGTCGAGACCCGCGGGCGCGCCGGGACGTACGTGAGCGGCGCGGGCGTGGAGCGGACGCTGCGCGAGGCCGCGGCGTCGTACGCCGACACGGTCCGCTCGCTCGGCGCGTCCGAGGCCGACGCACTCGCGGCGGTGCGCCGCGCGCTGGGGTCGTAGGGGGTCGTCCCCGTGGATGCGCGCCGATGCGCGGGAATGACCGTGCTCGGGTGGTCGTTGGTATGGACAGCTGGCTCCGCATCATGCCCCCGGGCCTCACCCTTCGCCGCTGCGAGCGGCCCTTCGCCGAGAGGCGGCTGACGGACCAGCGAGCAGCACCACGCAGCCACCCGCGGGTAAGCCCCGTCAGGGTGGCTGCGTGCCGTCCGGGCGGGATGGGCTGCGGTGGGATGGGCTGCGGTGGGATGGGATGCTCGAGCCATGGACGAGACGGACGACAGGCACATCGTCGTCGCCGCGGTCGCGCTGGTGCGCGACGGCTGCGTGCTGACGGTCCGCAAGCGCGGGACGGCACGCTTCATGCTGGTCGGTGGCAAGCTCGAGCCGGGGGAGTCGGCCCGCGACGCCGCGCTGCGCGAGACCCGCGAGGAGGTCGGCCTCGAGATCGGGTCGGCGACCCTCCTGGGCGAGTTCCTCTCCGAGGCGGCCAACGAGCCCGGCCACTCGCTGCACTCCACGGTCTTCTGGGTGGAGTCGGACGCCGACCCGGTCGCGGCGGGCGAGATCGCGGAGGTGCGCTGGACCCCGCTCGACGACCACCCCGACGACCTGGCCCCGATGCTCGAGCACCACGTGCTGCCGGTGCTCCGGGCCCGGGTCGCCGCGCGCTGACGGAGGCCGGCCCCTACGTGTGCGGGAGGGTGCGGACGTAGCCCACGCCGCGGTCGAGCCAGAGCTGCAGCTGGTCGTCGGTGGCGAGCGCCTCGGCGGCCACCAGGAGCCAGCCGGCCATCGGTCGCCCGCGCATCACCATCGGGCTCACCGCGGCGCCGTCGACCCACGCCTCGGCGTCGGCGGGGTCGGCTCGCACCATGAGGGAGCCCTGGCTGCCGGCGGCCACCGCCATGTGGCCGTCGACCAGGTAGCCCAGGCCGCCGAACATCCTCCTCGACGTCAGGCCCTGCTCGCCCGTCAGGAGCTCGTCGATCCGCTGCGCCAGCACCTCGTCGTACGCCATCGGCCCAGTATGGGGCGACCCGCCGACACCCGTGTGCGGCTCGGCGCCGCGACTCGCGCGGAGGTGGGGCGATAACCTTCGACCATGAGCTCCAACGCCCCGTTCGGTCGCCTCCTCACCGCGATGGCCACCGCGTTCCACGAGGACGGCAGCGTCGATCTCGAGGGCACCGGGCGCATCGCCGCCCACCTCGTCGCCCACGGCAACGACGGTGTGGTCGTCAGTGGCACGACGGGCGAGAGCCCGACGACGTCGGTGGCCGAGGACGGCGAGATCCTGCGAGCCGTCCAGGACGCGGTCGGCGACCGCGCGACGGTGGTGGCCGGCGTGGGCACCAACTCCACCGCCCACTCGGTCGAGCTGGCGCGCCAGGCCGAGAAGATCGGCGTCGACGGGGTGCTGCTGGTCAGCCCCTACTACAACAAGCCCGGCCAGGTCGGCCTGCGCCACCACTTCTCCGCCGTGGCCGAGGCGACCGACCTGCCCGTCATGCTCTACGACGTGCCCGGTCGCACCGCGAGCCTCATCGAGCTCGACACCTACGAGGCGATGCGGCGCTACGACCACGTCGCCTCGGTCAAGGACGCCTCCGGCCTGCTGCCCCGCGCCGCGCAGCTGACCGAGATGGGCTACTCCGTCTACTCCGGCGACGACGTCGCCACGCTGGGCTACCTCGCCTACGGCGGCGTCGGCCTGGTCTCGGTCGTCGGCCACGCGGCGGGCGACCAGCTGGCGTCGATGATCGACGCCTGGGTCCGCGGCGACCACGCCGAGGCCCTGCGCATCCACACGGCGCTCGTGCCGGCCTTCGCGGCCGTCATGGGCGTCCCCAACTACGGAGCCACCACCGCGAAGGCAGCCCTCGAGCTGCTCGGGGTGCTGGACAACCGCCGCGTCCGCGGCCCGCTCGTCGCACTCGACGAGGACGAGGTCGCTGCGCTGCGCACCGGCCTGGCAGCCGCCGGCCTGATCTGATCGACCACACCAACACGAGGAATCCCTTGAGCCATCCCCACCCCGACCTGAGCGCGCCCGCCCCACTGCCGGCAGGAGGCCTCCGGGTCATCCCTCTCGGCGGACTGGGCGAGGTGGGCCGCAACATGACCGCGTTCGAGTACGACGGCCGGCTGCTGCTGGTCGACTGCGGCGTGCTGTTCCCCGAGGACCACCACCCCGGCGTCGACCTGATCCTCCCCGACTTCGCGCCCATCCGCGACCGCCTCGACGCCGTCGAGGCGCTGGTGCTCACCCACGGTCACGAGGACCACATCGGCGCGACCCCCTACCTGCTGCGCGAGCGGGGCGACATCCCGCTCGTCGGCTCCAAGCTGACCCTGGCGCTGCTCGGCTCCAAGCTGCGCGAGCACCGGCTCAAGGAGACGGTGCACTACGAGGTGGCCGAGGGCCAGACGATCACGTTCGGCCCGTTCGTGCTCGAGTTCGTCGCAGTCAACCACTCGATCCCCGACGCGCTCGCGGTCGTCATCCGCACCGGTGCCGGCGTCGTGCTGCACACCGGCGACTTCAAGATGGACCAGCTCCCGCTCGACGGCCGGATCACCGACCTCAACGAGTTCGCCCGCCTCGGCGACGAGGGCGTCGACCTCTTCCTCACCGACTCCACCAACGCCGAGGTGCCGGGCTTCACCACCTCGGAGAAGGACATCTCGCCGGTCCTGGAGCGGGTCTTCGCCAAGAGCGACCAGCGGATCATCGTCGCCTGCTTCGCCTCCCACGTGCACCGCGTCCAGCAGGTGCTGGACGCCGCCGTGGCGCACGGTCGCAAGGTCGGCTACGTCGGCCGCTCGATGGTGCGCAACATGGCCATCGCCCAGGAGCTCGGCTACCTCAACGTCCCGCCCGGCGTGATGGTCGACGCCAAGGAGCTCGCCGACCTGCCGCCGGAGAAGCAGGTGCTGGTCTCCACCGGCTCGCAGGGCGAGCCGCTGTCGGCCCTGAGCCGGATCGCCCAGCGCAGCCACAGCTTCGTCCACCTCGAGGAGGGCGACACCGTCATCCTGGCCAGCTCCCTGATCCCCGGCAACGAGAACGCCGTCTACCGGGTGATCAACGGGCTCTCGCGCCTGGGCGCCAACGTCGTGCACAAGGGCAACGCGCTGGTGCACGTGTCGGGTCACGCGAGCGCCGGCGAGCTCCTCTACTGCTACAACATCGTCAAGCCGCGCAACGTGCTGCCGGTGCACGGCGAGTTCCGCCACATGCGGGCCAACGCCGAGCTCGCGCGCGCCACCGGCGTCGAGAACGTCGTGCTGGCCGAGGACGGGGTCGTCGTCGACCTCATCGACGGGGTGGCACGGATCGTCGGCAAGGTCGACGTCGGCTACGTGTTCGTCGACGGCACCACGATCGGCGACGTGTCCGAGGCCTCGATGAAGGACCGCCGGATCCTCGGCGAGGAGGGCTTCTTGTCGGTCATCGTCGTCGTCGACTCGGTGACGGGCAAGGTCGTCTCCGGGCCCGAGATCCACGCCCGCGGCTTCGCCGAGGACGAGGCGACGCTCCAGGACATCCGCCAGCCGATCATCGACGCCATCGACGCCGCCGTCGCCGAGGGGACCAACGACAGCTACCAGCTCCAGCAGACCGTGCGCCGCGTGGTCGGCCGGTGGGTCAACCGCGCGCACCGGCGTCGTCCGATGATCATCCCTGTGGTGATCGAGGCCTGACGGGCCCTAGCATCGACGCAGGACCCCGGGCGGGACCGGCAGCACAGGGACCAGGGCGCCGGTCGGCGTCGAGGGGAGGTGGGGATGCCGCGCAACCAGGGCGCGCTCAGCCGGCTGGCCGAGCTGATGCGGCGGGTCAACTCCTCCACCGACACCGAGGTGATCCTCGAGGAGATCGCGCACGGCGTCGTCGACGTGCTGGGCTACGGCGTCGCGGCGATCGCCCGGCTCGAGGGAGACGCGCTCGTGATGACCCACGTCGCCGGACCGCCCGAGGTGGTCGCGCAGATCCTGCACCGCCGCACCCCGGCCGAGCAGATCCTCGACGAGTTCCGCGAGGCCGACAAGTGGGGCATCCTCCGCTTCGTCCCGGCCGGACGGATGTCGCCCGAGCGCCTGCAGGCGGCGTGGATCCCCGAGCTCGACCCCGTCCCCGACCCGCAGGCGTGGCACCCCGAGCACGCGCTCTACGCCCCGCTCTACTCGGCGGGCGGGGAGCTGCTGGGCAACATGGCCGTCGACCTGCCGGCCGACGAACGGGTGCCCGACGAGGCCGACCGCGAGCTGCTGGAGATGTTCGCGGTGCAGGCCGGCGTGGCGCTCTCCAACGCCCGGGAGCGGGAGCGGCTCACCGACCGCGTACGCCTCGACCGCATGCTCACCACGGTCGCGGGCGCCGCCACCGCGCAGCACCTCGCCCAGGCGCTCGGGGCGGCCGTGGTGGCCGTCGCCGAGTCGCTCGGCACCGTGCAGACGGTGGTGCGCACCTTCCCCAGCGATGCCCAGGGCAGCGAGCTCGGCGTCGGCGCCCCGCACGCCTTCACTCCCGAGCATGACGTGCCGGGGCTCCGCGAGGACCTCACCCGCCTCGCGGACCGGCTCGTGCTCCTCGAGCTCGGGGTCGACGACGAGACGCCGGAGGAGCTGCCGCGGAGCGCGGCCGGCCTGCAACGACTGATGCGAGGCCTGCGGGTCGACCGGGTGCTGGTGTGCCCGCTGGTCTCCCAGGACGACCTCGTCGGCTACCTCGTGCTCGGCTTCGGTGGACGGGCGCGCCCGGTCACCCCGGCCGAGGCCGACGCGGTGCTCGAGGTGGGGAGGCTCGTCGCGCAGACCGTGCGCGCGTCCCGCGTCCTGGAGACCGAGCAGCGCCTCGTGCAGGAGCTCCGCGAGCTGGCCCGCTACCGCAGCGAGCTGATCGCGACCATCTCCCACGAGCTCAAGACGCCGCTGACCGCGATCCTCGGCCACGCCGAGCTGATCGCCGACCGGCATCCCGAGCTGGCGTCGATCGACGCGATCATCCGCAACGCCGGCCGGCTCAACAACCTCGTCGCCAACCTGCTCCACTACTCCCGCATCCAGGGCCGGCGCGAGACCGTGCGGCGTGCGGTCGACCTCGCCGAGCTGTGCGAGGCCAGCGTCGACCTGCTGAGCATCCGGGCCAACCAGGCCGGGGTGAGGCTGCGCTTCGACCGCCCCGCCCTGGGGTCCGTGGTGGTGTTCGGCGATCCCGAGGAGCTCGCCCGGGTCATCGACAACATGGTCGACAACGCCGTGAAGTACACCCCCGAGGACGGCGCGGTGACCGTGGCCATGTCGGTGGGCGACGACGAGGTGAGCGTCGAGGTCACCGACACCGGCATCGGCATCTCCCCGGCCGATCAGCAGAGCGTGTTCTCAGCGTTCCACCGCTCCACCAACCCCAACGCGCTGTCGGTGCCGGGCACCGGGCTGGGGCTGCCGATCGCGCAGCGCATCGCGGAGTCGCACGGCGGCACGCTGTCGGTGTCCTCCGAGCTCGACCGGGGGAGCACCTTCCGCTTCACCCTGCCGTTGCGCTCCTCGCGAGAGCACGCCCACTGACCGAGGGCGCCGCCCCCGGCTCCAGGTGGACCACCCGGTCCATCGCGTCGAGGCCCACGGTGCCGTGGGTGATCCACACGATCGAGCGGCCCGCGCGCGCGGCGGAGCCGAGCATCTCGTCGGCGACGGCGCGAGCGGTCGGGCCGTCGAGGTGGGCGGTCGGCTCGTCGAGGACCAGGACGGGCGGGTCCGCCAGCAGGGAGCGGGCCAGCGCCAGTCGCGCCCTCTCGCCGCCGGACACCTCGCGCCGGCCGTCGCCGACGTGGGTGTGGATGCCGGCCGGGAGCGCGTCGACCCAGGGGCCGAGCGACGCGCGGTCGAGCGCGGCGCGGACCGCGTCGTCGTCGGCCCCGGGGCGCGCGAGCCGGACGTTCTCGGCGACGGTGGAGGCGAAGACGTGCGGGTCGTCGTCGACGAGCCCCACGCGCCGGCGTACGTCGTGGAGCGCGAGCCGCCGCAGGTCGGTGCCGCCGAGCATGACCTCTCCCGCGAGGGGGTCGATGAAGCGGACCAGCGTGGCGGCGAGCGTCGACTTGCCCGAGCCGGACGGCCCCGTGACGCCGAGGTGCTCACCGGGACGCAGCGCGAGGTGCTCCAGCGCCAGCGCCGGCCGCTCGGTCCAGCCGAGCTCGGCGTGGTGCATCGCGACGTCGTACGCCTCGGGCATCGCGGCGGGCACGTCGGGGTCGGTGACCGCGGGGGGAGTCTGGGCGAGCCGGTCGAGGCGCTCGCGCGCGGCGCGGGCGCGGACCGCCAGCGCGCCGGCGTCGGCGAGGGTCGCGGTGGCGTCGGCCAGGGCCAGCGGCACCAGGAGCAGCAGGGCCAGGCGGGCCGGGGTGGTGCTCGACGGGTCGACGAGCGCCGCGACCGCGACGACGCCGGCACCCGCCGCCACGGTGGTCAGGGCGGTGCCGGCCGCGACGGCGCGCGCCGAGCGTCGCAGGGCGCGCGAGAGCGCGTCCGACTCCGCCCGCACGGAGTCCAGCGCACGCTGGGTCGCGCCCCACTGCTCGAGCTCGCGCACGCCGTGGACGAGCTCCTCGACCCGGGTGCCCAGCAGCGCCCGGTGGGCCACCACCTGCGGCTCGGCCGCCGCGGTGCCGCGCCGCGCGAGCACGAAGGCGAGGCCGCCCGTGGCCGCGACCGCCAGCACGACGGCGCCGGCGACGGGGGACACGAGTGCCGCGAGGCAGGCCGCCGCCACGCCGACCAGCACGGCGGTCACGACCGGCTGGCGGACCCGCAGGCGGTCGTCGAGCAGGGCGTCGACGTCGTCGACGACCTGGGTGAGCAGGTCGCCACGGCGTGGCCCGAGGCGACCGGGAACGAGGGGCACCAGGTCGGCGAAGACGGCGGCCCGCCGCTCGGCCAGCTCGCGCAGCACCACGTCGTGGCTCAGCACGCGCTCGGCGTGCCGCAGCACGGGCCGGGCGAGGCCGAAGAGGCGCACGCCGACGATCGCGACCATGAGGTAGAGCACGGGCGGCTGCTCGCTGGCGCGGGTGATCAGCCAGCCGGCGGTGGCGGTGAGCGCGACGCCGGAGGCGGTGGACAGCGCGCCGAGCACCGTGGCGGTCCGGAGTCCCCAGCGGGGTCGGGCGTCGTCGTCCTCGGCGGCCACCACGACGGGCGCGGTCGCGGGGCGATCGGCGGGCGCGCCTGCGGCGGCCTCGGCAGCCTCGGGGGGCCCGACGGCCCCGGTGGGCTCGGCGCTCCCGGCGGCGGGGGAGGGGGTCAGGCGTACGACGCGGTCGGCGGCGGCGAGCACGGCCGGGCGGTGGGCGACCACGACGACCAGGCTTCGGCGGGCGAGGACGGCCAGGGTGTCGAGCAGCACCTGCTCGGTCTCCTCGTCCAGGTGGGCGCTGGGCTCGTCGAGGAGCACGACCGGGCGATCGGCGAGCACGACGCGGGCGAGCCCGATGCGGGCCCGCTGGCCCGCGGACAGCCCGGCTCCGTCCTCGCCGAGCACGGTGGCCGGCCCGTCGGGCAGGGCGCGCACGACGTCGTCCATCCCGACGCTGCGCAGCGCCTCGCGGACCTCCGCGTCGCTCGCCCCGGGACGGCCGAGCCGGACGTTGGCGGTGATCGTGTCGGCGAGCAGGAACGGCCGCTGCGGCGCCCAGGCGACCTGCGCGTGCCACCACGCCGGGTCGACCTGGTCGAGCGCGGTGCCGCCCACGAGCACGTCGCCCGCGAGCGGGGCGAGCTCGCCGCGGAGGGTGGCCAGGAGGGTGGACTTGCCGCACCCGGACGGACCGGCGACGGCGACCAGCCCGCGGAGGGGGAGGTCGAGGTCGAGCGGCGCGGTGAGGGGTGCCGCGAGGGGGCCGGCGTAGCCGATCTCGAGGCCCCTCGTCGCCAGCGCCGGGGAGTCGGGCCGCGCGGCGGCGGCGGGGGAGTCGCCCGCGGCCTCGGCGAGGAGCGCGTCGGCGTCGGCCAGGGCGGCGGTGCCCTCGGCGGCGGCGTGGAACTCGGCACCGACCCGGCGCAGCGGCCAGTAGGCCTCGGGGGCGAGGAGCAGGACGGTGAGGGCGACCTCGAAGCCGACGGACCCGGAGGCGAGCCGCAGGCCCACGGTCACGGCCACCAGCGCCACGGACAGCGTCGCGACGAGCTCGAGCACCGACGAGGAGGCGAACGCGAGGCGGAGGGTGTCGACCGTGGCGCGGCGGTAGCGGTGGGTGACCGAGCGGATCGTCGCGACCTGCGCCTCCGCGCGGTTGTGCGCGACGAGCGTCGGCAGGCCGCGCACCACGTCGAGGAAGTGGCCCGAGAGCGCCTCGAGGGCGCGCCACTGCGTCCGGGCGCGGTCGCGGGTGGTGAGCCCGACGAGGACCGCGAAGACCGGGATGAGGGGGAGGGTGAGGGCGACGACGAGGCCCGACAGCGGGTCGAGCCAGGTGATCGCCGCGAGGGTGAGGACCGGCAGCACGGCGGCCGGCACCAGGGACGGCAGGTAGCGGGTCACGTAGGGCTCGACGCCCGCCACCCCGCGCGTGGCGAGGACGACGAGCCGGGCCGGGGCGACGCCGTCGGTGCGGCGGGCGGCGTCCAGCAGCCGCTGGCGCAGCGCGCCCGACACCTCGCCCCCGGCGCGCGCCGCCGCCCGCTGGCCGGCGTAGGCCGCGAGCGTGCGCACCAGCACGGCCGCACCGAACGCCCAGGCGGCGGTCTGCCACCCACCGTCGGGCGGCGAGACGGCCGCGACGACGAGCGCCCCGAGGGCGAACGCCTGCGCCACCGTGGCGACGCCGCCCACGATCCCGCCGGCGACGACGACGGCCAGCGCGCCGCGAGCGGGTCGGAGGTGGGTGAGGACGGCCGGGTCGAGCGGCTTCACTGGGGGGATTCCGCGAGGACCGCGGTGGGGATGTGGTGCGTGGAGATCCGCCGGCGGAACACCCAGTAGGTCCAGGCCTGGTAGCCCAGGACGATCGGGGTGAAGATCACCGCGACCCACGTCATCACCTTCAGCGTGTAGGCCGTCGCGGCCGCGTTGGTGGTGGTGAGCGAGAAGGCGGGGTCGGTCGTCGAGGGCATCACGTCGGGGAACAGCGCCAGGAACAGCCCGCCGACCGCCAGCGCGATGGTGACGAAGGTGCCGGTGAAGGCCCAGCCCTCCCGGCCCGCGGCGGCCGAGACGAGCCCGCCGATGAGGGCGAGGGCGGCGCCCGCGAAGGCGATCGCGCTCAGGGTGTCGCCGGTCTTGAGCTGGGTCCAGACCAGGAACACCACGGCGAGCACAGCGGCGAGCACGCCGATCCGCAGGGCGAGGGCGCGGGCGCGGTGGCGGATGTCGCCGTCGGTCTTGAGGGCGACGAACAGGGCGCCGTGCGTGGCGAAGAGCGTCAGCGTGACCAGGCCGCCGAGCAGCCCGTAGGGGTTGAGCAGCGTGAGCATGCTGCCGGTGAACTCCTTGTCGGCGTCGATCGGCACGCCCGCGACGATGTTGGCGAACGCGACGCCCCAGAGCACGGCGGGCACGAACGACCCCCAGATGATCGCCTGGTCCCAGCGCCCCTTCCACGCGATCTCCTCCCGCTTGTGGCGGTACTCGAAGGAGACGCCGCGCACGATCAGCGCGACGAGGATCAGCAGCAGCGGGAGGTAGAACCCGCTGAACAGCGTCGCGTACCACTCGGGGAAGGCCGCGAAGGTGGCGCCGCCTGCGACCAGCACCCACACCTCGTTGCCGTCCCACACCGGGCCGATGGTGTTGATCATGACGCGGCGCTCGGTCTCGTCGCGGGCCAGCACCGGCAGGAGCATGCCGACGCCGAAGTCGAAGCCCTCCAGGCAGAAGTAGCCGACCCACAACACGGCGATCAGGGCGAACCAGACGGTGGTCAGTTCCATGGTGTCTCTCTCCGGGGCAACAGGGTCGGCAGGTCAGTAGGCGAAGGTGAGCGGGGCGTCCTCGTCGGAGCCGCCGCCGACCGGGACGCGGGGCGGCTCCTCGTAGGGGTCGGCGCCCTTGTTCACGTAGGTGATGAGCAGCTTGACCTCGATCACCGCGAGCACGGCGTAGATCGCCGTCAGCACGATGAGCGACGTCGCCGCCTCGAAGACCGAGACTCCCGGCGACACCCCGGACTCGGTGGTCATCAGCCCGAACACGACCCAGGGCTGGCGACCCATCTCGGTGAAGATCCACCCCCAGGACGAGGCCAGCGTCGTCGCGATGGGCAGGCTGATGCCGAGCGCGCCGAGCCATCGGACCTGGGGCTGGCGGCCCTTGCGGGTCATCCACAGGATCAGCGCGGCACCGGCCGCCGCGAAGACGCCGAGGCCCATCATGAACCGGAACGACCAGTAGGTCACCGGGATGACCGGGGTGTAGTCGCCGTCGGTGTAGGCCTTGGACGTCGGGTCGGAGCCGTACTTCTCGACGTACTCCTCGCTCAGCGGGTCGATGCCCTGGACCTTGCCGTCGATGGAGCCGGTGGCGAGGAAGGAGAGCACGCACGGGACCGTGATGGCGAACTTCTCCTCCTTCCCGTCGGGGGTGCCGACGGTGAAGATGGAGAACGGCGCGCAGCGGTCGCTCGTCTCGTAGAGGCCCTCGGCCGCCGCCATCTTCATCGGCTGGACCTCGGTCATCACCTTGCCCTGCACGTCGCCGGTGATCGCGACGCCGAGCCCGGCGAGCAGGGTGATGGCCGCACCGAGCCGGATCGCCCCGTAGTACATCGGCCGGTCGGCCTCGTGGCGCTTCTTCATGTAGAGGTAGGCCGCCACGCCGAGCACGAAGGTGCCGGCGGTCATGTAGGCCGCGAGGATCACGTGCGGGAACGTGATGACCTGGACCTTGTTGAACATCACGGCCCAGAAGTCGATGAGCTCGGCCCGCCCGGAGTCGGGGTTGAACCGGTAGCCGACCGGGTGCTGCATCCACGAGTTGGCGGCGAGGATGAACCACGCCGACGCGAGCGTGCCGAGGTGCACCAGCCACATGCACGCGGCGTGCAGGCCGCGGGGGAGCTTGTCCCACCCGAAGATCCACAGGCCCAGGAACGTCGACTCGAGGAAGAAGGCCAGCAGGCCCTCCACGGCCAGCGGGGCGCCGAAGATGTCTCCGACGAAGCGTGAGTAGTCCGACCAGTTCATCCCGAACTGGAACTCCTGCACGATGCCGGTGACGACGCCGATCGCGAAGTTGATCAGGAAGAGCTTGCCGAAGAACTTGGTCAGGCGGAGGTACTCCTCCTTGCCGGTGCGCACCCAGGCGGTCTCCAGGCCGGCGATGACGGCGGTGAGCCCGATCGTCAACGGGACGAAGAGGAAGTGGTAGACGGTGATGATCCCGAACTGCCACCGGGCGATGTCGAGGACGTCCATGGGCACCCTTTCGGCGCAAGATTACTACAGAGCGTAGTAGATACTACGGTCAGTCGTAGGTGGGCCGACAGGGCCCCTAGACTCCTGTCCATGAGTCCAAGGTCCCCCCGGATGGGAGAGCTCGAGCAGGCGGTCCTCGAGGTGCTCTGGGACCTCGACGCCACCTCCGGCCGGGACGCTCCGGGCGCGAGCGGGCGCGAGGTGCACGAGCGCCTCACCAGCCACCGCGACCGCGAGCTCGCCTACACGACCGTGATGACCGTCCTCGACCGGCTCGCGCGCAAGGACGTCGTCGTACGCCGTCGCGACGGTCGTGCGTTCCGCTACTCCCCGCGGCTCACCCGCGCCGCGATGACGGCCGAGCTGATGCACGAGGCGCTCCCCGAGACCAGCCGCGACCGCGAGCAGGCCCTCGTCTCGTTCGTCGGCGAGGCCAGCCCCGAGGACCTCGCCGCGCTGCGTCGCGCCCTCCACGAGATCGGCTGACCGGGCCTGTCGATGCCGACCCCCCTCGTCCTCGGCGTGCTCGCCGTGCTGCTGGCCGGGCCGCTGCCGTGGGCCCTGTCGCGCTGGACCCGTCTGCGGCGGACGCCGGCCGCGGCGATGCTGCTGTGGCAGAGCACGGCGCTGGCCGCCGTCCTGGCTGCCCTCGGTGTCGGGTTGTCCCTGGTGACCGCCTGCCTGTGGGGGCCCGGAGCCTCGAGGAGCGACGTCGCCGTGGCGGCGCTCGCGCTCGGCATGACCCTCGTGGTGCTGGCGAGGCTGCTGCTGAGCGGCCACCGCACCGGCACCTCCTTGCGGCGGATCCGGCGCGAGCACCGCGACCGGGTCGACCTGGTCGCCCGTCGTGACGGTGAGCTGTCGGTGCTCGAGCACCCCCTGCCGGTGGCCTACTGCGTGCCCGGCATGAGTGGCTCGCGCATCGTGGTGTCGCACTCCACCCTGACCCGGCTCGCCCCCGCCGAGCTCGCCGCCGTCCTCGAGCACGAGCGCTCCCACCTGCGCTCACGCCACGACCTGGCGCTCGAGGCGTTCACGGTGCTGCACCGCGCGTTCCCGCGCTGGGTCGCCAGTGCGGCCGCCCGCGACGAGGTGGAGGTGCTGGTCGAGGTGCTCGCCGACCGGGCAGCGTGCCAGGACGGCCACCGACGGGCCCTGCTCTCGGCCCTGCTGACGCTGGCCGGCACGCCCGCCCCTGCCGGCGCCCTCGGGTCGGGCGGCTCGATCGCGGCCCGGGTCGAGGTGCTGCGCGACCCGCGTCCGCGCCGGGTGCAGGCCGCAGCCGTCTCGCTGCTCGCCGTGCTGATCCTGGCCGCGCCCACGCTGCAGGTGGTCCTGCCCTGGCTGAGCGGCCTCGACGCGACCTGAGGCAGGCCGAAGGCCCCGACGGACTGCTCCGCCGGGGCCTCCGGTGATGGTGCTGGGTGCTGCTGGGTGCTGCTGGATGCCGGTCAGCGCCTGACGGTGAACTTCACCGTGTCGGTGCTGCGCTTGACGGTGTCGGACCCGAGGTAGGTCGCCTTCGCCTTGTACTTTCCGGCCTTCAGGCCCTTGGCGATCGACACCGTGGCCTTGCCCTTCTTGACCGTGGCCTTGTACTTCTTGCCGCCGATCTTGACCGTGACCTTGCCGGTGACCTTGACGTCGGCCTTGACCTTGACGACGAAGGTCACCTTCGTGCCGGCCTTCGGCCTGCTCGGCTTGACCGTGACCTTGGTCTTCGACCGGGCCTTGGTGGAGGAGGCGCCGACGACCGTCGCGGTGAACGCCGCCTTCGACGGCGCCTGCGTACGGTTGCCGAGGTAGCTCGCGGTCAGCGCGTTGGCGCCGATCGGGAGGTCGGCCGGCAGGGCCACGGTGGCCTTGCCGTTGGCGCCGAGCTCGGCGGTGCCGAGCTCCTTGCCCGCGGCGTCGGTCACCTTGACGGTGCCGGTGGGGGCCGAGCCGACGCTGCCGTCGCGGGACACGGTCACGTCCACCGTGGAGGCCTCGCCGAACGTGCTCGGCTCGGGCTTGCGCACCACGGCGACCTTGGTCGGCAGCTTGCAGTCGACCAGCTTGACGTTGTCGACCGACCAGCCGATGACGCCGCCGCAGCCGTCGCGACCGATGTCGAAGCGCAGCTGCATCGTGTCGCCGGAGACCAGGCCGAGCGCGTCCATGTCGACCACGGACGTGCCCCAGCCCGACTTGAGGGTGCCACCGTCGGTGCCGGTGAAGCCCGGCTCCCCGGCCAGCGGGTTGGTGTTGCCCGCCTCGGCGAGCTCGATCGGTGCGTTGTAGAGGTACGCGTCCGCCGGGACCGTCTCGAACGCGCCGCCGTTGATGCTCACCTTGAGGTTGCCGCCGTCGTAGCCGAGCTCGGTCGAGACCGAGTGGTCGAAGGTCAGCTTGGGGTGGAGCATCTCACCGACCTCGACCACCGGGCTGGAGATCGAGTCGCGGCTGGAGAAGTCGCCGGCCGTGCCGGAGCACTCGCCCTTGTCCGGGGCGGGGCCGAAGGCGACCTTGCCCGGGTGTCCCTCGACCGACGTGGAGACCCACGGCTCGTTGAGGCCGCCCGGGTAGACGACCTCCTTGCCGGCGGTCCAGCCGGCCAGGCCGTCCTCGAAGTCCTCGCTCCAGGCGACGTCGGTGACGAAGCCGTCACCGCACAGCGACGGCGCGCTCGGGTCGAGCAGCGGCTGGAAGTCGCACTGCACCGGCTCCTTGCGGAGCTCCGTGGCCGAGATGACCTTGGCGAGCTCGCCGCAGTCGGCGGCCGTGATCGGCGCCGCCGGCTGGACGTCGCCGGCACCCAGGGTGATCTTGTTGATCGGCTTGCCGGTCAGGTCGGCGCAGGACGCCTCGAGGCCGTCGGCCAGGTCGGTGAAGTCCGACGTCGGCGTCAGGTAGGCCGACTGCGCACGCCACCAGAGGTTGACGGCCTTGTCGAGACCGAGACCGGTCGAGGTCTGGCCGTTGTAGGCGCCACCGTCCACCGCGAGGGCGAACGCGTGGTTGGGGACGCCGGAGTTGCTGTGCACGCCGCCGGCGTCGTCGGTGCCGCACTTGTACTCGGCGTCCGACACCTTGCCCGGGTCGCCGTGGCAGGTCGGGTTCCACATGTCGCGGATGGCACCGCCGAACGCCGACGACTTCTCGCTCAGCAGCCAGCGGTAGGAGTCGAAGCGGTCGCCGCCCACGTCGCGCATGGTGACGTTGACCGTCGAGCCGGAGGCGATGGCGGTGCGGATGGACTCGCGGTCGGAGAGACCGATCGAGACGGTGCTGACGAGGGTCTGGTCGGCACCCGACATGCCCAGCGGCGCCTCCTCGCGGTTGCCGATGATGAGCGCGGCTGCGCCCTCGGCGGTGGCGACCGCGGCCTTCTCCTCGAAGGAGCACAGGCCGCGGTTGACGAGGACGACCTTGCCGGTCACGTCCTGGTCGTAGGGCGAGCAGCCGTCGAGGTTGGTGCCGCCGCCGGCCTCGACCGCGTCGGTGGGGGCCGCGACGTCGCCGCTGATGCCCGCGCCCGTCAGCGGCCTGCCGAACGACGCACCGCCGGTGAGGCAGTCCTTCGCGATCGACGAGGGCGAGTTGATCGTGAGCTGCGGGAGCGCGGGGGAGTGCGTGGAGCACAGTCCGTCGGGACGCTTGGCGGAGAGGTCGCCCTCACCCTCGTCCTCACGGTTGTTGACCAGGTCCACGACCTCGCCGAACACGTCCGACATCGACTCGTTGAGCGCACCGGCCTGCCACTGGTAGATCAGCCCGGAGGTCTCCTGGGTGTAGGCGTGGCTCCACTCGTGCGCCACGGTGTCGTCGTCGTAGACACCGGGGCAGTAGCTGGCGAAGGTGCCGTTCCACGAGGCGTTGGGGCAGCGGTCCGAGCGGTTGTGCACGGTGATCATCCGAGCACCGGCGCCGTCCCAGGAGTCGCGGCCGAACATGTTCGCGTAGAGGTTGTAGGTCTCCTCGCTCGAGATCAGCAGGTTCTGCTGGTCCTGGTCGAGGGCGCCCGGGAACGGGTCGCCCTCCTGCCACACCCGCTCGCGCACGTCGTCGCTGACCTCGTCAGGGGTGCCGCCGTCGTCGGTGACGGTCAGCAGCTCGCGGTCGAGCGCCTCGTGGATGCGCGAGTAGCGGTTGACCGGCTTGAGGCTGGTGGCGTCGAGGAACAGGACGTCGTGGACGCTCCCGCCCTTCGCGGTCACGTTGGACACGTCCACCTGCCAGGCGAGCACGGCGTCGCCGTCCTCGCCCTTGACCGAGCCCTTGCGGTAGACGACGAGCTCGGCGTCGCCCGCGCGCAGGCCGGTGGTGTCGGCGGCAGAGGAGTCGGCGGAGGTGGGCGGGAACTCCTTGACGATCGCGACCGCGGCCTCGCCGGCCTCGCCGGCGGTGGTCGCCGGCGTGGTGCTCAGCGACAGGTCGGGCGCGGCATAGCCGGTGACCGAGGTGAGGTCGCCCTGCTTGTCCACGTTGGCCTTGAGGGTCGATCCGAAGACCGGGACGCCTTGGTAGGCCTGGGTGTAGGTGACGGTCCAGCCGAGCGGGCCGGCGTCCACCCGCACCTGCTCGAGCTCGCTGCTGCGCGCGCCGAGCACACCGGCGAACTCGTCGAGGTAGGCGTCGGCCTTGGCGCTGGCACCGGCCGCATCGCGGGCGGCCCTGCCGGGAAGCAGGTCACCGTTGGTGCGGACGAAACCGGCCTTGCCGGTGGCGGCTTCCTTGCTGATGGCGACCGAGCCCTCGGCCTGGTCGCGCAGCTGCGAGAGCAGCGAAGGTTCGGCACTCGGTGCCGCTGTTGCCTGCACTCCGAGCGTGGGGACGGCGGCCAGGCCGGCGCCCACGACGGCGAGTGCAAGCCCCCTGTTGAGGAGCTTCACGTAGTTCTTCTTCCCTGAGACGAGACGTCCCCCGGCACCGGTCGGCCGGGTGATCGGGGTCACCATAAGCGCCCGTCCGGTCGGTCAGGAAGACCCCTTGGTGAGCAATTCCCGCCCGTCTGCGCCGGGGCCGCCCGTCCTCCGCTCCGCCCGGCCCGGGCGGACGACACGCACCTCTGTGGTCCCTGTGACTGGTGTGACGTGGCCGTAGGGTCGGACCATGGCGACCCGTACGTCTTCCCCGCCGGGGTCGCGGAGCTCGAGCACGTCTGGATCCAAGCGCACCACCAAGGGTTCGAGCACCCGATCACGGAGTACCAGCAAGCCTCCCGCCCCTCGCTCCTCGGCGAAGGGTCGGAGCCGCTCGAGCGCGTCCGCACGAGGCTCCGGCTCGCGGCCCGCGCCCCGCGCGGTGCGCAACGGGTCGGGGCCGGTGGCGAGGGCGTTCGGCGCCCTCGGCCGCCTGGTCGCCGCCGTGTGGCTCGGTGCCGCCCACGCGGTCGGTGCGGTCGCGCGCTCGATCGGGCAGTCGGCCCGCGACCTCGACCCCGAGCACCGCCGTGACGGGGTCGGGCTCTTCCTCTTCGGCCTCGCGATGGTCGCGGCCGCCGCCGTGTGGTGGCAGCTGCCCGGCGGCGTCATGGACGTCGCCCGCTCGATGACCGCCGGCGCGGTCGGCAAGGTCGGCTGGCTGGTGCCGCTGTTCCTGGTCTACGCCGGCTGGCGCACCCTGCGCGACCCCGAGCGCAACGGCCCCGCGGGCCGCCAGGTGATCGGCTGGACCGCGTTCGGGCTCGGCCTGCTGGGCATCGTCCACATCGCCAACGGCAACCCGCAGCCCGTCCTCGGCGACGCGACCAACCTCCAGGAGGCCGGGGGCGCGATCGGCTACGTCACCTCGAGCCTGCTGCTCGACCTCATGCAGACGACGTACGTCGTGGTGCCGCTGCTGACGCTGCTCGCCGTCTTCGGGGTCCTCATCATCACCGCGACCCCCGTCTACCAGGTGCCGGCGAGGCTCGCCGCGCTGCGCGACCGGGCCCTGGGCCGCACCCCGGCCCCCGAGCCGGGGTCGGAGGAGCCGACCAAGCCGGTGCGCGCGCGCCGGCGCTCCGCGCTCGACGACGGGGTCGACCCCGACATGGGCGATCCCGCCTACGACAGCCCGGTGCTCGCCGACCGCGAGCTCTCCAAGCGTCGGCGCAAGAAGGACGCCGAGCCGATGGAGGACTACGGCATCGACCTGTTCGCCGACCCCGACCTCTCGGGCGACGCGCCCACCGAGGTCACCCCGGCCGTCGCGGGGGCTGGCAGGGACGACACCGGCACCCTCGAGCCGCCACCCCACACGCCCCTCCCGGCCCGCGTGGAGCAGCTCGCGCTCTCGGGCGACATCACCTACTCGCTGCCCGACAACTCGGCGCTCAAGCCGGGCTCGCCGCACAAGGCGCGCTCCAAGGCCAGCGACGCGGTCGTCGAGCGGCTGATGCAGGTGATGGACGAGTTCGGCATCGACGCCACCGTCACCGGCTACACCCGTGGCCCGACGGTCACCCGCTACGAGGTCGAGCTCGGCCCGGCGGTGAAGGTGGAGAAGGTCACCGCGCTGTCGAAGAACATCGCCTACGCCGTCGCCTCGGCCGATGTCCGCATCCTCAGCCCGATCCCCGGCAAGTCGGCCATCGGCATCGAGATCCCCAACGTCGACAAGGAGATCGTGTCCCTGGGCGACGTGCTGCGCTCCGGCACGGCCCGGGCCGACCACCACCCGATGGTGGCCGGGCTCGGCAAGGACGTCGAGGGCGGCTTCGTCGTGGCCAACATGGCGAAGATGCCGCACCTGCTGGTCGCCGGCGCGACCGGCTCGGGAAAGTCGTCGTTCATCAACTCGCTGATCACCTCGATCCTGATGCGGGCCACGCCCGACGAGGTGCGGATGATCATGGTCGACCCCAAGCGGGTGGAGCTCAACGCCTACGAGGGCGTGCCGCACCTGATCACGCCGATCATCACCAACCCCAAGAAGGCCGCCGAGGCGCTGGCGTGGGTCGTGCGCGAGATGGACATGCGCTACGACGACCTGGCCAACTTCGGGTTCCGCCACATCGACGACTTCAACAAGGCGGTGCGCGCCGGCAAGGTCGAGGTGCCGGCGGGCAGCGAGCGCACGCTCACCCCCTACCCCTACCTGCTCGTGATCGTCGACGAGCTCGCCGACCTGATGATGGTCTCGCCACGCGACGTCGAGGACTCGGTCGTGCGCATCACCCAGCTCGCCCGCGCCGCCGGCATCCACCTGGTGCTCGCGACGCAGCGCCCGTCGGTCGACGTGGTGACCGGCCTGATCAAGGCCAACGTCCCCTCGCGACTCGCGTTCGCGACGAGCTCGCTCGGCGACAGCCGGGTCATCCTCGACCAGCCGGGTGCGGAGAAGCTCGTCGGTCAGGGTGACGGCCTCTTCCTGCCGATGGGCGCGTCCAAGCCGGTGCGCGTCCAGGGCTCGTGGGTCACCGAGGCCGAGATCCACCAGGTCGTCAAGCACTGCAAGGACCAGCTCGAGCCGACCTACGTCGAGGACGTGACGGCGCCGAAGGAGTCCAAGCGCGAGCTCGACGACGACATCGGCGACGACATGGAGCTCGTGGTGCAGGCCATCGAGCTGGTCGTCTCCACGCAGTTCGGCTCCACCTCGATGCTCCAGCGCAAGCTGCGCGTCGGGTTCGCCAAGGCCGGCCGGCTGATGGACATCCTGGAGAGCCGCGGGGTCGTCGGGCCGAGCGAGGGCTCGAAGGCGCGTGACGTCCTGGTCAAGCCGGACGAGATCGATTCCGTGATCGCCACGTTGGAGGGGGGAGCCTGATGGGCGCCACGTCGATGCAGGCAGCAGTGCACGAGGACGACAACCATGCCGCGACCGGTGAGCCCGGAGGGCTCGCGGTCGCACCGGACGCGGTGGAGGTACGCCGCAGCGCGGCCGTCGCCGCGGGCGTCGGACTGACCGCGTCCGCGGTCGCCATCGCCTACCTGGCGCGCGCCACGCAGAGCGGCTCGGCGCTCGACTGGGCGTTCGTGGTCGCGATGGGCCTGCTGGGCGCCTACTGGCTCGCCGGCCTCGTCGACGCCCGCACGCCGCTCCTCGTCGCCGACACCCAGGGCATCCGGATCCGCCTGGGCCGCACCTGGCGGGGCCTGCCCTGGTCGGCGGTGCACCACGTCGAGCACACGCCGCGCCGCGGCCTGCTCCGCGACGGCCGGCTCGTCGTCGTGCCCCACAACCCCGAGCTGGTCGAGGCCGAGCTGACCCGCGCCGGCCGGCGCCACACCAGCCTGTCGCGGCTGCTCCACGGGGCGCCGTTCGCCGTGCCGCTCGGGCTCTCCACCCACGTCACGGGCACCGCGGGTGACCTCGCCGATGCGCTCGGCCGGGTCGCCCGCGACAGCAGCCAGATCGTCGTCCTCGAGCCCGAGGCGCCCGAGCACGCGGAGCTCCCCGGGTCGGCGGACGCCGCCGAGCACGCCGAGCACGAGGTCGTGGAGGGCGAGGTGGTCGAGCCCGCCGAGGCCGTCGAGCCCGCCGAGGTCGTCCAGCCGGTCGAGCCTGCCGAGCACGTCGCGTCGCCGGTCGTGGCGAGCCCCACCCCGGTGGCGTTGCGCGAGACCGGTGCCGCCCGGCGCTCGGAGGTGCGGCGCGACATCGTCACGGCCGAGGACGACGAGCTCGAGGGACGCGAGCTGCGCCGGCCGGGACGGGTGAGCCTGGTGGAGGAGACCCAGTCGTGGGGCGACCGCGTCCGGGCCATCGCGCGGCCCGGTGAGCCGGTCGAGCCGTTGGTGCTCGACGACTTCGAGGTGGAGCCCGCCGAGGACCCGGTCATCGGCCCGGAGCTGGCGGCGGCGCGCACCCGGCTGGGGCTCACGGTCGACCAGCTGGCCGAGCGCACCCGGATCCGCCCCCACGTCATCGAGGCGGTCGAGGTCGACGACTTCGAGCCGTGCGGCGGCGACTTCTACGCCCGCGGCCACCTGCGCACCCTCGCCCGCGTGCTGGGCATCGACGTCGCGCCCCTGCTGGCGTCCTACGACGAGCGCTATGCCCACGCGCCCATCAACCCGCGCCGGGTGTTCGAGGCCGAGCTGGCCACGGGCGCGCACGGCTCGATCCGCGGCACCCGCGGCGGACCCAACTGGTCGGTGCTCGTCGCCGTGGTGATGGCCCTCGTGCTGGCCTGGTCGATCGCGCGCCTGGTCATGGACACCCCGCCGGAGCTGCGCAGCACGACACCGGTGCTCAACGGCTCGGGCGGCCCGCAGGGCGCGGGCAACGCGCCCGTGGCCGAGCCGGTCGCTGTCGTCATCACCGCCGCGTCGGGTGGTGCGCGCGTCGTGGTGCGCGACGGCGCGGGGGAGCAGGTCTTCAAGGGCAACCTCGCCGTCGGCGGGAGCCGCGAGCTCAAGGCCTCCCCGCCGGTGCGGGTCGACTCGACCGACGGCGCCGTGACCGTGTCGCTCGCCGGCGGCGACCCCCGCCCGGTGGGCGAGCCGGGTGTCGCCGGCCAGGGGACGTTCGTCGCCGACTGACCCGGTCAGGGGTGCGGGTCGACCGAGCCGTCGTGCCGGCCGAGCCGCACCTCGCGGCCGGCGCGGATCGCCTCGGCGAGCTGCTCGACGGTCGCGTCGGTGGTGTCGATGCCTCGCCCGCGCAGGTGCTCGCGCAGCGTCGCCGCCACGTCGACTCCCGGCGTGCGGGCGTACGTCGCGGCCGTGGCGTCCACGGCCTCCTGCGCGACGTCCTCGAGGGGCGCCCCGAGGTCTCCTCTGATGGTGGTGAACTCCATGCCGGTGCAGTACCCCCGGTGACGACGGTTGATCCCGGGGGGTGCGTGACGCCCCAACGGATGAACGGTGAGGGGTGCGTCTCAGGGGCGCGCGTGGCGGCCCTCACGCCTCGGCGGTGCGGGGTCGCGGGCCTGGACCCGTCATACTCACGGGTGCGATGACCACCACTGAAACCGAGATCCTGACCGACGCCCTGCCGGCCCCGCTGCAGGTCGCCGTCGTCACGCTGGGCTGCGCCCGCAACGAGGTCGACTCCGAGGAGCTCGCCGGACGGCTCGAGGCGGGCGGCTTCGTGCTCGTCGACGACGCCGAGGAGGCCGACACCGTCGTGGTCAACACGTGCGGCTTCGTCGAGGCGGCCAAGAAGGACTCGGTCGACACGCTGCTCGAGGCCGCTGACCTCAAGGCGTCGGCCGGGCACGGCGGCCGGGCGCAGGCCGTGGTGGCCGTCGGCTGCCTGGCCGAGAGGTACGGCAAGGACCTCGCCGAGTCGCTGCCCGAGGCCGACGCGGTGCTCGGCTTCGACGACTACCCCGACATCGCCGCGCGGCTGCGCGCGATCGTGGCGGGGGAGACCCACCACCCGCACACCCCCTCCGACCGGCGCCGGCTCCTGCCCATCTCGCCGGTCGAGCGCGACGCCGCAGCGGTGTCGGTGCCCGGCCACGACGTGGTCGCGGAGGTGGGTGAGATCGGTGCCGGTGCGCCCGCCACCGGCCCGCGCGCCGTACGCCGTCGCCTCGACGCCGGCCCGATGGCGCCGCTCAAGCTGGCCAGCGGCTGCGACCGGCGCTGCTCGTTCTGCGCGATCCCCAGCTTCCGCGGGTCCTTCCTGAGCCGTCGTCCCAGCGACGTCCTGCAGGAGGGCCAGTGGCTGGCCACCCAGGGCGTCAAGGAGCTGTTCCTCGTCAGCGAGAACTCCACGTCCTACGGCAAGGACCTCGGTGACCTCCGGCTGCTGGAGACCCTGCTGCCCGAGCTGAGCGCCATCGACGGCATCGAGCGCGTCCGGGTGTCCTACCTGCAGCCCGCGGAGACCCGGCCGGGCCTCATCGAGGCGATCGCCTCCACCCCCGGAGTGGTGCCCTACTTCGACCTGTCGTTCCAGCACGCCAGCGCCGCGGTGCTGCGACGGATGCGCCGCTTCGGCGACCCCGAGAGCTTCCTCGGCCTGCTCGAGCGGATCCGCTCGCTGGCCCCGGAGGCGGGCGTTCGGTCCAACGTCATCGTGGGCTTCCCGGGGGAGACCGAGGACGACCTGCAGGCCCTGTGCGACTTCCTCGAGGCCGCGCGCATGGACGTCACCGGCGTCTTCGGCTACTCCGACGAGGACGGCACCGAGGCGGCCGGGTTCGCCGACGACCTCAAGCTCGACGAGGACGAGATCCGGGCCCGCACCGAGCACGTCACCGCGCTCGTGGAGGAGCTCAACTCCCAGCGGGCCGAGGAGCGCGTCGGCGAGCGGGTCGTGGTCCTCGTCGAGTCCGTCGAGGACGGCGTGATCGAGGGACGCGCCGCGCACCAGGGCCCCGAGGTGGACGGCACGACCCTGCTGACCGGCGCCGGCAACGCCCGGGTCGGCGACCTGGTGAGCGCCACCGTCACCGGCACCGACGGCGTCGACCTCGTCGCACGGGTGGACGGGGCAGCCGCATGACGACCCAGCACCAGCAGGCGTCCAACTTCAACATCGCCAACGTGCTCACGACGCTGCGCATCGTGATGGTGCCCTTCTTCGGGTGGGCGCTGCTGCACGACGGCGGCAACGACCCGCTCTGGCGCTGGGTCGCGTTCGGCCTGTTCGCCGTCGCCATGATCACCGACAAGATCGACGGCGACCTCGCGCGCAAGCACAACCTCATCACCGACTTCGGCAAGATCGCCGACCCCATCGCCGACAAGGCGATCACCGGCATGGCCCTCATCGGGCTGTCGGTCGTGGGCGACGTCTGGTGGTGGGTCACGATCCTGGTGCTGCTGCGCGAGTGGAGCGTGACGCTGCTGCGCCTGTCGGTCCTCAAGGACGTCGTCATCCCCGCCGCGCAGAGCGGCAAGATCAAGACGGTGCTGCAGGCCGTCGCCCTGTCCGGCCTGATCATGCCGCTGCCGCACGGTGACGCGCACGGCGGGGCCTTCGACTTCTGGCCCGGCCCGCTCGGCGAGGTGGTCTTCTACCTCGCCCAGGCGACGCTGGCCGCCGCGGTCGTCATGACGATGTGGTCGGGGTACGAGTTCTTCCGTGACGTGAGGCGCCAGAGGGGCTCGCGAGGCGCCTGAGACGGCGGTTGCGCGCGATCACCAACCCGCCGGTGAAGTTTTGGCAACACTCGCACGAATTGCCCCGAGGGGCGGAACGGATTCCGGGCCGCCGTAGGCGAAGATGCGTCGGACACATCCAGCCGAACATTCGGAGCACCTATGCGCACACCCGCGCTCCCCTCACCGCGTCGTATCGCGGTGGGAGCGGGTCTGGCCGTCCTGGCCGCCGGACTCACCCCGATCGCAGCAGCAACCGCCAACCCTGCCGGCACCGACCTCGTCATCAGCGAGGTCTATGGCGCCGGCGGCAACACCGGCGCCGTCTACAACGCAGACTTCGTCGAGCTGCGAAACCCGACGGCCGCCCCGATCAGCTTGGCGGGCAAGTACCTGCACTACCGCGCTGCCACCGGCAACTCCGGGGGCAACCCGGTCGCCCTGAGTGGCAGCGTCCCCGCGGGTGGCACGTGGCTCGTCCAGATGTCTGGGGTGGGTGCGGTGGGAGATGCGCTACCGGCCCCTGACCAGACCGCCAGCCCGGTCATCGGCATGGCTGGCGCGGGTGGTCAGGTCATCCTCGCGACCATCCCCTCGGTCATCCCCAACACGACTGCCGGCAACCTCGCGGGCGCCCCGGGCATCCTCGACATGGTCGGTACGACGGGTGCGACGAGCTTCGAGACGGCCGCCACCAGCGCACCTGCGTCGGCCACCGTGTCGCTCAACCGGAACCAGGACACCGACAACAACAGCGCGGACTTCACCACCGCCGGACCGTCGCCGACCGCGTCCGCGGCCGGCCCGGTCACCGGCCCGGCTGTCGCCACCGTGACCAACAAGTCCTTCGTGGTCGGCGAGCCGATCACGCCGTTCACCGTCACCGCGACGGGCGGCGCGACGCCGTACACGTGGTCCGCGACGGGCCTGCCCGCCGGGCTCTCGATCAGCTCCACGTCGGGCGAGGTCTCCGGCACGCCGGCGACGACCGGCAACTCCTCGGTGACTGTCACGGCGACCGACGCCGATGAGGACTCCGGCTCCACGACGTTCACCATCTCCGTGACGCCCGCAGCCGGCGCGGTCACCCCGATCGCCCAGATCCAGGGCACCGGGGCGGCGACCCCGCTCGACGGCCAGACCGTCACCACCCAGGGCGTCGTCACGGCGTCGTACCCGGCGGGCGGCCTCAACGGCTTCTACATCCAGACCCCGGGTGCCGACACCCCTGACGCGTCCGACGCCGTGTTCGTCTATGGCGGCACGTCCGGCTTCGCGAGCTACCCGGCCGTGGGCGACTCGGTCAAGGTGACCGGCCAGGCCGCCGAGTTCTCCGGGGCCACCCAGATCGTCGCCACCGACTCGGGCGTGACCTCGATCGCCTCGCTCGGCACGGTGACGCCGAAGACCGTGATCCCCGGCACCGACTGCGCGCTGCCGGGCACGAGCTGCCTCACCGGCACCGCGCTCGACCAGGCCCGCGAGCTCGCCGAGGGTGAGCTCTTCCAGCCGACCGCCCCGTGGACCGCGACCGACGTCTACGACGGTGGCCCCTACTACAACGACGGCTCGAACTCCACCGCCTTCCGCGGCGAGCTCGGCGTCGTGGCCAACAGCGCCGAGCCGCTCGTCGCCCCGACCGAGATCATCGACGCGCAGGCCACCGCTCAGGTCGCCGAGCGCAAGCGCTACAACGACGCGCACCGGATCATCCTCGACGACGGCTCGTCGTGGACCTTCTCCACGACGCAGAACAACGACAAGCCCTTCCCGTGGTTCACCGACACCCACAGCGTCCGCGTGGGATCGGCGATCACGTTCCCCAAGCCCGTCGTGTTCACCTACGGCTTCAACGCCTGGCGCGTCCTGCCCCAGTCGCAGGTCGTCGGCGACCCGACCGGAACGATCAACTTCAGCCAGACGCGTCCCTCGGCTCCCGAGGAGGTGGGCGGCGACCTGAAGCTCGCCACGTTCAACGTGCTCAACTTCTTCCCGACCACGGGCGCGGAGTTCGTGAGCTCGGGCCTGGGCACGTGCACCTACTACAACGACCGCAGCGGCGCTCCCATCAGCAACAACCAGTGCAACCCCAACGGACCTCGCGGGGCGGCCAACGAGGCGAACCTCGTCAGGCAGCGGGACAAGATCGTCGCGGCGATCAACACCGCCGACGCCGACATCGTCTCGCTCGAGGAGCTCGAGAACTCGGTCCAGTTCGGCAAGGACCGTGACTTCGCGATCAACAAGCTCGTCGACGCCCTCAACGCGGCCGCCGGCGCGGGCACCTGGGCCGCGGTGCCGTCGCCCGCGGCGAGCGAGCTGCCCCCGCTCAGCGAGCAGGACGTGATCCGCAACGGATTCATCTACCAGCCGGCCAACGTCGCGCTGGTCGGGGCGTCCGACGTCCTGGCCGACCTCTCCACGGGCACCGAGGCCTTCGCCGACGCCCGTGAGCCGGTCGCCCAGGCGTTCAAGAAGGTCGGAACGGCTGACGCCGACGCCTTCGCCGTCATCGTCAACCACTTCAAGTCCAAGGGCTCCGGCACGGCAGATCCCAACGGTCAGGGCAACGCCAACGACCGTCGGATCCTGCAGGCCAACGCGCTCGTGACGTTCACCAACGAGTTCAAGACCGCTCGGGGCATCTCGCGCGTCTTCCTGGCGGGCGACTTCAACGCCTACTCCGAGGAGGACCCGATCCAGGTCCTCGAGGCGGCCGGCTACACCAACCTCGACTCCGACACTGAGGGCGAGGAGAGCTACAACTTCGACGGCATGGTCGGCTCGCTCGACCACGTGCTCGCCAACGAGGCGGCGCTCGCGACCGTCGAGGGCGTCGACGTGTGGGACATCAACGCCTACGAGTCGGTCTACTACGAGTACGCGCGCTTCAACACCAACGTCACCAACCTCTACGTGGCCAACCCGTACCGCTCCTCCGACCACAACCCGGAGATCGTGGGCATCGACACGGCGCCCGCCGCGGACGGGCCGGTGGAGATCCAGGTGCTCGGCACCAACGACTTCCACGGTCGCCTGCTCAACAGCACCGGCGCCCCGTTCCCCAACGACGCCGGCGCAGCGGTGCTGTCCGGTGCCGTGAAGCAGCTGCGGGGGCAGCGGCCCAACACGGTGTTCGCCGCGGCCGGTGACCTCATCGGCGCCTCGACGTTCGAGTCCTTCATCCAGAAGGACGTCCCGACGATCGACGCGCTCAACGAGGCGGGCCTCGAGGTCTCCGCGGTCGGCAACCACGAGTTCGACGCCGGCTACGCCGACCTCGTCGACCGGGTGATCCCGCTCGCCGACTGGGAGTACATCGGCGCCAACGTCGACAAGCCCGGCGCTGCCGCCGAGGACCTGCTCGAGCCGACGTTCGTCAAGGAGATGGACGGCGTCCAGGTCGGCTTCATCGGCGCGGTCACCGAGCACCTCGACGAGCTGGTCTCCCCGGCCGGCATCGAGGGCGTCGAGATCGAGGACATCGTCACCGCCACCAACCGCGAGGCCGACGCCCTGCGGGCCGACGGCGTCGACGTGATCGTCCTGCTGGTCCACGAGGGTGCTCCGAGCACCGCGTGCGCCACCATGGACGACGACCCGGCCTCGGACTTCGGCTCGATCATCACCAGCGTCAACGACAACGTCGACGCCATCGTCTCGGGCCACACCCACCTCGCCTACAACTGCTCCTTCCCGGTTGCGGGCTGGGCGGACCGCGAGGTGACCGAGCGGCCGGTGGTCTCCGCCGGTCAGTACGGCACGCGCCTCAACCAGCTGCTGTTCGAGGTCGACCCCGCCACCGGCGAGGTGGAGGCCGTGACGCAGACCCTGCTCGACCTGGAGAACGGCACGGGTGCGGCTCTCTACCCCGTCGATGCCCCGACCAAGGCGATCGTCGACGCGGCCGTCGACGCGGCCGACACCCTCGGCGCGGAGGAGCTGGGCAAGATCAACGGCCCGTTCTACCGGTCCAAGCTGGCCAACGGCACGACCGAGAACCGCGGCAACGAGTCCACCCTGGGCAACCTGGTGGCCGAGGTGCAGCGCTGGGCGACGCCCGCCACAGTGGGAGGCGCACAGATCGCGTTCATGAACCCTGGCGGCATGCGTGACGACATGGTCGGCGTGTCGGGCGAATTCCCGCGCACGCTGACCTATCGCCAGGCGGCCAACGTCCAGTCGTTCGCCAACACCCTGGTGAACATGGACATGACCGGTGCCCAGATCAAGGACGTCCTCGAGCAGCAGTGGCAGCCGACCGGCGCGAGCCGGCCGTTCCTGCGACTCGGCGTCTCCGAGGGCTTCACCTACACCTACGACGCCACGAAGCCCGCGGGATCCCGCATCACGGCCATGTGGCTCGACGGTGAGCCGGTCGATGCGACCACGTCGTACTCGGTGACGGCCAACTCGTTCCTGGCAGGAGGCGGCGACAACTTCGGCGCGTTCAACCAGGCGACGGGCAAGCAGGACACCGGCAAGGTGGACCTGGCCGCGATGGTCGAGTACATGGCCGAGTTCGCCGACACCGACGCGGGCGACCAGCCCTTGCCGGTGGACTACTCGCAGCGCGCTGTCAACGTCACGTTCCCGGCGCAGGCGCCGGCGTCGTACGCTCCGGGCGACGACGTCGAGTTCAGCGTGTCCTCGCTCTCGATGAGCGGTCCGGGCGACCTGACCGACACCGAGCTCGAGATCGCGCTCGGCGACCAGGTCCTCGGCACGACGCCGGTGACCACGGCCGTCCAGGCGGCGCTGCCGGGCTTCGACGAGACCGGCACTGCCTCGGTCGACGTCGTGCTGCCCGACTGCGCGAGTGGCGAGACGTTGACGTTGACCGGTGACAAGACCGGCACGACTGTGCTCGTTCCGATCGAGGTCGACTGCATCGAGACGACCGTGGTGGCCACCGACGTGACCATCAAGGACGGCTCCGCGGGATCGATCCCTGTCGCGGTCACGCCCAGCAGCGCCACCGGCCAGGTCGTCCTCGGCCTCGGGCAGATGACGCTGGACGCCACGCTGGTCGGTGGGAAGGCCTCGATCGCGATCGCCGCCGGCGCCCTGCCGGTCGGCGTGCACCGGCTGCCGATCGGCTACACCGGCGACGACCGTCACGCGTCCTCGAAGGGCACCGTGACCGTCACGGTGACCGCCAAGGACGCACCGGTCCCGACGACCACGGAGCCGACGAAGGTGGACCCGACCCTCAAGGTGCGCGACGCCAAGGGCACGGTCGGCAAGAAGGTGCGGTTCACCGTGCGGGTCAAGGCCGGCGACGAGAGGGCCACCGGCTGGATCAAGGTCAACGTCAAGGGCTCGAAGAAGGTGTTCCGGTTCAAGGTCAAGGACGGCAAGGCCATGGTCAAGCTCCCCGCCTTCAACCGTCCCGGCACCAAGAAGGTGGTCGTGCGTTACCTCGGTGACGACACGGTCAAGCGCGACAAGACGGTGGTCAAGGTGAGGATCAGGCGCTGACCTGACACCTCGGCCACCGGCGGCCCCCGCCCTGCTACGGCAGGCCGGGGGCCGCTGTCGTGCCCGGGCCGGGAGATGTCCACAGCGGGTTCGTTCTTCGCCGGTCAGCCGCCGTGCGAGCGGGTTAGGGTGTGCCCCCACCCACCCTGATGAAAGGCCACCCACTCGTGCCAGCATCACGAACCGGTCGCAGATTCGCCCTCGCGACATCCCTGACGGCGCTGCTCGCAGCACCGCTCGCGGTCGTCGCCACCGCCGCCCCGGCCAACGCCGTGCCGACGGACGTCCAGATCCTCGCCACCAACGACTTCCACGGTCGACTGCTCGCCAACGGCGCCGAGGCGGGTGCCGCCCAGTTCGCCGGCGCCGTCGCCCAGCTCGAGGCCGACCACTCGGGCCCGACCGTCTTCGCCGCCGGCGGAGACCTCATCGGCGCCTCGACCTTCGACTCCTTCATCCAGAAGGACAAGCCCACCCTCGACGCCCTCAACGCGGCCGGCCTCGACGTGTCCGCGGCGGGCAACCACGAGTTCGACGGCGGCTACGCCGACCTCGTCAACCGCGTGATGGCGCCCTTCGACGCCACCGGCAACCCCTACGGCGGGGCGACGTGGCAGTACATCGCCGCCAACGTCCGCAAGAAGTCCGACAGCTCCTACGCGCTGCCCGACATCACCGCGCGTACGCCCGACCCGGCCGACGCCTCCGACGGCGGCACCTGGACCACGACCGTCGGCGGCGTGAAGGTCGGCTTCATCGGCGGCGTCACCGAGGAGCTGTCCTCGCTCGTGAGCCCCACCGGCATCGCCGACGTCAAGGTGAGCAGCATCATCGCCGAGACCAACGCCGCGGCCGACGCGCTCAAGGCGGACGGCGCCGACCTCGTCATCCTGCTCGTCCACGAGGGCGCTCCGACGACCAAGCTGGCCGACGCCCAGAGCAACGACAACGCGTTCGGCCGGATCGTCAACGGGGTCGACAACGACGTCAGCGCGATCATCTCCGGTCACACGCACCTGGCCTACAACCACACGATCAACGGTCGCCCGGTCGTCTCGGCCGGTCAGTACGGCACCAACCTCAACAAGCTGGTCTTCAGCGTCGACCCCGACACCGACGCGGTCAGCGTCGTGAGCCAGGAGGTCGTCGCAGCCGGCACGCTCGCGCTCACCGCGCAGGCCGCGATCGACCTGAAGGCCGAGGTCAAGCAGACCGTCGACGCCGCCGTCGCCCGTGGCAACGTGCTCGGCGCCGCCGAGCTCGGCTCCGTCGCGGGGGCGTTCGACCGGGCACGCCTGGCGAGCGGCACCGAGAACCGGGGCGGCGAGTCCACCCTCAGCAACCTGGTCGCCGAGGTCCAGCGCTGGGCCACGTCCACGCCCGAGGCGGGAGCGGCGCAGATCGCGTTCATGAACCCCGGCGGCCTGCGCGACGACATGCGCGGCGTGGCCGGCGGCTTCCCCGCCAAGCTGACCTACAAGCAGGCGGCCAACGTCCAGTCGTTCGCCAACACGCTGGTCAACATGAAGATGACGGGCGCGCAGATCAAGACGCTGCTCGAGCAGCAGTGGCAGACCAACCCGGGTGGCCCGGTCCCGACCCGGCCGTTCCTGCGCCTGGGCGTGTCGAAGGGCTTCTTCGCCACCTACGACCCCACCCGTGCCGAGGGTGACCGCGTCACCGGCATGTGGCTCGACGGCAAGCTGATCGAGCCCGCCACGCAGTACTCGGTGACGGCCAACTCGTTCCTCGCGGGCGGTGGCGACAACTTCCGCGCCTTCAACCAGGCCACGGCCAAGCGCGACACCGGCAAGGTCGACCTGCAGGCCATGGTCGACTACATGGCCCAGTTCGCCGCCAAGGCCCCGCTGGCCGTGAACACCAACCAGCAGCACGTCAACGTCACCTGGCCGGCAGGCGCCCCGCGCTTCTACCGGCTCGGCCAGAAGGTGGAGCTCGCGCTGTCGTCGCTGGCGATGACCGGTCCCACCGACCCCAAGGACGCCAAGCTCGACGTCAAGGTCGGCGACAAGGCGCTCGACGCGCAGGCCGTCAACAACACCCTCGGCACCGCCGTCTACGACGACTACGGCACCGCCGCGGTCTCGGTGAAGCTCAAGGGCAAGGTCAAGACCGGCAAGCAGCTGATCACCTTCACCGGGCCGACCACCGGCACGTCGTTCTCGCTGCCGATCGACGTCCGCAAGGCCAAGGGCGCGCTCAAGGTCCGCACCAAGCCCGGACGCGTCGTCCGCGGCGAGACCCGCACCCGGCTCAAGATCAAGGCCTCCTCGCTCGGCATCGCCGGCGTCACCGGCAAGGTCGTGGTCAAGGCCGGCGGCAAGAAGTACACGGTCAAGCTCAAGAAGGGCAAGGCGTTCGTCCGCCTCGACCGGTTCGCCAAGGCCGGCACGAAGAAGATCGTGGTGAAGTACGCCGGGAGCCGCAAGGTCCGCGGCGCCCGGGAGGTCGTCACGGTCAAGGTCCGTCGCAGCTGACGGTCCACCTGTCCCGGCTCGCGGCCCTCGTCCTGCTCAGCGCAGGGCGAGGGCCGCTTGCACGAGGGTCAGGTGGCTGAAGGCCTGCGGGAAGTTGCCCGCCATCCGGCGGTGGCCGACGTCGTACTCCTCCGAGAGCAGGCCCACGTCGTTGGCCAGTGCGCAGAGGCGATCCATCAGCGCGTGCGCCTCGTCGCGGCGCCCGGCGGCCGCGAGCGCGGAGACCAGCCAGAACGAGCAGGCGAGGAACGGGTTCTCGTCGCCGGGGATCCCGTCGACCCCCGTCTCGGTGCGGTAGCGCAGGAGGAGGCCGTCGACCGACAGGTCGGCGCGCACCGCGCCGATCGTGCCCAGCACGCGGGGGTCGTCACCGGGCAGGAAGCCGACGAGCGGGATCGTGAGCAGCGACGCGTCCACCTCGGTGGTGTCGTAGTGCTGGGTGAAGGTGCCGCGCTGGTGGTCGAAGCCCTTGTCGAGCACCTCCTCGCGCACCCGGTCGCGCAGCTCGCGCCACCGCTCCAGCGGGCCGTCGAGGCCGTGCCGCTCGATCGCCCGCACCGCGCGGTCGAACGCGACCCAGACCATGACGCGCGAGTGGGTGAAGTGGCGCTGCGGCCCGCGGATCTCCCACAGGCCGTTGTCGGGCTCGTCCCAGTGCTCGGCGAGCTCGTCGACGAGGGCGCGCTGCAGCGCCCACGAGTTGGGCGTCTCGTGCAGGCCGGCCTCGCGGGCCAGCTCGAGCGCGATCATCACCTCGCCCAGCACGTCGTTCTGCCGCTGCGAGACGGCGCCGTTGCCGATCCGCACGGGCCTGCTGTCGGCATACCCCGGCAGGTGCGGCACCTCGCGCTCGGGCAGCTGGCGGCCGCCGTCGACGGCATACATGATCTGCAGGTCGGCCGGGTCGCCGGCCACTGCCCGCAGCAGCCAGTCACGCCACTGGAGCGCCTCGTCGGGGTATCCGGCCCCGAGCAGCGACTCCAGGGTGAGGGCCGCGTCGCGCAACCAGCAGAAGCGGTAGTCCCAGTTGCGCTCGCCGCCGAAGTGCTCGGGGAGCGAGGTGGTCGGGGCGGCGACGATCCCGCCCGTCTCGTCGTGCGTCATGAGCAGCAGCGTGAGCAGGCTGCGCTGCACCAGGTCGGCGTGCGCGACGTCGCCGGGCGCGTGGTCGGACCAGGCACGCTGGTCGGCGATCGTGGCGGCGATGCGCCGATCGAAGTCCAGGGGCTCGGGCACGTCGTTCCACGAGTGCACCCAGGTGGTGGAGAACGTCACCTCGTCGCCGGCCGAGAGGTCGAACTCGTCGCTGTGGTGGCCGTCGTGGCCCCGGGGCAGGTGGGGCCCCCGGAGGACGAGCTTGTCGGGACCCGCGACCGCCACCACCAGCTCACTGCCGTGCGCGCTCTCGCGGCTCACCCACGGCCGCACCTGGCCGTAATCGGTGCGCACCACCCAGTCGTGGCGGATCCGCACCGTGCCGCGGGTGCACGTCAGGCGGCGTACGACGTCCGCGCGGCCGTCGCGGGCCGGCATCGCGTCGAGCAGCACCACCTCGCCGTCCGCGGTGGTGAACGTCGTCTCGAGCACCGCGGTGCCGTCGACGTAGCGCCTGCTGGTGGCGACGACCTCGTCGGCCGGAGCCAGCAGCCACCGGCCGTTGTCCTCGGTGCCCAGCAGCGCCGCGAAGCACGCGGGGGAGTCGAAGCGCGGCAGGCAGAGCCAGTCGATCGAGCCGTCCTTGCCCACCAGAGCGGCCGTGCCGCGGTCGCCGATGAGTGCGTAGTCCTCGATGGGAAGTGCCATGCGGCTAGTCTCGCCGACATGTGGTCAGGGGATCGGGCAGGCGACACCGCCGCGCGCGTCCTGGCGTCCCTGGCGCGGCGCGACGAGACCCTCGCGACGGCCGAGTCGCTGACCGGCGGGCTGCTGGCGGCGCGGCTGACGGACGTGCCGGGCGCGTCACGCGGCTTCGTCGGGGGAGTGGTGTCGTACGCCACGAGGGTCAAGGTCGCGACGCTCGGCATCCCCGCCGCGGTGGTCGAGGAGCACGGCGTGGTGTCCCAGGAGTGCGCGCTCGCGATGGCGAGCGGCGTGCGCGACCGCCTCGCGACCACGTGGGGCCTGGCCACCACCGGGGTCGCCGGGCCCGACGAGCAGGAGGGCCGGCCGGTCGGGACGGTCTGGGTGGCGGTGGCCGGTCCGGACGGGTCGACGGCGCGCCTGCTGGGCCTCGACGGCGACCGGGCGGCGATCCGCGAGGCCACGTGCGACGCGGTCCTGGCGCTCCTGGCGGACCAGCTGAGGTCCTGATCGGCGTCGAAGTGCGGGTAACCGGTCGGGAAGAAGGGGCCCTCGGGTAGCGTTGGGGCAGAGACTTCCTCACCCACGCAACTCCGAGAGCAAGGACTCACGCATGGTGCTCTTCCGACGACTGCTCGGCGACGTGCTCCGGCGTGCGCGGATGCAGCGCGGGATGACCCTGCGGGAGCTGTCGGCCGAGGCTCGCGTCAGCCTGGGCTACATCTCCGAGATCGAGCGGGGCCAGAAGGAGGCGTCGTCCGAGCTCCTGGCGTCGCTGTGCCAGGCGATGGACCTGCCGCTGTCGGACGTGCTGCGCGAGGTCGCCGACGCGGTCTCGATCGAGGAGGCGGCCCTCGGCATGGTCGTCAGCGCCCGCCCGGCCCGCGACGTGGTGGCCTCCGCCGCCTGACCCGGCTCATCGCGCGGGCTGGCAGCTCGGGCACCAGTAGGCGGCCCGCTCACGCCCCGGGTCGCCGAGCATCGCGACCGCGATCGGCGTGCCGCAGCGCCGACACGGCGAGCGGTCGCGCCGGTAGACCCACATCCGCTCCCGGGGACGGAGGTCGCCGGTCGTGGTCTGGATCGCCCGCTCCTTGTTGGCCTGGAGCATCTGCTGGCCGCGGCGCACGAGCCGGGGGAGCTGGTCGACCGTCGCCACGGCGTCGGCGGGGTTGACACCCATCGTGAAGCACAGCTCGGCCATGTACATGTTGCCGATGCCCGCCAGGTTGCGCTGGTCGAGCAGCGCCTCGCCGATCGGGCGAGCCGGCTGGGACCGCAGGTTGGCCAGGGCACGGTCGGCGTCCCAGTCGGGCCCGAGCAGGTCGGGGCCGAGGTGCGCCACGAGCCCGGCCTCCTGCTCGCGCGGCACCAGCTCGACGACGCCGAGCTGGAAACCGACCGCCGTGCGGCCCGCGATGCCCAGCACCAGGCGGACCTGGGCGTCGGGACGTCGCCACCGCTCGCCCGTGGGGTAGACGTGCCACGAGCCCTCCATCTTGAGGTGGGTGTGGATCGTCCAGGCGCGCTCGTGGTCGACGCGGGTGAGCAGGTGCTTGCCGCGCGACAGGGTGCGGATGACGGTGCCCTCGCGGAGGTCGACGGTGGCGAAGGCCGGCACGCGGAAGTCGGTGAGCGTGAGCCGGTGACCGGTGAGCGCGCGGTCGAGCCTGGCCGCGGCCCGGTAGACGGTGTCCCCCTCAGGCACGCAGCCTCAACCCCTTCGGCGTCGCCACGAACCCCGCCGCCGTCAGCGCCAGCCGGATCGGGGTCTCTCGGCCGCTGCCGATGAGCGCCTGCCCGTCGGCCTTCTCCACGGTGAGCCGACCGAGCGCGCCACGGCGGGCGGCCTCGGCCAGGGCGGCCATCGCCGGCGTGAGCACGTCGAGGTCGTCGCTCCAGGTGAGCAGCGTGCGGCCGCCGCGCTCGACGTAGACGGTCAACGCGCCGTCGACGAGCACGACCAGGGCGCCCGCCTTGCGGCCGGGCCGGTGGCCGGCGCGCTCGGGGTCGCCGGCGTCGGGCCACGGCAGGGCGGCGCCGTAGACGTTGGCCGGGTCGGTGGCCGCGAGGGCGACGACCGACGGCTTGGTGCCGGGCCTGGCGCTGTCGGGCTCGGCGAAGGTGCGCAGCCGGTCGATCGCGCCGGCGGTGCCGAACTGAGCGGCCCCCAGGCCCTCGATGAAGTAGCCGCGGCGGCAGCGGCCGGTGTCCTCGAAGGCGCTGAGCACCTTGTAGACGCCCGCGAAGCCGCCCGCCACGCGCTCGCTGACGACGGCGCCGCGGGTGACGACGCCGTGCCGCTCGAGGAGGTGCTCGGCGCGGGCGTGCGCGCGTCGGGTCGGGTCGCCGTCGCGCTCGGGAAGCAGCGCCCAGCGGCCGGCGGTCTCGGGCGGGCCGGTGCGCACCGGCATCCGGCCCCGGGTCGTGCGCCCCATCCGCGGTGGCGTACGCCGGGTGCGGTGGGAGGGCGTGCCGCTGCGGACGAGCGCACGCAGCGGGGCGAGCGTGTCGTTGGTGACCAGGCCCTTCCACACCAGCTCCCACAGGGCGGTGCTGAGCTCGGCGTCGGTGGTGGAGCCGACCCGGTCGGCGAGCTGGCGGAAGAACCAGGCCCCTCCCGGGTCGAGCGCGTCGAGGACGGCCCGCTGGAGGCCGTCGGGCTCGTCGCCCTCGACCTCGGGCAGGGTCAGGTGCGCCTGGTCGGCGAGGTGGAGGCTGACCCAGCCGTCGCTGCCCGGCAGTGGCGCGTGGCCGGTCCAGATGACCTCTCCGGAGGCGGTGAGCTCGTCGAGCATCGACGGCTCGTAGTCGCGGACGCGGGCCGCGAGGACCAGCGGCTCGAGGGCGCTGGCGGGGACGGGACACCCGGCCAGCTGGTCGATGGCGGCGACGACCCCGTCGACCCCGCGCAGCGAGCCGCCCACCCGCTGCCACGCGGGCAGGAAGCGGGCGACCGCGTCGTGGCCGACCGGCTCGATCTCCTGGCGCAGGCGGGCGAGCGAGCGGCGACGCAGCTTGCGCAGCACCTCGGCGTCGCACCACTCGGTGCCCGATCCCGAGGGTCGGAACTCGCCGTCGAGCACCCGCCCGCGGTGCGCGAGCCGCTGGAGGGTCTGTCGCGCGACCGCCTCGCCGAGGCCGAGCCGGGTCGCGACCTCGGCGGTGGTGAACGGGCCGTGGCTGCGGGCGTAGCGCGAGACGAGGTCGCCGAGCGGGTCGTCGGGCAGCTGGAGGAACGCCTCGGGGGTGCCGACCGGGACGGGCACGCCGAGGCCGTCGCGCAGCCGGCCGATGTCCTCGATCGCGGTCCACCGGTCCTCCCCGGCCATCCGGACCAGCGCGACCCGGCGGTCGAGGGAGGACAGCCACGTCTCGACGTCGGCGCCGTCGACCGCCCTCGCCCGGATCTCGTCGGTCGACAGCGGTCCGACCAGGCGCAGCAGGTCGGCGACGGCCTCGGCGTCGCGGGCGCGACGGTCGGGGGCGAGCCACTGGAGCTCGGCCTCGACCTCGGTCAGCACCTCGGGGTCGAGCAGCTCGCGCAGCTCGGCCCGGCCGAGCAGCTCGGCCAGCAGACCCTGGTCGAGGGACAGCGCGGCGGCGCGGCGCTCGGCGATGGGGGAGTCGCCCTCGTAGACGAACTGCGCGACGTAGCCGAAGAGCAGGCTGCGGGCGAACGGACTGGGCTGGGTGGTCGCGACGTCGAGGACGGTGACCTCGCGCCGCTGCACGCGACCCAGCAGGGTGACCAGGGCGGGCAGGTCGTAGACGTCCTGCAGGCACTCGCGCACGGCCTCCAGCACGATGGGGAACGCGGGGTAGCGGCTCGCCACCTCCAGGAGCTGGGCGCTGCGTTGGCGCTGCTGCCACAGCGGGCTGCGCCGTCCCGGGTCGCGGCGCGGGAGCAGCAGGGCGCGGGCGGCGCACTCGCGGAAGCGGCTGGCGAACAGCGCCGACCCGCCGACCTCCTGGGTGACGAGCTGCTCGATCTCGTCGGGCTCGAAGACGATGACCTCGCCGGTGGGCGGCTCGGCGTCGGTGTCGGGGATGCGGATGACGATGCCGTCGTCGGAGGCGACCGCCTGGCCGTCGATGTCGAAGCGCTCGCGCAGCCGGGCGTTGATGGCCAGCGCCCAGGGGGCGTGGACCGGGGTGCCGTAGGGGGAGTGGACGACCAGGCGCCAGTCGCCGAGCTCGTCGCGGAACCGCTCGACCACGATCTGGGTGTCGTTGGGCACGACCTGCGTGGCCTCGCGCTGCTCGCCGAGGTAGGTGACGAGGTTGGTGGCCGCGTTGACGTCGAGGCCCCGTTCGCGGACACTCGCGATCGCCGCGGCCACCGGCTTGGCGGCCAGCTCGCGGGTGAACGCGCCGACGGCCGCGCCGAGCTCGGCGGGGCGGCCGAGGGCGTCGCCCTTCCAGAACGGCAGGCGGCCCGGGATGCCGGGCGCCGGCGTCACGAGCACGCGGTCGTGGGTGATGTCCTCGATGCGCCAGCTGGTGGCGCCGAGGGCGAAGACGTCGCCCACGCGCGACTCGTAGACCATCTCCTCGTCGAGCTCGCCGACCCGGCTGGCCTTCTCGCCGACGAGGAAGACGCCGAACAGCCCGCGGTCGGGGATGGTGCCGCCGCTGGTGACGGCGAGCCGCTGGGCGCCGGGGCGTCCGCTGAGCTTGTCGGTCACCCGGTCCCACACGATGCGGGGGCGCAGCTCGGCGAACTCCTCGCTGGGGTAGCGCCCGCTCAGCAGGTCGAGGGTGGCGTCGAACGCCGAGCGGGGGAGCTGGGTGTAGGAGGCGGAGCGGGTGACGAGGGCGAACAGCTCGTCGACGTGCCACTCCTCCATCGCGAGGGCGGCGACGACCTGCTGGGCGAGGACGTCGAGGGGGTTGGTCGGCACCGCCATCCGCTCGATGGCGCCCGAGCGCATCCGCTCGACCGACACGGCGGTCTGCGCGAGGTCGCCGCGGTGCTTGGGGAACAGCACGCCGCGGCTGACCTCGCCGACCTGGTGGCCGGCGCGACCGACGCGCTGGAGCGCGCTGGCGACGCTCGGCGGGGACTCGATCTGGACGACGAGGTCGACCGATCCCATGTCGATGCCGAGCTCGAGGCTGCTGGTGGCGACCACGCAGGGCAGCCGCCCGCGCTTGAGGTCGTCCTCGATGACGGCGCGCTGCTCCTTGGAGACCGAGCCGTGGTGGGCCTTGGCGATGATCGTGCCGGCGCCGCTGCTCTGCCCCGACTGGGCCATGACCTGGGCCGGCGGTCCGTGGCCGGGAGCCTCCCGGCCGTCGGCCTCCCCGACTCCTGCGGCGGCCCGCTCGGCGCGGTCGGTGGCGATCTCGTTGAGCCGCGCGGTGAGCCGCTCGGCGAGGCGGCGCGAGTTGGCGAAGACGATCGTGGAGCGGTGCTGCTCGACGAGGTCGACGACGTGCTCCTCGACGTGCGGCCAGATGCTGGTCGAGCGACCCGGGTCGCCCGACTCCTCGTCGTACTCCTCGGGCATCGTCATGTCCTCGACCGGCACGACGACCCGCAGGTCCCACTCCTTGGTGCTGGGCGGGGCGACGATCTCGACGGGCTGGGTGCCGCCGAGGAACCGCGCCACCTCCTCCAGGGGACGCACCGTCGCGCTGAGGCCGATGCGCTGGGCGGGCCGGTCGAGCAGGGCGTCGAGGCGCTCGAGGCTGATGCCGAGGTGGGCGCCGCGCTTGGTGCCGGCGACGGCGTGGACCTCGTCGATGATCACCGTGTCGACGCCACGCAGCGTCTCGCGCGCCTGGCTGGTGAGCATCAGGAACAGCGACTCGGGCGTGGTGATCAGGATGTCGGGCGGGGTGGTGCCGAGCTTGCGCCGCTCGGCGGGGCTGGTGTCGCCGGAGCGCAGGCCGACCGTGAGGTCGGGGACCGTGGTCTCGAGCCGCTCGGCGGTGTGGCGGATGCCGGTCAGGGGAGCGCGGAGGTTGCGCTCGACGTCGACGCCGAGCGCCTTGAGCGGGGAGATGTAGAGGACGCGGGTGCGCCGGGTCTTGTCGTCGGGGCGCTCCGTGCTGAGCAGCCGGTCGATGGCGTGGAGGAACGCACTCAGCGTCTTGCCGCTGCCGGTCGGGGCGACGACGAGCGCGTGCTTGCCGGCGGCGATGGCGTCCCACGCGCCCTCCTGCGCCGGGGTCGGGCTCGCGAACGACGCCTCGAACCACGCGCGCGTGGGCGCGCTGAAGCGGTCGAGGGCGGTCATGCCTGCAGTCTTGCACCGAGGCCCGACACCGGACCCGCCCTGAAGGCGGTGCGCGGCCGTCCGGCGCCGCCCCCACCAAATGGTGGATGTTCGCGCCGACAGCCGCGCGTGCGGCGTCCACGCGCGCAGAGTGGGGCCATGACGGCAGTTCTTCTCGACGAGACGGCCACGGTGGTCCGTGAGCTGGCTGTCGCTGCCGACTCGTTCGCGGCGCGGGCCGAGGAGCAGGAGGCCTGCCGCGACCGGGCGCGACCCGGCACCGCCGTTCAGCACCGCCACGCGCACTCCGCCACCCTCTGGCGTACGGCGGAGCGGTGTCTCCGGGTGCGGATCGCGGAGCTGGAGTGCTCGACGTCCGGGTGAAGCCGCAGCCGTTGCGCGCCGCTCCGCCCCGGCCCGTGAGGTCGCCGGGACCGCCATACTGGGCCGATGTGGGTCCAGGACTTCGCGGGGGCAGCGGGGCAGCGGCCCGACCCGCGGGTGTGGACCCACGACCTCGGCGGCGGAGGCTGGGGTGACCGGCAGCGACAGGTCTACACCGACGACGTGGCCAACGCCGCCCTCGACGGCGCCGGGCACCTCGCGATCACGGCGCGGCGCGAGCCCGACGGCACGATCACCTCGGCACGGCTGACGACGCGCACCGGCTTCGCCACGACGTACGGCCGGGTCGAGGCGCGCATCAAGGTGCCGGGTGGCCGCGGCACGTGGCCCGCCTTCTGGATGCTGGGCACCGACATCGACGAGGTCGGCTGGCCCGGGTGTGGCGAGATCGACGTCATGGAGCACGTCGGAGCCGATCCCGGGCGCGCGCACGGCACGGTCCACGGCCCGGGCTTCAGCGGGATCGGCGGGGGCATCGGCTCGGCGATGGACGCAGGCACGGACCTGTCCGAGGACTTCCACGACTACGCCGTCGTCTGGGACCGGTCCGGGATCACGTGGCGCCTCGACGGCCGGGAGCACCACCGGGTGGCGCCGGCCGACGTCCCCGGCCCCTGGCCGTTCGACCATGCCTTCTTCCTCCTCGTCAACCTGGCGATCGGGGGCGACTGGCCCGGCCACGACACCGACGACCCGGAGCTCCCTGCGGTGCTCCTGGTCGACCGGATCCGCGTCGAGGCGCTCCCCTAGGGTCTCGTCGCCGGCGCCCGCCCTGTCTCCGATCCGTCCCGCGCACGGGCCCGGCCGGTCGTAGGGTCGGCCCATGTCCGACTTCACCTGGCTCCCGGCCAACCGCGCGACGGCTGAGGACGTCGAGGCGGTGTTCGCCACCGGGGGAGCTCACAAGTGCCGTTGCCAGGCCATGAAGGTGCCGGGCTGGATCTGGCGCGACACCACCCAGGAGCAGAGGGACACCGCGCTGGTCGAGCAGACCGCCTGCGGCACCGCCGGTCCGACGTCCGGGCTGATCGGGTACGTCGACGGCGAGCCGGCCGGGTGGGTGGCGGTGGAGCCGCGGGAGAACTACCCCCGGCTGTGGAGCCGCAAGCAGGCCTGGATGCGGATGGACCCCGACCTCGAGGGGGTCTGGTCGGTCACCTGCTTCGTCGTGCGCAAGGGCTGGCGACGTGCGGGACTGACCTACGAGCTCGCCGCTGCCACCGTGGCGTACGGCGAGCAGGTCGGCGCCCGCGTCCTGGAGGGCTACCCGATCGACCCCCCGGCGGGAAAGACCGTGATCTGGGACGAGGCCTCGGTGGGCCTGGTGCAGGTCTTCCTCGAGGCCGGCTACGAGGTGGTGGCCTCGCCCACCCTGCGGCGGCGCGTGGTGCGGCGGGTGCTCGACAGCGCCTCGTGACCTGCCCGTTTGCATGACCCGCGTGTGCGAGCAAGGGTGGAGCAGACACATTCTCCCTACGGAAGGAGAGCTCGTGCTTGCTCTCACCGAGAACGTGACCGACATCGTCAAGAGGCTCGCCGAGGAGGTGCCGGAGATCTCCGCACTCCGCATCGCCACCGAGGCGGACGGGCAGTCCCTGTCCGTGAGCCCCGCCGACCACGCGGAGGCCGACGACCTGGTCGTCGAGCAGGACGGAGCCACGATCTACGTCGACGGGCCGGCATCGGAGTTCCTCGCCGACAAGGTGCTCGATGGGGGCGTGGACGAGGAGGGCAACATCCAGTTCGCGCTCGGCCAGCAGGCCTGACCCACCCGGCCGGCACCCGGCCGACACCAGAACCGACGGAGTCCTGGGCCCATGGGGGCCCAGGACTCCGTTGTCTCCGGCGGCCGCCCGCCTCGTCCCGCTTCGGGGTAGTGAGGGACGGTCTGGTCGGAAATCGGCCCCCGGACCACCCGTTCCGTCCCTCACTACCCGGGCGGACGGGGCGAGGAGGGCGGTCCGGTCCGGGGGGTGCCGCACTGGGTAGGCTCGCCGCTGTGGCAAGTCAGCTCCGTCCCGTGACGGTGGTCGGTGCGTGGGCTGTGGCGCTGGTCCTCCTCGCCGGTGTCGGGGTGGTGGGGGCCTCGTCGCCCCGCGCGCTGGACGGGCAGTCGGCACCGACGCTCGCCACCCTCGTCGTGGGGTTGGTCGCCATCACCGCCCAGGCCGCCGTGCTGCTCCGGGGCCTGGTCCAACGGCGTACGTCGGCGGCGGTGGCGCTCCTCGCGGTCTGCGCGATCGTGCCGCTGGCGGCAGCCGCGGGGCTGGGGGTGGCAACCGGCGTCACCACGGTCGCGGCGCTCGTCGCGGCGTACGCCGTGGTGCTCACGACCGCGTGGGGGCGGGCGGTGCCGGTGCTGGCGGGAGCGGGCATCCTGCTCGCCCTCGGGGAGGTCGTGCGCGCGAGCCGCGACGAGGGACTCACGACGGGATCGGTGGGTCTGGCGGTGGCGCAGGGCGTGGGGACGGTGGCGCTCGCCGCGGTGGTCGGGGCGGTCGTCGTCGCGCGCCGCGACGCCGTCGTGGCCCGCGCCGCGCAGGCCCGGGCCCAAGCGGGGGAGCAGGCCGCGCTCACCCAGGCCGCGGTCGCCCGGCAACGCACGGCGATGGCGCGCGAGCTGCACGACATCGCGGCGCACCACCTCTCGGGCATCGCGGTGATGACCGCCGCGCTCGACCGGCAGATCGACACCGACCCGGCCGGGGCCAAGGTGGCGGTGCGCCAGGTCCGGCAGCAGAGCACGGCGATGCTCAAGGACCTACGACAACTCGTGGCGCTGCTGCGCGACGACGACGGCGGCACCGGCGAGGGCGCGCGGGAGGTGGAGCCGGAGACCCTGGACGGCGTGGTGCGCCTGGTGCGCGACGCGCGCGCCGCCGGTCGCGACGTCACCCTCACCGTGCTGGGCGCGGCGACGGACCGCCTCGCCGAGCTGGACGTCGGGCCGCTGGCCCAGCTGGCGGCGCACCGCACGGTGCAGGAGGCGCTGGCCAACGCGGCGCGCCACGCGCCGGCCGCCGCGTGCGAGGTCGTCGTCGACGCCCGCGACCCGGCCGCGCTCGTCCTCACCGTCCGCAACGTCGCGCCCTCCTCGGCGCCGCTGCCCGGTGGTGGTGGGGGGTTCGGCATCCTCGGGATGCGCGAGCGGGCCGAGCTCACCGGGTCCGACCTCGTCACCGGCCCGACGCCCGACGGCGGCTTCGTGGTCACCCTGACCGTGCCGCGCGAGGAGGAGGACCGGTGAGCGACGCCGTGATCCGCGTGGTGGTCGCCGACGACCAGCCGCTCGTACGCGCGGGGCTGACGACGATGATCGGCGCCGAGCCCGACCTCGAGGTGGTGGCCGCGGTGGCCGACGGCCGGGCGGCCGTCGACGCCGCGCGGTCCCTCGCCGCCGACGTGGTCTGCATGGACATCCGGATGCCTGGGACCGACGGCATCACCGCGACGGCCGAGCTGTGCGGCCCGGACGTGGCCGACCCGATCCCGGTGCTGGTCATCACGACGTTCGACGTCGACGACTACCTGTTCGGTGCGCTCGAGGCGGGCGCCTCGGGGTTCCTGCTCAAGGACGCCGAGCCGGAGACCGTCGTCGACGCCGTCCGCGCGGTCGCCGGCGGGCACGGCACGCTCGACAACAGCCTCACCCGACGGGTCGTGGCCGAGATGGTCACCCGGCGACGCACCCAGCCGGTCGTCGCCGCCCGCGCCACCGACCTGCTGACCCCGCGCGAGCTCGACATCCTGCTGCTCCTGGCGCAGGGGATGTCGAACGACGAGGTCGCCCGCACGCTGGTGGTGGAGACCTCGACGGTGAAGTCGCACCTCGCCCGGATGCTGCCCAAGCTGGGCGTGAAGTCGCGGCTGCAGGCGGTCGTGTGGGCCTATCAGAACGGTGTGGTCGAGGTCGACGGCTGAGGCTTGCACCCAAAGGTGCAAGCCCGGAAGTTGCATCCTGCGCGGCTCGTGGCCGCGCGGTGTTGTTCCTAGCGTGGTGGTCACCACCCACCGCACCGATGGAGCACCGCCATGACCGTCACGACACCCCCACGCACGGGGACCGCGATCGAGCTGCACGACCTGCACAAGAGCTACGACAGCGGTCCCGAACCGACCCCTGCCCTCCGCGGCATCTCCCTCACGCTGAAGGCGGGATCGCTCACCGCGATCGTCGGCCAGTCGGGCTCCGGCAAGTCGACGCTGCTCAACTGCGCCGCCGGGCTCGACCGCCCCACGAGCGGGAGCGTCGTCGTCGGCGGGCACGACATCAGCACCCTGTCGGACGACGCGCTGACCCGGTTCCGCCGCGAGCACGTCGGCTTCGTCTTCCAGTCCTACAACCTGGTCGGCCACCTGAGCGTACGGGACAACCTCGAGCTGCCCCTCCTGCTCGCGGGCCGCCGGTCCGACCCGGCGTGGACCGACCACCTCCTCGCGCGCACCGACCTGGGGCGGCTGCTCGAGCGCCGGCCCGGGGAGCTCTCGGGAGGCCAGGCCCAACGCGTGGCGATCGCCCGCGCCCTGATCACCCGCCCGACGGTGGTCTTCGCCGACGAGCCGACCGGAGCGCTGGACTCGGCGACCGGCGCGGCCGTGCTGGAGCTGCTGAGCAGCACGGCGCGCGACCTCGAGCAGACCGTCGTGGTCGTCACCCACGACAGCCGGGTGGCGGCGAGCGCCGAGCAGGTCCTCGTGCTGGCCGACGGCCTGGTCGTCGACGCGCTCGTCGCGCCGAGTGCCGAGCAGGTCAACGCCCGGGTGCTGGAGACGAGCCGATGAGCGCGCTGCGGCTGGCCGCCTCGGGCGCCCGCGCCGACCTGCCCGGCTCGGTCGGGACCGGACTCGTCGTCGGTCTCGCATCGGCGCTCGTGACCGTCACCGGTGTGCTCATCGAGTCGGGGCTGCGGCTGCCCGGATCGGAGGGCGGCATGCTGGTCGCCCTCGGCACGTCGTTCGCCGGCACCGCGCTCGTCCTCGTCGTCCTCGTCGTCGCCGCGACGACGACCCTGGCGCTGCGCAGGCGCCGGCACGAGTTCGCCCTGCTGCGCGTCGTCGGCGCCACCCGCGGCCAGGTGCGCCGCCAGGTGTCCACCGAGCTGCTGCTGCTCAGCGCGGTCGCCGCGCCGCTCGGCGCGGTCCCCGGGATGTTCCTCGCCCGCTGGCTGGACCAGGCGCTGCGGGACGCGGGACTCGTCGACGCCGGGTACACCTCGAGCCTCTCGCCGCTCCCCGTCCTCGCGGCCGTCCTCGTCGTCGTCCCGACCGCGCTGCTGGCCGGACGGCTCGCCGCACGCGAGACCCTGCGCACGGCGCCCACCACGGCCGTACGCGACAGCGCGGCGGACTCGCGCCGGGTCGGCCCGGTGCGCCGGGTCGCCGCGGTCGTGACCGCCGTCGGAGGGCTGTCCGCCGCGCTGACGCCGGCCGTGCTGCCCGGCGCCATGGGCGGCGCCCTCGCCGCCAGCTCGGCGTTCCTGCTGATCGGTGCCGCCGCGCTGGCCGGCCCGCTGCTGGTCGAGTGGACCTTCGGCCGCGCCGCGGCCGTGTCGGGCGGTCGCGGCAGCGCCAGCACCCGACTGGCCGTCGGCAACCTGCACGGATTCTCGCGCCGCCTCACCGCCGTGGTCGTCCCGCTGGCGCTCGTCGTGGCGGTCGGCACCACGCAGACCACGGTCGACCGAGCCCTTCAGGAGGCCGCGACCCGGCAGCTCGGGGACGCCATCGGCACCAGCATGGTGGCGACGTCCGACCGGGGCCTGGACGCCGACCGGCTCGCGCGCCTCGCCGGCGCCCCCGGCGTCACGGGCGTCGTCCCCCTCGCGGGCGCCCCGGCCGAGGTCCGCGTCGACGACGAAGGACCCGAGGCGCTCGCCTGGGAGGCGACCCGGCTGCTGGTCGTGCCGCCGGACGTCGAGCGCGCCGTGCTGGACCCCGGCGTCGTGAGCGGGGACCTCGCCGACCTGGCCGAGCCGGGCACCGTGGCCGTCAGCTCCGACAGCTCGTTCGAGACGAGCACCGGCGTGGGCGACACGCTCCGGGTCCGGTCGGACGGTCGCGAGACGGACCTGCGCGTGGTGGCGGTGTACGACCGCGGGCTCGGGCTCGGACCCCACATCGTCGGTCCGGCCACGCCGGCCGGGCTCGGCGTGGACGCGACGACCGACCTGGCGCTGGTGTCCGCGGACGCGGCCGTGCGCGTCGACGGTGTCGAGGTCGTGCCGACCGCACGCCACGTGGCCACGGCCGCCAGTGCCGACGCGGGCGCCCAGCGCCTCTCGACGCTCCTCACCCTGATGCTGCTCCTCTTCGTGGGGCTCGGCTCGCTCAACGCCCTGGTGCTGCTCACGGCCGGCCGCGGCGGGGAGTTCCGCCTGCTGCACCGCACCGGCGCGACGCCGCGGCAGCTGCTCGCGATGACCGGCGCCGAGTCGGTGCTCACCGGGCTGGCGGCGTGGGTCATCGGCACCGTGTCCGTCCTGCCCGCCGTGCTCGGCACGAGCGTCGGGCTCGTCGGCTGGGGAGTCCCCGTCGTCGACCTCCCGGCCTACCTCGCGCTGAGCGCGGGTGTCGTCGCCCTGGCCGTCGTCGCCACCCTCGTCACGGCCGGGCGGACCGTGGGCACCTCGACCCGTCCGGCGCGCTGAGGGCGCCGCACGGATCGCGTCACCACGGCACGGTCCCGGCCTCGTCGCGAGATGACGCCGCTGGGCCCCGAAGTGGGGGCGTCGCGAGCCCGAGCGGGCCGCGGCGCCCTGCTCGGGCGTACGCCCCCGGCGGCCGTCGGGTCGGTGGCGGCGATTCCGTCCGCCCGTGCGTCTTGCTTCCCCTACGGTGCTGCCATGGGGGACACCACCACGCCACGAATCGATGCCGAGCCGTACGCCGGCCACGCCTACGTGCTGCCCGCGAAGCGCCTCGCCAACGCGATCGGGACCGCCAAGATCCTGTTCATCGCAATGGCGGTCCTGGGCGCCGTCCTCAACCTCGGGTCGGACGCCGCGCCGGTGCTGGTCCTGTGGGCCTTCGTCGCCGTGGTGTCGATCTACGTCACGTTCGGTTGGCTGGAGGAGACGCTCCGACTGCTCGTCGGCATCGCCCACAACACGGCCGGGACCGCTGCACTCGACGCGGCAGGTGACCGTTCGGGCGACGTCGTCGACTGACCGGCCGCGGCTCGCGGGCGTGTGGCAGGTCGGGTCGCGCTGGTCGCCGAACGGCGCGGGACGTCATGAGGATCCGCGGTTCGGACGGCTGAGCCCCATGACGTCGTACGGCGAGCCCGCCGGGCGAGGGCTAGTCTCGATGAGGTGCGCGCGTCCGGCGACCGGCTGAGGCTCACGTGGTTGGGCCACTCGACGGTGGTGATCGACCTCGCGGGCTGCCGACTGCTGACCGACCCCCTGCTGCGCACCCACAACAACGTGCTCCGCCGCAGGGCCGTGCCGCCGAGTCGCGAGCAGTGGGCGGACCCCGACGCGGTGCTGCTCTCCCACCTGCACCTCGACCACGCCGAGGTCCGGTCGCTGCGGATGGTGGCGGGAGTGCCCGTCCTGACCGGCAGCCGCAACGCGGCCTGGCTGCGAGGCAAGGGCCTGCTCGGCCAGGGCGCGGAGGACTGGACCGACGTCGGCGGCGTGCAGGTGCGGCTGGTGCGCGCCGTCCACCACGGCCGCCCGATGCCGCACCGTCCCAACGAGGCGCACGGGCACCTGGTGCGCTCGGACGCGACCACGCTGTGGGTGGCGGGGGACACCGCCTGGTACGACGGGATGGCCGACCTGCCCGCGCTGGCCGGCGCCGAGCGGGTGGACGTGGCGATCGTGCCGATCGGCGGGTGGGGCCCGCGGCTGTCGGCCAACCACATGGGACCGGCGCAGGCGGCGCGGGCGTGCGCCGCGACCGGGGCGCGCTACGCCCTGCCGGTGCACTGGGGCACCCTGCACGCGCCCCTGATGACGACCTTCGGCGACTGGTTCGAACGCCCCCTCGCCGCCTTCGAGGCCGAGGTCGCGGCCACGGCGCCGGACTGCCGGGTGATCACCGTCGAGCACGGGGAGACCTGGTCCCCCGCGGGCGACACCTGACCAGGGCGTACGTCTCGCTCGTCGGGTCGGGTCCGGGGCGGGTCGGGCGCTGCCGGAGCCGGGCGCTGTCGGAGCCGGGCGCTGTCGGAGCCGGGCGCTGTCGGAGCCGGGCGCTGTCGGAGTCCCCGCTCGAGCGGGGACTCCGACACCTGGAGGCCGTTGCAACCCCCTCCAGGTGTCAGACTTCCCCGCCAAGTACGCCTTCGCCGCCGGGTACGGCCGGGTGCGGCGGCCCGGACTCGAGGCGCTGGCCGGACTGCCGGAGGAACCCCAGGAGGACCTGGTGGAGCTGCTCGGCGCCCTCGACGCGCTCCGGCACGGAGGCGGCGAGGTCCTGCGGCGCGAGCAGGACCGCACTGTCCTGCCATCCGCCCAGGCCGCCGTGCGCACCGACCAGCTCCTCGAACGCCGCGATGTCGAGGGTGTGGTCGTCCACCGAGCTGTTGACGTAGAGGTCGGGGGCCCGCGGGTCGAGCACCGCCCGCAGCAGCACCCGCCGGGCGTGCTCGCCGAACCGGGCCAACGGGTCGGTGCCGGTGACGGCGCCCGAGGCCAGGTCGACCCGGCCGCCGTCGCCGTGGGCCCAGGGGACCCCGTGGTCGTCGATCCCGGCGATGAACCCCACGCCCGGGTGTTCGCTCAGTCCGGGGAGCAGGCGCGGCCAGCGAGCCGTGAGCGCGTCCAGGCTCTGACGGGTCGGGCCCGGCACGTAGAACAGTCCCAGGTTGCCCGAGCCCAGGACCACGGGCCGGGTGGTCGGGCGGTCCGGAGCACGGCTGCCGTCGCGGTCCTCGCCCTCCCTCTCGACCCGGCGTCGGGCCGGAGCCGTGAGCCGGCCCGCGACGCCCTCCTCACCGATGTCCTGCACCAGCGCGTGGGCCCTGCCCCAGCCCTCGTCGGTCTCCTCGAAGTCGTGGACGTCCTCGCCCATCAGCCGGGTGCAGAGGGTCGGCAGGTCCACGCCGTGGCGGTCGGCGAACGGCTGGCCCTGGGCCTGGCCGTGGTCGGAGACGACGACCAGGCGGTAGCGGCGGGCGGCGTGCGCGGCGAGCAGCTCCAGGTTGCCCAGCACCCGGTCGAGGCCCTCGAGGGCGTCCAGGGACTCGTGCCGGAAGAGACCGGCGTGGTGCGCGACCTCGTCGTAGTCGACGTAGTCGACGTAGATCACCTTGCGCCCCGCCTGCATCTCCTCGGCGATCAGCGCGGTGTTGAGGTCGCGCAGCAGGCCGTTGGTGACGGACCGGAGCAGCGCGAAGGTCCAGCTCCTGGGGACGCGGGGCACCAGGTCGTGCCGCACCTGGGCGCGCGCCTGCCAGCGCTCCTTCGCCACCTGGCCGAGCGTGCGGGTGAGGCTCCGGGAGAAGCCCGTGGGGGTGAGCATGAACCACGCCAACGCCCTCCTGGTCTGGGCCGAGCCGACCCGGGGGCTGGCCCGGCTCATCGTCAGCAGCGCGTTGTCCGCGTCGCCGGAGAAGAGGTTGGAGATCGAGACGCCGTCCTCGCAGAGCAGGCCGCGGCCGTCGCGCGCGCGCTCCTCGATGATGCGCGCGTCGCCGGGGTGGTTGGCGACCAGGACGCGGCCGAGCTCGCGGTCGTACCACCGGAAGCCCGGGATGCCGGCGACGGTGCCGTGCAGCAGGCCGAGCTGGCTGGCCGGGGTGGTGCACGGCAGCTGGGGGGTCCACTCGCGGAGCTGGTAGGCGCCCGTGGTCACCCACCGGCGGATCGTCGGCACCCCGCCGGCCTGGACGGCCCAGCGCAGCACCGGGAACGGCACCCCGTCGAGCTGGACGACGACCAGGCCGTCGACCTCCGGGTCGGTCGGCCGCACCGGCCGGCCCCGACGGGCGAGGGCGGTGGTGAGCGACTCGTCGGTGCCGGCGGTCAGGACGTAGGCCGCGATCGTCGCGCCGGCGGCGGACACCCAGCTCGCCCAGAAGGCGGCCGGCCAGGTCGCGGTGATCCCCGGGACGAGGAGGATCGCGACGTGCAGCACCACCCCCTGGGCGCAGAAGGCCAGCGGGAGCACCGTCAGCCAGCCGAGGCGGACGCCGACCTCCACCAGCAGCGGACGCACCAGCGAGCCGACGACACCGCTGACCGCCGCGACCGCCGCCAGGCTCCCGAGTGAGGAGGCCTCGAGGTCGGGGAGCAGCGCGTCAGCCAGCCACAGGAGGAGGGTGGAGACCAGCCAGGTGGCCAGCAGCCGCGCGAGGTCGGCGAGGACGAACCGGCCTCGACCTTGTCGGCGCGCGCGTCGGGAGACCGGTGCGTCGCTCGTCATGGCGCCTCCCACCCGGATCGTCCGAACGCCCGATCGTCCGAACGCCCGATCGTCCGAACGCCGGGTCGTCCCATCATGTCCCGGTGGGCGCTCCAGCGGAACGCCCTCGCCGGGCCGGGGTCACTCGGCGGAGCGTGCCTCGTTGCCCGCGGCCCGCCGCAGCAGCACCCGGCGCTCACCCTCGTTGCGGGTCAGCGAGGCCGCCCGGGTGAACGCCTCGGCCGCCTCGGCGTGCCGCCCGGCCAGCTCGAGCAGGTCGCCCCGCACGCTCGGCAGGAGCGGTGAGGCGCCCAGCGCCGACGGGTCGACGGCGGCCAGCACCGCCAGCCCGGCCGCGGGGCCGTGGGCCCGTCCGTGGGCGACGGCCCGGTTGACCTCGACGACCGGTCCGGGCGCCGCCTGTGCCAGGACGTCGTACAACGCCGCGATCCTGGTCCAGTCGGTGTCCTCGGCCCGCGCGGCGCTCGCGTGCTCGGCGGCGATGGAGGCCTGCAGGAAGTAGCGGCCGACCGGCGCGCCGCCGGCGGCCAGGCGGGAGGCGGCGCGCAGGGCGGCGAGCCCGCGCCGCACCATCAGCTGGTCCCACTGCGTGCGGTCCTGGTCGTCGAGCAGCACGGGCGTGCCGTCGGGGGAGAGGCGGGCGGCCGTGCGCGACCCCTGCAGCTCCAGCAGCGCCTGGAGGCCCAGCACCTCGGGCTCGTCGGGGGCGAGGTCGGCGAGCATCCGGGCCAGCCGGGTGGCCTCGGCCGCCAGGTCGGGGCGCATCCAGTCGCTGCCGGCGGTGGCGGTGTAGCCCTCGTTGAAGATCAGGTAGACCACGGCCATCACGTCGTCGAGTCGCGCCGTCCGCTCGGCGCCGGTGGGCAGCTCGAGCTCGGCGCCGGCTTCGGCGAGCGTCCGCTTGGCGCGCGAGATCCGCTGGCCCAGCGTCGACTCGCTGGTGAGGAAGCCGCGGGCGATCTCGGCCGTGGTGAGCCCGCCCACCAGGCGCAGGGTGAGGGCGGCACGCGACTCGGGCGTCAACGAGGGGTGGCAGGAGAGGAAGACCAGCCGAAGGACGTCGTCCTCGATGTGGTCGACCTGGTCGTCGAGGTCGGGCACCTGTGCCTCCTCCCCGCCCCGCGCGTGCTCGAGCTCGGCGACCTTGCGCCGCAGCGTGTCGGCACGCCGGAAGTGGTCGACGCCGCGGCGCTTCGCCGTCGTCATCAGCCACGCCGACGGGTTGTCCGGGACGCCGGACACCGGCCACTGCTCCAGCGCGGCGACGAGCGCGTCCTGCGCGAGGTCCTCGGCGAGGTCGACGTCGCGCGTCATCCGGGTGAGGGCGCCGACGAGGCGGGCCGACTCGGCCCGCCACGTGGCGATCACGACCCCTTCCGGCCCCGGGGGCCCCGAGGGGTCGTCGTACGTCGTCCCTGCCGGCACGCGGCCAGCGTAGTGCGGTCCCGACTCAGTCGCCGGGGGCCTCAGGGCCCTCCGACACCTGGCGCAGCGTGGCCACGACGGTGGCGTCCGGCCAGTGCTTGGCGTGCAGCTCGGCGAAGAGGCGCTGGTCGGCGACGGCCTCCTCGAGGCTGGCGTACTCCATCAGCGACCAGCCGCCGACGACCTCCTTGCCCTCGGCGTAGGGCCCGTCGACGCGGGTCACCTCGCCCGAGCGGACGACGAAGTTGACGGCGTCCTCCGTGCCGTAGAGCCCGCCCCCGTCGAGGAACGAGCCGTTGGCGGCCCGCTCGCCGATGAAGACGTCCATCGCGTCGAACAACGACTGCGGCGGCATGTCGATGTTCTCCTCCATCCTGACGAATCCCATGAAACGCGGCATCGTGATCGCTCCTCCTGTGTGCGGGTCGGTGTGTTCTCGCACGTACGTCGAACGGGCGCGACGCGCTTCGACATCGGTGTCCCACATCTTTCCGCCGGCCCGCCCGGCCTGCCAAGAGGCGTCAGCGCGGACGCGGGCGGGCCGCGTCGCCCGGTAGCGCGAAGTCCGCGTGCACGCCGGGACTGAAGGCCACGTGGTCGGGCGGGCGCGAGGCGAGGCCCGGCAGCCCCAGCGACGCCATCAGCTCGTCGTCGAGAGCGAGCACCTCGGCGTCGTGCAGCGGCCACGGCTCGTGCCGGTTGGGGACGTGGAGGGTGCGTCCCCACCACCGCGTGTGGAGTCCCCACCTGGCGGTGAGGAAGTGGTCGAGGTCGGTGGGCGCGCGCTGCGCTCCGGCACGTACGACGACGTGGCTGGCCGGCCGCGCACCGGCCCCGCGCAGGCGCGCGTCGTAGGTGTGCACGTCGCCGTCGCGGTGGTGGCGCATCCGCGCCCAGCGGTAGGGCAGGCCCAGGGCGGAGCGGGCCCCGAGCACCACCGCGGCCCGCTCGGCGGCGAGGGCGAGGAAGACGACGCCGCGCCGCCCGGTGCGGTCGACGGAGTAGAGGCGCACGTTGGTCTCCAGGAAGGTGCCCAGCCACGGGACCGCCGGACCCCGCCCTGCCCCGGCGTCGACCAGGCGGAACGGGACGAGCCCGACGTAGGTCCGCCCCCGGAACGTGTCGGGCCGGACCCCGGGCGGCATCCGGCGGGCCACGTCGGCGGGGTCGAGCGCCCAGTGGAGGAAGGTGAGGTCGCGCCACTGCTGGCTCATCATCACGGTGCCCGCCAGGGCCGGAGCCTCCGGCGACACGGGCTCGACGCATGCCTCGTCCACGGCCCCACCCTAGGCCGGGCCGAGCCCGCCCTCAGGAGTCCGGCGCGGCTCGACCCGACCGCGGCAGGCGTCGAGCAGCGGGCCCGGAGGCGCGACCTGTGGGTGACGGGTTGGTCGGGCGGGCCCGTGCTGTTCTAGGGTCGACCCCTGTGACAGAAGCGATGATCTCGGCGCGGGGACTGCGCAAGTCCTTCGGTGACTTCGAAGCCGTCAAGGGCATCGACGTGGAGGTGCGCCGGGGCGAGGCGTTCGGCTTCCTCGGCCCCAACGGCGCGGGCAAGTCGAGCACGATGCGGATGATCGCCTCGGTCAGCCCGGTGAGCGGCGGCGAGCTGCGGATCCTCGGCATGGACCCCGCCACCGACGGCCCGGCCATCCGCGGGCGGCTCGGCGTCTGCCCGCAGGAGGACACGCTCGACAACGAGCTCAACGTCTTCGACAACCTCTACATCTACGGCCGCTACTTCGGCATCGACCGGGCCACCTGCCGCGAGCGGGCCAACGAGCTGCTCGAGTTCGCGCAGATCACCGACAAGGCCAAGGCGAAGGTCGAGAACCTCTCGGGCGGCATGAAGCGCCGGCTCACCATCGCCCGCAGCCTCATCAACCGGCCCGACCTGCTGCTGCTCGACGAGCCGACCACCGGCCTCGACCCGCAGGCGCGTCACGTCCTGTGGGACCAGCTCTTCCGGCTCAAGCAGGCCGGCGTCACCCTCGTCATCACCACCCACTACATGGACGAGGCAGAGCAGCTGTGCGACCGCCTGGTCGTGATGGACAAGGGGCGCATCGCGGCCGAGGGGTCGCCGCGCGAGCTCATCGACGCCCACTCGACCCGCGAGGTGGCCGAGCTCCGCTTCGGGGTCGGCGAGCACGAGGCCCTCGCGGAGAAGATCGAGGACCTCGGCGAGCGCGTCGAGGTGCTGCCCGACCGGCTGCTCGTCTACAGCGACCACGGCGAGGACGTCGTCGCGGCCGTCATCGACCGCGGCCTGCACCCCATCGCGACGCTGGTGCGCCGCTCCACCCTGGAGGACGTCTTCCTGCGCCTCACCGGCCGGAGCCTGGCGGACTGACGTGACGACACCGCACACGGCCCCCGACGGCGCCGCCGTGACCACCGCCCGACCGGCGCCGACGGGCGCCCTGTCGGCGTGGGAGGGCATGGCCCGCCAGTACGACTACTGGCTCACCGTCCTCAAGCGCACCTGGCGCGGGGGAGTGGTGAGCAGCTTCCTCACCCCGCTGCTCTACGTCGTCGCGATGGGCGTGCTGCTCGGTGGCTTCATCGAGGCCGACCCCGACCGGCTCGACGGCGCGACGTCCTACCTCGCCTTCGTCGTCCCCGGCCTCGTCGCCTCGCACGCCATGACGATCGCGGTCAACGAGTCGACGTACCCCGTCATGGGGGCCATCAAGTGGCACAAGACCTTCTACGCCCAGCTGGCCACGCCGCTCGCCGTGCGCGACCTGGTCAACGCCTTCGTCGCGTTCGTGGTGTTCCGGGTCGCCTCGGCCTGCGCGGTCTTCATGCTGGTCCTCGCGCCGTTCGGCGTCTTCACCACGTGGTGGGGGCCGATCCTGGCGTGGGTGTCGCAGGTGCTGGTCGGCTGCGCCTTCGCGACCCTGGTCTTCGCCTACAGCGCGCGGCTGCGGTCGGAGGAGGGATTCGGCCTGCTGTTCCGCCTCGGCGTGATCCCGCTGACGCTGTTCTCCGGGGCGTTCTTCCCGATCAGCAACCTCGGCCCGGTGCTCGAGTGGCTCGCCCGGCTGACCCCGCTGTGGCACGGCGTCTCGCTGTCGCGGATGTTCTGCGTGGGCCAGGTCGACTGGTCGCTCGTCGCCGTGCACGTCGTGGTCCTGGTCTCGCTCACCGTCGTCGGCTGGTTCCTCGCCGTGCGCCACCTCGACCGTCGGCTGGAGGTCTGAGATGGCACTCGTCGACCCGATCCCCGCCCCGCTCACCCCCGCAGCCGCCACCAAGGTGCTGGTGCTGCGCAACTACGTCGTCTACAAGGACGCGTGGAAGCTCTTCATCACCGGCTTCCTCGAGCCCGTCTTCTACCTCTTCTCCATCGGCATCGGCGTCGGCAAGCTCATCGACACGTTCGAGTTCCACGGGGAGGCGATTCCCTACGCGGAGTTCGTCGCACCCGCCATGCTCGCCACGTCGGCGTTCAACGGCGCGCTGCTCGACTCGACCTACAACGTGTTCTTCAAGCTGCGCTACGAGAAGCTCTACGACCAGATGCTCGCCACGCCGCTCTCCACCGGCGACATCGCGCGCGGCGAGATCACGTGGGGCCTGATGCGCGGCTCGGTCTACTCCGCCGCGTTCCTCGTCGTGATGGCGCTGATGGGCCTGACCGACACCTGGTGGGCCGTCCTCGCCCTGCCGGCCGCGATCCTGATCGCGTTCGCGTTCTCGGCCGTGTGCATGGCCCTGACGACGTGGATGACGTCATGGCAGGACTTCGACAAGATCCAGCTCGCGCAGATGCCGCTGTTCCTCTTCTCGGCGACGTTCTTCCCAATCGAGGCGTTCGGCGACGGTGTGCTCCGCTGGGTCGTGGAGGCCACCCCGCTCTACCGCGGCGTCGTGCTGTGCCGCGAGCTGACCACGGGCGTGGTGACCTGGGAGTCGGCGGTCTCCGTGGTCTACCTCGTCGCGATGGGCATCGTCGGGTTGCTCGTCGTGCGCCGCCGGCTCGACAAGCTGCTGCTGACCTGAGGTGCTCCGGCGGGCTAGGTTCGGACGATGGACGCCTACGCTCGCGGTGACGTGATGGTCGTCGAGGAGTTCCCGATGACGGTGACCGGCAAGGTGCGCAAGGTCGAGATGCGCGAGGTGTCCGCCCAGCGCCTCGGCCTGGGCTGACCGCTGGTCAGCCCACCACCCTCTGCAGCCACGCCACGTCGATCCAGCGGTCGTGCTTGCGGCCCACCTCGCGCATCACGCCCACCTCCTCGAAGCCGCACGCGCGGTGCAGCGCGAGGCTCGCGTCGTTCGGCAGGGCGACGGCGGCGACGACGAGGTGCACGCCGTCGTCGGTGAGCCGCGCCAGCAGGGCGTCGTACAGCCGCCGGCCCACGCCGCGGCCCTGGTGCCCGGGCGCGACGTAGACCGTGGTCTCGCGGGTGTGGGAGTAGGCCGGCTTGGGCCGGAACGGCGACGAGGTGGCGTAGCCGGCGACGGCGCCCTCGTGCTCGGCGACCAGGAAGTGGTCGCGCGGCCCGGAGGCGGCCAGCCGCTCCTCCCACAGCTCCATCGGCCGGGGCTCGAGGTCGAAGGTGGCATGGCCCTCGCGCGCCTCGCGGGCGTAGATCGCCGCGACGGCGGGAAGGTCGGCGGGAAGTGCGCGACGGATGTCCATTCCGGCCATTGTCCCCCGTCCGGCGGCTGGTTGGATGGCACGCATGAGCATCACGCCCGACACCAAGGACTGGACCTGGGTCCTGGAGCGGTCGTGCCCGGAGTGCGGGTTCGACCCGGCAGCGCAGGGGCTGGCCGACCTCCCCGACCTGGTGCGCGCGAGCGCCGCGGAGTGGGCCCGGGCGCTCGCCCGCGGCGACGCGCGCCGGCGGCCCGCCGCCGACGTGTGGTCGGTCCTCGAGTACGGCTGCCACGTCCGCGACGTGCACGTGCTGTTCGCCGAGCGGCTGCGGCTGATGCTGACCGAGGACGAGCCGACCTTCGCCAACTGGGACCAGGACACCACCGCCGTCGAGAGCGACTACGCCGGTCAGGAGCCGGCCGTCGTGTCCGCCGAGCTGGTGCGCGCGGCGGGAGACGTGGCCGACCTCTACGCCGGTGTGACGGGCGCGGCCGCGGACCGCCCCGGGCTGCGCTCCAACGGCGACCGCTTCACCGTCGCCTCCCTCGGCACCTACCACCTGCACGACGTCGTGCACCACCTGCACGACGTGGGGGCCGGGCTCGGGTGAACGAGACGGTCCGGGCCTACGACCTCGACGCCGCGGCGTACGCCGACGCGTCACCGGTCATGCCGGCCTCGGTCCGTGCCGACATCGAGGACTTCGTCGACCGGCTGGCTCCGGGCGCCCGGGTGCTGGAGATCGGGTCCGGCGGGGGTCGCGACGCCCGGCTGGTCGAGGAGCTCGGCCTGCGGGTGCGGCGTACGGACGTCTCGCAGGGCTTCGTCGACCTCCTGCGCCAGCGGGGGTGGCAGGCCGATCTCCTCGACCCGCTCGTCGACGACCTCACCTCGCCGGAGGGCCCGTACGACGCCGTGTGGGCCAACGCCTCGCTGCTCCACGTCGCCCGGGCGGACCTGCCGACGGTGCTCGGGCGCCTCGCCGAGGTCACCCGGCCCGGCGGGCTGCTGCGGATCTCCCTCAAGGAGGGTGACGGTGAGGGGTGGTCGACGCACGGGTCGATCCGCCACCGGCGCCACTTCACCTACTGGCGCGCCGACGCCCTGCGCGCCGTCGTCCTCGGTGCCGGCTGGGCCGAGGTCGAGGTGCGCGGCGAGATCTCGGGCAAGCGGTCGGAGTCGTGGCTCGAGGTGTCGGCGGTCCGTGATGGGGTGTCCCCATGAGGCACACGGAGCTCTGGGCGCGGCTCGACCAGGTCCTCGGGCGTGACTACTCGCGCACCTGGGCCGAGCTCACAGTCGTGCGCGAACTCGACGGGCGCACGACGCGCGAGGCGCTCGACGCCGGCATCCCTCCCAAGCAGGTCTGGTCCGCGGTGCGCCGCCACCTCGAGCTCCCGGACAGCGAGCGGTGACCACCCGGCTGGAGGCTGGCCTCTCCGTGGCCGACGTGCAGCGGCGCACGGTGCGCACCCTCGTCGTCTCGCAGGCCGTCGGCGCCGTCGGCGTGACCATCGGCGTGGCGACGGCCTCCCTGCTGGCTCGTGACATCTCCGGCAGCGAGACGATGGCCGGCCTCGCGCAGACCTTCCAGGTCCTCGGCACGGCTGCGGCGGCCTACTCCCTGGCGCGGGTGATGCGACGCCGCGGACGACGCGTCGGGCTCGTCCTCGGCTACCTCGCGGGCGCGGCGGGCGCGGTGCTGGCGGTCGTCGCCGGCGTCGTCGACTCGATGGCGGTGCTGCTGCTCGGCGCGGTGCTGCTCGGCGCCACGACGGCGGTCAACAACGGCTCGCGCTACGCCGCCACCGACCTCGCCACTGAGGAGCACCGCGCCCGAGCGCTGTCGGTCGTGGTGTGGGCCACCACGATCGGCGCCGTCGCCGGGCCCAACCTCACCGGCGTGGGCGCGAGCGTCGCCCGGTCGATCGGCGTGCCCGAGCTGACCGGCGGCTTCGCCATCGGTGCCGTCGTCCTCGTGCTCGCGGCGGGGTGGGTCTGGTGGCGGCTGCGCCCCGACCCGTTGCTGCTCGCGCAGCAGGAGGCCGGCGCCGCGCCCGACGACCGCGAGCCGCGCGGGCGGTCGTGGCGTCGGTTCGTCGTCGTCGTACGCGACGTGCCGGCGGTCGGCGCCGCGGTGGTGGCGATGGCCTGCGCCCACGCCGCCATGGTCACCGTGATGATCATGACGCCGCTCCACATGGAGCACGGCGGTGCGCACCTCGAGGTCATCGGCTTCGTGATCTCGGTGCACGTGCTCGGCATGTTCGCCTTCTCGCCGCTCGTAGGCTGGGCCGCCGACCGCTACGGCCGCGCCGCGGTCCTGGTCGCCGGGGGAGTCGTGCTGCTGGTCTCGCTCGCGCTGTGCGGCCTGTCGCCGCAGGGCACGTCGTGGCAGATCTTCGCGGGGCTGTTCCTGCTCGGCGTCGGCTGGTCGTGCGCGACCGTCGCGGCGTCGACGGTGATCGCCGACCGCACGCCCATCGAGGCGCGCACCGACGTGCAGGGCACCTCCGACATGGCGATGTCGCTCACCGCCGCCGGGGGAGGCGCGCTCGCCGGCGTCATCGTCGGCTCGCTCGGCTATCCGGTGCTCGCGATGTTCGCCGCGCTGCTGGCGGGCGCGGTGCTGGTCGCGGGCACCCTCACCCACCGCCACGCCTGACCTGCTCCCGACCCCGCCCCGCCCACTCACGAACCGGGCGCGACACGCCGCACCCGGAGCCGACATCGAACACCTGTTCGGGCTACTGTGCTTCCACAGGTATGACGAGGGGCGAGGTTGTCCACAGCGTTCGACCGTCCTGATCAGGGACTGTCGGTGGCTCGCCCTAGCGTCGCAGACGTACCTCTCACGACACGACGACAAGACGGGACACTGCAATGGCTGGTGCAGACCGCGAGAAGGCCCTGGATGCCGCGCTCGCTCAGGTGGAGAAGCAGTTCGGCAAGGGCTCGGTCATGCGACTGGGCGACGAGACGCGTGCCCCGCTCGAGGTGATCCCCACGGGGTCGATCGCCCTCGACGTCGCACTCGGCCTGGGCGGCCTGCCGCGCGGGCGCGTCGTGGAGATCTACGGTCCGGAGTCCTCCGGAAAGACGACGGTCGCCCTCCACGCGGTGGCCAGCGCGCAGGCGGCCGGCGGCATCGTCGCCTTCATCGACGCCGAGCACGCGCTCGACCCCGACTACGCGAAGGCGCTCGGCGTCGACACCGACGCGCTCCTGGTCTCGCAGCCCGACTCGGGTGAGCAGGCCCTCGAGATCGCCGACATGCTGGTCCGCTCCGGCGCGCTGTCGCTGATCGTCATCGACTCCGTGGCCGCGCTCGTGCCCCGCGCCGAGATCGAGGGTGAGATGGGCGACAGCCACGTCGGCCTCCAGGCCCGCCTGATGAGCCAGGCGCTGCGCAAGATGACCGGTGCCCTCAACAACTCCGGCACCACGGCCATCTTCATCAACCAGCTGCGCGAGAAGATCGGCGTGATGTTCGGCTCGCCGGAGACCACGACCGGTGGTCGCGCGCTGAAGTTCTACTCCTCGGTGCGCCTCGACGTGCGTCGCATCGAGACGCTCAAGGACGGCACCGACATGGTCGGCAACCGCACCCGCGTCAAGGTCGTCAAGAACAAGGTGGCCCCGCCGTTCAAGCAGGCCGAGTTCGACATCATGTACGGCAAGGGCATCAGCCGCGAGGGCGGTCTCATCGACGTTGGCGTCGAGGCGGGCATCATCCGCAAGGCCGGCGCCTGGTACACCTACGAGGGCGACCAGCTCGGCCAGGGCAAGGAGAACTCGCGCAACTTCCTCAAGGACAACCCCGACCTCGCCAACGAGATCGAGAAGCTCATCCTCGAGAAGCTGGGCGTCACTCCCGCCGTCGACAAGCCCGCCGACGACCTGAGCGACGAGCCCATCGGGGTCAATGACTTCTGACCGGGCGCCCGGCTCCGCATCCGGACCCTCGTCGGGTGCGGTCGGGCCGGAGACCCGGCCGGCCCCGTCGTGGGTCGGCGACGTCGGCCTCGGCGTGGAGGCGTGGGTGGGGAAGGTCCCACCCACGCCCACCGGGACCGGCGCCGAGACCCCGGAGCCCGGCACCGATCGCCCTGCCCGAGGCGATCGCGCTGGGCGCGGCAGCGATCGAGGTGGGGGTCGAGGTGGCCGTCGCTCGGGTGGTCGCGGACGCACCCGCACCTGGGAGGAGCGCGAGGCGGCCAGGCTCGCCCGCGAGGAGGCTGCCGCCGCGGAGGTCGAGGCCGACCCCGAGGCGGTGGCCCGCAGGATCCTCCTCGACACCCTCACCGGGCAGGCGCGCTCGCGCCAGGAGCTGGCCGACAAGCTGGCCAAGCGGGGCGTGCCCGACGACCTCGCCGCCGGCCTGCTCGACCGCTTCACCGAGGTCGGGCTGATCGACGACGCCGCCTACGCCCGGCAGTGGGTGGAGAGCCGGCACCGCAGTCGCGGCCTCGCCCCACGCGCCCTGGCCCAGGAGCTGCGGCGCAAGGGCGTCGGCGACGACGACGCCAAGGCCGCGCTCGAGCAGATCGACGAGGACGACCAGCGCATCGCCGCCCGGGCGCTCGTCGACAAGAAGCTGCGCTCGATGGCAGGGCTCGACCCCCAGGTCGCCACCCGCCGCCTGGCCGGCCTCCTCGCTCGCAAGGGCTACCCCGCCGGCCTCGCGTTCTCCGTCGTCCGCGAGGCGCTGGCCGGGGCAGCCGAGGTCGACGAGCCCCACCCCGACTTCTGACCCGGGGCCGGGCTGCGGGCCCGCCTCTCCCACGGGCGACCGCCTCTGGTGGGATGGTGCCGTGAGCGAGCGCGAGGTCCTGACCTACGACCTGTTCGGCACGGCGACGCGCGAGCTGGCCCAGGAGGTGGCCGACTCGGGGTTCCATCCCGACATGATCCTCGCGATCGCCCGGGGCGGACTCGCCCTCGGCATGGGGCTCGGATACGCGCTGGCGGTGAAGAACATCTCCGTGGTCAACGTGGAGTTCTACACCGGCGTCGACCAGCGCCTCGACGTCCCGATCATGCTCCCCCCGACCCCGGCGGCCGTCGACCTGTCGGGCCTGAAGGTGCTGGTGGCCGACGACGTCGCCGACACCGGGCGCACGCTGGAGCTCGTCCACGCGTTCTCCGAGGGACACGTCGCCGAGGTGCGCACGGTCGTCATCTATGAGAAGCCCCAGTCGGTCATCCGACCCGACTACTCGTGGCGGGTCACCGAGCGCTGGATCGACTTCCCCTGGTCGGTGCTGCCGCCGGTCGTGGATCCCGACGCGATGGCGCACTGACGCGTACGCCGTCGTACGGGCGCCGGTGGGCCATGATGACCCCATGAGACCCGCCATCGCCGACGCGCTCCGCCTGCCGGGCGGACCCGTCGACCTCACGACGATCGCGACCGACGCCACGCCCGGCTTCGACGGCACCAAGACCGACGGCAGGGCCGCGCTCGCCGACATGCAGGTCGAGCTGGCCGACCTCCAGGAGCGGCTGTGGGCCGAGCGCACCGCCGGCTCCCAGCGGCGCATCCTGCTGGTGCTCCAGGGCATGGACACCAGCGGCAAGGGCGGCGTGCTGCGCCACACCATTGGCCTGGTCGACCCCCAGGGCATCCGCATCACCAGCTTCAAGGCGCCCACGGAGGAGGAGCTCGCGCACGACTTCCTGTGGCGCATCGAGAAGGGGCTGCCGGAGGCCGGCTACATCGGGGTCTTCGACCGCTCCCACTACGAGGACGTCCTCATCGGCCGCGTCCGCTCCTTCGCCGACCCCGCCGAGATCGAGCGCCGCTACGGCGCGATCAACGACTTCGAGGCCCGGCTGACCGACGAGGGCGTCTCGGTCGTCAAGTGCATGCTCCACATCAGCGCCGCCGAGCAGAACAACCGCCTCGCGGCGCGGCTGGCCAACCCCGACAAGCACTGGAAGTACGACACGAGCGACCTCGACGAGCGGACGATGTGGTCGGCCTACCGCCAGGCCTACGAGATCGCCCTCGAGCGCACGGGCACGGACGCCGCGCCGTGGTACGTCGTGCCGTCGGACAAGAAGTGGTATCGCAACCTGGCGATCGCCCACATCCTCCTTGACACCCTGCGCGGCCTCGACCTGCACTGGCCGGCCGCCCGCTTCGACGTCGCGGCCGAGATCCGGCGGCTCGCCGAGGAGGCACCGGTCCGGTGACGAGCACCGCAGTCACCGGCCCCCTCCCGACGGTCCAGGTCACCCGCTACGTCACCCCGCTGCGCGAGGGCGGCAGCCTGCCCGGCGTCGTGGAGGGCGACGACCTCGGCACCTACGTGTGCAAGTTCCGCGGCGCCGGTCAGGGCGCGAAGGTGCTCGTCGCCGAGGTCATCGTCAGCGGCCTGGCCACCCGCCTCGGCCTGCGCACCCCGCGGCTGGTCGTGCTGGACCTCGACCCCGAGCTCGCGCGCTACGAGGCCGACGAGGAGGTCCAGGACCTGCTCAACGCCAGCGTCGGGCCCAACCTCGGCATCGACTTCCTGCCCGGCTCGTTCGGCGTCGACGGCCAGGTCGGCACGGCGGACGACGAGGGGGCGCGGGTGCTGTGGCTCGACGCCTTCACCGCCAACGTCGACCGCTCGTGGCGCAACCCCAACCTGCTGCTGTGGCACGGCGACCTCTGGGTGATCGACCACGGCGCCTCGCTCTACTTCCACCACGGCTGGCGCTCGGGCGTCACCGACCCGGCGCGGTTCGCCGCGCAGCCGTGGGACGCCGCCGGCCACGTGTTCGAGACCTGCGCCGGCCGGGCGCGCGAGCTCGACGAGGAGATCGCCGCCCGGCTCGACCGGGACGCCTTCGTCGACGTGCTGGCCGCGGTCCCCGACGTGTGGCTGGAGCCGGTGCCCGGCGCGGAGACGCCCGGTGCGCTGCGCGAGGCGTACGTCGAGTTCCTCCTCGCGCGCCTGGGCACCCGCCAGTGGCTGCCGGAGGTCGCACGATGACCGCTCGCCGGATGGCCTACCAGTACGTCGTGCTGCGGTGCGTGCCCCGCCCGGAGCGCGAGGAGTTCGTCAACGTCGGCGTCGTGCTGCACTGCCAGGCCGCCGACTACCTCGACGCCTCGTGGTCGGTCGACGCCGATCGGCTCCGCGCCCTCCACCCCGGCATCGACGTCGACCACGTGTGCGAGGCCCTCACCTTCGCCGACCGGGTGTGCCGCGGCGACGAGCGCGCCGGCGAGGCGGCCCGGCAGTCGCTGGGGCAGCGCTTCGGGTTCCTCAAGGCGCCGCGGAGCACGGTGCTGCAGCCGGGCCCGGTGCACGGAGGTCTCACCGCCGACCCGGCGCGACAGCTCGCCCACCTGCGCGAGCGGCTCGTCGGCTAGCCCATGACGTACGTCGGTGCGGTGCGGGCGGCCCTCGCCGTGGCCGGCGACCCGGTGCGCGCGGCCCAGCAGCAGGCCTACATGAAGTCCGCGCTGCCGTTCGCCGGCCTGACGGCGCCGGAGCTCAGGGCCCTGCTGCGGCCCCTGCTGGTCGAGCACCGCTTCGTCGACCGGGCGCAGTGGGAGGCCGCGGTGCTCGAGCTGTTCGAGGACGTCGAGCACCGCGAGGAGTGGTACGCCGCGGTCGCGCTGCTGCGCGACCCGGCCTACCGCGCGTGGCTCGACCCCGACCTGCTGCCCCTGCTCGAGCACCTCGTCCGGCTCGGCTCCTGGTGGGACGTCGTCGACGAGATCGCCTCGCAGCCCGTCGGCCAGGTGCTGCTCGACCACCGGGGTGCGGCCACGCCGGTCGTCGAGGGCTGGTCGGTAGACCCCGACAGCCTGTGGGTGCGGCGTACGGCCGTGCTGGCGCAGCTGCGCCACGGCGAGCAGACCGACACCGACCTGCTGGAGCGGGTGCTCGTCGCCAACCTCGATGACACGACGTACGGGCGCGAGTTCTTCGTCCGCAAGGCGGTGGGGTGGGCGTTGCGACAGCATGCGCGCACCGACCCGGCGTGGGTCCGCACCTTCGTGCAGGACCACGCCGACCGGCTGAGCGGGCTGTCGCGGCGCGAGGCGCTCAAGCACCTCACCTGACCTCGGGTGACCGGTCGCCCGAGCGACCGACCGCGACGACGTCGTGCCGGATCAGACGGGGACGAGCTCCACGGCGCCCACGGCGTAGCGGGCGAGGATCGCGCGGGCGACCGCCGGGTGCGCCCCGAGCGGGTCGGAGACCGCCACGGCACCGGCCTCGACGGCCAGCTCGGTGGCCCGGTCGGGCAGCCTGCCGGGAGCGAGGAAGAACGACGCGACGGCGACGTGGCGCTTGCCCTCGGCACGGAACGCACGCACCGCCTCGCCGGCGGCCGGGGGAGCGGCCGAGGCGAAGGCCGCGGTGACCGGGAGCCGGTGACGCGCGCCCCAGGTGCGGGCGATGCGGGCGACCGCCTGGTTGGCGAGCGGGTCGGACGACCCGGCCGCCGTCAGCACCAGCGCGTCGAGCTCACGCACCCGGGCGGCCTTGAGCGCATCGCGCAGGCGCAGGTCGAGCACCTCGAGGAAGGCGGCCTCCATGCCGAGGATGCGGCTGGCCTGGATCCGGACCCCGTCGTGGCGGGCCATCGCGGCGGCGATGGCCTCGGGCACGTCCACCTTGGCGTGGTAGGCCTCGGTGAGCAGCAGCGGGACGACGACGATCTCGTCGTGGCCCGCCTTCACCAGCCGGTCGACGACCGTGTCGAAGCTCGGCTTGGAGAGGTCGAGGAACGCCGTCTCGATCTTGAGGTCGGGTCGCATCGCCTTGACCTCGGCGACGAGCGCCTTGATCGTCGCGGCCGAACGCGGGTCCCGGCTTCCGTGGGCCAGGGCAACCAGAGCAGGAGCAGCCATCAGGCGTGCCTCCGTTCGTGAGTGGAGCGGTGCATCAGGGTGTGGTGCTGCGGCGGGACGACGTTGTCGCGCTGCGTCGAGCGGGAGATGGTCTCGAGGGTCGTGGGTGACGTCATGCGTGGATCCCGCACTCGGTCTTGCCGGTGCCGGCCCACCGCCCGCTGCGCGGGTCGTCGCCGGGGGCGACGCGGCGCGTGCAGGGCCGGCAGCCGATGCTCGGGTAGCCGTCGTGGACGAGGGGGTTGACCAGGACGCCGTGGTCGAGGACGTAGCGGTCCACCTGCTCGTCGCTCCAGCGGGCCAGGGGGGAGACCTTGACCTTGCCCTTGCGGGCGTCCCAGCCGACGACGGGCGCGATGACCCGGTTGTGGGTCTCGGCGCGGCGCAGGCCGGTGGCCCAGGCGTCGTAGCGCGACAGGGCCTCGTTGAGTGGCGCGACCTTGCGCAGCGCGCAGCACAGGTCGGGGTCGGTGCGGTAGAGGTCCGTGCCGTGCGCGGCGTCCTGCTCGGCGACGCTCTGGACCGGCGTGATGGTCAGCAGGTTGACCGGCAGCGTGGCCTCGACGGCGTCGCGGGTGCCGATGGTCTCCGGGAAGTGGTAGCCGGTGTCGAGGAAGACCACGTCGATGCCGGGAGCCACCGTGGAGGCGAGGTGTGCCAGCACGGCGTCGCCCATCGAGGAGGTGATGGCGAACCGCTCGCCGAACGTCGCCACGGCCCACTCGATGATCACCTCGGCGGGGGCGAGCTCGAGCTCGGCGCCGACGTGGGAGACGAGCTCGCGCAGCTCCTCGGGCGTACGCCCCTCGGTGTGGGTGCCCTTGAACGCGCGGGCGGCGCGGGTCGAGAGGCTCACGGCGCGCCTCCGTCGGTGCCGGGGTGCGGGATCATCCCGGTCATCTGCACGGTGAAGCTGCGCAGGCACGAGCGGCATTCCCAGGCACCTGCGCCCTCGCGGGGGAACAGGTTCTCGTCCCCGCAGTAGGGGCAGTGGAAGGGCACGGCTCGCTCGGACATCAGGACGCCACCGGCTCCCCGCGCAGCAGCACCTCGTCGGCGCGGGCGACCCAGGTGGCGAAGCGCTCGCCGTCGGTGCGGTCGCGCAGGTAGGCCGACACGACGGCGGAGACGTAGTCGTCGAGGCCGGCGCTGGTGACCTTGTGGGCGCGCAGCTTGCGACCCATCGCGGGGTTGAGCCCGAGGGCACCGCCGAGGTGCACCTGGAAGCCCTCGACCTGGCGGCCGTCGGTGTCCATGACGAGCTGGCCCTTGAGGCCGATGTCGGCGATCTGGGTGCGCGCGCAGGCGTTGGGGCAGCCGTTGACGTTGACCGAGATGGCGGTGTCGAGGTCGGGGAAGCGCTTCTCGAGCTCGGTGACCAGGCGGCGGGCGCGCTCCTTGGTGTCGACGATGGCGAGCTTGCAGAACTCGATGCCGGTGCAGGCCATCGTGGAGCGGCGCCAGTTGCTCGGGCGCGCGGTGAGGCCGATCCGCTCCAGGTCGTCGGCGAACGCCTCGGTGTCCTCGGCGGCCACACCGATCACCACCAGCTTCTGGTAGGCGGTGAGCCGGGCGCCGCGGGCGCCGTGGCGCTCGACCACCTCGGAGAGCGCGGTGAGGGTGGTGCCGTCGATGCGGCCCACCACCGGCGCGGCGCCGATGTAGTAGCGCCCGTCCTTCTGCTCGTGGATGCCGATGTGGTCGCCCTGGGTGACGGGAGCCTCGGGGGAGGGGTTGTCGACGAGCGCGCGGTGGAGGTACTCGTTCTCCAGCACCTCGCGGAACTTGTCCTTGCCCCAGTCGGCGAGGAGGAACTTGAGGCGGGCCTTGGACCGCAGCCGGCGGTAGCCGTAGTCGCGGAAGATCCCGGCCACGCCCTCCCACGCGTCGGCGACCTCGTCGAGGGGGATCCACACGCCGAGCTTGTGCGCGAGCATGGGATTGGTGGACAGGCCGCCGCCGACCCACAGGTCGAAGCCGGGGCCGTGCTCGGGGTGGACGGTGCCCACGAACGACACGTCGTTGACCTCGGGGGCGACGTCGTGGCTGGGGTGCCCGGTCAGCGCGGTCTTGAACTTGCGGGGCAGGTTGGAGAACTCCGGGTTGTCGAGCGCGCGGCGCTTGATCTCGGCCAGCGCCTCGCTGCCGTCGATGATCTCGTCCTTTGCGATGCCGGCGACGGGGGAGCCGAGGAACGGTCGCGGGCTGTCGCCGCACGCCTCCAGCGTGCTGAGCCCGACGGCCTCGAGCCGCTCCCAGATCGCCGGGACGTCCTCGATCTCGATCCAGTGGTACTGGATGTTGTTGCGGTCGGTGATGTCGGCGGTGTTGCGGGCGTAGGCCGTCGACACCTCGCCGAGTGCCCGCAGGGCGGCCGCGTCGAGGACCGCGCCGTCGGTGCGCACGCGCATCATGAAGTAGCGGTCGTCGAGCTCCTCCTCCTCGAGCTGGGCGGTCTTGCCGCCGTCGAAGCCGGGAGCGCGCTGCGTGTAGAGGCCCATCCACCGGAAGCGGCCGCGCAGGTCGGCGGGGTCGATCGAGTCGAAGCCGCGGCGCGAGTAGGTGTGGAGGATGCGATCGCGCACGTTGAGCGGGTCGTCGTCCTTCTTGGACTGCTCGTTCTTGTTGAGCGGCTCGGTGTAGCCGAGCGCCCACTGGCCCTCGGCGCGCTTGGGGCGCGGGATCTCGGTGCGCTGGGCGGCCTGGGGCGTGAACCGGAGGTCGGGCATGTCAGGAGAGTCCTGTTCGCTGATGGTGCCGCGCGCGACGGTGAGCGCGGAGGGGGAGGTGCTGGGCGGCGTTCAGCGATGCCAACAGGTCGCGCTGCCCACGCGCATGAGGTCGACATGACGTCGGACCACAAGGTGTGCGTGGGTGCAGGCGGTGACCATGTCAAGAAGTCTCAGGGCTTGGACAGATGTTCCACAAGGCGGAATCTCGTATATCGAGACCAAGCGCCACGATGTGAGACGCGCCCCGGTTCGTCACGCCCCCGCGCAGCTGGAGTGCGACCCAGGTCACACCGGTGGTCCAGTCCTCAGCCGCGGCTCGCGCATGAGGCGACGCCGAGCCAGGTGTGGTGGTTGCCCCACCAGCACCAGCCCAGCTTGGTGGCGCCGCGGCGCTGCGCGCCGTCGCGGCCGGTGCCGTTGCTGATCCACAGCGCGGGGGTGCGGGCGTCGTACGTCCCGTTGGCGCGACGCAGTCGCGAGCCGGGCGCCATGAAGCAGGCGTTGCGCTCCAGCACGTCGGGCTCCTGCAGCACCCAGTGGAGGCCTTCGGCCAGGGTGAGGGGCGAGCGGCCCGCGGCGACGATCTCGGGCACCGACTCGGCGGGGGTGCGGCCGAGGAACGCCTCGCCCCGGTCGAGACCGATCGCGACGTAGGGCATCGGTGGCACCTCCTCGACGGGGGCGAACGCGTCCACGTCGGTCATGTCCTCGACGACGAAGCCGGCCAGGTCCCCGCGCCGCAGCAGCGGGGCCAGCGCCGAGGCGGGCGCCGACGTCACCAGGAGCGCGCCTGAGGGCGCGCCGGCGGCCACCTCCCGCAGCCGGTCGGGGGCGGTCCCGGAGAGGTCGTGGACGCCGAGCCGGACGAGCCGCTCGGCCTGGTCGGACGGAGAGGGGAGGGCCATGCGGGTCCAACGCGCCACCCGTCGCCGGGGTTCCCGTGCCGCGGTGTCCAGCGCGCGCGAGTGGCGGGCGGTCCGGGCCCGGTCGGGCTCTAGGCTGTCGCCATGACGGACTCCCTGATCAGCAGTGCGTACTCCCAGGCCCTCGAGGTCATCGCCTCGGTCGAACCCCGCGTCGCGGAGGCCACCCGGCAGGAGCTCGCCGACCAGCGGGCCTCCCTCAAGCTGATCGCCTCGGAGAACTACGCCTCGCCCGCCGTGCTGCTCACGATGGGCACCTGGTTCAGCGACAAGTACGCCGAGGGCACCGTCGGCCACCGCTTCTACGCCGGCTGCCAGAACGTCGACACCGTCGAGTCGCTGGCCGCGGAGCACGCCCGCGAGTTGTTCGGGGCGCCCTACGCCTACGTGCAGCCGCACTCCGGCATCGACGCCAACCTCGTCGCGTTCTGGTCGATCCTGGCCAACAAGGTGGAGTCGCCCTACCTGGAGAAGATGCAGGCCAAGAACGTCAACGAGCTCAGCGAGGCCGACTGGGAGCGGCTGCGCCACGAGTTCGGCAACCAGCGCCTGCTCGGCATGTCGCTCGACGCCGGCGGCCACCTCACGCACGGCTTCCGGCCCAACATCAGCGGCAAGATGTTCCACCAGCAGCAGTACGGCACCGACCCGGAGACAGGGCTGCTCGACTACGACGCGGTCGCGGCCAAGGCGCGCGAGTTCAAGCCGCTGGTGCTCGTCGCCGGCTACTCCGCCTACCCGCGCCGGGTCAACTTCGCCCGGATGCGCGAGATCGCCGACGAGGTCGGCGCCGTGCTGATGGTCGACATGGCCCACTTCGCCGGTCTGGTGGCCGGCAAGGTGTTCACCGGCGAGGAGGACCCCGTCCCCTACGCCCACATCACCACCACCACGACGCACAAGTCGCTGCGCGGCCCGCGCGGCGGCATGGTGCTGGCGCAGGAGGAGTTCGCCGCCGACGTCGACCGTGGCTGCCCGATGGTGCTCGGCGGCCCGCTGGCGCACGTGATGGCGGCCAAGGCCGTCGCGTTCGCGGAGGCCCGCACCAACGCGTTCCAGGACTACGCGCAGCGCATCGCCGACAACGCCAAGTCGCTGGCCGAGGGCTTCCTCACCCGCGGCGCCACCCTCGTCACCGGCGGCACCGACAACCACCTCGTCCTACTCGACGTGTCGTCGTTCGGCCTCACCGGCCGCCAGGCGGAGTCCGCGCTCCTGGAGGCCGGCGTCGTGACCAACCGCAACTCGGTGCCCGCCGACCCCAACGGCGCCTGGTACACCTCCGGCGTCCGGCTCGGCACCCCCGCCCTGACCACCCGCGGCTTCGGCCACGAGGAGTTCGACACCGTGGCCGAGCTCATCGTCGACGTGCTGGCCAACACCCGGGCAGGCACCACCAAGGCCGGCGGGCCCAGCAAGGCGTCGTACGTGCTCGGCGACGGCGTCGCCGACCGCGTCACCAAGCGGTCGGCCGAGATGCTCGACAAGCACCCGCTCTACCCGGGCCTCGTCCTCGGCTGACGAGTGGGCTCGTCGTGACGCTCAGGCGGGGTCGAGTGGGCTCGTTGTGACGCTCTGGCGGGGTCGAGTGGGCTCGTTGTGACGCTCTGGCGGGGTCGAGCGGGCTCGTTGTGACGCTCTGGCGGGGTCGAGTCGGCTCGTCCTAACGCCCACGACATGTCAGATTGAGCGGACGACGGTCAGGATGCGCCGACTCGCCGCGACGTCGCGGTCAGGGTGCGCCGACTCGACTCGATCTCGTGGTCAGGATGCGCCGACTCGACTCGATCTGGCGGTCAGGATGCGCCGACTCGACTGCCGTCAGATCAGGGAGCGGTAGAGCTCGAGCGTGCGGGCGGCGATGGAGCCCCAGCTGAAGTGCTCCTCGGCGCGCCGCCGGCCGGCGACGCCGAAGGCGCGGGCGCGGTCGGGGTCGCTGACGGCATCGGTGAGCGCGGCGGCGAGGTCGGCGACGTAGCGCTCGGGGTCGAGGGGGGTGCCCGTGCCGTCGGTGGCCTGCTCGATCGGCACCAGCCACCCGGTCTCGCCGTCGACCACGACCTCGGGGATGCCGCCCGTCGCGGTGGCGACGACGGCGGTCTCGCAGGCCATCGCCTCGAGGTTGACGATGCCGAGCGGCTCGTAGATCGACGGGCAGGCGAACACGGTCGCCGCGGTCAGCAGCGCCACGACGTCGGTGCGGGGGAGCATCTCGGGGATCCACACGACGCCCGAGCGGGTGGCGGCGAGGTCCTCGACCAGGACCCGCACCTCGGCCTCGATCTCCGGGGTGTCGGGCGCGCCCGCGCACAGCACCAGCTGGACCTCGGGGGGCAGCGCGGCGGCCGCCCGCAGGAACAGCGGCAGGCCCTTCTGCCGGGTGATCCGGCCGACGAACACGACGCTCGGCCGGTCGGGGTCGACCCCGAGCTCGCGCACCCGGTCGGGGTCGTCGAGCGGCGCCCACTCGGTGGTGTCGATGCCGTTGTGCACGACGTGCACCTGGGCGGGGTCGACGGCCGGATAGCTGCGCAGCACGTCGTCGCGCATCGCCGCGCTGACCGCGACGATGGCCGCAGCGCCCTCGTACGCCGTCTGCTCGACCCAGCTCGACAGCGCGTAGCCGCCGCCGAGCTGCTCGGCCTTCCACGGCCGCATCGGCTCGAGCGAGTGGGCGCTGACGACGTGGGGGATGCCGTGCATCAGCCCGGCGAGGTGGCCGGCCATGTTGGCGTACCAGGTGTGGGAGTGGACCAGGTCGGCGCCGTCGCAGTCGTCGACCATCGCGAGGTCGACGCCGAGCGTGCGGATCGCCGGGTTGGCCCCGGCGAGCGAGTCGGGCTCGGCGTACGCCGTGGTGCCGGCCTCGGAGCGGGGGGCGCCGAAGCAGCGCACCCGGGCGTCGACGTCGGGCAGCACCCGCAGGGCGCGGACCAGCTCGGCGACGTGCACCCCGGCGCCGCCGTAGACCTCCGGTGGGTACTCCTTGCTGAGGACGTCGATGCGCATGAGGTGAAGGTAGTCCCCGGGGGTGGTCGACCGCGTCCCCACCGGACGGCTAGTTTCGGGGCATGGCCATCACGCCCCCGCGCAAGAAGGTGCTCGCCGTCGTGCTGGCCGGGGGTGAGGGCAAGCGCCTGATGCCGCTGACGGCCGACCGGGCCAAGCCCGCGGTGCCGTTCGGCGGCATCTACCGGCTGATCGACTTCGCGCTGTCCAACGTCGTCAACTCCGGCTACCTCAAGGTCGTCGTGCTGACGCAGTACAAGTCGCACAGCCTCGACCGGCACGTCACCACGACCTGGCGGATGTCCAACCTGCTGGGCAACTACGTCACCCCGGTGCCCGCGCAGCAGCGCGTCGGCAAGCGGTGGTACCTCGGCAGCGCCGACGCGATCTTCCAGTCGCTCAACCTGCTCACCGACGAGCGGCCCGACATCGTGGTCGTGGTGGGCGCCGACCACGTCTACCGCATGGACTTCGCCCAGATGGTCGCCGACCACGTCGAGTCCGGCGCCGGCTGCACCGTCGCCGCGATCCGTCAGCCGATCGGCCTGGCCGACCAGTTCGGCGTGATCGACGTCGACCCGGCCAGCCCGTCGCGGATCCGCGCGTTCCTCGAGAAGCCGACCGACCCCGTCGGCCTCCCCGACGCGCCCGACGAGGTGCTGGCCAGCATGGGCAACTACGTCTTCGACGCCGACGCGCTGCGCGACGCCGTGACCCGCGACGCCGATCGCGACGAGTCCAAGCACGACATGGGCGGCGACATCGTGCCGTGGTTCGTCGACAAGTCGGAGTCGGCCGTCTACGACTACAAGGACAACGAGGTCCCCGGCGCGACCGACCGCGACCGCGGCTACTGGCGCGACGTCGGGACGATGCGCTCCTACTACGACGCGCACATGGACCTGGTCTCGCCGCTGCCCGTCTTCAACCTCTACAACACCGCGTGGCCGATCTACACCAGCTACGGCCCGCACCCGCCGGCCAAGCTGGTCGAGGGCGCGAGCGGCGCCCAGGTGTCGACCTTCAACTCGATCCTGTCGCCGGGCGTGGTGATCAGCGGCGGCCGGGTCAACCGGTCGGTGCTCTCGCCGGCCGCGTGGGTCAAGGACGGCGCGGAGGTGTCCGACTCGGTGCTGATGGACGGGGTGTGGGTCGGCGAGGGAGCGGTCGTGCGCAACGCGATCCTCGACAAGGGCGTCGTCGTGCCTCCCGGCGTGCACATCGGCGTCGACCACGACGCCGACCGCGCTCGCGGGTTCGTCGTCGAGGAGGGACTCACCGTCCTGGCCAAGCAGCAGTCGGTCCCGGAGGACTAGAGCGCGTCGCGCTGGGCCACGAGGAACGCCAGCTCGACCTCGTTGCGGCAGGCGGCGATGGCCTGGTCGTACGCCGCCCGCGCCGCGTCGGTGTCGCCGGCGCGGGAGAGCAGCTCGGCGCGCACGGCGGCCGGACGGTGGCTGGCGGGGATCTCCAGGCCCTCCAGCGCCTCGAGCCCGGCGGCCGGCCCGTGCTGCTCGGCGACCGCGACCGCTCGCGCCAGCCGTGCCGAGGGCGACGGCGCCACCCGCAGCAGCAGGTCGTAGAGGCCGACGACGCGGTCCCAGCGGGTGTCCTCGGTGCTCGGCGCGGTGGCGTGCTCGGCGGCGATGCGTGCCTGCAGGACGTAGGACGCGGCGAGCGCGGTCAGCGCGCCGGTCAGGACGGGGTGGGCGAGCAGCCGCGTCGCCTCGGCGATGTCGTCGTGGTGCCAGCGGTCGCGATCCTGGTCGGCGAGCAGCACCAGCCGCCCGTCGCGCACCCGGGCGTCGCGCCGCGAGTGCTGCAGCAGCATCAGCGCGAGCAGCGCGACGAGCGCGGGCTCGCCAGGGCGCAGGGCGAGCACCACGCGCACCAGCCTGATCGCCTCGCCGGCCTGGTCGGCGCGCAGCAGGTCGGGGCCCGTGCCGGGGGCGTAGCCGGCGGTGAAGGCGAGGTAGGCCGTCTGGGCGACCATGTCCATCCGGTCGGGCAGCACGGAGGCGTCGGGGACCCCGAAGGGGATGCCGGCCCCGACGATGCGCTTCTTGGCCCGGGTGATCCGCGCGGCCATCGTCGGCTCGGGCACGAGGAAGAGCCGTGCGATGTCGGCGGTCGGCACGCCGAGCACCAGCCGGAGGCTGAGGGCGCTGGCCGCCTCCGGCGCCAGCGCCGGGTGGGCGCACATCAGCACCAGGCGCAGCACGTCGTCCTCGACCAGGCTGCCGGCGTCGGCCATCGTGCGGGCTCCTTGCTGGTGCTGCTCGGCGTCGACGAGCAGCAGCTGCTCCTTGCGCCGGGCCACGTCCTCGGTGCGCAGCCGGTCGAGCACCCGGCGGCGCGCGGCGGTCATCAGCCAGGCGGGCGGGCTGGCGGGCACCCCGTCGAGCGGCCAGGTGCGGCTGGCCGCCTCGACGGCGTCGCCCAGCGCGTCCTCGACGAGGTCGAGGCGACGGAACTGCGCGAGGAGCAGGGCCACCAGGCGGCCCCACTCCTCGCGCACGACCTCGGCGAGGGGGTCCTGGGGGAGGGTCATGCGGTCGCTCAGCCCATGTCCACCGCGGGCTGCACGTGCAGGTCGTAGGCGGGCAGGGCCGGGAGCACCTCGAGGAGCACGTCGAGGTCGGGTGCCTCGACCAGGTAGAAGCCGCCCATCGCCTCGACCGCCTCGGCGAAGGGGCCCTCGCTCACCTGCAGCCGCCCGCCCCGCGGGCGGACGGTGGTCGCCGACTCCGGGCCGGCGAGCGCCTCGCCGGCGAGGATCTCCACGCCGTCGCGCGCCGCGCAGGCCGCGTCGAACTCGCCGAACTTCGCCATGGTGGCGGCCTTCTCGTCGTCGGTCTGCTCGTCCCAGGGCAACTCGTCGCCGTCGTCCATCAACAGCACCAGGTACTTCATCGCTCGTCCTCTCGTCGTCGTGTCACGGCGCTCAGCCGATGGAGATGGTGGGTCGGATCTCGACCGAGTACGTGGCGGGCAGCAGCGCCGCAGCCCGGACGGCGTGGTCGAGGTCGGGCAGCTCCACGTCGTAATAGCCGCCCAGCTGCTCGGCGGTCTCCGCGAACGGGCCCTCGGTCACCACGATCTCGCCGTCGCGGGCGCCGCCGCGGTGTCGCACCGTCGTCGCCCGTTCGGCGTCGGCGAGGGCACCCGAGGCGTGCTCGGTGCCGTGCTCGGCGACGAAGGCGGAGAACGCCTCGTGGTCGCGGTAGTAGGACTCGCGGACCTCCTCGCTCGCGGCGTCCCACTCCGAGGACTCGTAGGCGATGAACAGCACGTAGCGGCTCATGTCGGTCCCCTTCACTCCGCCATCCGGCGGAACTCGATGTGCTCGCCGCGGGCGGCGAACCGCTCGCACGTCGCGCGCAGTGCCGTCTCGTCGGTGGAGTCGACGAGGTAGAAGCCGACCACCTGCTCGGTGGTCTCGCTGAACGGCCCGTCGGTGACCAGCGCGCCCCCGGCCCCGTCGGGGCGCATGGACGTCGCCTGCACGGACGGCTCGAGCGGGCCGCCGGTGACGAGGATGTGGCCCTCGGCCTCGAGGTCGCGCTGGTACTCGCCGTGCGAGCGGTGCCCCATCTCGTGCTCCTCGGGCGGCAGGTCGTCCCACGCCGCCTCGGGGGCGGGCAGCAGGATCAGGTATCGGCTCATCGCCGGTGGCTCCTTCGTGTCGTGGGCCGCGGCTGCGGCCTCACCACTCTGACGGACGGCCCCCGTCCGGATCGACAGCCGACACGGCACATTCTCGGGTGGGTCTTGCCGAACCCACCGCGAAACCCGACAAGATGGGGCCATGGCCACCCACGAGAGAGCCGGACAGCCCGCCCGCACCGAGGACCTGGTGGACGTCTCCCACCTCGTGACGGCCTACTTCGACCTCGAGCCCGACCCGGACGAGGTGTCGCAGCAGGTCGCCTTCGGCACCAGCGGGCACCGCGGCACCTCGCTCGCCACCTCGTTCAACGAGATGCACATCGCCGCGACCACGCAGGCCATCTGCGACTACCGGCGCGAGCAGGGCTACGACGGCCCGCTGTTCATCGGGCGCGACACCCACGCGCTGTCCGAGCCGGCGTGGGCCACGGCGCTGGAGGTGCTGGTCGCCAACGACGTCACCGTGCTGGTCGACGACCGCGACGGCTTCACCCCGACCCCGGCGGTCAGCCACGCGATCATCCGCGCCAACCGGGGGCGTACGACCGGTGCGGGGCTCGCCGACGGCATCGTGGTCACCCCCTCGCACAACCCGCCCCAGGACGGTGGATTCAAGTACAACCCGCCCCACGGCGGCCCGGCCGACACCGACGCCACGAGCGTCATCGCCGCGCGGGCCAACGAGCTGATCCGCGGCAACGTCGCGGGCGTGCGCCGCGTGTCGTTCGCCAAGGCCCGCGCCGCCGCCGGGTCCTACGACTTCCTGGGCACCTACGTCGACGACCTGCCGACCGTCCTCGACCTCGACGTGATCCGGGACGCCGGCGTGCGCATCGGCGCCGACCCGCTCGGCGGGGCGAGCGTGGCCTACTGGGGCGAGATCGCGGAGCGGCACCGGCTCGACCTGACGGTGGTCAACCCGCTCGTCGACCCGACCTGGCGCTTCATGACGCTCGACTGGGACGGCAAGATCCGGATGGACTGCTCCTCGCCCTACGCGATGGCCTCGCTGGTGGGCCGCAAGGACGAGTACGCCATCGCCACGGGCAACGACGCCGACGCCGACCGGCACGGCATCGTGACCCCCGACGCGGGCCTGATGAACCCCAACCACTTCCTCGCGGTCGCCATCGCCCACCTCTTCGGCGGGGCGCGTCCCGGCTGGCCCGACGGCGCCCGGATCGGCAAGACGCTGGTCTCGAGCTCGATGATCGACCGGGTCGCTGCGTCGATCGGCGCGCCGCTGGTCGAGGTGCCCGTCGGCTTCAAGTGGTTCGTGCCCGGGCTGATGGACGGGTCGTTCGGGTTCGGGGGAGAGGAGTCCGCGGGGGCGTCGTTTCTGCGGCGTGACGGCTCCACCTGGACCACTGACAAGGACGGCATCGTGCTCGCGCTGTTGGCGAGCGAGATCCTCGGCGCGACCGGTCGCACGCCCAGCCAGCACTACGCCGAGCTGGTCGAGCGCCACGGCGACCCGGCGTACGCGCGCATCGACGCACCGGCCGACCGCGAGCAGAAGGCCCGGCTGGCCGCCCTGACCCCCGACGACGTGGCCGCGACCGAGCTCGCGGGCGAGCCGATCACCGGCAAGCTCACCGAGGCGCCCGGCAACGGGGCGAAGATCGGCGGGCTCAAGGTGACGACCGAGTCGGCCTGGTTCGCGGCGCGGCCCAGCGGCACCGAGGACGTCTACAAGATCTACGCCGAGTCGTTCCGGGGGCCCGAGCACCTCGCGCAGGTGCAGGAGGAGGCCCGTCAGGTGGTCGGCGCGGCGCTGGGCTGAGGAGCACCCGCGGGGTGGCGAGGTCAGCCGCCGACCGGACCCGCCTCGATCGGGTCGCGGCGCCGTCGCCCGTGCGACCGCGCGTCCTGGCCGTCCTTGCCGTCGGGGTCGTCGATGTCGGTGCGGGAGAAGCTGACCGCCACGATCGCGTCGAGACGGACCAGCACCTGCTGGGCGTTGCCGTCGTCGAGCACCACCCCGAGCCCGTCGGCGCCGACGATGCGGCCCTCGAGCCACGTGCCCTGGACGAGCAGTCGCACGGCGGCGCCGGCGTCCTGCGCGTGCCGCAGCAGGGTCCCGACGGTGAACAACGTGCTGCCCTTGGCCGACATGGCCTCCCCCTCCCGGCATGCCCGCGCTCCCACAGCGCGGACCCGGCTAGGCGCACCGTCGGGCTGGTCCTGACGGTGCGCGCGACGAGCCTGTCACAGCATCGGGGTCGCCCGCTCGACAACGGCGCGGAGGGATCCGCTCTCCAGCATCCCGAACGTCCCACCGTACGACGTGCCGAAGCGGCTGCCGCAGAAGGCGTCGGCCACCTCGCCCGGCGCGAAGCGCACCAGGAGGGAGCCCTGGAGGCACGCGGCCATCCGGCCGGCCAACCGCCGCGCGCCCGCCTCGACACCGGCAGCCTCGCCAAGGAGGGCGAGGGTGTCGTCGACCGCCCGGTCGAGCCGGCTGTCGCCGCCGCGCGCCGCACCGACCTCCGTGATCCAGGCGTGGAGCACCTCGGGCTCGCGGCCGAGGGCACGGAGCACGTCGAGCGCGTTGACGTTGCCCGAGCCCTCCCAGACCGAGTTGAGCGGCGACTCCCGGAACATCAGCGGGAGGCCCGAGTCCTCGACGTAGCCGTTGCCGCCGAGGCACTCGAGCGCCTCGGCGACCATCGCCGGGGTGCGCTTGCACACCCAGAACTTGGCCAGCGGGAGCGCGATGCGGCGCAGCGCCACCTCGTGCGGGTCGCCGGGCCGGTCGACGGCCGCGGCGAGGCGCATCGCGAGGGCGGTCGCCGCCTCCGACTCGACGGCGAGGTCGGCCACGACGTTCTGCATGAGCGGCGCGTCGGCGAGCAGCCTGCCGAACGCGAAGCGGTGCGCGACGTGCCAGGACGCCTCGGCCAGGGCGTGGCGCATCAGCGCCGCCGAGCCCAGCATGCAGTCCAGCCGGGTCGCCGCCACCATCTCGATGATGGTCCGCACCCCGCGGCCCTCGTCGCCCAGGCGCCGGGCCAGCGTGCCGGTGAGCTCGAGCTCGCTGGAGGCGTTGGACCGGTTGCCGAGCTTGTCCTTGAGCCGCACGACGTCGATCCGGTTGCGGGTGCCGTCGTCCAGCACGCGCGGCACGACGAAGCAGGTGAGGCCGCCCTCGGCCTGGGCGAGGACGAGGAAGACGTCGTTCATCGGCGCGGAGGTGAACCACTTGTGGCCGTCGAGGCGGTACCAACCGTCGTCGGCGGTCGGGGTCGCGCGGGTCTGGTTGGCCCGCACGTCGGAGCCGCCCTGCTTCTCCGTCATGCCCATCCCGGCGAGCGCGCCGGCCTTGGCCGACCGGCTGCGCACACCCGGGTCGTAGGAGCGTGAGGCCAGCAGCGGCGTCCACTCCTCGGCGAGCGCCTCGTCGGCCCGCAGCGCCGGCACGGCGGCGTACGTCATCGAGATCGGGCACCCGTGCCCCGGCTCGGTCTGGGACCACGCGTAGAACCCGGCCGCGCGCCGCAGGTGGGCGTGCGGGTCGCCGGCCTCCTGCTGCTCCCACGGCGCGGCCTGGAGGCCGTGGCCGACGGCGCGCTCCATCAGCCAGTGCCACGAGGGGTGGAACGCGACCTCGTCGATGCGGTTGCCCCAGCGGTCGTACGGCACGAGCTCGGGGTGGTGGCGGTTGGCGAGCATGCCGTGCTCGCGCGCCTCGGCGGTGCCCGCCTCGGCGCCCAGCGGGGCGAGCTCGTCGACCAGCCCGGGGGCGCCGTGTCGGGCCAGCGCGTCGGTGAGGGCGACGTCGGAGGTGACCACGTTGTGCCCGACGAGGGGCGGCGCCTGGTTGGTCGCGGTCCGGAGGTCGACGATGGGGCGCTCGCTCATGGCGCCACGGTAGGGCCCCGCTCCTCCCTCCACGAGGGGTCGGTCACGTCGCACGCGGAACCGCCGCGTGGGTCCGGTGGCCGGGCGTGCCGGCTCGATAGCGTGGCCGTATGGTCGAGGCGCGGGAGGACACCCCTGCCCCGCGCCGCGTCGAGGTCCTCCTCCGCCGGTGGCGGGAGCAGGCCTGGCGCATCATCGTCACGAGCGTCGGGTCGTGCCTGCGGCACCGCGTCACCGGCCTGGCCGCGGAGGCGGCGTTCTTCGCGGTGCTGTCGGTGCCGCCGCTGATCTTCGCCCTCGCCGGCGCGGTCGGCTTCGTCAGCGAGCGGTTCACCGACACCCAGGTGGAGGACGTGCGCAATGCCGTCCTCGAGATGTCGCGGCAGGGCCTGACCGAGAGGGCCGTCAACACGATCATCCGCCCGACGATCGACCAGGTCCTCGACGGCGGGCGCTACGACGTGATCTCGATCGGGTTCATCCTGGCGCTCTGGTCGGGCTCGCGCGCGCTCAACGTCTTCGTCGACACCATCACGATCATGCACGGCCTCGGCGGGCATCGGGGGATCGTCGCCACCCGCGCGCTGTCGTTCGTGCTCTACGTCCTCGCGATGGTGACCGGCGCGGTGAGCATCCCGCTCGTCGTCGCCGGCCCGAGCCTGGTCGACCGGGTGGTGCCCGAGCGCCTCGACTTCGTCAACAGCCTCTACTGGCCCGTCGTGCTCGCGGTGTGCATCTGCTTCCTCGCCACGCTCTACCACGTGTCGGTCCCGGTGCGGACCAACTGGAGCTTCAACCTGCCCGGCGCCGTCTTCGCGCTGTTCTGCTGGATCGCCGGGTCCTACACGCTGCGCTGGGTGCTCACCGTCACCGCGGCGGAGTCGCGGTCGATCTACGGGCCGCTGGCGGCGCCGATCGCCGTGCTGCTGTGGCTCTACCTGCTGGCCCTATCCGTGCTCATAGGGGCGGCGGTCAACGCGGCGTTCGACACCGTCTACCCGCAGAAGAGCACGACGCGCGCGCGGCTCGAGATGGTGCAGCGGCTGCGGGAGCGGAGGAGCGTGCGAGACTCCTGACCGTGTCTGCTGACAGCGTGGAGCCCGGCGTCGGCCGGGTCTCCCTCCCGGAGACCGAACGGTCTCCCTGGTGGGAGCTCGGCCGCCGGATCCTGATGGCGGCCGCGATCCTGTTCGGCACCGTCCTGCTCGTCTACCTCGACCGCGAGGGCTACCGCGACAACGCGCACCCCGGCCGCGACCTGACCCTGCTCGACGCGTTCTACTACACGACCGTCACGCTCAGCACGACCGGCTACGGCGACATCGCACCGGAGTCGGAGCAGGCCCGGCTGGTCAACGCGCTGGTGATCACGCCGGCGCGCATCGCCTTCCTGGTGCTGCTGATCGGCACCACCCTCGAGGTCCTCGCCTCGCAGGGACGCGAGATGTTCCGGGTCTCCCGGTGGAGGAACAAGAAGATGGACCAGCACGTCGTCGTCGTCGGCTACGGCACCAAGGGCCGCAGCGCGATCGACACCCTCGTCAGCAACGGCTACGACCGCAGGTCGATCGTGGTGGTCGACCCCGAGCCCGTGCCCGTCGAGGAGGCCAACCGCGACCGGCTCGTGGCCATCGTCGGCGACGCCACGCGGCGCGGGGTGCTGCGCCAGGCGGGGGTGGAGAAGGCGACCCACGTCATCATCACCACCGACCGCGACGACTCCAACGTGCTCGTCACCCTCACCGTCCGTCAGATCAACCCCGACGCCTGGATCGTGGCGTCGGTGCGCGAGCAGGAGAACGTCCCGCTGATGCGCCAGTCGGGGGCCAACTCGGTCATCACCTCCTCCGACGCGGTCGGGCGGCTGCTCGGCCTGTCGTCGATGTCGCCGATGCTCGGCTCGGTGATGGAGGACCTGATGACCTACGGCGAGGGCCTGGAGGTCGCCGAGCGCGACCTGCTCGTCGCCGAGGTCGGCAAGCAGCCCCAGCGGCTGCCCGACCAGGTCATCGCGGTGATCCGCGACGAGAAGGTCTACCGCTACTTCGACCCCGTGGTGTCCCTGCTCGCGCGCGGCGACCGGCTCATCGTCGTACGCCCGGCCAAGGAGCTGCCGTGGGCGCCGCGCCCGGGCACCCACGGCGAGGAACTGGCCGACGAGGACGACTGAGCCGTGATCGCCTCGCACCGACACCGCTTCGTGTTCGTCAAGACCCGCAAGACCGCCGGCACCAGCCTCGAGATCGCGTTGTCGCGCCACTGCGGCCCCGACGACATCGTCACCCGGATCAGCCCCGAGGACGAGGAGCTGCGCGCGGCCGCCGGGGGAGTGGGCCCGCAGAACGACGACACCGAGCCCAGCTCGTACGCCCACATGGGCGCGCGCCGGGTCATCGAGGTGATCGGGCGCGAGACGTGGGACGACTACTTCACCTTCGCCGTGGAGCGCAACCCGTTCGACGTGGTCGCCTCGTCCTACCGCTACAGCGCGCGCAAGCCGTCGTTCACCAAGACCTTCGCCGAGTTCGTCCGCACCCCGAAGCGGATGGAGCGCCTCGCCCTCAACGAGCGGCTCTACCGGCTCGGTGGGCGGGTCGTCGTCGACCGGGTCTACCGCTACGAGGAGCTGCCCGCCGCGGTGGCGGACCTGTCGTCGCGCCTCGGCATCGAGCTCGACCTGCCCCACGCCAAGCAGGGGAGCGGGCCTCACTACCGCGAGCTCTACGGCCCCGGGGACGCCGACATCGTGGCCGCCCGCTTCCGCCGGACGATCGAGGAGTTCGGCTACGGGTTCTGAGGTGGCGGCGTGGTCGGAGGTCGCTCGCGCCCGTCGGAGTCCCCGCTCGAGCGGGGACTCCGACACCTGGAGGGGGTTGCAACGGCCTCCAGGTGTCAGACTTCCCCACCAAGTCCGCCCCGGGAGGCGGTCGATTCCCGCTGGAGCGACGAATTACACGTTTGATGTTCACCCATCGGCGTGGCGCGCTTGACATTTGACCCATACGATCGTCGCTTGTGCCCCAAACGTCACACGAGTCTCACGAGTCACACCCGGTTCGAGCACGCCTGACGACCGTCCGGAACGTCGTCGGTCGGGCGCTCGGGACGGCCAAGCTCCTCACCGGGTTGCTCGTCCTGCTCGCCCTGGTCGTGCCGACCACCGCGGGTCGGATCACCCTCGCGTCGTCCACCTACCTGTGCTCGGGCTACCAGGGGTGCGCGGCCGCGGGGTACGGCGACGGTGGCTACCGACAGGTCTCCTCGAAGCAGTACTGGCGCATGTACGCCGGGCACAACTGCACGAACTACGTGGCCTACCGGCTCATCCAGTCGGGCATGCCCGACGTCCGCCCGTGGGAGGGCAACGGCAACGCGTCGAACTGGGGCGTCGCGATGGCCGCCATCACCGACCAGACGCCCACCGTCGGCTCCGTCGCCTGGTATCGGCCGCACGTCACGCCGGCCGGCGGGAACGGGCACGTCGCCATCGTGGAGCAGGTCATCTCCGACACCGAGATCATCGTCTCCGAGGACTACTGGGGCGGCGATTTCTACTGGCGCCGCATCACCAAGACCGGCGGCGGCTGGCCGAGCGGGTTCATCCACTTCAACGACCGCGTGGTGCAGCCCACCTCGCCCCCCACGATCGCCGGGTCGGCCATGGTCGGCTCGCCGCTCGAGGTGGCCGTCGGATCCTGGACGCCCGCGCCCTCGAGCATCACCTTCCGCTGGCTGGCCGACGGAGCGGCCATCCCCGGAGCCACCGGGTCCGCCTACGTGCCCACGCCCGACGTCAAGGGCAAGACCCTGACCGCCGAGGTGACGGCGCAGCTGGACGGCTACACCCCCGGCGCCGCGGCCCTGGCGACCCCTCCGGTCGCACCCGGCACCTTCGCACGCACCCAGCTGCCGACGATCCAGGGCGAGCCCCAGGTCGGCTCGACCCTCACGCTCACCCCGTCGACGTGGTCCCCGCAGCCGAAGAAGTCCACGACCCAGTGGTACGCCGACGGCAAGCCCCTCGCCGACGCCACCGGCAACACCCTGACCCTCACCCGTGACCAGATCGGGCAGCAGATCAGCGCACGCGTCACGGCGAGCGCGAACGGCTACCGCAAGTCCAGGTCGAACGCACCGGCGACCGCGGCCGTCCAGGCCAAGCCGGTCACGCTGCTCAGCCCATCCCGGGTGACGGGCAGGGCCCAGGTGGGGCGCCGGCTCGTCGTGGAGCCCGGTCGCGCCAAGCCGGGCGACGCGTCCGCCACCTACCGCTGGCTCCGCGACGGGCGACGCATCGCCAAGGCGACGAAGGCCACGTACACCGTCCGCAAGGGCGACGTCGGTCACGCGCTGGCGGTCGAGGTCACGATGACGCGCCGCCACTTCCGGGCCACGACCGAGACCCTCACGGTGGCTTCCCCCGTCAGGGCCGTGCCCACCCTGCGGGTCCGCCCGGAGGTCAAGCGGGGCCGCGTGGTCGTCGACCTGCGCGTCAGGGCCGTGGGAGCACCCAAGCCGTCCGGCGCGATCACCGTCACCATCGGCCGCCGCACCGTCGAGGGCGAGCTGGTCGCAGGGACGGCCCGCGTCGTCGTCCGCGACGTCGCGCCGGGCACCAGGCCCGTGGTCGTCCGCTTCGCGGGCACCGACCTCGTACGGCCGGCGGTCTCGCGCTCGACGCTCGTGGTGCCGGGCGGCAAGGGCTGAGCCGGCCTCTCGTGCGGTGCTGGTGGGCGATACTGGGTTCGAATTTGCACGCGAGGGGGATCCAGGGATGGCCCGCAGGCGCGGTTTCGGAGCCATCCGGAAGCTCCCATCTGGACGGTGGCAGGCCTCCTACCTCGGCCCCGACACCCTTCGACACAAGGCGCGGGTCACCTTCGAGACGGCTGAGGATGCCGAGGGCTGGCTCACTGACCGACGTCGCGAGATCAAGCAGCACGGCCCTACCAACACGCGGCCAAGAACCGCGACAAGGTCATGGCCGAAGCCCTGTCGAACCTGGCGACGAATGACCTCTCGGCCTGGCGCCAAGCAAGCCAGTTCACCATCCGCTTACGGACCGAGCCTGACCGACCTGGTGTGTCACACTTGCCCATGACCAACGTACCCATAGACCTCGCTGGGAAGTTCTTGTCGTTCTCCGAGCATTGGTCGCCGAAGGTGGTGGCGCGGTTGAACGACTACGAGGTCAAGGTCGTCAAGCTCAAGGGCGAGTTCGTGTGGCATACCCATGACGACACTGACGAGCTGTTTCTCGTGATCGACGGCGAGTTGACCATCCAACTGCGCGATGGCGACGTCACTCTTCGTCCTGGCCAGATGTTCGTCGTTCCGCGCGGCGTTGAGCACTGCCCAATCGCTGACGGCGAGGTCCACGCCGTGCTCATCGAACCCGTCGGCGTAGTGAACACCGGAAGCGCTGGTGGCACTCTTACAGCCGCGTACGACGACTCACTGGTATAGGTCGAAGCGTTTCGATTGCCGATCCCGTACTGGTCACGCTCCGCGGCGGCTGCCGTTCACGGACCGTTGACACGCTGAACGTCCGTCCAGTCGCTTTCCGGGATCCCGTAAGCGAACCTCTGCAGATGCAGCGGTCTGAGTGTTGGCTGATCGGTGGCCGGTTGTCCCGCTGGGGTGTCGGATGCGGGACAACCGGTGCGCCCGGGGCGGTCAGCGCCTCGGCGGTGTCGCCGCGACACCGGCCTTGGCGGCGATCCGCTTTGGTTCGGACGCGGGTGAGTCGGAAGCCGGGGGAGCGTGCTGACGCGAGCAGAGAACTCGAACACGAACGGCTGGGCTGGCGGCGACGACGTACGCCTGTCGGTGACGAGCATGGCGTCGGAAGTCGCAGGGCGCCTCGGCAGATCCCAACCGCGGAGCACCACAGCACCAAATGCGAACTCCCCTCCAACTATCATCTAGCACAGTGGGGGGCTTGCCGCAAGGCCCCTGTCCTGCCGGAGACTCTGCCTCTGCTACCCCCGCATGAGCCCGCGTCCGGGCGACGCGACGACGGCCCGAATCGACTTGTGTCCCGATAGGGCGCGACTCGACTTGGCTCGAGTGGTGACCAGGTATCCAGCAAACAACGGGAGCTATGTAAGTGAACGAAGCCGAATCCGTGCACCTCGCTCGACACGTCACCTGCGGCGTTGATGGGTCTGCCGGCTCGCCCACGCGGTGCCACCCCTATGACGGCGCTCGGTAATGCGTCATCAGCAGTCACACAAAATGCTGACTGTCGAAGACGGCGTCTCCTCGGCCGGGTCCTGGTCGCTGGGGGGCGATCTGATGGTGCGGAGGATGGGCTTCGGCACCATGCGGATCACCGTTCACCGCGATCGATCGCGGGCTGTCGCACTGTTGCGTCGCGCGATCGAGCTCGGGATCAATCATCTCGATACCGCAGCGTTCTACGTCTCACCCGGTGGAACTCTTGGCGTAGGAACGGGATCTCCCAGATGGGCGACTGACCTGATTCGGGAAGCGTTGTGGCCATATCCGAATGACTTGGTGATAGCTACCAAGGTTGGACCCGGCGAAGAGGGGTGGGCCCGGACGCCGTCGGCGTTGCGGTCGCAGGTGGTGGAAAACCTGCGCCGTCTTGGACGCGACCATCTCGACGTCGTCAACCTCAGGCTGACCGGCCCTGGCCATGGCACCTTGGCGGACGAATTCGGCGCGCTCGCGGAGATGAGGGCCGAGGGTCTGATCAGGCACCTCGGCCTATCCGCGGCCACCCTTGATCACGTCGATGAGGCACAGACGATCGCCCCCGTTGTGTGTCTGCAGAACAGTTATGGTCTCGACTATCGGCGCCAGCATGATGAAGTCGTACGCGTTTGCGGCGAGCGCGACATCGCGTTCGTCCCGTTCTTCACGCTCGCCGGAACGGCCCGTGAGCAGGGGGCGACCACGGAGGCGAACGCTGCCGTTCAAGCCGCCGCCCGGGCGCGCGGAGCGACCACCCAACAGGTCCGCCTCGCCTGGGCGCTTCAGCAAGGACCCCACATGTTGGTCATCCCCGGCACCGGCAGCGTCGCGCACCTAGAGGAGAACGTAGCCGCCGGCGGTCTGCGGCTCTCGCCCCAGGAGCTTGCTGAGCTCGGGAGCACTGGATCCTGAACTCGACAACAAGCCCGCCCATCCGCGACGTCCGTCCCGTACTCGGCTTCCTCCTGCTCCGTCTCCGTGAATCCCACCTTTGCCAGCACACGGCGAGAGGCAGTGTTCCACTCCCACACCGTGGCCCACAGCCGCTCGTAGCCTGACGATCTGGCCCAGTCCAGCACCGCCCACGACGCCTCCGTCGCGTACCCGTTGCCCCAGAAGCGGCGAAGGAACTCGAAGGCCAGCTCCGGTTCCTCCGCCCCGCGTCCGCTGTCGACGAGGCCGCAGTATCCGATCGCCACATCAACGCTCTTCCGCTCGACTGCGAGCAAGGAGACCTGCGACGGCTCGGCGGCACGAATCGCCTGTTCGAAGTCTGCGACCGTGGGGCGCCCGTTGGCGTCGATGCGGCGATGGGGCGGCACTCGTGGATCACGTTCGGCCCACATCTGACGCTGAGCGGCGGCCTCGGAAACCCGCCACGGCCGGACCAGCAGGCGATCCGTCTCCAGCATGATCTCGGGGCCCTGCGCCGCTCCGTCGGTCATGAGCACACCCTCCCACGAGCGCGAACCGCGATCCGAGCGTGGCTCTGACGCGAGCGTGACCAGTGCGGGACCGTCACGCGGGGCGTGTCCCAACCCTGTCACCTGTCCGTGCAGCAGTCCGACCGATGCTGTTGCAGGATTGGGGCGACGGCACGTCGACATAGCCTGCGTCGTGCGCTCGCTTCGTGCTAGGAATCCGCGTTGCCGGCTTCTCTGCCTGCGGTCTGTACGGCGTGTCGGTGTGGGCGGCCGAGGTCAAGCCAGGCACGTTCCCATTGGCGAGTCAGTGCCGGGTAGACGATGAGGTAACGGAATGGAGCGATGGCGGCCATGTAGAGCCGTCCGAACAGTCCGTTGGGTTTGACCAGGGCCGCCATGCGCAGTTCGTATGCGCCGTCACCGGATGGCACCCAGCCCAGATGCATGATGTCGTGGACGGTTTTGTTGGCCAGTTCGCGGGCCGCTTCGTTGTCGAGCTGGTAGACCTCGGTGAACGGGTCGGTGCAGGGGGCGGCATGGGTCGCGGTCTGCGCGAGGTCGTGTGGGAGGCGGTCCCGCAGCGAGACGACCCGACCACCCAGGCCCGCCCGAGGGGCGTCCCAGCCGAGCAGGGCACCCAGCTTCCAGCGCACCGCGAACAGGAAACGAACCGGAGCAGGATCCTTGCGGTTGTCGTATGCCGTCCTGAGCGCATTGAGCATCACCAAGAAGTCGTCGGGCCCAGCGCCGGGCGCGCGGAAGGACCACACGTCCTCGATCTTGAAGTCGTGAGTGAACTCGTGGATCCGCCAGGGCTGTGCGGTGTGGGCTGCTTTCGGGATTCGCATCGGTCATTCCTCTCGAGCGGTGGGCCCACCCGGTCGGGTAGGGCCCGGCGATGGCGTCGCCGCCAGCGCGCACCGGTCGTCGGTGGCGACCAGCACTGTCGGCGTGAAGCCATGCCACTACCGCGGACGGCCCCTTTGGGACGCAATAGGCCAAACGTTTATGGAACTGGTTGTATCGGAACTCCTAGTTTCGTATCCTGCATCCATGTCCGTTGAGAAGCAAGCCCGCAACCAAGGGGGGCGCCCCCGAGACAGTCGCGTCGACGAGGCCGTCGCCTGCGCCGTTCGAGAGCTGCTGACCGAGGTGGGATACACGCGGCTCACGGTGACCGAGGTGGCGGCGCGAGCCGCCGTGGGCAAGGCTGCGATCTACCGGCGCCATGCCACGAAGCAGGAAATGATCTTTGACGTTCTCATGCCGAATCGGTTCCTGGCCGCTGCACCTGATCGCGGATCGCTGCGCGCCGACCTAGCCGCCGTGCTCGCCGAAATCGCTGACAGCATGGCCACGCCGCCGCCGGGGACGATTCCAGGTCTGCTGGCCGATATTCACGCCGACCCCGCACTGCAGGACCGGTTCGACGCGAAGTACCTCGGAGCCCAGCGCCAGACCCTTGCGGAGGTCCTGGACCGCGCGACCGCACGCGGTGAACTCACCACGCGTCCCGACTTAGCGACCCTCAACGCCTTGCTGGTCGGCCCCGTCTTCGCCTGGCTGTTCCTGCTGTCCGAATCCCCAGATCAGCTCCCCGCCCTGACCTCCGCGCTTCTCGACGCGACACTCGCCCTCATCAGCGCACAAACTCTGCCGCAGAACGGCCAAGACCTGACCGAACGCGCTGGTCCGGTCGGTCGCGCCCACCAGGTCGCGAGCGGCCGGGTACCGGCGTGACTGACGTCGAGACGGCGGACGGCATCGTCCGCGGCCGGGTCGGCAAGCGCGCGCGGCAATGGCGCGGCATCCCGTACGCCGCAGCGCCGGTCGGGGAGCTGCGGCTTCGCGCTCCCCAGCCGGTACGGCCGTGGACGGGAGTGCGCGACGCCACGCGCTTCGGCAGCGCTGCGGCGCAGCGGCGCAACCCGATGGTAGGACTGCGGCCGACCGGCGAGGACTGCCTAACGCTGAACGTGACCGCGCCGCTGGAGCCGTCATCGCGGCCCCGGCCGGTGCTGGTGTACATCCACGGGGGCAGCTATGTCTTCGACACCGGCGCGCGGTACACCGGCGAGTCGCTGGCGGCGCGCGGCGACGTGGTCGTGGTGTCGATCAACTACAGGCTCGGCGCGCTCGGGTACTTCGACTTCAGCGAGTTCGGCTTCGACGCCAACCTGGGGCTGCGCGACCAAGTGGCTGCCCTGCGGTGGGTGCGGCGCAACATCGCCGCGTTCGGCGGCGACCCGGACAATGTCACCGTCTTCGGCGAATCGTCGGGCGGCGACGCGGTGCTCACGCTGATGGTGACCCCGTCGGCCGAGGGGCTATTTCACCGGGCGATCGCGCAGAGCACCGCGGCCGACTGGGCGGCCATCGGTGACGTGGAGGCCCAGCGGTTCGCCCGGCGGTTCATCGGGTGTCTCGGTGTGGGCCGGGAGACCGCTAGGCAGGCGCTGGCCACCGCGCCGGTCAAGGCCCTGCTCGACGCCGGGCACCAAGCGCTGCAGGGGGCCCTGCACGCCAACCCAGGCACGTATGCGGTTTCGCCGGTCGTCGACGGGGAGTTTCTGCCGGTCAACCCGCTGGACGCGCTGGCGGCCGGGGACGGGCACCGGGTGCCACTGATCATCGGCAGCAATCGAGATGAGTGCACGCTGTTCCAGTTCGACCTGACCGTGCCGACGAGCCCGTCGGTGCTGCGGGCCGCACTGGGCCGGTGCGGGGCGGACTACGAGCGGGTCGTTGCCGCCTATCCCGGCTACCCTCAGCGGGCGGTCGCACTCCAGGTCAGCACCGACTTCGTGCTATGGCGGCCGATGCTTGAAGTGCTCCAAGGGCACAGCGGCGTCGCGCCGACGTTCTGCTACCGGTTCGACTTCGCTCCGCAGCTGTTGCGGGCTACGGGGCTGGGGGCGATCCACGGCATCGAGCTGCTGGCGGTGTTCGGTGGCGTGTCCAGCTGGCCCGTGCGGCTGCTGACGCTGCCGGGCGGACGGCGCGGCTTCCTCGCCGTGCAAGACGAGGTGCAGGACCACTGGCTGGCGTTCGCGCGCGACGGCAGGCCGTCGGCGCCGTGGCCGCAGTACACGGTGGAGCTTCGCAGCACGCTGGTCTTCGACGACCCTTCGCGCCTGGAGGCTGACCCGGAGCGAGGCAGACGGCTCGCCTGGGAGGGCATCCGCATCCCTGCGTCCGGGTGAGTCGAACCTAGAACGATCCCGCTAGAACGACCATTCCAGAGGAAGAGAGATCCAAGGAACTGCCAAGGACCACGACACACCGGGTCGACACGCCGGCCGGACCCGTCGAGTACGTCGACACCGGCGGCGGCGGTCCCGTCCTCGTGCTCACCCACGGCTTCCCGATGAACCACCTGCAGTGGCGCAAGGTCGTCCCGCTGCTCCTCGGCGTCCGAGCGTCCTACCAACCGTTCCGCTCGGCGCCCACCGACTGCCGATGCGCGCGGACGCCGACCCTCTCGCAAGGAGGACAGGCGCGGATCCTGGCCGACTTCATCGACGCCGCCCTCGACCTGCGCGACGTCACTCTCGTAGTGAACGACTGGGGAGCACCCCAGTTCGTGGTCGTCCTCGAGCGCGCCGAGCGGATCGGCCGAATGGTCCTCGTCGCCTGGGAGACGTTCGACAACCTCCCACCAGCCCAGGCGCGTCCCGCAGTGCTGCTCGCCCGCGTGCCGGGCGGGGCGGACCCGCTACTTCCGGCACGGCCGGCGCACGTGGGGCGCCCTGAGCCGCACACGGATCCGTCTGCGGGACGCACTCATCGCGACAGATCCGGACATTCGGCGTCGGAGCCTGGTGCCGTTGACCGCCGTCGGGCTGAGGATCATGACGATGTTGGAGGCGGTGGTCACCAGCAGCACTCGGGCATGGAACGGTTCCGGTTCCTACATCGCTGAGACGTAGAAGCGCTCGCTAACCTGCAGACAACGGTTCACAACGAAAGGTCGTCGTGGCTCGCATGAAGTTCACTACCTCGATCGAGATCGCGTTGCCACGCCAACACGTGGTCGAGCTGCTCACCGACCCGGCCAACCGACCGAAGTGGCTAAAGGGACTCGTGTCGCACGAGCCGTTGACCGGCGTGGACGGTCATGTGGGGACCGAGTCGCGGGTGGTCTTCGGGCAAGGCAAGGGCACCATGGAGTGCACCGAGACCATTACGCGTCGTGAGCCGACCGACCTCCGCGACATCCCCGACGACAAGGTCGTCCACTTCGACCGCGAGATCGTCGCCGAGGGAATGTGGAGCGCCGCACAGGAGACCCTGTCCGAGTCCTCGCCCGGCACCACTGGCTGGGTGAGCGCGAACGAGTACCGGTTCTCCGGCCCCATGCGACTGATCGCGCCGCTCATGCGGCGCAGCTTCATCAAGCAAACGAGGCAGCACATGCTCGACTTCAAGGCGTTCGCCGAAGAAGGCATCGACGTTCGCGAAGGACGAGACTGACGCGTTCTGCGGTCGGGCGGTCTCCGAAGTCGAAACGAGTGCATACGTGTCTCGACAGGCCCGCGCGGTCATCGCGCCAGATTGGACGTTCGCGTCCCAAAAAACGTTGCCCGTGGCACCCCCAACCGGGCACGCTCACCGTGCCAAGTCGGATGGTCCACCCACAGGGCCTCGTCGGGATGCCGATGACGTCGCGTGACTATCCGCAACGCTCGTCGAGCTTCGATGCTCGGTCATGCTGCGACCTTCACCCGATGCCAGGGCGCCTGCCTAAGGAGAAGGAACATGATGGCCACCATCACCGATCACGACTCTTACATCGCTGCTGCGCCTGAGGCGTTCCGCCCGGTTCTCAGCGATCTCCGGAACCGGAAGATCCCGGCCGGCCAATCCTGAGGATTGAAACGCCGTTGCCGGTAGGACCGGCGCTGCGGCTGAACTGCCCAACAACCCGCATCTGGTGCTGCAAGTGCGCCCGGTCAGCGTCGGCCTTGTTGCACGTATGTTGCACGAGAGGCCGGCTTCCTGACGGAAACCGACCTCTGACCTGCATGTTCTCTGGTGGGCGATACTGGGTTTGAACCAGTGACCTCTTCCGTGTCAAGGAAGCGCGCTACCGCTGCGCCAATCGCCCGGGTCTTGAGTTGTGACTGCGAGGTGGGTACGGGATTTGAACCCGTGTAGACGGATTTGCAGTCCGTTGCCTCGCCTCTCGGCCAACCCACCGTGGAGGTTCCGAAATGTACGGGGGAGACCTTCCGAGCGGACAACGAGACTCGAACTCGCGACCTCAACCTTGGCAAGGTTGCGCTCTACCAACTGAGCTATGTCCGCCTGCATCCCGTGGCCGTTTCACCGGCCCTGAGTGCGAGTGGAACAGTAGCCCATGCCCGACGAGGCCACAAAACCGACCCCCAGGTCCGAGTGTCCGGACACCTGCTCCGGCGCCCTAGAGTGACGCCATGCGCGCGTGGATCGACGGTGACCTGCTGGCCGACCCGACCCAGGGGGGCGTCGCGGTCACCGACCACGGGTTCACCGTCGGCGACGGGGTGTTCGAGGCGGTCAAGACGCTGCACGGCGCACCGTTCGCGCTGACCCGGCACCTCGCACGGCTCGAGCGCAGCGCCGCCGGCCTCGGGCTGCCCGCGCCCGACCTCGACGACGTACGCCGCGGGGTGGCGGCGGTGCTCGACGGCGCGGAGGCCGACCCCCTCGGCCGGCTGCGCATCACCTGGACGGCGGGGCCGCAGCCGATGGGGTCGGGACGCGGCGAGGGGCCGGCCACGCTCGTGGTCGCCTACAGCCCGATCCCGCACGCCGCGCCCGAGACGACCGTCGTCACCGTGCCGTGGACGCGCAACGAGAACGGCGCGACCGCCGGCCTCAAGACCACGTCGTACGCCGAGAACGTGATCGCCCTGGCCCACGCGCAGCGCCACGGCGGCACCGAGGCCGTGTTCGCCAACACCGCCGGCGACCTGTGCGAGGGCACCGGGTCCAACGTGTTCTACGTCCTCGACGGCGAGCTGCGCACCCCGACGCTCGCCGCCGGCTGCCTGGCCGGCATCACCCGCGAGCTGGTCATCGAGTGGTGCGGGGCGCGCGAGGTCGACGCGCCGCTCGCCGAGGTCCGGGCGGCGGCGAGCGAGGCGTTCCTCGTGTCCACCACGCGCGACGTCCAGGCCATCGCCCGTTGGGACGACCGCGACCTGCCGGCGCCCGGCCCGGTGACCCGGCGGTGTGCGCAGACGTGGTCCGCCCGCGAGGCTGAGACCATGGATCCGTGAGCACCCCCGACACCGGCCTCGACCCGGCGATCTCCGCACGACTGCGCCACACGGCGGAGGGCCTGGTCCCCGTCGTCGTGCAGCAGCAGGGCACCGGCGAGGTGCTGATGCTCGCCTGGGCCGACGACGAGGCGCTCGCCCGCACGATCGACACCGGCCGGGCGACCTACTGGTCGCGCTCGCGACGCGAGTACTGGGTCAAGGGCGACACCTCCGGGCACGTGCAGTGGGTCAAGGAGGTCCGCCTCGACTGCGACGGCGACACCCTCCTCTTCGTGGTCGACCAGGTCGGGGCCGCGTGCCACACCGGAGACCGCACCTGCTTCGACGCCGACCTGGTGCACCGGGTCGATGGCTGAGCAGCCAGAGCAGCCCGAGCAGCCCGAGCGGCGCGCGAGCGCGCGTCGCACCTTCGGTCCCGTCGTCCTCCTCGGCGTCGCCTCCGCCGCGCTGGCAGCCTGGGCGGCGAGCAAGCCGTGGGTGGACGGCACGGGTGCCGAGACCACGCCCGGTGTCGCGACGATGGACCCGGGTGAGGTCGCCTCCTCGCCGCTCGGCACGGCGCTCGCCTTCGTCGTGCTTGCCTGCTGGGGCGTCCTGCTGGTCACCCGCGGTCGGTTCCGCCGGACCATCGCAGCGCTGGGGGTGCTGGCCGCGCTCGGCTACGCCGCCACCGTCGTGTGGGCGCCGTTCACGCTGCCCGACCATCTCGTCGAGCAGGTACGCCGCCGCACGGGCGCGACGCTCGACGACACCGCGCTGACCGGCTGGTTCTGGTTGGCGTGCCTCGCCGGGCTCCTCGTCCTGGCGTCGGCCGTCCTCGCCCTGCGGCTGGTGCGCAGCTGGCCCGAGATGGGCACGCGGTACGACGCACCGACCGGCGCGCCGACGTCCGGCGACACGGACGCGACGGGCCGTCCGACCGACAACATCGACATCTGGAAGGCCCTCGACGAGGGCCGCGACCCCACCGCCTGAGGCACCGCCTAGACTTCCTCCCGCAACCGCACGAGTCGACGAAGGAGCACCCACGATGGCTGCAGGCCACGGCAACACCCCCGCTGCATGGATCGCCGTGGGGGTCGCGATGCTCGGATTCGTCCTGGGCAGCATCGCGCTGCTGCAGCAGCCCGCCCAGATGACGCTCTTCTGGATCGGCGTGGCCGTCGCGCTCGTCGCCTTCCCGCTGTTCCTCGTGCTGTCCAGGCTCGGCTTCAACGCCTCCGACCACTGACCCCGCAGCCCCGCCGTCCGGCCGGTCCGTCCACTGGGCACCGGCCCGGTCGCGGCTGGGCCCGGGTGAGAGGCTGACGGCATGCCAGCGACCGCATCCGTGCTCGACGAGATCATCGCGGGGGCCCGCGACGACCTCGCACGCCGCGAGGCCGCGCTCCCGCTCCGCGAGCTGCGTGCCCGCCTCGCCGACGCCCCCGCGCCGCGCGACCCGATGCCGCACTTCCGGGCAGCGGGGTCGAGCGTGATCGCCGAGGTCAAGCGCCGCAGTCCCAGCAAGGGCGCTCTCGCCGACATCCCCGACCCCGCGTCGCTGGCCCGTGCGTACGCCCGGGGCGGGGCCGCGGCCATCTCGGTGCTCACCGAGGAGCGCCGCTTCGGCGGCAGCCTGGCCGACCTCCGCGCCGTGCGCGCGGCCGTCGACACCCCGATCCTGCGCAAGGACTTCATCGTCGAGTCCTACCAGCTCGTCGAGGCCCGGGCGGCCGGCGCCGACCTGGCCCTGCTGATCGTCGCCGCCCTCGATGACGACGCCCTGCGCCGGCTCCACGCCGAGGCCACCGAGCTCGGCCTCCACGTGCTGGTCGAGGTGCACGACGAGGACGAGACGGCCCGCGCCGTCGACCTCGGCGCCGAGCTCATCGGCGTCAACAGCCGCAACCTCAAGACCCTCGACGTCGACCCCGACGTCTTCGGCCGCCTCGTCCCGCAGATCCCCGACGACCGCGTCAGCGTCGCCGAGAGCGGCATCACCGGTCTCGCCGACGTGCAGCGCTTCGTCGCGGAGGGCGCGGACGTGGTGCTGGTCGGCGAGGCGCTGGTCAGGGACGGCGACCCCGAGGCTGCCGTACGCACGATGACAGGAGTGGGCACACCGTGAGCGTGCAGACGAGTGGGCAGGCAGGTGGACGCGCGCCCGGGCCCGGCAGGTTCGAGGCCGACGAGCGCGGCTACTTCGGCGAGACGTGGGGCGGGCGCTTCATGCCCGAGGCCCTCGTCGCCGCCCTGGACGAGCTCACCGAGGCCTGGCAGGACGCCATGGCCGACGCGTCCTTCGTCGCCGACTTCGAGCGGGTGCTGCGCGACTACGCCGGCACGCCCAGCCGGCTCTACCACGCCGAGCGGCTCTCTGAGCTCGCCGGGGCGCGGGTGCTGCTCAAGCGCGAGGACCTCAACCACACGGGCGCCCACAAGATCCGCAACGTGCTCGGCCAGGCGCTGCTCACGCGGCGGATGGGCAAGACGCGCGTGATCGCCGAGACCGGCGCCGGGCAGCACGGCGTCGCCAGCGCGACCGCGGCCGCCTGGTTCGACCTCGACTGCACCGTCTACATGGGCGCCGTCGACACCCGACGCCAGGCGCTCAACGTCGCCCGCATGCAGCTCCTCGGCGCCACCGTGGTGCCGGTCGAGTCGGGCAGCGCGACGCTCAAGGACGCGATCAACGAGGCGCTGCGCGACTGGGTCGCCAGCGTCGACCACACGGCCTACCTGTTCGGCACCGCCGCCGGCCCGCACCCGTTCCCGAGCATGGTCCGCGACTTCTGCCGCGGCATCGGCGACGAGGCCCGCGCCCAGTGCCTCGAGCAGTACGGCGTCCTGCCGGACGCCGTCGCGGCCTGCGTCGGCGGCGGCTCCAACGCCATCGGCCTGTTCACCGCGTTCCTGGAGGACGAGGGCGTGGAGATCCACGGCTTCGAGCCCGGCGGTGACGGCGTCGAGACCGGTCGCCACGCGGCGACGATCCACGCCGGCGAGGCGGGCGTGCTCCACGGGGCCCGCACCTACGTCCTGCAGGACGAGGACGGCCAGACGGTCGAGTCGCACTCCATCTCGGCCGGGCTCGACTACCCCGGCGTCGGTCCGCAGCACTCATGGCTGGCCGCGGCCGGGCGGGCGTCGTACACGCCGGTCACCGACGCCGAGGCGATGGACGCGATGGCGCTGCTGAGCCGCACCGAGGGGATCATCCCGGCCATCGAGTCGGCGCACGCCATCGCGGGCGCGCTCGAGGTGGCCAAGCGGCTCGGCCGGGAGAAGGGCCCCGACGCGACCGTCATCATCAACCTGAGCGGACGCGGCGACAAGGACATGGGCACGGCCATCGAGTGGTTCGGTCTCGGCGACGCCGATCTGGGCCCCGATGCCGACCTCGACCGGGTCGAGGCCGAGGCCGAGGCGGGGGCCGAGCTCGACGCGGAGGAGCAGCAGTGACGTCGACCAGCACGGCCTTCGAGCGCGCGAGGGCCGAGCAGCGCGCCGCGCTGATCGGCTACCTGCCCGCCGGCTATCCGAGCGTCGACGGCTCCATCGAGGCGATGCAGGTCATGGTCGAGGCCGGCTGCGACGCGATCGAGATAGGCCTGCCCTACAGCGACCCCGTCATGGACGGCCCCACGATCCAGGCGGCGGCCCAGGCGGCCCTCGACGGCGGCGTCCGCACCTCCGACGTGATGCGGGTCGTCGAGGCGGTCGCCGCGACCGGCGTGCCCACCCTCGTGATGACCTACTGGAACCCGGTCGAGCGCTACGGCGTGGAGCGCTTCGCCGCCGATCTGGCCGCCGCCGGCGGTGCCGGCCTGATCACCCCCGACATCACCCCCGACCACGGCCCGCGGTGGGTCGCCGCGGCCGACGAGCACGGCCTCGACAAGGTGTTCCTCGTGGCGCCCAGCTCGACCGACGAGCGCATCGCGATGACCGCCGCCGCGAGCCGCGGCTTCGTCTACGCCGCCGCCGTCATGGGCGTCACCGGGACGCGCGCGGCGACCTCCGACCTCGCAGGACCGCTCGTGGCCCGGGTCCGCGCCGCCGGCGACGTCCCCGTCGCGGTCGGCATCGGCGTCAGCAACGGCGACCAGGCCGCCGACGTGGCGCGCTACGCCGACGGTGTCATCGTGGGCTCCGCGTTCGTCCGCTGCCTGCTCGACCACCCGGACGACCCGGCTGCCGGGCTCGAGGCCCTGCGCACGTTGACCGCCGACCTCGCGGAGGGCGTACGACGTGCGCGCTAGGACCCTGCTCGCCCTGCCCGTCCTGCTCCTCGCCACCGCGTGCGGGGGCGCCGAGGCCGGTCCGGCCGAGCTGACCGGCACGGTGCTCGACCCGCCGTTCGAGGTCTCCTCGACCCCGCTCGTCGACACCGACGGCAGGCCCTTCAGCCTGGCCGAGGACACCGACAAGGACCTCACCCTCGTGTTCTTCGGCTACAGCGCGTGCCCCGACATCTGCGGGCAGGTGATGGCCACCCTCGCGGGCACCCTCGCCCGCCTCGACGACCAGCAGAAGGAGCGCCTCGACGTGGTCTTCGTGACCACCGACCCGAAGCGCGACGACGAGCAGGCGACCGAGGCCTACGTCAGCGCGTTCGACCCCAGCATCATCGGGCTCACCGGCGACCTCGACGACATCGTCGAGGTGGGCCGCAGCCTCGCCGTGGGCATCGAGAAGGGCGAGAGGCTCCCGAGCGGCGGCTACGACGTCACCCACGGCACGCGCGTCTACGCCGTCGACGCCGACGACCAGGCGCCCGTCATGTGGGACCACGACGTCTCGCAGGCACAGCTGGCCGGTGACGTCACCATGCTGCTCGACGAGGGATGATGCTGCCCATGCTCACCGTGCCCACCCTCGTCGGATCGCCGTTGGTGACCCTGATGTCCATCCCGAGTCCCGCCGACGGCGTGTGGAACCTCGGTCCCGTCCCGATCCGCGGCTACGCGCTGAGCATCATCCTCGGCATCGTGCTCGCGATCTGGATCGGTGAGCGACGCTGGGTGGCCCGCGGCGGGCGCCCCGGCGAGGTCAGCGACCTCGCCATCTGGGCGGTCCCGTTCGGCCTGGTCGGTGGCCGGCTCTACCACGTGCTGACCGACTGGGAGCTCTACTTCGGCGAGGGCCGCAACGCGATCACCGCGCTGTACGTGTGGCGTGGCGGGCTCGGGGTGTGGGGCGCGATCGCCCTGGGTGCCGTCGGCGTGTGGATCGGTGCCCGGCTGCGGGGGATCAAGGTGCTGCCGCTGCTCGACGCGATGGCGCCCGGCGTCCTCGTCGCCCAGGCGGTGGGGCGCTGGGGCAACTGGTTCAACCAGGAGCTCTACGGCCGGCCCACCGACCTGCCGTGGGGTCTCGAGATCGACGTCGCGCACCGGCCGAGCCAGTACCTCGACCAGGCGACCTTCCACCCCACCTTCCTCTACGAGTGCCTGTGGAACCTCGCCGCGTTCGCGCTGCTCGTGTGGGCCGACCGACGCTTCCGCCTCGGCCACGGCCGCGTCGTGGCGCTCTACGTCATGCTCTACACGCTCGGCCGCGGCTGGATCGAGAACATGCGCATCGACGACGTCCAGATGGACGACGTCCTCGGCCTCCGGCTCAACGTGTGGACCTCGATCGTGCTGTTCGTGCTCGCCGCGGCGTGGTTCGTGTGGTCGGCGAGACGCCACCCCGGGCGGGAGGAGTCCGTCCGCACCCGAGAGCCGGACGACGCCGACCACGAGGACGCCAGCCACGACGACCCCGGGCCCGAGACGCCGGAGCCGGTGGACGGCACCCGCGGCGAGCGGCCCGCCGGTCCCACGGCCTGACACGGCGCGCCCCGGCGGGCGGCGCCGGTGGTAGGTTTCGGTTGCTCGGGCCAACGTCGTCCCCAGCGGTAACTTCCACCCCCTCGCCTGCCGTGGGTCCACCGCAGCACCTGGTCCGCGGCGAGCGGAGACGACGACGGGAGAATGCCCCTATGCACGCATTCCCGCCGAGCCAGGGTCTCTACGACCCTCGCCACGAGAAGGACGCCTGCGGCGTCGCCATGGTCGCGACGCTCACCGGCGAGCCGAGCCACGACATCGTGGTGAAGGCCCTCACCGCGCTGCGCAACCTCGACCACCGCGGGGCCGCGGGCGCCGAGGTCAACTCCGGCGACGGCGCCGGGATCCTGCTCCAGGTGCCCGACGCGTTCCTCCGCGAGGTGGTCGACTTCGAGCTCCCGCCCGCCAGGGCGTACGCCGTCGGCACCGCCTTCCTGCCCGGTGACGACGAGGCGGTGGCCGGCATCCGCAAGCGGATCGAGGAGATCGCCGACGAGGAGGGGCTCGCCGTCCTCGGCTGGCGCGAGGTCCCCGTCGACGACTCCACCCTCGGTGCCACGGCGCGCAGCGTGATGCCGCGCTTCGCCCAGCTGTTCGTCGCCGGCCGCGGCGCCCGGGTGAGCGGCATGGCGCTCGAGCGCCTCGCGTTCTGCCTGCGCAAGCGCGCCGAGTCCGAGACCGACGTCTACTTCCCGTCGCTCTCCTCGCGCACCCTCGCCTACAAGGGGATGCTCACCACCGACCAGCTCGACCGGGTCTTCCCCGACCTGACCGACGAGCGGGTCGCCTCGGCGATGGCCGTGGTGCACTCCCGCTTCTCCACCAACACGTTTCCGAGCTGGCCGCTGGCCCACCCGTTCCGGTTCATCGCCCACAACGGCGAGATCAACACCGTGATGGGCAACCGCAACTGGATGCGGGCGCGCGAGGCCCTGCTCGAGAGCGACCTGATCCCCGGCGACCTCGAGCGGCTGTTCCCGATCTGCACCCCCGGGGCGTCGGACTCCGCGTCGTTCGACGAGGTCCTCGAGCTGCTGCACCTCGCGGGGCGCTCGCTGCCGCACGCCGTGCTGATGATGATCCCCGAGGCCTGGGAGAACCACCGCGAGATGGACGCCCGGCGCCGGGCGTTCTACGAGTTCCACTCGATGCTCATGGAGCCCTGGGACGGGCCGGCGTGCGTCGTGTTCACCGACGGCACCCAGATCGGCGCGGTCCTCGACCGCAACGGGCTGCGCCCGTCGCGCTACTGGGTCACCGACGACGGCCTGGTCGTGCTGGCCTCCGAGGTCGGCGTGCTCGACCTCGACCCCGCCGCCGTCGTCCGCAAGGGCCGGCTGCAGCCGGGCCGGATGTTCCTCGTCGACACCGAGGAGCACCGCATCATCGAGGACGAGGAGATCAAGGGCCAGCTCGCCGCCGAGCAGCCCTACGACGAGTGGCTGCACGCGGGCCAGATCCACCTCGACGACATCGACGACCTCGAGCACATCGTGCACACCCACGCCTCGGTCACCCGCCGCCAGCAGATCTTCGGCTACACCGAGGAGGAGCTGCGCATCCTGCTGACGCCGATGGCCAACACGGGCGGCGAGGCGCTGGGCTCGATGGGCACCGACACCCCCATCGCGGCGCTGAGCGACAAGCCGCGCCTGCTCTTCGACTACTTCTCCCAGCTGTTCGCCCAGGTGACCAACCCGCCGCTCGACGCGATCCGCGAGGAGCTCGTCACCTCGCTGAGCGGCTCCATCGGCCCCGAGGCCAACCTGCTCGACCCGAGCCCGGCGTCGTGCCGCCAGATCGTGCTGCCGTTCCCGGTGTTCTCCAACGACGACCTGGCCAAGATCCGCCACATCAACCGCAACGGCGACATGCCGGGGTTCCAGGTGCACGTCGTACGCGGCCTCTACCCCGTCGAGGGCGGGGGAGCGGCGCTCGAGGCCAGGCTCGACGAGCTCTGCGCCGAGGTGTCGACCGCCATCGCCGCCGGCGCGCGCATCATCGTGCTCTCCGACCGCCACGCCACCGCCGAGCTGGCGCCGATCCCGTCGCTGCTGCTCACCGGCGCGGTCCACCACCACCTGGTCCGCGAGAAGACCCGCACGCAGGTGGGCCTGCTCGTGGAGGCCGGCGACGTCCGCGAGGTCCACCACGTGGCCCTCCTCGTCGGCTACGGCGCGGCCGCGGTCAACCCCTACCTGGCCATGGAGTCGGTCGAGGACCTCGCCCGCGAGGCCTACTACGTCAAGGTCGACCCGGAGAGGGCCGTCGCCAACCTGATCAAGGCCCTCGGCAAGGGCGTGCTCAAGGTGATGTCCAAGATGGGCGTCTCCACCGTCGCCTCCTACACCGGGGCGAAGATCTTCGAGTCGGTCGGCCTGTCGCAGGCCGTCATCGACCGCTACTTCACCGGCACGACGTCCAAGCTGGGCGGCATCGAGCTCGACACGATCGCCGAGGAGGTGGCCCGCCGGCACGCGACGGCGTACCCGCGTGGCGGCATCTCCCCGACGCACCGCGAGCTCGCGACCGGCGGTGAGTACCAGTGGCGCCGCGACGGCGAGCCGCACCTGTTCGACCCCGAGACGGTCTTCCGGCTGCAGCACGCCACCCGCACCGGCAGCTACGACATCTTCAAGCAGTACACCGACCGGGTGAACAACCAGTCGGAGCGGCTGATGACGCTGCGCGGGCTGTTCACCTTCAAGGACGGCGTCCGCGACCCGATCGACATCGACGAGGTCGAGCCCGTCTCCGAGATCGTCAAGCGCTTCTCGACCGGCGCGATGTCCTACGGCTCGATCAGCCAGGAGGCGCACGAGACCCTCGCCATCGCGATGAACCGGCTGGGCGGCAAGTCCAACACCGGTGAGGGCGGCGAGGACCCCGACCGGCTCTACGACCCGGAGCGCCGCTCGGCGATCAAGCAGGTCGCCTCGGGCCGCTTCGGCGTCACGTCGGAGTACCTCACCAACGCCGACGACATCCAGATCAAGATGGCCCAGGGCGCCAAGCCCGGCGAGGGCGGCCAGCTGCCCGGTCACAAGGTCTACCCGTGGGTGGCCAAGACCCGGCACTCCACGCCGGGCGTGGGCCTGATCAGCCCGCCGCCGCACCACGACATCTACTCCATCGAGGACCTCGCGCAGCTGATCCACGACCTCAAGAACGCCAACCCGTCGGCGCGCGTCCACGTCAAGCTGGTGTCCGAGGTGGGCATCGGGACCGTCGCGGCGGGGGTGTCGAAGGCGCACGCCGACGTCGTCCTGGTCTCCGGCCACGACGGCGGCACCGGCGCCTCGCCGCTGACCTCGCTCAAGCACGCGGGCGGTCCCTGGGAGCTCGGCCTGGCCGAGACCCAGCAGACGCTGCTGCTCAACGGCCTGCGCGACCGGATCGTGGTGCAGGCCGACGGCCAGCTCAAGACCGGGCGCGACGTCGTCGTGGCGGCCCTGCTCGGGGCCGAGGAGTACGGCTTCGCCACCGCCCCGCTGGTCGTCAGCGGCTGCATCATGATGCGGGTCTGCCACCTCGACACGTGCCCGGTGGGCGTCGCGACCCAGAACCCGGTGCTGCGCGAGCGCTACAGCGGCAAGGCCGAGTACGTCGTCAACTTCTTCGAGTTCATCGCGCAGGAGGTGCGCGAGCTGCTCGCCGAGCTCGGCTTCCGCAGCCTCGACGAGGCGATCGGCCAGGTCGGCTCGCTCGACGTGGTCGAGGCGGTCGAGCACTGGAAGGCCTCCGGGCTCGACCTCACGCCCATCCTCCACCAGGCCTCCGCCCACGGCGAGTACGGCCAGTTCGAGCACCAGGACCTGCGCAACACCAGGACGCAGGACCACGGTCTCGACAAGGCGCTCGACAACGAGCTCATCGCCATCGCCGCACCGGCGCTGGAGCACGGGGAGCCGGTGCGCGCGCAGGTGCGGATCCGCAACGTCAACCGCACCGTCGGCACGATGCTCGGGCACGAGGTCACCAAGCGCCACCGCGGCGCCGGCCTGCCCGACGGCACCGTCGACATCACCCTGACCGGCTCGGCCGGGCAGTCGTTCGGCGCGTTCGTGCCCCGCGGCGTCACGCTGCGGCTCGAGGGCGACGCCAACGACTACGTCGGCAAGGGGCTCTCGGGTGGCCGCCTGGTCGTGCGGCCCGACCGGGCCGCGACGTTCGAGGCGGCCGAGCAGATCATCGCGGGCAACACGATCGGCTACGGCGCCACCTCGGGCCAGATCTTCCTCAGCGGTCGCGTGGGCGAGCGGTTCTGCGTGCGCAACTCCGGCGCCACCGCCGTCGTCGAGGGGGTGGGCGACCACGGCTGCGAGTACATGACCGGCGGCGTCGTCGTCGTCCTCGGGCCCACGGGGCGCAACTTCGCCGCCGGCATGTCGGGCGGCTACGCGTTCGTGCTCGACCTCGACGAGGGGCGGATCAACCCCGAGCTGGTCGAGCTGTCGCCCGTCACAGGCAAGGCCGCCGACGAGCTCAGGACGCTGGTCGAGCAGCACGCGGAGGAGACCGGCTCGGCCGTCGCCGACGCGCTGCTGGCCGACTGGGACGCCTCGCTGGCCCGCTTCACCGAGGTGATGCCCAGCGACTTCAAGCGCGTGCTCGAGGCCCGCGAGGAGGCCCTCGAGGAGGGCCTCGACGAGGACGAGGCGGCCGCGCGCATCATGGAGGTCCTCCATGGCTGACCCGGCTGCCCCGGCGAGCGGGCACCCCGCCCGGCGCACCGCACCCACCGCCCGCCCGCACGCGAAGAAGGTGAACCAGCATGGCTGACCCCAAGGGCTTCCTGAAGTACGGCCGCGAGGTCGCCTCGCGGCGCGAGGTCGCCGAGCGCGTCCACGACTGGGACGAGGTCTACCCCGACGGCATCGGGCGTGCGCTGCTGCCGATCATCAACACCCAGGCCGGGCGCTGCATGGACTGCGGCATCCCGTTCTGCCACCAGGGCTGCCCGCTGGGCAACATCATCCCGGAGTGGAACGACCTGGTGTGGCGCGACGACTGGGACGGCGCGATGGACCGCCTCCACGCCACCAACAACTTCCCCGAGTTCACCGGGCGGCTGTGCCCGGCCCCGTGCGAGACCGCGTGCGTCCTGGGCATCAACCAGGACCCGGTGACGATCAAGAACGTCGAGGTCTCGATCATCGACCGCGCGTGGGGCTCGGGCTACGTCCGTCCCCAGCCGCCGGAGTGGCTCTCGGGCAAGACCGTCGCGGTGATCGGCTCCGGCCCCGCCGGGCTGGCCGCCGCCCAGCAGCTCACCCGGGCCGGACACACCGTCGCCGTCTACGAGCGGGCCGACAAGATCGGCGGCCTGCTGCGCTACGGCATCCCCGAGTTCAAGATGGAGAAGAAGCACCTCGACCGGCGCCTCGACCAGATGCGCCGCGAGGGCACCGTCTTCCGGCCCGGGGTCGACGTCGGGGGAGACCTCACCGGCGACAAGCTGCTCGAGCGCTACGACGCGGTCGTGCTCGCGATGGGCGCCACCGCCGCGCGCGACCTGCCCGTCCCGGGACGCGAGCTCGGCGGCATCCACCAGGCCATGGAGTTCCTGCCGCAGGCCAACCGCGTGGCGCTCGGCGAGGCTCCGACCGCCGACGGCTCCGACCAGATCGTGGCCACCGGCAAGGACGTCGTCATCATCGGCGGCGGCGACACCGGCGCCGACTGCCTCGGCACCTCGATCCGCCAGGGTGCCCGGTCGATCACCCAGCTCGAGATCATGCCGCAGCCCGGCGAGGACCGGCCCACCGCACAGCCGTGGCCGACCTACCCGATGACCTTCCGCGTCTCCTCGGCCCACGAGGAGGGCGGCGAGCGGGTCTACGCCGTGTCGACGCAGGAGTTCCTCGGCGACGCCGACGGCCGGGTGTCCGCGCTGCGCCTGGTCGAGGTCGACGGGTCGTTCCAGCCCGTCGAGGGCACCGAGCGGGAGATCCCGGCGCAGCTGGTGCTGCTGGCCATGGGCTTCACCGGTCCCGAGCGCGCCCGTCCCGAGGGACCGGGCCTGATCGACCAGCTCGGGGTCGACCTCGACGAGCGGGGCAACGTCCGGCGAGACGCGTCGTACGCCGCCTCCGTGCCGGGCGTCTACGTCGCCGGCGACGTGGGCCGCGGCCAGTCGCTCATCGTCTGGGCCATCGCGGAGGGCCGCAGCGCGGCCGCCGCGGTGGACGCCCACCTCACCGGCTCGACGACGCTGCCCGCCCCGATCAAGCCGCACGAGCGCCCGCTCGTCGTCTGAACCGGGTCGAGTGCCGGGCCCCGCGCGAGCCGCCACGGGGCCGGCACTCGACGCGTCGCCGGGAGGCGAGACCTCCGCCGGCAGGCGCGGAGGGGGTTTGGAACGATCCAATCTCCGATAGGGTGAGGTACGTGCGTAGAGCAAAGATCGTCTGCACCCTCGGCCCCGCGGTGAACACCCCCGAGGGGATCCGATCACTCGTCGATGCCGGCATGGACGTCGCCCGGCTCAACATGAGCCACGGCGCGTACGCCGACCACGAGGCCGTCTACCGGCTGGTCCGGCAGGCCTCCGACGACACCGGCCACGCGATCGGCATCTTCGCCGACCTGCAGGGACCCAAGATCCGCCTCGAGACGTTCGCCGCCGGTCCGGTCAGGCTCAAGCGCAGCGCGACCTTCACCATCACCACCCGTGACGTGGAGGGCACCGCGGAGATCTGCGGCACGACCTACAAGGGCCTGCCGCGCGACGTGAAGCCCGGCGACCCGCTGCTCATCGACGACGGCAAGGTGCGGCTCAGGGTCGTCTCCGTCGACGACACCGACGTCGTCACCGAGGTCGTCGTGCCGGGCAGGGTGTCCAACAACAAGGGCATCAACCTGCCGGGCGTCGCGGTGTCGGTGCCGGCGCTGTCGGCCAAGGACACCGAGGACCTGCGGTGGGCCCTCAAGCTCGGGGTGGACTTCGTGGCGCTGAGCTTCGTGCGCCACGCCGGGGACGCCGAGGACGTGCGCGCGGTGATGCGCGAGGAGAACATCCACGTCCCCGTCATCGCCAAGATCGAGAAGCCCCAGGCCCTCGACAACATCGACGAGATCGTCGATGCCTTCGACGGCATCATGGTCGCGCGCGGCGACCTCGGCGTGGAGTGCCCGCTCGAGGACGTGCCGATCCACCAGAAGCGCATCATCGACAAGGCCCGGCGCAACGCCAAGCCCGTCATCGTCGCCACGCAGATGCTGGAGTCGATGATCAGCTCGCCCGCGCCGACGCGCGCCGAGGCCAGCGACGTGGCCAACGCCGTCCTCGACGGTGCCGACGCGGTCATGCTGTCCGGAGAGACCAGCGTGGGGGAGTACCCGATCGTCGCCGTGCGCACGATGGCGCGCATCGTGGAGTCCACCGAGGACCACGGGCTGAGCCACATGGCGGCAGTCACGTGGCAGCCGCACACCCGCGGGGGCATCATCGCCAAGGCGGCCGCCGAGGTCGCCGAGGCCGTGCACGCCAAGTACGTCGTGGCGTTCACGACCAGCGGAGACTCGGCCAAGCGTCTCTCCCGCTATCGCGGGCCGATCCCGATCCTCGCCTTCACCCCTCGGGCCCGCACGCGCTCGCAGCTCGCGCTCACCTGGGGCGTCGAGACCTTCCAGGGCGCCCAGGTCGAGCACACCGACGAGATGGTGCGCCAGGTCGACGAGGCCCTCCTCGCCATCGGCCGGGTCAAGGAGGGCGACCTCGTGGTGATCATCGCGGGCGCCCCGCCCGGCATCCCCGGCTCGACCAACGCGCTGCGCATCCACCGGATGGGCGACGCCATCCACGGGGTGGCCCCGGCCTACCGCCGTCCCGGCTGATCAGCGCTTGGGCCCGATCAGGTCGTCGAGCCGGGCGACGGCCTCGCGGCGGGAGACCGACACGACCCGCGGCGCCGACCGGCGCCACGCGACGCCGGCCAGGTCGAGCGCCCACGTGCACAGGCCGAGGATGTCGTCGGAGGCGTTGACGAACTGCCACCTCGGATAGTCGTGGCGGCGCGTGACGCCGTCGACGGTGCGCGTGGCGCGGTTGACCACCCGGCACCCGTCGGAGTGGAAGAGACCGCGCAGGAAGTGGTCAGGGTGCGCCGCCACCACCTCCTCCTGCCACGCCTCGAGCACGATGGGTCGCTCGTGCTTGCGGCCCGGGCCGTGCTGGGGGAGCAGGCACGGCCAGTGCTTCCAGCTGCTCTGGACGACGCTCGTGCCCGGAGCATCGACGGTGCAGACCGCGCCCGGGTGCAGCGAACGCATCAGGCCCGCCACGTCTGCCACGATGCCGGCGAGGGTGGCGTCGCAGGAGATGCGGAGGGTGGTGTGGCTGCCGTGCCGCGAGACGCAGCCGTCGCCGAGGTAGAAGCCGAGCAGGGCCGCGTAGTCGGCCCCCGGCGAGGGTGCCGCGCCCCAGCAGACGGCACAGCCGGGCCCGAGCGTGGGCGGACCGTGCGCCCACGATCGGATCGTCGACCGGGCCACCCCCGTCGCGCGGCTGACGGCGCTCACCGTGGCCCCGGCCGACAGCAGGGCAAGCGCCCGGGTCCGCTCGCTGACTCCGTACACGGACGCCATCGTGGACCGCGGCACCGACAGCGGGGCGCCAGGTCGCGGGTGCCCCGGGTGAGATTCGAACTCACACTGAATGCTGTTTGAGAGCATCGCCTCTGCCGTTGGGCTACCGGGGCCGAGTCGGCGTCGGAACCCTATCCGAACTAGCCTTGGCGTCGTGACGCAGCCCGACGCCGGACGACCCCTCGCCAGCCCCGACGCGGACGACGTGCGCCGGGTCGTGATCGCCGAGGACGAGGCGCTGATCCGGATGGACCTGGCCGAGATGCTCGCCGAGGAGGGCTACGACGTGGTCGGGCAGGCCGGCGACGGCCGGCGGGCCGTCGAGCTGGCCCGCGACCTCCGGCCCGACCTGGTGATCCTCGACGTCAAGATGCCGGTCCTCGACGGCATCGCCGCCGCCGAGCTGATCGCGGGGGAGCGGATCGCCCCGGTGGTCATCCTCACCGCGTTCGCCCAGCGCGACCTGGTGGCGCGCGCGCGCGACGCCGGGGCGATGGCCTACCTCGTCAAGCCCTTCCAGCGCAGCGACCTGGTGCCGGCGATCGAGATGGCGGTGAGCCGCTTCGCCGAGATCGCCGTCCTCGAGCGCGAGGTCTCCGACCTCCAGGAGTCGCTCGCCACGCGCAAGTCGGTCGACCGTGCCAAGGGCGTGCTGCAGGCGCAGCTGGGGCTGACCGAGCCCGAGGCGTTCCGCTGGATCCAGAAGACCGCCATGGACCTGCGGCTGTCGATGAGGCAGGTCGCCGACGGGGTCGTGGAGCACGGCGTGGCCGGGCTGGCGGACGAGGGCGACGCGACCGCGGATCCCGCCTGACGCAGCCGTTCGTCAAGCGTTCCTCAAGAGGGTCGAGGGCCACTGCGCTCGCGCTCGCCCCCGGTACGGACCGCTTGGTCACGAAACGGCAACGGCCCGCAACTCGGCGGCTGCAATCGTGTCCTGGGCCACATCGCGAGTGTTAGGTTCCCGCCACGAGGCTGCCGAGGTGGGCAGTCCACCGAGAACTACGGAGGGGTCCATGATCCGCTCATCCAAGTCCTGGCAGGCCGTCGCTGCAGCGGCAGTCGCCGGTTTGGTACTGACCGCGTGCGGCACGACCGAGGACGACGGCGAGAGCGCCGGAGGGGGCGGCAGCGGCGGCGGCAGCAGCGAGGCCGCCTGCGACCTGAAGCTGGCGTTCTTCGGCCCGGAGACGGGCCCCGCGTCCGGTCTCGGCAAGCCGATCATCCAGGGTGCCGAGCTCGCCGTCGACCAGTACAACGACGAGGCCGAGTGCGAGGTCGAGCTGGTCAACTACGACTCGCAGGGCTCGCCCGACGAGGCCCCGTCCCTGGCCACCGAGGTCGCCGGCGACGAGTCGATCATCGGTGTCGTCGGTCCCGCCTTCTCCGGCGAGTCCGCGGCCGCCGGCCCGATCTTCGCCGAGGCCGGCGTCGCGACCGTCAGCCCGTCGGCCACCAACCCGGCGCTGTCCGAGAACGGGTGGGACACCTTCCACCGCGCCCTCGGCAACGACGCCACCCAGGGTCCGGCCGCCGCGGCCTACATCAAGGACACCCTCAAGGCCAAGAAGTCCTACATCATCGACGACGCCACGGAGTACGGCGCAGGCCTGGCCGGCATCGTCGAGAAGGACCTCGGCGCCGACGCCGTGGCCGGCACCGACACCATCCAGACCGGTGACACCGACTTCTCCGCCACCGTCAGCAAGGTCGTCGACTCCGGCGCCGACGCCGTCTTCTTCGGTGGCTACTACGCCGAGGCGACCATCCTCATCGGGCAGCTCCGCGACGGCGGCTTCGACGGCACGTTCGTCGTGGCGGACGGCGTGAAGGACCCGGCCTTCCTCGACGCCGGTGGCTCTGCCGAGGGCACGATCATCACCTGCCCCTGCATCCCCGACACCGACCCGGCCGTGGCCGACTTCGCCTCCGCCTACGAGGACGAGTTCGGCGAGGCTCCCGGCACCTACGCCGCCGAGGCCTACGACGCCGCGACGATCTTCCTCGACGGCATCAAGGACGGCGTCACCGACCGCGAGGCGATGCTCGAGTTCGTCAACAGCTACGACGAGGCCGGCATCACCAAGCAGCTCAAGTTCGACGAGACCGGTGAGCCCGCGGACGTCCACGTCTACGCCTACACGGTGGACGGCGGCGAGATCGTCCCCGAGGGCGAGATCAAGTGATCGACCGCTAGATCGTACGCACGACAGGCGCGGCCGGGGACGACGTCCCCGGCCGCGCCGACGTCCACGATCCGACGCGCTGGATACTGCGGCCAGGAGGCCTTGCGTGAACTTCGAGTTCTTCTTCAACAACCTGCCCGGGCTCACCGTGTCCGGGCTCGCGTTCGGCGCCATCTACGCGCTGATCGCCCTGGGCTACACGATGGTCTACGGCGTGCTGCAGCTGATCAACTTCGCGCACTCCGAGGTGTTCATGTACGGCACCTTCGCCATGCTGTGGACCGTCATGGCGCTGGGGGGAGCGGACGCGAGCGGTGTGCAGCTCGTGCTGATCCTGTTGGCCTCCTTGGTGGCGGCGATGCTGATGTCCGCCGCCATCGCGCTGATCCTCGAACGGGTGGCCTACCGCCCGCTGATCAAGCGCAACGCCCCCCGCCTGATCGCGCTCATCTCGGCCATCGGCGCGAGCTTCGTGCTCGCCGAGCTGATGGGCCTGCGCGACCGGGTCGCCGGCTGGTTCGGGCTCGACGACGACCTCTCGGCCTACGTCGGCAAGGCCCGCATCAACAACAGCATCGCTGACGTCGTCAACGCGCCCCGCTGGGAGATCGGGGGCGTCAACGTGTCGAGCATCGACATCCTGGTGATCTGCTCCGCCGTCGGGATGATGGTCGTCGTGGACCAGTTCGTGCGCCGCTCCAAGCTGGGCAAGGGCATCCGGGCCACGGCCCAGGACGCCGAGACGGCGTCGATGATGGGCGTCAACCCGACGCGCACCATCCAGATGACGTTCCTCATCGGCGGCCTGATGGCCGGCGTCGCGGCGTTCCTCTACATGCTCAAGATCGAGACGACGAAGTTCGACATGGGCTTCCTGCTCGGCGTCAAGGCGTTCACCGCCGCCGTCCTCGGTGGCATCGGCAACCTGCGCGGCGCTCTGTTGGGCGGGCTGGTGCTGGGCGTGGCCGAGAACTGGGGCGCTGCGCTCCTCGGCACCGAGTGGCGCCACGTCGTCGCCTTCGTCCTGCTGGTGGTCATCCTTCTCGTCCGGCCCACGGGCCTGTTGGGTGAGTCGCTCGGAAAGGCCCGCGCATGAGCAAGCTCAAGGACTCCCTCTCGCGGATGCCCAAGCCGGTCAAGATCGTGCTCTGGGTCCTCCTCGCACTCCTCGCCTACGCGCTCCCGCTCCTGGAGCCCCCGTTCATCACCACGCCCGGGGTCGACTTCGGCGGCGTGCTCTTCATCGTCACCATGTACATGCTGGTCGCGCTCGGTCTCAACATCGTCGTCGGCTACGCCGGACTGCTCGACCTCGGCTACGTCGGGTTCTACGCGATCGGCGCCTACACCGCGGCCATCCTGACGTCGTACCACGCCCACTGGCCGCTGCTGCTGGCCATCCCCGCGGCCGTCGTGGCCACCACCATCTCCGGCGTCATGCTGGGGGCGCCGACGCTGCGGGTGCGGGGTGACTACCTCGCCATCGTGACCCTCGGCTTCGGCGAGATCATCCGCCTCGTCGCGGTCAACACCGAGTGGCTGGGCGACGCGAAGGGCATCAGCAACATCGCCCGCCCGCCGAGCCTGGGCGGCACCGAGGGCCTGTTCGAGGTCCCGCACCTCTACTGGGGCGACGGCACCGTGCTGCTCGACACCCAGGACACCACCAAGTTCCTGGTGTTCGGCGTGCTCGACCAGATCCCCTACTACTGGATGGGCCTGACGGTCGTCATCGTCGTCCTGTTCGCCGACTACCTCATCAAGAACAGCCGCGTCGGCCGCGCCTGGGAGGCCACCCGCGAGGACGAGGACGCCGCCGAGCTGATGGGCGTGCCGACCTTCCGGTTCAAGCTGCTGGCCTTCGCCACGGGTGCCTTCATCGGCGGACTGGCCGGTTCGCTCTACGCGAGTCGACAGAGCTTCATCAACCCCGCCTCGTTCCTGCTGCTCTTCTCGATCCTGTTCCTGGCCGCCGTCGTGGTCGGTGGACAGGGCAACCGCTGGGGCGTCCTCGTCGGCGCCGCGCTGGTGGCCTACCTGCCCCAGCGGTTCCGCGAGTTCGACGACTTCCGCGTGCTCGTCTTCGGCCTGGCACTGGTCCTGCTCGCGGTCCTGCGACCCGAGGGCCTGTTCCCGCCGAAGCGGACCGTGCGAGCCAAGCAGCTGGAGCACGAGCTCGACGAGCTCGAAGAAGGCACCGAAGGAGAGGAGGGGGCACGTGTCTGACGCACGCATCCTCGAAGTGGACCACCTGACGCTCAGGTTCGGCGGCCTCACGGCGCTCGACGACGTGAGCTTCGACATCAAGGAGGGCGAGATCCTCGGCCTCATCGGCCCCAACGGGGCCGGCAAGACCACCTGCTTCAACGCCATCACCGGCGTCTACAAGCCCACCTCCGGGACGATCCGCTTCCAGGGCGAGTCGCTGGCGGGCAAGAAGCGCTTCCAGATCACCCAGGCCGGGATCGCCCGGACGTTCCAGAACATCCGACTCTTCCCGGCCATGACCGCGCTGGAGAACGTGCTCGTGGGCGCCGACGCCCAGCACACCACGGGCATCGTCAGCGCCCTCTTCCGGCTGCCCAAGCACCGCCGCGAGGAGGCGGCCGGCCACGACCGGGCGATGGAGCTGCTGCGGTTCATGGGACTGGCCCGGCAGGCCGACGAGCTGGCCGCCAACCTGTCCTACGGCGACCAGCGCCGTCTCGAGATCGCCCGCGCCATGGCGACCCAGCCCAAGCTGATCTGCCTCGACGAGCCGGCGGCCGGCTTCAACCCGCAGGAGAAGCGCACCCTGATGGACCTGATCCGCAAGGTGCGCGACCGGGGCTTCACCGTGCTGCTCATCGAGCACGACATGCGTCTGGTCATGGGCGTCACCGACCGGATCGTCGTGCTCGAGTTCGGCAAGTTGATCGCCGAGGGCGCCCCGGCGGAGATCCGCGACAACCCTGCGGTCATCGCCGCCTACCTTGGAGTGGAGGAAGAAGATGCTTCTTGAGGTGGAGGGGCTGTGTGTCAACTACGGGCACATCGAGGCCATCCGTGACATCAGCTTCAGCGTGCCCGAGGGCAGCGTCACGACCCTGATCGGCGCCAACGGCGCCGGGAAGACGACGACGCTCAAGACCCTCTCCGGCATCCGCAAGGTGCGGACCGGGTCGGTGAAGTTCGACGGCAAGGACATCACCCACGACGCCCCCTACGACCGGGTCAAGCTGGGGATCAGCCAGTCCCCGGAGGGACGTCGCTGCTTCGTGGGCATGACCGTGCGCGAGAACCTGGAGATGGGCGCCTTCGTGCGCAACGACCGCAAGACCCAGGCCTATCAGGACGACGTCGACCGAGTGCTCGCGCTGTTCCCGCGCCTGGCCGAGCGGATCAACCAGTCCGCCGGCACGATGTCGGGCGGCGAGCAGCAGATGCTCGCCATCGGGCGTGCCCTCATGGCGCGGCCGCGGCTGCTCCTGCTCGACGAGCCGTCGATGGGCCTGGCGCCCAAGCTCATCGCGCAGATCTTCGCGATCATCAAGGAGATCAACGCTCAGGGCACCACGGTGCTGCTCGTGGAGCAGAACGCCGCCCAGGCGCTCAAGGCGGCCGACGACGCCCACATCCTCGAGACGGGCGAGATCGTCCGCTCGGGCAAGGGGAGGGACCTCGCCGGCGACGACGCCGTCAAGGCCGCCTACCTCGGCGGAGACATCTGAGTCACCCACCACGTACGACACAGGGCCCAGCCGATCCGGCTGGGCCCTGCGTCGTAGGTGGTGGCGCCTCCGGGCGGGAGTCGTCGAGGGAGGCGTCGGAGGAGCGTCAGAGCACCTTCGACAAGAAGGCCTGGGTCCGCTCGTGCTGCGGGTGGGCGAGCACCTCGCGCGGGTCGCCCTCCTCCACGATGACGCCGTCGTCCATGAAGACCAGCTTGTCGCCGACCTCGCGGGCGAAGCCCATCTCGTGGGTCACGACCATCATCGTCATGCCCTCGGAGGCGAGCGTCTTCATCACCTCGAGCACGTCGCCGACCAGCTCGGGGTCGAGCGCCGAGGTGGGCTCGTCGAAGAGCATCATGTCGGGGTCCATCGACAGCGCCCGGGCGATGGCCACGCGCTGCTGCTGCCCGCCCGAGAGGTGGGCGGGATAGACGTTCTCGCGACCGCTGAGCCCGACCTTGTCGAGGTTGGCGCGGGCGACCTCGATCGCCTCCTTCTTGGAACGACCCTTCACCTTCTGCTGCGCGACGGTGAGGTTGCGCAGCACGTTCATGTGGGGGAAGAGGTTGAACTGCTGGAACACCATCCCGATGCGCGAGCGCATGGCGTCGAGATCGGTCTCCGGATCGGTGATGTCGATGCCCTCGACGAGGATCTGGCCGCTGTCGGGCTCCTCGAGCCGGTTGACGCAACGCAACAGGGTCGACTTGCCCGAGCCCGAGGGTCCGATCACGCAGACCACCTCGCCGTCGTCGACGTGGAAGTCGATGCCCTTGAGCACCTCGTTGGACCCGAACGACTTGTGCAGGTCGCGGATCTGGATGGCGGGAGCCGCCTGGACGCTCTCGGTCATGGTCACCGGGCCTTCTGCTGCTTGCGCTCGAGCCACGACACCAGTCGGGTGAGCGGCAGGGTGATCAGGAGGTAGAGGATCGAGGCCTGGATCAGGCTCGTCGCGGTCCCGGCCGTGGCGCTGGACGCCATGAAGTCGCGCGCGATTGTGGTGAGCTCGCGCTGGCTGGCAGCGAAGCCGATGACGAAGAGCAGCGCGGTGTCCTTGATGAGGAGCACGAACTCGTTGGTGAGCGGCGGGATCACGATCCGGAACGCCTGCGGCAGGACCACCGTGGCCGTGGTGCGCCCGGCGCTCATGCCGAGCGAGCGAGCGGCCTCGGTCTGGCCCTTCGGCACGGCCTGGATGCCGGCGCGGATGGTCTCGGCCATGTAGGCGGCGGCGACCAGGATCAGGCCGACCACGCCGGCACCGACGGTGCCGCCGGGCGGGGTCCACCCGTTGAACGCGATCGGGATGCCGAACGCCATCACCAGGACGACGAGCAGCACCGGCAGGCCGCGGAAGAACTCGATGTAGGCGGTGGCGAGCCAGCGGTAGGCCGCCACGGGGGACAGCCGCATGAGCGCGAGCACGACCCCGATCACCAGGCCCGCCGCGAAGGCGACGGCCGTGTAGATCAGGGAGTTCTTGACGCCGATCGTGATGAGGTCGGGCCAGGTGCCCCAGTCGCCCTTGAACGGGTTGCCGATGCCGGCCGGGGCGAAGAAGTTGGCGCGGATGGTCGCCCAGTCGGCACTGAACCCCACCAGGAGGAGCACTCCCAGCAGGACGGCGTAGAGGACCGCCCTGCTGAGGATGCGCTTCGTCGAACGCTTCAGAGCCACGTGCCGATCACTCGGTGGCGAAGTAGGTGTTGTAGATCTCGTCGTAGGTGCCGTCGTCGCGCATCTCACCGAGCTGCTCGTTGACCGCGTCCACGAGGGCGGTGTTGCCCTTCTTCATGGCGAGGCCGTAGGACTCCTCGGTCGAGTAGGTCTCGACGACCTTGAAGCCGCCCGACTCCTGGTGGTTGATGTTGACCGGGAGGTCCTGCAGCAGCGCCTCGACCTGGCCGGCCTTGATCGCCTGGAACATCTCGGCGTCGCTGGGGAACGACACGATCTCCGCGCCGCTCGCGTTCTCCTCGGCGTAGGCCTTGCCGGTGGTGCCCTGCTGGACGCCGATCTTCACGCCGTCGAGGTCGTCGATCGAGGCGATGTCGGAGTCGTCGGCGACGAGGAGGGACTGCTGGGAGTCGTAGTAGCCGTCGGAGAAGTCGAGGGCGGCCTTGCGCTCGTCGGTGATGGTCATCGCGCTGGCGGCGAGGTCGCACTGGGCCGCGTTGAGCGCCTGACCGCTCTGGAGGGCGTCGAAGGAGGAGTCCTTGACCGCGAGCTCGAGGTCGAGGCCGTCGGCGATCTCCTGCACGATGTCGATGTCGAAGCCCTTGAAGCCGGAGTCGGACGTGTCGTCGAAGTCCTCGAACGGCGGGTAGGGCACGTCGGAGCAGACCGTGAGGGTGCCCGAGGACACCGTGTCGAGGCTGCTCTCGCTGCTGGTGTCGTTGCCGGCGTCGGTGGAGTCGTCGCCGGCGTCGTCGCCGCACGCGCTGAGCGTGAGGGCCAGGGCCAGAGCGGGGACCAGGGTCAGGGATCGGTGAAGGGTGCGAGTGCGCATGCGGCGGAGCCTAGACCACAAGGACCGGACCGGAAGATGGCTTTGGCAGGTGCGTCGGCAACGATCCGATGACGCTTGTCCGCAGACCCTTGTGGGGGCCCTCCTGACAGAGCCCTCGCGACGGCGTAGGGTCTGCGGCACTGCCCGAGCCGGATGCGGCAGGGCACGGGGGAAGCGGTCACATCGAGCTGATCCTTGGGAGTCGACATGAGCAGGACTGCGGTGGTCGTGCGAGCGGCCGATCCCTCCGACGCACCGTCGCTGCGCGAGCTGTGGTGCGACATCCTCCGCAAGGGCCGTCCCGACGAGCAGCTCGCCGACGTGACGAGCATCGTCTCGACGGCCTGCGCGAGCGACGAACGGTGTGTCGTCGTCGCGGAGATCGACGGCGAGGTGGCCGGGGCCGTCTACCTCGAGGCCGCCACCTTCACCCCGCTCAACCTCGAGCCGGCCGTGCTGGCGGTCTCGCCGCACGTGTTCGCGCAGTTCCGGCGCAGGGGAGTGGGCAGCGCACTCATGGAGGCGGCCTGTCGCTTCGCCGAGGAGCACGGCATCAGCCACGTGCAGACGGCCGCCGCCGCCGAGGCGCGAGACGCCAACCGCTTCATGGCCCGCCTCTCGCTCGCGCCGCAGGCCACGCTCCGCGCGGCCACCACCGGCGCCCTGCGCGCACGGCTGCCGCAGGGGCGCCAGGCGAGCCCCGCCGCGTCGAGCCGCCAGCGCATCGACCGGGTGCTGGCCGCTCGCCGGGTGCGCCGCGAGCGCGTCCCCGGCTGAGCCCGACGGCCCGCTCAGCCCTGGGGGGCGTCGAGCAGCGCGCAGGTGATGCGCGAGGTGCACACCCGGCGGCCCTGCTCGTCGGTGATCACGACCTCGTAGCTCGTCGACGACCGGCCGAGGTGGATCGGGGTCGCGACGCCGGTGACCAGGCCCTCGGTGGCGGAGCGGTGGTGCGTGGCGTTGATGTCGACGCCGACCGCGATCTTGGCCGGGTAGGCGTGGATGGCCGACCCGATCGAGCCCAGCGTCTCGGCCAGCACGACCGACGCGCCCCCGTGGAGGAGGCCGAACGGCTGGGTGTTGCCCTCCACGGGCATGGTGGCCACGACCCGCTCGGCGGAGACCTCGACCAGCTGCACCCCCATCTTGTCGTTGAGCCGCCCGTTGCCCTGGGGGAGGAACGCGATGAGCTCGTCGATGCTGAGGTCGGCCAGGGACTCGGGGGGCGTGGGGGATGTCTCGCTCATGGCGCCATTGTGGCCGAGCCGCGGGCCCGTGCGGTGCCGGGGCTCGGGGCCCGCTGTCGTCGGCGGCGGCTAGAGTCGGCGGGTGCCCGAGACGAGCGAGACGACCCGCCCCCGCCTCCTCCTGCTGGACGGCCACTCGCTGGCCTACCGCGCGTTCTTCGCCCTCCCGGTGGAGAACTTCGCGACCGCGTCCGGACAGCACACCAACGCGGTCTACGGGTTCACCTCGATGCTGGTCAACGTGCTCCGCGACGAGCGGCCGACCCACGTCGCCGTGGCGTTCGACAAGTCGCGCCAGACCTTCCGGCTCGAGGAGTACAGCGACTACAAGGCCAAGCGCAACAAGACCCCCGACGAGTTCGGCAGCCAGCTGCCGTTGATCCGCCGGGTGCTCGACGCGCTGCGCATCCAGCACCTGTCGATGGACGGCTACGAGGCCGACGACATCATCGCCACGCTCGCCACTCAGGGCCTCGCCGAGGGCATGGAGGTGCTGATCATGACCGGCGACCGCGACTCCATCCAGCTCGTCACCGACGACTCGACCGTGCTCTACACGATGCGAGGGGTCAGCGAGCTGGCCCGGCTGACGCCGGCAGCGGTGCAGGAGAAGTACGGCGTCCCGCCCGAGCGCTACCCCGAGCTGGCGGCGATCGTCGGCGAGACCTCCGACAACCTGCCCGGCGTGCCGGGAGTCGGCCAGGGCTACGCCGCCAAGTGGATCAACCAGTTCGACGGCCTCGACAACGTGATCGCCCGCGCCGACGAGATCACCGGCAAGAAGGGCGAGTCGTTGCGCGCCCACCTCGGCGACGTCATCCGCAACCGCCGGCTCAACGCCCTGGTCCGCGACCTCACCCTGCCCGTACGCCCCGACGGACTGGTCCGGCAGCCGTGGGACCGCACCGCCGGCCTCGAGCTGCTCGACGAGCTCGAGTTCCGCGGGGAGCTGCGCGCCCGGCTGCTCGACACCATCGACCCCGCCCCCGACGACGCCGTCGAGGCCGAGTCGGGCTTCGAGCTCGACGGCCGTCGTCTCGGCACGGGCGAGGCGGCCGCGTGGCTCGCCGAGCACGCCCCCGAGGGCACCCGGGTCGGGCTGTCCGTCCAGGGCAGCTGGCGCGCCGGCACCGGCGACGTGGTCTCCCTCGCCGTGGCGACGCGCGAGGGCCAGGCGGCTTGGATCGACGTGACCGACATCGACACCGACGACGACGCCGCTGTCGCAGCCTGGCTCGCCGACCCCTCGCGCCCCAAGGCCGTCCACGACGCGAAGGGCCCGAGCCTCGCGCTGGCCGCCCGGGGCTGGGAGCTCGCCGGCCTCGAGGTCGACACCGCCCTCGCGGCCTACCTCGTCCAGCCCGACCAGCGCTCCTACGACCTCGCCGACCTCACCCTGCGCTACCTCAAGCGCGAGCTGCGCCAGGACACCGTCGACGCCGACCAGCTGAGCTTCGACGCGATGGACGACACGACGGCCAGCGACACGGCCATGCTGACCGCCCGGGCCGTCCTCGACCTCGCCGACGCGCTCGACGACGCGGTCGAGGAGCACGGCGGCACCCGCCTGCTGCACGAGGTCGAGCTGCCGCTGATCGGCACGCTCGCGCGGATGGAGCAGGTGGGCATCGCCGTCGACGTCGACTACCTCGAGGGACTCGAGTCGGAGTTCGGCGACCAGGTGCGCGCCGCGGCCCAGGACGCCTACGACGTGATCGGCAAGGAGATCAACCTCGGCTCGCCCAAGCAGCTGCAGGTGGTGCTGTTCGACGAGCTCGACATGCCCAAGACCAAGCGCACCAAGACCGGCTACACCACCGACGCCGACGCGCTGCAGCAGCTGTTCGAGAAGACCGAGCACCCCTTCCTCCAGCACCTGCTGCGCCACCGCGACGTGATCCGGCTGCGCCAGACGGTGGAGGGCCTGCTCAAGTCGGTGGCCCCCGACGGGCGGATCCACACGACCTACAACCAGATCATCGCGGCCACGGGTCGGCTCTCCAGCACCGACCCCAACCTGCAGAACATCCCGATCCGCACCGAGGCGGGCCGGCGCATCCGTGAGGGCTTCGTCGTCGGCAAGGACGGCGAGGCGCTGCTGACGGCCGACTACAGCCAGGTGGAGATGCGCATCATGGCGCACCTGTCGGAGGATGCCCTGCTCATCGAGGCGTTCCGCTCCGGCCAGGACTTCCACTCCATCACCGCGGCCCGGGTCTTCGGTGTCGCGGCCGAGGACGTCACCGTCGAGCAGCGCGCCAAGATCAAGGCGATGAACTACGGGCTCGCCTACGGCCTGTCGGCGTTCGGACTGTCCCAGCAGCTGCGGATCTCCACCTCGGAGGCCAAGGCCCTGATGGACGAGTACTTCGAGACGTTCGGCGGGGTCCGCGACTACCTGACCGGCGTCGTCGACGAGGCGCGCCGCTCGGGCTTCACCGAGACGATCATGGGGCGTCGTCGCTACCTGCCCGACCTCACCAGCGACAACCGCCAGCGCCGCGAGACCGCGGAGCGGATGGCGCTCAACGCCCCCATCCAGGGCTCGGCTGCCGACCTGGTGAAGGTCGCGATGCTCGGCGTCGAGCGCGCCCTGGCCGAGCACGGGCTGCGCTCACGGATGCTGCTCCAGGTCCACGACGAGCTCGTCCTGGAGGTGGCGCCGGGGGAGGGCGACGCGCTGGCGGAGGTCGTCCGCGCCGAGATGGGCGGCGCCGCCGACCTGGCCGTGCCCCTCGACGTGTCGATCGGCACCGGGCGCAGCTGGCACGACGCCGCTCACTGAGCGGGGGACCGCCCGCGCAGCGTGACCGCGCTGATCGCCAGCAGCACCACCAGCAGCATCACGTCGACGCTCAGCACGAGCGCGAGCAGCTCGCCGACGGTCGAGACCAGCGTCGACGCGACGGCGACCACGACGCCGAACGCGACCCAGATCAGCACCATCGACATCGTGCCCTGGCGGGCGAGCACCGAGTAGACCAGCAGCTGGAGCACGGCCATGCACGTGCCCAGCAGCGCGAACACCCACAGCAGGCTCCGCACCTCCTCGTAGTCGCCGCCGCCGGCGAAGACCAGCACGAGGTCGGGGAGCACGGCGGTGGCCAGCACGCACGCGCCGCCGAGGCCGCCGACGAGCAGCAGACTGCCGGCCAGGGCGCGCGAGCGGTTGCGGCTCGTCGACATCGAGGGGAACGCGACGACCACGACGAACTGCGGCAGGAACATCACCGCCCGCGAGACGATCAGGCCGGCGGCGTACAGCCCGGAGTCGTGCGAGTCGAGGACCGAGCGCCCGACCAGCATGTCGACGTTGGTGAGCGCGAAGTAGGCGAAGAGGGCCTGCGAGTTGACGACCGCCTCCTTGATGATCGGCCCGAACCCGTGGCGCTCGTGGGTCTCGCCGGACACGCGCCCGTGGCGCAGCACGGCGAGCCCATAGAGGAATGGTGCGTAGAAGCCGATCGTGACGCCGAGGAAGGCCATGAACTCGGTCGGCTGCCAGAGGATCAGCACGACCCCGACGAGGAGCCGCGGCACCCCCGAGAGCACGTAGAGCACGGCCAGCTCGCGCCAGCGCCGCTCACCCTGGAGGATCCCCGCCTGGGCGCCGGTCATCGTCATCGGCACCGCGGCGAAGGCGGCCAGCACCGCTGTCGGCAGGCTGTCGAGGTCGAGCAGCGTGTTGAGGAGTGGCGCCCCCATGAGGAGGACGGCGCCGAGGAGGAGGGACGCCCGCAGCGAGACCCGGAGGATCTCGCGCTCGATCTGCCCGACGTGGGCGGGATCCGAGCTGATCCGGCGGGCCGCGGTCGCCTGGAGGCCGAGCATGACGACGCTGATGATCATCACGAGGTTCATCAGCGCGAAGAACGCGCCGTAGGGGACCGGCCCGATGATCCGCGCCGCCGTCATGGTGAAGCCGTAGGTCGCGAGGTTCATCAGCAGCATCGCCACGGCGATCTGCCCGCTGCCGCCCAGCAGGCGCTCGAGCCTGCCGCGGGGACCGGCGACCGCGTCGGACCGGTCGCGCGCTCGTGTGGGCATGCGGCACACCCTAAGGTGTCCCACCGTGGGAGCACGGGGCGATCGGGCGACGGCGCGCACCCGCTCGCTGCTGTGGCCGGCGGCCTGGGCCACCGCGCTCGCCGTGCTGCTGCTGGGCGGCGCGCTCGGCCCGGGGTACGTCCTGAGCTACGACATGGTGTGGGTGCCCGACCTGCGTCTGGGCGCGGACGCGCTGGGCCTCGGCACCGCCCTGCCGCGGGCGGTCCCGTCCGACGCGGTGGTGGCGGTCCTCGACGAGGTGCTGGGCGGGATGCTCCTGCAGAAGCTCGTGCTGCTGCTGCCGCTCGTGGCCGCGGGCACCGGTGCGGCGGCCCTGGTCGGGCCGGGGGTCGTGGCACGCCTCGTGGCGGTGTCGGTGGCGGTGTGGAACCCGTTCGTGGTCGAGCGGCTGGCGATCGGCCACTGGCCGGTTCTGGTGGGCTACGGCGTGCTGCCGTGGGTCCTGCTCGCCGGCACGGCGTGGCGCAGGTCGGGCGTCATGCCCGCCCGGCTCCCCGTGCTGCTCCTGCTGGGCAGCCTGAGCGCGTCGACGGGGCTCGTCACGGCGTTCGCCGCCTGCGTCTCCGCCGCCCGCCGCCGGCGCGACCGATGGCTGGCGCTCGCGGGACTCGTCGTGCTGGCCAACCTTCCGTGGGTCGTCTCGGGCCTGCTCCACGCCGGCAGCGCCACGTCGAGCGCCGCGGGGGCGGACGTCTTCGCGCCGAGCGGTGAGGGGATGCTGCCCGCGCCGCTGACGTTCCTCTCGCTCGGCGGGATCTGGAACGCCGCGGTGGTCCCCGACTCGCGCACGGGTCCGCTGGCGGTGGCGATGGCCCTCGTGCTCGTGGCGCTTGCCGTCCTCGGCGTCCGCCGCGGCTGGTCGGAGGTGCCGCAGGGACCGCGCCGGGCGCTGGTGTGGTGCTGGGCCGTGGGCCTGGGCCTCACCCTGGCGGCGTGGGCGCTGCCGGGGGTCACGGGCTGGCTGGCGAGCACCGTGCCCGGAGCGGGCGTGCTGCGCGACGGCTCGCGGCTGCTGGCACTCGCGGCGCCGTTGACCGCGGTGCTGGCCGGGCGGGGGGCGGAGGCGCTGGTGCGGCTGCTGCCGGACGCGCTCTCCCGCGCGATGATCGCGCTGGCGTGCGTGCTGGTGCCCGTCGCCCTCATGCCGGACGCGGCTCTCGGCCTGTCGGGGAGGGTGAGCGCGGTCGACTACCCCGCGTCCTACGACGCGCTCGTCGACGAGTTGCGCGCGCTGCCCGAGGGCACCGTCGCCCTGCTGCCGTTCCAGAGCTATCGGGCACCGGCGTGGAACAACGACGCCCGCCCCGTGCTGGCCCCTCTCGGCCGCTACCTGCCGGGCCGTGTCGTCGTCGAGGACCGTCTCGTCGTCGACGGGCGGGCACTCGCGGGGGAGGACCCGAGCGCCGCCGACGTGCGCCGCGCCCTGGCCGCGCCCGATCCCGGTCAGCGCGCCGCGCGACTGCGCGAGGCCGGGGTCCGGTACGTCGTGGTGGAGCGGCTGCCGGGCGTCGAGGTGCCCGAGGTGGCCGGCGAGGAGGTCGGCGAGCTCGACGACCTCACCCTCGTCGACGTCGGTCCCGGACGGCCGCCCTCGGGCGTGCCGACCGCGTGGACGGTGGTGATGGCGCTGGCGTGGGGAGGCTGGTGCGGCCTGCCGGTCCTCGCGCTGTTCCTGGCCGTGTGGCGCCGGCGACGGGCCGGACGGATAGTTGCGCAGTAGGGGCTACCGGCTGGTACCTTGCTGGCATCGCCTAGGGAGGATCACACGCACATGGGATCAATCGTCGCACCCATCGTCAGCTGCATCGTGGGCGGCGGGCTCGCCGTTGCCACCCTGATGGGCGTGGTCACCAACCAGACCAGCGCGCCCGAGCAGTCCCCGGGGACGATCAACTCGCCCGAGTTCAGCTACGGGGTCACCAGCGAGTGACGTCGCGCTGAGCGGCCTCGGTCCCGCTCACTCGGCGTCGGGGTCCTGGGCGTCGACCCTCTCGCCACGCAGCACGGCCGCCACGACGTGGGCGAACGACTCCTGCGCGTGCTCCCACGTGAACCGGTGACTCATCTCGAGCGCCCCGTCGCCCAGGCGGGCCCGCAGCGCCGGGTCGCCGAGCAGCGCCCCCAGGGCCTCGACGAAGTCCTGCTGCCGGTCCACCAGCACCCCCGAGCGGTCGTGGGCGATCGACTCGCGCGTGCCGCCTGCTGAGCGGTAGGCCACGGTGGGTGTGCGGTGCATGCCGGCCTCGCCGACGACGAGCCCCCACCCCTCCTTCAGCGAGGGGAGGGCCAGTGTCCACGCCTGCTCGTAGATCTCGTGCTTGCGCCGCTCGTCGACGTGCCCCTCGAAGACGATCGTGTCGCTCGCGCCACGCTCGGACGCGTAGCGGTGCAGCTCGGCCTCCCACCACCCGCCGCCCACGACGTGCAGGCGCAGGTCGGGGTACCGCTCGCGCAGCGTGAGGGCGGCGTCGATCGCGTGCTCCACCTGCTTGTGCGGGACCAGCCGGCCGACGACCGCGACCATGGGGTGCGCCGACGTGCCCGTCCCGGAGCCGACGACGGGGTCGGTGCCGTTGTGCACGACGGCGATGCGTCGGCGGTCCACGCCGAGGGTGGCCAGCTCGTCGCGTGTGGCCCGGGACACCGCGACGTACTGGCTAGAGCGGTAGAGCCACGGTGCGAGCCGGTGCTCGATGGCCCAGCCCACCTTGCCGACGAGGCCCGGGTAGACGACCGGCCACTGCTCGCGGTGCACGTGGTGCACGAGCACGACGACGGGTGCGCGGGTGGCGGCCCGGGTGAAGAACGGCAGGCCGTTCTGCACGTCGACCACGAGGTCGACCGGCCCGAGCCGGCCCCGGGCGAGCGCGCGGAAGCCCTCGGCGTAGACGCTGAGCTTGGACCCGCGCCGGACGAAGCGGACGCCGTCGACGACCTCCTCGGGCGGAGCCGCGGCGTGGGCGGCGCAGAAGATGGTGACGTCGGCGCCGCGCGCGACCAGCCCGTGCGCCATCTTCTCGAGGTAGCGCTCGGCGCCGCCGCCCTCGGGGTTGCGGGTGTCGCGCCAGCTGAGGAAGGCCACATGGCGGCCCGCGAGCTCGTCGTGGTCGGTCATCGGGCCGAACCCTACCGCCGAGTCACTTGTCGGCTAAGGTCTGCGGGTGCTGACGAGGAACCCGCCGTGGCGCGCCGACCTCTCCCGGTCGCTGCACCTGTTCCGGGAGTTCCGGCACGAGCAGTCCGACCCGGCGCGGTTCTACACCGCGCTGGCCCGTGACTCCGCCCTCCAGGTCTCGCAGTACCACGACCTGCACGGCCAGCTGATGCTCGACGTCGGGGGAGGGCCGGGCTACTTCCGGCAGGCGTTCGAGTCGGCGGGGGCCTCCTACGTCGCCCTCGATGCGGACGCCGGCGAGCTGGCCGGGACGGGTGAGATCGACGCGCGCACCGTCCTCGGCAGCGGCATGCAGCTCCCGTTCCGCGACGCGTCCGTGGACGTGTGCTACTCCTCCAACGTGCTCGAGCACGTCGAGCAGCCGTGGCGGATGGCGGAGGAGATGGTGCGGGTCACCCGGCCGGGCGGGCTGGTCTTCATCAGCTACACCACCTGGTGGGGCCCGTGGGGCGGGCACGAGACGGCACCGTGGCACTACCTGGGCGGACGGCTGGCCCGGCGCCGCTACGCGCGCCGTCACGGCCACGAGCCGAAGAACCAATTCGGCGAGTCGCTGTTCGCGGTCTCTGTCGCCGACGGACTGCGGTGGGCACACAGCCAGCAGGGGGCCGACGTCGTGCACGTGCTCCCGCGCTACAACCCGTGGTGGAGCCGCTGGCTCCTGCGGGTGCCCGGACTGCGAGAGGTGGTGACGTGGAACCTCGTGCTCGTGCTGAGGAGGAGGTGAACGCCCAGGACGGGTTCCCACGTGCCCAGTCCCCCTTCGGGATGCGGCTCGCCGCTGCCTGCGTGGTGCTCATCGGCCTGGCGATGACTCAGTCGGCCGGTCTCCTAGTCGCCGACACCAAGCTGGATCTCGCGCTTGCCCCTGCCGAGTTCCTGGCTCGGGCAGCCCACCTGTGGGATGCGCAGGGAGCGTTCGGGCAGCTCCAGAACCAGGCCTACGGGTACCTGTGGCCCATGGGCCCGTTCTTCCTCCTGGGGGACGTGCTCGGCCTTCCCGGCTGGGTGACCCAGCGTCTGTGGGTCGGCCTGGTCATGTGCGTGGCGATGGTCGGGGCTGCGCTCCTGGCCAAGACTCTCAACGTCCGCTCCGACCTGGCTGCGATCACTGCGGGCCTGGCCTACGCGCTGTCACCCCGGATGCTCACCGTGCTGGGGCCGAGCTCCATCGAAGGGTGGCCCAGCGCGATCGCGCCCTGGGTCCTCATCCCGTTGGTTGTCGGTGCGACCCGGGGCTCGCCGCGGCGCGCGGCAGCCCTCGCTGGTCTGGCCGTCGCGATGGTGGGTGGCGTCAATGCCGCTGCGACCTTTGCCGTGGTTCCCCTCAGCGCGGTGTGGCTCCTGACGCGTGAGCGTGGACCGCGACGCACCCAGCTCTTGGTGTGGTGGCCGATCGCCACGCTCCTGGGCACGGTCTGGTGGCTGGTTCCGCTCTTCCTGCTGGGTGCCTACAGCCCGCCGTTCCTCGACTACATCGAGTCTGCGCCGATCACCACCTTCCCGACCACGGTCTTCGACGCACTGCGGGGAACCTCCAACTGGGTCCCGTTCATCGACGAGGGGTCCCGAGCCGGCAACGACCTGATCACGCAGCCGTACCTCGTGCTCAACTCGGTGGTCCTCATGGTGGCCGGCGTCGCGGGTCTGGCGCTTCGACGCAACCGGCACAAGGCTTTCCTGTGGTCAGGGCTGGCCGTCGGACTCGTCCTTGTCACGATGGGCCACCTCGGCGCCGTCCAGGGATGGTTTGCCCAGCCGATGAACGACTGGCTCGACGGCTCGCTCGCCCCCCTCCGCAACGTCCACAAGTTCGATCCGGTGATCCGGCTGCCCCTGGTCATAGGGCTGGCATATGTCGTCGACGAGCTTCGTGCGCGACGACGGCGCACCCGATCCGCAGAACCCGACGTATCGACGTCCGCGAACCGACGCATCCTCGCCGGCACCCTTGTCATGGCCGTAGTCGGAGCGTCGATGCCCGTGACTCTGGGGCGCCTTACACCGTCGGGCGGCTTCGGCGAGATCCCGCAGTACTGGACCGACGCCGCGACGTTCCTCGAGGAGAGCCAGGACTCGGGTGTGGCGCTTCTGGTGCCGGGCTCGTCGTTCGGCACGTACGTCTGGGGAACTCCGCGTGACGAACCGCTCCAGGCCCTTGCCGGCGCCCCTTGGGCCATACGCAACGCCGTCCCGCTGGCACCCACCGGCAACATCCGCATGCTCGACGAAGTAGAGAAGCGCTTCAACGAGGGGAACGGCAGTGTGGGCCTGACTCGCTACCTCAGTCGAGCAGGCGTGAGCCACCTCGTCGTCCGCAACGACCTGGTCCGGTCATCCGACATCCCGGATCCCGTGCTGGTCCACCAGACGCTCGACTCCAGCCCTGGCGTGACACGGGTGGCGTCCTTCGGCCCGGAGGTCGGGGGCGACGCCGAGATAGACGGAGAGATCGGCAAGGCCGTCATCAACGGGGGCTGGCAGACTAGGTTTGCTGCCGTCGAGGTCTATGAGGTTTCCGACCCGTCCACCTTCGCAGTCGTCGCGCCGAGCCGGCCTGTCACCGTGGTCGGGGGCCCCGAGGACCTGGTCGACCTCGCAGACCTCGGCGTGGTCTCCGACGCCCCTGTGCGGCTCGCCACGGACGTCGGAGACGACCAACAGGGTGGACCGATCATCCTTACGGACGGTCTGAGGAGCGTCGAGCGATCCTTCGGCCGCATCCACGATGCCACCTCCCAGGTCCTGGAAGCGGACGATGCTCGTCGTAGCGTCGCGCGCTTCCCGGACTACGAGCTCGAGGACTCGGCGTCGTGGAAGACCCGTTCTGCAGTGTCGGGCATCAAGGGGGTCACGGCTTCGGTCTCCCAGTCCGATGTCGACGCCGGCGGCGCCATCGAGCCGGCGGACATGCCGTACGCCGCCCTCGACGGCTTCACCGGGTCCGCTTGGCGGTCGGGGCGCACCGAGGCCCCTGCGTGGTGGCGAGTCGACCTCGACACCGCACGCGAGCTGGGCAAGGTCACCATCACCGTGGGTGACAGGAGCGACGAGGTGCTGGCCGTCTCGGCCGGGGACTGGTCCAGCGGAACGTTGCGGATCGCCGCTGGAGAGACAGTGACGGTGGCCGTTCCCGGTCGTGTCTCTCATCTGCGAGTCGACGACATCTCCGAACGCCCGTTCCACCAGACCGTGCTCGCCGAGGTGGACCTCGGGATCGACGTGACGCGCGATCTCGTCGTCCCTTCGCTGCCGTCGGCGTGGAGCAACCCGGACGCTGTCGTGCTGCGAAGGCTGGTAGACGCCCGGACCGGGTGCGCCACCGTGGACAGGGACGTCCGCTGCTCCCCCCAGAAGGCGTCGGACGAGGAGGAGCCGCGGGGCTTCTCGCGCGTCGTCACTCTGCCGAACGCGATCTCCCACGGCGCACGGATCGAGGTATCCCCGATCGCTGGTCCTGAGCTGGACGACCTCCTGTTGCAGGACCAGCCGGTCGGCATAACGGGGTCCAGCACCGGTGTCCGGGACGTTCGGGCGGGCGTGCTTGCCGCCATCGACGGGGACGAAGGGACGACGTGGATCGCCGGCCATGACGATGTGAGGCCACAACTGCGGCTGAGGTGGCTGGGCGAGCAGCGCATCACGGGTGTCGCGCTGGATGTCGCGCGCGAGGTCGCAGCTCGTGAGCCGGAGTCCCTGAAGATCACCTGGCCGGGTGGCTCGCGGACCGTGGAGCTCGAGTCTGGGCGGGCACGCTTCCCCGCCATCCGTACCACGGAGCTGACGCTCGAGGTCGGCGAGGCCGAGGCCGCGACCGACCTGGCATTCGACGGTGCGGCGACTCCCGTGCCGGTGGGGATCACCGAGCTCCGGCTCGATGGGCTCTCCTACCTTCCCCTGCGACTACCCGCCACAGCACGCGACTCCAGGTGCGGCACCGGGCCGAGCCTGCGCATCAACAACCGCACGTATCGCACGCGCGTGGCAATCGAGCCGCGCTCGCTCGCCGCCGGGGAGGCAACCTCGGCCGAGCTGTGCGGGCCGGGAGAGGTCGACCTGCTCGCTGGCCGCAATGAGATCGAGATGCAGTCCTCGTCGACGTTCGCTCCGGACTCGCTGGTGCTCGGTGGGGTGGACCCACAGCTGGTGACCCCGGCTCGGACGTCAGTGGCGGACGATGCCTCCCGGTCCGTGGAGGTCGACGGCGGCGAGGTCGTGGCAACACGAGAGAACGCCAACGTGGGCTGGGACGGCGCATGGGACGGCCAACTGGCGCGGCCTGTGACGTTTGACGGGTGGCGCCAGGGCTGGGATGCCCCGGGGGCAGGCACCCTACGGATCCGTTTCGTCCCTGACACGGCTTACCGGGCTTCACTCGGGCTCGGCCTGGTGACGCTCCTGCTCCTCCTGCTCGTCGCCGCGGCACCGTCTCGGGCCGGCGCACGCCAGAATCGACCGGTGCAAGGGCGCCGCTGGGGGACGGCCGTCTCGCTGCCGATGGTCGCCGTCGTGTCGGGTTTCCTCGCCGGCTGGCCCGGCGTGGCGGCGGCGACGTTCGGTGTCCTGCTGGCCGTGACGGGCAGGCGGCTCCCGTCCGAGGTCGCGCTGCTCGTGGTGACAGCTCCGCTGGCGGCGTCGGGGATGGCTTACGTCGTCCGACCCTGGGGGGCGAGCGAGGGATGGGCCGGCGACCTCGCCTGGCCTCAGCTCTGCTGCGTCGTGGCCCTCTCGGGCGTCTGTGCCTTGGCCGCGCTCGACGGGTCACCGCCCCTGCGCCTCGCCGCCAGGCGCATGAAGGGGCTCTCGACGAAGCGGTAGAGGACCTCCGAGACGACGAGCGTGACGACCAGCGTCAGCGCCCAGACCTGGAGACCGTCGCCGCTGAACACGTCGTATGCCGTGAGCTCGAACACGAGGGCCAGCACGACCAGGTGGATGCAGAAGACCGAGTACGAGATGTGGCCGAGATGCCGGAGCGGGCGCGAGGAGAGGAGCCTGCTGTAGCCGCCGTCCGTGCTGGCCAGCACGCCCGACAAGACGACAAGGACGCCGACTGCGGTGTAGATGAGGTTCTTGGCCAGCGTCTGTGCTGGCGTGCCGGCGACGAACATCACAGGACCCGCGATGGGAGTCGCCGCGACCAGCATGAGCCCGACGACCATCATCCAGCACGTCCCGGGCAGGCTGCCCAGGCGTGCCACCTGATCGCCGACGCGACCTGATCGTCCCGAGTGAAGGTCCACGTGGACCAGCGCCAGCCAGATCCCGGCCGCGAACCACGTCAGGTAGCCCGGCAGCCAGAGCCCGGGGGCCCCGTCGGTCCGGACGTCGAGCGCCTCGACGAGGACCGTCTGCCACAGGGCCGCCGTCACGACCATGGCGAGCAGCGTGAGATGAACTCGGCGCCGGTGGATCCTGGGGCGTCGTACGCCGAGGCAGAGCATCATCAGGAGGGGGAGGACGAGGTAGAACGCGACCTCTGACGTGATGCTCCACATGTGGGTGAGCCCGTGCGGCAGTCGGTCGTGGACGTAGGTGTCGGCAACCAGCAGGTTCGAAGCCCACGTGGTCCGACCCGTGGCCTCGTTGTCCTCCAGAAGGGCGAGAGCGAGCACGACCGCCACGACGTAGACGGGATAGACGCGCAGGAAGCGCTTGAGGAAGTAGATGCGCGCGTCGGGCGCAGGCATGTCGAGGGCCGCCCTCGCGAACCAGGGTCGGGACAACAGGAAACCCGACAGGACGAAGAAGATCGCCACGCCGACGTCGAGTCGGGCAAGAAGGGTTCCCCAGATCCCATGACCGAGGTAGGTCCCGGTCTGGAAGGTGGTGTGGGTCGTCAGGACGGCGAGCGCGCCGACTGCTCGCCACGTGTCGAGCACCGGGAACTCGTGCCGGAGTTCCACCGTGCTCACCAGGCCGGTCCCAGCACCTGCGGGCCGACCTCGACGGTGTCGACGCAGAGAGTCGTGCCCGGCTCGAGTCCGTCGATGCGGACCGTGCGGGGATCTCCTGTGACTTGCAGGTAGAGGTTGTTGAGCCCCTGTCGCACTGACTCCTGGCGTGTGATCCCGTTGACGGTGACCTCCGCGATCGAGGCCTGGCTCGCCAGGTAGCCGATGCGCATCCAGTTAGGGGCGATCTGGGAACCGGCGGCCCCGTCTAGGCGGAGCGAGCGACCACCCTCGCCCACGCGCCACCCGCAGCCCGCGGACGGCCCGGGAGCCGTCCTCGGTCCCGGCCCGACGATCATGCCGTGCACCGATCCATCATCGTCGATCATGCCCAACCTGTCGCTGCTCTGGGGAAAGGTCACCGGCAGGTCGAGCAGGTCGACGAAGTCTGGACTCTGGTTCATGGGGGAGGTGTACGCGGGCATCACTGTGTCCGGCAAGGTCTGGGGAACCAAGTCGATCGGACCGAGCCGCCCCACATCGCCGCGCACGCGCTCGATGAAGTGCGCGGAGGCGTTGTCGTGGTGCCAGAAGCCGACATAGCCGACCGTGCTGACCACGCCCCCCGTCGTCACTGCGATGCAGGTAGCGGTCGTGAGCCACCACGGCGCGCGCCACACGAGCAAGGGCTCGGCGCGTACCTCCGTGGTCTCCACAGCGCCACGGAGCGGCATGAACGCCAGTCCGATGGCGAGTGTCGCCGCACATGCCACGTCGGTCAGGTAACGAAACTCGAGGCCGGACAGCGCTCCGTAGATCTGGCCGCGGCTGGCGCCGAGCAGGACGGCCAGCGCCACGGCGTAGGCCGTCAGCATGGCCCAGGCGCGGAGCGTGCGGGTGCGCCGCAGGAAGCCATAGCAGGCCACGGCGACAAGGGCGATGCTGCTGAGGCTAATGGCCCAGATGGGTGGCTGCGCGAGCACGACCGGCGGAGTGGTGTCCCACCACCTCCAGGGCCCGCCGACCAGCGAGGTGGGCAGGCTGGTGCCCAGCATCGACGAGAGCACCTGGCCCATCTGCGCACCCTCCTCATCCGCGAACGGCTGGGGTACGGTCGCGCGGTAGTAGGCGGTATAGCTACCCAGCAGAACCGTAAAGACGACCAGGGCGGGCCAGTAGGCCGCAATGGCCCCGCGCACGCGCGCAATCCTCGAACCGCTGGCGAAGTAGCCGAGAGCGATGAAGGCGAGCACCGGTGCGATAAGTGCTGACTTGGTGTAGAAGGCGAGGCCAACCACCACGAGCGTCACGCAGGCGACCAGCCAGGGGAGGGAACGCCGGCGCAGGTAGTTGACCCATGCCAGCACGGCGAGGAAGAAGCAGATCTGCAACGGGAGCTGGCACAGCGCGGCGATCCACCACATGTATGAGGGCACTGTGACCGCGGAGAACAGGTAGAGCAGCAGCGGCGGCAGGATGCCCCACCGCCGACCGTGCAGGTTGAGCAGCATCGCCAGCGCGGAGAGGCTGGCTGCGGCCTGGAGCAGCAACGCGATGGAGGCAGCGAGGGGCCACTCGAGGGTGCCTGCCTGCTCGACCGCCACCGCGAGCAGCCTCACCCCTGGGATCAGGTTGCTGTTGAAGTCCTCCAAGTAGTATCCGGCGCCTGACGACCCGCGGTCCCTGGCGTCGGCCAGCAGGACGTAGTCATCGGCGTAGAAGAAGCTCGGGAAGACTGCCCACGCGCGCAAGCCAAGCTGTCCCGCGATGAGCAGTAGCCCGACCACAACGACCGAGCCCGGATGCCTTGCGAGGGAGGGCTGAGACGCCCAGCCACGGTGCTTCATCGGTCCTCCACGGGTGGGGATCATGTCACAAGATCTGCCCGCAGCAAGGACGTCATCTACGAGCGCTGCGAGTTGTCCTCCTTCAACGACCGCGGGGCACACGGAGCGGTAGGTTGAGCCCGTTGCCTAGGACGAGGAGACGGTGTGGGGGCCTTTGACATCGACGTCTGCATCGTGGGCGGTGCCGGGCACGTCGGCTTCCCGCTCGCGGTCGCCTTCGCCTCGCGCGGCCTCCGCGTGGCCATCCACGACATCAACGACGCCGCCGTCGCGTCGATCAGCGACGGCGTCGCGCCGTTCCTCGAGCCGGGGGTCGAGGGCCCCCTCGCGGAGGCGCTCGCCAGCGGCGCGCTGATCGCCCGCAACGACCTGTCCCTGGTCTCGCGCGCCGAGGTCGTGATCGTCGTGGTGGGCACGCCCGTCGACCAGTACCTCAGTCCCGACCCGGAGGCCGTCCCGCGCGCGGTGGGCGACCTGCTCGGCCAGCTGCGGGCGGGTCAGCTGCTGGTGCTGCGGAGCACGGTGTTCCCCGGGGTCACCCGACGCGTCGAGCAGCTGCTCGCCGGCCACAGCGGGGTCGACCTGGCGTTCTGCCCCGAGCGGATCGCCGAAGGGCGAGCGATGACCGAGCTCTTCGAGCTCCCGCAGATCGTCTCGGCCCGTACGCCCGGAGCGGTGAAGCGCGCCGGCGACCTGTTCCGCCGGCTCACCGACCGCATCGTCGAGCTCGAGCCCGAGGAGGCCGAGCTGGCCAAGCTGTTCACCAACTCGTGGCGCTACATCAAGTTCGCCGCGGCCAACCAGTACTTCATGATGGCCAACGACCTCGGCCTCGACTTCGCGCGGATCCGCGACGCGATGACGCAGGACTACCCGCGGGCCGCGGACCTGCCCGGACCCGGCCTGGCCGCCGGGCCGTGCCTGTTCAAGGACACGATGCAGCTGGCGTCGGTGACGGGCGGGTCGTTCCCGCTGGGGCACTCGGCCATGCTCGTCAACGAGGGCCTGCCCGACTACATCGTCAAGCGGATCGAGGCCAGCCACGACCTCTCCACGATGACGGTCGCGATCCTGGGCATGGCGTTCAAGGCCGAGAGCGACGACCGGCGCTCCAGCCTGTCCTACCGGCTCAAGCGCGTGCTGCGGTTCCGCGCCGGACGCGTGCTCACGAGCGACCCCTTCGTCCGTGACGACCCGGAGCTCCTCCCGCTCGACGAGGTCCTGGCCGCGGCCGACCTCGTCGTCATCGGCGCCCCCCACGAGGCCTACCGCGACCTCCCGATCGCGTGCGAGGTCGTCGACGTGTGGAACCTGCGCGGCGAGGGGTCGCTCACGTGAGCGCGACCAGCGTGTCGGTGGTGATCCCCGCCTACCAGGAGGACGAGGCGATCCGCCCCGTGCTCGACCGCATCGTCGACGCGATCACGCTCGACTTCGAGGTGCTGGTGGTCGTGGACTTCCCCGACGACTGCACCGTGGCGGCGGTCGCCGACCACGTCGGCGGCGACCCCCGCGTCCGCACGCTCGTGAGCACCTACGGTCGCGGCCCGGCCAACGCGATCCGCTTCGGCATCGACAACGCGGCGCACCCGGTGGTCGTGGTGACGATGGCCGACGGCTCGGACGACCCGCGGCTGATCGACCCGCTGGCCCGGCTGGTCGAGCGCGGCGTCGTCGTGGCCGCTGCGTCCCGCTACGCCCCGGGCGGCCAGCAGGTCGGGGGCCCTCTGCTCAAGTCGGCCCTCTCCCACGCGGCCGGGCGCTCGCTCGGGATGCTCGCCCGCGTCGGCACCGACGACGCCACCAACAGCTTCAAGGCCTACGACACCGCGTTCGTGCGCGAGGTCGGCATCGACAGCCGGACCGGGTTCGAGATCGGCCTGGAGCTCACGGCGAAGGCCCGGCGGCTGCGCCGGCCGGTGGCCGAGCTGCCCACCATCTGGCTCGACCGCACCGTCGGGCACTCACGCTTCGAGCTGAGGGCGTGGATCCCGAAGTACCTCCGGTGGTACCGGTTCGCCTTCGGCCCGGAGCTCTCGCTCGAGGAGGTCCGTCGACGCTCGGCGGCCATCGCCCTCAGGAACCAGCAGGAGGTCCACCCATGAGTCGCGTCCTGGTCACCGGCTCGGCCGGCTTCATCGGCGGCTACGTCGTCGAGGAGCTGCTCGCGCGCGGGCACGAGGTGGTCGGGGTGGACAACTACTCCAAGTACGGCCCGGTGACGAAGTCCTATGACGACCACCCGCGCTACACCTTCGTCGAGGGAGACGTGCGCGACGTGGCGCTGATGGAGCGGCTGCTGGACGGGTGCGAGCACCTGGTCGCGGGTGCCGCACTGATCGGCGGCATCTCGTACTTCCACGCCTACCCCTACGACCTGCTCGCCGCCAACGAGCGGATCATCGCGGCCACCTGCGACGCCGCGATCAAGGCCCGCGCGACGGGGGGCCTGGAGAAGGTCACCTACCTGTCGTCGTCGATGGTCTTCGAGTCCACGACGCACTGGCCGTCGGTGGAGGGTGACGAGCGGAGGATCCCACCGCCGTTGTCGTCCTATGGCTTCCAGAAGCTCGCCGTGGAGTACTTCGCTCGGGCCGCGTGGGACCAGTACGGCCTGCCGTTCACGATCGTGCGGCCCTTCAACTGCGTGGGCGTGGGGGAGGGGCGGGCGCTCGGGGACGTCGAGATCCCCAGCGGCAACGTCAAGCTCGCGATGAGCCACGTCGTCCCCGACCTGATCCAGAAGGTGCTCAAGGGCCAGGACCCGCTGCACGTGCTGGGCGACGGCGAGCAGGTGCGCCACTACACCTACGGCGCCGACCTGGCGCGCGGCATCGTCGAGGCGATGGAGTCGCCGGCCGCCCGCAACGACGACTTCAACCTGTCCACGGCCGAGTCCACGACCGTCCGCGAGCTCGCCGCGATCATCTGGGCCAAGGTCAACGGCGACCGCCCCCTCACGCTCGAGCACGACCCCGCGTTCGAGCACGACGTGCAGCGACGCGTCCCCGACGTGTCGAAGGCGCGCGAGGTGCTGGGCTTCGAGGCCACCACGTCCCTCGACGAGATGCTCGACGTCGTGGTCCCGTGGGTGCGCCAGGCGATGGCCGACGGGATCATCTGAGGCCCGCGTCCGTCGGTTGTCCGTTCAGTCCGGCACGGCGACCATGAACGCCTGGCCGCCCAGCACCCGCCAGGCCCAGGGCGACCTGAGGTAGAGCCGCACCAGGCGGTCGGTCGAGGGGAGCCGGCTCTTGGTCGTGTAGGGCAGGAACCGCGGGTGGTTGAGCTCGACGCGGAAGCCGGTGGAGGCGAACGCCTCGGCCAGGGCACGGTCGTCGACCGGCGTGACGTGGTCGAAGAACATCCAGTAGTCGCGGGCGCAGTAGCGGATGTTGGGCTGCAGGACCAGCAGCTTGCCGGTCGGCCGCAGCACGCGTCGCACCTCCGCGAGCGTGGCGAGGATGTCGTCGCGGGTGATGTGCTCGAAGAAGTTGCTCACGAACACGCGGTCGACGGTGGCGTCGGCGAGCATGTGCAGGTCGGTGGAGCTGGCGACGTGGGCCTCGACGCCCTCGTCGGCGTGCTCGTGCACCGCCGGGTTGAGGTCGACCGCGATCCGGCGCGCGGCCACGATGTTGTTGGCGAACTCGCAGTGCCCGGCGGCCAGGTCGAGCACCACCGCGTCGGACGGCACCCAGCGCTGGAAGTAGGAGCGGCACAGGGTGCGCCAGAGCGCCGTGCGCTGGGCCGCGTCCTGGTCGAAGCGGTGCGCGTAGAGCCGGCGGAGGTGCTCGCTCTCGCGGGCGACGTCGTCGTGGGACACGGGCGTGACTATGCCAGTCACGGCCCCCTCGAGGCCCCCCGGAACACGCTCGGCAGGGGTGGTCACGATTCCCTACCCGAGGGATCTACTTGCTGGTAGCCTTCGGCGACTTCACTGATCTATGGGGGTACCCGTGCGCAAGGTCATTGCCGGCGTCTTGCTCGGTCTTGGTTCGTTCCTGCTCGTCGCTGCGCTGACCGTGGTGCTCTGGGGCGGCACGGCCGTCCAGAAGACGCCGCTCGACACGGACACGTTGACCAACCTGTCCGGCACGGCCGACAAGCTCAACCCCGCCACGAGCGAGGTCGAGTCGCTCCAGGTCAAGGCAGCCAGCGTGACGAAGGCCGACGCCGAGCTCTCGAGCGACGACGTCGTGGTCTTCGTCAGCACCACCTGCCTGGTGATCGACGACGGCGACACGCCCCAGTGCGTCGACGAGTCCGACGACCGGCTCGTCAGTGCCAGCAGCGACGTGTTCGCCACCAACCGCAACACCGCCCAGGCGGTCAACGACCCGAAGTACGTGCCGCCGAGCTCCGAGGAGAAGTCGGGCCTCGTCAACAAGTGGCCCTTCGACGCCCAGAAGAAGGACTACACCTACTGGGACGGCATGTTGGGCGAGGCGGTCGACGCCACCTACGACGGCACGGAGACGATCGAGGGCCTCGAGACGTACAAGTACCACGTGCTGATCGAGGACCAGCCCGCGGAGGTCGTCGACGGCATCGAGGGCGTCTACTCCCAGGACAAGTACCTGTGGATCGATCCGACGACCGGCTCGATCATCAACCAGACCCAGCACGAGGTGCGCGAGCTCGAGGACGGCTCGACGCTGCTCGACATGCAGCTCGCCTTCACCGACGAGCAGGTCGAGAAGAACGTCGCCGAGGCGAAGGACAACGGCCAGCTGCTCGGCCTGCTGACCACCACGCTGCCGCTGGTCGGGTTCATCGGCGGGGCGATCGCGCTCCTGGCCGGCGGGTTCCTGATGCTGCGCGGACGCCGCGACAAGACCGCCTGAGCCGGGGCCGGGACGCCCCGAGGCAATGTCCGAGCTCACCACGGTCGGACCCGACGACGTCGGGTGGTACGCCGACACGTTCGAGCGGGTCCAGCGCAACGTCGAGACGGCCGTGCTCGGCAAGCCGCATGTCGTACGCCTCTCGCTGGCCTGCCTGGTCTCGGGAGGGCACCTGCTGCTGGAGGACCTCCCCGGCACCGGCAAGACGATGCTCGCCCGCGCGCTGGCGAGGTCGCTGGACTGTTCGTTCGCGCGGATCCAGTTCACCCCCGACCTGCTGCCCTCCGACGTCACCGGCGTGACGGTCTACGACCAGGCGCACGGCGAGTTCTCCTTCCACCCCGGCCCCCTCTTCCACAGCCTGGTCCTGGCCGACGAGATCAACCGGGCGTCGCCCAAGACGCAGTCGGCGCTCCTCGAGGTGATGGAGGAGGGACAGGTCACCGTCGACGGCACGACCCACCAGGTCGGGCGCCCGTTCATGGTGATCGCCACCCAGAACCCGATCGAGCAGGCGGGCACCTACGAGCTCCCCGAGGCCCAGCTCGACCGCTTCCTGATGCGCACCAGCATCGGACACCCCGACGCGGCGTCCACCGAGGCGCTGCTGGCCGAGTCACGCATCCGTGACCGGGCCGCCGACCTCGTCCCGGTCGTCACGGTCGGCGACATCGAGCGGATGGGCCGACTCGCCGACCTCGTCCACGTCGACCCGGCGATCATCAGCTACGTACGCCGCCTCGCCGAGGCCTCCCGCGAGGTGCCCGAGGTACGCGTGGGGCTGTCCACGCGCGGCTGCCTGGCCTGGATCCGTGCCGCCAAGGCCTGGGCGCTGGCCGAGCGGCGGGGCCACGTGGTCCCGGAGGACGTCGCCACGCTGGCGCACCCGGTGCTCGGGCACCGGCTCCTGATGGCGCCGGGGGCGGTCTACGGCGGCACCACCTCCGCCGCGGTCATCGACGACCTGCTCGCGCAGGTGCCCGCCCCGCGCGACCGCGCGTGAGCAAGCGGGCCGGCGCCCGCCGGGCGCCCGCGCGGCGGATGCCGCGGCTCGCTCGCCCGCCCCGCCTGCTGACGCCGCTCGGTCGCGGCGTGCTGGCGACCGCCGTGGTCGCGACGGGCCTCGCCGTGTGGCTCAGCTGGCACGAGTTCACCCAGCTCGCCGTCGCCGCGTTCGGCCTGCTCCTGGTGGCGCTGGTGTGGCAGGTGCTGCCCGGCGCGCTGTCGGGCACCCTCTCGCTCAGGCAGCACCGCACCGTCGTCGGGGCGCCGCCCCCCGTCGCCGTCCTCGAGGTCGAGGCGGGAGCGGCCCCGATGCTCTTCCCGCGCGTGGTGGTGCCACTGGGACCGGCCGCCGTGCGGCTGCGGCTGCCGTTCCTGCGGCCCTTCGCGCGACACCAGGAGGTGGTCGAGGTCCCCGCCCTGCCCCGCGGCGTGCACACCGTCGGCCCGGTGACCTACCAGAAGACCGACCCCGTGGGCCTGATGACCCGCAGCCACCGGCTCGGCGCCGAGCTCGACCTGCTCGTGTCCCCGCAGGTGTGCGACCTCGCCGTCTTCGCCGGCGGCATGACCAGCGACCTCGACGGGGCGACCAGCCGGCAGCTGTCGATGAGCGACCTGGCCTTCCACGCGCTGCGCGAGTACGCCGTGGGCGACGACCTGCGCCACGTGCACTGGCGCTCCTCGGCCAAGGCCGGGCAGCTGCTCGTGCGGCAGTTCCACGAGACGCGGCGCGGTCACGTGACGGTGCTCGTCGATGCCTCACGCGCCTCCTACCCGCGCGAGCACGACTTCGAGCTGGCGGTGTCGGCGGCGACCTCGATCGCACTGCGCGCGGTGCGTGACGACCTCGACACCTACCTGCGGTGCGGGCCGCACCTGGCCCGCAGCCGCCACCCGGTCGCCATGACCGACGTCGCGTGCCGCTTCGCGCTCCACGACGGCGACGACCACGTGGCCTGCGCCGCGGAGGCGGCGGAGGCAGGAGTCGGCAGTGGCCTCGTTGTCCAGGTCACCGGTGCCGCCCGCGGCCTCGTCGACGTCGACGCCGCGGCCGCCCGCTTCGGCCGCGGCGCGGACTGGCTCGTCGTACGCGCCGACAGTGCCACCGAGGCGTCCGCGCGCGACAGCGGTGCCCTGCGTGAGCTCGTGGTGCCCGACCTCGCCGGCCTCCGCGCGCTCCTGGCCCGGGGGATCCGGTGAGGACCCGGCAAGGTGGCGTCGCCGACGCGCTCGTCGTCGTGGTCGTCTGCGCGACGATCCTCTCGATCCTCGACGACACCTTCGCCGACCGCAGCTACCTGGTGGCCGGGCTGGTGCCGGTGGTGCTGCTCGCCGGGCTCGCCCTGGTGACCCGCCGGGTGCACGAGGGCGGGTGGTGGTACTCCCTCGTCGCGCTCGCGGCAGCCGTCCCGGTCGCGGCGTGGGCGGCGCTGCGCGAGCCCGGGCCGTGGCTGGTGCCGACGCTGCGCACGGCCAGCCGGGTGATCGTCGACTCCGTCCACGCCCCCACGACGCTCGTCAGCACGGTCCCGCCCGTGGAGGCGACCGGCCAGGTGATGCTGGTGCCGTTCCTCGTCGGCTTCCTCGCCGCACTCCCGGCGGCCTGGCTCGCCGTCGCCTCGACGCGCCCGCTGGCACCGGTGGTCCCGCTGCTGGCCGCGCTCGCCGCGACCATCCCGCTCGGCGTGCTGGCACCGACCCTGCTGGTGCCGCGGGCCGTCCTCATCGGGGTGGTGCTGCTCGGCTGGGCGGCCGTGCGCGCGCGGCGGAGCGAGTCGTCGGCGCACGGCGCCCGCGGGTCCGGCGCGTCCGCGGTGTCAGCGGTGCTGACGGTGGTGCTGGTGTCGGGCCTGGCCGCGCTCGTCGTGCCGGACGCCGACGACCCCGATCGCGTGCTGCTCCGGGGCCGCAACGACACCCCCTTCGTCGCCGACACCCGGGTGCTCCCCGCCGCCCGGACCCAGGACATCCGCCTGTTCCGGGCCAGGGGCGTGCCCGAGGGCCGCCGCCTTCGGCTGGCCGCGCTCGACCTCTACACCGGGACGGCCTGGGTGCCCGCCGACAGCTCCCCGGGCTCGGACGGCTACGGCACGTTCAAGCGGATCGGGTCCGACGTCTCCGCCCTGCACCCCGGCGCGACGGAGGTCGTGCGGGTGCGGTTCCGGCCGGGCTACTCCAGCGACTGGCTGCCGATGCTCGGCGAGCTGACCAGCATCGACTTCGCCTTCAACCCGGGCCGGACCGACGTCGGCGACGTGCGCTACAACCAGGCCACGGCCAGCGCGCTCGTGCTCGGCGGGGTCGACGTGCGCGACGAGTACCGCTTCGAGTCGGTGCTCGGCGAGGTCGACTTCACCCGCCGCGACGCGACGCGTGAGCCCACCGACGAGCAGCGGCAGCGCGCGGGCGCGTTCCTCGACCCCTACCTGCGCCCGTTCGCCCGCGACGACCTGCTGCCGCTGGAGCGGGTGCTGCTGCTGGCCCGCTACCTGCGGACCCAGGGCACGGTGCGGGTGGCGGAGGAGTTCGACCAGTCGCCCGACATGCTCGGGCGGCGGATGCTGGGCTCGCAGCGGATGAGCGGCACGCCGTTCCAGTACAGCGCGCTCATGGCCCTCGGTGCCTCCCGCCTCGGCGTGGCCGCCCGGGTGGTGACGGGGGCCGAGCCTGACCGGCGGGGCCTGGTCGACTACGGCGACCTGACGACGTGGGTGGAGCTGCAGTTCGCGGACGGCACCTGGCGCCCCCTCGACCTCGAGCGCTACCTGTCCACGCGGGTGGTCCAGGACCCGACCGTGGCGCCGCCGCCGGCCATCGACCCCGCGCAGTTCGTCGAGCGCCAGCTCGACCAGGCGGCGCGGGGGACGGACGGCGAGATCGACCCGCCGCCGGTCCCCGTCGAGCGGACGCCCGGCTGGCAGGTCGCCGCGGCCGGTGCCGCGGTGGTGCTGGGTGCGGGCCTCCTCGGTCTGCTGCTGGTGCCGCTGGTCAAGGTGCTGCGCCGCGCGCGCCGTCGGCGTACGCCGTCGTGGTCGGCGCTCTACGTCGGAGGATGGCAGGAGGTGCTCGACGCGGCCCGCGACCGCGGCACCCCGGTGCCGGAGGTGTGGAGCCGCCTGGCGCAGGCCCGGCAGCTCGACGTCGCTCCCGACCTCGCGCGGCGGGCCGACGCGGCCGTCTTCGCCCCGGCGGCCCCGCCCGCCGAGGACGGCAGGGAGTTCTGGGACGCCTGCCAGGTGGTGCGGCGCCGCCTCGTGGCGGAGGCGGGCAGGCGCCGCCGGTGGTGGTCGCACGTCAACCCGGCGTCGCTCCTGGCGAGCCGGGCCAGGGCTCGGGGGAGCCGCTCAGCCCGGCAGGTGCGCCACGTAGATCGCCGTGCCCGGCGTCAGCAGCCCGCGGACGCGTGACCAGCCGCCCCAGACGCGGTCGTGGTCCTCGGGCCACTCGGGCTCGACGAGGTCGACCAGCTGGAAGCGGTGCGCCGCGAGCAGCCGCACCCAGTCGCCGATCGTGCGGTGGTGCTCGACGTAGGACACCACCCCGGTGGCGTCGTCGACCTCGACGTAGGGCGTGCGGTCCCAGTAGGACTGGGTCGCGGTGAGGCCCGCCTCGCCCGGGTCGTCGGGGAACATCCAGCGCGTCGGGTGGGTGACGGAGAACGCGAAGCGCCCGCCCGGGCGCAGCACGCGGGCCACCTCGGCGACGGCGACGTCGATCTCGCTGACGAACTGCAGGGCGCCGAAGGAGCAGAAGACGACGTCGAAGCTGCGGTCGGCGAAGGGGAGCGCGGTGGCGGTGCCGCGCACGGACGGGACCGCGACGCCGGTCTCCTCGTCGAGGCGCAGCGAGTGCTGCAGCTGGCGGTGGGACAGGTCGAGGCCGAAGCTGCGGCCGCCGTGCAGGCGCACCCAGCGCGAGCACTGTCCGGCGCCGCTGCCGACCTCGAGGACGTCGAGTCCCTCGACGTCGCCGAGGATCCGCAGCTCGTCCTCGGTGTGACCCTCGGGTCCCCAGACGAAGCCCGCGTCGCCGAGGAACGCGCCGTGGGTGGCCTGGTACTCGTCGGCGTAGCGGTCCCAGTCGGGACCGTTGGCGCGACGCGACTCCTGCTCGGAGACCGACCGCCGCTCGACGCGCACGGACTGGGGCAGGTGATCCTCCACGTCCCGGAGCGTACTTCCCGCCCGCCGGTGGCCCGGACGGCGCGTGGCACGATGCGGGGCGATGAGTGCCTTCGACGCGTCCCTCGCACCCCTGGCCGGCGGTCACTCGGGGCGGACCTTCCTCGGCGAGGCCGGCGGGGAGCGCGCCGTCGTACGCCTCTATCCGCCGGACGACCCGCGCGGCGCGGCCGCGCCGGAGGTGGACCAGGCGGCGCTGCAGCTGGTGCGCGGCCTGCTGCCCGTGCCCGAGGTGCTCGAGGTGCGGCGGGCCGACCCGGCCACCGGACACCCCGGGCTGCTGGTGATGTCGTGGCTGCCGGGGGAGCGCGGCGACCTCGTCGTCGAGCGACTCACCGCCGCCGGTGACGCCGAGGCGCTGCGCCGGCTGGGCACCCGCACGGGCGCGGTCGCGGGAGCGCTGGCCGGGATGCCGATGCTGCGGCCGGGGCCCTTCGCCGACCCCGACCTCGGCCTGGGCCGCTTCCCCGACATCGGCCTGCTCGAGTGGGTCGAGTCGCGGCTGGCGCACTGGCCCGAGGAGGAGCGCGCGGCGCTGGGGGACGTGGCGTGGCCCGCCCAGGAGCTGCTCGACACGGTGCGGCGCTCGTGTCTGGTCCACAGCGACCTCAACCCCAAGAACCTGCTGGTCGACCCGCACACGCTGGAGGTGACCGGTGTGCTGGACTGGGAGCACGCCCACGCCGGACACCCGTGGACCGACCTGGGCAACCTGCTGCGGTTCGACCGGCACCCGGACTACGTCGACGGGGTCCTCACCGCGTGGACGTCACTGCGCGGGGGCGAGCGCGAGGCCGCCCTCGAGGGCGCCCGCGCCGCGGACCTGTGGGCCCTGGTCGACCTCGCCGCGCGGGAGGAGGAGAACCCCGTGGCGGCCCGGTCGGCGACCCTGCTCCGGGCCGTCGCGGCGACCGGCGACCTGCACGCCTGGCCCTTCGGCACCTGAGCGTCGGGCGGGGCTTCGGCGCCCGCGGGCGGCAGCGGTCGCTGAGCGTGGGCTGAGCGTGCGGCGCCGGTTGGACGCGATGGTGCGCGCACGCGTAGGCTTGGGTGTTGCGTCAGTCGTCTGCCCGGCTTCCATACCGAGCGAACTCGGGCTCGCCGTGTCACCGCGTGTGATCTGTCACCGTCGGAGACCAGTGAAACGGACCGCTGCACGCGTCCGCACGACTCCATCCATCCAAGGGAACCTCCTTCCACATGACGAGCACCCTCTCCACTCTTCCGGACTACGACGCCCCCCAGGTGGCGATCAACGACATCGGGTCCGAAGAGGACTTCCTCGCGGCGATCGACGCGACCATCAAGTACTTCAACGACGGTGACATTGTCGACGGCACCATCGTCAAGGTGGACCGCGACGAGGTCCTCCTCGACATCGGCTACAAGACCGAGGGCGTCATCCCCTCGCGCGAGCTGTCGATCAAGCACGACGTCGACCCCAACGAGGTCGTCAGCGTCGGCGACAAGGTCGAGGCCCTGGTCCTCCAGAAGGAGGACAAGGAAGGCCGCCTGATCCTGTCCAAGAAGCGTGCTCAGTACGAGCGTGCCTGGGGCACCATCGAGCAGGTCAAGGAGGAGGACGGCGTCGTCGAGGGCACCGTCATCGAGGTCGTCAAGGGTGGCCTCATCCTCGACATCGGCCTGCGCGGCTTCCTCCCGGCGTCGCTGGTGGAGATGCGTCGCGTGCGCGACCTGCAGCCCTACGTCGGCCAGACGCTCGAGGCGAAGATCATCGAGCTCGACAAGAACCGCAACAACGTGGTCCTGTCGCGTCGCGCCTGGCTCGAGCAGACCCAGTCCGAGGTCCGCCACGGCTTCCTGACCCAGCTCCAGAAGGGTCAGATCCGCAAGGGTGTCGTCTCCTCGATCGTCAACTTCGGTGCGTTCGTGGACCTCGGCGGCGTCGACGGTCTCGTCCACGTCTCCGAGCTGTCGTGGAAGCACATCGACCACCCGTCCGAGGTCGTCGCCGTGGGCGACGAGGTCACCGTCGAGGTCCTCGACGTCGACATGGACCGCGAGCGTGTCTCCCTGTCGCTGAAGGCGACGCAGGAGGACCCGTGGCAGCACTTCGCCCGCACCCACCAGATCGGCCAGATCGTGCCGGGCAAGGTCACCAAGCTGGTGCCCTTCGGCTCGTTCGTCCGCGTCGAGGAGGGCATCGAGGGCCTGGTGCACATCTCCGAGCTGGCCGAGCGCCACGTGGAGATCCCCGAGCAGGTCGTGCAGGTCAACGACGACGTCATGGTCAAGATCATCGACATCGACCTCGAGCGTCGCCGGATCTCGCTGTCGCTCAAGCAGGCCAACGAGACCGCTGCCGCCTCCGACGTGGAGGAGTTCGACCCCACGCTCTACGGCATGACCGCCACCTACGACGAGCAGGGCAACTACGTCTACCCCGAGGGCTTCGACCCCGAGACGGGCGAGTGGCTCGAGGGCTTCGACGAGCAGCGTGCGATCTGGGAGGACCAGTACGCCAAGGCGCACGCCCGCTGGGAGCAGCACGTCAAGCAGCAGGCCGACGCCAAGGTCGCCGAGGCCGAGGCCGGCGAGGCCACCTCGTACTCCTCTGGTGGCGACACCGCGGCCGAGCCCGGTGAGGAGACCGGCGGGTCGCTCGCCTCGGACGAGGCGCTGCAGGCGCTCCGCGAGAAGCTGACCGGCGGTTCCAACTGATCCGCTGATCGACACGCACCACCACGCAGCACCACGACGGCCCGCCGGGACTCCCGGCGGGCCGTCGTCGTTCGTGGTGCCGCGGCGGCCGTGGTGCCCGTGTCGTCGGGCCGCCCGTCAGGGTCGGTCCGATAGAACTGGCGACATGACTGGTCGTGGCACGTCGGCGCTGGTGCTCGGCGGTGGGGGGATCACCGGCATCGCGTGGGAGCTCGGCATCCTCACCGGACTCGCCCGCGAGGGCGTCGACCTCACCGGCGCAGACGTCGTGGTGGGCACCTCGGCCGGCTCCGTGGTCGGTGCCCAGGTGACCGGCGGGCCGTCCCTCGAGGAGCTCTACGCCACCCAGCTCGAGCCCGCCGACGCCGAGCTCGGCGGACGGCTGTCGCGCATCGCGGCGCTCAAGCTCGTCCCGCCCTACGTCCTGCCCGGCAGCGGACGCGACAAGCTGGCGCGCGTCGGCCGGGTGGCCCTGGCCTCGCACGCGCCGGGAAGCGTCGACCGCGAGGCCGTGATCCGCTCGCGCCTGCCCGTCCGGGCGTGGCCCGAGCGTGACCTGCGGATCACCGCCGTCGACACCATCAGCGGGGAGTTCACCGTCTTCACGCGCGACTCCGGCGTCGACCTCGTCGCGGCGGTCGCGGCGAGCTGTGCGGTGCCGACGGTGTGGCCGCCGGTCGAGATCGACGGGCGCACCTACATGGACGGCGGCATGCGCTCGACCGCCAACGTCGACGTGGCCGCGGGCGCCGAGCGGCTCGTCGTGCTCGCGCCGCTGCCGCGCTCGGTCAGCCGGAAGATGTCGATCCGGGCGCAGGTCGAGCGCGTCGCGCCCCGGGCGTGGTCGGTCGTGACCCCCGACGCCGAGGCGCTGGCGGCCTTCGGCCGCAACCTGCTCGACCCGGCCAAGCGCGCCGTCGCCGCGGAGGCGGGGCTGCGCCAGTCGCGCGACCTGGTCGACCGGGTCGGCGCGGTCTGGGCCGCCTGATCGGGCCGGTCGGTCCGCTCGCCGGCGGCACGCAGCCGGGGCCCTCCGGGCCGTGGGATCCTGTGCCGGTGAAGATCGGCCGACTCTCCCACCTGACCGGGGTCAGCGTGCGGTCCATCCGCTACTACGAGGCCCGCGGGCTGGTGCGCCCGACCCGCGACCGCTCGGGCCAGCGCCTGTTCGCCCCCGAGGACGTCGACCGCGTCATCCGCATCCAGGAGATGCTCGCGGCCGGTCTCGGCACCCGCATCATCGCCGAGATCCTCCCGTGCCTCGACGTACCTGTCTCGCAGCGCACGGGCTTCCTCGAGGAGAGGCTGCGCGAGGAGCAGCAGCGCATCGAGGACGAGCGTCGCGAGCTCGACCGTGCCCAGCGCGTGCTGGACGGGCCGCGGGCCGAGCTGTCGGTCGTGCGACCCGACGCGACCCGGCGCGACCCGGCTTGCACCTGACACCGGTGTCAGGGCCGATCCTGTGGAGCATGGACACCGACACCGACAGGAACGTCAGGCAGCTGCGGCTGGTCGTCGAGGCCGCTGACTACGAGCAGGCACTCCACTTCTACCGTGACGTCCTCGGGATGGAGGAGGTCGCCGCGTTCGCCAACGGGGGCGACGACCTCGTCGCCATCCTCGACGCCGGACGCGCCACCCTCGAGATCGCCAACCCGACCCACAAGCGCGTGATCGACGAGGTGGAGAACGAAGGGCGCCCCGGGGCGTCCCTGCGGGTGGCCTTCGAGGTCGACGACGCGGCCGCCACGACCGACGCCGCCACCGCTGCCGGCGCCGAGCTCCTCGCCAGCCCTCGCGAGACGCCGTGGCGTTCCCTCAACTCGCGGCTCAACGCGCCCGCAGGACTCGAGATCACCTTCTTCCAGGAGCTCGAGGACCAGGCCACCAGGGCGAGGAGGCCCGGCTTCGGCACCGACGCCGACAGGTGACGGGCTCCGGGCTCGTGATAGAGGATGCCGGCTGACGGCGAACGACGACAGGAACGAGACGATGGGTCTGGATCCGGACGGGCGCATCGACCTCACTGGGGACGAGCTGCGCGAGGTGGTGAGCTTCGCCGCGTGAGGCGCTGAACGTGTGCTCGAGCTCTTCGAGCGTGCCGCGCCGGGTGATCGGCGCCCGCGGACCGCGATCGAGGCGGCCAGGACGCCGGTAGTCCTGCGCCCTCATCGCGGCAGACCGGCAGAAGCCACCAGCGCCGCGTGTCCCGACGTCCGGATCTGGCACTCATCTCGGCATGTGCGGATCCCGACTGGCTCGAGGAAGCTGAGCGAGGGAACCATGCGCGCGTTGACGAACCTTCCGAGGCGAGGCGTCGTGGACCGATGGACACCAACACTCTCCCCGCCCTGACCGACGCCGACGACCCGATGCTGCGCCTTGCTGTCGCCGCACACCTGGCCCGCTACAAGGGGCAGAGCCGCGCCCACACCGCATCCGACCTCAACACCTACCTGCGCTGGTGCCTGGAGAAGGACCTCAGGCTGCAAGCGCAGCGAGCACATGTCGAGCTCTACCTGCGCTGGCTGCAAGAAGTCCGCCACCTGCGACCATCGACGGTGTCGCGGCGTCTATCCGTGCTGGCCACGTTCTACCGAACCTGCGTCATCGACCAGATCCTTGAGCACTCACCCGCCGAGTACGTCCGACGCCCACACGTCCCACTCGAGTCGCCGACACTCGGGCTCAGCCACCTGCAGTTCGAGGCCATCCTCACCGCCGGCCGCGACTCCGCCAACCCCAACGACTTTGCACTCGTCGCGATGCACGGACTGCTCGGCCTACGCGTGTTCGAGGCGACCGGCTCGAGCGTCCAAGCGCTTGGCGAAGCTCGCGGTCACCGTGTCCTCACCGTGCACGGAAAGGGCGACAAGACCGCCCTGGTGCCGCTTCCTCCCGCTGTTGGCCGTGCCGTCGACCAGGCGATCGCCGAACGAACGGTCGGCCCGATCCTGCTCAACCGCTACGGCCGACGGCTGGACCGGCATGCAGCCACCCGCCGCCTGCGAGCACTCGCCAGGTCGGCCAACGTCACGACCGCCCGCATGCACCCACACATGCTGCGCCTCACGTTCGTGACCACGATGCTCGACGCCGGCGTCGACCTACGCGACGTCCAGATCGCTGCTCGCCATGCCGACCCGCGCACGACCGCGTTCATGGCCTCAGCGACCTGACGACCGCACATGCCGATGTCCGTGCCCACGGTCTGGGGCGCCGCCTGAGTTCATTGTGGTTCGATACAGAACTCGTTGCCCTCGGGGTCACGCAGGGTCACCCAGCCGCGATCCTCTGGACCCCTGTGATCCTCGTGGATCGTGGCGCCGAGGCTGACCGCCCGCTCGACCTCCTCGTCGCGGCAGCGCCGGTCGGGCGCCCAGTCGAGGTGAACCCGGTTCTTGGCCGATCGCGGCTCGGGTACACGGACGAACAGGAGACCCGGCACTTGGTCCGGCGCTTCGACTAGCACCTCGTCGTCGCCGGCTTCATCGATGTCGGAGATCGGCCAGTCGATCAATCGGCTCCAGAACGCTGCCAGCTCGTAGGGGTCCGCGCAATCGATCGTCACGTGACGCAGTCTCATCCTCAGCACCGTAGTCCGTGTTCGCATGAGCCGCACGTCCGCAACATCTCGATCGGAGTGTCCGCCCTTGCGCCGAGTGACGGCCAGGTGTGCCGCGTTCAGAGCGCGGATCTGCCGATGAGCGAGCGTGGCATGCGCCCCGGTCGTCGAAGGGTCTGCAGCTGGCTGGTGAGAACATAGATCACTTGGTGACGGTGATCTGATCCCCGGCATTGAACATCGCGACTTCCTCGTACTCGTTCGTCGGGCAGTCCGTCAGTGGCTCGGCAAACTCGGTTCCAAGGTCGGGCAAGTGCGGGTATCCGCCGCCTCCGCTAACCCGATCGCCCAAGGCGACTACTTGACCATCGGACAAGCGGACTGCTTGGGCGTCCGCATCCCACGTCGTGCCGTAAGGCCAGACCACCGGATACCCGCCGACCAGTAGGCACCCGCTCGACATAGATAGTGGGCCTTCGATCTGGGCACTGGCGCCGGAACCGTCTTCCTCGGCAGGGTGCGCAACGACTGGACCGTTCCCGTTGGAAGTTGAGGCGACAACGGCGCTTTCATCGCCGCCACAGGCGGCACCGAGCGCGAGGATCAAGAGACTCGCAGCGGCCATTCGCAATTGCATCACGGGCATGGGACGTTTGAGCACGCTTCACCGTTGCCCATGAACGTCCGTACATGCCGCGAGTAGTGCGCGGGATGGCAGCGATGGGAAGAATGCCGACATGTCCCAGCGAAAGCGGCTACGAGAGTTTCGCGTTGCCGTGTTCACAGCGGATGGAGAGGCGCTGGTGTCGCTCCTCCGCGCGGGTCCGTGGCCAAGTCACGCGCTCCAGTTGATCGGTGATGGGCTGCTCGCGGCGCTAGCTCAGAACATCGAGGCAGCGCGCGAGCTGGCTGAGCGGTGCGTGACCGATCTGCGCGAGAGGGACTGGGAGGGCGACGAGGATCTGGTTGCTGCGTTGTTGGCGAGACTGGGCGCTGGGCCGGCCCCGTTGTTGAGGAGCTTGCCGGTCGATCTCGACCAACTCGTCGATGTGCTCGAGGGTGACGCGGTCGCGGGCGGCCGCATCGATCTTCACACCGGTGAGGTGTGGCCCGAGGCGGTGTTCGAGTACGGGATCGAGAGCGAGGAGGAGGGGAAGGATGAGGATCTCGACGACGGCGAACGCTGGCTGTGGGTCGTCAGCGAGGGCTCGCGCGCCGGGTACCGCGACATGGAACTGTTCGTCGCCGGGGTCGCCGAACCAGACCTCGTCGACCGCTTGGCGCGGACGTTGGAGGGTCGGGGCGTGTTCCGCCGTTTCAAGGACGAGCTGACACGCTGGCCCGACCTTCAAGATCGCTGGTATGTGTACTCCGCGGAACGGCGGCGGGGACGCGCCCGAGCCTGGCTCGCCGCCGAAGGCTTCGCCCCGGCAGCGCCGGCCGCCGACGGCGCGCAGAAGACGACCTGATCGCGGCAGATCCGGATGGTCAGAACTGCCTCGCGGGACCACGCCCGTTACCCCTACGCTCACCTGGAGCCCGCCCAAGGCGCATCTACCCGGTAAGGGTGCGTCCTGCCCGTCGCATGGTGGGGGTGGCAGCCCGTTCGAGCCGGGCCGGGTCCCGGGACTCACGCCTCGACTGGAGGTGTCGGGGTTCCCGCTCATCGGCACCTGCGGTCTTCCCTCAACGCGGCAGATGGGTGCGTTGACTACGGACGGGAGTCGCGGTCAGTCGATGCACTGATTCCAGACGCCAGCACGCCAAGCACCATCGTCGGTACGCCAAACGTCGACTTGAACTAGTCGTCGGCCGTTGTGGTTGAGCAGGTCTACGACACGCACAGCATCTTCGTCACCTGCACCCACGTCGTCCCCTTTGGCTTGAGTCCTGACCGATGCGACGCGACCTCGTTCGTCGTAAACCAGCATCGCGTCCTTCAAGCCTTGCCAGGTCGAGGCATTGGCGACAGTGTCGTAGTGGCTCAGGCAGTCGCCGTCATCACCACTGCTGCCGACGCTCTCGCAGGCGCTCAACAGTCCCGACGCGAGAGCAACGCCTATCGGAACGGTCAACAGAGCGCGCACGGACATCGGACGCCATGTTGCCCGAGTCGGTTCCATACGTCCGCTCATCGGCAGATGAGTGCCCTGGTCGCGGCAGATCCGGACGTTTGGCACGGCTCACGGCATCGCTGAACCACCGCCGCCTGGCGTGGCGGCGCTAGCCTCCCTGCATGGATCACGACCCCTCCCACTATGAGGCGATGTTCGAGGAAGCGGGCATCGACGGCGAGTCGCTGACCGTGCTGCTCGTCCGCGGTGGCACGCGTGCGGACGTGCTTCGACTTCTCGGCGCGGAAGCCGAACCAAACGGAGAGCCCTATCCGGACCTGGAGGATGTGGACTACTCCGGGTATGCGTTGGCCGAGGTTGAGGGTGGTGTTGTCGCGTTCGAGCACACTGGATACGCCGATCCCAGCCCACGAGTGCTGGCCGCGCTCTCGTCGCTCGGAGGCGCTGCGGCGGTCACGCGCTCGAACATCCAGGCACATGAGCGGTTTGGTTGCGCTCGCGACGGCGTGGTTCTCTTCGACGCTGACGAGTTCATGTACGTGGAAGAGCACGAGAAGGAGTCCGTGCCCTCGGAGTTGCGTCCGATGTTCGACTCGGCTTGGGTCAACCTCGATGCCGCGGGTGACGACGACGAGGGAGCGAGAGGGTTCGTCGGATACGCGATGGCGGCCACACATACCGGTGTCGTGGTCACCGCCGAAGACCTGAGCCGTGCTGTGCAGCCGGGGTACCACCGCGTGCGGACGCTCACCTACTTGGAGTGATTTCCCGTAGGGAGAATTGTCGAATCGCGTCGGCGCGAGCCGGTTACGGACATCGTCTGAGCCAACCAGGTAGCAAACAGTTCGCTGCCCTCCAACGTCCGATCATCGGCAGATGAGTGCACTGGTCGCGGCAGATGCGGACGTTCAGAACGTAGCGGTAGATCAACTCAGTCCGTGGCAGGTTGATCCCATGACGAGTCAGGATCCGGATCGCAACCCAGAGGTCGAACTCCAGGACGCGCTTCGGCACTTGCACATCTACGAGGCGATCGCCACCGCTGCAAGCGATGCGCACGCGGTGCTCGACACCGTGCTGAACGCCTCGGACCCTGAGGCCGCCAACCAAGCGCTGGTAGGCCAGTACGCGTTCTCGGAAGTGCAAGCCTGGGCGGTGATGGATGTCCAGTTCCGACGTCTGACTTCGGCAGACCGGCAGAAGATTGAGCAGCGTCACCTCGAACTCAGGGAGCACGTGGCGGCTCTTGAGCGGGAACTCAGCCAGGGCTGACAGCCTCGCCCGTGCCATCCGGATCTCGGCATGAGCGGACGAGCTGATCGCGGCAGATCCGGATGTCTTGGCGGTCTACACTCAGGCAATGCGCCGCAGCGTCTACGTCGAGTACGCACCTCGCGTGGGCCACGGCATCGAGGAACTGCAGGTCGGCCAGGTCGGAGTCGCCGTCGTGTGGGGCGAATACCATGTTGACGTCGTGTGGGCAGGTCTTGAGAACCAGATGGTGACGACGGGCATGGTCTTCGACGAACTAGACCTTCGTGGAATCGACGTCCGCACTTTCGCCCAGCGTGTGTTGGCGTAGCACAACCTGTCCGCGCGGTAGGCGCACTCATCTCGGCAGATCCAAGTCTTCGGGCTCGCGCGACCCGTTGATGCAACAACTGTTCCATCGGGGGCTCAGCAGATGTAGGGTCTCAGGCCCGCGAACGACCAGAGGAGGTGAGTCCGATTACCACTGTCCAGTACTTCGAAAGGCAGTCCTTATGGACCTCACCTTGCACTCCTTCTTCGCTCGCGACGGCGCACGCCTGACATTCCGCCTGCTCGGCTCCACCTCGCCGTCCCGTCCGCCCTTGATCTGCGTGCCCGGCGGGCCGATGCTCGACTCCGACTACCTCGGCGACCTCGGCGGACTGCACGCCGACCGCGCACTTGCCCTGCTTGATCCACGGGGCACCGGCTCATCGGGCGGGGCCGACGACCCGTCAGCGTGTCGCTGCGACCGGCTTGCCGACGATCTCGAGGCGCTCCGAGAGCACCTCGGTGAAGGGCGCATCGAGCTGCTCGGGCACTCCGCCGGCGCCAATGTCGTGTATCGCTATGCCGAAAGAAACCCCGGTCGAGTGTGCCGACTCGTCTTGGTGGCGCCATCCGTACGCGGCCTGGACCTTGAGGTGCCGAATGATGCGCGGCGCACGGTAGCGCGCCTCCGCTCGGAAGAGCCGTGGTTCGCCGACGCGATGGGGGCGCTCGAGGCGGCGTGGGTCGGCACCGCGACGGCTGAGCAACTTGGACTGCTGGAGCCGTTCAGCCACGGATGCTGGGACGACGCGACCCGCGCGTACGTCGCTCGGATGGACGCGCGACGCGATCCGCGGCTCATCCAGGCCTTCGGTGCGGACGGTGCCTTCGACGCAACATCGACGCGCGACGCCCTGTCACGGCTCGACGCGCCCGTGCTTGTGCTTGCCGGAGGCCTAGACGTCGGAGTTCCACCCGCGCTGGCCGAGCAGGTCGCCAGACTGTTCGCGAACGCCGACTTCGTCGTCCAACCAGGTGCAGGCCACTTCCCATGGCGCAACGGCGCCGAGCGGTTCCGCCGACTGGTGGCGCCGTTCCTCGCCTAGCCACGCTCGACGGCCCGCAGCTATTGCGCATCGAAGTGGGCACGTAGTGAGGTCGCAGAAACAGTTCGGGCTCGGCGCCGGCCGTCGAGGTGGAGGTAGCCGTCGGCGTCGAGGCGCCCGACGTCGCCGACGGTGAAGGCGGGCCCCCGCGCCACTCCTCCGAGGGGCACGCGCTGGCCTGGCCCTCCGTCGACCCGTCGAACTCCCACGTCGCGCCGTCGGGGAAGAGCTCGACCGGGCGGCGCTTGATCGGCGCGGGGCACGGCGCGCCGGCGTGGCGACGAGCCGGAACGACGAGAGGTCCGGCACGCCGACGCGGTCCCAGTGGGCGAAGAGGCGCTGCAGGTGGGTGGGCACGCAGAACATGGTGGTCGGGCTCACCACGAGGTGGACGTCGTCGGGGACGAAGCCCCAGAGTCGGCGAGCAGCGCCAGCACCAGGTCGACGTACGACGGGGAGCCGCACCCGTCGGGGGACCGGCGGGTGCCGCTGCGAGGTGGTGCTGGTCAGGCACTGGGTCAGCGGAGCACCCGCAGCCACCAGCGGACCACGCGCTTGTTGCCCGCCTCGTCGCGGACCACGAGCACCACCCGGTGGCGTCCGGGGGCCAGGGTCCTCGACGTCGCGATGAGGAGGCCCTTGCGGGTCACCCGCACGTCCGCCGCGGACCGGCCGCCCAAGCGCACCGTCACGTCGCTCGCCCGGAGCTGGTCGTGGCGGTCGCTGATCCGCGCGCGGACGGTCGGCGTCCGGTCGCGGGTCGGCTCGCTCCCGGAGACCACCGTGACCTTGGGCTTGCCGCGGTCGACCGTCCAGGTGCGGACCGCCGGGCTGGCGTCGGTGTTGCCCGCCGCGTCGGTGGCGCGCACCTTCAGCTCGTGCTCGCCCTGGCCGAGCCTGGTGAACGTCTTCGGTGACGAGCACGCCGCCCAGGCTCCGCCGTCCAGGCTGCACTCGAACCTGCTGCCGGGCTCGGAGGAGACGAAGGCGAACGTCGCCGCCCGCCCGCGGCCGTGGCCCTTCGGACCACTGGTGATGGTGGTGTCCGGGGGAGTGGTGTCGCCCGGAGGGGGCGGGCCGTCGCCGGTGACGACGATCTCGACTGTGTCGGTGACCGTGTCGGTCCCGTCCGCGCTGCCCACCGTCACCGTGGCCCGGTAGGTGCCGGGCGTGGCATAGGTGTGCGTCGGGTCGGGCCCCTCGGCCTTCGCGCCGTCACCGAAGTCCCACGCGTAGGTGAGCCCGGCGGTGCTCGGGTCGAGGTCGACGCAGCCGATCCGCTTGGCCGCGTTGTCCGGGTCGTGGATGACGATGGCGACGGCGTCGGAGTCGGCACGCTGGTCGCTGGTCACCACCACCTCGCCGCTGGCTCCCTCCGCATCGCTGGTGAACGGCAGCCAGATCTCGTTGCCCTCGCTGAAGGGGAGATCGGTGTCGAAGCGGAAGTGCGCCCCGCCGTTGCCGTCCGCGCACGACTGCTCGTGCACGTGCACCATGTGGGCGGCCGAGGGCTTGAGCCCGGTGACGTCCAGCGTGGTCACCGTGGTGTCCCGCGAGCGGACCATCGAGGCGGTGCCGGACAGCTCGGGGTAGGTCGTGGTGCCGTCGGCGAAGGCGGTGAGCTCACCGCCCGTGGTGACCGCCGTGGAGAAGTCGACCTCCAGCGGGGCGCTGCCCCTCGCGGGTGTGGCGCTCGCCTCGACGTCCGGCAGCGCGTCGACGCTGATCTCGACGCTGTCGCTGCCCTCGTTGCCGTCGGGGTCGGTCACGGTCAACGTGGCGGTGTAGCTGCCGGAAGCCGTGTAGACGTGGTTGAGCGGCGGCTTGGGGCCGGTATACGTCGTCCCGTCCCCCCAGTCCCATGTGTAGGTCAGCGGACCTCCCTGGTCGTCGATCGCGTTGATGGTGAACGCGACGGGCAGCGGAGCACGGCCGCTCGTGGGAGTGGCCGAGACGCTGACGCGCGGCGCCTCCCCGGTGACCGAGATCTCGAACTCCTCCTCGTAGGTCCCGCCCTTGCCGTCGCTGACGGTCAGGGTCGCGACGTACCTGCCGGGGTCGGCGTACGTCACGTGGGCGTGCGACTGCGTCGACTGGTCGGACGGCTGGTCGCTCTGGCCGAAGTCCCACAGGTAGGTCAGGGCGTCGCCGTCGGCGTCGCTGGCGCGGGCCTCGAAGTGGACGTAGAGCGGGGCGGGCCCGGTGCGCGGCGAGACGAACGGCTCGGCCGTCGGAGGTTCGTTGTCCTCGGCGGGCTCCTCCACGACCACCGTGCCGCGCATGGTGGCGCCGTGGATGCTGCACCAGTACTCGTAGGTGCCCGGGCGGGTGAAGGTGTAGCGCACCGGCGCGCCGTTGGCGTCGCGGTACTCCTGGAGGGGCGGGGACCACGTGTCGGCGGTGTCACGCGAGGTCAGGTCGTGGCCCATCGTGGCCCGGTCGAACTGCCACTCGACGGTGTCGCCCACCTCGACGGTGACCGTCGACGTGCCGGTCTGCTCGGCGACCCACTGGTTGTCGGTGGCCGTGTCGACCGCGTCGACGACGAAGACGTCGCCGCCGGCCGGCTCCTCGACCACCACCTCGACGGTGTCCTCGCCCGTCTGGCCGTCGGGGTCGGTGACCGTCACGGTCGCCGTGTAGGTGCCGGGATCGGTGTAGGTCCAGCTCGCGTCCGCGCCCGTGGCCGTGTCGTCCTGGGTGCCGGCCACGCCGAAGTCCCAGGTGTAGGTGAGGTCCCCACCCTCCGGGTCGGTGCCCTCGGCGCGGAAGTCGACGTCGAGCGGCGCGGTGCCGGAGGTCGGCTCGGCCGTGGCGGTCACGGTCGGGTCCTCGCCCTCCTGGACGCCCGACCAGCGGAAGAAGTCGAAGTCCGCGACGGGGCCGCCCGCCGCGCCTCCGGTGAGTGCCATCACGCCGACGCGGGGGTTGCTGATCCCGGCCAGGGCGCGCGGGTCGCCGACCTCGGTGAACTGCTCGCCGTCGGTGGAGTACCACCCGCGCAGCTGGGCGCCGTCGGAGGTGAAGCGCAGCCAGAACGTGGTGGGGAAGCTCGTGGGCAGGAACGGCCCGTCGAAGCTGCCGCCGCCGGTGTTCCAGTTGCCGCTGAAGTCGAAGTCGCTGTTGCTCGGGCTCGACGAGCGCAGGAACTCGATCCACTCCCGGTCGCTGCCCTTGTCGACGAAGGTCAGCTTCGCGAAGCCGGAGCCGCCGCTGCCGGCGACCACCAGCCCGGCCTGCTGGCCGGCGTCGAGCGGGTCCCAGGTGAGCTTGGTCGTCGCGGTCCACGGGCCCTCGGGTGCGGCCTGGGTGATGATGTTGGGGGTGTCGTTGTACTCGCCCGGTCGCGCCGTCAGGTGCAGCGCGCCGTCGGAGACGTCGTACGCCGTCTCGTCGGGCCGGCGCACCGTCCAGTGGCAGTTGTCGAGCAGCTCGGTGTCGTTGAACTCGTCGGAGCGCTCGGGCTGCTCGCACGGCGGCGCCGGCTCCTCCGACCGCATGCCGGAGACCGCGAAGACGTGGAGCTTCGGGTCGACCGGCAGGGTCAGGGTGTCGGGCTGCTTGCCGGCCGCGAGCGGGATCGGCTGGGTGAAGATCATGACCCGCGGCGAGGTGTCGCCGCCCCCGTTGTGGCGGTAGGGCATGTCGATGGCGATCTCCTCGCCGAACTTGGGCGCCACCGCCCAGTCGGTGAACCGCAGCGGCACCTGGACGGTCGTGCCGTCGTTGTAGGCGAGGGTGGCGTCCTTCTGCACGTCGCCGTTGTGGGCGGTGGCCAGGACGCTGAGCTGGTCGTAGGTGCCGGTGGGCAGGGGAATGACCTGGCCGTCGGCCTCGACGTTGTTGAGCCTCCCGTCGGCGGGGCTGCCGAAGTCGTAGTCGACGCCGTTGAGCCGCACCGGTCCGCCGTCCTCCTGCACGGCCGGCGGGAGGAGCTCGGCGGCGAAGGTCCAGCCGCCACCGTCGAAGTTGCCGTCGCCGGGGTTGGCGTCGGTGGAGATGCCGTCGTTGTTGAACAGCTCGGACAGGTCGGCCACCGGGCGGCACTCGCCGTCGGCGAGCACCTCGATGCGCACCGAGCTCGTGCCGGTGTTGCCGTCGGGGTCGGTGGCGGTGACCGTCGCGGTGTACTCCCCGGCTTCGGTGTAGGTGTAGGTGGGCGACTGCTCCGTGGAGGTGTCGTCGTCCGTGCCGGCGACGCCGAAGTCCCAGCGCCAGGTGACGGACTGGTCCTGCGGGTCGGTGGCGGAGGCGTCGAAGTCGACCTCGAGGGGGAGCACGCCGCAGCGCGGGGTCGCGGTCGCCGTGGCGACCGGGTCGACCAGGACGGTGATCTCCTCGGTGGTGCGGGTCAGGCCGCGGGTGCCGTCGGCGTCGACGGGGGTCACCTCGGCGGTGAAGGTGCCGCCCTCGGTGTAGGTGTGCGAGACCTCGCCCGCGCCGGTGACCGGGTCGGAGCCGTCGCCGAAGTCCCACTCGTAGGTGATCGCGTCGCCCTGGCGGTCGACGCCCTCGGCGGTGAAGTCGGCCTCGAGCGGGGCGCCGCCGCGCACGGGCTCCGCGGTGAGCGTGTTGACGAACGGCTCGTCGACGTCGAGCTCCCGGATCTGGATGTTGCGGAAGCTCACCTCGTCGGCGTCGCCGTGGTTCTGCAGGCCGACGTAGCCCTCGGTGCCGCGCGAGCCGTCGGAGGTGTACTCGTTCACCACCTGGCCATTGAGCGTCATCGTGTAGGTCTGGCCCTCGACCCGGATCTCGTAGTCGTTCCACTCGCCGACCGGCTTGGCGTTGCGCGCGTCCTCGCGGTCGAAGTTGTAGACCGAGCCGGTCTTCTGCGGCTCGTCGCCCGGCTGGCCCTCCTTGATCTGGATCTCGTGCCCCTCGTCGACGGCCACCCACGGGTCGGTGCCCGGGTCGGGGAAGCGGGTGAAGACGCCGGAGTTGTCACCGTCGTCGGACAGCTTGAACTGCACCTTGAGCACGTAGTCGTCGAAGGTGCGCTCGGAGTACCAGAACAGGCCGAGGCCGCCGCGGCTGGTGAGCGCGCAGTCCTCCACGGTGAAGCCGCCGGGACCGGCCTGCCTCCACGCCGACGCGTCGGTGCCGTCGAAGAGCAGCTCGTAGCCGTCGTCCGCGGTGGGCGCACTGGCGCAGGGCTGCCGCACGATGACCTCGACGGCACGGCTGGTGGACTTGCCGGTCGCGTCCTCGACGGTCAGGGTCGCGGTGTAGGTGCCGGTCTCGGGGTAGGTCCACGACGCGGTGGGCGTGGTGGCGGTGTCGTCGTCGGTGCCCTCGACGCCGAAGTCCCATGCGTAGGTGATGGCGTCGCCGTCGGGGTCGCTGGCCTCGGCCGCGAACTCCACCTCGAGCGGCGCGAGTCCGTCGGCGGGCGTCGCGGTGGCGGAGGCGATGACGGGGGAGGTGTTGCCCGCGACGCCCTTGCCGGCGACGGAGAACTCGTCGAAGTTCATCTCGCCGTTGCCGGAGTAGACGAAGTAGAGCGGACGCCCGCCCGGGTCGGCGTCTCGGGCGGTGATGCGCGCGCTGACGGTCTTGTAGAAGTACTGGCCCTCGGTGCCCCCGGCGAGCGGCACGGTGGCCACGACGGGACCGTTGGCCGCGCCCGCACGCACCGCGATGGTGGCGCCGGCCTGCGGTCCGCCGGAGTAGCGGATCGACACGTCGGTCATGTTGACCAGGCTCATCGGGTCGAACATCACCCAGTCGCCGTTGCCCATGCCCGTGATCAGGCCGCCGCCGCCGGGTCGGGTGCCGGACTTGTCGTCGTAGCCGGTGTAGCCGACGCCCTGACGGTTGGTCGCGTGCTCGGCCTGGCGCAGCTTGGGCTGGAGGATGACCGTGTCGCTGCCCTGCAGCGGCGCGTTGGCGCCGTCGTTGGCGCCGCCGTCGCGGTAGGTGGCGATGAGGACGCCGTAGGTGTTGGCGTCCGGGCCGTGGTCGCCCGAGGCGGCCGTGCGGATCGTGCCCTCGCAGCCGGTGACCGACAGGTTGGGGTGGACGTGGATGTCGTGGCCGAGGCCCTCCTGCACCACGACCTCGCTGCAGTCGACCGTCTCCTCGGCGTCCTGCACGTCGACGACGAACGGGATGTCGTCGCCGGAGGCGTAGAACCCGCCGTCGGCGGGCAGCTCGATCGTCACCTTCGGCGCGGTGTTGCCGACGTTGATCACGACCTGCGACGTGGCGGACTTGCCGGTCGAGTCGGTCACGGTGAGCAGCACCGTGTAGTCGCCGGGGGTGTCGTAGGTGCGGGAGGGGGAGGCGTCGGTCGAGTCGGTGTCGCCGTCCCCGTCGAGGTCCCAGGCGTAGGTGACGGCGTCGCCGTCGGGGTCGCTCGTGCCCGCGCTGGTGAACTGGACGGCCAGCGGCGCCGGCCCCTCGGTCACGTCGGCGCCGGCGCGCGCCACCGGGGCGGAGCCGTTGATGGCGTAGTCGATGCGGACGAGCTTGGTCTGGGGGGAGCCGGAGAAGAAGCCGGTGCCGTACTCGAGGACGTACATCGAGCCGTCGGGGCCGAACTCGAGGTCACCGGGGGCGACAAACCCGTCCATGAAGTCGTTGATGGCGGTGATGTTGCCCGCGGCGTCCATCCGGACCTCCTTGATCCAGCCGCGGCTCATCTCCGACATGAAGTAGGAGCCCTCGTAGTCGGCCGGGAAGGCGGTGTCCTTGGCCGCGGTGTTCTGCGACTGCCGGTAGACCTGGCCGCCGGTCGGGGTGGCGCCCTGGACGGCGGCGTACTTGTAGGGGCCGACGTCGGAGTAGGGGATCCACGCGTCGGTCATCGGGGGCAGGGTCTGCAGGCCGGTGCTGTTGGGCGAGTCGTTGACGCCCGTCATCGCGTCGGGGTCGTCGCAGGGGAAGCGCTTAGGGCTGCCGTCGGGGTTGGTGCGGTAGCGGTTGGCCACGAAGTCCCAGTCGACGTAGGCGCCGCCGAAGTCCATCTTGGTCAGGTCGGGGCCGACCTCGCCGCCGCAGTAGGGCCAGCCGCCGTTCATCGCGACCTCGGTGCGGTTGAACTCCTCGAAGTGGCGCGGGCCGCGGTTGGGGCTGTTGACCCGCGAGTCCGGGCCGACCTCACCCCAGTAGAGCGCGTCGGTGTCGGGGTCGACGCCGAGGCGGTAGGGGTTGCGCAGGCCCATCACGTAGATCTCGGGGCGGGTGCGGGCCGGGTCTGCGTCGGGGTAGCGGGCGGACGGGTAGGCGCCGCCCTCGCCGAACAGGTTGCCGTCGGGGATGTCGTAGGAGATGCCGTCGCCGGGGGTCGGGTCGACGTCGCCCGCGTCGTCGTCGCGGGGGACGACCCGCAGGATCTTGCCGCGCAGGTCGTTGGTGTTGGCCGAGGACTTCTGCGCGTCGTAGTCGGAGCGCCCGGGACGTTCGTCGTGGGGGGAGTAGCCGTCGTTGTCGGAGGAGGAGGTGTTGTCACCGGTCGCGAGGTGGAGCACGCCGCCGTCGCCGAACTGCAGCGAGCCGGCGGAGTGGCAGCACACGTTGCGCTGGGTGCCGACCTCGAGGATGACCTTCTCCGACGACTTGTCGATGAACGTCTCGCCGTCCTCGTCGGTCTCGACCGTCAGGCGGGAGAGCCGGTTGGCGGTGAGCGAGGCGGGCAGCGGGGCGTAGTAGACGTAGACCCAGCCGTTGTCGGCGAAGGCGGGGTCGAGCGTGATGCCCAGCCCGCCGTCCTCGAGGCCGCTCCACACCCCGAGGCTGGGGTTGTTCATGATGATCTCGATGCTGCCGTCGGCCGGGTCGTACATCGAGATGTCGCCGGCGCGGGTGAGGAAGAAGACCCGCCCGTCCGGCGCGACGGTGAGCTCCATCACCTCGCCGAGCCCGGTGCCCTGGCCGAGGACGACCTTCTGGAACTTCGTCAGGTCGGGCGCGGCGGCCCCCGTCGCCCCCGTCGCCTCCGCCGCCGCCGGCGTGCGGGCGCCCGGCTCCTTCGCCCCCGTGCCGGGGCCGGGGGAGTCCTTCTGGCGCTCGACGGCGGCCGCTGGCGCGACCGGGTCGGGCACCGCGGCCATGACCGGGGCGGTGAGGCCGAGGGCCAGCGCCAGGCCGGTCACCAGGGCGAGCAACGAGACGACGAGCTGACGAGACCGCTGGTGCATGGCGGGCCTTCCCACAACCGAGTTCGGGGCGCCGCAGGGCGTCGCGCCCTGTGACCTGTGTCACGCTAGAGCCGACTTTTGCGTGACGTCAAGCAAAAGGTGATTTCGTCTCGCCGGAACGGGCCCCGCTGTCGCGAGCCGGTCGCCCGTGGCAGGAATCGTGATACTGGTTGATTTCCTGCCACCGGGGGAGCAGGCTGGCGGCATGAGGAAGGTCGCAGCCGTGGTGCAGGACGGCGCCGAGCCGTTCGGCCTCGGCTCGATGTGCGAGGTGTGGGGCGAGCCCTACCACCCCCAGGACGACAACCCCGTCTTCGACTTCGTCGTCACCACGCCACGACCCGGGCGGGTGCGGGGCGCGACGGGATACGACCTGCACGTCGAGCACTCCCTCGACGACGCCGCCGATGCCGACCTGGTGTGCCTGATCCCCAAGCGCGGCTACCTCGAGCCGTCGCCGGAGGTCGTCGAGCTGGTGCGGGGCGCGTACGACCGGGGCGCGCAGGTGTTCGCCCACTGCACCGCCGCGTTCATCCTCGGCGAGGCCGGCCTGCTCGACGGGCGGCGCGCGACCACGCACTGGCGCTATGTCGACGAGCTCGCCGCCCGCCACCCCGAGGCGAGCATCGACGGCAATGTCCTCTACGTGCAGGACGGGCCGATCGTGACCGGCGCCGGCTCGGCGGCCGGTCTCGACGCCGCGCTCCACGTGATGCGCCAGCACTTCGGCGCGAGGGTGGCGGCCACCACCGCCCGGCGCATGGTGGTGCCCCCGCACCGCGATGGCGGGCAGGCGCAGTTCATCGCCCGCCCGGTGCCGGTGTGCGAGTCGGAGGCGCTGGCGCCCCTGCTGGCGTGGATCAGCGCCCACCTCGCCGACGACCTGGACGTCGAGACGCTGGCGCGGCAGATGCACATGTCGGGGCGCACCTTCGCCAGGCGCTTCAAGGACGAGACCGGCACCACGCCCTACAGCTGGATCCTCGGCGAGCGGGTGCGGGCCGCCCAGGAGCTGCTCGAGCAGACCGACCACTCGGTCGACTGGGTGGCCGCCGAGGTGGGCTTCGGCAACGCCGCCACCCTGCGCCACCACTTCGGCCGCGCCCGCGGCGTCAGCCCCCAGGAGTACCGGCGTACGTTCCGCACGCCCGCCTGATCGCGCGGCCCGCATCCGGCGCCGGTCGGACGGACCCAACGGGCGAGCCCGTCGCTCGATCCCGCGCGTGCCCGGCGAGATCCCGCCGTTGGGTGCGCACGAACGGTCGCCGGGGCGTCCCGCTCCGTGGGTACGACCGGCCCGGAGCGCGTCGCGGCTCGGTAACCTTGGGGGGTGAACGCGACTCCGCTGGCCGACATGTCCGCCGCCGACCTCGCCACCCTGCTCGAGGAGCAGCGGGCGGCCTACGAGGACCTGAAGGCGCGGGGCCTCAAGCTGGACCTCACGCGCGGCAAGCCGTCGGCCGAGCAGCTCGACCTCGCCGACGACCTGCTGCGGCTCCCGAGCGAGGCCCGCGACGCCAACGGGGTCGACGTGCGCAACTACGGCGGCCTCGAGGGCCTGCGCGAGCTGCGCGAGATGTTCGCCGAGCTGCTGGGCGTCGAGGTCGACCAGGTCGTCGCGGGCGGCAACTCCAGCCTGTCGATGATGCGCGACTGCCTGGTCTGGATGATGCTCTTCGGCGCCGTCGACTCCAAGCGCCCGTGGAGCAAGGAGGACCAGGTCAGGTTCGTGTGCCCGGTGCCGGGCTACGACCGCCACTTCACGCTGCTGGAGAGCCTCGGCATCGAGATGCTGACGGTGCCGATGAACGACGACGGTCCCGACGTCGACGCCATCGCGGCGCTGGTCGCCGACGACCCGAGCGTCAAGGGCATGTGGGTCGTGCCGACGTACGCCAACCCGACGGGCGCCGTCTGCAGCGTCGAGGTCGCCGAGCGGCTGGCGGCCATGCCGACCGCGGCCCCCGACTTCAAGATCTTCTGGGACAACGCCTACGCGCTGCACCACCTCGGCGACGACGAGACCGAGACTGCCGACATCCTGAGCCTCGCCGCGGCCGCCGACCACCCCGACCGGCCGGTCATGTTCGCCTCCACGTCGAAGATCACCTTCGCCGGTGCGGGGGTGGCGTTCCTCGCCGCGTCGACCGACAACGTCCGCTGGTACCTCCAGCACCTCGGCACCGGGTCGATCGGCCCCGACAAGGTCAACCACCTTCGCCACGCCGAGTTCTTCGGCTCGCCGCAGGGCGTGCGCGACCACATGGCCAGGCACCGCGCGATCATCGCGCCCAAGTTCGCCGAGGTCGACCGGGTGCTCTCCGAGCGCCTCGGCGGTCGCGGAGTGGCGACCTGGAACGCCCCGGCCGGCGGCTACTTCGTCAACCTCGACGTGGTGCCCGGCACCGCGAGCCGGGTGGTGGCGCTCGCCAAGGACGCCGGCATCGCGCTGACCCCGGCCGGGTCGTCGTTCCCCTACAAGCAGGACCCTGACGACACCAACATCCGGCTGGCGCCCACGATGCCGCCGCTCGAGGAGGTCACCGCCGCGATGGAGGCGGTGGCGACCTGCGTGCTGCTGGCCGCGGCGGAGCAGGCCGTCGAGCGCGCCACGGCCTCCTGATCCGTCGTCGTGGGGGAGGACCTGTGACCGTGCGTGTCGGCCTGACGGGAGGCATCGCCTCGGGCAAGAGCACCGTGTCGGCGATCCTCGCCGAGCTGGGGGCGGTCGTCGTCGACGCCGACCTGATCGCCCGCGAGGTGGTGGCTCGGGGCACGCCCGGGCTGGAGGCGGTGGTCGAGGAGTTCGGGCCCGAGCTGCTGACCCCGGAGGGCGAGCTCGACCGGCCCGCCATGGGCGCGCTCGTCTTCGCCGACCCCGACGCGCGCCGGCGACTCGAGGCGATCATCCACCCGCTGGTGCACCGGCGCAGCGCGGAGCTCGAGGCCGCCGCACCCGCGGACTCGGTCGTCGTGCACGACATCCCCCTGCTCGCCGAGGTGGGGCGGGGCGGATCGTTCGACGCGGTCGTGGTCGTCGACGCGCCCGCCGAGCTGCAGGTCGAGCGGATGACGGGCGACCGGGGCTGGACGCGGGAGGACGCCGAGGCCCGCATCGCCGCGCAGGCGACGCGGGAGCAGCGGCTCGCGATCGCCACCCACGTGGTCGACAACACCGGCTCTCTGGACGACCTGCGCCGACAGGTCGAGGCGATCCACGCCGAGCTGGCGGAGCGCGCCCGCGTTTCCGGCTGACGCGGGTCCGGCCGGTAACCTCCGCGGGGTGTCCCCGCTCCGACCCCGCCTGGCCGTGATCGCGACGAGCGTCCTGCTCCTGGGCGGGTGCGCCGGTCTCACCTCGACGAGTGACGACGCGGATCCGTCGACGTCCTCGTCGTCGCCCTCCGCGACCGACGACTCCGGGCAGGCCGCCCCCGAGGCGGAGGAGTCCGAGGACCCCGACGCCCCCACGAGCTGGGGCCCGACGACGGGTGAGCTCGAGCAGGCCCGCGAGCTGGTCGGCTCGTGGAGCTCCGAGCAGCTCGCCGGCGGGGTGATCGTGGGCCGCTTCCACGGCACCGACCCCCAGGAGCCGGCCCGGATGGTGCGCGAGCTGCACCTCGCGGGCGTCTCCGTGACCGGCGCCAACGTGAGCGACCGTGACCAGGTGCTGGCGATGACGTCGGCGATCGTCGACGCCGCCGCGGCCGACGGCCGCGACCACCCGCCCGTCATCGGCGTCGACCAGGAGGGCGGCTACGTGTCGCACCTGCGCGGCATCGCGACCGAGTTCCCGCACTTCCAGACCGCCGGCCTCGCCATCGCCGCCGACGCCCGCCTCGGGCGCCGGGTCACCCGGGCCGCGGCCTTCGCCACCGGCCTCGAGCTGCGCGACCTCGGCTTCACCTGGGTCTTCGCCCCCGTCGCCGATGTCACGATCGGAGCCGCCGACCCCACGATCGGCGCCCGGTCTCCCTCGACCGACCCCCGGCTGGCGTCCCAGGCGGTGGGCGCGGCGATCAAGGGCTACGACGACGCGGGCGTCGTGTCGACCGTCAAGCACTTCCCGGGCCACGGCGGCGCCACGAGCGACAGCCACGACACGCTCCCCGTGCTCGACTCGACCCGCGCCGAGCTGGCGGCGCAGGACCTGCCGCCGTTCGAGTCGGCGTTCCGGCAGCAGGCGCCGGCGGTCATGCTCAGCCACCTCGACCTGACCGCCATCGCTCCCGGGGTGCCGGCCAGCATGGCGCCGGAGGTCTACGACCTGCTGCGCGAGGACCTCGGCTTCGAGGGCGTCGCCATCACCGACTCGCTCGGCATGGGCGCCGTCGGTGGCAGGCCGACCCCGGCCCTGCAGGCCCTCCAGGCGGGCGCCGACCTGCTCCTGATGCCGGTCGACACCGCCACCACCCACGGCATCGTCGCCGACGCCATCGACTCCGGGCTGGTCTCGCGCAGCCGCGTGGAGGAGGCCGCGGCCCGGGTCGTGGCGGTGCAGCTGTGGCAGGCGCGGGTGGCAGCACGACGGCCCGTCCCCGCCGACGTGGTCGAGCGGGCACGGGCCGCGAGCGCGGACCTGGAGTCCGCGGCGTACTGAGGCTGCCGGTCCGGGTCAGGCAGCGAGGTCCGGGTCGCCGGCGCGGCGCAGCTTCTGCAGCGCCTCGCGCTCGAGCTGGCGGACCCGCTCGGCGGAGATGCCGTGGCGGGCACCGATGTCGGCCAGCTTGTGCTGGCGCCCGTCGGCGAGCCCGTAGCGCGCGCGGACGATGTCGGCGGAACGCTCGTCGAGGATCCCGACGAGGTCGTCGAGCCGCTGGCGGGCCTCCGCGTCGAGGACGTTGAGGTCGGGACCGGGCGCGGTCTCCTGAGCCATCAGGTCACCCAGCGACGTGTCGCCGTCCTCGTCGACCGGCGTGTCGAGCGACACGTGGTCGCGTCCCCAGCTCATCAGGTCGAGGACCCGGTCGAGGTCCATGCCGAGCTCGGTGGCGATCTCGTGGGGCTCCGGGTCGCGGCCCAGCTGGCGCTCGAGGGTGCGGCGGGCGCTGCCGACCTGGTTGAGCTCCTCGACGACGTGCACGGGCAGGCGTACGACGCGCGCCTGCTGGGCGATGCCGCGGGTGATCGCCTGGCGCACCCACCACGTGGCGTAGGTCGAGAACTTGTAGCCCTTGGTGTAGTCGAACTTCTCGACCGCGCGGATCAGGCCGGTGTTGCCCTCCTGGATCAGGTCGAGCATCGGCATCTGCGAGCGGCCGTACTTGCGCGCGATGGACACCACCAGACGCAGGTTGGCCTCGATGAACCGGTCGACGGCGAGCCGACCCTGCTCGGCGAGCCACTCGAGCTCGGCCTCGTTGGCGCTCATCGGGGCGCCGCCCTTGCGGCGACCGACCCGGCCGGTGTCGAGGAGGTGCTGGGCCAGCAGGCCGGCCTCGATGGTCTTGGACAGCTCGACCTCGGTCTCGGCGTCGAGGAGCGGGGTGCGAGCGATCTCGTCGAGGTAGAGGCCCACGCTGTCGCGGCCCTCGATCTCACGAGTGGTGGTCGTGCGGTTGGCCTGTGCGGTGCTCATCTCGTCCTCCTGCTCCCGTGCGACCACCCCGTGTCGCACATCTGATCCAACGCCTGTGTCCGTCGCGGGATTCCCCACCGGATCCGGTGCCTTCATCTGCCTTGACGAGTCAGTACCCACTCGAGTTGCACGATCCACCAACTCTCAGGGACTTCTCAGGGGTCGTCCGGGGAGACTGGGGCCCATGCCGGCCCCCGACGACTCCCACGCGGTCGACCCTCATGCCGTCGACCCCTTCGCGGTGGACCTCAACGCCGACCTCGGCGAGGAGGTCACCGACGACGAGGGGCTGCTCGCCCTGGTCACCAGCGCCAACGTCGCGTGCGGCTTCCACGCCGGCACCCGCGCCACGATGCGGGCGGTGTGCGCGGGTGCGGTCCGGCGGGGCGTGGCGGTCGGCGCCCAGGTGTCGTACGCCGACCGCGCGGGCTTCGGCCGCGTGGAGCTGGACGTGGCCGGCGACGTGCTGCGCGAGCAGGTGGCCGAGCAGGTGGGCGTCCTGACCGAGCTCGCGGCGGCCGAGGGGACAGCCGTGTCCTACCTCAAGCCGCACGGCGCGCTCTACCACCGGGTCGCCCGCGACGAGGAGCAGGCGGCCGCCGTGCTGGACGGCTCGGGCCGGCTGCCGGTGCTCGGGATGCCCGGCTCGCTCCTGCTGGCGATGGCGCAGCGCCGCGGCCGCGGGGTGCGGCACGAGGGCTTCCCCGACCGCGGCTACACCGCCGACGGCGGGCTGCTCGCGCGCGACCGGCCGGGCGCGCTGGTGAGCGATCCCGACCAGGTGGCGATGCGCGCCGTCGAGCTCGCCGCCACGGTGCACTCGGTCTGCGTCCACGGCGACTCGCCGGGGGCGGTGCGGACCGCGGCGGCCGTCCGGCGTTCGCTCGAGCTGGCGGGCCTGTCCGTCGCCACCTGCTGGCCGTCCACAGGCTGAGCCCGTCCCTGTGGAGGAGAGGGGCTGTGATGTGGATCACGGGATGACTTCTGTGGGCAACCCTGTGGGACCGCGGGTTTGTCGCTCGAAAGCCTTGCGGGACGCCCGCCGCACCACGTAGAACTCTGCCTACCGACACCGCTCCGGCGGGGTCGGGGATCGGATCGGACGAACAGCTCCAGACGGCGACTTGCTCGCCGCGCAGGCCCGGTGGCGGGGACTGTGGGGGCCGGGAGGCCGGTTCGGTGGATCGGACGTCACCACCCCGATCACATTGAGGGGCTCCTGGTGCTCATACCACCGGGAGCCCCTCACCTGTGTGCGCCCAGCGCACCGGGATCCGTCTCCATGATGCCCCAGCGTTCCAGCCGCGTTCCAGCCGCGTTCCGGCCGCGTTCCAGCCGCGTTCCAGCCGCGTTCCAGCCGCGTTCCGGCCGCGTTCCGGCGGCGTTCCGGCCCGTCGGCCGGCGGCGGGAACAGGCCCGGGAGCGCGGCGCCCCGGTGCACAATGGCCGCCGTGAGGGTCATCGACGTCGGCGCCCGCGCCTGCCTGGTCGAGGTGCAGGACGCGGTGGCCGCCGCCGCTCTCGCCACCTGGGTGCGGCGCTCGGGGCTGCGGGTCGACGAGGTCGTCCCGGCCGCCGCGACCGTGCTGCTCGACGGTGTCGACCCGCAGGCGGTGCGCGAGGTGCTGCCCGCGTGGTCGAGCGACGGGTCCGCGGACGAGGGCCCGCTCGTGCGGGTGCCGGTGCGCTACGACGGTCCCGACCTCGCCCGCGTGGCGGAGCACTGGGGGTGCACGAGCGCCGAGGTGGTGGACCTCCACACCTCGCTCGAGCTGACGGCGGCCTTCTGCGGCTTCGCGCCGGGCTTCGCCTACCTCGCCGGGCTGCCCGCCGAGCGCGCCGTGCCGCGGCTGGAGTCGCCGCGGGCCCGAGTGCCCGCCGGCGCGGTCGGCCTCGCCGACGCCTGGTGCGGGGTCTATCCCGCGGCATCGCCCGGCGGCTGGCTTCTCATCGGCACGACCGACGCCGCGCTGTGGGACGTCCGACGCGACCCGCCGGCGCTCCTGGCCCCGGGCACCCGCGTGCGGTTCGAGGCCGTCGGGTGAGCGGCGTCGAGGTCGTCGATCCCGGCCCGCTGTCCACGCTGCAGGACCGGGGGAGGTGTGGGTGGGCCCACCTCGGCGTCCCCCGAGCGGGCGCGCTGGACCGCGGCGCCGCGGCGCTGGCCCGGCGCCTGGTCGGCGGGCTTCCCGATGACGCGGTCGTCGAGACGACGGTGGGCGGGGTGGTGCTGCGGCCGCTGCGCGCGGTGACCCTGGCGGTCACCGGCGCGACGTGCGCCGTGCGGGTCGGGGGCAGGGCGGTAGAGCACGGCGCGGCGGTCACGGCGCCGGAGGGTGCGCTGGTCACCGTGGGACCGGCCACGACGGGCGTCCGGTCCTACGTCGCCTTCTCCGGCGGTCTCGGGGTCGACGCGGTGCTCGGGTCGCGGTCCACCGACACCCTCGCCTGGATCGGTCCGCCCCGGCTCGCCGCCGGCGACGTGCTCGCACTGGGGACCCCCGGGCGGCTGCCGCTGCCGCCGCCCGCGGTCGTCGTACGCCCGCGCGAGCCGGTGCTGCGCCTGCGGCGCGGGCCGCGGGCCGACTGGCTCGACGCGCGCGGATGGGCCCACCTCGACGGGGCGACGTACGCGGTCGCCGCCGACAGCGACCGCGTCGGCCTCCGGCTCACGGGGCCGCGGCTGGCCCGGCGGGCGGGCGAGGTCGCGAGCGAGGGCATCGTGCTCGGGTCGGTGCAGCTGCCGCCGTCGGGCCAGCCCGTGGTGTTCCTGGCCGACCACCCCACGACCGGGGGCTACCCGGTCGTCGCGACGGTCGACGACGACGACCTCGACGGGTGCGCCCAGCTGCGCCCCGGCGACGAGGTGCTGGTCCGCGTCGTGTGAGGGGGCTCACGGGGCCGGCGGCCGGACGACGTCGCCGCGCGCCAGGGCGAACGGAAGCCGGTCGAAGATGATCCGCAGCTGGGTGATGCGGCCGTCGAGCACCAGGTGGAGCTCGGCGGCGGGGGCGCTGGCGACGGCCGGAGTCGCGGTGTCGTAGGCGAGGACCGCGCGTCCTGACCGCCGAACAGGGTCGAGTGGGCGCGTCCTGACCCTCGACTCGACGCGCTGGGTATGTCAGGACGGGCCGACTCGACGGGCTGGGCGTGTCAGGACGGGCCGACTCGACGGGCTGGGCGTGTCAGGACGGGCCGACTCGGCCGGCGGGGCTCAGTCCTCGGGCGGCGGCTCGAGGCGACGCAGCGCCGGGTCGTCGACCCGGAAGCTGCGCACCGGCCCCGGGGGAGTGTCGGCGGTCTCGAAGCGGACGGTCACCACCCCGGCGCCGGAGCCCCACACCCACCCGGCGCCCATCTCGTCGTGCACCACGTCCGCGCCGGGGGGCCACGTGCGCCGCGGCGGCTCGGGCAGCACGACCTCGGCCTCGTCCTCCTCCTCGGCCTCCCCGAAGAGGTCCTCCTGCACCCAGTCGGCGAGACCGGACACGCCGACGCCGAGCAGGCGCACGCCGCCGGTCGTGTCGAGGTCGGCCAGCAGCGCGCGGGCCACCCGGGCGATGGTGCCGGCGTCGTCGGTCGGGCTGGGGAGGGTGCTCGACCGGCTGAGCGTGGTGAAGTCGTGCAGCCGTGCCTTGATCGTCACGGTGCGCCCGCTGTAGCCGCTCTTGCGCATGCGAGCGCCCACCTCGCGGGCCTGCCGGGTCAGCAGTCCCTCCATCAGCCGGCGGTCGGTGAGGTCGGAGTCGTAGGTGCTCTCCACGCTGATCGACTTGGCCTCCCGCTCGGCGACCACCGGCCGCGAGTCCTGGGCCCGGGCGAGCTGCCACAGGCCGTGGCCCTGGGCCTGCCCGAGCAGCCGGACGAGCTCGTCCTCGGTCACCGCCTCGAGCTCTGCGACGGTGTGGATGCCCGCGCGGCGCAGCCGCTCGGCCGTGGCCGGCCCGACGCCCGGGATGACCTTGACCCGCATCGGGCGGAGCAGGTCGAGCTCGGTGCCGGGCGGGACCACGGTCATGCCGTCGGGCTTGTCGAGCTCGCTGGCCACCTTGGCGAGGAACTTCGACGATGCGATGCCCACCGTCGCCGTCAGCCCGCCCGTCACCTCCTGCACGCGCCGCCGCAGCTCGGCGCCGGCCTCGGTGACGGTGGCGACCTCGAGGTCGGGGAGGTCGGCGGCCGCGAGGTCGACGAAGGCCTCGTCCAGCGACAGCGGCTCGACCAGCGGGGACAGCTCCCGCAGCACCTGCATCACCCGTCGGCTGGTGTCGCGGTAGGCGTGGAAGCGCCCGCTGAGGAACGCGGCGTGGGGGCACCGGGCCCTGGCCTCGCGCGTGGACATCGCCGACCCCACGCCGTACCTGCGAGCCTCGTAGGACGCGGTGGACACCACGCCCCGCCCGCCGGTGCCGCCGACGACGACGGGCTTGCCGCGCAGCGAGGGCTTGTCGCGCTGCTCGACCGCGGCGAAGAACGCGTCCAGGTCGAGGTGCAGGATCGACGCGGTGCCGCGCATCAGCCGGTGCGGCCCGAGGCGGAGGACTGCGTCACGCCGCCATCCTCCCGCATCCCGGTCGGCGTCCCCGTCACCGCCGCCCCCTCCTCCCGAACGGCACGAGGGCTGGCCGCCAGTCGTCCACAGGTCCGCCGGATCCGCCGTCGTCCACAGCGCCGCGCGCCGGAGGGCGTGGACGGTCGGTGCCGGCGGGAAGCGTCCTCGGCATGGAACCCCTCGAGCCCGTCCCTCCGTCAGCCCTCGCCCCGGGCGCCGCCCCCATGCGCGCGCGCACCCCCGAGGACATCGTCGCCTTCGTGCCCCTCGCGCTCGGCTTCGTGCCCCAGCGCTCCGCGGTGGTGGTGAGCGTCGGCCCGGGCGGGATGCATGCCCGCGTCGACCTGCCGCACGACCCCGACGACGTCGACGACGTCGTGGAGGCGCTCCTGCGTGCCGCCCGGCTCAACGACGTCCGCGAGGTCGTCGCCGTGGTCTACGACGACGACACGACCGTCGCCGACGAGGCCGCCTGGTCGCTCCACGACGAGTTCACCGCCGCCGGCATCGGCGTGCGCGAGGTGCTGCGCGTCCACGACGACCATTGGTACGCCGTGCTGCCGGGCGCCCCGCTCGCCGCCTACCAGGGCGTGCCGTTCGCCCGCTCCGAGCACCCGTTCACGGCCCGGTCGGTCTTCGAGGGCCGGGTCACCCACGCCAGCCGCGACGCCCTGCGCGCCACGCTCGCCACCGACCCCGCCGCGGCTCGCCGCACCGACACCCACCTCCGGGGGGCGGTGCCGCTGCCCGAGGGCGCCCTCGGCGGCCTGGTGCGTCGTCACGTCCGTGCCGGCACCACGCTGTCGGCCGCGGAGCTCGCCTCTGTGGCGGCGAGCGTCCGCGTCGGCGCCCGCCGCGACGAGGCGTGGGTGTGGCTCGACCGGTCGACGGCCCGCCCGGCGGTGGAGCTGTGGTCCGACGCGGTGCGACGGCTGCCGACGTCGCACGTCGCGGGCCCCGCCGCGGTGCTGGCGTTCGCCGCGTGGCTCTCCGGCGACGGCGCCCTCGCGTGGTGCGCGGTCGACCGGTGCCGCGAGGTCGAGGAGGCGCACTCCCTCGCCGGGCTGGTGGCCCAGCTCCTCGAGGCGGCCACGCCGCCCGACGCCTGGGCGGCCCTGCGCCCGTCGCTCGGCGCGAGCGGCGACCCGGCGGCGTGAGCCCAGCCCTCGGGACGGTGTCCACCGGGCAGCCGCGTGGTTAGGGTGCCGCCATGGGTGAAGAGGTCGCGCAGCAGGAGTTCAGCCGGGCCGACCGGACGCGGCACCGCGAGAAGGTGCGTCGCAACCTCGACGTGTTCGCGCGGATGCTCCGCGAGTCGGCGTTCGACACCGACGACCCGATGACGGGTCTCGAGATGGAGCTCAACCTCATCGACGAGGTGGGCGACCCGGCGCTGAAGAACGCCGAGGTCCTCGAGGCCATCGCCGACCCCGACTTCCAGACCGAGCTCGGCCAGTTCAACATCGAGATCAACGTGGCGCCGGCCAAGCTGCGCGAGGGCGGGCTCTCGGAGTTCGAGGCGAGCCTGCGCCGCTCCCTCAACGACGCCGAGGAGAAGGGCGCCGAGGTGGGCGCCCAGCAGGTGATGATCGGCATCCTCCCGACGCTCGCCGAGGGCCACATGACCGTCTCGTCACTCAGCTCCAACCCGCGCTACAAGCTCCTGTCCGAGCAGATCCTCGCCGCGCGTGGCGAGGACATCACGATCAGCATCTCCGGCAGGGAGCGGCTCACCACGACGGCCGACTCGATCGTGCCCGAGGCGGCGTGCACCAGCACCCAGTTCCACGTGCAGACCTCACCCGACCAGTTCGCCGCCTACTGGAACGCCGCCCAGGCGATCGCCGGCGTGCAGCTCGCGGTGTCGGCCAACTCTCCCTACCTCCTCGGCAAGGAGCTGTGGCGCGAGACGCGCATCCCGCTGTTCGAGCAGGCGACCGACACCCGCAGCGAGGAGCTCAAGGCGCAGGGGGTGCGGCCGCGGGTGTGGTTCGGCGAGCGGTGGATCACCTCGGTGTTCGACCTCTTCGAGGAGAACGTCCGCTACTTCCCGGCGCTGCTGCCCGTCACCGACGAGGAGGACCCGCTCGAGGTGCTCGAGTCGGGCGGCACGCCCGCCCTCCACGAGCTCAAGCTCCACAACGGCACCGTCTACCGCTGGAACCGTCCCGTCTACGACATCTCGCTGGGCATGCCGCACCTCCGCGTCGAGAACCGGCTGCTCGCCGCCGGGCCGACGGTCGCCGACACCATCGCCAACGCGGCGCTGTGGTTCGGCCTGGTGCGCTACCTCGTCGAGAGCGAGCGCCCGCTGTGGTCGCAGATGTCCTTCTCCGCGGCCGAGGAGAACTTCCACGTCGCGGCCCAGATGGGCGTCGACGCGCAGGTCTACTGGCCGGGCCTGGGACAGGTCCGCGCCACGGAGCTCATGCTGCGCCGGCTGCTGCCGATGGCGCGCGCGGGCCTCGAGTCGTGGGGCGTGCCCACCGAGGAGAGCGACCGCTACCTCGGCATCATCGAGCAGCGCTGCCAGACCGAGGCGAGCGGCGCGGGCTGGTTCGTCGACCGGGTGCGCGCCCGCGGGGGCCCCGACCGCTTCGACGCGCTGCGGGCGACCCTGCTCGACTACCGCGACCGAATGCACAGCAACGAGCCCGTGCACACCTGGGACTGACCCGGGACCGACCTCGCGCGCAGCACGGGGGAGTGCGGGTGCTCAGCGGGCGCCGGGGCGCGGGCGCAGGCGACGCCACTCGCGGCGCACGTCGCTCACCGGGTCGAACCACCCGCGCCGGGTCACCACCACCAGGCCCACCGGCAGGCCCAGGGCCCGCGCGGCCCACGCGGCGGGACCGAGCCAGCGCAGGTCGTCGTCGTGCGGCGAGAGCTCGCCGGGACGGGTCAGCCACAGCAGCGGCCGGGGGGCCAGCGACGTCGCGGTGCGCAGCAGGGCGAGGACGACGTCGGCGCGCGCCCCGGCGTCGGCGACCGGAGGGTCCTCGACGTGGCGGGCCGAGCGCCCCGGGACGCCGGCGTGGATCGCGGGCGGGAACCGGCGCCGGGTCTCACCCTCGACGAGCTCGAGGGTGGCGGCGCGCAGGACGTCGTGGGTCCACCGCTCGACCGGGGCGTGCACCGCCGCCAGCACGGGCGGCTGGGCCGCGGGCGGTGCGCCGACCCGGGGACCGACCGGCATGCGTACCGGGCTCGCCGGAGGGGTCGCGGGGCCTGTCGCGGGAGGGGGCGGGGGCACGCGCCCAGCGTGCCCCAGTGAGCGGTTCGCGACCCACCCCTCCACAGGCTGCGTAAGACCTGTGGTTTCCGTTACGGTGCCACCAGGCCACCGGCGAGGCGCTGTGGCCACGAGAAGAGGAGAGACACCATGGGCACCGTCGTCGTCGGATACGTCCCCAAGCCGGAGGGCGAGGCCGCCCTCGCCGCCGGGATCAACGAGGCGAAGCTGCGCGGCAGCAAGCTCGTGGTGGTGAACTCCCACCGGGGTGGCCAGGACTTCGACGGGTCGGCCGCCCGCGCCGCCGAGGACGAGCTCACCGGGATCGAGAAGCAGCTCCAGGACAGCGGCGTCGAGCACGAGGTCCGCCAGCTGGTGCGCGGCTTCGAGCCGGCCGAGGACCTGATCAGCATCGCCGAGGCCAACGGCGCCGAGCTGCTCGTCATCGGCCTGCGCCGCCGCTCGCCCGTGGGCAAGCTCATCCTCGGCAGCAACGCCCAGCGCGTCCTGCTCGACGCCCCGTGCCCCGTCCTGGCGGTCAAGGCCACGTAGCCGGCGCGAGGCGGTCACGACGTCGGGCACAATCGCCCCATGGGCTTCCAGATCACCGGCGACCCCGCCGCCGACAAGGTTCTCGACGACTCCGCGTTCGCGCTGCTCGTGGGCATGATGCTCGATCAGCAGTACCCGATGGAGCACGCGTTCCGCGGCCCGGCGAAGGTGCTCGACCGTTTCGGCAGCGTGGACCCCGAGGCGATCGCGGCCGCCGACCCGGAGGAGTTCGCGGCGATGGCCGCGACGCCGCCGGCCATCCACCGCTTCCCGGGCTCGATGGCAGCCCGGCTCCAGGAGCTGGCCCGCATCGTGGAGGAGACCTACGGCGGGGACGCCTCGCGACTGTGGACCGAGGCCGCGGACGGCAAGGACCTGCTCAAGCGCGTGATGGCGCTGCCGGGCTTCGGCAAGCAGAAGGCGCAGATCTTCGTCGCACTGCTGGCCAAGCAGCTGGGAGTGCGCCCCGAGGGCTGGGAGGCCGCCGTCGGCGACTACGCGCTCGACGGCCACCGCTCGGTCGCGGACGTCGTCGACGCCGAGTCGCTGCAGAAGGTGCGCGACCACAAGAAGGCCGCGAAGGCGGCCGCGAAGTCCGCCCCGAAGGTCTCCGGCTGAGCGCAGCCGGGCGCCGACACGCGCGGTGGTGCGGCCGGTGGTTGGTCCTCAGGAGGGCCGTGGCACAATTACGGCGCGGCTCTTGACGTCACCGGGCCTCGCCGCGCCCCGAAGCTGTTTGACGAGAGGTGTTCGTGTCCTCACACGCACGCAAGTTGCTCCCCGCCGAGGTGCTCACGCACCCCTCCATCGCCGCACTCCTGGCCGGTGCCACCCCAGCGGGCACCGTGTCCCCCGAGGACGTCCGGCGAGCCAGTGAGGAGGCCGGGGTCGAGCCTCGGCACCTGAAGGCGCTGCTGGTGCATCTCAGCGGTCTCGGGATCTCGGTCCAGATCGACGCGGAGGGCACCCGCGCGGTCGCCGCGACCAGCAAGCGTGCCGCCACCTCGTCGGCGGCCAAGAAGGCGCCCGCCAAGAGCGCGGCGGCGAAGAAGGCCGCGCCGAAGAGCGCCGCCAAGAGCGCCGCCCCGGCCAAGAAGGGTGCGGCCAAGAAGGCCGCCGCGGCCCCGGCCGACGAGGTCGTCGACCTCGGTGCCGTCGAGCCCGTCGTGGTCGGACCGGACGGCAAGAAGGTGCTCCCGGACATCCCCGACGACCAGTTCGAGAAGGACGTCGTCGCCGACCCGACCATCAAGGAGGACGAGAAGCAGGCCTTCACGGTCTCCGCGGCGGACGAGACCGACGAGCCGGAGCAGCAGGTCATGGTGGCCGGCGCCACCGCCGACCCGGTCAAGGACTACCTCAAGCAGATCGGCAAGGTCCCGCTGCTCAACGCCGAGATGGAGGTCGAGCTCGCCAAGCGCATCGAGGCCGGGCTGTTCTCGGAGGAGAAGCTCGCCAAGGGCGGCCGGATCAGCCCGAAGATGCTCGAGGAGTACGAGTGGATCGCCGAGGACGGTCGCCGGGCGAAGAACCACCTGCTCGAGGCCAACCTCCGCCTGGTCGTCTCGCTCGCCAAGCGCTACACCGGTCGCGGCATGCTCTTCCTCGATCTCATCCAGGAGGGCAACCTCGGCCTGATCCGTGCGGTCGAGAAGTTCGACTACACCAAGGGCTACAAGTTCTCGACCTACGCGACGTGGTGGATCCGCCAGGCGATCACCCGCGCGATGGCCGACCAGGCCCGCACCATCCGCATCCCGGTGCACATGGTCGAGGTCATCAACAAGCTCGCCCGCGTCCAGCGCCAGATGCTCCAGGACCTGGGCCGCGAGCCCACTCCGGAGGAGCTGGCCAAGGAGCTCGACATGACCCCCGAGAAGGTCATCGAGGTCCAGAAGTACGGCCGCGAGCCGATCTCGCTGCACACGCCGCTCGGCGAGGACGGCGACTCGGAGTTCGGTGACCTGATCGAGGACTCCGAGGCGATCGTCCCGGCCGACGCGGTGTCGTTCACGCTCCTGCAGGAGCAGCTGCACGCCGTCCTCGACACGCTCTCCGAGCGCGAGGCGGGTGTCGTGTCGATGCGGTTCGGCCTCACCGACGGCCAGCCCAAGACGCTCGACGAGATCGGCAAGGTCTACGGCGTGACCCGCGAGCGGATCCGCCAGATCGAGTCGAAGACGATGTCGAAGCTGCGTCACCCCAGCCGCTCGCAGGTGCTGCGCGACTACCTGGACTGATCGACCACCGGTCGTCTGGACGACCTGACGACGACGGCCCGGATCCCCGCGGATCCGGGCCGTCGTCGCGTCCGCGGGGGCGACCGGTTGGGGTGTGGACGGGCCCGTCGGCGATGGCTAGCGTCTGGGCCTTCCGACCCGAGGAGCCCGCCGTGTCCGACCACGCCCGCCCCGCGACGTACCGCACCCTCGACGAGGTCGAGGAGACGCTCAGCCCGGCCGAGCAGCGCTTCGAGCGGCTGCGGCGCACGTCGGGCCTGGCCATCGGCCCGGTCGTCGCCGTCGTGGTCTACCTGATCTGCTCCGGCCTCGACGAGCCGGCCCAGAAGCTCGCCGGGATCCTCAGCCTGGTGATCGTGTGGTGGATGACCGAGGCGATCCCGATCCCGGTCACCGCGATGCTCGCGATGGCGGCGTGCGTCCTGCTGGGCGTCGCCCCGGCCGAGGATGTCTTCGCCCTCTTCGGCAACTCCACGATCTTCGTCTTCATCGGTGGCTTCGTGCTGGCCGAGGCGATGCGCAAGCACGGCCTGGACCAGCGGTTCGCCTACGGGGTGCTGAGCATCCCCGGTGTCGCCTCCTCCACGGTGCGGGTCGTCGTCGCCTTCGGCCTGATCAGCGCGGGCCTGAGCGCGTTCGTGTCCAACACCGCCAGCGCCGCGATGCTGATGCCGATCGCGATGGGGATCATCGGCTTCCTGGCCGGGCGCGTGTCGGCGCAGTCCGACGAGGACGCCGACCCCGACGACGTACGCCGGCTGCGGTTCTCGACCGCGCTGCTGTTGATGGTGGCCTACGGCGCCAGCGTCGGCGGCCTGCTGACGCCGGTCGGCAGCCCGCCCAACCTCATCGGTCGCGAGCTGATCACCCAGGAGACCGGCGAGGAGATCCCGTTCTTCACCTGGATGCTGCTCGCCTTCCCCATCGTGGCGCTGATGTTCGTCGCGCTCTGCATCGTGCTGCTGCGGCTCAACAAGCCCGAGACCAAGCGGATCGAGGGTGCCGAGCAGTTCATTCGCGAGCAGCGCGCCAACCTCGGCCCCATGGGCCGGGGCGGGCGCAACACGCTCATCGCGTTCGCGGTCACGGTGACGCTCTGGATCCTGCCCGGCTTCGTGGCGCTCCTGACCGGCGGCGAGGGCTCGTTCTACGAGTCCGTGTCGGCGCACCTGCAGGAGGGGGCGGTCGCCATCCTCGGCGCCAGCCTGCTCTTCCTGCTGCCCGTCGACTGGCCGCGGCGGCAGTTCACCATCACCTGGAACGACGCGTCGCGCATCGACTGGGGCACCATCGTGCTCTTCGGCTCCGGCATCGCACTCGGCGGCCTGCTGGGATCGACGGGCCTGGCGGAGTCGATGGGCACCGGGCTGAGCGACCTGCTCGGGGTCAGCTCGTTGCTGTCGATCACGCTCCTGTCGACCGTCATCGCGGTCGTCATCAGCGAGACGACGAGCAACACCGCCAGCGTGGGCGTGGTGGCGCCGATCGCGATCCAGCTCGCGCTCGCCGCCGACGTCAACCCGTCGATCCCGGCGCTCGCCGCGGTCTTCGGCGCGTCCTACGGGTTCATGCTGCCCGTGTCGACGCCGCCCAACGCGATCGTCTACGGCACCGGGCTGGTCCCGATCACCCGGATGGTGCGCTCGGGCATCGTCTTCGACATCATCGGCATCGTGATCATCGTCGCCGGCGTCACCACGATGGCCAACGTCCTCGGCATCGGCTGAGGACCCACCCGCGGCCACCCTTGACGGGAGCCGTGGACGGGCGCACGATCGAGAACGCGAATCCCCTTTCGCGTTCCTCTCGGGAGGCCCCCATGCTCGGACGTGGTGCTCGTACGCTGACCTCGCTCGCCGGGGCGCTGCTCGTGGCCGCGGCGACCGCCGCCGGCACGCTGGCGCTCGCGCCGTCGGCCTCGGCCGACCCGCTGCCGCCGACCGCGGTGGCGATGGGCGACAGCTTCATCAGCGGTGAGGGGGCGGGCGGCTACGTCGCGGTGACCGACCAGAACGGCGTGGCGCAGGGCTTCCCCGGGTGGGCGTCGCCGAACAGCAACCCCTACTTCTGCCACCGCTCGGCGAACGCGTCCATCCAGGTCGCCGACCTGCCGGGCATCTCGCGCCGGGTCAACCTCGCGTGCTCGGGGGCGCAGCCCGCCGACATGGCCGCGGCGTCGAGCGCGCGCCCAGCGGGACGTACGGTCGCCGCCCAGATCGCGCAGCTGCGGACGGTCGCGCAGACCGGCGACATCGACCTCGTGCTCCTGGGACTGGGGTCCAACAACAGCCAGTTCACCTTCGGCGGCGTCGCCGCGGAGTGCGCGGGCCGCTTCGTCGCCGACGGCTACACCGGCTGGTGGGAGGTGTGGATCCACTTCATCAACTGGGTGACCGGGGAGGAGCTCAACGAGCGCGCGTGCAGCGACGCCGACTTCGCGACCGCGGCCCAGCTCGCGGCGGCGCGCGCCGAGACCACCGCGGCCGTGCGCCAGGTGCTCGACGTGCTCGACGAGGTGGACGCCGACGGCGACCACCGGGTCGTGCTGCAGGACTACACCAACCCGCTCCCGCCGGCGTACGCCGAGCAGTACCGCACCGAGGACGGGCGCAGCGACACCCGCGACAAGTACCGCGCCCTGGTGGACGAGCGCTACGCCGCGGGATGCCCCGCGGACATCGACTCGCTGGCTCCCGCCCACCGGTTCAGCCAGAACCTCGGCAGCCTCGTCGGCGGCGTCGCCGCCACGTTGCGGGCCGAGCGACCCGCCGCGAAGATCACCTACCTCAACGTGCAGCGCGCCTTCGACGGGGCGCGGCTGTGCGAGGCACCGGGCAGCCCCGGCAACTCCCTCGCGACGCCCCTGCGGGTGATGGACGGCCCGAGCGGTGTCCACGTGCAGAGCTTCGGGCCCTACGACAAGCTCGACATCAAGCGGGTCACCGACACCTGCTCCGACTACTACCAGACCTGCCAGGAGTCGTGGCACCCCAACGCGGCCGGGCACCGCGCGCTCGGCCAGTGCCTGCGCGGGGCGTGGCTGGCCGCCCGCGCGTCGGTGACCTGCACGCGCGCCTCGTCGGGCGTCATCACCACGCAGTGACCCGCGCCCGGCGCGACCCCCAGCAGCACCGCTCCCGGGAGACCGTCGACCGGATCCTGCGGGCGGCCGACGAGGAGGTCGGCGAGCGCGGGGTGGCCCTGTCCAGCACCACCCGGATCGCGGCGCGCGCCGGCCTGTCGGTGGGCGCGCTCTACCGGTTCTTCCCCGACCTCGACGCGATCGTGGGCGCCCTCGCCGCGCGCTACCTCGAGGCGGCCACCCGGGCGTACGCCGACGCGGTGGCCCAGATGGCGTCCCTCGACGACCTCGGACCCGTGCTCGGCGAGCTGCTCCGACGCGCGGCCGCCCTCCAGCTGAAGCATCCCGGCTACTACCGCCTCACCGAGGAGGTCAGTCCCGAGCGCGTCGACTCGCCCGCCCACGTCGTGCGCGAGCAGCTGGTCGACGAGTTCGCCCGCGCCCTCCGCGGTGCAGGGGTCACCACGCCCGACCCGGAGCTGCGCGAGGTGCTGGGGCTCTGCATCGAGACCGTGCGGCACGCCCTCGCCCGCCACCCCGCCGGCGACCCGGCCCGCGACCCGCTCCTCGCCGAGCTCCAGCTGATGATCGTGGCCTACCTCGCGGCCCGCCTGCGTTGAGCGCACGGCAGGCCGGGGTGGGCGGGTGCTGGCAGGGTGGACCCATGGAGCCGGGCACGGGTCGTGGGCGAGGGGCGCTGGCCGCCGTCCTCGCGGCGCTCGTGCTGGCCGCGGGCTGCTCGGCCGGCGACGAGGTGGGCTCCCCGGAGCCCGGCCCCGAGGAGGGCAGCGGGGCGGCCGTCACCGACCGGCCCGTCGACCCGCCGACATCCGCTGGGACCCCGACCGACGCCCGACCCGAGCCCGTCGCCGTCTCCGCGGACGACCTCGACCGGGCGACGGCCGTCGGTGCGGTGCGTCGGCTGGCCGGACGGATCGGACCGCGGGAGGCGACCGGGGCGTCGTACGCCCGCGCCGCCCGCTGGGTGGGCGGCGAGATGCGCCGGCTGGGCTACGACGTCACCCGCCAGCGCATCGAGGTGCCGGCCGGCGTCTCGTGGGGCGTCCCGGTGGCGGGCGGCTCCTCCGTCAACGTCGTCGCCCGGCCACCGGGGATGGACCCCGCCGCCCCGCACCTCGTGGTGGGCGCCCACCTCGACACGGTGTCGCAGGCGCCCGGCGCCGAGGACAACGCCTCCGGCGTGGGTGTCCTGCTGGCGGTGGCGGAGGCCGTGGCTGGCCGGCGTACGCGGCTGCCGGTGGTGCTGGTCGCGTTCGGTGCCGAGGAGCCCCGCGGCCCCTCCGACGACGACCACCACTACGGGTCACGACGCTACGTCGCCGCGATGAGGCCTGTCGAGCGGCGCGCGCTGCGGGCGATGGTCTCGCTGGACCGGGTCGGCGTGGGCGACCGGGTGCCCATCGGGTCGGCCGGCGCCACGGACCCGGTGCAGCGGTCGCTGCTGGCCGCGGCCCGGCGCGCCGGCGTGCCGACGCTCGCCGACGCCGAGCAGCGCAGCAGCGACCACTGGTCGTTCGTGCGCGACGGGCTCCCGGCCGCCCGGCTGGGATCGACCCCCTACGCCGGCTACCACTCCGCCGGCGACGTGCCCGGCGTCGTGTCGCCCGCGCAGCTCGAGCGGGTCGGTCGGGTGGTGCTCGCGTGGCTGGCGCCGCGCTAGCGGGCCCGGGGCGGTGCCAGGCCGGCGCACGAACGCAGCGCCGCGCGTCTGGCGTGTGACGCGGCCGCCGCGGGGCCGGCGTCGGCTGCGGCCAGCCCGTCAGGACCGATCGTCGCGGGCCACCACCGTGACGCCGTGACCCGGGCCCGGCCGGTCCGCTCGCGCGGGGGGCGGACGGTGAGGGTGAGGACGCCCGTCGGGCCGGGGGAGTACCACGCGAAGTTGCCGAGCCCGTAGGCGACGTAGCCCGCCCCGAGGCGGCCGTCGCCCTGCACCTCGTGGGCGTGGCTGCCGACCACCACGTCCGCGCCCGCCGCGACCAGGGCGCGGGCCAGGCGCCGCTGGTCGGGGGACGGGCAACGCTCGCCCTGCACGCCCCAGTGGAGGTAGGCCACGACCACGTCGGCTTCGCTGTCGGCGCGCCGGACCTCGCGCAGCAGTCGCAGAGGGTCCGTGGCGTCGGCGACGCCGGAGCGGCCCGGGCGGGCGGCCCAGTGGCCGGTGGGGTCGGCGGTCGGGTCCTGGTCGGCGGCGGACGCCGCGAGGGTGGCGACCACCGTGCCGCCCACCACGGTGCGAGCGGCGCGGTGCGCCTCGTCGGCGTCGGCCCCGATGCCGACCACCCGGAGCGGCGGGTCGGCGGCTGCCGCGCGTCGGGCCGCGCGCAGCGTCGAGGGGAGCCGGTCCCGCCCGAAGTCCAGCGCGTGGTTGTTGGCCATGCTGGCGACGTCGATCCCGGCGGCCGCCAGCGCGGCGAGGGCACGCGGGCCGGCGGAGAAGGTGAACCGCTTGCCGGGCTCAGGCCTGCCGCCGTCACCCACGGACGTCTCCAGGTTGACGATGGCGACGTCGGCCTCGGCCAGGACGCGGGCGGCCGGCGCCAGGGCGTCCGCCGGGCGGCGCAGGCGCTCGGCGAGGGCGCCCTCGAAGTGGATGTCGCCCGCCACGGCGATCCGCACGGGGGCGGGGCGCCCGCGTCCGGCCCCCTCCTCTCCCCCCTCCTCTGCCCCGTCGTCGGCCCCGTCGTCGGTGCGGTCCGGCTCCGGGGCGGCGGGCGTCGCCGCCGACGTCCGCGCGGGCCGCTCGCTCGGGTCCGCTGGCGGGGCGCCCGCGGCGCACGCCGCGAGGGCCGGGCCGACCAGGAGCCAGACGACGAGCGCGCGGACCGTGGCGCCACGACGTGTGTCGGCGCCGCCCGCTCCGGTCATGCGGCCATCGTGCCACCGCGGGGGAGTCCAGCCCTCGGAAGTCGGTCGACGCGGCACGGGTGCGCGGTGTCACACTCGACGCATGAGAACTCGGATCGCTCTCCTGGCCGTCCACGTCCTGGCGCTGACCGTCCTCGTCGCCGCGCCCGCGCACGCGGAGTTCTACGCCGTCGACGACCCTGCGGACGCCAAGGGCTCACTCACCGACATCTACGGGCTCGAGGCCCGCCACGGGGACAAGGCCGTGGTCGTCAAGGTGCGGTTCGCCGAGCTGATGCGCTCGAGCATGGCCGGGGTCTCGGTCTACTTCGACACCGACCGGGACCGCAAGGGGCCCGAGTACGTCCTCAGCAGCGGACTGGGCGACGGCACCGACTACATCCTCACCGCGGCCGAGGGCTGGCGAGGCAGCGACGGCCAGGTCCGGTGCGACTACCGAGCGCGTCCCAAGTGGGGCCAGGACGTGTTCCGCGCGGTCGTGAGCCGCGACTGCCTCGACCGGTCGCCGTCGGTGCGGGTCTCGGTCAAGATGATCGACCAGGCCGGGGCGCGCCCCGTGCGCGACTGGGCGCCCAGGCAGCGTCGCTGGAGCCTGCCGCTCGCGCCGGGCCTGGCGGCCTGAGGCCGGTCCCCGCCGCTCAGGTGACCGCGACGCCGACGACCCATGCGAGCGCCGCGACGGCTGCCGCCGCGAGCTCGATGAGGATCGAGACGCCGACGGCGCGGAGCGCCGACCGGGTCGACGGTCCGGCCGCGGCGGCCCCGACGCGGGCGCGCTCGGCGACGTAGATGCCCAGGACGAAGCCGAGGAAGACGCCGACCACGGGGACGACGAAGAACCCGATGAAGGCGAGCAGGGCGCCGACCAGGAGCGTGCGGTTGGGCACACCCGAGGCCTTGAGGCTGCGACCCGGCACGAGGTACTTCACCACCGCCCCGACGGCCAGGACCACCGCGCACACGGCGAAGACGGCCCACGCCGTCGTCGTACCGATGTCGAGCGTCCAGACGAGGACGGCGCCCAGCACGAGGATCGACCCGGGCAGGACGGGCACGATGATGCCGGCGATGCCGACGGCGATCACGATGGCGACGAGGATCTCGGTGGAGCTCACGCGGCACAGACTCCCAGATACCCGCCCGCCCTGGTGGGCGGAACCGTCCCGACACGCAGAACGGCCCCGGAGAGCGTGTCCGGGGCCGTGCTGGGAGTCGGTGGTCGGGGGTGGGTCGAGCTCAGGCCTCGCTGCCCGCGGCGGGGGAGTCGAGCCTGTGCGTCTCGTCGTGCACGTTGGCCGCGATCTCGCGGAGCTTCTCGCCGTGCTCGCGGGCGTGGTGGGCGCAGAAGAGCAGCTCGCCGCCGGTCTGGAGCTCCACACGGAGGTAGGCCTGGGCACCGCAGCGGTCGCAGCGGTCACCGGCCGTGAGGACGGCTTGGGTGGGTGCGGTGGCAGTGGTCACGTCAGCCTCGTTTCTGTTCATCGGTGTCAGGCCCAACGTAACCAGTGGGGCAAAGATTCCCCGCCGGCCCCCCGGGCCCTGGACGCTTCAAGTCAACCACGCCGTGCCCCTTCCCGGTGGTGATGTCCCCGACAGTGGACCGTTCGTCGCCGAGGCGACACCTGTGAGGTGCCCCACGCTAGACCCGAGCATGCGCGTGGCGGGGCAGGCGTGCCTCCGTCGGCGTCCGGCGTGTCGCGGGTAGGTTCTTCCCTTGTGGCAGCACCGGCAGACAACACCTACAACGCCGCGCACCTCCTCGTCCTCGAGGGACTCGACGCGGTCCGCAAGCGACCGGGCATGTACATCGGCTCGACCGACACGCGCGGGCTGATGCACTGCCTCTGGGAGATCATCGACAACGGCGTGGACGAGGCGCTGGCCGGCGTCGCCCACCACGTCGAGGTGACCCTGCACGACGACGGGTCGGTCGAGGTCTACGACGACGGGCGCGGCATCCCGACCGACAAGGAGCCCAAGACGGGCCTGTCGGGCGTCGAGGTCGTGGCGACCAAGCTGCACGCGGGCGGCAAGTTCGGCGGCGGGTCCTACGTCGCGACCGGCGGCCTGCACGGCGTCGGGCTGTCGGTGGTCAACGCGCTGTCCTCGCGGATGGACATCGACGTCGACCGCTCGCCCTCCCAGCAGGGACTGTCGTTCCAGCGCGGTGTGCCGGGCGTCTTCGACGGCGAGGGCCCCGACGCGCCGTTCACCCCGCAGTCCGGGCTGACCCGCAAGGGCAAGCGGGTCGCCAAGGGCCGCACCGGCACCCGCATCCGCTTCTGGCCCGACCGGCAGATCTTCACCAAGGACGCCCGCTTCGAGATGGAGGGCCTGGTCGGCCGCGCGCGCCAGACGTCGTACATCGTGCCGGGCCTCGAGCTCGTCATCCGCGACCAGCGCTCCTCGGAGATGGTCGAGGAGAAGTTCCGCCACGACGGCGGCATCGCCGAGTTCGTGGACTTCCTCTCCCACGGCGAGCCGGTCACCGACATCCTGCGCCTGCAGGGCACCGACACCTTCACCGAGACGGTGCCGCTGCTCGACGACAAGGGGCACATGACGCCCCAGGAGATCGAGCGCGAGCTGTTCGTCGACGTCGCGGTGCGCTGGGACACCGCCTACGACACCGAGGTCCGCTCCTTCGTCAATGTCATCGCCACGCCCAAGGGCGGCACCCACGTCAGCGGCTTCGAGTCGGCGCTGACCAAGACGTTCAACGACTCGATGCGCGCCGCGAAGGTCCTCAAGGCCGCGGACGCGGACGTGATCAAGGACGACGTCCTCGAGGGGCTGACGGCCGTCGTCACCGTGCGCCTCGCCGAGCCGCAGTTCGAGGGCCAGACCAAGGAGATCCTCGGCACCCCGGCGGCTCGCGGCGTCGTCCGCAAGGTGGTGGCCGGCGAGCTCAAGGCGTTCCTGACCTCCACCAAGCGGGCCGAGAGGGCCCAGGCCAAGCTCCTGATGGAGAAGGTCGCCGGCGCCTCGAAGACCCGCCTGGCCGCGCGGCAGCACAAGGAGAACCAGCGCCGCAAGAACGCCCTGGAGTCCTCGGCGCTCCCTGCCAAGCTCTTCGACTGCCGCAGCTCCGACACCGAGCGCACCGAGCTCTTCATCGTCGAGGGCGACTCGGCGATGGGCACGGCCAAGGCCGCGCGGAGCAGCGAGTTCCAGGCGCTGCTGCCGATCCGCGGCAAGATCCTCAACGTGCAGAAGGCCAGCGTCGGCGACATGCTCAAGAACGCCGAGTGCGCCTCGATCATCCAGGTCGTCGGCGCCGGCTCGGGCCGTACGTTCGACCTCGAGGCGGCGCGCTACGGCCGGATCATCCTGATGGCCGACGCCGACTCCGACGGCGCCCACATCCGCTGCCTGCTCGCGACGCTGTTCTTCAAGTACATGCCCGACCTGGTGCGCGACGGGCGGCTGTTCTCGGCCGTGCCACCGCTGCACCGCATCGAGCTGTCCAACCCCAAGAAGGGGATGGAGAAGTACATCTACACCTACTCCGACGACGAGCTCCAGCGCAGGCTCGCGGAGCTGAAGAAGAAGAACGTGCGCTGGAAGGACCCCATCCAGCGCTACAAGGGCCTCGGCGAGATGGACGCCGACCAGCTGGCCGAGACCACCATGGACCCCCGCCACCGCACGCTGCGCAAGCTGACCATCGACGACGTCGACGAGGCCAGCAAGGTCTTCGACCTGCTCATGGGCTCCGACGTCGCCCCGCGCAAGGAGTTCATCGTGCAGGGCGCCTACGAGGTCGACATGGAGTCCCTGGACGCCTGACGGCCCGCCCCGCGCCCGCCCACGCCCTGCCGGCCCCCGGGGCGTACCCCGGCGTGTCGGACAGGACGACGTGCGGCCGGGCGGCCGCGTGCGCGGCTGGCCCGACCACCGGGGCGCGGGTTTGTCCTGTCCGACACGCAGCACGCCGGATGGGACTAGGCTGCGCGCGTGCCTGACGCGAGCATCTCCGAAGTGATCGTCCTGGTGATCCTGTGGACGTTCCCGGCCGCGGTGCTCTACTGGATCATCCGGCTCGGGGTGCGGCACGGCACACTCGACGCCTACCGCATCGACCGCACGGACCAGCGCATCGCGGCGATGCAGGCCGACCTCCGGCCGGGCCGGCCGTCGTCCGCGGGAGACTGAGCGGACCGCGTACGAACCGGCGTCCCGGAGGGCCGGGCGCTCAGACCTGCTCGTCCAGCAGGCCGGTGTCGACGTCGTAGAGGAAGCCGCCGACCTTGGCGCGCTCGCCGATCAGCGGGTGCGTACGCACCTTGGCGACGTCCTGGCGCAGCTGGTCGAGCTGGTCGGTGACGACGTCGAACGACGCCCAGCTGGCGTCGACGCCGGCGGACTCGCCGATCGTGGCGCGCAGCTCCTGCTCGGTGGCCGACGCCATGGCGCAGCGGGTGTGCGGGACGACGAGGATCCGCTGCACGTTGAGCAGGTGCACGCCGAGGACGAGCGCCTCGAGGGCCTGGGGGGTCACCCGGGCGCCCGGGTTGCGGAAGATCTTGGCGTCGCCGTGCCGCAGCCCGAGCATGCCCAGCGGGTCGATGCGCGAGTCCATGCACGTCACCAGCGCGATGCCGGCATGGGCCTTGCCGTCGAAGCCGCCGAGGTCGAAGGTGTCCGCAAAGGCACGGTTGGCCTGCAGGAGGTCGTCGAAGTCGCTCACGCCCGGCAGGTTAGCGCGCCTCAGCCGCCGGTCGGGAGCACGTCCCGCGTCGCGAGCCGGCCGGGGCGCACGTCGCGGAACACCACCAGCGCGAGCACCGCGGCGACGACCGCGCAGCCGGCCGCTCCCCAGAAGACCGCGTGCTCCTGGGCGATGCCGGCCACGCGGAGCAGGTCGGAGAACTCGGGGCACCGGCTCTTGCCGTCGCAGACCTCCTGCACCGGGGGCACGGCGAGCTGCTCGGAGTAGTAGCGGCGCAGTCCGATGGTGGTCAGCGCGGAGATGCCCACGAGCATCCCCACCATCCGGGCGACCACCACGAAGGCGCTGGCGACGCCGTGGGCGTCGTCGTCGGTCGACGCGAGCAGCGCGGCGTTGATCGGGGCGAGGGCCAGGCCGAAGCCGAGCCCGCCCGTCACCAGGGCCAGGTTGGCGATCGGCTCCTCGATCGTGGTGAGTCCCCACCGGGTCATCAGCACGAAGCCCGTCGCGGCGAGCACCATCCCGGCCGCGGTGACCGGGCCGGGGGAGACGACGCGGATCAGGTAGCCGCCGACGACCGCCCCGACGGGGAGCGCCAGCAGGAAGCGCACCAGCACCAGCGCGGCCGGCAGCTGGTCGTCGGGGTAGACGGTGGTGCGCGCGAAGAGCGGGATGTCGATGAGGGCGGCGATCAGCGCGGCGCCGACGAAGAAGCTGACCAGCAGCGCCCCCCACGCCGGCGTACGCCGCAGCGCGCCGCGGGGCACGAGCGGCTGCGCGGCGCGGCGCAGGTGCCACGCGAGGGCGACGGCGGCCAGGGCGGCGCCGAGGAGGTACCAGCGCCCCTGCGGCGAGAACACCTCGACCTTGGGGTCGGCGGTGGCGAAGGCGAGGATGACGCCGCCCAGCGCCCCCGCGAGCAGCAGGGCGCCGACGAGGTCGGCGTCCACCAGCACCCGGACCCAGCCGCGCAGGTCGAGCAGCGGTCGGCGCGCGAGCCAGCACCACGCCACCAGCAGCACGAGCGCGACGACGGTGACGGCGCCGATCGGGGTGAGCCACCGGCCGTCACCGGCGAACGGCACGAAGAGCCGGCCCCAGGTGAGGTCGCGCATCAACGACGCGGGCCGCACGAACACCACGGCGGCGCCGGCGAGGGCGGCCGCCACGAGCAGCAGACCGACGAGGTCCGGCAGCCGGCGCCGGCCGGGCGTACCGGTCGTACCGGTCGTACCGGCCATGCCGTCCGTGTCGCCGGTGCCGCCAGTGGTGGTCGCACGCGGCGCCAGCGAGCGGATCGCGACGGCGAGCACCAGGCCGACGGCGAGGTTGATCGCGAAGATCGCGCGCCAGTCGGCGAACGCGAGCACCGCGGCGCCGAAGAGCGGGCCGAGGACCGAGCCGACCTCCTGCACGGCCGAGACCACGCCGAGGGGGACGCCGCGGCGCTCGACGGGGTAGAGGTCGGCGACCAGGGCAAGCGTCGCCGGCACGAGCCCGCCGCCGCCGACGCCCTGCAGGAACCGGCCGGCCACGATGCTGGGCATGTCGTAGGCGGCCGTGGTGATGAGCGACCCGAGCGCGAAGAGCACGAGGGCCATCACCAGCACAGGTACGCGTCCGCGCAGGTCGGCGATGCGGCCGATCAGCGGGAGCATCGCGACGTAGCCCAGGAGGAACCCGCTGACGATCGGTGCGGCGCGCTGGAGCTGGTCGATCGGCACGCCGACGCCGGTCATCATGTCGGGCAGCGCGAGGACGACGACGTAGGTGTCGGCGGCGGCGAACGCCACGGCGACGGCCGCCAGGGCGAGCAGCAGCCGGGAGCCGCGCGGGGCCCCGTCGCCGGGCTGCCGTCCGGCCGCGCCCGCGGTCCGGCTCACGGGGCGGTGATGTCCTTGTCGATCCCGTAGTCGGCGAAGTCGACGGTGTAGGTCATCGGCTCGGCGCGCGGGTAGAAGACACCGGTGAGGGTGGCCTTGCGCAGCTCGCCCTCGTCGGTGACCTGCCACTCGACGTCGAAGGTGTCGCCGGAGGAGGACGGGATGATCGCCTTCATCGCCGTGCCGGGCACGGTGCCGGTGTAGGTGGTGAGGATCTCGGAGTTGTCGGCGCCGCCGCGCACGCTGTCTCCGGCCTCGAGCGACTCGGTGAGCCCGAGCAGCCCGGCGAAGCCCTTCTCGCCGATCAGGTTGGCCGGGTTGGGCGCGCCGTACTCCTTGGGGTTGACCACGTTCCAGCCCGGGGTGAACGGCAGCTGGGCGTGGACGGTCTTGCCGACCGCGATGACCGGAACGTCGACGGTCTGGCCGGCGAACACGACGGTGATCGAGCCGTCGAAGGCGGGCGCGTCGGTGATGGTGCCGACCGCGCGGGTGATGCCCGAGACGCCGTCGGGCAGGGTCGGCGTCGACAGGGTCAGGTCGACACCGCTGGTCTCGGCGAGGGTGGTCGCGGCCACGGCGAGGGCCTCCTCGGGGGTGGGACCGTCGTCGGCACCGCCGCCGCCTCCGTCGTCGCCGGAGCAGGCGGCCAGGGCGGGGAGGGCGAGGACGAGGGCGGCGACCGTCGTGACGAGTCGTCCTGAGGTGCGGGCACGGGCGGACATGCGGCTCAGCCTTCCACAGGGGCGGGCGCGTCACCGGCGTCCGCGTCTGCCGCTGGGTGCGCCGAGGCGCGAGACGCCACCTGGGCGGCCACGGGGGAGGCCACCGCGGCGATCGGCTGGGACGCGGGAACGCCCGAGCCGTCGCGCCGGCCGTCGGCGTCGGGCAGCTCGACCGGCGCGCCGCTCGACGCCGCCGCACGGGCCGGGCCGGGGCCGGCCCACGCCGTGACCAGCGTGTCCTCGCCCTTGAGGAAGCGGTGGCTGCGCACGCCGCCGGTGGCGCGCCCCTTGCCGGGATACTCGGTGAACGGCGTGACCTTCACCGAGCCCGCCTCGGTGCCGGGCAGGGCCGTGGACGACCCGGACGCGGTCACGACGACCGCGTCGGCGGGGTCGAAGGCGCCGAAGAACGCGACGTGCTGGCCGGCGCCCAGCTTGATGCCGGCCATGCCGCCGCCGGACCGGCCCTGGGGCCTGACCACGGACGCCGGGAAGTGGAGCAGCTGGGCGTCGGTGGAGATGAAGCAGAGCTCCTCCTCGCCGGTGGTGAGCTCGACCGCGCCGACCACCTCGTCGCTGTCCTTGAGCCCGATGACCTCCCACTCGTCGCGGTTGAGGACCTCGGGGTTGACCCGCTTGACCACGCCGTCGCGGGTGCCGAGCGCCAGGCCCGGGCCGTCGGTGGCGAGCGAGGTGAGGGCCAGCGGCCGCTCGCCGGGCTCGAGGGCCACGAGCTCGCTCAGCGACAGGGTGCCCTGGAGGTTGGGGTCGTTGGCGGTCGACGGGAGCTCGGCGTTGCCCAGGTCGAGCACCGAGAGCCGGACCAGGCGGCCCTTGTTGGTGAGCACCCCCACCTCGCCGCGCTTGGTGGTGCGCACCGCCGAGACGGTGACGTCGTGGTTGGTGCGGCCACCGCCGCGCCCCGGCAGGGCGGCGTCCTTGGTGCGCGCCAGCAGGCCGGTGGAGGAGAGCAGCACGAAGCACGGGTCGTCGCTGACCTCGACGTCGGTGGCCGCCGTGACGGCGGGGGCCGCGCCGAGCAGCACCGTACGCCGGGGGGTGCCGTGCTCCTTGGCCACCTCGGTGAGCTCGTCGGAGACCACCTTCCGCAGCAGCTTCTCGTCGGCCAGGATCGCGTCGAGGTACTCGATCGTGCGCTCGAGCTCGCTCTTCTCCTTCTCCAGCTCCAGCCTGCTGAACCTGGTCAGGCGGCGCAGCGGCATGTCGAGGATGTAGTCGGCCTGGACCTCGGAGAGCTCGAAGATCTCGATGAGCCGCTCCTTGGCGGCGGCCGCGTTGTCGGAGCCGCGGATCACCTGGATGACCTCGTCGATGTCGAGGATCGCGATGAGGAGGCCGTCGACGAGGTGGAGCCGGTCGGCGGCCTTGGCGCGGCGGAAGGTCGAGCGGCGGCGGACGACGTCGAAGCGGTGGCCGAGGAAGACGTCGAGCATCTCCTTGAGCCCGAGGGTGCGGGGCTGGCCGTCGACGAGCGCCACGGCGTTGATGCCGAAGGAGTCCTCCAGCGCGGTCTGTCGGTAGAGCTGCTCGAGGATCGCCTCGGGCACGAAGCCGTTCTTGATCTCGATCACCAGCCGCAGGCCGTGCTCGCGGTCGCTGAGGTCCTTGATGTCGGCGATGCCCTGCAGCTTCTTGGCCATCACGAGCTTCTTGATCTGCTCCATCACGCGCTCGGTGCCCACGCCGTAGGGGAGCTCGGTGACGACGATGCCCTTGCGACGCGGCGTCACCGACTCGATGCGCGCGGTGGCCCGCATCTTGAAGGTGCCGCGGCCCGACTCGTACGCGTCGCGGATGCCGTCGAGGCCGACGATCTTGCCGCCGGTCGGCAGGTCGGGACCGGGGATGAACCGCATGAGGTCGTCGAGGGGGGCCTTCGGGTGGGTGACGAGGTGCTTGAGCGCCTGCACCACCTCGATCAGGTTGTGCGGGGCGATGTTGGTGGCCATGCCGACCGCGATGCCGGCCGAGCCGTTGACCAGCAGGTGGGGGATGGCCGCCGGCAGCACGACCGGCTCCATCTCGCGTGAGTCGTAGTTGGGCTTGAAGTCGACCGTGTCCTCGTCGATCGAGGCCGTCATCGCCACCGCGGCCGGCGCCATCCGGCACTCGGTGTAGCGCATCGCGGCGGGGGAGTCGTCGGGGGAGCCGAAGTTGCCGTGGCCGTCGACGGTGCGCAGGCGCATCGACCAGGGCTGCGCCATCCGCACCAGCGCGTCGTAGATCGCCCCGTCGCCGTGGGGGTGGAGACGGCCCATGACCTCGCCGACGACGCGGGCGCTCTTGACGTGCCCGCGGTCGGGGCGCAACGACATCTCGTCCATCGTGTAGAGGATGCGCCGCTGCACCGGCTTGAGGCCGTCGCGCGCGTCGGGCAGCGCCCGGGAGTAGATGACCGAGTAGGCGTACTCCAGGAACGACGTCTGCATCTCGTCGCGGATGTCGGTGTCGAGGATGTGCTCCTCGAAGTCGTCCGGCAGGGGCTGCTGCTTCGTGCGTCGTGCCATGGCGGTCATTGTCCCCGCTGCCCTGCCGCCGACGACCGGGGGCACGCCGACGGCGGCGCGCCGGTTCACGCACGGGGTCGAGTCGGCGCGTCCTGGCGCGCATACGGGGTCGAGTCGGCGTGTCCTCGCGCGCATACGGGGTCGAGTCGGCGTGTCCTCGCGCGCATACGGGGTCGAGTCGGCGCGTCCTCGCCGACCGCCGGTCAGGATGCGCCGACTCGGCGGTGGTTTGGGGTCAGGATGCGCCGACTCGGCGGTGCTTTGCGGTCAGGATGCGCCGCCTCGACGGGAAATTGCGGCCAGGACGCGCCCACTCGCCGTGGGGCGGGGGCGGAGTCCCGATAGATTGCCACCGTGACCGACACGGACGCCGCAGCACCCGAGCCGCGTACGACGCCCGCGCCCCGGCACTGGGAGGCCGACGTCCTGCTCCGCGACGGGCGCACGGCCCACATCCGGCCGATCCAGCCCGAGGACCGCGAGCTGCTCGTCGAGTTCTACAGCCGGGTCTCGGACCAGTCGAAGTACTACCGCTTCTTCTCGCCGATGCCCGAGCTGTCCGAGCGCGACCTCGACCGGTTCACCCGCGTCGACCACCGCGACCGGGTCGCGCTGATCCTGCTCGTGGCCGGCCAGATGATCGCGGTCGGCCGCTACGACACGATCCGCCCCGGCTACGCCGAGGTGGCCTTCCTCGTCGAGGACGCCCACCAGGGTCGCGGCATCGGCCAGCTCCTCCTCGAGCACCTCGCCCAGGCCGGCCGCGAGCGCGGCGTCGAGGAGTTCGTCGCCGAGGTCCTGCCCGACAACCAGGCGATGATCCACACGTTCCGCGACGCCGGCTACCAGGTGAAGAGCGCCTTCGAGGAGGGCGTGATGGAGATGGTGTTCCGGATCGACCCGACCGACACCGCGCTCGGCGTGATGGAGCAGCGCGAGCACCGGGCCGAGTACGCCTCGATCGAGCGCTTCTTCTCGCCGCGGTCGGTCGCCATCATCGGCGCCAGCCGACGCCAGGACACCATCGGCCGGGCCCTGGTGCGCCACCTCGTGCTCGGCAACTTCACCGGCCGGATCCACGTGGTCAACCCCAGCGCCGACTCGGTGTCGGGGATGCCGGCGTGGAAGTCGGTGGGCGACATCCCCGGCGACGTCGACGTGGCGATCGTCGCGGTGCCCGCCGAGGCGGTCCAGGACGTCGTGCTCGACTGCGCCGCCAAGGGCGTTCACGGGCTGGTGGTCATCTCCTCGGGCTTCGCCGAGACCGGCGAGGAGGGCCGCATGCGGCAGCGCCGCCTGGTCGGGCTGTCCCGCTCCTACGGCCTGCGCCTGATCGGGCCCAACGCCCTCGGCATCATCAACACCCACCCCGACGTCCAGCTCAACGCCTCGCTGTCGTCGGTGATGCCGCCCCGCGGCCGTGCCGGGTTCTTCTGCCAGTCGGGCGCGCTCGGCACCGCGATCCTGGAGAAGGTGCAGAACCGTGGTCTGGGACTCACCACCTTCGTCAGCGCCGGCAACCGCGCCGACGTGTCGGGCAACGACCTCCTGCAGTACTGGGAGGAGGACGACGCCACCGAGGTGGTGCTGCTCTACCTCGAGTCGATCGGCAACCCGCGCAAGTTCTCCCGCATCGCCCGGCGGGTGAGTCGCCGCAAGCCGATCGTCGCGGTCCGCTCGGGGCGCAGCTCCCAGGGCGTGCCCATGGGCCACGCCGTGCGCCGGATCGGCGCCCCGGGCCAGGCGGTCGACGCGATGTTCCGCCAGGCCGGGATCATCCAGGTCGAGTCGCTCGAGGAGATGTTCGACGTCGCCCAGCTGCTCGCCCACCAGCCCCTGCCGCGCGGTCGCCGGGTCGCCGTCGTGGGCAACTCCGACGCGCTCGGCCTGCTCGCCGCCGACGCCGCCAACTCCGTCGGGCTGGTCGTCAACCGCCAGGAGGCGCTCGGTGCCGACGCGACCGCCGAGGACTTCGAGGACGCCCTCGACGCCGCCATCGACGACCCCGACGTCGACGCCGTCGTCGCGATCTTCATCCCGCCGCTCAACGTCGCGGGCGCCCGCGAGGACGTCGCCAACGTGCTCGCCGCCGTCGGCGAGCAGTCCGACAAGCCGATCGTGTCGACCTTCCTCGGCACCGAGGGCGTCCCGGAGCTGCTGCGGGTGCCCGACGTGGCCGGCTCCAGCGCGGGTCGCGGGTCGGTGCCGTCGTACCCCGCGGTCGAGGCCGCCGTGCGCGCGCTCGCGCACGTCGTCGAGTACGCCGTGTGGCTGCGGGTGCCGCAGGCGCCGGCCCTCGAGCCGGTCGCCCACGACGCGGACGCCGCCCGCCACCTCGTCAACGAGGTCCTGATGCGCCACCCCGAGGGCCGCGACCTCGACTACCAGGAGCAGAAGCGGCTCCTGGCCGCCTACGGCATCGACCTCTGGGACACCTATGCCGTCGCGTCGCTCGACGAGGCGACCACGGCGGGGGAGGCGCTGGGGTGGGACGTGGTGCTGAAGGCGACCGCCGACCACCTGCGCGACCGGCCCGACCTGGCACACGTGTGGCGCAACATCGACACGCCCGCGGAGATGGCGCAGGCGTGGCGCTCGCTGAGCCACGTCATCACCGACCCCGACCGGGCCGGCTTCGTGGTGCAGCGCAACGCCCCGCCCGGGGTGCCGGTCACCATCGCGACGATGGAGGACCCGCTCTTCGGCCCGGTGCTGTCCTTCGGCATCGGCGGCGCGCTCACGGAGCTGCTGGGGGACCGGGCCTACCGGATCCCGCCGCTCGCCGACCACGACGCCCAGGACATGGTGCGCGACATCAAGGCCTCCCCGCTCCTCTTCGGCTACCGCGGCGGCGAGAGCGTCGACGTGGCCGAGATCGAGCGCCTGGTGCGGCAGGTGGCCCAGCTCCAGCACGACCTGCCGCAGGTCCGGGCGCTGCAGCTGCCCCTCGTGCTGGCAGGCGCCAAGGGCGCGACCGTGCTCGGCGCCACGGTCCGGGTCGAGCCGGTCAAGGACCCGCGCTCCGACTGGTTCGTCCGACGGCTGAGCACGATGGCTGGGGACACCCTGACCGACTGAGCCAGGCGTGACAGACTGCCACCATGCCCCGCTCGACCCGTGACGCGGACGTCTCCCACGACCTCCGCAAGGCGATCCACCGCACCGGCTACTACCCCGAGGTCGTCGCCGACGGCGTCTTCTCCGCGGCCGGCGGCGAGGAGGTCCTTTCCTACTTCGTCCACCACGAGACGACGTTCGACCACGAGGAGGTGCGTCGCCACCTGACGGCGCTCCTGCTCACGCCCACCCGCCTGGTGATCGCGCACACCGACGAGCACCCGGGCGACGACCTGCTGCCCGAGCCCTACACGTCGACGACCACCGAGGCGGTCACCCTCACCTCGATCCGCACCGTCGTCGTGACGCGGATGGTGGCCAACCCGACCAAGGGCGTCGCACCGCCCGCCGAGGCCGTGCTGACCATCGGCTGGGGCGGCGTGGGTCGCCTCGACCTCGAGCCGGCCGCCTGCTCCGACCCGAGCTGCGACGCCGACCACGGCTACACCGGCACGCTCGCCGGCGACGACTACACCCTGCGGGTGTCGGCGGCCGCCGAGGGCGCCGACGCCGTGGCCGGCCTGCTGGCGTTCGCCGAGGCGCTGTCGTCCCGCACCCGCGGATGAGCACCCTCCGGTGACGGCCGACCAGGCGCCGGCCGGATTCACCGCGCCGGCCTACGGTGACCGCTCGCTCGCCGACGTGGTGCCCTCGGTGGCCCGCGCCCTCGGGGTCGAGCTCGACGGTCACCCCGTCGGGTTCGAGCTCCCGCTGGCACCGTCCTACGTCGTCTTCCTCGTCGACGGGATGGGCGCCGAGCTGCTCGCCCGCTACGCCCACTCAGCCCCCTACCTGTCGTCGCTCCTCGACGGTGCGGCCACCGGCACGGCCGGCGTGCCCTCGACCACCGCGACGTCCCTCACCTCGCTGGGCACCGGGCTGGTGCCGGGCGCGCACGGGCTGGTCGGGTTCACCGCGCGCATCCCGGGCACCGACCGGCTGCTCAACCACCTGTGGTGGGACAAGGGCGTCGACCCGGTCGAGTGGCAGCCGCACCCCACCGCGCTCGGCCGCCTCGCGCACGCCGGGGTGAGCGTCACCTCGGTCAACAAGCGCGACTTCGAGGGCTCCGGCCTCACCGTGGCCTCGCAGCGAGGGACGGCGTACGTCGGGGCAGACCGCGTCGGCGAGCGGATCGCCGCGGCCGTGGCCGCCTCCGCCGACCAGCCGTCGCTGACCTACGTCTACGACTCCGACCTCGACTGGACGGGCCACAAGTTCGGCGTCGCCTCGACCCAGTGGCTGCAGCAGCTCGCGATGGTCGACGCCGAGGCCGAGCAGCTGCGCGAGGCGCTGCCGCCCGCGACCCGGCTCGTGGTGGTCGCCGACCACGGCATGGTCGACAGCCCGCGCGACGCGCGGGTCGACGTCGACGAGGTCGCCGGCATGCGCGACGGGGTGGCGCTGCTCGGCGGCGAGGCCAGGTTCCGCCACCTCTACTGCGCGGCCGGCGCCGTCCCCGACGTGGTCGCGACCTGGCGCGAGGTGCTGGGGGAGCGGGCGAGCGTCGTGACCCGCGACGAGGCCGTCGGACTGGGGTGGTTCGGCCCGGTCGTCCCGGGCGTGCTGCCACGGCTGGGCGACGTGATGGTCGCCTGCCACGGCGACACCGCGGTGATGTCGTCGCGCGACTTCGCCTACGAGGACACCCTGGTCGGGTTGCACGGGTCGCTCACCTCGGCCGAGATGCTGATCCCGATCCTCGTCGACTGACGCCGGTAGGACCGGTCCGCGGCGCGGGTCAGCCGAACGGCAGCGGCTCCGGCGCCAGCGAGACCGCCTTGGCGCGCGCCGCCGTGAGCCGTCGGCGGTGGTGCTGGCGGCACAGCACCTCGTAGGCCACGTCGGCGGGCGGCTCGTCGACGCTGTCCACGTCGCCGACGACGACGACGTCGCCCTCGACGACCATCGCGCCGTTCTCGGTGCGGGCGTTGTGGGTGGCGCGCTTGCCGCACCAGCACAGCGCCTCGACCTGGAGGACGTTCATCCGGTCGGCGAGCTCGACCAGGCGCGCGCTGCCCGGGAAGAGCTGGGAGCGGAAGTCGGTGAGGATCCCGAAGGCGAACACGTCGATCTGCAGCTCGTCGACGACCTTCGCGAGCTGGTCGATCTGCGCGGCGGAGTAGAACTGCGCCTCGTCGCACACGAGGTAGTCGATGCGGCCCCCGCGGGTCAGGGTGTCGACGACGTAGGCCCAGAAGTCGAAGCCGGCGTCGACCTCGAGCGCGTCGTGGGTGAGCCCGAGCCGGCTGGAGACCACCGCCTGCCCGGACCGGTCGTGGGTCGTGAAGATCCGGCCGACGCGTCCGCGGGCGGCGTGGTTGTGGTTGGTCTGGAGCGCCAGCGTCGACTTGCCGGAGTCCATCGTGCCCGTGAAGAAGTGCAGTTCAGCCATGTCCGGGGAATCCTGTCACAGTGCCGACCCGGAAGGGCGGCTACCGTGCCGCGCATGGACGACTTCTCCCGCGGGCCGCTGGTCAGCCCCGACGAGCTCGCCGCCGAGCGCGCCTCCGACCCCGAGCAGGTCACCGTCCTCGACGTGCGCTACCTCCAGGGCGGGCCACCGGGACGCGGGCTGCACGAGGCCGGGCACGTCCCGGGAGCGGTCTACGTCGACCTCGACGTCGACCTCGCCGATCCGCCGGGCGCCGGGGGCCGCCACCCGCTGCCCGACCCGGCACGGTTCGAGGCGGCCATGCGGCGCGCGGGCGTGCGCGGGGACCGCCCGGTCGTCGTGTACGACGACTGGCAGGGGCGGGCGGCCGCGCGGGCGTGGTGGCTGCTGCGCCACCACGGGCACCGCGACGTGCGGGTGCTCGACGGCGGGTGGACCGCCTGGCTCGAGGACGGCCATCCCGCCGAGACGGGGCCGGTGGACGTCGCGCCGGGCGACTTCACGGTCGCGGCGGTGCCACAGACGCCCGTCGTGGGGCCCGATCAGGTGCTCGACGTCGAGGTGCTCGTCGACGCGCGGGCGCCGGAGCGCTTCCGCGGCGACACCGAGCCCGTCGACCCCGTCGCCGGTCACATCCCCGGCGCCGTCAACGTGCCGACCACCGCCAACCTCGACGACCGCGGCCGGTTCCTGCCACCGCCGCTGCTGCGCGAGGCGTACGCCCGTGTCGGCGCCGACACGGCCGCGTCCGTCGCGGCCTACTGCGGCTCCGGCGTCACCGCGGCGCACGACCTGCTCGCGATGGAACTGGTGGGCATCCGCGCGGCGCTCTACCCGGGGAGCTGGAGCGGCTGGATCACCGACTCCGACCGGCCCGTCGCGACCGGCTGACGGTCGCTGACCGGCGCGTGGACCGGGCGCGACCCTCAGTCGCCCTTGCCGCCGCCGAACATGATCTCGTCCCAGCTCGGCACCGACGCCCGACCGCGCTTGCGGGTCGGCTTGGACCGGGGCTCGCCCGTGGCCACGTCCGACTGCGGGTCGGACTGCGGGTCCTGCCGGTCGGACTGCTGCTCGGTCGCGTCCGGCGTGCGAGCGGCGCCACCGCTCGGGGTCTCGTGCTCGTCGCGGTGGGCCGTGACGGGCCGGTCGGCGCCCAGGCCGGGGTCGGCGAGCTCCATGGTGGTCTCCTCGGGGGAGGCCTCCTCGCCGGTGACCATCTCGATCGCGTCGTCGCCCAGGGGCACGTCGCCGTCCACCGCGCTGAGGCGACGCTGGCGCGCGGCGGTGAGGTCGTCGGCGGCCGGCGAGCTGGTGGCGGCGGGGGCGGCGTCGCCGACGAGCCAGCGGGCGTCGTCGTCGTCGATGGTGACGAAGCTGCCGCGCGGGTCGTGGGAGAAGGTGGCGGTGCCGACGCGGCCGGCCACCTCGTAGAGGGCCGTGAGGGTCCACCGGCCGTCCTCGCGGCGCCAGGCGTCCCACTCGATGGTGGCCGGGTCGACGTTGTGCGAGCGCAGGTGCGCGCTCACCGCCTCGCCCAGCGTCCGGGCACCCGACTCGCTGGCGCGGCGGCGTACGGACGCGAGCTGGGCGCGCTCGGCGACGTGGGCGCGCTCGGCCATCACCGGCGCGGCGAACGGCATGATCTTCTCCACCGAGGTGCCCGCCGCGTGGGCGACCGCCTCCGGTGACTCACCGGCTCGGATGCGCGTCTGGATGTCGCGTGGACGGAGGCTTGATTCCATCGGGATCTCCAACTGGCCGTTGCTGTCGTGGGCGCCGGCGAGCGCGCGGCGGAGCCGGGCGTCGATCGCCAGGGTGTGCTCCTGGCCCGACTCGTCCACCAGCAGCAGGCGCTTGCCGTCCCTGCTGCGTCCGGTGAACGTCAGCTTGGCCATCGACGGCGGGCTCCTGCCTGGCTGGTGGTCGGGGGATGGTCGCGGGTGCGGGTGGCATCCGTGCGCTCGAGCCTACGCCAGCGCAGCGCGCCGGAGCGGGCACCTCCGCGGCGCGCCCTAGGCTGGAGTGGTGCCCGTTACGGACTTCGCGACGACGATCGTCGCGCTCGACCTCATCGGGATCTTCTTCTTCGCCGTCGCGGGTGCGCTGGTCGCCGTGCGCCGCAACCTCGACCTGTTCGCGGCGCTCGTCCTGGGCGGGGTCACCGGGCTGGGCGGGGGCATCATCCGCGACGTGATGATCGGGGACACCCCGCCGGCAGCGCTGGCCGACTGGCGCTACCTGGTCGTCCCGGTCGTCGCGGGGTTCCTCACCTTCACGTTCCACCCCACGGTGGGGCGGCTCGAGCGGGTGGTCACGGTCTTCGACGCCGTCGGCCTGTCGATGTTCTGCGTCACCGGCGCGCTCAAGGCGGTCGACTACGGGCTCGACCCGGTCGCCGCCGCGCTGATGGGCATGGTGACCGGCATCGGCGGCGGGATGATCCGCGACGTCCTCGCGGGCACCGTCCCGGTCATCTTCGAGGGCGTCCTCTACGCCACCCCGGCCCTCGCCGGGGCGGTCGTGGCGGTCCTGCTCGACCGCACCGACCTGCCCCTGCTGGTGGTGGCGGCCGCGGGGTTCGCCACGTGCCTGGTCTGGCGGCTGCTCGCCCTCGTGCGGGGCTGGCAGGCGCCGCTGCCGAAGGGACCCGCCAGCGTGTGACCCGTCCCGCGGGTCAGTCGCCGGGTCAGTCGCCGAGCACCCGGCGCAGGTGGGCGTTGGCGAAGACCCGGTCGGGGTCGAGCCGGTCGCGCAGCGCCAGGAAGTCGTCGAACCGGTCGTAGGCCGGCGCCAGGTCGGCGTCGGTGCGGGTGTGCACCTTGCCCCAGTGCGGCCGCCCGCCGGCCTCGCGCAGCACCGGCTCGAGCCCGCCGAAGTAGGCCGTGTGGTCGGTGTCGGCCGGCACGTGGAAGGCGAGGTAGAGGGTGTCGCGACCGTGCGCGGTCGACAGCGCGACGTCGTCGGCGGGCGCCGTCCGGACCTCGACGGGGAAGGCGATCCGCCAGTCGCTCGCCTCGACGATCCGCCGGCACTCGCGCAGCACGTCGAGCCCGACCTCGCGCGGCACGGCGTACTCCATCTCCCGGAAGCGCACCCGTCGCGGGCTCACGAAGACGCGGTGGGCGACGTCGGTGTAGCGGCGCTCGGACAGGGCGCGGCCGGCGAAGCGGTTGATCCGGGGGACCACGGCCGGGGCCCGCGAGCCCACCCGGCACAGCGCGCCGAACGCCGTGTTGGAGACGAGCTCGTCCTCCCACCACGCGGCGAGCGCGGACGGCGGCTGCTGCTCGCCGGGGTCGAGGTCGGTGCGCACGTTCTGCTTGACCAGCATCCGGTCGGTGTGGGGGAACCAGTACATGTCGACGTGGTGCGCGGCGGCCACCATCTCGTCGTACGACGACAGCGCCCCGTCCCAGTCCATCGGCTGCTCGTGGGCCTCCACGACGAAGAGCGGCTCGACGTGGAAGGTCAGGGTGGTGAGGATGCCGAGCGCGCCGAGGCCGACCCGGGCCAGGTCGAGCACGTCGGCGTTCTCGGTGGCGGTGGCGCGGACCACCTCGCCGGTGCCGGTGACGAGCTCGAGGCCGGCGACCTGGGCAGCCAGCCCGGCAGCGGTGCCGCCCGTGCCGTGCGTGCCGGTCGAGGTGGCGCCGGCGAGCGTCTGCTCGGCGATGTCCCCCATGTTGTGCAGGGACAGCCCGAGGCGCTCGAGTGCGAGGTTGAGGTCCTTCAGCGGCGTGCCCGCCAGGGCGGTGACCGTCATCGCCTGGCGGTCGACCGCGACGATCCCACGGAGCCCGTCCGGTCGCAGCAGGTTGTGCTCCGGGGCGGCGATCGCGGTGAAGCTGTGCCCGGTGCCGGTCATCTTGACCGTCGTCCCGGCCTCGCGGGCACGGCACACGACGTCGACCACGTCGTCGACCGAGCGCGGCGTCTCGACGTGGCGGGGGACCGCCTCCTCGAGACCGGACCAGTTGCGCCAGAGGTGGCCGTGCAGGGCGGGGCTCATGCCCGCAGACTAGGGGCCCGGTCCGCCTGGCGTCCGCCACGTGCGGTCTGCGCCGCGAGCGCCCCCAGCAGGCCGCCGGCCAGGGCGACGGCGTACGCCGCCGAGGCGCCGCTGTGGTCCACGACGAACCCGGCGATGCTCGCGCCCGGGGCCACCCCCGCGACGATCCCGGTGTGCAGGATCGCCATCCCCTCGGTGAGACGTCCGGACGGGACGCCCTGCTCGACCATCGTCATCGCGCTGATCATGGTCGGGGCGATCGCCAGCCCCCCGACAAGCAGCACGACCGCCATGAGCGGGATCGAGTCGACGAACATCAGCGGTGCCATCGCCAGGGCCATGGCGGCCGAGCCCCAGCGCAACCGCACCTCGGGACCGCTGCGCCAGGCGACCGCGCCGGTCACCAGCCCGGCGACCAGGCTGCCGAGGGACCACACCGCCAGGAGCCAGCCGGCCACCCAGCGCTTGCCGTGCTCCTCGGCGAAGGCGACGGTGGTGACCTCGGCGGCCCCGAACAGCGCGCCGAGCGTCAGGCAGACGAGCGCGAGCGGCAGCACCAGGCGCCACGGCATCGGCGCCCGGACCTCTGTCGGCGTCGTGCGGCCGGGGGGCGGCTCGGTGCGTCGCTGGGCCGCGAAGGCGTACGTGCCGACGAGCCCGCTGACGATCGCCGCCGTGAGTCCGGCGACCGGGTGCCAGCTCGTGGCGAGCAGGGTGACCAGCACGGGGCCCACGACGAAGACCACCTCGTCGAGCACCGCCTCGAGGGCGAAGGCGGTCTGCTTCTCGCGGGGGTCGTCGAGCAGGTGCGACCAGCGCGTGCGCACGCTCGCGCCGACCTGGGGGAGCGCGGCCCCGGCGACTGCGGCGAAGACGTAGGTCCAGATCCGGGGCCAGTCCTGCTCGACCGCGAGCATCATCAGGGCGAGTCCGGCGGCGAACACCGAGATGGCCAGCGGCAGCACGCGGGACTGGCCGTAGTGGTCGACCCACCGGCCGTGCAGCACCGCGAACGCCGCCTCGGCGAGCACGAACACGGCCGACACCGTGCCGGCCAGGCCGTAGGAGCCGGTGCGCTGCTCGACGAGGAGCACGATGCCCAGTCCGACCATGGCGATCGGCAGCCGGGCGACGAGGGCGGCGCTGCTGAACGCCAGCGCACCCGGGCGCGCCAGCACCCGGCCGTAGGAGTCGAGCATCACGCGCATGGTAGGCCGCTCTACGCTGGCACCATGAATCCTGCGGGTCGCCCCGACGTGAAGCCGTACGACGCCCTGCTGGTCCTCTCCTTCGGGGGCCCGGAGAGGCCGGAGGACGTGGTGCCGTTCCTGGAGAACGTCACCCGTGGCCGGGGCATCCCCCGCGAGCGTCTCGAGCAGGTGGGGGAGCACTACTTCCTGTTCGGCGGCAAGAGCCCCATCAACGACCAGAACCGCGCGCTCATCGCGGCGCTGGAGAAGGACTTCGCCGACCAGGGGATCGACCTGCCGGTCTACTTCGGCAACCGCAACTGGGAGCCCTACCTGGCCGACACCCTCGCCCGGATGGCCGCCGACGGCGTGCAGCGCGCCGCGGTCTTCGCCACCTCGGCGTACTCGTCGTGGTCGTCGTGCCGGCAGTACCGCGAGAACCTGTGGGACGCGGTCGAGCAGACCGAGGGCGCGCCCCGGCTCGACAAGCTGCGGCAGTACTACAACCACCCCGGCTTCGTGGAGCCGGTCGTCGACGCGTGCCTGGCGGCCCTGGGCGACCTGCCCACCAACGGCGAGGCGGCACACCTGGTCTTCGTCACCCACTCCATCCCCACGGAGATGGCCGAGACGAGCGGAGCCCCGCCGGAGGCCCACGCCCAGCCGCGCGGCGCCTACGTCAAGCAGCACCGCAGCGTCGTCGACGAGGTGGCCGACCGGGTGAAGGCGGCCACGGGCCGCTCACACCGCCACGACCTCGTCTACTGCTCGCGCTCGGGGTCGCCTGCGACGCCGTGGCTCGAGCCGGACGTCAACGACCACCTCGAAGGGCTGGCCAGCGACGGCGTGAGCCAGGTCGTGATGGTGCCGATCGGCTTCGTGTCCGACCACATGGAGGTCATCTACGACCTCGACACCGAGGCGATGGCGACGGCCGAGCGCCTGGGCATGCGGGCGGTCCGCGCCGCGACGGCCGGCACCGACCCGCGGTTCGTGGCGATGGTCCGCGACCTCCTGCTGGAGCGGGCGGCGACCGAGCGCGGGGAGCGTCCCGAGCGGCCCGCCATCGGCTCGATGCCCGCCGGTCCCGACATCTGCGGGGCGGGCTGCTGCCCCAACGCGCGCGGACCCCGCCCGGCCCTCTGCGGTGCCGACTCGTGACCGTCACGCCCGTGGAGCTGCGCGACCTGGCCCGCACGCTCGCCCACGAGGGGGCCGCCCTGGCCCGTGAGATGCGGCTGGGCGGGATCGACGTCGCCGACACCAAGACCAGCGCCGTCGACGTGGTCACCGAGGCCGACCGTGCGGTCGAGACGCTGCTGCGCTCGCGCCTCGCCGCCCAGCGGCCCGACGACGCCGTCCTGGGCGAGGAGGGGGACGACCGGTCCGGCTCCTCCGGCGTGCGGTGGGTCCTCGACCCGATCGACGGCACCGTCAACTACCTCTACGGCCTGCCCGACTGCGCCGTCTCGGTGGCCGCGGAGGTCGACGGCGAGGTCGTCGCCGGAGCCGTGGTGACCATCCCGACCGACGTCGAGTACGCCGCCGCCGTCGGCCAGGGCGCCACGCGCGACGGCCGCCCCATCGGCGTACGCCCCTCGCCGCCGCTGGCCGAGCGGCTGGTGCTGACCGGCTTCGGCTACGAGCGCCGGGTGCGCGAGCACCAGGCCCGCTGTGTCGCCGCGCTGCTGCCGGAGGTGCGCGACATCCGCCGGATGGGCTCGTGCGCGCTCGACCTGTGCCACGTGGCGGACGGCAGCGGCGACGGGTACGTCGAGGCGGGGCCCCAGCCGTGGGACTGGTCGGCCGGCGGGCTCGTGCTGCGTGAGGCGGGCGGTCGCTTCGCGCTCCTCGAAGGGACCTTCGACGTCGAGGAGCACGCCGCGCGCCGCGTCGTCGTGGGCGCGCCCGCCGACGGGTGGGACGACTTCGTGGCGGCGATCACCGAGGCCGGCTTCCTCGCCTGACGGCGGCGCGGGACGGGCGTCCAGGCGCGTCCAGGCCCGTCCGCGAGCCGCTTCCTGGCCCGTCCACGGGGACCCTGAGGGGGTCCGAGGTACACCTGACGAGGTGGGGCGAGCGCGGGAATACCCAGACCTTGCCCACTGTTCAGGCGACACGTTCCGGACCGGCTCACCACGGGGCCTGTCCATGGTGCACAATCTGGCGCCGACGACGCGCACAAAACCTTCGGACGACCCGCCGCAATCCGGTCGGGTACGAGTCCACAGCATTGGGGAGAGAATTCGATGGCCACCGACTACGACGCACCGCGCAAGTCCGAGGAGGACCAGAGCGAGGAGAGCATCGAGGAGCTCAAGGCCCGACGCCACGACAAGAACTCGGGCAAGGTCGATGAGGACGAGACCGAGGCGGCCGAGTCCTTCGAGCTGCCGGGAGCCGATCTCTCGCACGAGGAGCTCGCGGTCGAGGTCATGCCTCGACAGGACGACGAGTTCACGTGCATGAGCTGCTTCCTGGTGCACCACCGGTCCCAGCTCGCTGATGAGAAGAAGCTCATCTGCCGCGACTGCATCTGACCGGCACCACCTGACTCGACAGCGCCTGGTCCTCGCGAGGGGGCCGGGCGCTGTGTCGTGCGCGGCGGGTGACGGCGGTCCGGCGGCACGTACGGCGGCCCGACGGCTGCTCAGGCTGCGAGGCGCCGGGCTCGCAGGGCGCGCTCGCGGCGCGCCTGACGCTCCTCCTCGAGGTGCTCGGCCTCGGCCACGAGCTGCCGGAAGGACGGATGGTCCGCGGGCGTCCCGTGGTGCCTGCGCTCGATCGCCCTCATCCACCGAGCGACGCGGTAGCGGACCGAGGGCACGCCGAACCGGCGCGACAGGTCGCGGCTCCGGGCGTACTCGACGCTCGTCATCGTCCTCAGCGCGCGTGGCACCCACCACCCGGTGACCCGGAGGTCCACGTGTGCGGGATAGCGGCTCCCACCGCGGGTGCGCGCGCCGTCCTCGCGCATCGGCTCCACGGGTTCGCCGGTCCACTCGTCGCGGAGCGCGACCCCGATGCCGGCGAGCCGCAGCAGCTGCTGCAGGACGTTCGCGCGCGGGCTCGTACGCGCGGTCTCCCAGCGGGCGACCATCGACTGGGACACCCCCAGCACCTCGGCCAGCCCGCGCTGGGACACGTCGAGGATCCGCCTGATGCGTCGCACCAGCCCCGGCACGTCCCCCTCGACCGGCCCCATCAGCAGCAGCCAGTCCTGCCCGTCCTCAGTCAGCTCGATCGGGGCCCCGGGTGGCCCGGGTGCCGTCGCGGTGTGGCCCATCCGCCGTCCTCCTCTGCGATCGCGTGTCGTCGTACGAGGAGCGAACCGCGCACCGCCGACACCCGGCGCCATCCGTCCACAAGCGAGCCCCTCACACCGTCCGAGGCCGCTCTGTGGACGCCCAGCGGCCAGCCGGGCGCGCTGCCGGCCCACCCCCGCCCTCGGTGCTGGCCACTGGCCCGTGAGTCGCTGGGAGACTCACTGGCCAAGGCCGGGGTCGGGGGCGTGGCAGAGACATTGAGTCGCTGAGCGACTCACTGGCCAGTGGCGACGGTGGGTGCAGCACGCGTAGACCGCGGGTGTGCCCGGGCGGAGAGGGCCCGATCGGCCCAGGGCGGGCGTGGGGTGCCCTGCGGGCGGGCGGGCGGGGCGCGACGACCTCGGGATGCCTACGGGCGCGGGGCGGCCCGGTGGTGGCTCAGGACTCGGGGACGGGGGCCCTGTCGGCGTCCTGGCCGTCCTTCTTGAGCTGCGGGGGGAGGTGGCCGGTCGACTTGGCGTAGTACTGGGCGGTGCGGCGGGCTGCGAACATGCGCGCGACGCCGATCAGCGTGCCGCTGACGGCCGCCCACAGGACGGCCTCGCCGACGCTGACATCGGGGTCGGCGGGGTTGGCGGGCGGGTTCTTGCCGGTGGCCGCGCGCCACGAGGTGTTGAGGGCCTTCTTGGCAACCGCCGCGGCGGCGATGGCGGCGACGAGGGAGAACGCGGAGTAGAGCTTGCTGTTGTCCGAGGAGGAAGAGGAGGCCATGTGGTCACCCTACCCAGCAGATCGGCGCACCCGCCCCGCCTCGAGGGCTGAGACGAGCTCTTCGGGACGACGAGTGCTGACCAGCCAGTAGGGGGTCGGGTCGGAGGTATCCGCGATGTCCACGCGCACGCCGCGCTTGATGTAGGGACGCAGCAACAGGTAGGCCCGCGCGTCCGCGTCGACGCCCGCCTGACGGCGTACGCCCTCGGCGTCGAGCGGCGTGACGTCGCCGATGAGCTCGAGCGGGATGTGTGCCCGGCCCGCCCGGAAGGTCGTGCTGTCGACCGAGACCCGGGGCCGGCCGTAGGCCCCCAGCAGGGCGACCAGCAGCAGCATCGCGACGGCCGTGATCGTCCAGGCGATGGCCTCGGGGGTGGCGGCGAGGACGGCCAGCCACAGCGAGGCCACGAGCATCGTGCCCTGCACCCACCAGCGCAGCGGAACGGTGAGGCGTTCGGCGTAGTCCACGGCGCAGAGCCTATAGATTCACTTCTCGTGCCCGACCACGACCCGACCCCTCGTCCCGCGCCCGACCTGGAGCCCGACCTGGACGTCGCGGTCGTCCGCCTCGACCCCGACCTCCCGCTGCCGTCGTACGCCCACCCGGGGGACGCCGGGGCCGACCTGCACACGACCGTCGACCTCACCCTCGCGCCCGGCGAGCGGGCACTCGTGCCGACCGGGATCTCGATCGCGCTGCCGGACGGCTTCGTCGCCCTGGTGCACCCCCGCTCGGGCCTGGCGCACCGGCACGGACTGTCCATCGTCAACACGCCCGGCACGATCGACGCCGGATACCGCGGCGAGATCAAGGTGCTCCTCGTCAACCACGACCCCGGTGAGCCGGTGAGCCTGGCCCGCGGCGACCGGATCGCCCAGCTCGTCATCCAGCGCTTCGAGCGGGCGCGGTTCGTCGAGGTGGGGGTGCTGCCGGAGTCGGTCCGGGGCGCCGGGGGCTACGGTTCTACAGGTACCGGTTCACGTCGATGAGCCGAGGCCTGTTCGAAGGAGCGCTGATCGAAGGAGTGCTGACGTGAAGTTCCGCCGTAAGGCCGACCCGTCCTCGGAGACCGCAGACGCGACCGACGACACTGCTGCCACCGGTGCCCGGGAGGCGCCGACCGGAGGCCCCTTCGACGCCTCGCAGGTCGAGGGCGACGGCATCGAGCGCGCCGACCTCGGCTCCGTGCTCGTGCCGGCCATCGCCGAGCGCGAGCTGCGGCTGCAGGTCGACGAGAAGAGCGGCCAGGTGCGTGCGGTGATGCTCGCCGGCTCGGACGGCGCGTGCGAGTTCCAGCCGTTCGCCGCCCCCCGCAACGGCGACCTGTGGTCGGAGGTGCGCCCGCAGATCGCCGCGGACATGGTCCGCCGAGGCGGCCAGGCCACCGAGCGTGAGGGCCGCTGGGGCACCGAGCTGGTGTGCCAGATGCCCGTCAAGCGCCCCGACGGGACGACCGCGACCCAGCCGTCGCGCATCGTCGGGATCAACGGCGACCGCTGGATGCTGCGCGCCTCGTTCCTCGGCCGACCGGCCGTCGACCCCGACGCGGCGCCCGAGTGGGAGGACGCCCTCGCGCAGGTCGTCGTACGCCGAGGGGAGCAGGCGATGCCCGTGGGTGAGCCGCTGCCCGTGAAGCTGCCCGACGACGCCCGCCGGGTCAGGTGAGCGGTGGGCGAGAAGGGCCGGCTGCGCCACGCGCTGTCACGCTGGGCCGACAGCTCGGAGGCCCGCCAGCGCGAGCTGCGGGAGTCGCACACCAACGACGAGGCGCTGGCCATCGCGGACGCGCCCGAGCGTGAGCCCGTCGTGGTCAACGGCGTGCTCCGCACCGTGACCCTGCGCCCGCGAGGCGGCGTCCCGGCCCTCGAGGCCGAGCTCGACGACGGCTCCGGCGTGATCACCGTCGTGTGGCTCGGCCGTCGCCGCATCACCGGCGTCGACCCGGGACGCTCGCTGAGCGTCGCCGGCTGCATCGGCCGGCAGGGCGGCGTACCGATCATGTTCAACCCGCGCTACGAGCTGCGCCCGTGACCGAGCCCAGCCACCCCGCGAGCACGGGGAGCACCGCGAGCACCGGCCGCACCGTCGCCACCGACACGGTCGAGGCGGTGGTCCGCAGCCAGCTCGCCAAGGCGCTCGGCGGCCGGCGCGGGATGGTCGAGGCCGCGCTGCCGACGATCCTGTTCACCGTCACCTGGCTCACCATGAAGGACCTGCGGCTCGCGCTGTCGGTCAGCGTCGGGGCGGCTCTCGTGCTGCTGGTCGTGCGGCTGGTGCAGCGCTCGACGGTGCAGTTCGTCGTCAACGCGCTCGTCGGCATCGGCATCGGGTGGTTCTTCGTCCACCGCGCCGCGCAGTCGGGAGGCTCGGAGCAGGAGCAGGCGCTCGCCTACTTCCTGCCGGGCCTGCTCTACAACGGCGGGTACGCCGTGGTGCTCGCCTTCACGTGCCTGATCGGCTGGCCGCTGGTCGGCTTCATGGTGGGCAGCATCACCGGCGACCCGACGGCCTGGCACTCCGACAAGCAGATCGTGAAGCTGTGCAGCCGCTTGACGTGGCTGCTGGTCGCGCCGTGCATCCTCCGGGTCGCGATCCAGGCCCCCATCTGGCTCGCCGGCAGCTCCGGCTCGATCGACGCCGACGCCGCCGTGGCGGCCCTCGGCGTGCTCAAGATCGCGCTCGGCTGGCCGCTGCAGCTCGCCGCGCTCGGGTCGATGATCTGGCTGCTCTCGCGCAACCGCACGCCCGTCGCGCCGGAGGCCTCGCCCACCTGAGCCCACCTGAGCCCACCTGAGCCGACGCACGAGCTCGGCGGACCGAGCTCGGATCAGCGGTGGTGGCTGGGGGAGAGCAGCTGCTCGAGCTCGGCCTCGACCTCGGCCGGCACCACGAACAGGAGCTCGTCGCCGGACTCCAGCGGCTGCTCGGCCTCGGGCGGGTAGACCTGGCCGTCGCGCAGGATCGTGACGAGCGCGCAGTTGTCGGGGAACGGCACCAGGCCGGCAGGCGTGCCGACGTAGGGCGAGTCGGCCGACAGGGTGAGCTCGACGAGGTTGGCATTGCCCTGGCGGAAGGTGAAGAGCCGCACCAGGTCGCCGATGGAGACGGCCTCCTCGACCAGCGCGGACATGATGCGCGGCGTCGAGACGTTGACGTCGACACCCCACGCCTCGGTGAAGAGCCACTCGTTGTTGGGGTGGTTGACCCGACCCACCGTGCGGGGCACCCCGAACTCGGTCTTGGCCAGGAGCGAGGTGACCAGGTTGGCCTTGTCGTCGCCGGTGGCCGCGATGACCACGTCGCACTTGCCGAGCTGGGCCTCGGTCAGCGAGGACAGCTCGCACGAGTCGGCGAGCAGCCACTCGGCGTCCGGCACGCGCTCGGGCCGGATCGCTGACGGGCTCTTGTCGATGAGGAGGATCTGGTGGCCGTTCTCGATCAGCTCCCGGGCGATCGATCGCCCCACGGCTCCGGCTCCGGCGATGGCGACGCGCATGTGCAGTGCTCCTGGCTCGGGGTGTCGTGGGGTGGGTCAGTCGTCTTCGGGGCCGGACTCGAGCACGGCGTAGGCGTGGGCGGCGTTCTCCTCGCGGATGACCAGGTGGAGCATGTCGCCCTCCTGCAGCACCGTCTCGCGCGTCGGCAGCATGCCCTCGCCGAGGCGGTCGATCCAGGCGATCCGGCTGAGCGACTGCATCTGGAACTCGACGGTCCGGTTGCCGACCCAGGGGTCGGGGACCGGCACGTGGTCGACGCGGATCGTGCCGGACGGGTCGCGGAAGTCTGGCTCGGCACCGGCGGGCAGGATGCGCCGCAGGACCTGGTCGGCCGTCCACTTCACCGTGGCCACCGTCGTGATGCCGAGGCGCTGGTAGACCTCGGCGCGACCCGGGTCGTAGATGCGGGCGACGACCTGCTGCAGGCCGAACGTCTCGCGGGCGACCCGCGCGGCGATGATGTTGGAGTTGTCGCCGCTGGAGACCGCTGCGAACGCGTCGGCGCGGCGGATGCCCGCCTTCTCCAGCACCTGCTGGTCGAAGCCGTAGCCGGTGATCTTGTCGCCGTTGAACTCGGGGCCGAGTCGCCGGAACGCGTCGGGCTCGCTGTCGATGATGGACACGGTGTGGTTGCGGTCCTCGAGGCTGCGGGCGAGCGTCGACCCGACGCGGCCACAACCCATGATCACGACGTGCACGCCGGAACCGTATCCCAGCCGGGGCCCGGTCCGCTGCGGGTCTAGGCTGCCGCCGTGAGTGTCGGGGATGTGTCCAAGCGGATCCTGCTGGGCCGCAAGCTGCGCAGCAGCCAGCTGGGCGAGACCCTGCTCCCCAAGCGGATCGCGTTGCCGGTGTTCGCCAGCGACGCCCTGTCCTCGGTCGCCTACGCGCCCGACGAGGTGTTCATCATGCTGGCCGTGGCCGGCGCGTCGACGTACGTCTGGTCGTGGAAGATCGGCCTCGCCGTCGCGCTGGTGATGCTCACGGTGGTGGCGAGCTACCGGCAGACGGTGCACGCCTACCCGTCCGGCGGCGGCGACTACGAGGTCGCCACCGTCAACCTCGGCCGCAACGCCGGCGTCACCGTGGCGAGCGCGCTGCTGGTGGACTACGTGCTCACCGTCGCGGTGTCGATCTCGTCGGCCTCGCAGTACGCCGCCGGCGCGATCCCGGTCTTCATCGGGCACGAGGCGACCGTGGGTGTGGTGGCCGTCGTGCTGCTGACGGCGATGAACCTGCGTGGCGTGCGCGAGTCCGGCGCGTTCTTCGCCGTGCCCACCTACCTGTTCATGGTCGCGATCCTGGGCATGTGCGCCTACGGGCTGCTCCGCCTGGTGGCCGGCGACCTGCCGCAGGCGGAGAGCGCCGACCTCGTCATCCAGCCCCAGCCGGGCTGGGAGGAGCCGTTGACCCAGATCGGGCTGATGTTCCTGCTGGCCCGGGCGTTCTCGTCGGGCTGTGCGGCCCTGACGGGGGTCGAGGCGATCAGCAACGGTGTGCCGGCGTTCCGCAAGCCCAAGAGCAGCAACGCGGCCACCACGCTGCTGCTGCTCGCGCTGATCGCGATCACGATGATGATGAGCGTCATCGTGCTCGCCAAGCAGATGGCGATCCGCTACGTCGACCCGCACGAGCTCGACCGGCTGCGTACGGCGTCGGGCGACGCCCTGCCCGCAGGCTACGACCAGCACCCCGTGATCGCCCAGATCGCCGCGGGCGTCTTCGACCACTTCTCGCCGGGCTTCTACTTCGTGCTCACGGTCACCGGCATCATCCTGGTGCTGGCCGCCAACACCGCCTTCAACGGCTTCCCCGTGCTCGGCTCGATCCTCGCCCAGGACGGACTCGCGCCGCGCTCGCTGGGCTCGCGCGGTGACCGACTCGCCTACAGCAACGGCATCGTGTTCCTCGCGGCGATGTCGATCCTGCTGATCTGGATCTTCGACGCCGAGACCACCAAGCTCATCCAGCTCTACATCGTCGGGGTGTTCGTCTCCTTCAACCTCAGCCAGCTCGGGATGATCCGGCACTGGTCGCGGCACCTGCGCACCGAGCGCGACCCGGCCGAGCGGCGCCGGATGATCCGCTCGCGCGCGATCAACACGTTCGGGCTCGGCATGACCGCGGTGGTCCTGGTGATCGTGCTGGTGACCAAGTTCCTGGCAGGCGCGTGGATCACGATCCTCGCGATGGGCTTCTTCTTCCTGCTCATGAAGGCGATCGGGCGCCACTACGCACGGGTGGAGCTGGAGCTGGCGGCCGACGAGCAGGACAAGGTGATGCCGACCCGGGTCCACGCCATCGTGCTCGCGTCCAAGCTGCACAAGCCGACGCTGCGGGCCCTCGCCTTCGCGCGCGCCACCCGGCCCAACGTCCTCGAGGCGATCTACGTCGGCGTCGACCCCCGCGCCACCAGCAAGCTGCTGGAGGAGTGGGACGACCGCAACCTCGACATCCCGCTCAAGGTGCTGTACTCGCCCTACCGCGAGGTCGTGCGCCCGATCGTGGAGTACACCCAGGAGATCCGCCGGGCGAGCCCGCGCGGCGTGGTCGCGGTCTACATCCCCGAGTACGTCGTCGGCCGCTGGTGGGAGCAGCTGCTCCACAACCAGACCGCGCTGCGGCTCAAGGGCCGCCTACTGTTCACGCCGGGCGTCATGGTCATCTCCGTGCCCTACCAGCTGCGCTCGTCGCAGGTGGCCGAGGAGCGGCGCCGCGACGAGGTACGCGTGCACGCCGGTGACCTGCGCCGGGGCCGCGTGGGCCGGCGCGATCCCGGTCGGCAGGAGGACGAGTCGTGAGCCGCACCAACCGCCCCCGCCGCGCCCGGGGCCGCTCGCGGGTGGGGGAACGCTTCGAGGTCGAGGTCGGGCCGGTCGCCCACGGCGGCCACTGCGTCGCCCGCCTCCCCGAGCCCGAGTCGCGGGTGGTGTTCGTACGCCACGCGCTTCCCGGCGAGCGGGTGCTCGTCGAGATCACCGAGGGCACCGACGGCGACCGCTTCTGGCGCGGCGACGCGGTGCGCGTCGACCAGCCGTCCCCGGACCGTGTCGAGCCGCCGTGCCCCTACGCCGGGCCGGGCCTCTGCGGCGGCTGCGACTTCCAGCACGTCGCGCTGCCCGCCCAGCGCGACCTCAAGACCGCCGTCGTCCGCGAGCAGCTCGTACGGCTCGGCCGGCTCGACCCCGACTCCGAGCTGGTCGGCGGGCTGACCGTCGAGGCGGTCCCCGTGCCCGGTCGCGCCGACGACGGGCTGCGCTGGCGCACCCGGCAGCGCTACGCCGTGCTCCCGGACGGCCGCCCGGCGATGCGCGCACACCGCTCGCACCGCCTGGTCGCCGTCGACGACTGCCTGATCGCTGCGGACGACGCGCGCCCGCGTCCCGGCGCCGAGCCGGGGCCGCACGGCGAGTGGTCGCCGGGCGAGCCCGAGGCCGACGTGGCGTCGCACGACGTGACCGTGGGGAGCGCCACCCACCCGTTCTCCGTCGCCGCCGACGGCTTCTGGCAGGTCCACCCCGCGGCCCCCGGCGTCCTGGTCGAGACGGTGCTCGACCTGTTGCAGCCGGCGCCGGGGGAGCGCGCGCTCGACCTCTACGCCGGGGTCGGGCTGTTCGCCCGGTTCGTCGGCGAGGCCACCGGCGCCCGCGTGGTGGCCGTGGAGGCCGACCGCACCGCCTGCCGCCACGCCAAGGCCAACCTGTCGGCCCTCACTGCTGCCGCCGTCGAGTGCGGCCCGACCGACCGCGTGCTGCGCGACGGGCTCGACGAGCCGTTCGACCTCGTCGTGCTCGACCCGCCCCGCGAGGGTGCCAAGCGGGCGGTCGTCGAGCAGGTCGTCGACCGGCACCCCCGTGCGGTGGCGTACGTCGCCTGCGACCCGGCCGCGCTCGGCCGCGACGTCGCCATCTTCGCCGAGCACGACTACGAGCTCACCGCGATCCGGGCCTTCGACCTCTTCCCGATGACGCACCACGTCGAGTGCGTGGCGCTGCTGGAGCCGCGGCGCCGCTGAGCGTGCTTGCCACGTCCGCGGTGCGGCGCGAGGCTGGTCGCATGGCCAGCTACGACGTCAACCCGGCCGCCGTCACCCACGCGCGCCGCCTCATCGACGGCCGGCAGTACGTCCTCGACAGCGAGTGGGGGCAGGTGCAGCCCGACGCGGAGGCGGAGAACGCCTACCTCGAGCGGCACTCGTGGGACGACTACAGCGCCTGGCACCTCGGCCTCACGGATGGTGCGAACGACGGGACGAAGGCGCGCTACGCCTTCGTCTACGGCGACCTGCGGCGCGTGCACCGGTCCGGGCTGATCGCCTGCGTCTACCGCGCGGCCGAGTGGCGGCACAAGGCGGTCGAGCTCGCCGCCCACGACCTGCTCCAGCGCCTCGACCAGATGGCCGGCATCGACTGAGCGGTCAACCTTGCAGGAGCGCGGCGAGCTCCGCCAGCGCCGGCTCGCGCTCGGTCGCGTCCACGACCGCCCATCCGTGCTCCTGGGCCAGGGCGAGCAGCTGGCGCCGACCCTCCAGCACGAGCTCGTCGCCGCCGCCCTCCTCGATGATCCGCGAGACCACCACGTTGACCGCGGTCCGCGGACGCCCGCGGAGCCGCGCCAGCAGGACGTCCGGTGCCACGTCGAGCACCACGCCGACGTACGCCGCTCCCGCCGCGGCCGCGGCCGCCTCGAAGCGCTCGGCCTGGGCGGGGGTGACGATGAGCTGGGGGAGCACGACGTCGCGGCCCGTGCGCAGGTAGGCCGTCAGCAGCGCCAGCGCGGAGGAGCGCACCGCCTCCCCGGTGCCGACGAAGTCGTCCTCCCAGCCCGAGACCCACGACCGGAGCTCGTCGATGTCGCACACGAGGGTGCCGGGTCGCGCGGCGGCGAGGTCGTGCGCCAGGGTCGTCTTGCCGACGCCGGAGGGGCCGTTGAGGTGGACGAGGGTGGGCACCGGCGGACTGTAGCCCGAGCGCCGCGACACGCGGGCGTACCCGGTTGGCACCCTCCTCGACCTCGTGTATCTTGATATCGAGATAGTTTGACCGGTACTAAGGGTCGCCTGACTTCCCGCGCCCCAGGGTGCGACGGCAAGATGGACGCGAACCCGCGAACTCCCGAGGAGACGGCTGATGGCCAGTCAGGACAGCTTCGGTGCCAAGGGCACCCTGGACGTGGACGGACAGTCCTACGAGATCTACCGCCTCGATGCGGTCAAGGGCGAGGGCCTCGACGTCGAGAGCCTGCCCTTCTCGCTCAAGGTGCTGCTGGAGAACCTGCTCCGCACCGAGGACGGCGCCGACATCACGGCCGACCACATCAAGGCGATCGCCGGCTGGGACGCCAGCGCGGCGCCCGACCAGGAGATCCAGTTCACGCCCGCCCGCGTGATCATGCAGGACTTCACCGGCGTGCCCTGCGTCGTCGACCTCGCCACGATGCGCGAGGCGATGGCCGAGCTCGGCGGCGACGCCACCAGGATCAACCCGCTCGCCCCCGCCGAGATGGTCATCGACCACTCGGTGATCGCCGACGTCTTCGGCTCGGCCGACGCCTTCCAGCGCAACGTCGAGATCGAGTACGAGCGCAACCGCGAGCGCTACCAGTTCCTGCGCTGGGGCCAGGGGGCCTTCGACGACTTCAAGGTCGTCCCGCCCGGCACCGGCATCGTCCACCAGGTCAACATCGAGCACCTCGCCCGCGTGGTCATGGTGCGCGACGGCGTGGCCTACCCCGACACCTGCGTCGGCACCGACTCGCACACCACGATGGTCAACGGCATCGGCGTGGTGGGCTGGGGCGTCGGCGGCATCGAGGCCGAGGCCGCGATGCTCGGCCAGCCGGTCTCCATGCTGATCCCGCGCGTCGTGGGCTTCAAGCTCTCCGGCGAGCTCCCCGAGGGCTCGACCGCCACCGACCTCGTGCTGACGATCACCGAGATGCTGCGCGAGCACGGCGTCGTCGGCAAGTTCGTCGAGTTCTACGGCGAGGGCGTCTCCGCGCTGCCGCTGGCCAACCGCGCCACGATCGGCAACATGAGCCCCGAGTTCGGCTCGACCATCGCCGTCTTCCCGATCGACGACCAGACCGTCGACTACCTGCGGATGACCGGCCGCTCCGAGGAGCAGCTCGCGCTCGTCGAGGCGTACGCCAAGGAGCAGGGCCTGTGGCACGACCCGAGCGCGGAGCCGCGCTTCAGCGAGCGCCTCGAGCTCGACGTCTCGACCGTGGTGCCCTCGCTCGCCGGTCCGAAGCGTCCCCAGGACCGCGTCGAGGTCACCGCCGCCAAGGAGTCGTTCCGCGGCGCGCTGAAGGACTACGTCGACGAGGGTGACAACGACCCCGACGACGCGGCCGAGGCGAGCGGCTACGACGAGGCCGTGGAGGAGTCGTTCCCGGCCTCCGACGCCCCGAGCCACAGCGGCGGCAACGGCGCGCCCGTCCACCCCAGCAAGGCCGAGGGCCGCGCGAGCAGCCCGACGCGTGTCTCGCTCGACGGCCAGGAGTTCGAGATCGACCACGGCGCCGTCGTGATCGCCGCGATCACCTCGTGCACCAACACCTCCAACCCGAGCGTGATGATCGGCGCTGCGCTGCTCGCCAAGAAGGCCGTCGAGAAGGGCCTCTCGCGCAAGCCGTGGGTCAAGACCACGCTCGCGCCGGGCTCCAAGGTCGTCTCCGACTACTACGAGCGCGCCGGCCTCACGCCCTACCTCGACAAGCTCGGGTTCAACCTCGTCGGCTACGGCTGCACCACCTGCATCGGCAACTCCGGGCCGCTGATCCCCGAGGTCTCCGCCGCGGTCAACGAGGCCGACCTCGCGGTCGTCTCGGTGCTCTCGGGCAACCGCAACTTCGAGGGCCGGATCAACCCGGACGTGAAGATGAACTACCTCGCGTCGCCGCCGCTCGTGGTGGCGTACGCCCTCGCCGGCTCGATGGACGTCGACCTGTTCGACGACCCGCTGGGCCAGGACACCGACGGCAACGACGTGTTCCTCAAGGACATCTGGCCGAGCCCGCAGGAGGTCGAGGAGACGATCGCCCAGGCGATCACCTCCGACATGTTCGGCTCGTCCTACGCCGACGTGTTCAAGGGCGACGAGCGCTGGCAGTCGCTGTCCACCCCGGAGGGCAACACCTTCGAGTGGGACGAGGACTCCACCTACGTGCGCCGTCCTCCCTACTTCGACGGCATGCCGCGGGAGCCCGAGCCGGTGCAGGACATCGTCGGCGCGCGGGTGCTGCTCAAGCTGGGCGACTCGGTCACGACCGACCACATCAGCCCGGCCGGCGCCATCAAGAAGGACAGCCCGGCGGGCGCCTACCTCGCCGAGCACGGCGTGGAGCAGCGCGACTTCAACTCCTACGGCTCGCGGCGCGGCAACCACGAGGTGATGATCCGCGGCACCTTCGCCAACATCCGGCTGCGCAACCAGATCGCGCCCGGCACCGAGGGTGGCGTCACCAAGGACTTCACCAAGAACGGCGAGGTCACCAGCGTCTACGAGGCCAGCCAGAGCTACCAGGAGGCCGGCGTCCCGCTGGTCGTCCTGGCCGGCAAGGAGTACGGCTCGGGCTCCTCGCGCGACTGGGCCGCCAAGGGCACTGCGCTGCTGGGGGTGAAGGCCGTCATCGCCGAGTCCTACGAGCGCATCCACCGCTCCAACCTCATCGGCATGGGCGTCATCCCGCTGCAGTTCCCCGAGGGCAAGACCGCCGACGACCTCGGCCTCACCGGTGCCGAGATCATCTCGATCTCCGGCATCACCGAGCTCAACGACGGCACCACGCCCAGGACGGTCACCGTCAAGGTCGAGCCGGCCCCCGGCACCGACCAGGCGCACGGTGAGGCCAGCGAGTTCGAGGCCGTCGTCCGCATCGACACCCCGGGCGAGGCCAACTACTACCGCAACGGCGGGATCATGCAGTACGTCCTGCGCAACCTGCTGCGCGGATGAACGACCGCGCTGCCGACCCGGCAGACGTGTGGCGCGGCCGCGTCCAGGACCACCTGGACGCGGCCGGCCGGCCGCCGCTCGGCGGCATGGCCGACTGGGAGGTCTTCCCCTTCGAGCGCGACGGCCTGACCCCGAAGGCGATGGGGGAGCGGGTCGTCCCCGAGCCCGATCGGTCCCGCGACGCCGCGGACTGCCGCACCTGCCGGGCCCTCACCGTGCCCGCCCAGGTCCTGCACACCGGTGATCGGCTCGCCGTGATCCGCCCGGGCGGCACCAGCCTGCCCTTCGTGGCCAACATCGTCGCCCGCCAGCACGTGCTCATCGACGACTTGGACGACGACGGCCACGCCGAGCTCGGCCGGCTCATCGGCCGCACCTACGCCGCGGTGTCCGCGCTCGACGGCGTCGGCAACGTGCACCTCACCAAGTGGGAGAACGGCAGCGGGCACCTCTCGGTCAACGTGATGGCCCGGCCCCTCGGCGTCCTCGAGCTCCGCGGCTCCAACCTGCCGGTCTGGGCCGACATGCTGCCCGACATCCCGCAGGACGCGTACGACGAGCGCGCCGAGGCCGTGCGCGCGGCCCTGTCGTGACCGACCGGCCCGACGACGTGGACGACCCTCACCTGTCCGGTCCCACGGGTGCGCCCGGGTCCGTCCAGGGGACCGACGCGCCGGACGCACGGCCCGCGCCTGCGGCGGCGTACCCGCCCGCCGCCCAGCAGCCGCACCGCAACCTGCCGCTCGTGCTGGCGAGCGTCGCGTCGGCCCTGGTGCTGGGCGCCGCGCTCGTGGCACCCCTCGTCGATCGGGCGATCCGGGGCGACGAGCGCGCGCAGCGCGCCCTCGACCTCACCCTGGTCGAGACGTGGGAGATCACCGACGGCACCCACACGGAGGGCGACGTCGACTATCCGCAGGACCCTCCCGCGGGCGGGCCACACGCGCCGATCTGGCTGGACTGCGGCGTCTACGACGAGCCGGTGCGCGAGGAGAACGCGGTGCACGACCTCGAGCACGGCACCGTGTGGATCACCCACGACCCGGACCTGTCCGACTCCGACCGTGCGCTGCTCGCCGAGCAGCTGCCCGCCAACGGGATCATGTCGCCGCGCGAGGACCTCCCCTCGCCCGTCGTGGTGACGGTCTGGGGCGCCCAGCTGCACCTGGACGGCGCCGACGACCGCCGGTTGGGGCTGTTCCTCGAGGAGTACGGCGACGGGCACACCGCCCCGGAGTTCGGGGTGAGCTGTCGCGGCGGCACGCCCGACCCGCAGGGTGGGCTGCCGGGCGCCGGCACCAACGCCTGACCGCGGCTCCGGCGCCACGATGTCACGATGCGGTGGTCAGCGGGCCGGGGGAGGCCGGGAGTGGCCTAGCGTGGGCGACATGATCGTCGCCTTCTCACTGTCACCCATGACCAGCGACCCGACCGGCTCGGTGACGGACGCGGTCGCCGCCGCAGTGCGCGTCGTACGCGAGTCCGGCCTGCCGAACGAGACCAACGCCATGTTCACCAACATCGAGGGGGAGTGGGACGAGGTGATGGCGGTGGTCAAGCGAGCCGTCGACGTCGTCGCCGAGGTGTCCCCGCGGGTCGGGCTCGTGCTGAAGGCCGACATCCGCCCCGGCTACGACGGCCAGCTGAGGGCCAAGGTCGAGCGGATCGAGGAGGCGTTGCGCGATGGACAGTGAGGTGCGCAGCTATCGCACCGGTGGCGACGAGGTCGTGCTCGACCTGACCCGGGACGCGGCCGACTTCGTGTCGGGGCGCGGCGACGGGCTCCTCCAGGTCTTCGTCCCGCACGCGACCGCGGGGATCGCGGTCATCGAGACCGGCGCCGGCTCCGACGACGACCTGCTGGCCGCGCTCGGCGACCTGCTCCCCGCCGACGACCGGTGGCGGCACCGCCACGGCTCTGCCGGCCACGGGCGCTCCCACGTCATGCCCGCGATCGTCCCGCCCCACTGCACCGTGCCGGTGCTCGGCGGGACGCTCGCCCTCGGCACCTGGCAGAGCATCTGCCTGGTGGACCTCAACGTCGACAATGCCGAGCGCCAGGTGCGCTGGTCGTTCCTCGCGGCGTGACGCCGTGAGCGACGTCAGGGCGCTCGGCGGCACGGTCGAGGTGCGCGAGGCCGGCGACGTGGACACCCCCGCGGTCGAGAGGATCGTGGAGGCCGCGTTCGGTGAGCACGGGGTGGCCATCAACGACGTGATGGCGCGGCTGCGCGGTGTCGAGGAGGACATGGCGGTCGAGCTGGTCGCCGTCGCCGACGACGAGATCGTCGGGTGCGTCGCGCTGTCCCGTGCCTGGCTCGACGCCCGCGAGCGGCTGGTGGACGTGCTGGTGCTCAGCCCGCTGGCGGTCGGTCCCGAGCGCCAGGGCAGGGGCATCGGGAGCCGGCTGCTCGCCGAGGTCCCCCCGGTGGCCGAGCGTCTCGGCGCGCCACTGGTGTTCCTCGAGGGTGCGCCCGGCTACTACGGCAACCGCGGCTGGAGCCCGGCCTCGACACACGGCCTCGAGCGGCCCTCGTTCCGCATCCCCGAGCAGGCCTGCCAGGTCCTGCTGCTCGCGGGCCACGAACCGTGGATGACGGGGCGGCTGGTCTACCCGGACGCGTGGTGGCGCCTCGACCTGGTCGGCCTGCGCGACCCGGAGCTCGGGGAGGTGGAGCGGGCGCTCGGCGGTGGTCGGTAGGATCGAACACCTGTTCGATAGGATGCCGCCGTGTTCCCTGCGCCGCAGCCCCGCCAACGGCCCACGCCGCCGTCGGGCCACCCCGGCGTGGCCCCGCCCGGCTGGCCCCGGCAGGTCCGTCCTCCCGACGCCCCCGACTGGGAGGCGACCGCCGCCAGCTGGTTGCTCGACATCTGTCCACCCGACTACCGCCGCTTCTCCGGCCTGCGCCGCCACGTCGTCGTGCTCGCCCGCTTCGCCGTGCTGCACGTCGAGGCCCAGCAGCTCGCCACGCGCCGGGGGCTGAGCGAGATCCGCGGCGACCTCAAGGACGTGGCCGACGAGGCGGTCGTCCTCGCGGCCGTGCAGACCTTCCAGCTCGAGGACGCCCGCCTGCTCGGCGTACGCCGCGAGGTGGGTCTCGTCGAGGACGCGCTCCGCGGGCGTCGCTACCGGGTGCGGATGTGAGGGCTGGCTAGGGTCGGCGGATGCATCGATTCGCCGCGGTGGCCGTCGTCGACCCACACGGGCGGGTCCTGGTGCAGGAGCGCGGGCACGACGCCGTCCACGAGCCGGGGCGTTGGGGCTATCCCGGCGGCGACCTCGAGGACGGCGAGGACTTCGCGGCGGCGGCCGTCCGCGAGCTCGCGGAGGAGACCGGACTGGTCGTCGCGGCCGACGACCTCGAGTCGTTGGGCGTACGACGCTTCCACAGCGACGGGTGCGGCGGCGACGACGAGTTCGAGCTCTTCGCGGTGCGGACGAGGGCCACCGACGAGGACGTCGTGTGCGGCGAGGGCCGGCAGATGGACTTCGTCGACCTCGACGACCTCGCCGGCCGGCCGCTCCACCGCGCAACGGAGCTGACCCTCGATCTGGTGCGGCAGTGGCGCGCGAGCGCGATCCGGACCGACTTCGTGCAGGTGACGCTGGTCGATCCGCGCGGGCGCGTGCTGATGCAGGAGCGCGACGAGCACGCCCCGGTCTGGCCCGGCATGTGGTGCTTTCCCGGTGGCGGTCTCGAGGAGGGTGAGGAGCCCGTGGTCGGAGCCGCGCGCGAGCTCGCCGAGGAGACGGGCGTCGCGGCGGCGCCCGATGAGCTCACCGACCTCGGCCGGTTCGAGCTCGCCACCGACCGCGGGACCTTCCGGTTCCACGCCTTCGTGGCCCGTACGACGCTCGGCGACCGCGACCTGGAGTGCCACGAGGGCCGGCAGATGGTGTTCGTCGCGCCGGCTCGGTTGGCCGACCTCGACCTCGTCCCGTCCACCCGGCTCGTCGAGCCGTCCCTCGGTCGGTGGATCGACGACCACCCCTTCGACCTCGGCCCCGACCCGCGCCGCTTCGCCGGCGTCATCCTGGTCGACCGCAGGGGTTGGATCCTGCTGCAGGAGCGCGACGAGCACCCGCGCATCGACCCCGAGAAGTGGGGACTCGCCGGAGGCCACGTCGAGCCCGGGGAGGACTTCGAGCCCGCTGCCCACCGCGAGCTGGAGGAGGAGACCGGCGTACGCCTTCCGCCCGGCGGGCTGCGGCTCTTCCGCGAGTTCGTCGTCGACCACCGGGAGGCCTACGGCACCTGGGACGTGATGCAGGTGTTCGTCGCCGCCACCGACCTGACCGACGCCGACATCGACTGCCGCGAGGGCCGCCGGATCATCTTCGTCGACCCCGAGGTCGCGCGCGGGCTCGACCTGACCTCGGCCGCGATCGACATCGTTCCGGCCTTCCTCGGCAGCGACGTCTACGCCACGATGACCCCATGAGCCGCCCCAGCCTGACCGTGCACCCCGTCCCGTCGATGGGTGCCGAGGACGTGGTCGTCACCATGGACGGCACCGTCCTCACCGGCACCGAGGACGGCGTGATCTGGGCGCTCGACCCGGCCACCGGCAGCACCCGGCGGGTCGCCGACACAGGTGGCCGCCCGCTCGGGCTCGAGCTGCTGCCCGACGGCGACCTCGTGGTGTGCGACGCGCGCCGCGGCGTGCTGCGGGTGTCACTCGGGACCGGCGCCGTGGAGGTGCTGGTCGACCGGGTCGAGGGCCGGGCGATGATGTTCTGCAACAACGCGGCCGTCGCGGCCGACGGCACCATCTGGTTCAGCGACTCCTCGCTGCACTTCGGCGTCGAGCGGTGGAAGGACGACTTCGTCCAGGACACCCGCACCGGCCGGCTGGTGCGCCGCGACCCCGACGGCTCCGTCGAGGTGGTGCTCACCGGGTTGGCGTTCTCCAACGGCGTGGCGCTGGCCGCCGACGAGTCCTACGTCGCGGTCGCCGAGTGCCGCGGGCGCACCGTCGTACGCCTGTGGCTGGCCGGGCCGAGGGCGGGGGAGCGCGACCACCTCGTCACCGACCTCCCGGGCTACCCCGACAACATCAGCCGGGGGAGCGACGGGCTCATCTGGGTGGCCGTCGCGAGCCCGGTCGACGGCCTCGTCGAGCGCCTGGGGTCCGCGCCGCTCCTACTGCGTCGGGCGATCACGCGGATCCCCGAGAGGCTCCAGCCCAGGCCGGCGCAGACGATCCGGGTGCAGGCCTACGACGACACCGGGCGGCTGGTGCACGACCTCGACCTCGAGCGGCCCGGCGACGGCCCCGGCTTCCACATGGTGACCGGGGTGCGGGAGCACGACGGACGCGTCTGGCTGGGCAGCCTGCACGAGCCGTCGGTAGCAGTCATCGACCGTCCATGAAATAGACTCCTGCCCCATGGCTCTCCTCGACTCGATCGCCTCCCCGCGCGACCTCCGCGGCCTCACCGCGGAGCAGCTCGACGAGCTCGCGGCCGAGATCCGCGACGTGATGATCCGCACGGTCGCGACCAACTCGGGTCACCTGGGCCCCAACCTCGGTGTGGTCGAGCTGACGCTCGCGATCCACCGCGTCTTCGACTCTCCCCACGACCGCGTCGTCTTCGACACCGGCCACCAGTCGTACGTGCACAAGCTCGTCACCGGGCGCCACACCGACTTCGACACCCTGCGCAAGGAGGGCGGCCTCAGCGGCTACCCGAGCCAGGCCGAGTCCGAGCACGACATCGTCGAGAACTCGCACGCCTCGACCGCCCTGTCCTACGCCGACGGGCTCGCCAAGGCCTACGCGATCCGCGGTGACGAGCGCCACGTCGTCGCCGTCATCGGCGACGGCGCGCTGACCGGCGGCATGGCGTGGGAGGCCCTCAACAACATCGCCATCGCGAAGAAGAGCCGCCTGGTGATCGTCGTCAACGACAACGAGCGCTCCTACACGCCGACCATCGGCGGGCTCGCCACCGCGCTGACCTCGCTGCGCACCAACCCCCGCTACGAGCAGGTCCTCGACCTGGTGAAGAAGCGGCTCAACGCCGTGCCCGGCGTCGGCCACGCGGCCTACGACGCCCTCCACGCCGTCAAGAAGGGGATGAAGGACGCGATCGCCCCGCAGGGCCTCTTCGAGGACCTCGGCCTGAAGTACGTCGGCCCCGTCGACGGACACGACCGGACCGCGATGGAGCAGGCGCTGGCCAGCGCCAAGCGCTTCGACGGCCCCGTGATCGTCCACGCCCTGACCCGCAAGGGCCAGGGCTACGACCCGGCGCTGCGCCACGAGGCCGACCAGTTCCACGCGCCCGGCCCGTTCGACGTGCAGACCGGTGCGGAGAAGCCCAAGGGCAAGATCTGGACCGACCACTTCTCCGAGGCCATCGTCGACCTCGGCGCCCGCCGCGAGGACGTGGTGGCGATCACCGCGGCCATGATGCACCCGGTCGGCCTCGACGTGTTCGCCGAGAAGTACCCCGAGCGCACGTTCGACGTCGGCATCGCCGAGCAGCACGCCGTCACGTCGGCCGCCGGCCTGGCGATGGGTGGCCTGCACCCCGTCTTCGCCGTCTACGCGACCTTCCTCAACCGCGCCTTCGACCAGGTGCTGATGGACGTCGCCCTGCACCGCTGCGGCGTCACGTTCGTGCTCGACCGCTCGGGCGTCACCGGCGACGACGGGGCCAGCCACAACGGCATGTGGGACATGTCGATCCTCCAGGTCGTCCCGGGCCTGCGGCTGGCGGCACCGCGCGACGTCACGCGGCTGGGCGAGCTGCTCGACGAGGCGGTCCAGGTCGACGACGCCCCGACGGTGGTGCGCTTCCCCAAGGGCCCGCCGCCGGAGGACGTCCCCGCCATCGGCCGCGCCGGCGGCGCCGACGTGCTCGTGCGCTCGGGTGAGCGCGACGTGCTGATCGTGGCCGTCGGGTCGATGGCCACGACCGCCGTCGACGTGGCGTCGCGACTGACCGCCCAGGGGATCGGGGTCACGGTGGTGGACCCCCGCTGGGTGAAGCCGGTCGACCCCGCTCTGATCGACCTCGCCCGCGAGCACCGCCTCGTGGTGAGCGTCGAGGACAACGGGCGCGTCGGCGGGTGTGGCACCGCGCTGCTCCAGGCGCTCACCGACGCGGGCGTGCGTACGCCGTTCCGCCTCCACGGCATCCCGCAGGAGTTCCTCGACCACGCCAAGCGCGACGCCATCCTCGCCCGCATAGGGCTCGACGCGCAGACCCTCGCCCGCTCGATCGTCGAGGACGTCACCGCCCTCGACCGGGGGCTCACCGTCGTCGAGGTCGACCACACCGCCTGAACAGCACCCGGGTGTCCCTGCCGACGGGAGGCTCGGCGGAGGGGTCGACGGTCGGGGCCCGGCGGTCCTAGGTTGCTGTGATGAGCGTCTTCCGGACGAAGTCAGTCGAGCAGTCGATCGCCGAGACCGACGAGCCCGAGCACCGGCTGAAGAAGAACCTCGGCGTCCTCGACCTGATGGTGTTCGGTGTCGGGGTCATCATCGGCGCCGGCATCTTCGTCATCACCGGCACCGTGGCCAAGACCAACGCCGGCCCGGCGATCACCCTGGCCTTCGCGATCGCGGGCCTGGCCTGCGCGCTCGCCGCCCTCTGCTACGCCGAGTTCGCCTCGACGGTGCCCGTCGCGGGGAGCGCGTACACGTTCTCCTACGCCACGTTCGGCGAGCTGATCGCCTGGATCATCGGCTGGGACCTCGTGCTGGAGTTCACCATCGGGTCGGCGGCGCTCGCGACCAGCTTCTCCGGCTACTTCCAGGAGGTGTTCGACGGCACGTTCCTGGAGGTGCCGGCCTCGCTGGGCTCGGCCGCCGGCGGCACCATGGACCTCCCGGCGATCATCATCTCGCTGCTCGTGACGGTCGTGCTGATCGCCGGCATCAAGTTCTCCAGCGTGCTCAACCAGGTCGTCGTCGCCATCAAGCTGCTGGTCGTCGCGGCCGTCATCGTCTTCGGCATCAGCCACATCGACACCGCCAACTACTCGCCGTTCATCCCGCCCTCGGAGCCGGCACCCGCGGGCGACGCCGGCTTCATGGACTCCTCCCTCATCAGCACCCTCCTCGGCATCGACCCGGCGGTGTACGGCGTGGCCGGCGTCATCGCCGCCGCGGCCACGGTCTTCTTCGCGTTCATCGGCTTCGACATCGTCGCGACGACCGCCGAGGAGACGCGCAACCCCCAGCGCGACATCCCGCGCGGCATCCTCGGGTCGCTGGCGATCGTCACGGTGCTCTACATGGCCGTCAGCCTGGTCGTCACCGGCATGCAGAACTACCGCGACATCGACGAGAACGACGCCGCCCCGCTGGCGACGGCGTTCGACGCGGTCGGCATGGAATGGATGGGGCGGCTCATCGCGATCGGCGCCTGCATCGGCCTGATCGTGGTCGTGATGATCCTGATGCTCGGCCAGACGCGCGTGGGGTTCGCCATGGCGCGCGACGGTCTCCTGCCCCGACGCCTGGCGCGGGTCCACCCGAGGTTCGGGACGCCCTACATCTTCACCGCCATCACCGGCGTCGCCGTGGCCTGCCTCGGCGGCTTCGTCGACCTGGCCACGCTGGTGGAGATGGTCAACATCGGCACGCTGTTCGCGTTCGTGCTGGTCAGCGCGGGCGTCGTGGTGCTGCGCCGCCAGCGTCCCGACCTCCCGCGCGGCTTCCGGACGCCCGCCGCCCCGCTGGTCGCGAGCGTCTCGGTGCTGCTGTGCGGCTACCTGATGCTCAACCTCAAGGGCGACACCTGGGTCCGGTTCGTGGTGTGGATGGCGATCGGCCTCGTCGTCTACTTCGCGTACGGCCGCACCCACTCCCGGCTCGGCCGCGGGGAGTACGACAAGCACGCCCGGCCGTCCGACACACCCTCCGGCGGCTGACCCCACCCAGGCACGAGTCGGCGCATCCTGACCCCGAAATGGCGCCGAGTCGGCGCGTCCTGACCCCGAAATGGCGCCGAGTCGGCGCATCCTGACCTCGCAATGGTCAGGACGCGCCGACTCGGCGTGCTCGGCGTATGCCGCTCAGTGGAACCGCTTGCCGGTCACCTTCTCCGAGATGCCCTGGACGTCGAGCATGAAGGTGAGCCCGCCGTTCCAGAAGGAGAACCCGGCGCCGGTGATCATCGCCAGGTCGATGTCCTGCGGGGCCGCGACGACGCCCTCGTCGAGCATCAGGCGCGCCTCCTCGGCGAGCCCGGAGAGGGCCGCCACGCGCAGCTCCTCCTTGGTCAGCTCGACCGGGGACGCCGGCTGCTCCTGCAGGGCCTTGATCTCCGGGTCGATGGAGAGGTCGGGCAGGTAGAACGAGGTCTTCCTCTCCGCCACGACCCGCTCCAGGAGCGGCGAGACGTAGAAGCGGTCGGGGAACGCTCCGGCCAGGGTCTCGTTGTTGTGCAGCGCGATCGCCGGGCCGACGAGGCCGAGCAGCATGAACGGCGGCATCGGGGCGATGCCGGCGAACGCGGCGTCCGCGGTCTCGATCGGGGTGCCGGCGTCGACCGCCTTGGCGACCTCGCCCAGGAAGCGGCCGAGGAGGCGGTTGACGATGAACGACGGGCTGTCCTTGACCAGGATCGAGGTCTTCTTCAGCGCCTTGCCGGTCGCGAACGCAGTCGCCAGCGTCGCGTCGTCGGTGGCGTCGCCCTTGACGATCTCCAGCAGCGGCATGACCGCGACCGGGTTGAAGAAGTGGAAGCCCACGACCCGCTCGGGGTGCTGGAGGTCGGCCGCCATCTCGGTGATCGACAGCGAGGAGGTGTTGGTCGCCAGCACGCACTCGGGCGAGACGACCTGCTCGACGTCGGCGAAGACGGTCTTCTTGATCGCCATCTCCTCGAAGACCGCCTCGATCACGAAGTCGGCGTCACCGAAGGCGACCTGCTTGTCGGTCTCACCCGTGACCAGCGCCTTGTGGCGGTTGGCCTTGTCCTGGTTGATCCGGCCCTTGGCGAGGAGCTTGTCGATCTCGGCGTGGACGTAGGCCACGCCCTTGTCGGCGCGCTCCTGGTCGAGGTCGGTCAGCACGACCGGCACCTGCAGGCGACGGACGAACAGCAGCGCGAGCTGGCTGGCCATCAGGCCGGCGCCGACGATGCCGACCTTCGTCACCGGACGGGCGAGCGACCGGTCGGGCGCCCCGGCAGGCCGCTTGGCGCGCTTCTGCACGAGGTCGAACGAGTAGAGCGAGGCGAGCAGCTCGGCGGTCCTCGACAGCTCCTCGAGGGCGTCGTCCTCGGCCGCGAAGCCGGTGTCGCGGTCGCTGTTGCGCGCCGCGGCGATGAGCTCGACGGCCTTCGCGGCGGCAGGGGACGCGCCGCCGGTCTTGGCCGCGACGATGCCCCGGGCGCGCTCGATCGCGGCGTCCCAGGCCTCGCCCCGGTCGACCTCCGGGCGCTCGACGACGGTCTCGCCACGTACGACGGACGCGGCCCACAGCAGCGACTGCTCCAGGAAGTCGGCACCACCGAAGACCGCGTCGGCCAGCCCGAAGTCGTAGGCCGCCTTGCCGCCCAGCGTCCTGCCCTGGTTGAGCGGGTTCTCGACGATCAGCGTCACTGCCTTGTCGGCGCCGACCAGGTTGGGCACCAGCCAGGCGCCGCCCCAGCCGGGCACCAGGCCGAGCATGACCTCGGGCAGGCCGAGGGCCGGCGCGGAGTCCATGACGGTGCGGTAGGTGCAGTGCAGGGCCACCTCGAGGCCGCCGCCGAGGGCGAGGCCGTTGACGAGGCCGAACGACGGCTTGCCACCGTCCTGCAGCTTGCGGAACACCGCGTGGCCGAGCTCGCCGACGGTGCGCACGGCGTCGGGGCCGCCGCCCTGGATGGCGGTGAGGTCGGCGCCGGCCGCCAGGATGAACGGCTTGCCCGTCACCGCGATCGCGTCGATCGTCTCGTCGGCCAGGGCCGCGTCGATCGCCTCGTTGAGGGCGAGCAGCGACGCCGGCCCGAACGTGTTGGGCTTGGTGTGGTCCTCGCCGTTGTCGAGGGTGATCAGCCCGAACGTCACGCCCGGCAGCGCCACCGTGCGCAGGTGGGCGCGGGTCACGCGCTCGGCGTCGGAGACGATCGCCTGCGCGCGCTCGTAGACGCTGGTGTCGTGCGTGCTCACTTGGTGTCTCCCGTCGAGTCGGAGCTGGTGGAGTCGGCGCCGGTCCAGTGCGGGTTCTCCCAGATCACGGTGCCGCCCATGCCGATGCCGATGCACATGGTCGTGAGGCCGTAGCGGACCTCGGGACGCTCCTCGAACTGGCGCGCCAGCTGGTTCATCAGGCGTACGCCGGAGGAGGCCAGCGGGTGGCCCATCGCGATCGCGCCGCCGTAGGGGTTGACCCGCGGGTCGTCGTCGGCGATGCCGTAGTGCTCGAGGAACGCGAGCACCTGCACGGCGAACGCCTCGTTGACCTCGAACGCGTCGATGTCGTCGATGGTGAGACCGGCGAGCCTGAGCGCCTTCTCGGTCGCCGGGATCGGGCCGGCGCCCATCACCTCGGGCTCGACGCCGACGAAGGCGTAGGTGACCAGGCGCATCTTCACCGGGAGGCCGAGCTCGCGCGCGGTCTCCTCGTCGGCGAGCAGCGCGGCGGTGGCGCCGTCGTTGATGCCGGCGGCGTTGCCCGCGGTCACGTTGCCGTGGGAGCGGAAGGGGGTCTTGAGCCCGGCGAGCGACTCCATGGTCGTCTCGGGCCGCATCGGCTCGTCGAGCGTGGCCAGGCCCCAGCCCGCCTCGGCGGAGCGGGTCGCGACCGGCACCAGGTCGGGCTGGATCTTGCCGGCGTCGTAGGCGGCCTTGGTCTTCTGCTGGCTGCGCACGGCGTACTCGTCGACGCGCTGCCTGGTGATCGTGGGGTAGCGGTCGTGCAGGTTCTCCGCGGTCTTGCCCATCACGAGCGCGTCGGGGTCGACGATCCGCTCGGAGAGGATGCGCGGGTTGGGGTCGACGCCCTCGCCCATGGGGTGGCGGCCCATGTGCTCGACGCCGCCGGCGATCGCGACGTCGTAGGCACCGAACGCGATGCCGGACGCGGTGTTGGTGACGGCGGTCATCGCGCCCGCGCACATGCGGTCGATGGAGTAGCCGGGCACGCTCTGCGGCAGTCCGGCGAGGAGGGCGGCGGTGCGCCCGATCGTCAGGCCCTGGTCGCCGATCTGGGTGGTGGCGGCGACGGCCACCTCCTCGACGCGCTCGGGCGGCAGCGACGGGTTGCGGCGCATCAGCTCGCGGATGCACTTGATGACGAGGTCGTCGGCCCGCGTCTCGGCGTACTGGCCCTTGGCCTTGCCGAACGGGGTGCGTACGCCGTCGACGAAGACGACCTCACGCTGTGGTCGGGACACTGGCTACTCCCAGGCTCTCAGTGGACAGGGTGAGACCACGTTACCCTTGGGTAACAACGCCTGCCCATCATCGGCGGGTGTGTGTCAGGTCACGAGGTCGCACTCACTAGGCTCCTGCCCATGGCCGAACGACTCGTGCACATCGTCGACGACGCCGAGCTGTCGATGCCGGCCGACGCCGGCGACCTCACGCTCGTCGTCGTCCTCACCGGATTCCTCGACGCCGGCAAGTCCGCCGAGCTCGCCGCGCGCCACCTCGCCGGGCTGACGGAGGGCAAGGTCGTGGCGACCTTCGACGTCGACTCGCTGCACGACTACCGCGCGCGCCGCCCGCCCGTGACGTTCATCCGCGACCACTACACCGACTACGAGGCGCCCCGGCTGGTGGTCCGCGCGATGCGCGACACCGGCGGCACGCCGTTCCTGCTGCTCGCCGGCCCCGAGCCCGACATCCGGTGGGAGGGCTTCGCGCGCGCCGTGCGGGAGGTCGTGGAGCGCTTCGGCGTCTCGCGGGTGGTCAGCATGGGCGCCGTGCCGATGGCGGTGCCGCACACCCGGCCGATCGCCATCACGCCGCACGCCAACCGCCCCGACCTCGTCCCGGGCGAGAGCCCGTGGCAGGGCGAGCTGCGGGTCCCGGCCAGCGCGCAGGCGCTGCTGGAGATCCGGCTGGGGGAGTGGGGCGTCGACGCGCTCGGCTTCGTCGCGCACATCCCGCACTACCTCGCCCAGATGGAGTACCCCCAGGCCGCCCTGGTGCTGCTCGAGCACCTCGAGATCGGCGGCCACCTCACCATCGACCTCACCGAGCTCCGCGAGGCCGCCGAGATCACCATGACCGAGGTCGACCGCTACCTCGCCAGCCACGACGAGGTCGGCGAGGTGGTGCGTGGACTGGAACAGCAGTACGACTCCTTCCGCGAGGCCGAGGCGAGCGGGTCGTCCCTGCTGGCCGGCGACGGCCCGCTGCCCACCGGCGAGGAGATCGGCAGCGCGTTCGAGGCGTTCCTGGCCAACCTCGACGGCGACCCCAAGGACGACTCCGGCTCGCGCGACGACGACCCCGGCTGGGACGGCCGCTGATGGCCGGCAGCGCCGCGGAGCTCACCGCGCTCCTCGACCTCGAACAGCTCGAGGTGGACCTCTACCGGGGTGCCCAGGCCGACACCGAGCGGCAGCGGGTGTTCGGCGGCCAGGTCGCGGCCCAGGCCGTCGTGGCCGCCACCCGCAGCGTCGAGAGCACCTTCGTGATGCACTCGATGCACTCCTACTTCCTGCGCCCCGGCGACACCACGGTGCCGATCGTCTACGACGTCGAGCGCATCCGCGACGGCCGCTCGTTCGTCACCCGGCGCGTCTCGGCGCGCCAGCACGGGCGGGCGATCTACTACATGACCGCCGACTTCCAGGTGGTCGAGCCCGGCCTCGAGCACCAGGACCGGATGCCCGAGGTGCCGACCCCGGAGCAGGGGATGCCGCTGTCGGAGCTCGCACGCGGCCTGTCGCCCGGCGCCGTCGGGCAGTGGGAGCGCGAGTGGGCGGCGCTCGACATCCGCCACGTCGGCATGACGGGGATGGGGATCCCCGAGGACCCGGACCAGCCGGCCCGCGCCCGGCTCTGGATCAAGGTCGACGGCGACCTCGGCGACGACGTCACGACGCAGCAGGCGGCGTTCACCTACGCCAGCGACCTGACGCTGCTCGGCGCGACCCTGGTCCCGCACGGCATCCACATCGGCTCGCCCCGCCTCCAGCCCGCCTCGCTCGACCACACGATCTGGTTCCACCGTCCCTTCCGCGCCGACGACTGGTGGCTCTACGACCAGTTCGCGCCGTTCGCCGGGGGAGCGCGCGGGCTCGCCCTGGCGCGGGTGTTCTCGCGGACGGGTGAGCTCGTCGCGACCGTCGCCCAGGAGGGCCTGATCCGGCTGCGCGACGACCGGGCGTAGCGGGCCGCGGTGCGGCGCGCCGTCGCTGATGGTTCATCAAGGTATGTCGCTGAACCGGCACTTCCCTCGATCAATTGAGGCCGGGAAGTGCGGGTTGCCCTGCATACCTTGATGAACCGTCAGGCGGGGGAGGTCCGGCCGAGCAGGTGCGGGGACCCGTCGGTCGGGTCGGTCAGCGCGAAGGTCCAGCCGTGGTCGTCTTGGCGCGCGGCGTAGGCCACGGTGGCGGGCAGCAGCACCGGCTTCTTGAACGCCGCCTCGACCGTCACGGCCGCCGGGAGCCTGTTCTCGATCGCGGCCACCGACCGGGCCAGCGTCCACATGCCGTGGGCGATCTGGCGCGGGAACCCCAGCGCCCGCGCCGGCAGGGCGTACAGGTGGATCGGGTTGGCGTCGCCCGACACCCCGGCGTACGTGCGCCCGAGGCCGGCGGGCAGCCGCCACTCGACGCCTCCGCTGGGCGGGTCCGGGACCTGCAGGCCGGGTGCGGGCTCGCCGGGGACGGACGCCCCGCGGCGGAGGTAGGTGGAGGTGGACTCCCACGCCGTGCCGTCGTCGCCGGAGACCGTGGTGGTGAAGTCGAGCAGCACGCCCCGGGCGTGCGGTCGCGGCCCGCCCACCGCTGTGGCGACGTCGAGGCGCTCACCCACCGCGACCTCGCGGTGCGCGGTGATGGTGTTCGCCACGTGCACCATCCCGATAGCGGCGTAGGGGAACGCCCGGTCGGTCATGATCGCCACGTGCAGCGGGAACGCCAACAGGTGCGGGTACGTGACGGGCACGACGTCGCGGCGGGGGAAGCCGCACACGTCGGCGTACGCGTCGACGCGGGCACGCACGACGACGACCCGCCCGCGGCTGCGAGCCAGCCCGGTGAAGCCCGCGGGGTCGCCCTTGCGGATGCCGGGCAGCTGGTTGACGAGCGGCACCGCCGGGAGCGCGGCGCGCACCAGCGCGGCGACCGAGTCGCCCGCCATCACGCCCCCAGCATCATCTGGCCGCACACCCGCACGACGTTGCCGTTGACCGCCGCCGACGCGGGGCCGGCGAGCCACGCGACCGTCTCGGCGACGTCGACCGGCAGGCCGCCCTGCGCCATGGCGTTGAGGCGCTGGCCGACCTCGCGGGTCAGCAACGGCACCGCCGCGGTCATCTGCGTGACGATGAAGCCGGGGGCGACGGCGTTGACGGTGGTGCCGTCCTCGAGCTCGTCGCGCAGGCTGTCGACGAGGCCGATCACGCCCGCCTTCGACGTGGCGTAGTTGGTCTGCCCGACGTTGCCGGCGATGCCCGACGTCGACGCGACGCCGACGATCCGGCCCTCGGCGTGGAGGACCCCCGAGTCGAGCAGCTCGCGGGTGATCCGCTCGGGCGCGGTGAGGTTGACGGCGATGACGCTGCTCCAGCGCTCGGTGTCCATGTTGGCGAGCCTCCGGTCGCGGGTGATGCCCGCGTTGTGCACGACCACGTCGACGCCGCCGTGGTGCTCGCGCAGGTGGTGGGCGATGCGCTGCGGCGCGTCCTTGACGGTGATGTCGAGCACCAGGTGGTCACCGTCGAGCTCGGCCATCAGGGTCTGCAGCTCGCTGGCCGCCTGCGGCACGTCGACGCCGACGACCCGCGCGCCGTCGCGGTGCAGGACGCGCGCGATCTCCTCGCCGATGCCGCGGCTGGCCCCGGTCACCAGCGCGACCTTGCCGGCCAGCGGGCGTCCCGGGTCGGTGGCCGGCACGGTGGTGGTCGCGGCGCCGTGGCTGCCGACGCGCACCACCTGGCCGGAGACGTAGGCCGACCTGGGGGAGAGCAGGAACGCCAGGGTCGAGGCGATGGCGCCGTCGGCGGCCGGGGCGACGTAGACGAGCTGCACGGTGCCACCGCGGCCGATCTCCTTGCCGAGCGAGCGGGTGAACCCCTCGAGCGCGCGCTGGGCGACCCGCTCGGAGCCGGTGCGCTGCTCGGGCGGCGTCCCGAGGACGACGACCCGCGGGCACGGCTCGAGGCGCCGCATGAGCGGGGTGAAGAACTCCTGCAGCGCGACCAGGGCGGTGGTGTCGGTGATGCCGGTGGCGTCGAACACGAGCGCCTTGGCGCGGGCGCCGTCCCCGAGGGTCGTCGCCGAGGCGATGCCGAGTCCGTCGAGCGTGGTGGGGAGGGTCTCGGCCAGGCGGCCCGCACCGCCGAGGATCACGAGCCCGTCGACCAGGGGCGCGCCCTCGGACCAGCGCTGGAGCGGAGTCGGGTCGGGCAGGCCGAGGACCTTGACGAGCTGCTTGCCGATCGGGGAGGACACGAAGCCCTGGTAGCGGTCACGCATGGTGGGTGCCTGCCTCTTCGCGGGGTGGGGGACGGGACGGGCGCGGCTCGGAGTCCGCTTCGGGTGGCGTGGCCCTCCCGCCGTTGGCGGGAGCCGGCGCTGCGGCAAGGATAGGAACATGCAGCCCACCACCCGCCCCGTCGCCGTCGTCGGCGGCAACCGCATCCCGTTCGCGCGCTCCCACACCGTCTACGCCGGGGTCTCCAACCAGGAGATGCTCACCGCGGCGATCGACGGCCTGGTCGACCGGTTCGACCTGCGGGGCGAGCGGCTCGGCGAGGTCGTCGCCGGCGCCGTGCTCAAGCACTCGCGCGACTTCAACCTGACCCGCGAGTGCGTCCTCGGCTCCCGCCTCGCGCCCGAGACCCCGGCCGTCGACATCCAGCAGGCCTGCGGCACCGGGCTGCAGGCCGCGATCCAGGTGGCCACCAAGATCGCCCTCGGCGTCGTCGACGCCGGGGTCGCGGGCGGCACCGACACCACCTCGGACGCCCCGGTCGCGATCAGCGACAGGCTCCGTCGCAAGCTGATGCGCGTCAGCGCCGCCAAGGACACCGCCGGCCGGCTCAAGGCCCTCGGCTCGATCCGTCCCGGCGACATCGGCCTCGACATCCCGCAGAACGGCGAGCCCCGCACCGGCCTCTCCATGGGCGAGCACGCGGCGCTGACCGCCCTCGAGTGGCGGATCACCCGCGAGGCCCAGGACGAGCTGGCCGCGCGCTCGCACCACCACCTCGCCCGTTCGTACGACGAGGGCTTCCACGACGACCTCGTGACGCCGTTCCGCGGGGTCGAGCGCGACAACAACCTGCGCCCCGACACGTCGGTGGAGAGGCTCGCGGCGCTCACGCCTGTCTTCGGCAAGGGCGCAGCGGCCACGATGACCGCCGGCAACAGCACCCCGCTGTCCGACGGTGCGTCCGCGGTGCTGCTCTCCAGCGACGAGTGGGCGCAGGAGCGCGGCCTGCCGGTGCTCGCGCACCTCGTCGACGCCGAGACCGCGGCCGTCGACTACGTCAACGGGCACGAGGGCCTGCTGATGGCTCCGGCGTACGCCGTGCCGCGGATGCTCGCGCGCAACGGGCTCACGCTGCAGGACTTCGACTACTACGAGATCCACGAGGCGTTCGCCTCGCAGGTCCTGGCGACGCTCGCGGCCTGGGAGGACCCGGTGTTCTGCACCGAGCGGCTCGGCCTCGACGCCCCGCTCGGCGCCATCGACCACGACCGGCTCAACGTCAACGGCTCCTCGCTCGCCGCGGCCCACCCCTTCGCCGCCACCGGCGGCCGGATCCTCCCCGTCGCCGCGAAGCTGCTCGCCCAGAAGGGCTCGGGCCGGGCGCTGATCTCGATCTGCGCCGCCGGCGGCCAGGGGGTCGTCGCCATCCTGGAGCGCTGAGCTCCCGCGGGCCCCGTCCCTGGCCGTCCCGTGTCGTCGTCGAAGTCCCCGCTCGAGCGGGGACTTCGACACCTGGAGGCGGTTGCAAAGGCCTCCAAGTGTCAGACTCCCCGCTCGAGCGGGGACTCCGACAGCAGCCAGTTGGGCCCCCGGACAGGATCAGGCGCGGGTGAGGCGGAACCACTCGCCGCGACGCCCGCCGGGCGCGCGGGCGGGAGCTGCGGCGTCGGTCGAGCCGATGCCCGACACGGCCGTCACGTCCCAGCCGCGGTAGGCGCGCTCGATGTCGTGACGCACGGCGTTGCGCGCGCGGATGGGCCACGCCCGCGGGCCGCCCGTACGCATCAGGATGGTGGCGTCGGGCTCGGCGAGCTCGGTGACACCGCCGGCCATGAGGGTGCGGCCGGCGTCGTCGAGGCTCTGGAAGCACCCGACGTCGAGGAACAGGTCGAACCGGTTGCCCACGCCGGAGTGCACCAGGTGGCGCACGTCGCCGATGACGAACCGGGCGTCGTCGAGGCCGTTGCGGCGCACGGCGACGTCGACGGCCTGGCGGACGAAGTCGATCCCCATGGCGTCCCAGCCGCGGTCGACGAGGAGCTTGGTGTTGGCGCCGCGGCCGCAGCCGAGGTCGATCGCGCGACGGAGCCGGTCGGGGCGAAGGGTCTCCTCGTGATCGAGGAGGTGCAGGAGGGTGGGCTGGTCCTCGCGGCTCGCCTTCTCCCAGGGAGTGATCCCGGCGCGATATGCGGTGGCGTAGCCGATGCCCATATGAAGTTCCTGACCTGCGTGCGCGGAGAGTACCGCTGCTCTGCGAGCGTACTACTCCGGCGCTCCTGGCGGGCCCGACTGCTAGGGTCGCTCCCGATCGACATCCTTTAACGAGCCGTCCCGTGAGGCGGAGAAGGAGGTCCGGCGCGCAGATGCCTGCCACCGACGAGACCGCGACAGACGCCGTCCCCGACGCGACCGCACCGACCGGGAGCGCGGACCGCACCGAGCGCACCGTCCTCGACGCCCACGACATCTCCCGGGCGCTGACGCGGATCTCGCACGAGCTGCTCGAGCGCAACAAGGGCGCCACCGACCTGGTGCTGCTCGGCCTGCACACCCGCGGCGTGCCCCTCGCGCGACGCATCGCCGAGAGGATCGCCGCGGTCGAGGGCGCACCGGTCGCGGTGGGCGAGCTCGACGTGACGATGTATCGCGACGACCTGCGCTCCCAGCCCACCCGGCGGGCCCACAAGACGGCCCTGCCCCCCGGTGGCATCGACGGGAAGGTCGTCGTCCTGGTCGACGACGTGCTGTTCTCCGGGCGCACCATCCGGGCGGCGCTCGACGCGCTCGCCGACCTCGGCCGGCCCGGCGCCGTACGCCTCGCCGTGCTGGTCGACCGCGGCCACCGCGAGCTGCCGATCCGCGCCGACCACGTCGGCAAGAACCTGCCCAGCGCCCTCGCCGAGCGCGTCAGCGTGCGGCTGGCCGAGGTCGACGGCGCCGACGAGGTGACGATCTCGTGAAGCACCTGCTCTCCATCGACGACCTGACGACCGACGAGATCCTCCAGCTGTTCGAGACGGCCGCCGACATGCACGACGTGCAGACCCGCGACGTCAAGAAGCTGCCGGCCCTGCGTGGTCGCACGGTCGTCAACATGTTCTTCGAGGACTCGACCCGCACCCGGTCGTCGTTCGAGATCGCCGGCAAGTGGCTCTCCGCCGACGTCATCAACGTCAGCGCCAAGGGCTCGAGCACGTCGAAGGGCGAGAGCCTGCGCGACACCGTGCTGACCGTCTGCGCGATGGGCGTGGACGGCCTGGTGATCCGCCACCCCGCCAGCGGCGCCGCGCTCCAGGTCAGCCAGTGGGTCGACGCGGCCGTCGTCAACGCCGGCGACGGCATGCACGAGCACCCCACCCAGGCGCTGCTCGACGCCTACACGCTGCGGCGCCACCTCGGCTCGCTCGAGGGCCGGCACGTCGCGATCGTCGGCGACCTGACCCACAGCCGCGTCTTCCGCTCCAACGTCCAGTGCCTGACCAGGCTCGGGGCGCGCGTCACGGTCGTGGCGCCGCCCACGCTGATGCCGAGCGGGATCGCCGCGTGGTCGGCCGCGGCGGGCTTCGAGACGTCGTACGACCTCGACGCGGTGCTTCCCGACGCCGACGCCGTGATGATGCTGCGGGTCCAGCGCGAGCGGATGTCGGGCGCGTTCTTCCCGAGCCCGCGCGAGTACACCGTCGGCTACGGGCTCACCCGCGACCGGCTCGCGCTGCTCAAGCCCGACGTGCCGATCTGCCACCCGGGCCCGATGAACCGCGGCCTCGAGATCGCCGCCGACGCCGCCGACGCGGCCCAGTCGGTGGTGCTGGAGCAGGTCTCCAGCGGGCTCGCGATCCGGATGGCCGTGCTCTACCACCTGCTGGCCGGGGCGACCCGGGGAGGGACCGCCTGATGTCGCTGGTGATCAAGGGGGCCGCGCTGCTCGGCGAGGCGTCCGGGGACCTGTACGTCGACGACGCGGGGCGGCTGGTCGACGAGGCGCCGGCGGGCGCCGAGACCATCGACGCCGACGGCCTGGTCGCCCTGCCCGGGCTCGTCGACCTGCACACCCACCTGCGCGAGCCCGGCCGCGAGGACGCCGAGACGATCCTGACCGGCTCGCGGGCCGCGGCGCTGGGCGGCTACACGGCCGTGCTCGCGATGGCCAACACCTCGCCCGTGACCGACACCGCCGAGGCGGCCACGCGGGTGTGGGAGCTGGGCCGCGAGGCCGGGCTGGTGCACGTGCAGCCCGTCGGGGCGGTGACCCGCGGACTGGGCGGCGAGGAGCTGGCCGAGCTGGGGCTGATGCACCGGTCGAGGGCGGCGGTGACGGTGTTCTCCGACGACGGGAAGTGCGTCCACGACGCGCGGGTGATGCGCCGGGCGCTGGAGTACGTCAAGGCGTTCGGCGGCGTGGTGTCGCAGCACTCCCAGGACCCGACCCTCGCCGGGCCCGCTGCCTGCTGCCACGAGGGCGAGCTCTCCGGTCGCCTCGGGCTGCCCGGCTGGCCGGGGATCGCCGAGGAGGTCATCGTCGCCCGCGACGTGATGCTCGCCCGGCACACCGGCTCGCGCGTGCACGTCGCGCACGTCTCGACCGCCGGCTCGGTCGAGGTGCTCCGCTGGGCCAAGACCCAGGGCATCGACGTCACCGCCGAGGTCACGCCCCACCACCTGCTGCTGACCACCGACATGCTCACCGGCTACGACCCGACGTTCAAGGTCAACCCGCCCCTGCGCCCGCAGGAGGACGTCGACGCGCTCCGCGAGGCGCTGGCCGACGGCACGATCGACGCCGTCGCCACCGACCACGCGCCGCACGCCCGCCACGACAAGGAGCACGCGTTCGTCGACGCCGCCTTCGGCATGACCGGCATCGAGACCGCGCTCGCCGTCGTACGCACCGCGCTGCCCGAGCTGTCGTGGAGCGACATCGCGCGGGTCATGTCGGCGACGCCGGCGCGGATCGCGGGGCTCGCCGACCAGGGCAGGCCGCTCGCCGCGGGATCGCCGGCGCACGTCGTGCTCGTCGACCCCGACGCGCAGGTCACCGTCGACCGCGACAGCTCGGCGTCGCTCTCGCGCAACAACCCGTGGCACGGCCGCAGCCTCACCTCGCGGGTCGTGCATACGGTCTACGGCGGCCGGGTCACCGTGCGTGACGGGGCCCTGGTCTGAGCCGCACCCTCAGCCGGCGCGGCCGGTGGCCGGGTCGCGGTCGGTGAGGCAGTAGACCTGCCCGCCCGGCGCGGTGAGCACGGTCCAGTGGTCGTGCACGGCCTCGAGCCGGGCGCCGAGCCGCACGTGCTCCGCGACGTCGGCCGCGCGGTCCGCGGTCGCGAGGTCGGGGTGGGCGCGCACCGTCCCGTCGGGCTCGTCGAGGCGCTGCAGCAGCAGGCGGAGCATGCCGTACTCGACCAGTCGGACGAACGCGGGCGACGGCCCCTGCTGCGGACCGCGCCCGGTGAGGTCGGCCCAGAAGGCGACCTCGGCGTCCCACTGGCGGGAGGGCACGTCGAGGCACACCTGGTCGAGGATCGTGGCGCCGTCGCGCACCAGTCGCGGCTCGCCGTCCACGAGCGTGTGGCAGAACGCGAGGCCGCCGGGGGAGCGCATCACCTCCACGTCGTGGTAGGTCCAGGCCGGCGTCGCGCCCAGCGAGGTCGCGCGGGCCACGGCCGCCGACCGGTCGGACGAGTCGAGGTCGAGGTGCACGCCCGCCGGGGCGTCGACGGCCTGCACCCTGACGTACGCCGCACCCGACGCAGGCACCAGGGTGAGGAACTGGCCGTCCTCCCCGCGCCGCTCGGACGGCGTCCACCCGGTCACGGCGGACCAGAACCGCACGGTCCCGTCGAACGCGCTCGCGGGCGTGTCGAGGAAGACCTGGATCCACGCCGTCATGTCGGTCATCCTGCCACCGCGGGCGAGTAGCGTCGGCGTCATGCGCACGTCGACGACCGAGGACGAGGCCGCCTGGCCCGCCGTGACCACGCCCGATCAGCTCGAAGACCTGGTGGGACGACCGGGGGAGCGCGCGCGCACCAAGGAGCGCGCACGGCTGAGCGACATCGACCGCGCCTGGCTCGCGGCGTCGCCGTTCTGCGTGCTCGCCACCGCCGACGCCGACGGACGCTGCGACGCCAGCCCGAAGGGCGACCCGGCCGGCACGCTCGTGCACGTCGTGGACGACGCGACCATCGCGATCGCCGAGCGTCCGGGCAACCGACGCGTCGACGGCTACCGCAACGTGCTGGCCAACCCCCACGTCGGCCTGGTGTTCGTCGTGCCCGGGCGCGGCGACACGCTGCGCATCAACGGTCGCGCGCGCCTGGTGTCCGACGCGCCGTTCTTCGACGCCCTCGCGGTGCGGGGTCGCCGCCCGGTGCTGGCGCTGGTCGTGGAGATCGAGACGGTCTTCTTCCACTGCTCCAAGGCGTTCCGGCGTGCGCAGCTGTGGGAGCCCGGCACGTGGGACCCCGAGCAGGTGCCGCCGCGCGCGGTCATCGCCCACGAGCTCGAGCCGGTCGCCGGCCAGGGGCTCGCCGAGCTCGAGGACTACTACCGCCCGGCCAACTACGACAAGGGGCTCTACTGATGAGCGACTTCCCACCCGTCGTGCCGCACCTGCTGCACACCGTCCTCGACGCGGTCGACGTTCGCCAGGAGTCGGAGTTCTGGCGCGGCCTGCTCGGCCTGGCCTACCGAGCCGGCGACGAGCCCCCGGACGACGGGTCGGACGACGACGCCGACTGGGTGGTGCTCACCCACCCCGACGGACACCGCGCCCTCGCGATCCAGCAGGTCGACGCCCTCCCGCCGAGCCGCTGGCCCGAGCCGGGACATCCGGCGGTGTCGCACCTCGACACGACCGTGCCGTCGGTGTCGGCCCTGGACGCCGTGCACGACCTGGTGCTCGAGCTCGGAGGTGAGCCGCGCCTGGACCGCACCGACGACGAGGAGGAGCCGCTGCGGGCCTACGCCAGCCCTGCGGGGCACGTGTTCTGCGTGCTCGTCTCCTGACGTACGCCTGATCCGCCGGCCGACGTCATGAGGACGCCCGGTCGGGACCGGGGACTCCCATGACGTTTGGAGGTGGGAGGGCGCGCCGCCCGTCAGGCCAGGCCGAGCGCCCTCGCCTCCTCCCAGAGGTCGTCGCGCACGCTCGGGTGGGCGGCGTGCTCGATGAGGTTGCGCGCCTGCTCGCGCTCGCTGCGCCCCCACATCCACGCCACGCCCTGCTCGGTGACCACGGCGCCGTGCTGCAGCGAGGTGACCGGCTCGTCGACGAGCGGCACGATCGTCGACACGTCGGCGCGCGGGTGCCAGCTGCGCAGCGCCATGAACGCCCGCCCGCCCGGTGAGTGGCTGGCGCCGACGGTGAAGTCGGTCTGGCCGCCGAACCCGCTGTGGATCCGGGCGCCGATCCGCGACGCGTTGGCCTGGTCGAACAGGTCGACCTGCAGAGCGGTGTTGATCGACGTCATCGCCGGCTGCTGGGCGATGACGGCGGGGGAGTTGGTCGTCTCGGTGCGCAGCATCCACACCCGCGGGTTGTCGTCCACCCACGCGTACAGCTCGCTGCTGCCGAACACGAACGACGTGCGCACGGGGGTGGCGGTGTCGAGCGCTCCTGCCTCCTCCAGCACCAGGACGCCGTCGCTGAACATCTCGGTCCACACCTTGAGGCCGCGGCGCTCGAGCACTCCGGCGATCGTGGCGTCCGGCACCTCGCCGATGCCGGCCTGCAGGGTCGCGCCGTCGCCGATCTCGGCGGCCACCAGCGACCCGATCAGGCGGGCGTCCTCGCTCGGTGGGCGGGCCACGTGGGTCGTCAGGGCGACGTCGACCTCGACGCCGAGGTCGAGGTCGCCCACCGACACGACGGCGTCGCCGAAGGTCCACGGCATCCGGGGGTTGAGCTGGGCGACGACCAGGGCGCCGCGCTCGCGGGCCGCCTCGATCGCGGCCGGGAGCACGTTGACCTCCAGCCCCAGCGAGACCTGGCCGTCGCGGGGCGTGGTCGTGTGCACCACGACCACGTCGGGCGCGAGCGGGCCGTGGAAGAGTCGCGGGACCATCGAGAGCCGGCACGGCACGTAGGCCAGCCGAGGGTGCCGGCGGAAACCGGGCCCCACGAACGTCGTCTCGGGCACCACGCCGTCGTGGATCGGGACGTCGGGCTGGGCGTTGAGGGCGTGGAGGCGGGCCTGCGGCAGCTCCGCCAGCAGCGGGCCGAGGAGGGTGACCGGAGTGGCGTGGTTGCCGCTGGTCACCACCCGCGGACTCCCGAGCGGGGCACAGTGCTCCCGCACCTCGCGGACGGCCTGGTCGATCTCGACGATGCGCATGGCCACAGCGTGGCAGCCCGGCGCCCCTGCTCACGGGGCCGACCGGCCCGTCGTGGTGAGACCTTGGTCATCAGGTGGGTCCGGCCCGCCTCCCGACCGGCCTCCCGACCCGCCGTCGGACTGGCCCGCACACGGTGTCTCGACAGGCCGGCACGATGCCGCAGGCACGTGATCTCGCTGGTAGGGTCGGCGACGGCTCGAACATCCTTTAACGATCCGTCCCGTGAGGCGGAGAAGGAGGTACGGCATGGCTCTGCCTGCCCCAGCGCTCTTGGTCCTCGAGGACGGGCGCACCTTTCGCGGTGAGTCGTTCGGAGCCGAGGGCGAGACCTTCGGCGAGGCGGTCTTCTCCACCGGCATGTCCGGCTACCAGGAGACGCTGACCGACCCCAGCTACCACCGCCAGGTCGTCGTGATGACGGCCCCGCACGTCGGCAACACCGGCATGAACGACGAGGACGTCGAGTCCTCGCGCATCTGGGTCGCCGGCTACGTCGTGCGCGACCCCGCCCGGGTGCCGAGCAGCTGGCGCAGCGTGCGCACCCTGGACGACGACCTGCGCGCACAGGGCGTGGTGGGCATCAGCGGCGTCGACACCCGCGCGCTGACCCGCCACCTGCGCGAGCGGGGCGCGATGCGCGTGGGCATCTCGACGACAGAGACCGACCCGCAGCGCCTGCTCGACCGGGTGCGGGAGTCGGCGCAGATGAGCGGCGCCAACCTCAGTGAGGCCGTCACCACCGCGGAGCCCTACGTCGTCCCCGCGGTGGGCGAGAAGCGCTTCACGGTCGCCGCCGTCGACCTCGGGATCAAGGCCAACACCCCGCGGATGATGAGCGAGCGCGGCATCGAGGTGCACGTGCTGCCGGCCACCGCCGGCATCGACGACGTCCTCGCCGTCGCCCCCGACGGGCTCTTCTTCTCCAACGGTCCCGGTGACCCGGCCGCCACCACCGGCCAGGTCCGGCTGCTGCAGGACGCGCTGCGCGCCGGCGTGCCCTACTTCGGCATCTGCTTCGGCAACCAGCTCTTCGGCCGCGCGCTCGGCTTCGGCACCTACAAGCTGAAGTACGGCCACCGCGGCATCAACCAGCCGGTGATGGACCGCACCACCGGCAAGGTGGAGGTCACCGCCCACAACCACGGCTTCGCGGTCGACGCACCGCTCGAGGGCTCGACGACGACCGAGTTCGGCGAGGCGTCGGTCAGCCACGTGTGCCTCAACGACGACGTCGTCGAGGGGCTCGAGCTGCGCGACGCCGACGGCCGGCTCGTCAGCTTCTCCGTGCAGTACCACCCCGAGGCGGCCGCGGGCCCGCACGACGCCGCCTACCTCTTCGACCGGTTCTGCGACCTGATGGCCGACGTCAGCTCCCAGCGGCCCCAGCGGAAGGACGCCTGACATGCCCAAGCGCACGGACATCGAGAGCGTCCTGGTCATCGGCTCCGGGCCGATCATCATCGGCCAGGCGGCGGAGTTCGACTACTCCGGCACCCAGGCCTGCCGCGTGCTGCGCGAGGAGGGCCTGCGGGTCATCCTGGTCAACTCCAACCCGGCCACGATCATGACCGACCCGGAGTTCGCCGACGCGACCTACGTCGAGCCGATCACCCCCGACTACGTCGAGAAGGTGATCGCCAAGGAGCGTCCCGACGCCCTGCTGGCCACCCTCGGCGGGCAGACCGCGCTCAACTGCGCGATGGCCCTCGACAAGGCCGGCGTGCTGGAGAAGTACGGCGTGGAGCTGATCGGCGCCTCGATCGAGGCGATCGAGCGCGGGGAGAACCGCCAGCAGTTCAAGAAGATCGTCGAGCAGCTCGGCGGCGAGTCGGCGCGCAGCGTCATCTGCCACTCGATCGACGACCTGCTCGCCGCCGCCGACGACCTGGGCTACCCCATGGTGGTCCGCCCGTCGTTCACCATGGGCGGCACCGGCTCCGGCATGGCGTACGACGAGGCCGACCTGCGCCGCATCGGCGGGGCCGGACTGGCGGCCAGCCCGACCACCGAGGTGCTCCTCGAGGAGTCGATCCTCGGCTGGAAGGAGTACGAGCTCGAGGTGATGCGCGACGGCGCCGACAACAGCGTCATCGTCTGCTCCATCGAGAACCTCGACCCGATGGGGGTCCACACCGGCGACTCGATCACCGTCGCGCCGGCGATGACGCTCACCGACCGTGAGTACCAGGCGATGCGCGACCTCGCGATCGGCATCATCCGCGCCGTCGGCGTCGACACCGGCGGCTGCAACATCCAGTACGCCGTCAATCCGGCGGACGGCCGGCTGATCGTCATCGAGATGAACCCCCGGGTCTCGCGGTCCTCCGCGCTGGCGTCCAAGGCCACCGGCTTCCCCATCGCCAAGATCGCGGCCAAGGTCGCCATCGGCTACACCCTCGACGAGATCCGCAACGACATCACCCAGGAGACCCCCGCGTCCTTCGAGCCCACGCTCGACTACGTCGTGGTCAAGGTGCCGCGCTTCGCCTTCGAGAAGTTCCCCGAGGCCGACCCGACGCTGACCACCCACATGAAGTCGGTCGGCGAGGCGATGGCCATCGGGCGCAACTTCACCGAGGCGCTGCAGAAGGCGCTGCGGTCGCTGGAGAGCAGCCACGCGCCGTTCGACTGGCACAAGGAGTTCGTCGAGCTCGACAAGGCGGCGCTGCTCGAGGAGATCAGGGTCCCGCACGACGGTCGGCTCAAGAAGGTGATGGACGCGATCCGCGCCGGCGCGACGGCCGAGGAGATCTTCGAGGCCACCGCCATCGACCCGTGGTTCGTCGACCAGCTCGCGCTGATCAACGAGGTCGCGGTGGAGCTCATCGAGGCCACCGAGCTGACCCCCGGCCTGCTCCGCCTCGCCAAGCGCCACGGCTTCTCCGACGAGCAGGTCGGCAAGATCCGCGGCCTCAGCGCCGACGTCGTGCGCGGCGTACGCCATGCGCTCGGCATCCGGCCCGTGTTCAAGACCGTGGACACCTGCGCCGCCGAGTTCGCCGCGCGCACGCCCTACCACTACTCGTCCTACGACGAGGAGACCGAGGTGCGGCCCCGCACGGAGGGCAAGGAGGCGGTGATCATCCTCGGCTCGGGTCCCAACCGGATCGGCCAGGGCATCGAGTTCGACTACAGCTGCGTCCACGCCTCCCTCGCGCTGGCCGAGGCCGGCTACGAGACGATCATGGTCAACTGCAACCCCGAGACGGTGAGCACCGACTACGACACCTCCGACCGGCTCTACTTCGAGCCGCTCACGCTGGAGGACGTCCTGGAGATCGTCCACGCCGAGCAGCTGGCGGGCCCGGTCGCCGGCGTGGTGTGCCAGCTGGGCGGCCAGACTCCGCTCGGCCTGGCGCAGGGCCTCGCCGACGCCGGCGTGCCGATCGTCGGCACCACGCCGGAGGCGATCCACCTCGCCGAGGAGCGCGGCGCGTTCGGCCGGGTGCTCGCCGACGCCGGCCTGCCGGCGCCCAAGCACGGCACCGCGACGTCCTACCCCCAGGCCCACCGCATCGCCCACGAGATCGGCTACCCCGTCCTGGTGCGGCCGTCGTACGTCCTCGGCGGGCGCGGCATGGAGATCGTCTACGACGACGCCGCGCTGGAGGCCTACCTGGCGAAGTACGTCGCCAACGGGCTGATCAACGAGCGCCAGCCGGTGCTGGTCGACCGGTTCCTCGACGACGCGGTGGAGATCGACGTCGACGCGATCTTCGACGGCGACGAGCTCTTCCTGGGCGGGGTCATGGAGCACATCGAGGAGGCCGGCATCCACTCCGGCGACTCGTCGTGCGCGCTGCCGCCGATCACGCTCGGACGCGAGGAGGTCGAGCGCATCCGCCGCTCCACGGACGCCATCGCGCGCGGGCTGGGGGTGCGCGGGCTGCTCAACATCCAGTTCGCCCTGGCCTCCGACGTGCTCTACGTCCTGGAGGCCAACCCCCGCGCCTCGCGCACCGTGCCGTTCGTCTCCAAGGCCACCGCCACGCCGCTGGCGAAGGCCGCGGCCCGGGTGATGCTGGGGGAGTCGATCGCCGACCTCCGCGCGGCCGGGGTGCTGCCGGCCGAGGGCGACGGCGGCCACCTGCCCGACGGGTCGCCGATCGCGGTCAAGGAGGCGGTCATGCCCTTCGACCGCTTCAAGACCGCCGACGGCCGCACGGTCGACGCGCTCCTCGGCCCCGAGATGCGCTCGACCGGCGAGGTGATGGGCTTCGACGCCTTCTTCGGCACTGCCTTCGCCAAGGCGCAGGCCGCCGCCTACGGGTCGCTGCCGCTGTCGGGCAAGGTCTTCGTGTCGGTCGCCAACCGCGACAAGCGGCACATGATCTTCCCGGTCAAGCAGATCGCCGACATGGGCTTCGAGATCCTCGCCACCGCCGGCACGGCCGAGGTGCTGCGGCGCAACGGCGTCCAGGCCACCGTGGTCCGCAAGCAGTCCGAGGGCGAGGGCCCCGGCGGGGAGCGCACGATCGTGGGACTGATCCGCGACCGTGAGGTCGACCTGGTGATCAACACGCCCCACGGCGCCACCAGCGGCGGCTCGCCGCGCGCCGACGGCTACGACATCCGCACGGCCGCCGTCATCACCGACATCCCGTGCATCACCACCATCCAGGGCCTCGGCGCCGCGGTGCAGGGCCTGGAGGCGATGCGGCGCGGCGACATCGGGGTGCGGTCGCTGCAGGACTGGGCGGCGCTGAGCGCCGAGCGGAACGCCTGACCGTGGGGGCCTACGACATCGTCTTCGAGCGGGGCCTGACCCGGATCGACCCCGAGCGGGCGCACCACGCCGCGTTCCGGGCGATCCGGGCGGCGACGCCCGTGACGGCCCGGGCCCTCCGCGTCCCGTCCGCGCCCGTGCAGGCCCTCGGCCTGAGCTTCCCCCATCCCCTCGGCCTGGCCGCCGGCTTCGACAAGAACGCCGTCGGGATCGACGGGCTCGCCGCGCTCGGCTTCGGCCACGCCGAGATCGGCACCGTCACCGGTGAGGCACAGCCCGGCAACCCCGCGCCACGGCTCTTCCGGCTCACCGACGACCGGGCGATCGTCAACCGGATGGGGTTCAACAACGACGGCGCGGAGGTCGTGGCCCGGCGGCTGGCGGCCTGGCGCGCGGAGGGCGGCTCGACCGTCCTCGGCGTCAACATCGGCAAGACCAAGGTCGTCCCCGAGGAGGAGGCCGCCCGCGACTACGAGAAGTCGGCCGGCCTGCTCGCCCCCTACGCCGACTACCTCGTCGTCAACGTGTCCTCGCCCAACACGCCCGGCCTGCGCGACCTCCAGGCGGTGGAGAAGCTCGAGCCGCTGCTGGGCGCCGTACGCCGTCGCGCCGACGAGGTGCGCCCCGACGACCGGGTGCCGCTGCTGGTGAAGATCGCGCCCGACCTCAGTGACGACGACGTGCTGGCCGTGGCCGACCTCGCCCTCGCCACCGGGCTCGACGGCATCATCGCCACCAACACCACGATCAGCCGCGACGGCCTCGCCACGCCCGCCGCCCGCGTGCAGGAGGTCGGCGCCGGCGGGCTGAGCGGGCGTCCGCTGACCCAGCGCTCCGAGGACGTCGTGCGGATGCTCCGCGAGCGCGTGGGCCCCGGCCTCACCCTCATCGGGGTCGGCGGCATCACCACCGTCGACGACGCGCGGCGTCGGCTCGCGGCCGGCGCCGACCTGCTGCAGGCCTACACGGCGTTCGTCTACGAGGGTCCGCTGTGGCCGCGCCGGATCGTGCGGGGTCTCGCCACGGATGGCTGAGCCACGGCCGGTGCCGGGCGGCGGGCAGGCGAGCGACCGGACCAGGGACCGGGACCGCGTCCACCCCAGCGTCCCCCCCAGCGTCCATGTCGACGGCGCGGTCGTCGGCACCAAGCGCGCCGGGCGCTACCGCCACCTGACCCTGACCGCGCCGGGCGTGCCCGAGCGCTTCCGGGCCGGCAACTTCGTGGCCGTCAGCGTCGCCGGGCACGTCGCGCGGCGTGCGCTGTGGATCCACCGGGTGCGCGCGTCGAGCGCGTTCGGCCCCACCCTCGACGTCGTCGTGGAGCCCCGGGGGAGCGGCACCCGGTGGCTCGCCGCCCAGCCCGTCGGCGCGCGGATCGCGATCACCGGACCACTGGGGCGGCCCTTCGCGCTGCCCAAGGACGCCGTGTCGTGCCTGCTCGTCGGGGAGGGCTACGCCGCCGCGCCCCTCTTCCCGCTCGCCGAACGCCTGCGCGAGCGCGGCTGCGCGGTGTCGCTGGTGGTCTCCGCCCCCGACGAGTCGCGCCTGCTGTCGGCCCTCGAGGCCCGCCGGTCCGCCCGGTCCGTCACCGTGCTCACCGCCGACGGCTCGGTCGGCCTGCGCGGGCCGGTCGCCGACCACGTCGACGACCTCGTCCGCCGCAGCGACGCCGACGTCGTCTACGCCGCCGGCCCCCACGACGTCCTCCGCAGCGCCGCGGCAGCCGCCGAGCGTGCGGGCGCCTGGAGCCAGGTCGCCGTGGAGGCGCCGACGCCCTGCGGCACCGGGCTGTGCCACGGGTGCCCGCTCCCCGTCGTCGGCGAGGACGGCGTCGAGCGCGTCGTCCGTGCCTGCACCGAGGGTCCCGTCGTGCGCGGCGACCGCGTCCAGTGGGACGCCCTGTGAGTGCCGCCCCCGTCGTCGGGATCCCCGGCCCGGTCATGGTCGCCGCCGGCTGCGGCGGCACCGGGCGCGAGCTCGAGGCCTACGCCGGTCCCGACGGTCTGGCCGGGCTCGCGTTCGTCACCCGCTCGATCACCCTCGACCCCCGCAGCGGCGGCCCCGGTCCGCGCGTCTGCGAGGTGCCGGGCGGGCTGGTCAACGCCGTGGGCCTGCCCAACCCCGGCCTCGAGCACTTCCTCGCCACCGAGCTGCCGTGGCTGGTGCGCGCCGGGGCCACCGTCCTCGTCTCGATCGCCGGCGCGACGATGGGGGAGTACGCCGACCTCGCCCGCCGGCTCAGCCGCGCCCCCGGGGTCGCCGGCCTCGAGATCAACGTCGGCGCGCCGGACGAGGCGGGCGCCGGGCTGTTCGCGGTGCGTGAGCCCTACCACGCGGCCAGCGTGATCGCGGCGGTGCGGCGCGAGTTCCCCGCCGACCGGCCGGTCCTGGCCAAGGTGCGTCCCGACGTGTCCCGCGTCGTCGAGGGCGCCCGCGCCTGCCACGAGGCGGGCGCGACGGCCGTCGTGATCGGCAACGCCGTCCCCGCCGCCCTGCTCGACGGGCGGGCGGGCGGGCTCAGCGGGCCCGCGATCGCGCCGATCGTCCTGCGCTGCGTCGCGGAGGTGCGCCGCGCCGTGCCCGAGGTGCCCGTCGTCGGGTGTGGTGGCGTGCACGACCTGCGCTCGGCCGAGGCCTACCTCGACGCCGGCGCGAGCGCCGTGCAGGTCGGCACCGCTCTGCTCCACGACCCCACGACCGTCACCCGGCTGCGCGCCGACCTCGCAGCCCGACCCGCGCCCCGACCGAATGCCCGACCCGAGGAGACCCGATGACCCCGTTCGGCACCCGCCTGGCCCACGCCATCGAGGACCGGGGGAGGTTCTGCGTGGGCATCGACCCGCACTCCGGGCTGCTGCGCGAGTGGGGGCTCGACGACGACGTCGCCTCGTTGGAGCGCTTCGCGCTCACCGTCGTCGAGGCGGTCGCCCCGGTGGTCGGTGTCGTCAAGCCGCAGAGCGCGTTCTACGAGCGCTTCGGCAGCCGCGGCATCGCCGTGCTCGAGCGGGTGGTGGCCGAGTCGCGGGCTGCGGGGGCGCTCGTGCTGATGGACGCCAAGCGCGGTGACATCGGCTCGACGAGCCAGGCCTACGCCGACGCCTACCTCGATCCCACCTCGCCGCTCGGCTCGGACGCCGTCACGGCGAGCCCCTACCTCGGGTTCGGGTCGCTCGCGCCCATGATCGAGGCCGGGCGGCGCCACGGCGGCGGGGTGTTCGTCCTCGCGCTGACCTCCAACAAGGAGGGCCCGGAGGTGCAGCACGCCCGCAGCGGCGACGCGACGGTCGCGGGCACGGTGCTGGCCCACCTGCGGGAGGCCAACGCCGGGGCGGAGCCGGTCGGCTCCTTCGGCGCCGTGGTCGGGGCGACGATCGGCGACACCGACGAGGACCTCGACATCAACGGGCCGCTGCTGGTGCCGGGCTACGGCGCCCAGGGCGGCACGGTGGACGACCTGACCCGCATCCTCGGCGCCGCGGCGCGCTGGGCGCTGCCGAGCTCCTCGCGCGAGGTGCTGCGGGCCGGGCCCGACGTGGCCGCGCTGCGCGACGCCGCCCGGCGGGGCAACGACGCCGTGCGGGGCCTCGGGGCGTGAGACTCCTCGTCCCGGCGCTGCTGGTGGCGTGCCTCGCCGCCGGCGGGTGTTCGGGCGACCGCGAGCAGGACTACTGCGAGGCCGTGGAGGAGCACCAGGCCGAGCTCTCCGAGGTGGCGTCCTCCGACGACCCCGGCGCCGTCCTCGAGGCGCTGGACGCCTACGACGACCTCGCCGACCGAGCGCCGCGCGGCATCGCCGACGACTGGTCGACGGTCCTGCGGCCGCTCCACCGGCTCGACCGGGCCCTGGCAGAGCACGACGTCGACCCCTCGACCTACGCCGCCCAGGACCCGCCGCCCGGACTGTCGGGTGACGCGCGGGCGGAGATCGAGGCTGCCGCCCGCGCCGTCGGCTCCGCACGGACGGTCGAGGCGATGGCCGAGGTCGAGCAGCACACGCTCGACGTCTGCGGGACGCCGCTCTCGGGGTGAGCGTCGCGGTGTCCCGCAGCGCCGCCCATGGGGAACATCACGTCGAGCGGGCGGGGCCGTGGGCCCGATTGCCCGACCCGACGCGACGTGACTAGATTGATCCGCACCAGCCGGAACTCCCCTTCCGACCCCTGCCCGACCCCCGAAGGATCTCCTCCGTGGCCTTGCCCCCTCTGACGCCCGAGCAGCGCCAGGCAGCCCTCGACAAGGCTGCGGCCTCCCGACGTGAGCGGGCCGAGGTGAAGAACCGGCTGAAGAACTCCGGCGGCTCCGTCGTCGACGTCCTCCACGAGGGCCAGACCAACGAGGTCATCGGCAAGATGCGGGTCGTGGAGCTGCTCCAGTCGGTGCCCGGCCTGGGGCGGGTGCGCGCCCGCCAGGTGATGGAGCGCCTCGGCATCGCCGAGAGCCGACGCGTGCGGGGCCTCGGCGTCAAGCAGGTCGCCGCGCTCGAGCGTGAGTTCGGCCCCGACGCGTCGTGACCGACCCCGCTCCGACGCCCGCCGACGACCAGCCCGGCCCCCGGGCGTCCCGTTCGCGCCTGATCGTCCTCGCCGGTCCGACGGCCGTCGGCAAGGGGACGGTCGCCGCCGCGGTGCGCGACACGCACCCCGAGGTGTGGATCTCGGTCTCCGCCACCACCCGCGCCCCGCGCCCGGGTGAGGAGCACGGCGTCCACTACTGGTTCGTCTCCGACGAGGAGTTCGACGCGATGATCGCCAGGGGCGAGCTGCTCGAGTGGGCCGTCGTCCACGGCGCCGCCCGCTACGGCACCCCCCGCGGGCCCGTCGACGCCGCGCTGGCAGCTGGTCGCCCGGCGATGCTGGAGATCGACCTGCAGGGCGCGCGCCAGGTGCGCGAGACGATGCCCGAGGCGCTGTTCGTGTTCCTCAAGCCGCCGTCGTGGGAGGAGCTCGTCCGCCGCCTGGTCGGCCGCGGCACCGAGACCGAGGCCCAGCGCGAGCGCCGGCTGGAGACCGCCAGGGCCGAGCTGGCCGCGGAGAGTGAGTTCGACGTCACCATCGTCAACCACGAAGTTCACGCCGCAGCCGACGAGTTGGTAGCCTTGATGGTTGGACCCGCTCCGTCCACCCCCTCCACCACCGACTAGCGAGGCACTCACACCGTGGCTTCTCCCACCATCGCCGCCGAGGGCGTCACCAACCCCTCGATCGACGACCTGCTCACCAAGACCGACAGCAAGTACAAGCTGGTGCTCTACAGCGCCCAGCGTGCCCGCCAGATCAACGCCTACTACTCCCAGCTCGGCGAGGGCCTGCTGGAGTACGTCGGCCCGCTCGTCGACACCCACGTGCAGGAGAAGCCGCTGTCGATCGCGCTCCGCGAGATCAACGACGACCTCCTGACCTGCGAGGACATCGACCCCGCCGCCGAGGCCGCTGCCGCCGAGGCCGCTGCCGGCGACGCCACGGAGTGACGCGAGCCTCCCGATGACCGCACGGGTCGTCCTGGGCGTCTCCGGCGGGATCGCGGCCTACAAGTCCTGCGAGCTGCTGCGCCGGTTCACCGAGTCGGGGCACGACGTCACCGTCGTGCCCACGGCCTCCGCGCTGGAGTTCGTCGGCGCGCCCACGTGGGCCGCGCTCTCGGGCAAGCCGGTCGCGACCGACGTGTGGACCGGCGTCCACGCCGTGCCCCACGTCCACATCGGCCAGCAGGCCGACGTGGTCGTGGTCGCTCCGGCGACCGCCGACCTGCTCGCGCGAGCAGCGCACGGCCTTGCGGACGACCTCCTCACCAACACCCTGCTCACGGCCCGCTGCCCGGTGGTGTTCGCCCCGGCGATGCACACCGAGATGTGGGAGCACCCCGCGACCCAGGCCAACGTCGCGACGCTGCGCCAGCGGGGAGCGGTCGTCATCGAGCCCGCCGTGGGGCGCCTCACCGGCGCCGACACCGGCAAGGGCCGCCTTCCCGAGCCCGGTGCGATCTTCGAGCTCGTGCGCGAGGTCCTCGACCGCGGCGCCGACGCCCCGCAGGACCTCGCCGGGCGCAAGGTCGTCGTGTCCGCCGGGGGCACCCGCGAGTACCTCGACCCGGTCCGCTTCCTCGGCAACCGGTCCTCGGGCCTGCAGGGCTACGCCCTCGCCCGGGCCGCCGCCGCGCGGGGCGCGCACGTCACCCTGGTCAGCGCCAACGTCAGCCTCGCCGACCCGGCCGGCGCCAGCGTCGTACGCGTCGAGACCACCGCGCAGCTGCGCGAGGCGGTCGTCGCCGCGACCGCCACGGCCAACGCGGTCGTGATGGCGGCGGCTCCCGCCGACTTCCGGCCCACCTCGACGAGCGAGGCGAAGATCAAGAAGGCCGACGACGGCTCGGCGCCCGCCATCGCGCTCGAGCAGAACCCCGACATCCTGGCCGAGATCTCCCACGACCGGGCCCGCGAGGACGCCGTCATCGTCGGCTTCGCCGCCGAGACCGGCGACGCCACCGGCTCCGTGCTCGACCTCGGTCGGGCCAAGCTCGCGCGCAAGGGCTGCGACCTGCTCGTCGTCAACGACGTCAGCGGCGGAGCGGTCTTCGGCAGCGCCGACAACGAGGCCGTGGTGCTCGGCTCCGACGGCGCGGCCGTCGAGGTGCCCCGCGGCACCAAGACCGCCCTGGCGCACGTGATCTGGGACGAGGTCGTCCGGCGATTCGCCGACTGAGACCTGCGTCCCAGCTGCCGGCCAGCAGGTACGTTTCATCCGACCGACCCAGAGAAGAATCGAGAGCAACGTGGCTGGACGCCTGTTCACCTCCGAGTCCGTGACCGAGGGGCACCCCGACAAGATCGCCGACCGCATCAGCGACTCGGTGCTCGACCACCTCATGGCCACCGACCCCGACAAGGCCAACCTGCGGGTGGCCGTCGAGACGCTGCTGACCACCGGACTCGTGGTCGTCGCCGGCGAGGTGCGCACGGGTGCCTACGCACCGGTCGCCGACATCGTCCGCAGGGCGATCCTCGAGATCGGCTACGACTCCTCGGAGAAGGGCTTCGACGGCCACACGTGCGGCGTCCAGGTCGCCATCGGCGCCCAGTCGACCGACATCGCCGCCGGCGTCGACGCCGGCCACGAGTCGCGCGTCGGCTCGTCGGAGGACGAGCTCGACAAGCGCGGCGCGGGCGACCAGGGCCTGATGTTCGGCTACGCCTGCGACGACACCCCGCAGCTGATGCCGCTCCCGATCACCATCGCGCAGCGGCTCGCCCAGCGCCTGACGCAGGTCCGCAAGAGCGGGACGCTCGGCTACCTGCGTCCCGACGGCAAGACCCAGGTGACGATCGAGTACGACGAGGACGACCGCCCGGTGCGCGTCGACACCGTCGTGCTGTCCACCCAGCACGACCCCGGCGTCGAGCACGCCCAGCTCGAGGCCGAGATCAAGCAGCACGTCATCGACCCCGTGCTCGCCGACGTCGACCTGCCCTCCGAGGGCTACCGCATGCTGGTCAACCCGACCGGCACCTTCGTCATCGGCGGCCCGATGGGTGACGCCGGCCTGACCGGTCGCAAGATCATCGTCGACACCTACGGCGGGATGGCCCGCCACGGTGGCGGCGCGTTCTCCGGCAAGGACCCCTCGAAGGTCGACCGCTCCGCCGCCTACGCCATGCGCTGGGTCGCGAAGAACGTCGTCGCGGCCGGGCTGGCCCGCCGGTGCGAGGCCCAGGTCGCCTACGCGATCGGCAAGGCCGCCCCGGTCGGCGTGTTCATCGAGACCTTCGGCACCGGCGTCGTGTCCGACGAGTTGATCCAGGACGCCGTCCTCGAGGTCTTCGACCTGCGTCCGGCCGCGATCATCCGCGACCTCGACCTGCTCCGCCCGATCTACGCCGAGACCTCCGCCTACGGCCACTTCGGCCGCGAGCTGCCGGAGTTCACCTGGGAGAACACCGACCGCGCCGACAAGCTGAAGGCCGCCGCGGGCGTCTGACGCCGCGGCGGGCGTCGTCCGCCGTCGCTGTCGCTGTCGCTGTCGGAGTCCCCGCTCGAGCGGGGACTCCGACACCTGGAGGCCGTTGCAACCCCCTCCAGGTGTCAGACTTCCCCACCAGGTACGACGGTCGGTGGCCGCTGACACAATCGCCCGCATGACCTCACGCGAAGCCCCGGAAGCAGACATGCTCCCGGGGCTTCGTGCTGCCGTGGACGACGCTCGCGCCAAGGCGGCCGCGACGCGGCGCCGGAAGGCCGCCGCGTGGGAGCCGGCCGCCGTCGATCCCGTCGCGCGGGTGCTCGTCGACATCGCCCTGGCCCACCTCGACCGCCCCTTCGACTACGCCGTCCCGCTCGCCATGGCCGAGACGGCCGTGCCCGGAGCGCGGGTGAAGGTCCGCTTCGCCGGCCAGGACGTCGACGGCTACGTCGTCGAGCGGGCGAGCCGCACCGACCACACTGGCATCCTCCAGCCGCTGCGCCGGGTGGTGAGCCCCGAGCCGGTGCTGGCGCCGGAGATCGCCGAGCTCAGCGCCACGATCGCCCACCGGTACGCCGGCGCGCGCTCCGACGTGCTGCGCCTGGCGGTGCCGCCCCGCCACGCCGCCACCGAGAAGCTGCCCTCCCCGCCCGCGCCGCCCGCGCCGTCACCGCCGGTCCCCGCGGCCTGGGCCGAGGTGCCCCACGCCGACGCGTTCCTGAGCCACGTCGCCACCGGCGGCGCCCCCCGCGCGGTCTGGTCGGCCGCCCCGGGCGACGACTGGCCGGCGATGATCGCCGAGGCCGTCGCCGCGACCTACGCCGCAGGCCGGGGCGCGCTGGTCTGCGTGCCCGACCGCCGTGACGTCGCGCGCGTCGACGCGGCGCTCACCGAGCTGCTGGGGGAGGGCCACCACGTCTGCCTGAGCGCCGACGGCGGTCCGGCCGCCCGCTACCGCGACTTCCTCGCCGTCTCGCGCGGCGCTCGGCGGGTCGTCGTCGGCACCCGCTCCGCCGCGTTCGCCCCGGTGCACGACCTCGGGCTGGTGGCGCTGTGGGACGACGGCGACGACCTGCACGCCGAGCCCCGCGCGCCCTACCCCCACACCCGCGAGGTGCTCCTGCTGCGCGCCGAGCAGCAGGGCACGGCCGCGCTGCTCGGCGGCGTCGCCCGTACGCCCGAGGCGCAGCAGCTGGTCGCGAGCGGCTGGGCCCACGAGCTGGCGGTGCCCCGCGAGGTGCTGCGCCGCCGGGTGCGGGTCGAGGCGGTGCCGGCCGAGGACCGCTCCGTCGGCACGCGCATCCCGCGGGCCGCCTACGACGCGATCCGGCAGGGACTGACCGCCGGGCCGGTGCTGGTGCAGACGCCGCGCGCCGGCTATGCCGCCTCGCTGGCCTGCGACACGTGTCGTACGCCGGCCCGGTGCACCGCGTGCACCGGCCCGCTGGTGGTCGACGGCCCCGTGGTGCCGCCGCGGTGCCGCTGGTGCGGGCACGTCGAGGCGCCGTGGTCGTGCCCGACGTGCGGCGGCCACGGCCTGCGCGCCCCCGTGCGGGGCGGGGCCCGCACCGCCGAGGAGCTGGGGCGGATGTTCCCCGGCACCACGGTCCGCACCTCCAGTGGCGAGCGCGTGGTCGACCGGGTCGACGCGGCCGCCGACCTCGTCGTCGCGACGGTCGGGGCAGAGCCGGTCGCCGAGGGGGGCTACGCGGCCGTCGTCGTCCTCGACACGTGGCTGAGCCTGGCCCGCGACGACATGCGCGCCGCGGAGGAGGCGCTGCGCCGCTGGCTCAACGCCGCCGCGCTGGCCCGGGTCGGCGGCCACGTCGTCGCCGTGGGTGACCCGGCCCATCCCGCGCTCCAGGCGCTGGTCCGGTGGGACCCGGCCGGCTTCGCGCGGCGCGAGGCCGAGGAGCGCTCCCAGGCCCACCTGCCCCCGGCCGCGCGCCTGGCGACCGTGACCGGCGACCTCGGCGCCCTCGACGACGTCCTCCACCTGCTCGACCTCCCCGACGGCGCCGAGGTGCTGGGCCCCGTCCCGGTGGACGACGAGCACCGCGTGCTGGTCCGGGTCCCTCGGGGGAGCGGCGAGGCGCTCTCGCGCTCGCTGGGCGACCTCCAGCGGATCCGCTCGGCCCGCAAGCTCGACCCCGTCCGGGTGCAGGTCGATCCGCTCACGGTCTGAGGCGGCGCAGACCCGGCCGCCATGACGGGGCCACGGACGCGTCCCTAGACTTGACGCCGCCTGCCCAGGCCCCACCGTCCACCTCGTCCACCTCGTCCAAGGGAGCTCCGTGGCCGTCCAGCCCATCCGCCTCTTCGGTGACCCCGTGCTCCGCCAGCGAGCGATCGAGGTCGACGACTTCGACCGCGAGGTCCGCCAGCTCGTCGCCGACCTCACCGACACCATGCTCGCCGCGCCCGGTGCCGGCCTCGCGGCACCGCAGATCGGCGTGGGCCTGCGCGTCTTCACCTGGAACGTCGACGGCGAGGTCGGCCACCTGGTCAACCCCACCCTGGAGCTCTCCGAGGAGACCCAGGACGGCGCCGAGGGGTGCCTGTCGCTGCCCGAGCTGACCTACGACTGCATCCGCGCCCTGTCGGTGGTCGCGACGGGGTTCGACATGTACGGCGAGCCGCAGCGCATCGTGGCCTCCGACCTGCTCGCCCGCGCGATGCAGCACGAGACCGACCACCTCGACGGGATCCTGTTCATCGACAAGCTCGACACCGCAGCCCGCAAGGCGGCGATGAAGGAGATCCGCGAGTCCGACTGGTTCGGCCTCGAGCGACCGACCGTCCGGGTCAGCCCGCACGCCACCCACGGACTGGGCCTCTGATGCGCGTCGTCTTCGCCGGCACCCCCGAGGTCGCCCTGCCCGCGCTCGACGCGATCGCCGACAGCCGCCACGAGCTCGTCGGCGTCGTCACCCGCCCGGACGCCCCCAGCGGCCGCGGTCGCAGGCTGGTCGCCAGCCCGGTCGCCCAGCGTGCCGAGGAGCTCGGCGTCCCCGTGCTCAAGCCCGAGCACCCGCGCGACCCCGAGTTCCAGGAGGCGCTCGCCGCGCTGCGCCCCGACGCGTGCCCCGTGGTGGCCTACGGTGCCCTGCTGCCGCAGTCGGCGCTCGACCTGGTGCCGCACGGGTGGATCAACCTCCACTTCTCCGTGCTCCCGTCCTGGGGGGGGGGGGGGGGGGGGGGGGGGAAAGTTCGGGGGGGGGGGGTGTGGGTGGAGAGGGGGCCAAAGAGGTGGTTTTCGAAGAGGGGGGGGGGCCAAGACGAGCCGTTGCAAAACCTCCACCCCAGTTCCCTC
>NZ_JCAQIE010000002.1:0-568449 GCF_059621125.1 Nocardioides sp. Z35_8 | reverse complement strand
CTGGCCATCGCTCCTGAACACCACGCCGCGGTCGTCATCCTCAACGCCAACAACCGATCCGTGGACCGTCCCGGCCTCAATCTGCTCAAACAGATCATCGACTCCGGGCCAGGCCCCAACACCGTCCCGGTCGCCGCCGTCGCCTGATCGACCGGTCCCAGATGGTCAACGTCACACCGAGCCGAAAGTCCTGGCAGGTCGCCGCACTGGCGCAGGGGTGGTGGGTCGGACCGGCCGCGCCCCCTGACGTTCGGACTGACAGCGACAGGCCACCGCTCGGTCTCAGCGCTGCATCAGATCCGCGATCGTCAGCATGGCGGCACCGAGGATGGCGAGGGCCGAGAGCACCTGGCTGGAGCGTGCGAGCGGCCTCGCGAGGGAGTCGGTCGACGAAGTGGCGTTGTACGCCAACCACAGGGCAGCCAGGCTCATCGCCACCGGCACGCCTGCGATGGCCAACAGGTACGCCGGGTCTCCAGGGTTGGCTGAGAACCGGTCGAGGACCAGCCACTGGAGCCCGTTCGCGACCACGCCGCCACCCAAGAGCGCGGCCAGGGCCAGTCCGAGGGCCGTGAAGGCGCGGAACCGGGCACTGTCGTCCACTGTTGCGGAAGCAGTCGCCGTAGTTGTCAGTTCACTCATGAGATTCCCCGCAGACCTGTCAGGCTTGTTGCAGCAGTGGGATGAGAGTAGCGACCGACGGGGCTGAGGCTGCGTGCGCAGTTTCCGGATCTGCCGCGTTGAGGGCGGCTACACCTGCCCGGATCTGCCCGACCCGAGCGTCCGCTCTTGCCGAGATCCGGAAGCCATGCCGTGGTGAGATGGGTCAGTGCACAGCAGCGACGATGATGCCTCTCGTCCGAAGTACCTCGGGGGCTACCCGGATGGCGCGTACTTTGCTGCGGAGACTCCACCGGGGATGGACAAAGCCAAACCTGCTGGCGAGGACTCACACGGTCTGGACATTGCGGTCGTCGGTGACGTGATCAGCATGATGTGGGATTACGGCATACGGGTCCCGCTGTGGGATGAGGGGGGAGCCCTGCCCGACGAACCTCAGTGGCTGCGGGAAGTGCTTGGACTGAGTGACTCGCTGATCGAAGACCTCACGAGGTGGGGCGACGACATGCTTGGTCTGGATGCAACCCCCAGTCTCAGGACAGAGGAAGCGTACGAGGCCCTAGACCTGCGCGCCCAGGCACTGGCGCAACGACTACAGCAGGAAGTCGGCTCCCGGTACACGATCAAGTACCGCGCCTGGTAACAGCGGCCGCCGAGCGCTACCCAGGGCGTGCGCATGCGTAGCGACGGCGGGTATCAGTTGCGCCACAGCCTGAGCTTGTCGGGGTTGCGCATTACCCAGAGCGAGAGGATCGCGCCGTCAGCGATGTCGAAAGCGACCACCGTGGACGCAACCCCGGCCTCGAGACCAACCAGTCCTGGCTGCCCGTTGACCGTCTGCTCGCTGAGAGTGAGGTGAGGGGACGCTGCGGCGACCTCGACCAGGGTTTGGGCGATCTTCTCGGCGCCTGTGACTGGGCGCAGCTCGGCTGTAGCGCGACCTCCGCCGTCGGCGACCGCGGTGGCTTTCGGGTCCAGAAGCCCTATCAGGGCTTGGATGTCGTGTGACTCCCAGGCGTCCTTGAAGGCGCGGATGACGGCGGACTGCTCCCGGGTCGGAGCAGGTGGGGTCCGGGCCACGCCAATGCGCCGTCGTGCCGAGGTCGCCAGCTGGCGACAGGCCTCGGGTGTGCGGCCCACGATCTCGGCGACCTCGGCAAAGGGGTAGCGGTAGACGTCGTGCAAGACGAACGAGACCCGCTCGGCCGGCGTCAACGAGTCGAGGACCACCAGGAGAGCCATGTGGACCGACTCATCCAGGCTCACGCGCTCGGCAGGGTCTAGCGCTGTGGTGGAGGGTCCGTAGAGGGCCTTGGTGTGTCCAGGCAGCGGGTCCGGCAGCCATTCCCCGATGTACCGCTCTCGCCGTGCGCGTGCCGAACCGAGCATGTCGAGGCAGATGCGACTGGCCACGGTCGTCAGCCAAGCCCCCGGGGACTTGACAGCCTCTCTGGCAGAGGGGGCCAGCGAGTACCAGCGCACGTAGGTTTCCTGCAGGACGTCCTCGGCGTCAGCGGTGGACCCAAGGAGTCGGTAGGCCAAGCGAAGCAGCTGCCGCCGTTCACTGGTGATGTCGGCCAGGTCGGAGTCTCCTGGCAGACCCCTGGCCTCCGGGTCGTCGGGTCGCTCAGTCATCGCCACTCCTTGTTGCTGTTCGTCGCACTCAAGTCTCCGACGAAATAGTGGTGGCGTTCGTGAGCCGGCCTCACCTCACAACTGTCGAGGCTGCCTCGTCGGGTGTTGCAGGAGGGGGCACGACGCCGAGCAGTGGGGCTGAGTCCGCGCTGGCACGTGGCCGTCGGGCCGCCTTGAACGAGGAGATGTGGATGAATATCGCGCTGTGGATCCTGACGGGTGGCCTCGCCCTCGTCTTCCTCGCCAGCGGGGCGCAGAAGCTGACCCGGTCGCGAGAAGAGCTGATTGCGTCCGGGCTCACGTTCGCCGAAGACTTCAGTGACGGTGCGGTCCGCGCGATCGGGGTCCTGGAGATCATGGCTGCTGCAGGCCTGATCCTCCCCGCCGCCGTCGGCCTGGTGCCCGTCCTGGTGCCCCTGGCTGCAGTCGGCCTGGTTCTGCTCATGATCGGTGCCGCTGTTGTCCACCTGCGCCGAGGGGAGAGCAAGGCTGTCCTCGTCAATCTGGGGTTCCTCATGCTCGCCGCGTTGGTTGCGGCGGGTCGGTTCGGCCCGGAGTCCTTCGCGTCATGAAGAACCGCGCGGTCCTCGTTGCTGGACTCGTGATCGGCGCAGCCGGCATCGCAATCTTGTGGGCTGCCGGAGTGGAGTTCCCGGTGGCTGTGCCACCCGGCCTGGTCATCTTGCTGGTTGGTGCCGGCCTGGTCGCAGGCGTCCGCAGGCGTTGGTCGGACGGGGTCGGCGGGTTCCTCGGATTGTTCGTTGTCGTGGGCTTCGTGTTCAGCGGCATCAATGGCGAAGGTTTCGACAATCTGCTCGGCCGCAACGGTGCCGATGTGGCCTTGGGCCAGATCGTGCAGCTGATCGGGGTAGTCACAGCTGCGATCAGCGGGGCGCTCCTGCTGCGGGGCAATGACCAACCGACGAGCCCGGGTCCCTGAGAGTCGTCCTGGTGGCGACAGAACGCCGTGGGCTCGGCTTGTGTGCGCAGCCTCGCCGCCGCACCGCCTGATCCGCACCGCCTGCCCGCGGCCACAGGCCCGTCGCTCGTGCGACCAAGGCCACAGCCGCTGCCGTTGGCGGCGTGCAGACCACCTGCATCCAGCTCGGAGGCGCACTGGGCACCGCCGTGCTGTCGGCCGTCGTGGCCGGCAAGGTGTACCTCGCTGCACGGCACCGCCGCGCCCGCCGGCACGGAGGAGGCCGCGTCGGCCGGAGTCCCGATCCCCGGCCTGCCGCAGGCGGCCGAGGCGTTCATGAGCGGCCTGCACACCGGCCTCGTGGTCTCCGCCGTGCTGGTCTGGGCGGCGGCGCTGCTGGCGCTGCGGCTGCGCGAGCAGCCGCCCCACGACCTCGCCACGGTGCTCGAGGAGACCGTCGGGGGCGAGGCCGGACACCCCTGAGCACGCGTCAGGCGGGGCGCACCACGGTCGACATCACGCAGTTCTTGAGTCCCTTGGGCCGGTCGTAGGTGAACCCGAGCCGTTCGTAGAGCCGCCGGGTGCCGTTGTAGAGGAACGACGACGACATCTTCTTCGTCTGCTCGGTCAGGTCGTGGGGGTACGCCTCCACGACCCCGCCGCCCGCCTCGGCGATGAGGTCCAGCGCACCGCGGATCGCGACCTCGCTGACGCCGAGCCGGCGGTGGCGGCGGTCGACGAAGACGCAGGTGATGCGCCAGTCGGGATCGGTGGTCTTCTCGGCGTCGTACTGCTTGCGGTGGTGGAGGCTGGGCAGCTCGAGCGGCGTGCCGTACTCCGCCCACGCGATCGCCTCGTCGCCGTCGAGGACCAGCGCGGCGTGCGCCTCGCCCCGTTCGACGTAGACCCTCTTGAGCGCGCGATTGGCCTCGGCCCCCTGGCCGCGCTCGGGGCCGTCGGGATGGAACCAGATGCACCAGCAGCCGCCGAAGATGCCGTTGTGCCGCTCGACCAGCGCCTCGAAGGCGGGCCAGGTCTCCGGCGTGAGGGGACGGACCTCGTACGTCGTGTCGTCGCTCATCCGGTGACGGTAGGACGAGATCAGGACGATCGGCGTCCGGTCATCGACTCGACGTCGAGGGCGGCATCGAGCTGCTCCTCGGTCAGGTCGCCGCGCTCGATGTAGCCCATCGCGATGACCGTCTCCCGGATGGTCGCCCCGTCGGCGAGCGCCTTCTTGGCGACCTTGGCCGCCTGCTCGTAGCCGAGGTGGGCGTTGAGTGGGGTCACCACCGAGGGTGACGACTCGGCGTAGCGCCGCATCCGCTCGGTGTCGGCGGTGATGCCGTCGACGCACCGCTCGGCGAGCAGGACCGTCGAGGTGGACAGCACGTGGATCGACTCGAGCAGCGCGTGCGCCATGACGGGCATCATCACGTTGAGCTCGAAGCTGCCCGACGCCCCGGCCCAGGCGATGGTCGCGTCGTTGCCGACGACCCGCGCGCAGACCATCAGCGTCGCCTCGGGCAGCACCGGGTTGACCTTGCCCGGCATGATGCTCGACCCGGGTTGGAGGTCGGGGAGGCGGATCTCCGCGAGGCCCGTGGTGGGGCCGGACGACATCCAGCGCAGGTCGTTGCAGATCTTGGTCAGGCCCACGGCGACGGTGCGCAGCACGCCGGACAGCTCGACCAGCGAGTCGCGCGTGCCCTGCGCCTCGAAGTGGTCGCGCGCCTCGGTGAACTCCTGCCCGGTCCGGTCGCTGAGCGCGGCGATCGCGCGCTCGGCGAAGGCGGCGGGGGTATTGATGCCGGTGCCGACGGCGGTGCCGCCGAGCGGTAGCTCGCGCACCCGGGGGAGCACCGCCTCGAGGCGCTCGACGCCCAGGCGCAGGGTGGCGGCGTAGGCCCCCATCTCCTGCCCGAGGGTGACGGGCGTGGCGTCCATCAGGTGGGTGCGCCCGGACTTCACCGCGTCGGCGAACTCCTCGGCCTTGCCCTCGAACGACGTCGCCAGCCGGTCGAGCGCGGGGAGCAGGTCGTCGACGACGGCGAGGGTCGCCGCGACGTGGATGCTGGTCGGGAACGTGTCGTTGCTGCTCTGCGAGGCGTTGACGTGGTCGTTGGGGTGCACGTCGACGCCCGCGCGGGAGGCCAGGGTCGCGATCACCTCGTTGGCGTTCATGTTGGAGCTGGTGCCCGACCCGGTCTGGAAGACGTCGATGGGGAACTCGGCGTCGTGCGTGCCGACGACGATGGCGTCGGCGGCCGCGACGATGGCCTCTGCCTGCTCGGGGCGTACGACGCTGAGCGCGGCGTTGGCCGTGGCGGCGGCGGCCTTCACGTGGGCCAGCGCCTGCACGTGCCGGGGCTGGAGCGTCAGGCCGCTGATCGGGAAGTTCTCGATCGCGCGCTGCGTCTGGGCCCGCCACAGGGCGTCGCGAGGCACTTCGACCTCGCCCATGGAGTCGTGCTCGGTGCGTGTCTCGCTCACGGCCCGACCGTACCCAGTTCGCCGGGTTCTCGCGACGGGCGAGGGGTGGGGGGTCCTTGACGAATGGGTAACGCAGCAGTTACCAATAGAGGCATGGACCCGTTCGTCGCCCTCGCCGACCCCCTGCGCCGCGACCTCGTGGCCCGGTTGTCGCACGGGCCGTCGCGGGTGGTCGACCTGGCTGCCGGCCGCGACGTCAGCCGGCCGGCCATCAGCCGCCACCTCCGGGTGCTCGGCGAGGCGGGCCTGGTGGAGGCCGAGGACCGGGGGCGCGAGCGGCACTACCGCCTCCGGCCCGACGGGCTGGCCGCCGTCACCGAGTGGCTGGCGGCGCTCGACCCCACCGGCGCGCCGCCGCCGCGGTTCGCCCAGTCGGCGTTCGACGGGCTCGACCTCGAGGTCCGCCGCGCCGGACGCGACCGCCGGGCGGGCGATGCCGCGACCGGCACATCCACCCCACAGCAGGAGGACACCGCATGAGCAGCACCGTGATGACCGGCCGGCGCGAGGAGCGCGACGGGAGCACCCTGCTCGTGATCGAGCGGGAGTTCCGGGCCCCCGTCGACGACGTGTGGGCGGCCTGCACCGACCCGACCCGCATGGAGCGGTGGATCGGGACGTGGCGCGGCGACCCGGCTGCCGGTCCGGTGACGTTCTGGATGACCGCGGAGGGCGACGACGTCGCGGGCGAGGAGTGGGACGTGCTGGTGTGCGAGCCGCCGAGCCGCTTCGTGGCACGGGGCCGGGACCCGCAGCCCTTCAGCGAGGACGGCTCGGGGGACACGGCCCACTGGGAGCTCGAGCTCGAGCTGACGGAGGCCGACGGCGTCACGTCCCTCCGGTTCGTCCAGGTGCTGGATCCCGGAGGGCCGCGCGTCGACATGGCCGCGAGCGTGGGCCCGGGCTGGGAGTACTACCTCGACCGGCTGGGGGCCGCGCTGTCCGGCGACCCGGTGGGCGCCGTCGAGTGGGAGGCCTACGTCGGCGGGTCCTCGCACTACCGGCGGCTCTTCACCTGAGCGTGCCTGACCCCGCTTGAGCGGGCTTGGTCCCGCCCGACCCGGCGTTGCGGCTTGGCTCCGGCGCCCCGGCTCGCCAGCATGGTCCGATGCGTCCACTGCGCCTCGGGTCCGTCTGCGCGACGGCCGTCGTGCTCGTCGCCGCCTCGGCCTGCTCCGTGCTCGGCGGCGACGAGGCCGATCCCCCGGAGGGCGTGGCCGCCGACCTCGCCGCCGCCCTCGCCGCACACTCGCTGGGGGAGGTGCCGCTGACCGACGAGGCCGACCGGGCGACGTTCGCCGAGCTGGTGGCCCCGCTCGACGAGGTGCCCGTCGCGGTGCGGGTCGCCGCCGTCGAGCAGGACGAGCAGGTCGAGGGCGACGCCGCCTCCGGCGAGGACCGCGTCACCGCCACCGCCACCGCCACCCTGGCGTGGCGGTGGGAGCTCACCGACGCCGAGTCGTGGGAGTACGACACCACCGCCACGCTCGTACGCGAGGGGAGCGGGTGGGTGGTCGACTGGTCGCCGGGGGCGCTCGCCCCCGACCTCGCCGACGGCGACACCCTCGGGTTGCGGACCCTGCCGCCGAGCCGGGGCGACATCACCGGCGCCGAGGGTCAGGTGCTGGTCACCGAGCGACCGGTCCTGCGCTACGGGCTCGACAAGACCAAGGTCAGCGGACCGCAGGTCGCTCGCAGTGCGCGCCGGATCGCCCGCGTGCTCGACGTCGACGCGGCCTCGTTCGTCGAGCGGGCGGAGGCGATGGGGCCGGAGGCCTTCGTCGAGGCGGTGGTGCTGCGCGAGGACGACGCCCTCGACGTGCTGCCCGCCTTCGCCGACATCCGCGGTGCGCTCGCCGTGCGCGACACGCTGCCGCTCGCCCCGACCCGCGAGTTCGCCGCGGCCCTGCTGGGGCGGGTCGGTCCGGCCACCGCCGAGCTCGTCGAGGAGTCCGGCGGCCGCATCGCCGCCGGCGACGAGGTCGGCCTGTCCGGGCTCCAGGCCCGCTACGACGAGCAGCTGCGGGGCGTCCCCGGCACGGCCGTCGTGGCCCGCGACGCCGACGACCGGCTGCGCACCCTCGTCGAGGTCGCGCCCACCGACGGGGCCGACCTCGCGACCACCCTCGACCCCGCGCTGCAACAGAAGGCGGAGGACGTCCTCGGCGACCTCGGCGACCAGGCCCCGGCGACGGCGCTCGTCGCGATCCGTCCCTCGGACGGCGCGGTGCTCGCGAGCGCCAACGGGGCCGGGGCGGGCGGCGCCGACCTGGCCATGACGGGGCAGTACGCGCCCGGCTCCACCTTCAAGGTGGTCACCGCGCTCGCCCTGCTGCGCAGCGGGATGGGTGTGGGCGACGTGGTCTCGTGCCCGGCCTCGACCGTCGTCGACGGCCGCTCGTTCACCAACTACGACGACTACCCGGCCGCCGCGCTGGGCGACATCACCCTCACCCAGGCGATCGCCCACTCGTGCAACACCGCGCTGATCGGCAACGCCGACCGGGTGGCCGAGGGTGAGCTGGCGGCTGCGGCCGGAGCGCTCGGCCTCGGCGCCGACCACGACCTCGGTTTCCCGGTCTACTTCGGCCAGGTGCCGCCGCCCGAGACCGAGACCGGGGCCGCCGCCGACATGATCGGCCAGGGGACGGTCCTGGCCAGTCCCTTCGCCATGGCCACCGTCGCCGCGTCGGTGCAGGCCGGACGGGCGGTGCTGCCGGTCCTGCTGCCCGACCACGAGGTCGACCAGGTCGCCCCCGAGCGGCCGCTCACCGGCGGCGAGGCGGGGGCCCTGCGCGGACTGATGCGCAGCGTGGTGACCACCGGGTCGGGGCGCTTCCTCCAGGACGTGCCGGGCCGGGTGGGTGCCAAGACCGGCACGGCCGAGCACGGCGAGCCGGACGCGTCGGGCGAGCTGCCGACGCACGCGTGGATGATCGCGACCCGCGGCGACCTCGCCGTCGCGGTGTTCGTCGAGACCGGCGTCTCCGGCTCCCAGACCGCGGGTCCGCTGCTCGAGGCGTTCCTGCGCTGAGCCTGCCCGCCGCGCGGCGCGCCGGCTCAGCGGCGCGCGAGGTAGAGGAAGTACTCCTCGGGCCGGTCCTGGAGCAGCACGTCGTGGGCCTGCTCCTCGGCGGCGCCGAACACCGTGCGCAGCGCGGCGAGCAGCTCGGGGGCAGCGCTCGCCGACCACACGACCAGCACGCCTCCGGGCGACAGCACGGCGCGACACCGCTGGAGGAACTCCTCCTCGTAGACCGCCTCGTTGCGCTCGTGCACGAGGTAGCCGGGCCCGTTGTCGACGTCGAGCAGCACCAGGTCGTAGGTCGAGCGGGCCTCGGCGATCGCCATCGCGATGTCGGCGTTGACCACGGTCGCGCGGGTGTCGGCGAGCAGCGCGGGCCCGTGCGGCACCGTCCCGTCGCGCATCCACCGGATCAGCGACTCCTCGATCTCCACCACCACCGCGCGCTCGACCCGCGTGTCGGCGAGCACCCGCTGGAGCGTGAAGCCCAGCCCGAGCCCGCCCACCAGCACCGAGGCCGGCTGCTCGACGAGGTCGAGGGCCTGGGCGGCGAGCTCGATCTCGCTGGTCGTCTCCAGCGTGTCCATCACGAAGACGCCGTTGACCCGCAGCTCGATGACGTCGGCCCCGGCGCCGGAGCTGCGCCGCCGCAGCACGACCTCACCGCGGGCCGACTCCGCCCGGGCGATCTCGGGGCTCTCGGGGCTCTCGGGGCTCTCGGGGATCCCGGTGCTCGTGCTCTCGGGACTGAGGGGGCCGGCCATGGCGCCATCCTGCCAACCGTGCGCGCGCCGATGGAAGTGGGCTGCCGGTCGGCCCTGGAGGCAGGGCCCCGGAAGGTCGCTGCGGCGAGACGCTGGGTGAAATGACGCCCGGCCGCCCGGTCCGCGTCTACGGTGGCTCCGTGTACACCGTGGGGCGCACCGCAGAGCTGACGGGGGTGTCGACCGGCACCCTCCGCAAGTGGGAGCAGCGCTACGGGGTGGTCGTGCCCCTGCGATCGCCGAGCAACTACCGCCTCTACGACGACGAGGCGGTGCGTCGGCTCAGCGTCATGCGCAGCCTCGTCGACGCCGGGTGGAGCGCGCAGGAGGCCGCCCGCCACGTGGTGGAGAGCGCGAGCGCGGCCGAGGCGGAGGTCGTACGACCGCAGGAGCCGCCGTACGAGGAGCGCTTCGAGACGCTCCTCGGCTGCGCCCAGGACTTCGACGAGCCCCGGCTCGAGCGCCTGCTCGAGGAGAGCTTCGGTGACAACGACGTGGTGTCGGTGGTCGACGACTGGCTGCTGCCGTCGCTGGTCCACCTCGGCAAGGCGTGGCAGCGCGGCTTCGTCTCGGTCGCGGGGGAGCACTTCGTGACCGGTGCCGTGCACCGCCGCCTCGCGCTCGCCTTCCAGTCGGTGGCCCCCGCGCCCAGCGGTGGCCCGCGCGTCGTCGTCGGCCTCGCGCGCGGGTCGCGCCACGAGATCGGCGTCCTCGCGTTCGCCACGGTGCTCCGCTCGCGCGGCGTCGCGGTGACCTACCTCGGCGCCGACCTCCCGCTCGAGGCGTGGGTGAGCGCCGTCAGCCTCGTCCGGCCCGCGGCGGCCGTGCTGGCGGCGCCGACGCTCGAGGACCTCCCGGCCGTCCGCGAGGCGGTCCGCGCCCTCGCGCCCCTCACCGACGTGCTGCTCGGCGGCGCCTTCCAGGACCGGGTCGCGGGCGGCGAGCACCTGGGCCACGCCGCCGGCGCGGCCGCGGCGGCGCTCGCCACCCGCCTCGGCGCGGTGAGCTGACGCGTCAGCGCGCCGTGCGCCCCGACTCGTCCGCGCACCCGCTGCTGAACCAGTAGCTGCCCACGATGTCCATCCGGCACGCGGTGTCGGTCGCCGGGGCGTCGGTCGCCGCCGGCGAGGCGCTGAGGACGGAGCCGAGGGCCGCCGCGGCAAGGACCGTGACCCCGATGACGCGCAGGCGCCGGCCGGTGCGGTCGCGGCGACGCAGGCCGGGCCGGGGGGAGGGCCGTGCAGTGATCGCCATCGTCGTCATCGGGTCCTCCTGGGGCACCCCTGCGGCTTGTCCACAGTTTGTCCACTGTTGGTGGTGATGCCGAGGCTAGAACCTTGTCCACAGTTTGTCCAAAGTTCGCTACCCTCGGGGTGTGTACACCGTCGGACGCACCGCCCAGCTCACCGGAGTGCCACGCGAGACCCTGCGCAAGTGGGAGCAGAGATACGGCGTGGTGGCACCGGCACGCACCGAGGGCAACTACCGCCTCTACGACGACGAGGCGGTCCGCCGCCTGTCGGTGATGCGCGACCTCGTGGACTCCGGGTGGTCGCCGCGGGAGGCGGCGGGACGCGTGCTCGCCGAGCCGGACCGCTCGACGACCCCGGCCGGGCCGGAGGGATCGCCGCTCACGCGGATCGACGACCTCGCCTCGTGCGGCGAGGACTTCGACGTGGTGCGGCTCGAGGGCATGCTCGACAAGGCGTTCGCCGAGGCCGACCTCGCCGTCGCGGTCGACGAGTGGCTGATGCCGTCCCTCGTACGCCTCGGCGAGGCGTGGCAGCGGGGCACGGTCGGCGTCGCCGGTGAGCACTTCGTCAGCGCGGCCGTGCTGCGCCGGCTCGCGCAGGCCTTCCACCAGCTCCCGCACCCCGCTCCCAACGCCCCCCACGTGATGGTCGGCCTGGCCCGCGGCGCACGCCACGAGCTCGGCATCATGGCCTTCGCGATGGTGCTGCGCAGCCGGGGCGTCCACGTCACCTACCTCGGTGCCGACCTGCCCGTGGAGAGCTGGATCGACACGGTCCGCGCGCTGCTGCCCGACGCCGTGGTGCTGGCCGTGCCGACCGTGGAGGACCTCCCGGCGGTCCGCGAGGCGGCGCAGGCGATCGGCCCGATCGCCCCGGTGCTGCTCGGCGGCGCCCACCAGTCGCGCGTCGAGGGCGCCGACGCCCTCGGGCACCGGATCGGGGAGGCGGCGGCCCGTCTCGCCGACCGGCTCACCGGCTCACCGGCTGAGCTCGCCGACTGAGCTCGCCGGGGCTGCTCGCGCCTACTGGGCGGAGCGGACGCGGATCCCCGAGACGGGCACGGTCACCGTCCCGGACGGGTCGGTGAAGAAGTCGTTGCCCTTGTCGTCGACGACGATGAACGCGGGGAAGTCCTCGACCTCGATCTTCCACACCGCCTCCATGCCGAGCTCCTCGTACTCCACGACCTCGACCGACCGGATGCAGTCCTGCGCGAGCCGCGCGGCCGGACCGCCGATCGAGCCGAGGTAGAAGCCGCCGTGGGTGCCGCAGGCGTCGGTGACCTGCTTGGACCGGTTGCCCTTCGCCAGCATCACCATCGAGCCGCCCGCCGCCTGGAACTGCTCGACGTAGGAGTCCATCCGCCCCGCGGTGGTCGGGCCGAAGGAGCCCGACGGCATCCCCTCGGGCGTCTTGGCCGGTCCGGCGTAGTAGACGGGGTGGTCCTTGAGGTAGGCCGGCATCTCCTCGCCGGCGTCGAGGCGCTCCTTGATCTTGGCGTGCGCGATGTCGCGCGCCACGACGAGCGGCCCGGTCAGCGAGAGCCGCGTCTTCACCGGGTGCTTCGTCAGCTCGGCGAGGATGTCGGGCATCGGCCGGTTGAGGTCGATCGGGACGACCGCCCCGCCCTCGATGTCGTGGGCCATCCCGGCGTCCGGCATGTACTGCGCCGGGTCGGTCTCGAGCTGCTCGAGGAAGACGCCCGCGGGCGTGATCTTGCCGAGTGCCTGCCGGTCGGCCGAGCACGACACGGCGATGGCGACCGGGCACGAGGCGCCGTGGCGCGGCAGCCGCACCACGCGCACGTCGTGGCAGAAGTACTTTCCGCCGAACTGGGCGCCGATGCCGAAGGACTGCGTGAGCTCGAAGACCTTCTCCTCGAGCTCGACGTCGCGGATGCCGTGGGCGCTCATCGAGCCCTCGGTCGGCAGGTCGTCGAGGTAGTGCGCGGACGCGTACTTGGCGGTCTTGAGGGCGAACTCCGCGCTGGTGCCGCCGATGACGACGGCGAGGTGGTAGGGCGGGCACGCGGCGGTGCCGAGCGAGCGGATCTTCTCGTCGAGGAACTCCATCAGGCGCGTCGGGTTGAGGACTGCCTTGGTCTCCTGGAACAGGAACGACTTGTTGGCCGACCCGCCGCCCTTGGCCATGAAGAGGAACTTGTACTCCGGCACGTCCTGCGCGGGGGTGGAGTAGAGCTCGATCTGCGCCGGCAGGTTGGTGCCGGTGTTCTTCTCCTCGAACGTCGTCAGCGGCGCGAGCTGGGAGTAGCGGAGGTTGAGCCGGGTGTAGGCGTCGTACACGCCCCGACTGATCGCCTCGCCGTCGTCGGCACCGGTGAGCACGCCCTCGGACTTCTTGCCCATCACGATCGCGGTGCCGGTGTCCTGGCACATCGGCAGCACGCCGCCGGCGGAGATGTTGACGTTCTTGAGCAGGTCGAGGGCGACGAAGCGGTCGTTGCCCGAGGCCTCCGGGTCGTCGATGATGATCCTGCGCAGCTGGGCGAGGTGGCCGGGCCGGAGGTAGTGGCTGATGTCGTGCATCGCCTCCTCGGTGAGCCGCCGGATCGCCTCGGGCTCGACCTGGAGGAACGTCCGCCCCCCGACCTCGACCGTCGACACGCCCTCGGTGGTCACCAGCCGGTAGGGAGTGGCCGGCGCGCCGTTGGACCCGGCGGTGGGGAGGAGGTCGGAGTAGTGGAAGTCGGCGGCGCTCACGGCCGCAGATGCTACGCCCGGTCGGGCTCCTCGCCCGATCCGGCCTCGGCGTCCGGCGGCGTCACCGGTCGCGCCGCCTCCTCCGCCGCCTCCTCTGCCGCCGCCTCCCGCTCCTTCTGCTCCCGCGCGATCCGGCGCTGCTCCTCCGCGCGCTCTCGCACCCGCTTGAGGAAGGCCTCGTCGGCAGCGGGGTCGGACGCGGCGTAGCGCCCGGGCCGGTCGTACTCCGGGAACGCGCGTGCGCTGCCCTCGTGGGGGCCCCGTGGTCGCGGCCGGCGCTGGGGCCGTCCCGCGACGAGCCAGGCGATCGAGCCCACGAAGGGGAAGAACAGCACGAGGAGGATCCACCCCAGCTTGGGGAGGTGGCGCACCTCGTCGTCGCGGCTCGAGATCGCCTCGATGAGGCAGTAGACGGTCAGCACCACAGGCACGAGGTACAGCACGATCCGCACGTCAGGACCCCCGCAGGTGGGCCCTGCCGGGGCCGCGGACGACGGGACGCGACCCGGCGTGTCGGGAGAGTAGCGCGAGGGCACGCGCGGGCATGCAGATCGCCTGCCGCACCGGCGCGGCGTCCCGACAGGTGCTCACCCCCCGGACGCGCCCCGTCCATTCGGGGGTAGCCTCCGAATGGACGGGATCGACGAGGCTTCGCGCGCGAGACATCCCCCCGACCCGCAGCAGTCGCTCCCCTGGAGGTCAGATGAACACCCGCACGATGCTCGCCTCGCTCACCGCGACGGCCACCCTCGTCTCGCTCGCGGCCTGCGCCGCGCCGGAGAAGGACAACGACACCACCACCGAGAGCGGGGTCGACGCGTCGTCGGCCACCACCGCCGAGGACTTCGGTGGGATGGAGGAGCTCGTCAAGGCCGCCCAGGACGAGGGCGAGCTCAACGTGATCGCGCTGCCGCCCGACTGGGCCAACTACGGCGAGATCATCTCGACGTTCGAGGACAAGTACGACATCGACGTCAACTCCGCCCAGCCCGACGCGGCCTCGCAGGACGAGATCAATGCGGCCAACGACCTCCAGGGCACCGAGCGCGCGCCCGACGTCTTCGACCTCGGCCAGTCCGTCGCCCTGGCCAACACCGACATGTTCGCGCCCTACAAGGTGGACACCTGGGACGACATCCCCGACGAGTTCAAGGACCCGGACGGGGCGTGGGTCAACGACTACGGCGGCTACATGTCGATCGGCTACGACTCGGCGGTCGTCCCCGACGTGACGTCGGTGGCCGACCTGCTCAAGCCCGAGTTCAAGGGCAAGGTCGCGCTCAACGGCGACCCGACGCAGGCCGGCGCCGCGTTCAGCGGCGTGATGATGGCGGCCGTCGCCAACGGCGGGTCCGCCGACGACATCGCACCGGGTGTCGACTTCTTCGCCGACCTCAAGAAGGCCGGCAACTTCCTCACCGTCGACCCCGACTCGACCACCATCGAGCAGGGCACGACGCCGGTCGTCATCGACTGGGACTACCTCGGTGCGGCCGCGGCGGCCAACGTCGACACCTGGAAGACCGTCGTCCCGTCGGAGGCGGTCATCGCGGGCTACTACTTCCAGGCCATCAACGCCGACGCGCCCCACCCGGCCGCAGCCCGCCTGTGGCAGGAGTTCCTCTACAGCGACGAGGGCCAGAACCTGTGGCTCGCGGGGGGTGCCCGCCCGGTGCGCGGTGAGCAGATGGCCGAGGACGGCACGATCGACGCCGAGCTGTGGGACGCCCTGCCGGAGGTCACCGGCGACCCGGTGATCCCCACCAACGCCCAGACGGAGGCCGCCGGCGAGTACCTCGCAGCGAACTGGTCCAAGGCCATCCGCTGAGCACGGCGGCGGTCACCGGAGCAGGCCGGGCCCGACGGTTGTCCGTCGGCCCGGCCCTCGCGCTGCTGCCGTTCCTCGTCTTCGTCCTGATCTTCCTGGTCATCCCGACGCTGACCGTGGTGGTCGGCGCCTTCCAGGACGGGGACGGCCGCCCGACGCTGGGCAACCTGGACGCGCTGACCAGCGACGCCGCGCTCACCGCGCTGCGGGGATCGCTGATCCTCGCGGCGTCGACGGCGCTGATCGGCGCCGTGCTCGGCGCGCTGCTGGCCTACCTCGTGGTCTCGATGCCCCCGCAGAGCCTGCTGCGCCGCGCCACGCTCGCGGTCAGCGGTGTCCTCGCGCAGTTCGGCGGGGTGGTCCTCGCGTTCGCCTGGATCGCGACCATCGGACCCGTGGGCGTGGTGACCAAGGCGGTGCTCGAGCTCGCCGGCGCCAACCTCTACGGTTCGGGCTGGCTCTTCGCACTGCCCGGCCTGGTCGTCGTCTACGCCTACTTCCAGATCCCGCTCATGGTGATCGTCTTCGCCCCCGCCTTCGAAGGGCTGCGTCCCCAGTGGCGTGAGGCGGCGGTCAACCTCGGCGCGAGCACCTGGGACTACTGGCGCCACGTCGCGCTCCCGCTGCTCACCCCGGCCTTCCTCGGCGCGCTGCTGCTGCTGTTCGCCAACGCCTTCGCGGCCTACGCCACGGCGGCCGTGCTGGTCAGCCAGGGCCAGCCGATCCTGCCGCTGCTCATCCGCCAGGCGATCACGAGCGAGGTGCTCCTCGGCCAGGCCAACGTCGGGTTCGCGCTGGCGCTGGAGATGATCGTCGTGGTGACCCTGGTGATGGTGGCCTACAACCTCCTGCTGCGCCGGACGTCGAGGTGGATGCGATGACCCCCACCCGGAGCTTCCGGATCGCCCGCGCCGTCCTGCTGGTGGCGTTCGCGGCCTACTTCCTCGTCCCGCTGCTCGCGATGTTCGACTTCTCCACCCAGGTGCGCGGCAGCGCGCCGGGGCGCACGTGGGACAACTGGCGCTTCATGGTCACCGACGAGGACCTGCGCTCCTCGATCATCGCCTCGCTGCTGCTGGCGCTGTTCACCGTGGTGCTGATGGTCGCCATCTTGGTCCCCACGATGGTGTGGGTGCGCCTGCGCGTGCCGCGCGCCCGCCGGTTGATCGAGTTCCTGTGCCTGCTGCCGCTGACCATCCCGGCGCTGGTGATCGTGGTCGGCATCAGCAACGTCTACTCGTGGGTGACCTACCTGCTGGGCGACTCCCCGCTGGTGCTGACGTTCGCCTACGTGGTGCTCGTGCTGCCCTACTCCTACCGGGCGATCGACGCCGCCCTGTCGGCGATCGACGTCGCCACCCTCGCCGAGGCGGCACGCTCGCTTGGCGCGGGGTGGTTCACCGTCATCGTGCGCATCGTGCTGCCCAACATCACCGGCGGCGTCCTGGGGGCGGCGTTCATCTCCGTGGCCCTCGTGCTCGGCGAGTACGTCTTCGCCTCGCTGCTGCACTTCGACACCCTGCCGGTCGCGATGGCCGCGCTCTACAAGAACAACGGGCCGGCCGCGATGGCCGCCGCGCTCGCCTCCATGATCCTCGTGGCCCTGCTCCTCGTCGGGCTCACGTTCCTCGGCCGCGACCGGCACAAGCAAGGAGCCTCTTCATGAGCGACCACCCGGGCGAGCGGGGTCTCGCCGTCGAGCTGTCCGACCTGACCCGCGTCTACGGCGCGGTGCGGGCGCTCGACGGGCTGACCCTGCACCTCGCGCCGGGGGAGCTGGTCGCGCTCCTCGGCCCGTCGGGGTGCGGCAAGACCACGGCCCTGCGGATCCTCGCCGGGCTCGACCAGCCGACGTCCGGCACCGTGTCGGTCGGCGGTCGCGACCTGACCCGGGTGCCGGCCAACAAGCGCGACATGGGGATGGTGTTCCAGGCCTACAGCCTGTTCCCCCACATGACGGTCATGGACAACGTGGCCTTCGGGCTCAAGCTCCGCGGTCGCGACAGCGCGACGCGGCGGGCGCGGGCCGGGGAGATGCTCGAGCTCGTCGGGCTCTCCGAGCACGCCGACCGCTACGCCCACCAGCTCTCCGGCGGCCAGCAGCAGCGCGTCGCCCTGGCCCGCGCCCTGGCCGTCGAGCCGTCCGTGCTGCTCCTCGACGAGCCGCTCTCGGCCCTCGACGCCAAGGTGCGCGTGCAGCTGCGCGACGAGATCCGGCGCGTGCAGATCGAGGTCGGCACCACCACCCTGTTCGTCACCCACGACCAGGAGGAGGCGCTCGCCGTCGCCGACCGGGTCGGGGTCATCAACGCCGGCCGGCTCGAGCAGATCGCGCCCCCGGCCGAGCTCTACGAGGCGCCGGCGACCCCGTTCGTCGGCGAGTTCGTCGGCCTCAGCAACCGCCTCCCCGCCGAGGTGCGCGCCGGGGTCGCCTCGGTGCTGGGCCACGACGTGCCCGTGCTGCCGGGATCGGCCACCGACCGCGGCCTCGCCCTGGTGCGGCCCGAGTCGGTCTCGGTGGTCGCCGACGCGGACGGTCACGCCCGGGTCGCGACCGTGATGTTCCTCGGGGCCACGTCGCGGGTCACCTGCACCCTGGCCGACGGCACCGACGTGGTCGCCCAGCTCGCCAGCTCCGACGCCCTGCGGCTCTCGCCGGGCGACGCGGTGCGCCTCGACATCGCGCCCACCGCGGTGCTCGTGGTGGCCTGAGCCGTCAGCCCTGCTTCCAGGGGGTCACCAGCGCGGCGAGGTCGGGGGCCAGTGCCTTCTGCAGCAGCGGTCCGAACGTCACCCGGTGCACGCCCATCGCCTGCAGGTCCTCCAGCGAGCCCGCGGCAGAGCCCTGTCGTGGGTCGGCGATCACGTTGACCGGGCCGGACAGCGCGTCGAGGATGGGACGCAGCGAGTCGGCGTCGGGCGCGGCGACCGGATAGCTGCAGCGCGAGCCGGCCTCCTCGCACGCCAGCAGCCGGGTGATCGCCTCGGCGACCGGGTCGTCGAACCGGCCCTTGGCGACGAACGCGTCGGTGCGTGCGTTGATGACGAGGTTGACGCCCGCGGCGTCGGCGGCCTGGCGCAGGCCGCCGATGTAGTCGGCGTGCTCGGCGACCGACCGCATCCGCCCGCCCTCGGAGTGGACGGTGTCCTCGATGTTGAGCCCGACCGCTCCGGCCTCGAGCAGCCGCTCGACCAGCTCGGAGGGCTCGGCGCCGTAGCCGGCCTCCATGTCGGCGGTGACCGGCACGTCGGGCACGGCCGCGCAGATGCGGCGTACGCCGTCGAGGGCGTCGTCGAGCGTCATGTCCTCGTTGTCGCCCTGACCGCGCGAGTCGGCCAGCGGGTGGCTGCCGATGCTCAGCGCCTCGAAGCCGGCGCCGGCGACGACCGTCGCGGACCAGGCGTCCCAGACGTTGGGCAGGACCAGTGTCGTGCCGGTGTGGTGGAGCTCGAGGAGCCGGGTGGCGAGGGCGGGGACGGAGGCCATGCCCCGAGGTTGCCACGCGCGGGCCTCCCGGCACAGGCCTGCGGGGGCATAGGTTCGCGCCCGCGGGCGTTCACCCGGCATGCAGGCTCCTGACACCGCGCGCGTCCCCGAGCCCGTCCTGAAGGCCGGAGTCGAGCCCGGTCCGGTGCTCGATGCGGTCGTGATCGGCGCCGGCCAGGCCGGTCTCGCCACGTCCTACTTCCTGCGCGGGCGCGGCATCGACCACCTCGTCCTCGACGCCAACCCGCATCCCGGCGGCGCCTGGCAGCACCGCTGGGCGTCGCTGACCATGCGCGACGTGCACGGGGTGTCCGACCTCCCCGGCTCGAGCGCGCCCGACGGCTCGGACCGCGCGGCCAACCTCGTCGTCCCCGACTACTTCGACGGCTACGAGCGCTGGCACCACCTGCCCGTCGTGCGTCCCGTCCGCGTCGACCGCGTCGACAGCGAGGGCGCGCTGCTGGTGGTGCACGCGGGGGAGCGCGTGTGGCGCACCCGCACCCTGGTCAACGCCACGGGCACCTGGACGCGTCCGTTCGTGCCCTACTACCCGGGCGCCGCCTCGTTCCGCGGCGAGCAGGTGCACACCGCCCGCTACCCCGCTGCCGAGCACTTCCGCGGCCGGCGCGTCCTGGTCGTCGGCGGCGGCGCGTCGGCGGTCCAGCACCTCGGCGAGCTGGCACCGTTGACCGACACGCTGTGGGTGACCCGTCGCCCGCCCGTGTGGCGCGAGGACGACTTCGACTCCGCTGCCGGGCTCGCGGCCGTGACCGCCGTCGAGGACCGCGTACGCCGCGGGCTGCCGCCGGCGAGCGTGGTCAGCGTGACCGGGCTGCTGGTGCGCCCCCAGGAGCAGGAGGCGGCCCGGCTCGGGGCCTACGACCGGCTGCCGATGTTCGAGCGGATCGAGCCCGACGGCGTGCGGTGGGCCGACGGGCGGTTCGAGCGCGTCGACGCGATCATCTGGGCGACCGGGTTCCGGCCCGCCGTCGACCACCTGGCACCGCTCGGCCTGCGCTCGTCGTCGGGCGGGATCGCGCTCGTCCCCGTGCCCGGCAACGTGCAGGCGGCGACCACGGCCGCACGTGACCCGCGCGTGCAGCTCGTCGGCTACGGGCCGTCCGCCAGCACGCTGGGCGTCTCGCGAGCCGGCAGGCAGGCGGCGCTCGCGGTGTCGCGGCACCTGGGCTCGGTCGCGGCCTGACGCCCGTCACGGGTCGGTGCGCCGCGACCTCGCTAGGCTGGCCCTATGGGGGAGCTAGAGAACCGCCCGCACGACCCGTCGCAGATGCGCATCTCCGACGCCGACCGCCAGCGCGTCGCCGACGTGCTGCGGGACGCGGCCGGCGACGGTCGCCTCGACCTCGACGAGCTCGAGGAGCGCCTGGAGCTGACCTGGCAGGCCAAGACCTACGGCGAGCTCGTGCCGATCACCCTCGACCTGCAGGCGCCCGGTCCGGCGCCGCACGCCGCCGCGTCCCCGGTGCGCCGACCGGATCCGGGGCTGCCCGCGGTCGGCCACAACTCCTCGGTCGCGATCATGAGCGAGACCGCGCGCCAGGGGGTCTGGGCGGTGCCCGAGCACCACAGCGCGTTCGCGCTGATGGGTGCCGTCGTCATCGACCTGCGGCAGGCCCAGCTCTCGGCCCACGAGACCCTCATCAACGCCAGCGCGATCATGGGGGAGGTCAAGGTGATCGTCCCCGCCGACATGCACGTCGTGCTCGACGGCACCCCGATCATGGGCGAGTTCAGCCAGGCCAAGGACAAGGTGCCCGCCGAGCTCGGCCCGGGCTCGCCGATCGTGCGGGTGCGCGGCATGGCGCTGATGGGCTCGGTCACCGTGCAGCGCCAGCCCGCCCCGGGCACGCCGAAGAAGTACCTCGGCACCTACTGAGCCGCCCGGCCGCGTCCCGGCCGCTCGACGCCCGCGGGCAGCGCCCGTGGACGCTCGATTGCCCCACCCTGCTCCGGCCCTTACTGTGACCCGGGTCACTTCACTACGGATCGTCCGGCACGTACCTGCCGGTGAAGGAGCAGAAAATGGCATCAGTGACGTTCGAGAAGGCGCAGCGCTGGTATCCCGGCACCGACGAGCCGGCCGTGCCCGGCATCGACCTCGAGATCAAGGACGGCGAGTTCATGGTGCTCGTCGGCCCCTCGGGCTGCGGCAAGTCCACCACCCTGCGGATGCTCGCCGGGCTGGAGGAGGTCAACGAGGGGCACATCTACATCGGCGACCGTGAGGTCACCACCGTCCCGCCCAAGGACCGTGACATCGCGATGGTCTTCCAGAACTACGCGCTCTACCCGCACATGTCGGTCGAGGAGAACATGGCGTTCTCGCTCAAGATGGCCAAGGTGCCCGCGGCCGAGCGCAAGGAGCGCGTGGCGAAGGCCGCGGAGCTCCTCGGCCTCACCGAGTTCCTCCAGCGCAAGCCCAAGGCGCTCTCCGGCGGTCAGCGCCAGCGCGTCGCCATGGGTCGCGCGATCGTCCGCGCACCCCAGGTCTTCTGCATGGACGAGCCGCTGTCCAACCTCGACGCGAAGATGCGCGTGCAGACCCGCACCGACATCGCCCGGCTGCAGCAGGACCTCGGCGTGACGACGGTCTACGTCACCCACGACCAGGTCGAGGCGATGACGATGGGCGACCGGGTCGCGGTGATGAAGCTGGGGGTGCTCCAGCAGGTCGACACCCCGCTCGCGCTCTACGACAAGCCGGTCAACCTGTTCGTCGCCGGCTTCATCGGCTCGCCCCAGATGAACCTGATGGAGGGCGTGGCGGTCGACGGCGACGTCAAGGTCGGCGGCTACACCGTCCCGGTCGACCCGGCCGCCGAGCGCAAGATGTCGGGCCGCGTCACCGTCGGGGTCCGCCCGGAGAGCTGGCGCCTGGTCGGCGCCGCCGACGGCGGCCTTCCCGTCAAGGTGACGGTCGTCGAGGAGCTCGGGGCCGACAGCTTCGTCTACGGCACCTGCGACGTGGAGGGCACGCCCTCCAACGTGATCGTCCGCCTGAGCGGGCGCCAGCACCCGCAGAAGGGGGAGATGCTCCACGTCACGACCGACCCCCAGCACGTGCACGTGTTCGACACCGAGTCGGGGGAGCGGCTCTCCGACTGACGGGCCCGTCCGACCAACGACGGAGGCCCCGGGAGCGCTGCTCCCGGGGCCTCCGTCGTGCTCTGTCGTGCTCGGTCCGACGTGCTCAGGTGGCGGGGTCGGCAGTGGGCTGCACGTCGTCCTGCGCTTCCCCGACCTGCTCCGCCTTCGCCATCGCGTTCTCGCCCGGGATGATGCCGGCGTGCTCGGCGTCCATGGTGAGGTTCTCGCCGGTGGCCGGGTCGAAGAGGTGGATCTTGCGGGCGTCGACCCAGATCGTCGCCTCGTCGCCCTCCTGGATCCGGCTCGAGCCGTCGAGGGAGACCACCAGCTGGGTGCGCAGCGACTCGCCGTCGAGGTCCTTCTCGAGCTGGGCGAGCTGCTCGCGCACCTCCGGCGGCGCCTCGAAGGGGATGTAGGCGTAGGCCTCGTTGCCGAGCCACTCCACCACGTCGACGGTGGCCTTGAACGTCGCCTCGTCGGTCACCTTGTCGCTGTCGACGACGCTGGCGTCCTCGAAGTGGTCGGGCCGGATGCCGGCGATGAGCAGGCCCTTGCCCTGCGCGCGCGTGGCCCGGTCCTCGGGGACCGTCACGGTCCCGAAGGGCAGCTCCACCCGGTTGCCGTCGACCTTCGCCGGCAGGAAGTTCATCGGCGGCGAGCCGATGAACCCCGCGACGAAGAGGTTGGCGGGGTTCTCGTAGAGCTCACGCGGCGTCGCGTGCTGCTGGAGCACGCCCCGCTTGAGCACCGCGACCCGGTCGCCCAGCGTCATCGCCTCGGTCTGGTCGTGGGTGACGTAGACCGTGGTGATCCCCAGCCGCTTCTGCAGGCGCGAGATCTCCGTGCGCATCTGGCCGCGCAGCTTGGCGTCGAGGTTGGACAGCGGCTCATCGAAGAGGAACGCCTCGGCGTCGCGGACGATCGCGCGGCCCATGGCGACGCGCTGGCGCTGACCGCCCGACAGGTTGCCCGGCTTGCGCTCGAGGTGCTCGTCGAGCTCCAGCGTCTTGGACGCCGCGCGGACCTTCTCGTCGACCTCGGCGTCGGACTTCCCGGCCAGCCGCAGCGGGAACGCGATGTTCTCGTAGACGGTGAGGTGCGGGTAGAGGGCGTAGTTCTGGAACACCATCGCCAGGTTGCGCTCGCGCGGGGCGAGGTCGTTGACCCGCTTGTCGCCGATGATCATGTCGCCGGAGGTGATGTCCTCGAGTCCCACGATCATCCGGAGCAGGGTGGACTTGCCGCAGCCCGAGGGGCCGACGAGGATCAGGAACTCCCCGTCGTCCACGTCGATGCTCACGTCGTTGACGGCCGGGAAGCCGTCGCCGTACTCCTTGACGATGTTCTTCATCTGAATGCCAGCCATGAGCTGATCACCCCTTCACTGCGCCGGAGGTGAGGCCGGCGACGATCTTGCGCTGGAACAGCAGGACGATGACGATGATCGGGATCGTCGAGACGACGGCCCCCGCGGCCAGCAGCGAAGCCGGCCGGTTGAACGGGTCGGACCCGACGAAGAACGACAGGGCCGCCGGGATCGGTCGTGCGGCTTCGGTCGAGGTGAGCGAGATCCCGAAGACGAAGTCGTTCCAGGCGAAGAAGAACGTCAGGATCGCCGCGGTGAACACACCGGGGGCGGCGAGCGGGACGATCACCTTGCGGAACGCCTGCCACGAGGTCGCGCCGTCGACCTGGGCGGCCTGCTCCATCTCCCACGGGATCTCGCGGAAGAAGGCCGACAGGGTCCAGATCGCCAGCGGCAGCGTGAACGACATGTAGGGGATGATCAGCCCCGGCCAGGTGTCGTAGATGCCGAAGGTGCGCCACATGTCGAACAGCGGCCCGACCAGCGACACCACCGGGAACATCGCGATCACCAGGGCGAGCGTCAGCACGAACTTCTTGCCGGTGAACTCCAGGCGGGCGATGGCGTAGGCGGCGAGCGTGGCGATGATGACCGACAGCAGCGTCGCGATCAGCGAGATGCCGACCGAGTTGAGGATGGCGCGCAGGAACTGGTCGTCGGCCAGCACGTCGCGGTAGTTCTGCCATCCCGCGCCGCCGCCCTCGGCGGGCAGGAAGCCCGGGCTGCCGTTGGTGATGGACGCCTGGCTCTTGAACGACAGCGAGATGATCCACGCGACCGGGAGCAGGCACCACACCAGGATGAGGATGGCGCCGACGACCACGCCGACCTTGTTCTTCGCGGACATGTCATCCCTCCTGTCGGGCCGCGGCGAGGTCGACGCGGAAGATCTTGACGATGAGGAAGGCGATCAGCAGCACCGAGAGGAACAGCAGCACCGACAACGCCGAGCCGATGCCCAGCTGGAACTGCTCGATCACCTGGCGGTAGGTGAGGAACGAGATCGACTCGGTGCCCTGCGCGCCCGCCGTCATGACGTAGATGTTGTCGAAGATGCGGTAGGCGTCGAGGGCGCGGAAGAGCACCGCCACCATGATCGCCGAGCGCATGTTGGGCAGGATCACCTTCCACAGCCGCTGCCACCAAGTGGCGCCGTCGACCTTGGCGGCCTCCAGCATGTCCTCCGACACCTGTGCCAGCCCGGCGAGCAGGAGCAGCGACATGAACGGCGTGGTCTTCCAGATCTCCGAGACCATGATCGCCGCCATCGCCGAGCCGTACTGGCCGAACCAGTTGAAGCCGTCCTCGACGAAGGGCAGCCACTCGTTGACGAAGCCGTTGTTGTTGCTGAACGCGAACTGCCACGCGAAGCCCGAGACGACGGTGATGATGCCGTAGGGGATGAGGATGGAGGTGCGGATGATGCCGCGCGCGAAGATCACGCGGTGCATCACCATGGCGAAGGCGAAGCCGATCACCAGCTCGAACGCGACGGTCACGACCATGATGAAGACGGTGTTGAGCGTCGTCTCCCAGAACAGCGAGTCGGTCAGGGCGGTCCAGTAGTTGGAGAGCCCGATGAACTCGCGGTCGTCGGGGGCGGTCAGGCTGTAGTTGAAGAGGCTGAGGTAGATCGCGCGCAGCATCGGGAACGCGGTCACCAGCAGCATCAGGACGATGGCCGGCGCGACCAACTTCATCCCGAGGCTGTTCTCCGCCTTGGACCGGTCGCTGGCGGCGGCCTTCTCGGCCCGCCGCACGTCACGCTTGTCGTCGGGCGCCACGGTCGTGTGCGTCACAGCAGGCTCCTTCCGGCGAGGACGTCGGACAGGAACTTCTCCGACTCCCGGGGTGTCGAGTCAGGGTTGACCGACGTCGGTGAGTGCCAGACCGACTGCACGGCGCTGGAGATCTGGCTGTAGAAGGGACTCTTCGGCCTCGGCCCGCCCTCGTCCACGCTCGTGCGGTAGAGCTCGATGAGGCTCTCGGGGAACTCCCCGCTGGCCACCACCTCGTCGTAGGCCGTGTTGGTCGACGGCATCAGGCCGTCGTTGATGGCGAGATCGACCTGGACGTCGGTGGAGGTGATGCACTGCGCGGCCTCCATGGCCCAGTCGGGGTGCTCGGAGTAGGCGCCGACGCCGATATCGATGCCACCGATCGGCGGCTTGGACGGCTCGCCCTCGACGGTCTCGGGGTAGCGCGCCCACCCGAGGTCCTCGAACTCCTGCTCGTCGGCGGGGCCGCCCGGCTTGCCGATCAGGCCCTTGTAGTTGGCGTAGACGAACGTCCAGTTGACCATGAACTCGCCCGGCCCGTCGGCCGGGAACATCTGGCCGAGGCTGGTGCCCTCGTTGGACACGGTGAGGTCCGGCTGCGCGGCGGAGCTCTTGGCGAGCTTCTCGATGATCGCCGCGGCCTCGCGCCCGGCATCGGTGTCGAGCTCGACGGTCGCGTCGCGGCCGGCCTCGGTGTCGGTGATGATGGCGCCGCCCGCGCCCTGCATGAGGGCGTTGATCCACACGACGTAGGCCTCGTAGCGGTTGGCCTGCACGCCGACGGTGCCGCCCTCCTTGGCGGCCGCGTCGATGATCTGGTCCCAGGTGACCGGCTTGTCCATGTCGAGGCCGGCGGCCTCCGCCATCGACTTGCGGTACCAGAGGACCTGCGTGTTGGCCCAGAGCGGGATCGCGTAGACCGTGTCGTCCCACACCACCGTGTCGGCCGCGCCCTCGAGGTAGTCGCCGCCGTCGGTGATCTCGGTGGCGAGCTCCTCGGGGACCTCCTGCAGCCAGCCCGCGTTGGCGAACTCGGCGACGAAGACCGGGTCGAGGTTCATGATGTCGGTCGAGGAGTCCTCGGCCGCGAGGCGCCGCGCCAGCTGGGTGCGCTGGTCGGTCGCGCTGGAGGGCAGCTGCTGGACCTCGATGTCGTACTGGTCGGTGCTGCACTTCTCCGCCCAGGTGCGGAACGTGTCCACGCCGTCGGGGTTGACGTACCAGTTGAGCGTCGCCTTCCCGCTGTCGCCGCCACAGGCGGACAGCAGCCCGCCCGCGAGAGCGAGGGCGGCGAGCGATGCCACTCTCCGTATCGGCCTGGGCCGACCTCGTTGCCGGATCGACGATGCTCGTGACATCCGCGCCCCTCCTCATGCCTAGTCTGAGTCTCTGGTCTAGTGGCCCACGACCCATTTGGCAACAGATCCCACTCCTTGGGGCAGGGTGGGGAAGGGGAACGACATGACGGCGGTGTGGCGCGCCCCGGGGCGCATCAACCTGGTCGGTGAGCACACCGACTACAACGACGGGTTCGTCCTACCCTTCGCCCTCGAGGTGGGCTGCACCGCGACGGTGACGGCGGGCGCGTCCGGCGACGACGGGTGGCGGGTGCGCTCGGCGCAGGAGGCGCAGCCCGTCACGGTGCCCCGCACCGGCCTGGGAGACGCCCCCGAGGTGCCGGACTGGTCGCGCTACGTCCTCGGCGCGCTGTGGCTGCTCACCGACCGCGGGGTCGACGTCCCCCCGCTCGCGATCGAGGTGGACTCCGACGTGCCGACCGGGGCGGGGCTGTCCTCGTCGGCGGCGCTGGTGTGCTCGGTCGCCCGGGCCGTCGACGACCAGCTCGGCCTCGGGCTCGACGACGACGCCCTCTTCGCGTTGACCCGCGACGTCGAGAACGACGCCGTGGGCGCGCCGACGGGCGGGATGGACCAGCTGGTGAGCCTGCGCGGGCAGGAGGGGCACGCCCTCTTCTGCGACATGCGCAGCCACGACACCCGCCCGGTGCCGCTGGACCTCGCCGGCCAGGGGCTGGCGGTCCTCGTGGCAGACACCCGCGCGCCCCACCGCCACTCCGACGGCGAGTACGGCGCCCGCCGGCGCGGCTGTGAGGAGGCCGCCCGCCGGCTCGGCGTGCCCGCGCTGCGCGACGTCGCCGTCGACGACCTCGACGACGCGCTCGCCCGCCTCGACGACGCCGAGCTGCGCCGTTACGTGCGCCACGTCGTCACCGAGGACGACCGGGTGCTCTCGGTGGTGCGGCTGCTCGACGACGACCGCCTCGCCGACATCGGCCCCCTGCTGACCGCCTCGCACGCCTCGATGCGCGACGACTTCCAGATCACGGTGCCCGAGGTCGACACGGCGGTGGACGCGCTGCTCGACGCAGGCGCGCTGGGCGCCCGGATGACCGGCGGCGGGTTCGGCGGGTGCGTGATCGGGCTGGTGCCCGAGCCCGACGTCGCGCGCGCCGCCGACGCCGTACGCGCCGCGTTCGCCGACGCGGCGTTCACCGAGCCCGCCCTCTTCACCGCCCGGCCCGCCCGCGGCGCCCATCGCGTGACTGGCACCTGAGTCTCCGGGAGACTCACAGCGACTTGGTGGGCGAGTCCGACACCTGGAGGCCGTTGCAACCCCCTCCAAGTGACGGAGTCCCCGCTCGAGCGGGGACTCCGACCCCGGGGGCGTGCGGGCGCCGGCCTCAGGCGGGGGCGTACGGGCTAGGCCGAGGCGCGGTCGGCGGTGCGGCGGATCGCCTCGACGAAGGTGGGGAAGAGGCCGGGGGGCAGGTCGTGGCCCATGCCGTCGATGGTGAGCAGCTCGGCGCCCGGGATCGCGGCGGCGGTCGAGCGGCCGCCGCTGACGTGGACCATCTTGTCGGCCGTGCCGTGGATGACGAGGGCCGGCACGCGTACGCGTCGCAGCCGCGGCGTGCGGTCGTCCTGGGTCAGGATGGCCAGCATCTGGCGGAGCGCCCCGGGGTTGCTCACGCCCCGGTCGAAGGTCTCGGCGGCGCGCGAGCGCAGCGCGTCGGGGTCGGTGGGATAGCCCGCCGACCCGATCAGCGACCACATGGCCAGGCTGCTCTCGATGTAGGCCTCCCGCCCGGCCCGGCGGGGCGCGATCAGCCGCGGCAGGAGCGAGGGGTGCTGCCAGCCGACCGTCCGCCGCCCGGTCGTGGAGCTGATGCTGGTCAGCGACCGGACCCGGGTGGGGTGCTCGACGGCGACGGTCTGGGCGATCATGCCGCCCATCGAGACGCCGACCAGGTGGGCCGAGTCGATCCCGAGGTGGTCGAGCAGCCCGACGGCGTCGCCGGCGAGGTCGGACATCGAGTACGGCGCGTCCGCGCGCCCGGTGACGAAGGCACGCACGAGCTGGCCGGGGTGCACCGGCGCGTCGACCCGCGTCGACCTCCCGGTGTCGCGGTTGTCGTAGCGCACCACGTGGAAGCCGGCCGCGGCGAGCTGCTCGCAGAGGGACTGGTCCCACCACGTCATCGGACCGCTCAGCCCCATCACCAGCAGCAGCGGCTCGTCGTCGGGGTCGCCGAAGGTCTGGTAGCAGAGCTCGACCTCGTTGCCGACCGGAGCGCGGAGCTCGTCGGACGCGACGGGCGGCTGGGTGCTGTCTGGACGGGGCTCGGACATGGCCCCAGTGAACACGACGGCCCGCGACGAGCAGGCGAGGCGCCGACGTCCCGCACGCGCAGGTCGGGGTGGGCTAGGTTCGACACTGTGACGCAGCGCACACTGGCCGCCTTCCTCACCCCGGAGGGCTTCTCGCAGCCCGCGGTGGTGGCGGTGCTGCGCGAGGGCTCCGCGCTCGCCGAGGCCGGCCGCTACGCCGCGTCGGCCTGGGGCGCCCGCGGTGCGCGACGTCGTACGCCGCTGGGTGCCCGACCCGAGCGGTCGGGGGAGCCGGTGGTGCTGGTGCCGGGGTTCCTGGCCGGCGACTCCTCGCTGGGCCCGATGAGCCGGACGCTGCGCCACCTGGGCTTCCGCACCTACCGCGCCGACGTACGTGCCAACGTGGGCTGCACGCTGTCGGCCGCCGACCAGCTCGAGGAGCGGCTCGAGGAGGTCTCCCGGCGCCGCGGCGCGCGGGTGCGCGTCGTCGGCCACAGCCTCGGCGGGATGCTCGCCAGGGGAGTGGCCGCCCGGCGCCCCGACCTGGTCGCGGGCATCGTGACCATGGGCAGCCCGGTGCTGGCGCCCGGGGCCCACCACGTCTCGCTCGCGCGCAGCGTCGAGGTGCTCGTGCGGCTCCACCGCGCCGGGGTGCGCGGCCTGATGGCCGAGGACTGCGTCGCCGGGCCGTGCGCCCGCGAGAGCTTCGACCGGGCCCGCGCACCGATGCCGGAGGGCGTCGACTTCACCGCGATCTTCTCCCGGCGCGACGGCATCGTCGACTGGCGCGCCTGCCTCGATCCCACCGCGCAGGCGGTCGAGGTGCGCTCGTCCCACGTGGGGATGGCGTTCGACCCCGTCGTCATCGCCGCGGTGTCGGCCGCACTGCGACCGGGCGTCGCCGCCGCGTCAGCTGTCGAAGTTGATCGAGGACAGACCGCGTAGCTTGGAGAGCCGGTGCTCGGCGGTGATCGAACGCACCGTGCCGCTGCGCGAGCGCATCACCAGCGAGTGGGTGGTGACGCCGTCGCCGCGGTAGCGGACACCGCGCATCAGCTCGCCGTCGGTGATGCCGGTGGCCACGAAGAAGGCGTCGTCGCCGGTGACCAGGTCGTCGGTGCCGAGCACGAAGTCGGGGTCGAGGTCGTGCCCGGCGTCGAGGGCCCGCTGCCGCTCGTCGTCGTCCTGCGGCCACAGCTGGCCCTGGATCGTGCCGCCGATGGCCTTCATCGCGCAGGCCGTGATGATGCCCTCGGGGGTGCCACCCACACCCAGCATGAGGTCGACGCCGGTGTCGGGGCGGGCCGCCATGATCGCGCCCGCGACGTCGCCGTCGGTGATGTACTTGATGCGCGCGCCGGTCTCGCGGATGTCCTCCACCAGCCGCGCGTGGCGGGGCCGGTCGAGCAGGACGACGGTGACGTCGTGGACCGAGATGCCCTTGGCCTTGGCCACGCGGGCGATGTTCTCCTTCACGGGCAGCCGGATGTCGACCACGTCGGCCGCCTCGGGGCCGGTGGCGAGCTTGTCCATGTAGAACACGGCGCTCGGGTCGTACATCGTGCCGCGCGGCGACACCGCGAGCACGGACACCGCGTTGCTCATGCCCTTGGCGGTGAGGGTCGTGCCGTCGATCGGGTCGACCGCCACGTCGCACTCGGGACCGGTGCCGTCGCCGACCTCCTCGCCGTTGAAGAGCATCGGGGCGTTGTCCTTCTCGCCCTCGCCGATGACCACCGTGCCGCGCATCTCGACGGTGGAGATCATCACCCGCATGGCCTCGACCGCGACGCCGTCTGCGTCGTTCTTGTCGCCGCGGCCCACCCAGCGGCCCGCCGCCATGGCGGCCGCCTCGGTGACCCGCACCAGCTCGAGGGCGAGGTTGCGTTCGGGCTTCGGGGCACTGGTGCTCATGCCGGGAACTCTATCGACGGGCGGGGTAGCGGCTGACCGCGGTCGCCTTGGTCGAGAGCCACACGTCGAGTCCGGGCAGGAGGCCCAGCTCCGTCGCGGCGGCAGGCGTGAGGTCGGCCAGCAGGTCCGGTCCGGCGTGCACCAGCACGCGTACGGCGTCGCCGTGCGGGGCCAGGGTGCCGACCGGGCCGTGCCACCGCAGCCGCGTCGATCCCTCCGGCTCGTGCAGCGACACCACCACGGAGTCGGGGGGAAAGGCGATGAGCTCGTCGCCGTCGGCGACCAGGTTGAGGCCCACGAGGCGCGCGACGTGCGGGGTGCGCGGCTCGGCGGCCACCTCGGCCGGACGGCCCGCCTGGGCCACCCGCCCCCCGTCGAGCACGAGCACGCGGTCGGCGAGGGTCAGCGCGTCGATCGCGTCGTGCGTGACGAGCAGGGCGATGCCGGGGAAGTCGCGCAGGTGCCGGCCCAGCTCGATCCGCAGCGCCATCTGCACCGAGACGTCGAGGCCCGTGAACGGCTCGTCGAGGAGCAGCACGTCGGGATCGGTGGCCAGCGCGCGGGCGATCGCCACCCGCTGGGCCTGCCCGCCCGACAGCTCGCGCGGCCTGCGGCCGGCGAGTTCGGCGATGCCGAAGCGCTCGAGCCAGTCGCGCGCCACCGCCTCCGCGGTCGCCCGCCGCACCCCGCGCGAGCGCGGGCCGAAGGCCACGTTGTCGAGCGCGGACAGGTGCGGGAAGAGCAGCTGGCCCTGGAACACCAGACCGACCCGGCGCTCGCGCACGGGCAGGGCGAGCAGGTCGGTGCCGGCCAGGTGGGCGGTCCCCCCGACGTCGACGAGGCCCGCGAGCGCGTGGAGCAGCGAGCTCTTGCCCGCGCCGTTGGGCCCGATGACCGCGAGCACCTCGCCCGGCTCGGCGGTGAACGCGGCCTCGACCCGGTCGGCCACCCGCAGGTCGGCCACCAGCTGCTTCGGGGCCGCGCTCACGGCGTCCCCAGCCAGTGGTCGCGCAGCGCGACGAGCACGCCGATCGAGACGAGCAGCATCACCAGGCTCAGCGACAGGGCGGCGTCCTGGTCGGCCTGCCGGGTGACGTAGATCAGCGTCGGCATCGTCTGCGTGGTGCCGGGGTAGTTGCCGTTGAACGTGATGGTGGCGCCGAACTCGCCGAGCGAGCGCGCCCACCCCAGGACGGTCCCGGCCACCACGCCGGGCAGTGCCAGCGGCACGGTGACCCGCCGGAAGGTGGTCCACCGGGTCGCGCCCAGCGTGGCGGCCGCGTCGTCGTACCTCGGGTCCGCCGAGCGCAGCGCGCCCTCGATCGCGATCACCACGAACGGCATCGACACGAACACGTGGGCCAGCACCACGCCGTACGTCGTGAAGGGGAAGGCGAAGCCCGTCCAGTCGAGCAGCGGCTCGCCGACCAGCCCGGCGCGGCCGAACGCCGCCCGCAGCGCCACGCCGGCGACCACCGGGGGCAGCACCAGCGGCACGGTGACGAGCGCCCGGAGCGCGCCGCGGCCGCGGAAGTCGACCCGGGCGAGGAGCCAGGCGAGGGGGAGGCCCAGGAGCAGGCAGAACGCGATCGCGACCGTCGAGGTCACCAGCGACAGCCGCAGCGCGTCGACGGCGGTGCGGGAGGTCAGGTGCCCGGGCAGCGCCTGCCAGTCGGCACTGGCCACCATCGCCACGAGCGGGACGAGGAGCAGCAGCGTGGCGAGGGCCGCGGGTGCGACCAGCAGCGCCGGCGGCCGGCCGAGCCGGTCCCTCACGGGGTGCCGAAGCCGGCGTCGGTGAGGATCGCACGGGCCTCGTCGGAGGTCACCCACGTCACCCAGTCGGCTGCCAGCGCAGGGTCCTGCGACTGGTCCAGCGTCGCCACCGAGTAGGACGTCAGCGCGTCGTCGGCGGCCGGGATCTCGACGCTGTCGACGTCGTCGGCCGCGGCGACGGCGTCGCTGGCGTAGACCAGTCCGGCGTCGGCCTCGCCCGAGGCGACCTTGTCGAGTGTGGCCCGCACGTCGTCCTCCAGGCTGACCGGGTCCGCCTCGACCCCGGCCGCGTCGAGCACGGCCGCCGCGACCTTGCCGCACGGCACCTCGTCGGCGCAGCGCACCCACGTGGCGTCGGCCAGGTCGTCGAGGGACGCGATGCCGGCGGGGTTGCCATCCGGCACGACGATGGTGAGGACGTTGGTCGCGAAGGTCTCCACGTCGCCGGTGACGCCCGCGTCCTGCGCCACGGCCATCGAGGCGTCGTCGGCCGTGGCCAGCACGTCGCCGGGCGCCCCGTCGGCGGCCTGGCCGGCGAGGTCGGTGCTCGAGCCGAAGGAGAAGCCCACCTCGGTGTCGTGCTCCTCCTCGAAGGGCACCGCGAGCTCGGCGAAGACGTCGGTGAGCGACGCGGCCGCGAGGACGGTCAGCTCGCCCCCGTCCGCGGCGTCCCCCTCGTCGCCACCCCCGCAGGCGGCGAGGGGGAGCAGCAGGGCGAGGGCGGCCAGCCGCCTCACCGGGGCACCTCGACCACCACGTTGGTCGACTTCACGCTGGCGATGGCACGCACTCCGGGCTCGAGGCCCAGCTCGTCGGCGGCGTCGCTGCTCATCAGGGACACGACGCGGTGGGGGCCGCAGATCATCTCCACCTGCGCCATCACGGTGTCGCGCCTGACCCGCGTGACGATGCCGCTCATCCGGTTGCGGGCGCTGACGCTGCCCGCCCGGGTGCGGTCGCGCTCGGCCAGCTCGCCCGACTCCGCCAGCTGCTCGGCGAGGTCGGCCAGGTCGCGGCCGGCGACCATGGCACGCCCACCGTCGCGCTGCACGGGCAGCCGACCGGCGTCCACCCAGCGGCGTACGGTGTCGTCGCTGACGCCCAGGATCTCGGCCGCCTCCGCGACTCGGTAGGTGGTCATGCGGGGAGTATGCCGCACCTGCGGACGTTCGGGACAGCATCGTCCGCACGCGCGGAACCGGTGCACCCGTCGTCGATGCGCGGCGTGACAGCTCGCGACCCGGCGACGCGGGGTGACCGGCGGGCTGGGAGAATGGTCGACGTGAGTGAGCAGCCGAGCCGTTACACCCGCTCCTTCAGCGGCATGACCGGCGCCCTCATCGTCACCGTCATCGCCGTGCTGGCGTTCGTGGCCTGGCGTGGGCTGTGGCGCGCCGACGTCGACGACACCGTCGACACGGTCGACTGGCAGGAGAGTGTCGAGATCGCCGACCGGGCCGACCTCGACGTGGTCCGCCCGCGCGAGCTGCCGGCGGGCTGGAAGGCGACGAGCACCGACCTGGTCGCCGGCGACGAGCCGCGCTGGGGCATGGGCGTGCTCACCGACGACGGCACGTTCGTCGGCCTCCGCCAGCAGGACGCCTCGGTGCGCGACCTGGTCGAGCGCTACATCGACGAGGACGCCGAGCCCGAGGGTGACGCCACCGTCGACTCGGAGGTCACCGACACGTGGCAGACGTGGTCGGACGAGGGCGGGGACCACGGCTACTCGACCGAGGTCGGCGACGACGCACTCCTGGTCTACGGCTCCGCGCCGGTCGAGGACATCGAGACCTTCATCGGCCTGCTCACCCGCTGACCGTCTCGCCGCCACCACCTCCCGCGGGGGCGACGACGCGGCGTCAGCCGTCGGTCTCGGCGCCCATGGCGTCGTCGAGCCGCTGGCGCGCCCCGTCGAGCCACTGCTGGCAGACCTTGGCGAGGGCCTCGCCGCGCTCCCACAGGGCGAGCGACTCCTCCAGGGTCGTGCCGCCGGCCTCGAGGGTGCGCACGACCTCGATGAGCTCCTCGCGGGCCTCTTCATAGCTGGGGGCGTCACTCATCGGGGTCCTCCTCGGACAGGGTGGCTGCCTCGACGCGGTCCGTCGTGGCGTGGATGCGGCCGTCGGCGACCCGCACCGACACGGTGGCGCCGACCGCGGCCTGCGTCACCGAGGTGACGACGTGGCCGTCGGCGTCCTGCAGGACGGCGTAGCCACGCTGCAGCGTCGCGAGCGGCGACAGCGCCCGGGCCCGGGCGCGTTGGTGGCCGATGTCGTCGGCGGCGCGGTCGAGGCGGTGCGACAGGGTGCGGCGGGCGCGGGCGAGCAGCTCGTCGAGCTCGTCGGAGCGGGCGGTCAGCAGGTTGCGCGGGTCGGCCATCGCCGGGCGCGAGCCCACCTGGGCCAGCCACTCCTGCTCGCGCGCGATGCGCTGGGTGACCAGCTGGCGCAGCCGCTCGCGGGCCCAGACGACGCCCTGCACCTCCTCGGCCATGTCGGGCACGACCAGCTTGGCGGCGTCGGTGGGCGTGGAGGCCCGCACGTCGGCGACGAGGTCGAGGAGCGGCTGGTCGGGCTCGTGGCCGATGGCGGACACCACCGGCGTACGCATGCGGTGGACCGCGCGGAGGACCGCCTCGTCGGAGAAGGGGAGCAGGTCCTCGATGGAGCCGCCGCCGCGGGCGACGACGACCACGTCGACGTCGGGATGCCGCTCGAGCCGCTCCAGCGCCTCGATGACCTCGGTGGCGGAGCGGGTGCCCTGCATGGCGGCGTGGACCACCTCGAACCGCACCGCCGGCCACCGGCGCCGCGCGTTGTCGAGGACGTCGCGCTCGGCGGCGCTGTTGGGCGCGGTGACCAGGCCGACGCAGCCCGGCAGGAACGGCAGGTCGCGCTTGAGCTCGGGCGCGAAGAGGCCCTCGGCGGCCAGGAGCTGGCGGCGCCGCTCGAGGCGGGCCAGCAGCTCGCCGATGCCGACCATGCGGATCTCGCGGGCGGCCAGGGAGAAGGAGCCGCGGTTGGCGTAGAAGGTGGGCCGGGCGTGCACGACGACGCTCGCGCCCTCGACGAGGGGCGGGTTCATCGAGTCGAAGAGCGAGCGCGCGCACGTGAGGGTGACCGAGATGTCGGCGACGGTGTCGCGAAGCGTCATGAAGACGGTGTTGACGCCCGGGCGCCGGTTGACCTGCGCGATCTGGCCCTCGACCCACACGCCCCCGAGCCGGTCGATCCACTGGGCGACGGCGTTGGCGACGGCCCGCACGGGGGCCGGTGACTCGGCCGTGGCGTCGCGGAGTGAGGGCACGCGGCGAGGATAGGGGAGGCCCCGGACACGGCCGGGCGGGCGGGCCTCGCGCGGCCCGTAGACTCGGCGCATGACGACCGACCTCGGCCTTCCTCCCGTCCTCGATCCCGAGACCGCGAAGAACGTGCTGCTCGCTGCGCCCCGCGGCTACTGCGCCGGCGTCGACCGGGCCGTCATCACCGTCGAGAAGGCGCTCGACCTCTACGGCGCCCCGGTCTACGTCCGCAAGCAGATCGTGCACAACAAGCACGTGGTGGCCGACCTGGAGGCGCGCGGCGCGATCTTCGTCGAGGAGCTCGACGAGGTCCCCGAGGGCCGCACGGTCGTCTTCTCCGCCCACGGCGTCTCGCCCGCCGTGCACACCCAGGCGGCCGAGCGCGGCCTCAAGACCATCGACGCGACCTGCCCGCTGGTGACGAAGGTGCACCACGAGGCCAAGCGGTTCGCCTCCGACGACTACGACATCCTGCTGATCGGCCACGCCGGCCACGAGGAGGTCGAGGGCACCGCCGGGGAGGCGCCCGACCACATCCAGCTGGTCGAGAGCCCCGCCGACGTGGCCCGCATCGAGGTCCGTGACCCGGCACGGGTCGCCTGGCTCTCGCAGACCACGCTCAGCGTCGACGAGACCCTCGAGACGGTCGCCGCCATCCGCGAGCGGTTCCCGCTGCTGCTCGACCCGCCGAGCGACGACATCTGCTACGCCACCCAGAACCGCCAGCTCGCCATCAAGGAGATCTCCGCGGCCGCCGACCTGGTGATCGTGGTCGGCTCGCGCAACTCCTCCAACTCCGTGCGGCTCGTCGAGGTCGCGCTCGAGGCCGGCGCCAAGGCCTCCTACCTCGTCGACGACCACACCGAGATCGACGAGGCGTGGCTCGACGGGGTCGAGACCGTGTCGGTCACCTCCGGCGCCTCGGTGCCCGAGGACCTCGTCGAGGGCGTGCTCGCCTTCCTCTCCGAGCGGGGCTTCCCCGACGCGCGGGCGGTCCACTCGGCCGAGGAGTCGCTGATCTTCGCGCTGCCCCCCGAGCTGCGGCGCGACCTCCGCGCGGCGCAGCGGGCCTGACCGGAGCGACGAGATGGCCCGCTACCTCGACATCCACCCGGACAACCCGCAGCCGCGGCTGGTCAGGCAGGTCGTCGAGGCGCTACGCGACGACCAGCTCATCGCCTACCCGACCGACTCCGGCTACGCCCTCGGCGCCCGGCTCGGCAACCGCGACGGTCGCGACCGGATCCTGCGCATCCGCGACCTCGACGAACGCCACCACTTCACGCTGATGTGCAAGGACTTCTCCCAGCTCGGCCAGTTCGTCCACGTCGACAACTCGGCGTTCCGGGCGATCAAGGCGGCCACGCCGGGCCCCTACACGTTCATCCTCCCCGCCACCGGCGAGGTGCCCAAGCGGCTGATGCACCCCAAGAAGCGCACCGTCGGCGTGCGCATCCCCCAGCACCCGCTCGTCTGCGCGCTGCTCGAGGAGCTCGGCGAGCCGATCCTCACCAGCACGCTGATCCTGCCCGGCGAGACCGAGGCGCGCACGATGGGCTGGGAGATCAAGGAGGACCTCGACCACGTCGTCGACGTGGTCGTCGAGTCGGGCGAGGTCACCGCCGAGCCGACCACCGTCATCGACTGGTCGGGGCCCGAGCCCGTCGTCGTACGCCGCGGGGCGGGCGACCCGGAGCGCTTCGAGGCCTGAGCGGGCGGGCGCCGCTCAGCCGGGCGACTGCCCGAGCTCGCGCTCGAGCTCGGAGGCGAGGTGGCCCCTGCGGTGCAGGCGCCAGCCGAGCCAGCCCAGGCACACCGCGTAGGCGGCGAACAGGGCGATGCCGTGGGTCGCGACCCCGGAGACGACCGCCTGCAGGACGCTGTCGCGGGGGTCGGCGAGCGCGCCGCGCGCGACGAGGGCGACGAACCCGAACACGGCGAGCATGAGCACGGGCGGCAGCAGTGCGACCAGGTAGAAGTCCTGGCGGCGCACCAGCGCGGCCAGGCCCAGGCACAGCGCCACGAAGCACAGGTCGAAGAACATCGTCAGTCGCCCGGCCACGAGCACGTCGAGGGCCACGGCGCTCAGCGTGAGGGCCACCCCGAGGCACACCACCTGCCGGCCCGGCTCCCGCCCGACCTGCCAGAACGCGCCGGCCCGTGTCACGAGGCTCAACCTAGGACCGATCTCAGGCGCCCCGCGCGCGGCGCGCCGCGTCGGGGACCGAGCCGGGCACGGGGCCGGACGGCTGCTCGTCGAGCAGGTCGTCGAGGGTGGGGTCGCCGGTGGCTCCGGGGACGTCGTCGAGGACCGCCAGCTCGGGGGCGGCGGCCGAGCGCGGCACCGTCTCGACCTGGCGCGGGCCGTCGAGCTGCTCGGTGGTCACGCCCAGGTCGGCGAAGCGACGGGCCGAGACCAGCACGCGGCCCTCGAGCGAGCCCATCGCCTGGTTGTAGGCGACGACGCTGGCGTTGAGCGAGCGGCCCACCCGGTCGAGGTGACCGGCCATCGAGGCGAGGCGGGCGTGCAGCTCCTGCCCGAGTCGCTGCACCTGCGCGGCCTGCGCGTTGAGCACCTCGTGCTGCCAGCCCTGGGCGACCGTGCGCAGCAGGGCGATCAGGGTGGAGGGGGTGGCCAGCACGACGTTGCGCGCCGCCGCCTGCTCGACCAGGTCGGGCACCGCCTGCAGCGCCGCCTGGAGGATCGCCTCACCGGGCAGGAACAGCACGACGAACTCCGGGGTGCCGGCCAGCGCCTCCCAGTATCGTCGCGAGCCGAGGTCGGCGACGTGCGTGCGGACGTGCTGGCCGAGGCGGGCCAGGGCCCGGTCCTGCTCGTCGGGGTCGTCGGCGGCGGTGAGGTCGAGGAAGGCGGCCAGCGGCGCCTTGGCGTCGACCGCGATGGTGCGTCCGCCCGCGAGGGTGACGACGAGGTCGGGACGCAGCCGGCCGTCGTCGACGCGCACCTGCTCGGCGAAGTCGCAGTGGTCGACCAGCCCGGCCAGCTCGACCGTGCGGCGCAGGTGGAGCTCACCCCACTGCCCGCGCACCTGCGGCTTGCGCAGCGCGGTCGCGAGCGTCGTCGTCTCGCGGCGCAGCGTCTCGGTGGACCGGCGCATGTCGGCGACCTGCTCGTGCAGCTGGGCCTGCCATGCCGTGCGGTCGTGGGCGAGGTCGCTGAGCTGGTCCTGGAGGCGCTCGAGCCCGTCCTGGACGACCGCGTGGTCGGCCACCCGCTGCTGGAGCGCCGCGATGGCGGGGTCGTCGGCAGGACGGCTGCGCGACCACAGCACACCGATGACGGCGCCCAGGGCCAGGCCGACGGCGAGGACGGTCGCCAGGGTGAGCACGAGGGGGAAGGTGTCCATTGCCCCAGCATGGACCGCGGCACCGACACCCCCGGGGAGGTCGGGCCCGCGCTCAGGCGTCCGTCGTCGCGGGAGGTGCGCCTCGGAACGTGCGCCGGTAGGCCGAGGGCGAGACCCCGACGCTGGCCCGGAGGTGCTGGCGGAGCGAGGCCGCGGTGCCCATCCCGGCGCGGGTCGCCACCTCGTCGACGCCGAGGTCGCTCGCCTCGAGCAGGTGCAGGGCGTGCCGGACGCGCTGCTGGGTCACCCAGGCGCCGGGCGACTGGCCGGTCTCCTCCCGGAAGCGGCGGGTGAAGGTGCGCACGCTCATCGACGCGTGCTCGGCCAGCGTCGCGACGTCGAGGCGCTGGTCGAGGTGCGCCTCGGCCCACGCGCGCGCAGCAGCGGTGGTCTCGTCCGCGCGCTGCGGGACGGTGCGCTCGATGTACTGCGCCTGCCCGCCGTCACGCCAGGGCGGCACCACCATGTGGCGCGCGACGGCGTTGGCCACGGCGGTGCCGTGGTCGCGGCGCACGAGGTGCAGGCACAGGTCGATGCCGGCGCTCAGCCCGGCGGAGGTGAGCACCCGCCCGTCGTCGGTGAACAGCACGTCCTCGTCGACCGCGACGCCCGGGTGCAGCCGGCGGAAGTCGGCCGCGTACTTCCAGTGCGTGGTCGCGCGGTGGCCGTCGAGCACGCCGGCCGCGGCCAGCACGAACGCCCCCGTGCAGATCGAGACCCAGCGCGCGTCGGCGGGCACCGTGGCGAGGGCCGCGCGCAGCTCGTCGGGAAGCGTCCCGTCGCGGCGCGGGCCCGCGAGCTGGGTGCCGGGGACGATCACGGTCTGCGCGGTGGCGAGGGCCTCGGGCCCGGCCGAGGGGGCGATGGCGTAGCCGCGGGTGGCTCGCACGGGAGCGCCGTCGAGGCTCACCACCTGGACGTCGTAGAGCGGGCGTCCAGCGGCGTCGTACGCCTCGCCGAGCACCTGGGGCGGGATGGTGAGGTCGTAGCCGATGACCGGTGCGACCGCGAGCACCACGACACGGTGCGGCTCGCGGGCCCGGGATGTCATGGCCGAATCCTTTCACATGTTGGCATCCGGGCCACTCGTGAGCGTGGCCGCGGTGCCTCGAGAATGGTGCGCGTGACCACGACGACCCCTCCCGAGCCCGCCGTCGAGCGCCCACCGCGCCTGCACTGGGCGTGGGTGGTGGCGGGTGTCGCGTTCGTGACGCTGGTGGGCGCGGCCGCCTTCCGCTCGGTGCCCGGCGTGCTGCTCGACCCGCTGCACGAGGAGTTCGGCTGGTCGCACGGGCTGATCGGCTCGGCGGTCTCGCTCAACCTCATGCTCTTCGGCCTGATGTCGCCGTTCGCGGCGGCGCTGATGGACCGGTTCGGCGTCCGACCGGTCGTCACCTTCGCGCTGCTGACGGTCGCCCTCGGCAGCGGCCTGACCGTCTTCATGACCGAGCCCTGGCAGCTCATCCTCTGCTGGGGCCTGCTCGTCGGCCTGGGCACCGGCTCGATGTCGATGGCCTTCGTCGCGACGATCACCAGCCGCTGGTTCGTCGCGCGTCGCGGGCTGGTCAGCGGCATCCTCACCGCGGGCAACGCCACCGGGCAGCTGATCTTCCTGCCCGTCGTGGCCTGGCTCGCGACCCACCACGGCTGGCGCACCGCCGCGCTGCTGGCCGCCGCGGCCGCGCTCGCCGTCGTGCCCCTGGTCCTGCTCCTGCTGCGCAACCACCCGGCCGACCTCGGCTTGCGGGCCTTCGGTGCCACCGACGCCGAGCCCGGACCGCCGCCCCACCAGCAGGTCGGCTCGAGCGCCGGCCGCGCCCTCGGGGTGCTGCGCGACGCGGCGCGCAGTCGTACGTTCTGGCTGCTGTGCGGCGGGTTCGCGATCTGCGGGATGACCACCAACGGCCTCATCGCGACCCACTTCGTGCCGGCCGCCCACGACCACGGCATGCCGGCCACCACCGCCGCCTCGCTGCTGGCCGTGGTGGGCGTCTTCGACGTCGTGGGCACGATCGCCTCGGGGTGGCTCACCGACAAGGTCGACCCGCGGCTGCTGCTGGTCGGCTACTACGTCCTGCGCGGTGTCGGTCTGATGGTGCTGCCCGCGCTGATGGCCCCGCACGTCGCGCCCAGCATGTGGGTCTTCATCATCGTCTACGGCCTCGACTGGGTGGCGACCGTGCCGCCGACCGTGGCGCTGTGCCGCGAGTGGTTCGGCGCGGCCGCCGGCCCGATCGTCTTCGGCTGGGTCTTCGCCAGCCACCAGGTCGGCGCCGCCGTCGCCGCGACCAGCGCGGGCGTGGTGCGCGACCTCACCGGGGCCTACGACCCCGCGTTCTATGCCGCGGCCGGCCTCTGCGCGGTCGCCGCGGTGATGTCGTACGCCATCCGGCGCACGCCGCAGCCGGCCGCACAGCCGTCCGCCGGCGTGATGTGACGCTCGGGCCGGGTCAGGCCAGGTCCACGACCACCGGCGCGTGGTCGGACGGTGAGCCGGTGCCCTGGGCGGGGTCGCGCTCGTCGCGGTCGACGAACGCGCCGGTCACCCGGGAGGCGAGTGCGGGGGAGGCGAGCACGAAGTCGATCTTGAGCCCGCGGTCGCGCTCGAAGCGCTGGCGGTAGTAGTCCCAGTAGGTGTAGCCGGGGTCGTGGGCGCGGGTCACCTCGGCGTAGCCGTCGTCGAGGAACGCCTGGAAGGCGGCCCGCTCGGGCGGGGTGACGTGGGTGGACTTGGCGAACTGCTTGACGTCGAAGACGTCGTCGTCGGTGGGGCAGACGTTCCAGTCGCCGACCAGCGCCGTCTCGCCGTCGAGCCAGCCGCTCGCGGCGGCCCGCAGGCGGGCCAGCCAGTCGAGCTTGTAGACGTAGTGCGGGTCGTCGGGTTTGCGGCCGTTGGGGACGTAGAGCGACCAGATCCGCACGCCGCCGCAGGTGGCGCCGATGGCCCGCGACTCGGCCGCCAGCGGGTCGCCGTAGCCCGGCATGTCGGGGAAGCCGACCTCGACGTCGTCGAGTCCGACGCGCGAGAGCAGCGCGACGCCGTTCCACTGGTTCACCCCCGCGACGGCGACGTCGTAGCCGAGTGCCTGCAGGCCCATGAGGGGCAGCTGGTCCTCGCGTGCCTTGGTCTCCTGCAGGGCCAGCACGTCGATGTCGTGGCGCTGGACGAACGTCTCGACGCGATCGATGCGGGAGCGGAGTGAGTTGACGTTCCAGGTCGCGATGCGCACGGCCCCACCCTAAGGAGGGGCTTTACAGGGCGCGATCCGTGGGGGACGTTCGTAGGTGGGCACCTTTCTCGGGCACTCGTGCACCGGCTCTCCGCCGGCCCCCGGACCACCTCCGACGCTGCGCGACCTCCGAGACGGCGAGTGCCACCCCCTCACGAGAGAAGAGCAGCATGCAGCGCAGTCGGCTCGGCGCGACCGCCCTCGGCACCTCGCGCCGCATCTCGAGCCACCTCAGCACGACGGCGACGGACCGCCAGCGGCCGTGACCGGCTCCTGACCCGCCCCGGACGCCTCGTCTGAGGACCAGGCGGCGAACGCCCCTTCTGTCCCGAGCGGAGGGGGCGTTCGTCCTGTCCGGACGACCTCTGCGCGGGGCGCTGCGGGGTAGCGTCGGCGCGTGCCCCCGTCGACGTCCACGATCCTCTCCGCGCGCGACCTCGAGTTCATGCTGTACGAGTGGCTCGACGTGGAGCGGCTGGGCGAGCGGCCCCGGTTCGCCGAGCACGACCGCGAGACCTACGACGCCCTGCTCGCGCTGTGCGAGCAGCTCGCCACCGACCACTTCGCCCCGCACTACCGCAGGAGCGACACCGAGGAGCCGGCCTTCGACGGTGAGCGCGTGCGGCTGATCCCCGAGATCGGCGCGGCCCTCGACGCGTTCGCCCGCGCCGACCTGCTCACCCTGAGCCTGGACGAGGAGGTCGGCGGCCAGCAGGTCCCGCAGGTGGTGAACGCGGCGTGCATGGCGTGGTTCACCGCGGCCAACATCGGCACCGCGGCCTACGCCTTCCTCACCGTCGCCAACGCCGGACTGCTGCTGGCCCACGGCTCGCCCGCGCAGGTCGACCGCTTCGTCCGGCCGATGCTCGAGGGGCGCTTCTTCGGCACGATGACGCTCTCGGAGCCGCAGGCCGGCTCCAGCCTCGGCGACGTGGTCACCCGCGCGGTGCCCGCCGACGACGGCACCTACCGGATCTTCGGCACCAAGATGTGGATCTCCGGCGGCGACCACGAGATGGGCGACACGATCGTCCACCTCGTCCTGGCCAGGCTGCCGGACGCCCCGCCCGGCTCGCGCGGGATCTCGCTGTTCATCGTCCCCAAGCACCTCGTCGGCGAGGACGGCTCGATCGGCGAGCGCAACGACGTGGCGCTCGCCGGCATCAACCACAAGCTCGGCAACCGCGGCACGGTCAACACCGCGCCCGTCTTCGGCGGCGGCGCCTTCACACCCGGCGGGGCGCCGGGAGCCGTCGGCCACCTCGTCGGGGAGCCCGGCAGGGGACTGTCCGCGATGTTCCACATGATGAACGCCGCCCGCCTCGGGGTCGGGATGTCCGCGGTGACCACCGCCTACACCGCCTACCTCAAGTCGCTCGACTACGCCCGCTCCCGCCCGCAGGGCCGCCGGCTGACGGCGGCCGACCCGGCGTCGCCCCAGGTGCCGATCATCGAGCACGCCGACGTGCGCCGGATGCTGCTCGCCCAGAAGGCGTACGCCGAGGGCGCGCTGGCGCTCAACCTCTACTGCTCGCGGCTGCTCGACCTGCAGGCCACCGCGCGCGACGAGCGCGAGCGCACCGAGACGGCACACCTGCTCGACCTGCTCACCCCGATCGCGAAGTCGTGGCCGGCGCAGTGGGGCCAGGAGGGCTGCAGCCTCGCGATCCAGGTGCTCGGCGGAGCGGGCTACACCCGCGACCACGACGTCGAGGCGCACTGGCGCGACCAGCGGCTCAACCCGATCCACGAGGGCACGCACGGCATCCAGGCACTCGACCTGCTCGGGCGCAAGGTGCTCGGCGGCGGGGGCGCGTCGCTGGCGACCCTCGCGGCCCGGGTCGGCGACACCGTCGCCCGCGCGGGCGACCTCGGCGGCGAGCCGGCGGCCCACGCCGACGCCCTCGGGGCGGCGCTCGACCGGCTGGGCGCGGTCACCGCGGCCCTCGCCGGGCTCGGCGACGCGGAGCGGACGATGGCCAACGCCACGGTCTACCTCGAGGCCGCCGGGCACGTCGTGGTCGCGTGGATGTGGCTCGACCAGCTCGTCGCGGTCGGCGACCGGCAGGGCGACTTCTACGACGGCAAGCGGGCCGCGGCCCGGTTCTTCCACCGCTGGGAGCTGCCGAAGGTGGGCCCGATGCTCGATCTCCTCGCGAGCGGCGACACGACCACGCTGGACATGCGCGGCGACTGGTTCTAGGCCGGAGCCGGCTCCACGAACGGGGTCAGCAGCCCGGGAGTGGCCCGGTCGGCCAGTGCCACGGCGACGTCGAGGCGTACGTCGCGCACGACCACCCGCTCGGTGCCGGCCGCCGTGGTGGCGGTCAGGTCGGCGAGGCCGATGCGACGCTGCCACCACGACTGCGAGACCACCCAGCCGATGATGCCGTCGGTCTCGAGGACGGTGCGGACGCGGGCGAGGGTGCCGCTGCCGGCGACCAGGTGGTCGGTGGTGAGGGCGTGCCCGAGGTGACGGTACGACGACTCGCCGGCCGCCGCGGCGATCGCCAGCAGGACGACGGCGATGCCCGCCAGCCACGACCAGCCGAGGTCGAACCACCACCAGCCGACGGCCAGCAGCGCGATGACCTCCAGAGCGTGGCGGAGCTGACGGAACCAGGCGCGGCGGCGAGCCGCGGGCCCGTGGTCCACGAGCGGGCCGGTGAGGGGGCCGGGACGGTCGAGCACGGCCTCGCCCACCGCGACGGCGACGTCGCGGGGGCACGGCGGCAGGACCTGGGTGACCCCGTTCTCGACGCCGGTCGCCAGGGTGGCGAGCTCGGCGCCACCGACCAGGCGCATCAGCGCCGGCTCGGTCATCTCGACCCCGCGGACCTTCGCCTCCTCGACCGTGATCGAGCGGGTGGTGACGAGCCCGGACGTGAGGTGGAGCGAGCCCTGCTCGCGGACCAGGCGGAAGCCCCACCACTGCAGGACGTAGCCGGCGACCGAGACGACCAGCCACAGCACGGTGCCGCCCACCGCGACCGCCAGCACGATGGCGAGCACCGCGAACTGGGTGAGCCACTGCCACACCGACGTGGCCGTGTCCTCGTTCCAGATGGGCAGGTCGTCGGCGAACTGGGACAGCACGCCCAGGCCGCCGAGCAGCAGCACCAGCCGCCCGAGGCTGAAGGGGGCGAAGCGCAGCCAGGACCAGTCGATCGCGGCGAGCGCGACAGGTGGTGCCAGGGGCGTGAACGACAGCGCAGCGGGAGGCGTGGCGGGAGGCGCGGCCGTCGGGGCGCCAGCCTGGTCGACCGGCGCTCCGTCGGGAGCGGGGCCAGCGGCGGGGGTGGCGACGGGGGTGGCGACGGGGGCGTGGGGCGGTTGGGCCGACCCGTCCGCGGCGCGGCGCCTCAGCAGCGTCGTACGCAGGGCGTGGGCGTCGGCGGCGGCCAGGGCGTCGAGGGTCATGCGGTCGTCGTCGACGCCCGTGCCGATCTGGACCTTCTGCAGCCCGAGGATGCGGTGGAGCAGCGAGGCCTCGAGGTCGACGCTGCGCACCCGGTCGAGGGGCGCGGTCGAGGTGGTCTTGTTGAGGACGCCCCGGCGCACCTGCAGCTGGGTGTCGGTGAGGCGGTAGTAGGTGGTGAGCCAGGGGAGCGCGCCGAGGACCAGCGGCCCGAGCACCGCGAGGGGGATGATGATCGGCCAGAACCTCGTGTCGCTGCGGCTGATGCCCACCAGCGCGACGGCGACGGGCACGATCGCCTGGCCGACGGCCTTGACGGGGTCGAGCAGCAGCTTGCGCGGGCTGAGCCGGACCCAGCCCTCGCCGGGGGCGGGGATCACGTCGCGTCGCCCTCCGTCGCGGCGGTGATCTCGGTCAGCCGGGCGACCACCTCGCGGGCGGTCTCGGCGTCGAGGCAGTCGACGGTGATCGGTCCGGCCGCGGACGCGGTGGTGACGGTGAGCGAGGCGAGGCCGAACAGCCGCATGAGCGCACCCTGCCGCGAGTCCACGGTCTGCACCCGGCTGATGGGCGCGATGCGCGTCTCGCGACCGATCCACCCCGAGCGGGTGTGCACCGCGGTGTCGGTGACCTCCCAGCGGTGCACGCGGTAGCGGATGCGCGGCATGAGCGCGACGTGGAGCACCGCTGCGACCGCGAGCAGGAGCACGACGAGGCCCGCCCAGCCCGGCACGCCCGGGACGAGCAGCCACACGAGCGTGGCGCCCACGACGACCACGGTGTCGCCCATCAGTGCGCCCACGGTCCAGAACGGGATCGCTCGCGGCGAGACCCGGTTGGCCGGCGCGCGCAGCACCGGTGTAGCCCCCACGTCAGTCATGCGCTGAGTGTTGCAGGTCCACCTGGCCCGGCGAACTTGTGCAAGCGGGGGCGGCACGGGCCGCGGGCGTGGTATTGCAAGTTCCTGCAGTGCACACACCTGCGGCCCGGGTGTGCTTCCCGGGCGACGTGCGCCGGGTGTGGTCTGGAGGGACTCCATCCACTCCCTGCCCCAGAGGACGCACCCATGTCGAACAGCAGGATCACCAGGACCGCCACCGCGGTCCTCGCCGCCGCAGCGGTCGCCGTCACCCTCGGCTCGCCCGCCACCGCAGCCCCGGCCCGGGACCAGGTCCCCTCCTTCGAGGAGTTCCAGGCCGCCACCTACGTCGACGCCGGCGGCCAGTACGTCGTCAACGGTGACGAGACGATCGTCAACACCAAGGAGCTCGTCGCCTACTACGACGAGATGGTCGCCGCCTACGAGCACGAGGTCGAGGGCGGCCCGTCGAGCGAGCTGATCATCAACCGGGTCTACGGTCGCGACGACCGGTGGTCGGCGACCCAGGCACGCAACCTCACCTACTGCGTGTCGAACTCCTTCGGCACGCAGAAGTCCACCATCGTCAACGCGATGGCCGGTGGTGCCGCCCAGTGGGAGGCCGCCTCGTCGGGGGTCAACTTCACCTACGTCTCCTCGGCCGACAGCAACTGCCGCACCTCCAACAACGCGGTGCTGTTCTCCGTGGAGCCGACCACCACCACCCAGTACATCGCACGCGCGTTCTTCCCCAGCAGCCCCGACAGCCAGCGCAACGTGCTGGTCAACGCCAGGTCGCTGGTGAGCAGCGGCTCCTGGACGCCGGCCAACATCATGGCCCACGAGCTCGGGCACACCCTCGGCTTCCGCCACGAGCACACGCGGCCCGAGGCCCGCACCTGCTTCGAGGACAACAACTGGCGCCCGCTGACCCCGTACGACTCGGCGTCGATCATGCACTACCCGCAGTGCAACGGGTCCTCGAGCAACCTGTCGATGACCAACACCGACCGCACCGGCGTCCGCGCCGTCTACGGGTCCTGACCTGCGCTGAGCACCGCACCGAGGAGGGCCCGGCCGAGCGGCCGGGCCCTCTCTCGTCGCCCCGCCTCGTTTCGCCCCGGCGCGCCGCGCGCCCGTAGACTTCCCGCCCGTGGCTCTCACCATCGGCATCGTCGGTCTCCCCAACGCGGGCAAGTCGACCCTCTTCAACGCTCTGACCAAGAACGACGTGCTCGCGGCCAACTACCCGTTCGCCACGATCGAGCCCAACGTCGGCGTCGTCGGGGTGCCGGACGAGCGGCTGCCCCGCCTGGCGGAGGTCTTCGGGTCGGCCCGGATCCTGCCGGCCACGGTCGAGTTCGTCGACATCGCCGGCATCGTGCGCGGCGCCTCGCAGGGGGAGGGCCTGGGCAACAAGTTCCTCGCCCACATCCGCGAGTCGGCCGCGATCTGCCAGGTCACCCGCGTCTTCCGCGACGAGGACGTGACGCACGTCGACGGCGAGGTCAACCCCGCCAACGACATCTCCACCATCCAGACCGAGCTGATCCTCGCCGACCTCGAGACCGTCGAGCGGGCGATCGCCCGGCTGGAGAAGGAGTCGCGCAAGGTCAAGGAGCTCGTCGCCAACCTGGAGGCGGCCAGGGCCGCCAAGGAGGCGCTCGAGGCCGGCACCCCGATCATCGCCACCGACATCGACCGGTCGCTGCTGCGCGAGCTTTCGCTGCTGACCGCCAAGCCGTTCATCTACGTCTTCAACTGCGACGCCGACGAGCTCGCCGACGAGGAGCTCAAGGACCGGATGCGCGAGATCGTCGCGCCTGCCGAGGCGATCTTCCTCGACGCCAAGTTCGAGGCCGACCTGGCCGAGATGGACGACGACGAGATGGCGCACGAGATGCTCGCCGAGATGGGCATCACCGAGTCGGGCCTCGACCAGCTCGCCCGCGTCGGCTTCGACACCCTGGGCCTGCAGACCTACCTGACGGCCGGCCCCAAGGAGACCAGGGCCTGGACCATCCCCAAGGGCGCCACCGCCCCCGAGGCCGCCGGTGTCATCCACACCGACTTCCAGAAGGGCTTCATCAAGGCCGAGGTCGTCTCCTTCGACGACCTGATGGCCGCCGGCTCCATGCTCAAGGCCCGCGAGGCCGGCAAGGTGCGCATGGAGGGCAAGGACTACGTGATGGCCGACGGCGACGTGGTGGAGTTCCGCTTCAATGTCTGACGCGCCGTGTTTGCGCAGGTCAGAGGGGATGCGACTCCCTCCAGTCGCACACAGTCCGCAAGAATTTCAGCGGGATGGGCTCAATCGGGGCATGGAGGATATCGCCTTGCGGCGCACCAACTCTTCCGGCTGCAACCGATCAGCTTCCGCGACACGTCCCCGATAACGCGGCCGGAAAGGCGATGCTTGAGTGGCCTTGTGAGGCAAGGTTCGTCTCGTGCAGAAGATCGTCAGGTTCTACAGGCCAATGATCGTCGAGCCGGATGAGAGCGTGAATCCAGCTCCGTCCGGCTTCTGGAGCTCCGCGCATCAAGTCATCTCCGCTTCGTCAGTCGCTTCACGACGGATGAACATAAAGGCAGCCCCCTGGTTCGGTGACGCTGGAGTTGGGGTTACTCGCACCTACTCCTACTTCCGCTGCGGACGGGTCAGACTGCCCGGAGACTGGCCGGCAGTCCTCGACGATCAGGGGAACGTAATTCCGCTGGCACTCGCGGATGGCAACCTGTTCGAGACCGCCTATCTGGTGCCCTTTGGAACCGTGGAGCGCCTGGCGATGGTTGGACCTGTTCGGGGTCTCGTCGCCAAGTCCAGCATCGAGACGTGGATCGGCACCCTCCTGGGCTTTCCTCCACAGGGTCGATCACTCCGCCTGGAGCCGCTGATCGATGAATCGCTCGCCACAAAGCTCGCCGAGGCGATCGGGGTCTCCAAACTGACCGTCACGCTTCCTGCTGAGGACGAGTTCGAGGCCCCAGATGGAACACTGAGCGAAGTCGAGAAGGCGATCGAGTCCACCGAATCCCTCGGCGACGACCTTGATCGGTCGCTGACGTTCTCTTACGGCAACCGCAAGAAGGGCGGGAAGGTGGACGAACTTCTCAATGCCGCTCGGCGGCTCCGGCGGGCGAAGGGTGTCTCGAGAATCGAGGCGACGCTGATGATCCCGCAAGAGGAGGGGTTCCGCACCGAGACGCACGAGCTCCTCGAGGACCGCATCGCCATCCGCGCCGAGTTCCCCGTCGACGACCAGTCACAGCCCGACGTTGAGACGATGCTCGAAGGGATGCACGCAGCCATCGAGGACTACCGGAAGCGGTAGGCTCAAGGTTGTGGAGGAGCGCTGACACTTGTCGGTGGCTAGGTTCATCATGAGAAGCATGCGGCGGGCGGTAGCAACTCTCAAGGATCGGCCTGGATCGGCCTCCCTGCTCGTCCTCACGCTCGTATCTGCACACGTCCTCGCGGCGCGGCGTTGGCCACGGCTCGACGTGGCCGCCCTCGTTCGAGATGCCGACGAGCTCGTGTCCGTGTACATGGGGCTCGCAGGAGTGGCAGCGTTGGTGGCAGGCTTCGTCGGCGTTCTAGTCGTATTCTCCACAATCACTGGCGACGCTTGGTCCCGTGTTCGAGAGCTTGGCGGTCGTAGCCTCAGGCGAAATTGGTTGAGTCCCATCCGCAGCACACTGTGTGCTGCATTCTTGGCGGTGTTGTCCGCGATCCTCGAACAGGTAGGTCACGGGCGTCTGGCGTGGTGGATTTTTGAGGTCGCAGCTTTCGTCGTCGCTTCCGCCGGTATCCGCATCCTCTGGCTATTGAACGGTCTGTTGCGGGCCCAGCAGAACATCGATCGGGCTGCCTCGCAGGATCGTCGGCGCCCCACATTGGCGGACCTTGGCATGCCGGATCGCGACGCATCATGAGCGGCCCGCTGCGTGCACGGAGTCGCTGAAGGACAGCGGCGCAGCGGCCGGAGTCACCTTCTGCTCCCGCCCAGCCCGCCCGCCCGGCCACTGGCGTCGCGTGATCGCTGAGCGAAGCGGACATGATCGATTCCGCGGCCCTACGTGTGCGGTCCTCGGCGGTGGGCCAGAAGTGGGCGTACGTGTTGAGGGTCGTGGTCGCCTTCGCATGGCCGAGCGAGCGTTGCACAGTCACCACGTCGCACCCTGCGGCGATGAGCCCGGAAGCGTAGAAGTGCCGCAGGTCGTGAAGCTTGATGCCGGACAGGCCAGCGTCCCGCAGCGTCTTCCGCCACCAGTAGCCAACGGTGTTCTGATGCGGGGGGTCGTCGCCCTCCCCGGCGAAGAGCCACCGATCCTTGCCGGTGGTGCCGTGAGCGGTTACGTGCTCGGCGAGCACGTTGATGAGGCTGTCGGCGAGGTAGACGACGCGCTCCGAGCCGTACTTGGGCGCGCGCACGTCGATCGCTCCGCCGTGGACGCGCTGCACTTGCCGGGAGACCTTCAGCGACCTGCGGAGGAAGTCGATGTCGCCAAGCTGGACCCCGGCGGCCTCGCCGAGACGCAGGCCGGCGAAGGCGCAGGTGGCGATGAACGGCTGGAACCGTTCGTCGGCCACGGCCATGAGCTGCCCTACCTGCTCGGGCGTGGGGATCGACATGGCCACTTCCGCGCGTCGGCCGCGGGGGAGGCGTACTCCGTCGGTCGGGTCGGAGCCGATCACCCTGTCCTTCACGGCGGCGCGGAACACCGACCTGACGTTGACGTACCGCGTCTTGATCGTGCCGGGGACGAGCCCGGCGGCGTTCATCTGCTCGATCCAGGTCTCGACGTCCGAGCGCCGGACTTGCTTCATCGGCTTACCCGCGAAGGGCACCGATCTGGCCGCGAGCGACATCGCGAGCACTGTGCCGGGGGCCCACACCTGGCGGGCGGACCACTCGCCGAAGAACGCCGCGAACGTGATCCGTCCGGCCTTGGGATCGGCGTACGTGCCAGTGACCACCGCGGAGGTGACCTAGTCCAGCCACTGCTGGGGGTCGATCTTGCGGTCGAAGTGCCGCGAATGCTCCTTGCCGGACTCGTCGCGGTACCGCGCCCGCCACTTGCCGTTCGCTCGCTTGGCGATGTTTCCCGCCATCGTGATGCTCCTTCCAAGGATCGCTCCATCGTCTCTCTGAGATCCGACGGTGGGGCAGGGTCAGCTGCGGTTCTGGGGACGGTTGGTCTGCTCGGTGAGCCAGAGGACGAGGTCGGCTCGCCAGTAGCGGACGTGGCGACCGACCTTGAAGCTGCGAGGTCCGGCGCCGAGGTGGTGCCAGTAGCGCAGCGTCCCCTCGGGCACGCGGAGGTAGCGGCACGCTTCCTGGAGGGTGAGCATGTCGTCGCCGGGGTTCTGCCGGGGTCGTGGGGCGTTGGGTTGTGTGGTCATGGCGGCCTCCTTGTGGCTGGGTTCCCGGCGTCGTTCGTCGCCGTTCGTGGTGGGTGGGTGTCTGTCGTCGAGAGGTACGCGCCCTACGGTGCGCGCTGGGGGCACCAATTCGCGCCCGTCCTGGCCCCGCCCGTCCTCGGGACGGGCGCCCCCCTGAGGTGGCGTTTTCGCAGGTCAGGCGGCGCCCGTCCGAGAGTTCAAGGACTCATCGGGTGCTCCTCGCTGGTTGTCGTCGCGAACGACCTGTACGTGTTGATCAGCATGGGGCGGCAGGTTCCCCGGAATCGGGGGAACCTGAGGGGGATACCTGCCAGGGGACCTGTGTTTCCGCAGGTCAACAGGTATCCCTAAGTCGTTTCCCCGCGGACTTGTGAAGGTGCTGATTCACGCCGATCAGCGTGGGCGAGGGCGTTACCGGAATGCGGTAACAACGGAGGGGAACGCGAGCGGGAACGCTGCGTTCGTGCAGGTCAATGGCGTTCTCCAAGTCGTTGGCTACACCCGCTTCTCAGAGGCCGATTCCGGAGGGCCGTGAGATGGGCGGCCGGTACTCCGGGACCGGGAGTCGTGGCATTGGAGGCCATACGGCGGCCGCGCCGTACCGGTCGATCGCGTCGATGGCGAGTTGTCGGGCGTGCGTGGGGCCGAGGTCCGCGCGGTCGCGGCTGAAGACGTCGACCCACTGCTTCCGTGCGTCCTCGAGGGACTCGGCGACGAGGTGGGCGGTGTTGCTGTGGCAGCCGCGGGTCATGGCGACGTACGCCGTCGCGGCGCCGGTGGTCTCGCCGAGGGCGACGTGGGCGGCCTCGACGGTCTCGCCCTGGGCTCCGTGGACGGTGGTGGCGTAGGCGAGCTCGACGAATCGGGTGGCGTATTCCGCTGGGACCTCCCGATCGCGCCCGTGGGCGTGAAGGATCAGGCTGGCGTCCTCGCAAGTGCCGGCCACGACCCAGGTCTGGCGGTTCGCGACCCCGACGTCGGGGTCGTTGCGGCGGGTGGCGACGCGGTCCCCAAGCCCGATCCGTTCGCCCCTGGCCGTCACGATCGCAACGGTCGAGTCCCCTGGGGTGGTGTTGGCGCGTGGCTGGTCGCGGATCGCGGCGTTGAGGCTGGCCACGTGCTCGCGGGTGTCGGCGAGGACGAGGTCGCCGCCCGCGCCCGCCTCGGCGAGGGCGGCGGTACGTTCGGCCTCGCTGGGATGGATCACCATCGAACCTCGGCGGCGCAGATCCTCGAAGGCGGCGGCCGCGTCGTCGCCGGTGCGCATACGCAGGGAGAGTGCGGCGTAGCCGGGGTCGGTGAACCGGTGCACCTTCTCCAACGACACGACGGCGGTGGGGTGGGCCCACACGAGGGCGTGGTCTATGACGCCGCCGCGTCCGACCGCTGGGAGCTGGTGGCGGTCGCCGACGAGGGCGACCCGCGCGCCGGCCTCGTCGGCGATCGTCAGGAGCCCGCGAGCGGCGTCCTCGTCCAGCATCCCCGCCTCGTCGACCAGCAGCAGGTCCCCTGGTCGCAGTCGGGCGGCCGGGTCGGGTGTGGCGTCGGGTCGGCGTGCCCAGTGCCCGTCATCGTCCCAGCGCCAGCCGTGCTGGTGGATCAGCCAAGCGGCCGAGTGTCCGTCGGTGCCGGTCTCCGCGGCGGCGACCTGAGCCGCCTTCAACGTCGGCGTCACCACCAGCAGCCGATGCCCCTGCCGTGCCAGCAGAGCCTGCGCCGACCTCAACGCGGTGGTCTTGCCTGCACCGGCCGCGCCCTCGACGACCACCAGCTGGCCCTCACCCGCCAGAGCGCCGACGACGGCGGCCTGGGTGGGGTCGATCCGCACTAACCCTCGTCCTTGCAGCCGGACCCGGCTGGCGGGCTGCTTGGCGCGGCGGGCGAGGCGGTGGACGAGGTCCGCCTCCACCATCTCCACGTGCTGCGAGGTCAGCGATCGGACGTGCCAAGGCACGTCGGGTGAGGCGAGCAGCCGAACACAGCGAGCGGCGGCGCGGGCCGTCACGTCCTCGGCGTGCTCGATCCGCGCGGCGGGCTTCGCGACCAGATAGGTCTGGGCCAGCAGGACCTCGACCTTGCCCGGAGGTCGGCGGCGTTCCACGCCGACCGCTTGGCCCCGAGCTGGGAGATCACCCATTCCGCAGCCCTGTCCCGGTCGATCCAGCCGACCCGCGTTGCCTCCAGCACGGCGGGGGCAGCAGGGTCGCGGTAGCCTAGGGCGCGTAGCTCGGAGTTCCACCGCGCGACCAGGTCAGCGCCGTCGGTGGGGACGACCTGGTCCGGCCGGGCCTCGGCCCACGCTCGCCGGTCCCACGCCTCACGCAGCCGCGGCCCCGGCTCCTCGCCGGGATGCTCGCGCCGCCAGTGGGCTTCGTACCGGTCGATGTTGCGGTGGATCTGACTGGTCCGGGCGCTGAAGGCACCGACGTACGGCGCGAGCTGCTCGATCTCCCCGGTCTCAGCGTTCAGGGTGTAACCGCGTGCGGCGAGGACCGCCCGGAACGCCGGGTCGGTGGCGACCGCTGCGTGCCCGATACCGTTGATCGCCTCGATCATGTCGCGCACACCCACCGAGTGCAGGCCCCGCCAGGCGCCTGCGGCGAACACGCGGGCGTTGATCTGGAGGTGTAGATGCCGGTGAGGGTCGCCGGCCCGCGACGTGTAGTGCCGGATCACCGCGGCCTCGATCCGCTCCACCGGCACCTGCACCTGTCGTCCACGCGGCCCGACTCGGGTGGTCGCGTGTTGGGCGACCCAGCCGACGATCTCGACGGCGGCCTTGTCCTGGGCTTCGTCCAGCGCGGCCGAGATCTCCGGATGTAGGGCAGCTGCCAGCGACCAGGTCTTCGGGCCGTCGACGGTGACCTCGACGAACCGCAACGCGCTCGAGTCTTCGCGGACCCGCCCCTTCTTGCGTCCGGTGTCGATGTCGACTCCGGCGACCCATTGCTCGTAGGTCTCGCCGTCCATCGAACCGGCTCCGGTGACGCCATCCGGGGTCGCCGTGAGGCGCTCGGCGACGCCGGTGCCCTCGGCGAGGTAGTAGTCGTCGGCCCGGGAGCGGTCGCGCTCGACGTAGGCGCGCGCGGCCTTCGCCGCGCCGTTGTAGAACTTCACCCCGCCGTGCACCCGGACCACCGCCTCCACGACGTCCGTCGACAACCAACGGACCCCTAGAAATGCCGCATGGGTCGCCCGATCACGGGCGACCCATCTACGAACCTTCGTAGCTGCGTGCCGCTGCGAAGGAAGGTGGTGTGGCAGGCAGGTGAGGGGTGACGAGAAGAAGATTTTGGGGACCGTGAAGAGCCAACGGTTGTAGATGAAGTCGAAGTGAGAGGGTCCGGAAGAGCGAAAAGTTCAGGAGTCGGCGGAAGAGGCTTCGAGTGCGGCGGCGACGGCCTCGAACTCGACGAGCGCCGCGGTCAGATCCTCGACAATCTCGCGGGCGATGACCTCGGGTGCCAGCAGGTTATCGGCGTTCTCGAGCGACTCGTCCCGCAGCCAGGTGATGTCGAGATTGGCCTTGTCGCGCGCCACGAGCTCGTCGTAGTCAAAGGACTTCCACCGCTCGGACTCCACCCGCTCCGCGCGGTCCTTGCCGGACAGGTACGAGGTCACGAAGTCGTCGAGGTCTGCCCGGCGGAGCGGGTTCTGCTTGAGGGTGAAGTGCATGTTGGTCCGGAAGTCGTAGACCCACAGCTTCTGGGTCCAGGGCTGCTCGGCCGCCGGCTTCTTGTCGAAGAAGAGCACGTTCGCCTTGACCCCGGGTGCGTACCAGATGCCGGTGGGGAGCCGGATCATCGTGTGCAGATCGAAGTCCGCGAGCAGCTTGCGCCGTAGCGTCTCACCACCACCGCCCTCGAAGAGCACGTTGTCGGGCAGGACCACCGCAGCGCGACCGTTGATGGCGAGGATTGTCATGATGTGCTGCAGGAAGTTGAGCTGCTTGTTGGACGTCGTCACGACGAAGTCCTGGCGCTCGATGTCGCGATCCTCGCGCACGGCCCGTCCGTCTGCGCCGACCATGGTGAGCGACGACTTGCGGCCGAACGGCGGATTCGTGAGCACAACGGACCAGCGTTGGCCGGGATCGGCGATCAGAGAGTCGCGTACGTCGATGAGGGAGTCGCCGTTCGGTGTCCCGATGCCGTGCAGCAGCAGGTTCATCGCAGCCAGCCGGGCGGTGCCGTCGACCAGCTCGTAGCCGGAGACAAACTCGTCGCGGAGGTGATCGCGCTCGGTCGGCGTGAGGCTGGCGGCGTCGCGGGAGGCGTGCTCGTGTGCGACCAAGAGGAAGCCGCCGGTGCCGCAGGCAGGGTCGACGACCGTGTCGGTGGGCTTGGGGTCGATGACGTCGACGATCGCCCGAATCAACTCGCGGGGTGTGAAGTACTGGCCGGCACCAGAGCCCTTGTCGGAAGCGCCCTTCGAGAGCAGTTCCTCGTAGGCGTCTCCCTTGAGGTCGGTCCCGGAGGCTGACCAATTCTCCTGGTCGATGAGGTCGACGATGAGTCGCTTGAGCTTGGCCGGGTCTTGGATCCGGTTCTGGGCCTTCCTGAAGATCGTGCCGAGCGTCCCCGGCTGCTGTGCAAGACCAACCAGGATCTGGGTGTAGGTGACCTCCAGCTTGGTGCCTTCGGCGTCGAGGAGCTTCTGCCACGAGTACTCGGGCGGCACGATCTGCTGCGGGTTGAGCCTCCGCGTAGCCCGCTCATGGGCCATCTTGAGGAACAGAAGGTAGGTCAGCTGCTCGGTGTACTCGATGACGCCCACGCCGTCGTCACGCAGGACGTTGCAGTAGGACCAGAGCTTGTCGACGAGGCGGCGGGAGTCAGACATGGTCGCGGTCACAGCTTTCGGTGGAGCTCGTAGCGGGCAGATCGGCCGGCGTCCTTTGTCGCCCAGCCCAAAGCTGCCATCCGGATCTCAGCCTCCTTGCGGATCCGGTTGTTCCTGGGATGCACCCTGTTGCGGACAGGAACATCGAAGAGGTCGTGGAGAAGCCGCTTCACTGCGCGCACATCGTTGCTGTTGCCGTGGAAGACACGGATGCCACCCTCAAGCACAGATTGCGAATGCATTGCTCGATAGAGTTGATCCAGGTCGATCGTGTATCCGTCCATGACGAACGTCGTGTCATCCATCATCTTCTCCGTCGTTCTCTGCTCCGTCCCTCAGGGAGTCGCGGAGCATCTCTCGAAGCTCGGCGAGCGTCTTCCCCGTCGGGACATGCGTCCAGTCAGTCCAGCCATTGCGCGAGCTGCCGACGAGTTTCGACAAGGCAGGTGACGGGGCACGGAAGTGGCCCGCCGACGTGTCAAGACCGCCGGAGCCCGTCACGGTGGCATGGAACTCGGTGCCGGATCGCACCTTCTGATGCCGCAGCCGGTCCCCGGGTATCACCAGCCCGCGCACGATGAGCGGCAGCAGATCGCCGTGCACAGGGTTGTCCGTTCGTGTACGTGCCAGCGCGACCTGGCTGGACTCCGCGACCCGGCTGGCTTCTGCGACCTTGCTGGCTTCTGCGACCTGGAAGGCTTCCAGGTCGATGTCGTCGTTGGGCTCACTCGGCCGTGGCCAGGCAGCGAGCGCGCACCTGATCAGAGCCAATTCCCGGAGACCGATGCGGTCCTCGTCCCAGGCTGAGACCCATTCATCCTGGGTGAAGTTGTTAACACCCTCGGGGAAGGTCAGGATCGATCCGGTCGTCAACCGGGCGAGGCTATGGGTCTGGAGCGTGTGCCGCTTCTTGCTCCAGGCCTGATTGCTCAGGGTCGAGTTCAGGCTCTGCGTGGCCAGGGTCAGGTTGCCGAGGCGGTGGATCGAGTTGTTGCGTCGCTCGGCCGCCGACGCTGGCGCGCCCTCCGGCAGCGACCAGTTCTCCTCCCATTTCACCGGCATGACGTGTTCGATCGTGAGGGCCTTGCTGGCTGCTCGGGGAGGCAGGGTGGGCTCCGCCCGGCTCGTGAGCAGGTGGTTCTCCATCCCAACCAGCAGCGTGCGCAGCCGGGCGCGCAGGAGGTCGTTGTAGAGGTTGCTGTTCATCAGGCCGCTGATGAACGCTGAGTCGTCCGGCCAGATCCGGCTCTCGGCTGTCTGGCTCGCCAGACCCGCGACCAGCAGGTCTCCGGCGCGGGTGACATCGCCGGCCTTGATCGCACCCAGGAGGGTGCCGAACAACCGGTTGTAGTCCTTGGTGGTCATGCGACAGATAGCCCTGCGCATGAGAAACGAGTCGATCGCGAGCGTGCCGATGACGGCCTGATCCTCGGGGATCTCGGACGAGGCGTGCAGGAATAGGATCAGAGGCCAGGGCGTGGTGGTCTTCGTGGCGTCCAACCGGTCGAGAGCCTGTGCGACCAGGGAACTCATCGGAAGTCGCTGCAACCGGTCCATCGTGTCCGCGTAGACGCGGATATCACGGATCACGTCGGCGGCTCTCGCCTGTGATGCACGCATCCAGCGCTTGAAGTCCTCGAAGAGGTGCTCGACTGATGATTCTTCGCCGCGCTGCGCGCTCAGCCAGTAGGCCAGGAGGATGTCGACTCGCACTCGCTTGATGCGGCCTGTGGTCACCTCCTCGCGCCAATGCCCGCTATCGAGCACGGACCAGTGGTCGTTGAGCAGCTCATGCTCAAGTTGGTGGTCACCTTGGCGTTCGAGCATCTGGAAGAGCAGGTTCTTGACGAGGTCGGCAGCGTCCAGGCGGACCCCGCGGTGGTTGAGGGCTTCGAAGATGATCTGCGGGTCGTCTTTCGCGTCGAGGAAGATACTGACCACCTTGATGCGGTTCTCAACGGCGAAGTGGAGGAAGTCGAGCCGGTCGCTGGCTGACGAGGATTCCTTGACCCAGTCACGCACGGCGTCTTCGAACCAGAGAGATGCCCGGACGAGCTTGTGACCAACGTTCGGTGGCGAAGATACGTCGTCGGGCTCGCGTACGCCCCATTCGAAGCCGTGCAGGTCGTGGGCGAGCGGTGCGACCTTGAGCCGGTCCTCCGGATGGTCGCTGTCGACGCTCACCCGGTTACGCACTAGGGCCGCGAAGCTGTCGGCGGCATGCAGTGCTCCGAACTCCAAGGCCACACGTCGAGCGGCGGCCAGGAACACCTGGAAGGTCGTCATCCGCTGCTGTCCGTCGATCACCATGGAGGTGGGCGTGCGCCGCGGGATCGGGCTGCGATGCTGGGTCACGAGCGCCCCAAGGAAGTACTCCTGAGCGTCCTCGTCGTCTCCCCCCTCAGACTGTGTCTCCGCGGACTCGGCGGCTTTGCGGATGTCGTCCCACAGGGGGATCCAGTTCTCCTCCTCGTCCCACACGTACGGGCGCTGGAAGATCGGGATCACATAGCGGTGGTCCTTGTTGAAGACCGCTCCGAGCAGCTCGTCTCCGGCTCTCATGCGTTGATCATCTCCTCGGCCTGCGACCGCTCTGACGCAGCGCCGGTGAGGCGGCCGGAGAACGCGGCGGCGAGGAGGGAGCGCCGGAGCGCCGAGGACCGCATGACCGCGGCCTCAAGTTCGGAGCGGAGATTCTCGACTGCATCAGATGCCTCGCTAATCCTCTCAAGCAGGCTCCCTCGATCGGAGGATCTGAGCCGAGGAACATGCAAGCGAGCGAAGTTGGACTTGTTGAGGATCGGCATGGTCGTGGCCGACGAGGCTGCTCGCAGCACCCGCTGGAAGCTTGGGGCGGCCATCGCCGCGGCCAGGAGGCGCGCTTCTTCGGTGGAAGGCAGGGCCACCGCGTTGATCTGCTGATTGAACGCGACGCGACGCTCGGTGTAGCCGACTTTGCCAAGGGTGGCGCCAATGCAGACGACAAGCACGCTTCCCTCCGCCACGGTTCGAGAAGAAGCAACCCCACGCTCACTTATCGAACGCTGGACTGCGTGAACGACGTTGCCAAACGCCAGGTCTCCGGGTGTGACGAATGGGACGTCATTCCCGGCGTTCGCTGGGTCGCGCGTTGGCGGTGTCTTGCCGGTTATGACTTCCCCTAACTCAGCAATCGTCGTCCGCTCGTCGGTGTCGTCCCAAATCGATTCGCGGGCTGAATCGAGCAGCAGCTCTGCTCGACGACGTGCGGCGTTCAGGTAGCCAGCGGCGGCGTCAAGGCGGGAGAGGTGGTCTTCAAGAAGGTCGACGATGCGGCGCTGCTCATCGAGGGGCGGGAGCGGCACTTCGATGGCGCCCAGGTCAGTCTGGTTGACCTTGTAGATGCCGGCGGTAGTTCGAGCAGACGACTCGATCTGCCGGCGAATGCTGGGAGACGACCAAACGAGGGCGAGGAATCTGGGCTCGACCCTCGTGGTGTCCGGTCTAACTCGGATCATGGTGTCCGGGAACGCCACCTCGTCGGGATCGACCGCCACTAGCCCGCCGCGCCCTACCAAGTCGAGGCTGCCATTTCCTCGGGAAACGAGGAAGTCACCTGCTCTGACGAGAAACCGCTCGGCATCTGCACGACTCCAAGCGCCTTCCTTGCGCTGCTGCAAATCGATGGTGCCGTTGCGCAGAGAAGTGAGTCGCAGGACGGGAAATCCGCCGGGTTGGTCCTTCACGGATCTCCCGTTCGCAAGGGGTTCCGTGATCAAGTCGCGAAGCGCTGCAGACGGCGTGCTCACGCGGTGAGTTCCGAATTCAGTTCGTCGATGAGCTCCGCCGCGCGGTCGCCGAGGTCGCGCAGGGCGCCGTCGGTGCCACCGCGCTCGATGAAGGGGGCGTCGTCGAGGTCCTCCGTACGGATGCCGGCAGAGTTCGCGATCACCTTGACCATGTTGTCAAGCCACCAGCGCTCTGAGTCCGTGAACGTCACGCCTGCCTGCTCCTGCTGGGCCAGCCAGGCGCCGTACCTTTCCTGCACTCGTTCGACGTAGGGGACGAGCTTGTCGTCGACACCGACGGTGAAGCGGACCAGCGAAACCAGGTCGGTCAACGTGCGGTGGTGGTTTCGAGACGGGCGCTGCGCGCCCTCCTCAACCACCGAGGCTTCGTACTCAGGATTGAGGGCGACGTACGCGTTCCAGATGATGTCGGGCGTCCAGTTGTACGGCGGGCGTGCGATGCGGTCCGCAAGTTCCTTGATGTCGCTGAAGGAGATCCTCCGTTCCTTCGCTTCGGTGAGGAGCTGGATAGCGGTGATCTCCGCGCGGTGCTCGTTGAGGTAGGCGTGCCAAGACTCGACGACGGACGTTGCCTTGCTGGTGTCGACCACGCCATATGCATCGAGCAGCACGTCGGCGGAGGCCTCGTCCACTACCCGGTCGTGGGTGCGGCGGAGCTCGAGGATGCGGGCCCGCAGGTCAGGGTTGGATGCGAGTGGCTTCACGGCGTCGATAATCAGCTGCTGACGGACCGTGTCCGGGTCCTCGGCACCTTCGATGGCCTCGGCCTGCCGGTCGGGGTCGACCGCATCCACGAGGTGGCGCACGACCTTCCGCACAGACCCGCCGGCGACGGAGTCGAGCTCGGTGCGTTCCCCGGGAGTCAGCTGGTGTTCGAGGGCGGCGAGTCGTGATGCGAGGGTTGCTGTCTCGTCCTCGGTGATGGTCAGGTTTGCGGCCTTCTCCAGCAGCTTCTGGAGGCTGACCGACTTCTCGCGGTTGAGCGGCGGCTCGACGAAGCCGTGCTCGGTGACCCCGATGGCGTCGATGAGCACGAAGCGAGTCTTCTGCTTGGCGTCGGGGGTGACTGCCTGGAAGTCGGCTGAAGGGATGGTGCGGGCGCCTCGGCCCTTCATCTGCTCGAAGTACTGCGGCGAGCGCACGTCGCGCATGAAGAACACGCACTCCAGCGGCTTCACGTCGGTCCCGGTGGCGATCATGTCGACGGTGACTGCGATCCGGAGCGCCGGGCTGGTGCGGAAGGCGGCGAGCTGCTGGTCTGCGTTGCGGGCGGTGTAGGTGATCTTGGCGGCGAAGTCGTTGCCCTTGCCGAACACTTCGCGGACCTGGGTGACGATCTCCTCGGCGTGGGCGTCGTCCTTGGCGAAGATGAGGGTCTTCGGCACGGTCGACCGTCCCGGGAAGATCTCGGTGAAGAGCTTGTCCCGGAAGGTCTCCAGCACGGTGCGGATCTGGTCGGTCGCGGTGACCGCGCGGTCGAGCTGGCCGCTGGTGTACTCGAGGTCCTCGTCCAGCGCCTCGTAGCGCTGGGCGCGGGTGCGCCGGTCGACCTTGGGGACGACCGTGCCGGCCTCGATCGTCGAGCCCTGGTCGCTGATCTGGGTCTTGATCCGGTAGATGTCGAAGTCGACGTTGACGTTGTCGGCCACCGACTGCGGGTAGGTGTACTCCGAAACGAGGTTCTGCTTGAAGAACCCGAAGGTCTGCTTGCCAGGGGTCGCGGTGAGGCCGACGACATGGGCGTCGAAGTACTCCAGGACACCGCGCCACTGGCCGTAGATCGAACGATGAGCCTCGTCGACCACGATCAGGTCGAACGTCTCCGGTGGGATGTCGGAGTTGTAGGCGACCGTGACCGGTGCGTCGGGCACCCACCCGTCCAGCTCGGGGTCGTCGCTCTCACCGACCTCCTCGTTGCGCAGCGCCTTGAAGACGCGCTGGATGGTGGAGATCGCGAGAGCCGTCGACTCCGGCATCGGGCCGCGGTTGAGCCGGTTCACGTTGTAGAGCTCGGTGAAGCGGCGGCCGTCGTCGGGGGTGCGATAGTTCTCGAACTCGGCCATCGTCTGCTTCGCCAGGTTGTTGCGGTCGACCAGGAACAGGATGCGGTCGAAGCCGCCGAACTTCAGCAGCCGGTAGGACAGGGTGACCGCCGCGTAGGTCTTGCCGGCACCCGTGGCCATCTGGACGAGGCTCCGGTCATAGCGCTGCTCGCGCAGGCTCTGTTCGACGCCGTTGATGGCCTCGATCTGCGCTGGCCGAAGAGGAGCGGTGTCCAGCGGCGGCATGGCGGTGACCTTGCCTCGCCAGGTGGGGTGTTGCTCGTCCTTCCCTCGCAGGGTCTTGGCGAGGGTGGCCGCCTTGGGAAAGCTGAAGATCCGGCGAGCCCGCGGCTCGGGGTCGAAGCCGTTGGTGAAGTGGGTCTCGGTGCCACTGGCCTCGAAGACGAACGGGAGCCGGCCGTCCTTGGTCTGCGCCGCCAACCTGACATCCGCCGGGAGCCCGTCGGCGTACATCGCGGACTGCCACTCGACACCCGACAGGGGAGTGCCCTCAGGCTTGGCCTCGATCACACCGACGACCCTCTGGTCGACGTAGAGCAGGTAGTCGGCTCGACCGTGCCCCGTCGCCATCGTTGCCTCGCGGCGCGCGACGCCTTGGGCCGCGAACAGGTTGAGCGACCTGCTGTCCTGCACTGACCAGCCCGCGTCGGTGAGCTGGCGGTCGATCAACACGCGGGCACGCGCCTCCGCGGCAAGGCGGTTGGCGTCGTCCCCGAGGTTCATGATGCCTCGTAGGTTATGCGCTATGGACTGGTGTGATGGCACTTCCCGAGACTGACCTGCACCGCATCCGGCTCTGGTCGCGTGAGCGCGTGCCCGAGCGCCTGTGGGACGAGCTGAAGGTCGAGGCCGACGTTTCTGACCGTCACGTCGACATCGTCGAGGTTCGGCCGCCGTGGGACGGTGTCGGCGAGCACACCCGGTTCCCGATCGCGCGGCTGCGCTACACGAAGTCGACCGGCCAATGGGCGATCTACTGGCGCGATCGCAACCTCAAGTTCCACGAGTACAAGCGCAAGCGGCCGACAAAGAACGTCCAGGCGCTCCTTGATCACATCGAGACCAGCGGCGACCCGATCTTCTGGGGCTAGCGAGCGGGGCATTGACCGTCAATATAATGGAGGATAACATCAGTTATATGAGAACTGAGGCGCCGCTGCTCGCTCCGATCTTCCGGTCGGACGGTCAGGCGCGCCTGCTGTCCACGTTGTTGCTGACCAGCGAGGAGCTGAGCGTGACCGATCTGGCCAGGCAGGCCGGCCTGGCTTACCCGACCGCGCACCGCGAGGTCGCGCGCCTGGTGGACGCCGGCATCCTGAGTGAGCGACAGGTGGGCCGCACGAGGCTGATCCGCGCCAACGACGAGAGCCCGCTGGTGGACCCCCTGCGCGAGATCCTCACGGTCGTGACCGGCCCGGTGGTGATCCTGGCCGAGGAGCTCGGTCGTATCGACGGGATCGAGTCGGCGTTCCTCTACGGCTCCTTCGCTGCACGGCTGCTCGGCGATGCCGGTCCGGCACCGCACGACATCGACGTGATGGTGCTCGGTGAACCCGACGTGGACACGGTCTACGAGGCGTGCACTCGAGTCGAGGCCGCGGTGCACCGTCCGGTGAACCCGACGATCCTCACCTCGGCGGAGTTCGCCGTACGCTCAGGCTTCCTGGACAACGTGCGCAACGGCCCGGTGGTCGCCGTGATCGGAGACCTGCCGTGGCACTGACTCCGCTCACTCGCGTCCAGCACGCGACGGTGCTCGCGCTGGTCGAGGCGCGACGTCTCGACGTCGTGCCCGCGGACCTCGCGCGTGCGACCTCATTCCTGCGCCAGGCCGAGGAGCGCCTGAACCAGCTGCCGCTGCTCACCAGCGTCGTCGTCAGGTACGGCATTGCCTACGACGTCTGCCACGACATCGGCGAGGCGCTGCTGGCGGCGTACGGCTTCCGGACGACCAACGGGCCGGGCCAGCACGAGGCGCTCGGCCGCTATCTGCGTGCCATCCTCGACAGGCCGCCGGCCGACCGGGCGGCGCGGGAGTTCGACCGCCTGCGACGCGCTCGTAACCAGGACCGCTACGAGGCGAAGCCGGTGGGTGCCGCGGCTACCGAGAAGGCCGAGCAGGTCGCTCGGACGCTGTTCGACGCTGCCCTCGCTCGCGAGCTCTCGCCGTGACCCAGCGGTCCGCAAACAGTCCGCAAGAAGTCCGGCTGAGGCCGACCCCGGCCAACGACGCTCAACGCCCCGCCGACGCGTTTCCGCAGTTCAGACCGTGTTTGTCGGCTCTGGCCAACGATGACCAAGGACAGCCAAAAGCCCCACTTTCGTTCCGCTTCAACGTGTGACGCGGCCGGCCCCGGCGCGTCGTACAGGGTGGAAGTCCCGTGGTAGCGCCCGCCGGGCGTGCGGACCCGACCCCCGCGCGACTTCGTCCTGTCCGACGCGCCGCGGCGTCCCTCACGTCACGTGGACGCTCGGCGTGGAGCAAGCTCGCTGAGCGGCCGCACCAACAGTGACGCCCGCGGGCTACACGGTGGCCACGACGTCCGTCCGGCCTTCGTGGGCGTCGAGTGCCGCAGCGGTGAGGCTGTTGGCGATGTGCGAGCAGGTCAGGGACCGGGCAGCGTCGGCATCCCCCTCGGTCACCAGCTCCACGAGGCGGTGGTGCTCCTCGAAGTCGCGCGTGCGGGGTTCACCTCCCGACGGGAGCTCGAGACCGGCTCGACGGTAGCGGTCCGACTTGTCCCACAAGTCGTTCAGCATGCGGATCATGACCATGTTGTGCGAGGCGGTGTAGAGCGCCTGGTGGACCTCACGGTGCGCGGCCAACGCCACCTCGCCCCACTGTCGCGTGACTGGGAGCAAGCTCTCCAGGGCGGCGTTCATGCGGGCGATGTCTGCGTCCGTGCGGCGTACGGCCGCCAGTGCCATGGCGGCGGGTTCGAGTGCCTGTCGGGTCTCGAACAGCTGTCGCGCCTCCTCGAAGTCCATCGCCGCCACCCGGGCGTTGCGATGCCCTTCGAGAAGGACGAGCCCTTCGCCGCTGAGACGACGGATGGCCTCGCGCAGTGGGGTGATGCTGATGCCCATCGACGCGGCGAGCTCGTACTGGGCTAGAGCCGACCCCGCCTCCAGTGAACCGTCCAGGATCTGCTGGCGGATCTGGGCATAGGCGACGTCCGCCTTGCTCGTGAAGGTGTAGGTGGTCACACGAACAAGGATGCCACATGTTTCTTATAAGTCGGGGTTGCTATGTGGCGTCCGTCACTCGTAGGGTGACCCGACATGCATCTTATAAGGTGCGAGGCACCCGAAGGAGCAACCATGCATTTGCGTATCCCTCTCATCTCCGTGGCCAGCGTTGCCGTCCTGTCACTCGCGGCCTGCGGTGGCGGCGACGCCGATCCTGCGGCCTACCCCGAGTCCGAGATCACGTTTGTGGTGCCGTTCTCCGCCGGCGGACCGACCGACACCGTCACCCGGCTGATCGCTGAGCCGATGGCGGAGGAGCTCGGCCAGCAGATCGTCGTGCAGAACGTCGAGGGTGCTGGCGGCACCGTGGCAGCCGGACAGGTTTCCGGAGAGGCCGGTGACGGTTATCAGGTGCTCATCCACCACATCGGCATGTCCACGGCGCCGGCCCTCTACCCCGACCTGGACTACAGCCCGCTCGAGGACTTCAAGACCGTTGGCCTGATCACCGAGCTGCCGATGACGATCGTGGCCCGCGCTGACTTCGAGCCTGAGACGCTCGAGGAGCTCTTGGCCTATGTCGAGGAGAACGCGGACACGGTGACCATCGCCAACGCCGGCGTGGGTGCCGCCTCGCAGCTGTGCGGACTGCTCATCGAGCAGGCGGTCGGGGTTGACCTCACCGAGGTGCCCTATGACGGCACCGGTCCGGCCTTGACCGACCTCATCGGCGGTCAGGTCGACTTCATGTGCGACCAGACCCCCAACACCGTTGCGCAGATCGAGTCGGGCGACATCAAGGCCTACGCCGTGACGACCCCGGAGCGGATCGAGGCTCTGCCCGACCTGCCCACCACCGCCGAGGCCGGTCTTGATGGCGTCGAGGTCGCTTCCTTCCACGGGCTCTACGTCCCCTCCGACACGCCCGACGAGGTCGTCGAGAAGCTCACCGCCGCGCTGCAGGTCGCGCTGGCTGACCAGAACGTCATCGACAGCTTCGCGGATCTCGGCACCGCGGCGGTGGCCGAGGACCAGGCGACGCCCGAGGCGCTCACGGCCAAGCTCGAGGAGCAGCTCGAGCTGTGGACCCCGATCATCGAGGCCTCCGGGGTCACGGGCGGATGAGCACTGTGCCTGCGGCGCCCGGCGACTCCGCCGGGCGTTCGGGTGCGGAGCGTTCCGGACCGTCCTTTCCGGACCTGATGGCCGGCGGCACGTTCGTCGTCCTCGGTCTCGCGTTCGCCATTGGCGGGTCGCGGTACGACATCGGCAGCGCGCTGCGGATGGGCTCGGGCTACGTCCCGCTCGTCCTCGGGACCATCCTGGCCCTGCTCGGGGCCGTGATCGTGGTCGCGTCGTTCCGCGGCGTCGACCCGACCGTGGCCAACGCCGACCGCGGAGACATCCCCTGGCGTCGCATGGGCCTGCTCCTGGCTGCGGTGATGTTCTTCGGGTTCACGGTGAAGGGTCTCGGGCTCGGCCCGAGCCTGCTCGTCACGACCTTCCTCGCGGCTCTGGCCGGGCACGGCACCCGCCCCTACCGGGCCGCGATCATCGCCACAGGCCTCACCGTGGTGTGCCTGATCGTCTTCGTGGCACTTCTGCAGCTGCGGCTGTCCGTCCTCGGTGACTGGCTGGGAGGCTGAGATGGACGGCATCCTTCTGGGGTTCGAGGTCGCCCTCCAGCCCTCCAACATCCTGATCTGCCTGCTGGGTGTCACGCTCGGCACCGCCGTCGGCGTGCTACCCGGCATCGGACCGACCGCCACGGTTGCGCTGCTGCTCCCGATCACCTTCTCCTTCGATCCGGTCGCCTCGCTGATCATGCTGGCGGGCATCTACTACGGCGCCCAGTACGGCGGCTCCACCACGGCGATCCTGCTGAACCTGCCAGGGGAATCGTCCTCGGTCGTGACGGCCCTCGACGGCCACCAGATGGCCAAACAGGGACGGGCCGGGGTGGCTCTGGCCACCGCCGCGCTCGGCTCGTTCTTCGCCGGCACGGTGGCGACGGTGGTGGTCGCGCTCTTCGCGCCACCCTTGGCGCAGGCGGCCCTCGAGTTCGGGCCAGCGGACTACTTCAGCATCGTGGTCCTGGGCCTGCTCGCCTCGATCGCCCTGGCCAGCGGGTCAGCGGTCAAGGCGCTGGCCATGATCGTGCTGGGCCTGCTGCTCGGCACCATCGGCCAGGACCAGTTCACCGGCGTCCCGCGCTTCACCTTCGGGGTCCGCGAGCTCTACGGCGGGCTGGACTTCGTGTCGCTCGCAGTCGGCCTCTTCGGCATCGCCGAGATCATCCGCAACCTCGAGCAGCAGCACAACCCCAGCCTGGTCACCAGGAAGGTGCAGGGCCTCTGGCTCACGCGCAAGGACTTCCGGCGCATCCGGATGCCCGTCCTGCGTGGCACCACGCTGGGGTCACTGCTGGGCGTGCTGCCCGGTGGCGGACACGTCCTGGCCAGCTTCACGTCGTACTCGCTCGAGAAGCGGGTCTCCAAGACCCCCGAGGCGTTCGGCAAGGGCGCCATCGAAGGTGTGGCGGCGCCGGAGTCGGCCAACAACGCGGCCGCGCAGACGTCCTTCATCCCGCTGCTCACCCTGGGCCTGCCGGCCCACCCGGTGATGGCGCTGTTGGTGGGTGCCTTCATCATCCAGGGCATCACGCCGGGACCGAACGTGATCAACGACGAGCCTGAGCTCTTCTGGGGCCTGATCGCATCGTTCTGGATCGGCAACGTCCTGCTCGTGATGCTCAACCTGCCGCTGATCGGCCTGTGGGTGCGGATGCTGAGCGTGCCCTACAGCGTGCTCTTCCCGGCGATCGTCGCCTTCGCATCGATCGGCTGCTACTCGCTGGGCCTCAATGCGTGGGACGTCTTCGCCGTCGCGGCGGCCGGGCTGCTCGGCTACTTCCTCATCCGCTGGGGCTGCGAGGCCGCTCCGCTGCTGCTGGGCTTCGTGCTCGGACCACTCCTCGAGGAGAACCTCCGCCGGGCGATGATCATCTCCCGGGGCGACCCGTCGGTGTTCGTCACCCGTCCGATCTCGGCCACGCTGCTGGCACTAACCCTGATCATCGTGGTGGTTTCTCTACTCCCGTCCGTACGCCGCAAGCGTGAGGTCGTGTTCCAGGGCGAGGACGACTAGCGCGCCCACGTCCACGCTCTGACGCCTCGTCGGGGCGTCTACCCGGTCTCTCCTCCTGCCGTCTTACAAGTTGCGAGAAAGGTTTTGTTGATGCGCATCGTCTCCGCCCATGAGGGGGTCATCCCCATCAGCTCGTCGATGAGCAACGCCTTCATCGACTTCTCCACGATGGACTGCTCGATCCTGGCGTTGGTCAGCGACGTCATCGTCGACGGAAAGCCGCTGGTCGGCTACGGCTTCAACTCCAACGGCCGCTACTCGGCCGGCGAGATCCTGCGGCGCCGCATCCTGCCCCGCCTGATGGACGCTCCTGAAGGCGCCATCCTCGACGAGGGGGGAGACCTGTCTCCCTCTCGAGCGTGGGACACGATGATGCGCAACGAGAAGCCGGGCGGCCACGGCGAACGCTCGGTCGCCGTGGGGGTGGTCGACATGGCGTTGCACGACCTGGCCGCCAAGATCGCCGGCGTGCCGCTCTACCGGTGGATCTCCGACCACTATGGCGACGGGGATCCGGACGACTCCGTCTTCGTCTATGCCGCAGGCGGCTACTACGCTCCGGGCAAGAGCGATGGCCATCTCCAGGACGAGATGCGCCGCTTCCTCGCCGCGGGATACGACGTCGTCAAGATGAAGATCGGCGGAGCCCCCCTCGCGGACGACCTGCGGCGGATCGAGGCCGTCTTGGAAGTCCTCGACGGAGACGGCTCACGACTCGCCGTGGACGTCAACGGCCGCTTCGACCTCGACACCGCCCTCGAGTATGCGAAGGCCCTCGATCCCTACGGCTTGTTCTGGTACGAGGAGGTCGGCGACCCACTTGACTACCGGCTCAACGCGACCCTCTCCGAGCACTACGAGAACCCGATCGCGACCGGGGAGAACCTCTTCTCGTTGCAGGACGCGCGCAACCTCGTGAGGTACGGCGGCATGCGGCCGGACCGCGACTACATCCAGGTCGACCCGGCGCTCAGCTACGGGCTCGTCGAGTACCGACGGATCCAGGACATGCTCGCCCAGCACGGCTGGTCGTCACGTCGTTGCATTCCCCATGGCGGCCACCAGTTCTCCCTGCACATCGCCGCCGCCCTCAAGCTCGGCGGCAACGAGTCCTACCCGGGGGAGTTCCAGCCCACCGGAGGCTTCGCCGACGACGCAGTCGTCGACGGCGGCCGCGTCGCACTCGACGACCGCCCCGGCATCGGCTTCGAGGGCAAGGCGAACTTCCTCAAGGTCCTTCGCGAGCTGCACGAGTAATGTCCCCATCGGCGTGAGGTGTCGAAGGCGGCCCACGGTTGGCTACGAGCGCACTGCCGCGGCCGTGCCTTGTAATCGTGAGCTGTCAACGGTGATGGGTGACGCCGTGAGCTGCGTCTGACGCGCCGCGGCGGTGGCCGCCTCGAGGTGCTCCGCCCCCGCCTGCCTCGAACGTGATCGGCAGCGGTTCCTGCGCCTGCGGTCCTAGGATTCGCGCATGGGGGAGAGAGGCGCCCGGCAACGGGCGGGAACGCGCATGCCGAGCATGGCACAGGTCGCCGAGCGCGCCGGCGTCTCCCACCAGACGGTGTCGCGCGTCCTCAACGACGCCTCGTTGGTGAAGGAGGAGACCCGGCTCCGGGTCCTGGCCGCGATCGAGGAGCTCGGCTACCGCCGCAACTTCGCCGCGCGCCTTCTCGCGACCAACCGGTCCCGCCGCATCGGCATGGTGACCGCGCACCTCGCACTGCACGGGCCGAGCATGATCGCCCTCGGCGTGCAGGAGGCCGGCCACTCCGCGGGCTACGACGTCGCGTTGGTGGGACTGCCGGAGTTCTCGTCCGAGCTGCTCGACAACGCAGTCCAGCGCCTGCTCGACCAGGCTGTCGAGGCCATCGTCGTCGCGGTCGCGCACCGCGAGGCGGCCGAGATGACGCGCTCGCTGCAGCTCTCCATCCCCCTCGTGACGGTGCAGGGAGTGCGAGCCGGTGCGCCGCTGTCCGCCGGCATCGACCAGCACGCCGGGGCGGCGCTCGCCGTGGACCACCTGCTCGACCTCGGTCATCGCCGTGTGGCGCACGTCGCGGGACCGGCCGACTGGGTCGAGGCCGACCAGCGGCGCGCCGGCTGGCGACACGCCCACGAGGCGCGAGGGCTCCTGCCCGGACCGGAGCTGGTGGGCGACTGGTCGCCGGCCAGCGGCCACCGCGCCGGACTGCTCATCGCTGACGACCCGGACGTGACCGCGGTCTTCGCGAGCAACGACCAGATGGCACTCGGCCTGTTGAACGCGCTCCACGAGCGAGGGCGCAGGGTGCCCGACGACATCAGCGTCGTGGGGTTCGACGACGTGCCGGAGGCAGCGTTCTTCTGGCCGGCCCTCACCACCGTGGCGCAGGACTTCGCCGAGCTCGGCCGACGGGCGCTGGCGCTCGCTCTCGCGGCCGTACGCGGTGACGACGAGGCCACGATCGAGCCCATCGTGCCCACGCTGACCGTGCGACGCAGCACCGCGGCGCCAGCGGGCCGGCTCGGCGGGTAGGCCGCCGCAGCGCCCGTCGCGGAGGCCGTGCGCTCGCTCGAGACGCTCGCAGGTCCTGACGTTCGGCACTCCGCAGGTCGTCGATGTGCCGAGCCCCTTGCGGGAACGCATGTTAGCGCTAACACTGTGATCATCGTCACTGCGGCCCGAACTCGGAACGGGGAGATCGCGATGGTGCGCCAGGCATTGGTCCGACTGTTCGCGGCAGGGGGGTCACGAGCGTGCGTGTTGCTGACTGGTGGTGCCGGGTCCGGGCACGCGGGGCCGGCGCGGGTCGTCCCGTTCGTCCACACCCTCGACGACCACCCTCGACGACCACCTTCGACGACCACCTTCGACGACCACCCTCGACGACCACGCCGCCACCGTCGCCGAACGGTCCGTACGGATCGTGCGATGAGCGCCACCAGTTCCGCCCCGGCCTCCCCGGTCGGGTCACCCAATCGAGAGCAGGACTCATGAAGCCAGGACGACTCACACGCGTGGCGGCGGCATTCGTCGCGGTCGCTGCGACCACCGCCACGGCCACGCTGGCCTCCACCGCGGTCATCGCCCAAGCCGCTCCCGTGGGCACCGAGGTGATCGTCAACGGCGGCGCCGAGGAGACCACGATCGCCCCGTGGCAGGCCCGCGGCGGTGGCACCGTGACGGTCACCCGCAACACCGACGACAAGGCCACGGGCACCGCCAGCCTGCTGGCGGCCAACCGCTCCAGCTCGGTGCAGGGCATCAGCCAGAGGGTCACCGTCGATCCCGGCTCGACCTACAGCGTGAGCGCGAAGATCAAGTACACCGACGCCGACCCCGTGCCGGCCTCGATGAAGTTCAACCTCACCGCGGACTACGGATCGAGCGCCGACGGCGCCCAGTATGTCGTCCTGGCGAGCTCGACCATCGCCCGAGGGAGCTGGGCGACCTTCTCCGGCTCGTTCACCATCCCCGACGATCGTGCGGTCGGCAACTTCCAGGTCTACTTCGAGAACGACTTCGGCCTGACCGCCTACCCGGCCTCCTTCGGTCTGGACGACGTCAGCATCACGAAGACGGGGGAGGGCGCCACGCCGGTCACCCGCCCCGACCTCCTCGAACGCAACGACAACACCGAGGCGGGCTCCTTCGGTGCGTTCGCCAAGCTCCCCGGGACCACCGGCGTCGCCGCGCGCGGCAACCCGCTGGTGACGCAGAACTTCGGAGCCGATCCCTGGGCGTTCGAGTTCGACGGACGCGTCTACGTCTACACGACCAACGACACCCAGGAGTGGTCCGACTGGCTGACCAAGGGCGAGTCGAACAACTACGGCCTGATCAACCAGATCAACGTGTGGTCGAGCGCCGACATGGTCAACTGGACCAACCACGGCGGCATCAACGCGGCCGGGCCCGCGGGCCTGTCGGGCACCAGCGCCGGTCGTCCGGGCAACTCCTGGGCGCCTGCCGTGGTCGCGAAGGACACCGACGGTGACGGCGACGAAGAGGTCTTCCTCTACTTCGCCAACTCTGCTGGGGGCATCTGGGTGCTGAAGGGTGACAGCCCGGTCGGACCCTTCACCGCGCCGCGGCAGACCGCACTGGTCTCCTTCGACACTCCCGGTGTGCGCAACAACAGCAACCCCGATGCCGCCGACGTGTGGTGGCTCTTCGACCCGGCCGTCCTCGTCGACGACGACGGCAGCGGCTACCTCTACTTCGGTGGTGGCGTCCCGGAGGCCAACGGTCAGCAGGTCAACCCGGACTCACCCGGCACCGCCCGGGCCATCAAGCTGGGCGACGACATGGTGTCCCTGGCCGACGACGACGGTGACGGTGCCATCGACCCGGCCGTCCTGGTCGACGCTCCCGCCGTCTTCGAGGACTCCGGCATCCACAAGGTCGGCGACACCTACTACTACTCCTACTGCACGAACTTCACCAACAACCGCGTGATCAACGGCAGGTCCCTGGGCCGCGGCAACATCCACTACATGAAGTCCGACAGCCCCCTGGGTCCGTGGACCGAGGACACCTACGTCGGTCCGGTGTTCCAGAACCAGTCGGCCTTCTTCGGCGTGGGCGGCAACAACCACCACGCGATCTTCTCCTTCGACGACCAGTGGTACCTGACCTACCACGCCGAGACGCTGGACCAGGCGCTGCAGAGCCCAAGCGGCACCAAGGGGTTCCGCAACGCCCACATCGACAGGATCTCCATCGCAGCCGACGGCACGATCACGCCGGCCACGGGGACCCGGACCGGTCCGGGGCAGCTGGCCGACCTCGACCCCTACGCGGGCCCGGTCTCCGCGGAGACGATCGCGTGGCAGGCGGGGACCCGGCAGGGCTTCGACGGGGACGGCTCCTTCGGCACGACGGTGCCGACCTCGATCCTGACCAGCATCGACAACGGTGACTGGACCTCGATCTCGAACGCCGACTTCGGCGCCCGCGGCGCCCAGTCACTGGTCGCCAAGGTGCGTGGGCGCAGCGGTGGGACGATCACCGTCAGCACCTCACCCGACCGTTCCGCCACCGCGGCGGTCCTGGGGAGCGTCGAGGTGCCGGCCGGCGACGGCTCCACGTGGAGCGACGTCACGGTCCCGATCACCGCCGGCGCACTGAACGGCGTGTCGGACGTGTACTTCTCGTACGCCGGTGCCGCCGGGACCAAGCTCTTCGACGTGGCGTCCTGGACCTTCACCGCCGTCTCGGCAACGACCCCGCCCACCACCCCGCCCACGGTCACCCCGCCGACGGTCACCCCTCCCGTGGTGGTGCCGCCGGTCGCCACACCTCCGGCCGTGACCCGCGTGGTGGTGCGGCTGCCCAGGTCCGCCCGCGGCAAGGCGGTGCGAGTCGGCACCAAGCTGGCGCTCAAGGTCACCCTGGACAACGTGCCGGTCGGCACCGTGTTCAAGGTCCGCGACGGGAAGAAGCTGGTGCGCGAGGTGACCTGGACCGGTGCACCGATGAAGGTCCCGGTCAAGGTCAAGCGCACGGGCACGCACCGCTACTCCGTGGTCGTGCCCAGCTCCTCCGCGATCACCGGCGGGTCGGACAGCGTGAAGGTCAAGGCGCGCGCCAGGCGCTGACACGCAGCACGATCGCGCACCAGCGGAAGAGCCGCAGGTCCCTCACGGGGCCTGCGGGTCTTCTCGTGCTGCGTCCCGGACGACAGCGTCACCGGCCCGCGCCGACCATGGGCTCCTCGGCCGGCGAGCCGTCCGCCTCGGCGCGCTCGACGACGACGCGTCGGACGACGGAGGAGATCGCGGTGCTGATCACCTCGGGCGACTTGTCGCTCGTCCCCTCCAGGTGGGCCTTGATCCACGCCGTGAGGTCGTCGCGCAGCCGGTCGACCGCGCCCCTGCCCCGGGCGGTCACGGTCAGGTCGTCGAGGTCGCCCTCGACGTACCCGGCGGCGATGACCTGGCGGAAGGGCGGCTCGAGCACCGCGGTGGGCAGGTTTCGGGACCGCGCCATCTGACCGACGTCGGCGCGATGTCCGGCGGCGGTGAGCCCGTAGACCTGGACGACCGCCCAGAGCCCGGCCGCGTCCAGGTCCTCCTCGGAGGACTGCAGGAGGTCCAGCACCCGGTCGCGGTGCCGACCGTAGAGCAGGTTCGTGATCCGGCGCGACAGCACCTCCTCGTTGTCCGGCGAGTGCGGGGCACCGAACCCGGCGCCGAGGTCCGGCGCGGCGTCGGCCACGTTGTCGGCGAGCTTGACCTGCGGCAGCACGAGCGCCAGGACGAAGGCGAGCACGGCGACCGGGACCGCCCAGAGGAACACCTGGGTCAGCGCCCCGGAGTAGGCGTCGACGATCGGAGCGATCACCCGCGCCGGGAGTGCGTGCAGCGCTTCCGGCGTCGCCCGGTCGGCGGCTGTGACGCTGGGTGACGTGGCGATCGCCTCGGGCAGCCGGTCCTGGAGGAAGTTGGCATAGAGGGTCCCGAAGATGGCCGCACCGAAGGCGCTGCCCATGGTGCGGAAGAAGGTGACGCCCGAGGTGGCGACTCCGAGGTCGCTGTACTGGACCGAGCCCTGCACGACGATCGTGAGGACCTGCATGCTCATGCCGATGCCGAGGCCCAGGACGAACAGGTAGAGCGAGGAGACCCCGAGGGGGGTCGACGGATCCATCCGGGAGAGCAGGAAGAGACCGAGAGCCATCACCAGGCTGCCGACGACCGGGAAGACCTTGTAGCGGCCGCTCTTGCTGACGATGTTGCCGGCGGTGACCGAGGTGATCAGCAGGCCCACCACCAGCGGCAGCAGGCGGAACCCTGACTCGGTCGCCGAGACGCCCTCGACGTACTGGAAGAACGTGGGCAGGAACGTCATCGCGCCGAGCATCGTGAAACCGACGACGAAGCTCAGGGCGCAGCAGACGGTGAAGACCCTGGCACCGAACAGGCGCGGCGGCAGGATCGGGTCCGCCGCCCGTTGCTCGATGAGCACGAAGACGCCGAGGACCGCGACGCCGCCGACGAGGAGGCCGATGATCTGCCACGAGCTCCACGCGTACGTCGTGCCACCGAAGCTGGTCGCCAGGATCAGCATCGAGGCGCCCACGGCGACCGCGGCCATGCCGGGGTAGTCGATGCGCGGCTTGGCCCCGCGGGCCACGTGGGGGATGGTCCAGCGTGCGGCGACGACCACGACGGCGGCGAGCGGGACGTTGACGTAGAAGCACCAACGCCAGCTGGCATTGTCCGTCAGCAGGCCGCCGACCAGCGGTCCGATCACGGTGGCGAGGCCGAAGACGGCGCCGAGCGCGCCCTGGAACTTGCCGCGCTCGCGAAGCGGGATGATGTCGGCGATGAGCGCGGTGGCCGTGACCGTGAGGCCGCCGGCGCCGATGCCCTGCAGCGCCCGGGAGCCGATCAGCCAGACCATGCCGTCGGCCAGGCCGCACAGCGCCGAGCCCAGGATGAAGACGATGACGCTGAGCTGGAAGACGAGCTTGCGGCCGAACTGGTCGCCGAGCTTTCCGGCCAGCACGGTGACCGTGGTCTGGGCGAGCAGGTAGGACGTGACCACCCACGACACGTGCGTGCCGCCGCCGAGGTCGCCGACGATGGTCGGCAGTGCCGTGGAGACGATCGTCGCGTCGAGCGCGGCGAGCAGCATGCCCAGGCCGATGGTCGCGAACGCCGCGATCCGGCGCCAGCCGGTGAGCGCCCGTGTGGCGACCGGCGCGGGCGCCGGTGTGGCGGTGGTGGCGGTGGTGGCGGACAAGGGGCCTCCTCCGGGTCGGGGCACCCACAGTGTTCAAGCCTCCGTCCGGTGAAGGAAGGGCCGTTGTGCCGGGGTCCCTGCGCCGCACGATCGGGCGGGCGTGCGCGACAGCGAAGCCCCGCGGCTGCGCACAGGCGAAGGCGATCAGCTCGTTGCCCGAGCGGAGCCCTGGTGGCGAGGGCCCCCGATCCCGCGACGCGGCTGGGGACGCGGGTCGGCTGGTGTGCCCTCGAGGTTCAGGCCGGGGCGTGGGGGCGTCCCGCCAGGCCCGGCGTGCAATCAGCCGGCTCGATGGCGAGCCGCGGATGCGCTGCATGGGGTGGTGCCGAGAAGCGTGCGCACTCGGTGCCGTGGGCGCGCAGGTCAGGACCACCACGTCCAGGACAGGGAGCGGTCCACCGTGTCGGTGAAGACCTCGACCTGGCCGGGGACGCGGCAGGTGACGGCGACGCGCGAGGCGGGGGCGCCGGCGGGCGGCGTACCTCGTCCGACCGGACGCCAGACCGGGTCGGCGTACGTCGCGCAGCGGACCGTGCCGTCGAGGCCCGGCACGTAGACCGCGTGGACGCCGGGGTCGGTGGTGACCCACCCCAGATCGGCGCGGGGGCGCGGCCGCCAGGCATCGTCGGTCCGGGTCGGCACCCAGACGACCGGGTCGGCGCCCGGGCGGCGTCCCAGGCTGACCTGACCCGCGGGACCGGAGGCGGCGAGCAGGAGGTCGCCAGCGACTCCGCCCGCGTCGAAGCGCGAGACCACGAAGCCCGGTCCGCCGAGGTTCTCCCAGCCTCCGGCCATCAGCACGACCCGGTCGCGGTGCCGGCCCCAGAGCGTGCCGTCGACCGAGCTCGCCACGACGTACCCTCCGACGACGGCGAGCGGCGACGCCGGGGCCAGGGTGAGGTCGACGGTCTCCAGCCGGAGCCACGGTCTCGCGTCCGCGCCGGGGGACCAGCCCGCGTTGACGTAGACCTCGCCGTCGGAACCGGTCAGGTGGAGGTCCACGATCCCGGAAAAGCTGTTGTCGACGGGAACCACGGTGATGGTCGTCGACGACCCCAGGGGCACCGGTGCCGGGAGGATCCCGGCGCCGTCGGTCAGCGGCGCCGGGTCGGACCAGGGCTCGGTCCAGCGGCCGGTCTGGTCGCTCACCCGGACGTGCAGCCCTGCCGGGTCGACGGCGAAGAGCAGCGTCCGGCCCGTCATGTCGGAGCTGGCGGCCCACGAGACCAGCCGCCGCCAGTCGGGCGCGGCGCCTGCGCCGTCGTCCTCGTACCAGGCTCCCTGCGTCATCGCCGCCTTCGCGCGCTTGTGCCACAGACGACCCGCGTCGTCGACGACGAAGAGGTCGTGGTGTTCGAGCCACACCGCGCTCGCCGATGGCTGCCGCGCGAGCAGCCAGCGCCGCGACTCCACCCCGCCGGCGACCCGCTGCCAGGTGGCCCACCGGCCCACACGTACGGCGAACGGCCGGGGTCCGCTGTCGCGCCGGTCGTCCTCGACATTGATGCCGCCGAACGGCACCGAGCACTCCTTCAGGGTCCAGTCACCCATGAGCGCCTTGAGCGTGAAGCGGGCCTTCCACTCGGGGTCGTCGCCGGAGTCCAGCAGCTCGCCGATCGCCTCGAAGGGTGCGGCGAGGAGGTCGGGGACGCCCTCGGTCAGCAGGTCCCACGGGTCCATGCCGGCCAGCGCGTCGGGGTCGGGGAAGGAGAGGTCCAGCGGGTTGCCGCCGGCGGCCGGGTGCAGCAGCGACAGGGTCATGTCCGGGCTACGCTCGACGGGACCGGCGAGGTGGAGCCACTCCGCGTCGTGGTCGGTCTCCTCCGGCACCGGCCCGACGGCGGCGGTCTGGTAAGTGACGACCCTCTCTCCGCTGATGTCGACCGTGGCCAGCGCGGTGGTGAAGGGCTCCATCGCCTCCTCGCCGGTGCGTAGGAACACCACCAGGGCGATGATCTCGTCGGCCGCACCGGCGAGCAGACGTGGCTCGTCGACCCGCACCGGCGTGCGGTAGTCGCGCAGGTCGTGGAGCAGCGAGTGCCCGTTCCACTCCAGGCAGTAGCCCGGCTGTCCCCACTCGACGCGACCGCTGCGAACGAATGGGTTCTCGAACCTGGGGTAGAGATCGATGGCCAGCGGGTGGCCGTTGAGCTCGAACTCCGGGTCGTCGGTGTTGGTCACCCGCAGCCGGTCCGCGCCGCCCTCGGGCCGCGGCACGTCGTAGGTGCACTCGAGGTCGCCGGTGTCGTCGAGGTGCACCCTCGCCGAGGAGACCCGGTCCATGAACGCCTCGAAGCTGCCGTACTCCGAGCGGCTCCCGACCTGGACGATCCAGACGTTCTTGCCGTTGACATACCAGTCCCGGCCGGCGAACGGGTCGGGCCGGCCTTCCATCAGCTCTTCCTTCTCCTCCTCCTCGAGGCGCTTGGGGTAGGGGTCGTCGTCCTTGGAGAGCCATTCGGGACGCTGGTTGGAGAACACCCCGACGTAGCCCTCCTCGGGCTCGCCGGTGGTCCCCCCCGGCGTCGGGTGGCGCACCATGCCGAACACCCAGAAGCCCTTGGGGCCGATGTGCCCGATGTCGAGCAGCGCGAAGTCGGCGTCGTCGTAGGCCGATGTTCGACGCTCGACGACCCGGTCGAAGCCCTCCTGGGGGAACCACGCGTGTGACCCGCACTCGGCCAGGAAGTCCTGCACGGCGTGGAACTCCGACAGCATGATGACCGCGCCCCGGTGCGCGGCGATGCGTGGCGTCGCCCAGTAGCCGGTCCACCAGTCCGGGCCGTCGAGGCGGCCGAGCGGGTTGGTGCCCTCGAGGTACTCGTCCTCGAGGGCTACCGCGGCGATCCCGCCGGCGACCGCACCCAGCGGCCCGAAGACCACGCCCCCGACGGCGGCGCCGCCGAGGAAGACCACGAGGTCCGAGATGTCGAGGCCCTCGAACCCCGCAGTGACGAAGACGTTGAGCGCACCGGAGAGCGTGGCCTGCTGGAGGCTGCTCTGGAAGTTGAGCTGGCCGGGGCGGAAGTTCTGGGCGCTCGACTGCATCGCGCCGGGGGAGCGGTAGGTCAGGATGTTGGCGCGCGTGCGAGTGGAGCCCTCGAGCACCACGGACAGATCGTCGGCCGTGTCCTCGTCGATCTCCGCGACGCGGTCCCCCCCGTCGCCGCTGAAGAGGTCGGTCACCGGTCCGAGCAGGTCGCCCGGTCCGCCGGGCAGCGCGAAGTCCGTCGCCTTGGTGTAGCGCAGGACGTACTCGATCAGTGTGCGCACCATCCCGAACGCCTCGGCCTTCTCCAGCCCGAACTGGTGGACGAGCCGCAGCGTGTTGCGCACGACCTGCTTGTTGAAGAACGCCGACATGCCCCAGAAGAAGACGGTGTCGTCCTCCATCCGTCCGTAGTCCTCGTGCGTGCGGGCGATCTCGCGGTTGACCTCGTCGAGGTGCGGTTGGTGCAGCGCGCGCTTGACGGCGTATCCCCGCAGCAAGGAGTCCTTGGTGACGGACTTCTGCGAGTAGGCGATGCCGTACTTCGCCGCCTCGTCGAAGGTGACCGACACCCGGGCGCGGTCGGTGAAGGGGTACGCCGGCGGGTGACTGCCGATCTCGAGGAGGACCTGCGGCACCTCGTAGGTCGAGGTGGCGAAGCTGGCGCCGATCTCGGAGCTGCCCTCGGCGAAGACGCCCTTCACCCCGAGCAGCATCTCGGTCACGTCGGTCAGCCCGTTGTCGAAGCCGTGGCTCTTGGACTTGAACTGGCTGCGGCCGCCGGCCGCACCCATGGAGCCGCGGTGGGAGAAGCGCAGGACGTCGAAGAGCATCAGGTCAACGGCCATCGTGGCCTTGGTGCGCACCTCCTCGTCCTTCGCGAAATCGACCAGGTTGAGCAGCGCCCACAGGTGCTCGCGGTAGTAGCCGGAGGAGTTGAACTCCATCCAGCCGAACATCAGTCGGTTGTTGAGCCACTTGAGGCAACGGGCGCGACCGCGGCGCCGCCGCTGCTCCCCGCTCTTCACGCTCTCGGCCACGGCCGCGCCGGGGATCACCCGGCCCGGCTGGAAGGCGTCGTCGAGCCAGAGCTGTCCGAGGAGGTACTCCGACGAGGCGAACATGATGTAGTGGTTCTCGGACCAGAACTCCATCTCCCGGTCGTTCTCGTCGCCGTAGCCCAGGTCGCGCTTGACCTTGTTGACCCGGTCGTTGTCGAGGGCGCGCGGTTGCTCGTCGAGCCAGAACTTGTAGGACTGCAAGCCCTGCTTGAGGATCTCGCCGGCGATCGGTGACCAGCTCGTGTCGGGCGCGCGGGGCTGGCTCGCGGTCTCCTCGAGGATCACGCGCAGCTTGGCCTCGCCGGTGCGCAGCCGGTCGCGCAGCGGGTGGTTGTCGCCGCACGCGGCGGCGCGGGCATTGAAGAAGCCGGTGAAGGTGTCGTCGGGCACCGCCCTGGTGCGCCAGGCGGGGGTCGGGCCGAAGGACGCCGGCAGCGGGCCGTAGCGATAGAGCAGCCGGACCAGCTGGCACAGGCCCATGTCCGAGTTGGGCTTCCAGCCGATGCACTCGCGCAGAGGGTCGTTGTAGACGCCCACCCAGTACTTCATCCGGGTCGACCACGGGTAGTCGCGCACCGGCCCCATGGCGGCTCCGTTGGTCGCGACCGACAGGTAGTGGAAGTCCTTGTCCTCCTGGTTGTCCGCCAGCCGGATGCCCTCGGTGAACCTCGCCCGCACGTAGTCGCCAGCCGGTCGGGTCGTACTGGCGGTCAGCATCATCGACACGAAGGCCCGGTACGCCGCCGGTGCCGCCCCGATGGGCGTCCCGTCCGAGGAATCGCCGGATGTCCCCGCGTACGGCGGCCGGACGCCGGCGATGCCACCGATCGCCACTGCGAGGTCGGTCTCGAACGACGCGACGTAGCCCTCCAGCGACCGCACCCACCCCTCGGTCTCGAGAGTGTTCTCGCCCTCGAGCGGGAAGAGCTCGGGGACCAGCCACGGCATCCGGCCAGCGGTCTCCGCCCGCGAGATCGCAACCCCCCGAGAGTCGCCGCGCGCCCGGGCCGACGTCGTGATCTTGGGCGGGTCGCGCGGATAGCCGTTGAGCGTCGGGAAGGGATCGTGGGCGGACCTGGAGGCGCTGGCCTCGAGCTCCGTGCGCAGCGCTGCGAGCCTTTCTGCCAGGCGGTGCGGCTCCCGGGCACCCAGGAAGTCTCCGACCCGGCCGAGCAGCGTGCCGCCGAAAGCGCCGTGGAGCTCCTCGTCCTCCTCGGTCCAGACCGACTCGCCGCTGTCGAGGTAGACCCGGTCGATGTCCTTGATGCCGACACTCGGTCCGGCAGCCGGGTCGCCGGTGAGGCCGGTCGACTCCGAGATCAGAGGGAGGCGGGTGTCGTCGGACGTCGGGCGGATGCCGCGGAAGGTGTCGAGGTTGAGGCGTCTCAGCTGGCTCTCGAAGAACCACGCCTTGCGACGCTCGAGCGCCTCACGCAGGTCGCCGGCCACGCGGTCACGGTTCCGGCGGCACGGCAGGCCCGGGTCCGCACGGCGTGGGGTCCCAGTGCGGCAGGTCGGCGTCTTCCTTCAGCAGGACCAGCGTGGTGGGCAGGGTGACCTTCCACTGCTGGACGCAGACCTCCTGGTCCGGCGCGAAGTTGGCGGCCTTGATCTCGTCGATGATCGAGAGGTAGTGGTCGCCGAACATGTCGGGCATCTCCTGGCCCATCCACACGTCGCCGGTCTCCTGGTAGTGCGCGAGGGCTGCCTCGAACCCCGGGCGGACGGGTACGACGACTCGCGCAGCGCCAGCCTTGAGGAAGGCCTCGAACATCGGGTCGGCATCCTGCATCAGCGCCAGCTCCTGCCACCGCTGGGGTCGCGCCCAGAAGTAGGGGTAGCAGGTGTACATGAGGTTCTCCCACTCGAAGGCACGCTCGAAGAAGGCGATGACAGCGCCCCACTCGCGCACCTGCAGCGGGTCCGGGAGCGTCGCCGCGGGAGGTGCCGGGGCAGGCGCAGGGGTCGGCAGCCACGCGGCCGGGTGCTCGCCGAGCAGCAGGAACACGAACGCCCGCTTGAGCTCCTCCAGCGCCACCTTCGGGTCGTGGGAGAGGCCGCCGGCGGCGATCTGGGCGCGGAACCCCGCGACGTACCTGGTCAGCTTGTCCTCGTAGTCGGCCAGCTGGCGCTGGTAGCCGCTGACGAGCGCGGCGTGGGTGCGCAGCTGCCACTGGGCGTACGACGCGTCCGTGCGCTGGCAGACCAGGGCGACCGAGTAGGCCAGCAGGACGAGTTGGTCGAAGCAGCGGGCCGTCACCGGGATCTCGCCGGTCTCGCCGGCCATCGTGAACGTCACGTTGAGTCCCGGGTTGCCCGCCCCGCCGAGCCGGTGGTAGTTGCTCGAACCGACGAACACCTCCAGCATGCGACCGGGTTCTTGCAACCAGGTGGCGTTGACGCGCTGCACGTAGCCGCTCAGCGCCTGGTAGTCGCCGGGGATCGCGAGCTTGAAGGCGGTCTGGTGCGGCATCTCCCGCTCGCCCCCGTAGGCGTTGACCTTGTGGCTCCCGTCGACGACCTCGGTGTGCGCGACGGTCCGTAGCAGGTCCGGCGGCGGGTTCACGGATCCGGACACGCCGTACTGCTGGGCGTACCACTGGTAGTTGGCCGCATCGATCCCGCTGGGTGCGGGGATGGAGTTGACGGGCTTGGACAGCTGGAACGCCTCGGGAGCGACGGCGGACTGCAGCGCCTGCACCAGGACGGCCGCCGGCTCCGGCACCACCACGTCGTACATCAGGCGCTTGCCATAGTCGAGCACGCGCAGGCTGTACTCCTTGTCGACCCACTGGTAGATCCCGCGGATCTTCTCGGTGCCCTGGGAGTTGTCGAGCACGTGCTGCGCCCGCTCGGTGTAGCTGCGACCCTCGCGGCGGCCGCGCGTCGCGTGGACCTCCTGGGTGATGGTCTCCACCGACTTGTTGACCAAGGTCTGCGCGTAGGTGGACTTGCTGTTCTCGACGAGCTTGCCGTAGTCCGACGACGTCGTGCCGTCACCGGCCGTGCTGCTCTGGCGCCCGGACTCCTTCTGCACCTCCGAGGCCAGCTCGTGGTGCTCGGTGGACTGCTGGTCCCGCTCGCGCGACTCGCTGGTCGTGGTCTCGAGGGTCTCGAAGGTCTCCATGAACTCGTGCCGGCGGGTGCGGCGCCGCAGCAGCTCGCCCTCGAGCACGTTCTCGATGTGGGAGATGGCGCCGGGGGAGTAGCCGATCAGCTCCTGGCGGACCACCCGGAGGTTGCCGATCCCCACCGGGCGGGTGATCGCAATGCTGACGTCGGGCTCGTCGGCCGGCGGCTCGTCGGGCGCCTCGCCTGACAGGGTCGTCTTCGGACCGCCGGCAAACAGGCGCCCACCCACCCGGAACACCGGCGCCGCCGTGGTCACCTCCTGCGGCAGCAGCTGGTCGTTCAGGGTGACGAGGCGACGGGTGACCCGGTCGACCAGGAAGGGCAGCGGAGCCTGGTCGGGCTCGATGCCAAGGTCGCTCATGGCCGTCAGCTGGGCGTCGGAGAACCGCCGCCGTCCGCCGTCGTTCAGCCGGACCGTCGATGTGCCGAACCCGGCGGACTCCGTGGCCGTCTCGCCGTCCGGCCGGTCCGTACGCGCCTCGAGGCCGGCATCGACGGCGTCGGCGACCGTCACTCGGAGCTCATCGGGTCGCAACGTCACCAGCGCCTCCAAGGCTCCGGCGAGCGCGTCACGTTCGCCGCGCAGGGCCTCGCGGTCGCCGTCGTGGCCGGGCTGGTCCGTGTCGCGTGGTGGCGGCGGCTGCCGACGCACGGGCGTGCGCGCGGTGGCCGCCAGCGGCGCGGGAGGTACGCGGAGCGGCCGCGACAGCAGGCGGCGCATCTCGGTGCGGTCGGCGGGGACGGCCGCGTCGGTGGCGATCAGCTCCAAGAACGCGACAGCCCTCACCTGCCCCGCGATCCGCGCGGCGTCGACCCGGTCGAAGGCCGTCAGCAGCTTGACCGCGAGGGCGGCGTTCTGCAGCAGCTCGCGGTCGCGCTGGAAGTCGTCGCGGGCGACGACGTCCTGGGCCCGCACGCCGAAGAGGTCGGAGACCGCGCGGCGGGTGTTGGCGGGGTCGATCGTCTGGGTGCTGCGGAGCGCACCTCTGAGCTCCGTCAGCGGATCGCCCAGGCTTGCGGGCTCGGACGTCGGCGACGGGTAGTGCTCGTCCAGGTAGTCCCTCGCCAATGCCCGAACGCGCTCCCCGGGCGTCTGGTCACCGTTCGGGTCATCCTCGGTCGCCGCCGTCAGGGCCTGCTGGAAGTCGGAGTCGTTGGTGACGTCGATCGCGTCGGTCCTCGCGGGCGAGGCGAAGTCGTGCTCGATGAAACGGAACAGGTCGACCACCGGTCACCTCCAGACCGGCTGCGCACACGGGCGCCGCACTGACGACCCGGGCACAGTCACGCCTCATTGACTCTAAGGCCGCCCCCGAGGCCGGGTCGATATCCCGATCGCGGTATGTCTCGTCGCAGCCGCATCTGTCGCCGACGACGTTCCAACGGTCGCGCGGACGGCGTTTCCGCAGGTCAGGGGCGCGGGGCCGGGCGCGGGCGCGGGCTCAGCGGCGGAGCTTGTGGTTGACGGCGCCCGGTGAGAACTCGTGGTCCACCACGAGCCGGGTCATGCCGACCACCGCCGCGTCCTCGCCGAGGCTGCCGCGCTGGAGCCGCATGTGGCGGGTGGCGCGGGGGAGCGCCATGGCGTAGAGGGTCTCGCGGATCCCGGCGAGCAGGGCGGTAGAGGACAGGTCGCCGCCGACGAGGACGACATCGGGGTTGACGACGCAGACCAGGCTGGCCATCACCTCGCCGATGCGCCGGCCGGCCTCCTGGGTGAGGCGGGCCGCGTCGGGGTTGCCGACGCGCAGCAGCTCGCCCACCTCGCGGCCGGACGCCGCCTCGACCCCCAGCTCGCGGAGCTGGCGCGCGACGGCGCGCCCGCTGGCGACCGCGGCCAGGCAGCCCTGCATCCCGCACTGGCAGCGGGCGTCGGACGCCGGGGAGACCCGGATGTGGCCGATGTCGCCGGCGCCCCCGTCGGAGCCGGCGTAGAGCCGGCCGCCGATCACGATCCCGGTGCCGACTCCGGTGGACACCTTGACCAGGCACAGCGCCCGCGCGTCGCCGTGGCCGGCGGCCAGCTCGCCCAGCGCAGCGGCGTCGGCGTCGTTGGCCACGTGCACGGGGACGCCGTGGATCCCCGCCTGCAGGTGCTCGCCCACCGGGTAGGCGTCCCAGCCGGGCATGATCGGCGGCTCGCTGGGACGACTCGAGCGCGGGTCGATGGGCCCCGGCAGGCTCAGGCCGAGCCCGCAGAGCTCGGTCGCGTCGACGCCGAGGTCGCCGAGGAGCTCGCCGGCGCGGGCGGCGATGAGGTCGAGGACGGAGGAGGGGCCCGCGTCGACGGCCACGTCGAGGTGGGCGTCGCCGATCACCGTGCCGCCCAGGTCGGTGACGGCGATGCGGGTGTGGGTGGTGTCCACCGCCGCGGCCAGCACCTTGGCCTGGTCGGTGTTGAACGCGAGCCGGCGGCGGTGCCGGCCGCCGGTCGACTCGGTGGTGGTGCCCTCGACGATCATGCCGGCGGCGAGCAGCGCGTCCACGCGCTGCGCGACCGTCATCCGCGAGAGGCCCGTGGCCTCCAGGACGTCGCCTCGGGTGGAGGCGTGGCCGTGCCGGATCAGGTCGAGGATGTCGCCGGGTCCGGTGGGCACGGGCGGGTCTCCTCCTCCTGCGACTGTCTGCGAGCGCCGCAGTTGCGTCGGCATGATCCCACATGCGCAAGCGCTCAGCAGTAATTGCTTGACACCTAGACATGATAGGTCGATTGTGTGAGCAAAAGTGCGCGTGCTCACATCGGGAGGCTCCATGTCCACGTTCCGCCGGTCCCGATCTCGGGCAGCCGCCGTGCTCGCCACGACGCTGGTCGCCTCGCTGGCGGCCTGCGGCGGTGACGACGGGGACGGCGGCGGCGGGGACGCCGACGCCCTCACCGTCTGGATCGTCGAGGACCTCCCCGACCGGGTGGCCGCCACCCAGGCGGTCGTCGACGACTTCGCCGCCGACAGCGGCGTCGACGTCGAGCTGGTCGCCGTCGCCGAGGACCAGTTCAACCAGGTGCTCACCTCCAACGCCGCCGCGGGCGACCTGCCCGACGTCATCGGCGCCCTCCCGCTGGGGCAGGTGCGCACCCTGTCGGCCAACGAGCTCGTCGACACCGCCGCGGTCGGCGAGGTGATCGACAACCTCGACGCCGCCACCTTCAGCGAGAGCGCCCTCGAGCTGACGGCCGACGGCGACTCGCAGCTCGCGGTGCCCAGCGAGTCGTGGGTGCAGCTGCTCGTCTACCGCAAGGACCTCTTCGACAAGGCCGGACTGGCTGCGCCGGAGACGTACGACGACGTGCTGGCCGCAGCGGAGGAGCTCGACAGCAGCGACGTGGCGGGCTTCGTGGGCGCCAACGTCGCCGGTGACGCCTTCACCGCGCAGACCTTCGAGGAGATCGGTCTCGGCAACGACTGCGAGATGGTCGACGACGCCGGCGAGGTCACCCTCGACAGCGACGAGTGCGTCGAGGCGCTGGAGTTCTACAACACCCTGCAGCAGGACTACTCGGTCAACGGCGCCCAGGACGTCGACACCACGCGTGCCTCCTACTTCGCGGGGCAGGCGGCCATGCTGATCTGGTCGAGCTTCATCCTCGACGAGCTGGCCGGCCTGCGCGACGACGCACTGCCCACCTGCGAGGAGTGCACGGGCGACAAGGCCTTCCTGGCCGAGAACAGCGGCGTGGTGACCGCGATCCAGGGGCCGTCGGGCTCGGAGCCGAAGACGTACGGCGAGGTCACGTCGTGGACGATCACGCCCGACTCGGCCGACTCGGCCACGCAGTTCGTCGAGTACATGATGACCGACGGCTACGAGCCCTGGATCGCGATCGCCCCCGAGGGCAAGATCCCGGTCCGCTCCGGTGACAGCGCCGGCGCCACCGACTACGCCGACGCCTGGGCGAAGATGAAGGTCGGCGTCGACACGAAGGCCCCGCTCTCGGACTTCTACGGCCCCGACGTCCTCGAGGCGCTGACGTCCGGCACCGACACCCTCCAGCGCTGGGCGATCCCGCAGGGACAGGGCGACCTGCTCGGCGCCATCCAGGGCGAGCAGCCGGTGGCCAACGCCGTCAACGAGGCGGCCAACGGCACGTCTCCCGACGAGGCCGCGAAGCAGGCGGCCGACGCGATCCGAGCGGTGCAGGACTCGCTGTGACGATGAGCGGGCCGGCCGCCCCGGCCACGGTCGCGGCACCGGACCCGGGCGGCAGCACCCCGACCGGCCGGCGCAACCGGCGGGTGCGCTCGGTCCGCGCGCGGGACGACCGGCGCACCGGCTACCTGCTGATCACCCCCACGGTCGTCATCGTCGCGACGATGGTGGTGCTGCCGATCCTCTGGACGATCTCCCTGGCGTTCCAGCGGGTGCGGCTGCTCAACCTCAGCACCACCGGTGTGGTCGGCGACTACAGCCTCGAGAACTTCCGCAACGTCCTGACCTCCCCGGGCTTCCTCGACGCGCTGGTCAACACCCTCGTCTACTCGGTGGGCGGCACGGTCTGCGCCATCGCGCTCGGGCTGGTCGCGGCGCTCGCGCTGCGCCGGCCGTTCCGGGGGCGCGGGCTCGCGCGGGCCTGCATGCTGCTGCCCTACGTCGCGCCCGTGGTGGCCGCGACCTTCGTGTGGGCCACGATGCTCAACCCGCAGTTCGGCGTGGCCAACCACTACGGCACCACCCTGCTGGGCTGGGACGAGCCGATCGCGTTCCTCAGCTCGGGCGAGCCCATCTCGCTGTTCGGCGCGGAGCTCCCGGTCAGCCAGGCGATGCTCAGCGTGGTGCTGTTCGAGGCGTGGCGCTCCTTCCCGTTCGCCTTCCTCTTCCTCACCGCGCGGCTCCAGGCCATCCCCGACACCCTCGACGAGGCGGCGATGATGGACGGCGCGAGCCCGAGCCAGCGGTTCCGCCACGTCGTGCTGCCGCAGCTGCTCCCGACCATCGCCGTGCTCACGGTGCTGCGCTTCATCTGGACGTTCAACAACTTCGACGACATCTACCTGCTCACCGGCGGCGGAGCCGGCACCCAGGTGGTCGCGGTGCGCGTCTACGACTACCTGATCAACCGCGGCGACATCGGTGCCGCGGCGGCTCAGGCGCTGGTGCTGGCCGCGATCCTGGCGGTGCTGGTGACCGTCTACCTCAGGCTCTTCGGCCGTTCGGAGGAGGTGGCATGAGCACGACCGGCCGCGACGCGGTCGAGCGCAGGCTGTGGGGCGTGCTCCGGCCGCTCACGATCGCGTTCCTCCTCCTGATCACGCTCTTCCCCTTCTACTACATGGTGCTCCTGTCGTTCCGTCCGCTCGAGAGCCTGCTCCAGGACCCCGGCGCGCTGTGGCCGGCCTCGGGCGAGATCGACCTCGGCACCTACCGCGACGTGCTTGCCTCGACGCAGGACGGGGGGCAGGGCTTCTTGACCTTCATCAGGAACAGCGCCCTCGTCGCCGTCGGCACCGTCGTGCTGAGCCTGCTCGTGGCCATCCCCGGTGCGTACGCGGTGAGTCGGCTCGACTTCTTCGGCCGGCGCCAGATCAGCGCGGTCTTCCTCGCGGTCTACTTCTTCCCCGCGATCCTGCTCGCCATCCCGCTGTTCGTGTTCTTCACCCGCATCGGGCAGCGCGGCACCCTCACCGGACTGCTCGTCGTCTACGTCGCCCAGGTGGCGGCGGTGTCGATCTACATGCTGCGCAACTACTTCGACACCATCCCGGCCAGCCTCGAGGAGGCGGCCGCCATCGACGGGTGCACGCGCCTGCAGGCGATGCGGCACGTGAGCCTGCCGCTCGCGCTGCCGGCGATCGCGTCCAACGCGTTGTTCGTCTTCATGATCGCGTGGAACGAGTTCCTCTTCGCCCTGCTCTTCCTCGTCGAGCGTCGGGATAACTGGACCGTCTCCCTCGGGCTGTCCCAGCTGGCCGGGAGCATCGAGGTGCCGACCACGGTGCTGATGGCGGGCTCGGTCATCCTGACCCTCCCGATCGTCGTCATGTTCTTCCTCAGCGAGCGGTGGCTGGCGGGCGGGCTGACCGCGGGCGCGGAGAAGGGCTGAGCCGGGGGTGCCCGAGGTCGTCTCGTTCACCGCGCCGGGGAACGTCGCGCTGGTTCCGTGTGACGCCGCGCCGCTCGTGCCCGGATCGGTGCGGGTGCGCACCTGGTACTCCGGGATCTCGGCCGGCACCGAGCTGACGGCCTACCGGGGGTCCAACCCCTATCTCTCGCGCACCTGGGACGCCGAGCGCCGACTGTTCGTCGACGGGGCACCGACCTTCGCCTACCCGGTCCTGGGCTGGGGCTACTCCGAGGTGGGCGAGGTGGTCGAGGTGGCCGACGACGTGCCCGTCGACGTGCCCGGCGACGTGGGCGGTCCGGTCGTCGGCGACGTCGTCCACGGCATCTGGGGCCACCGGAGCGAGGCGGTCGTCCCCGCCGCGGCCGTGCGTGGCCGGGTGTGGACGGGGCAGGACGCCTTGTCGGGCACGTTCGCGCGGGTCGGGGCGATCGCGCTCAACGCCGTCCTCGCCGCCGACGCGCGCCTCGGCGACCGGGTCGCGGTCTTCGGCCAGGGCGTCATCGGGCTGCTGGCGACCCGGGTCACCGTCCTCAGTGGCGCGCAGGTGGTCGCCGTCGACGCCCTCGACCGGCGGCTCGGCGCGGCCCGCGCCATGGGCGCTGGGGCCGTGGTGGCGGCCGACGCCCCCGGTGGCGCCGGGGCCGTGGTCCGCGAGTGGTCCGGGGGCGGAGTCGACGCCGCGATCGAGCTCAGCGGCAGCGACCGGGCGCTGCACGAGGCGGTGCGGTCGGTGGTCGTCGACGGGACAGTCGTCGCCGCCGGCTTCTACCAGGGCGGTGCGGCCCACCTGCGGCTCGGCGAGGAGTTCCACCACAACCGGGTGCGGATCGTGGCGAGCCAGATCTCCGGCGTGCCGGCGGAGCTGCGCTCGCGGTGGGACCAGCCGCGACTGGTGCGGACGTTCATGGACCAGGTCCGGCGGGGACGGGTCGACGTACGGTCGCTGGTGACCGACGTGGTCGACGCCGCCGACGTGGCCACGATCTTCGCGCGCCTCGACCAAGGAGACCCCGACATCCTCCAGGCGGTGCTGCGCTTCCCGGCCGCCCCGGACGACGCATGAGCGCGCCGGCCCCGGGCGAGACCGGCCCCCGGTTCCCCGCCGACCGCGGCGGCGTGGCGATCCTCGGCTGCGGCGCCATCGCGCAGTCGGCCCACCTGCCCGCCTACGAGCAGTACGGCGTGGGGGTGGCCGGCGTGTGGAGCCGCAGCCCCGGCACCACGCGGACCGTGCGCGAGCGGTTCCCGTTCGTCGGCCGTGTCTACGACACGGCCGACGACCTGCTCGCCGACCCCGCCGTGCGGTTCGTCGACATCGCGACCGGCCCGGAGGGCCGGCTGGAGTGGATCGCGGCCGCGATCGCCGCCGGCAAGCACGTGCTCGCGCAGAAGCCGCTGACGCTGTCCGGCGACGACCTGCGCGCCCTGCCGGGCCTGCTCGCTGCCGCCGACGCGGCCGGTGTCCGGGTCGCGGTCAACCACAACGGGCGCTGGGCGCCGCCGTGGCGCGCGGCCACGCTGCTGCTGCGCGCGGGTGCGGTCGGCGACCTGGTCGGGGTCACCCACCTGCACGACAAGCCGCTTCCCCCACTGGCGGGGACGCCCTTCGACGACGTGCCGCACATGCTGCTCACCGACTACCTCCTGCACTGGGTGGACATCACCCGCACCTGGCTCCGCGACGGTGGCGCCGGCGAGGTGGTCTCGGTGCAGGCGGTGGACTCGCGGGTCCCCGGGCAGCCCGCCGACGCGCTCAACCCGTGGTCGGCGACGCTGTCCCTGGCCGCCCAGTCGGGCGCCTCCGCCGTCGTGCGGATCGCGGGGAACGCCGTCTCGGCCGAGCCCGGGTGCCCGTTCTGGGTGCACGGCACGACCGGCACCCTGCGCGGCAGCGTCCTGCTCGACTCCGACCGGCTCGAGCACGACGACGGCTCGTCGCGCCGTCCGATCCCGCTGCAGGGTGCGTGGTTCGTGGACGGGTTCGCGGCCGCGATGGGCGAGCTGATGTGCGCCGTGGCCGAGGGCCGGCAGCCGGAGAACAGCGCGGCCGACGCCTCCCGGTCCGTGGCGCTGGTGCTCGCCGCCCGCGAGTCCGCCGAGCGCGGCGGCGTCCCGGTCGCGCCGTCGTACCCCCTGGTGGCGCCGTGACGCGGGGCGGCGAGGTCGTCGGCGAGCTCGCGGTCGACCCGGTCCGCGGCCGCGTCTACGCCGAGGGCTGGCAGAGCTGGAGCCCTGCGACGTGGTCCCCGGTGACCGCGAGCCCCCGGCGTCCCGAGCACCACTGGCAGCACCTGATGCGCTTCCGCCCCGGCACCCCGGTCCACCGCGAGGCGTTCCAGGGCGAGGGCCTGCTGGTCGTCGACCCCGGGACCGGCGATCCGGCCCACTGCTACCGCGCCGCTGCGGGCCGCCACGACGTGCCGACCGTCCACGCCGTCCTCGAGCACGACCGGGTCGTCGTCCGCGCCACCGGCGACGTGGCCACGACCGAGCACGCCGACGGCGGTGAGGCCGCCCTGGCGGCGTACGGCGACGAGCTCGCCGCCGCCCGCGGCCCCCTCCCGAGGGGCGCGCCGCCGACGGTGTGGTGCTCCTGGTACCGCTACTTCGAGGAGGTCACCGCCGACGACGTCCGCGACAACCTCCACGCGCTTGAGTCCCACGACCTGCCGGTCGACGTGGTCCAGGTCGACGACGGGTGGAGCGCCGGGCTGGGGGAGGGCCTGCTCCCGTCCGCGCGGTTCGGGTCGCTGGCCGGGCTCGTCGAGGAGATCCGCTCGACCGGCCGCCGCGCCGGTCTCTGGGCGGCCCCCTTCCTGGTGGGGGTCGAGACCACCCTCGCCCGCGACCACCCCGACTGGCTGGTCGGCCCGGCCGGACGCAACTGGGGCCAGGCGCTGGCCGGCCTCGACCTCACCCACCCCGGCGTGCAGGAGCTGCTGGTCGACGCGCTCGGACGACTGACCGCCCTCGGCATCGACTACCTCAAGCTCGACTTCCTCTACGGCGGCGCGGTGCCCGGCCGGCGCCACGACGACGTCGACGGCGTCACGGCCTACCGGAGGGGGCTGGAGCTGGTGCGGGACGCGGTCGGCCCGCACGTCTACCTGGTCGGCTGCGGCGCACCCCTGCTGCCGAGCGTCGGCCTGGTCGACGCCATGCGAGTCTCCCCGGACACCTTCCACGAGGGCGGCGAGGACGGCTCGACCGGCCTGCGCGGGCTCATGCCGATGGCCGCGCGGGCGTGGCAGCACGGCCGGCTGTGGGTCAACGACCCCGACTGCGTGGTCGCGCGCCCGACGTACGCGCACCGCGAGCGGTGGGCGGCGCTCGCCCGCGAGTACGGCGGCCTCCGCTCGTTCTCCGACCGGGTCGCCGAGCTCGACGGCTCGGGCCTGGCGATCGTGCGGCGGCTGCTGGCCGACACCGTCGACGCGGGCACCCCGTTCCCGCTCGAGCGCATCCGGTCCGGCGCCGAGGTGGCGCAGCGCGAGGTGACGAGGTGAGCGCCGACGGCCTCGCGGCCAGGATCTCGCCGCACCTGGCGCTGCTCTACCCCGGTCGCTCCGACGAGGTCGGCGCCCGCCTGGTCGCCCTGGCGCAGCGGTACGCCGAGCTCCTCGCCGGGCGCGAGATCGCGCCGCTGACCCATCGGACGACCTACCTGATCACCTACGGCGACGGGATCCGCAGGCGCGGGGAGGCGCCGCTGCACACGCTCGGCCGGTTCCTGCACGACGCGGTCGGCGACGTGGTCAGCGACGTCCACCTGCTGCCGATCTTCCCGTGGACGTCCGACGACGGCTTCGCGGTCGTCGACCACCGAGCGGTCAACCCGGCGCTGGGCGACTGGCAGGACGTCACCGACCTGTCCGCCGAGCACGGGCTGATGCTCGACTTCGTCGCCAACCACACCTCCAGCCGCAGTCCGTGGTTCCTCGGCTGGCTGGCGGGCGACCCGGCCCGCCGCGGGTTCTACCTCGAGGAGGATCCCGACTTCGACACCTCCCGCGTGACGCGACCGCGGACGACGCCCCTGTTCCACGCCTTCGCGCGGCCCGACGGCACCGAGGCGCTGGCCTGGACCACGTTCGGTGAGGACCAGGTCGACGTGGACGTCCGGGAGCCGCGAGCCCTGGAGGAGCTGACCGACGTGCTGCTCGGCTACCTCGCGCGCGGCGCGTGCGCCATCCGGCTCGACGCGATCGGCTTCCTCTGGAAGGAGTCCGGCACCAGCTGCCTCCACCTCCCGCAGACACACGCGGTGATCAAGCTGTGGCGGGCGCTGGTCGACCACGTCGCGCCCGGCGCGCGGCTGCTGACCGAGACCAACGTGCCGCACGCCGAGAACGTCTCCTACTTCGGCGACGGTCACGACGAGGCCCACCTCGTCTACCAGTTCGCCCTCCCGCCGCTGGTGCTGCACTCCTTCGTGGCCGGGTCGACGTCGCGGCTCAGCGACTGGGCCGCCGGGATCGGACCGGTCAGCGACACGGCCACCTGGTTCAACTTCCTGGCCAGCCACGACGGGATCGGGATGCGTGCCACGGAGGGGATCCTCGACCAGGCCGAGCGCAGGGCGCTGGTCGACCGGACCCACGCCCACGGCGGCCGGGTCTCGTGGGTGGAGCGGCCCGACGGCTCACGGAGCGTCTACGAGCTCAACCTCAGCTATCTCGACGCGCTCTGCACCGTCGAGGAGGCGCGCGACCCGTCCGTGCTCGCCGGGAAGTCGCTGGCCGCGCACAGCATCCTGCTCGCGTTCCTCGGTGTCCCGGCGATCTACCTCCACTCGCTCGTCGGCTCCCCGCCCGACCTCGAGGGGATGGTCACCAGCCGGATCAACCGGCGGATCAACCGGGCGGTGCTCGACTCGGACCGGCTGCTGGCGGAGCTCGCCGCCGACCCCCGGCGGCGCGCGGTGTTCACCGGCCTCCGCCGGCTGCTCGACGTACGCCGCAGCGAGCCCGCCTTCTCGCCGTTCGGCACCCAGCACGTCGAACGGCCCGACGACCGCGTCTTCGCGGTCCGTCGTGGCCGGGGCACCCCCGACGAGCTCCTCTGCGTCACCAACGTCAGCGCCGACGTCGTCCGCCTCACCGACGTCGTCGGCACCGACGTGCTCACCGGCCGTCGCCTCGAGCCGCTGGAGCTGGGCCCGTGGGGCCACGCGTGGGTGCGGCCGGACCGCTGACCCCGACGGACGATCTTCGCCCGATCCCGCCGCTGCCCGCGCGCGAGGGGTTACCGTGGGGTAACCCACCCCCTCTCGACCCCGGGAGCGACGATGACCCCCCTGGCTCCGCGGACGGTCGTGCTCCACGGACACGAGCTGTCGTACGTCGACAGTGGCTCGGGGCCCGCGGTCCTCTTCATCCACGGCATCCTGGGCTCGCAGCGCCAGTGGTCCCACCTCGTCGACGCGGTCGACGAGGATCACCGTGTGGTGGTGCCCGACCTCTTCGGGCACGGCGACTCCGCCAAGCCGACGGGCGACTACTCGCTCAGCTCGCACGCCGCGACGCTGCGCGACCTGCTCGACCATCTCGGCATCGAACGGGTCACGCTCGTGGGCCACTCGCTCGGCGGCGGGATCGCGATGCAGTTCTACTACCTGTTCCCCGAGCGCGTGGACAGGCTCGTGCTCGTGGCGAGCGGCGGCCTCGGTCGCGAGGTCCACCTCGTGCTGCGCTCGGCCACGCTCCCCGGCGCCGCGCAGGTGCTCGGGGTGATCGCCTCCGCACCCGTCCTGGAGCGGGTCGAGGCGCTGGGCCGCGGAGCTCGGAAGGTCGGCTGGAGGCCCGGGGCCGACATCGGTGCGATCTGGCGCGGCTTCACCTCGCTCGGCGACCGCGAGAGCCGCCGGTCCTTCCTCGCGACCACCCGGGCCGTCATCGACATCGGCGGCCAGAGCATCAGTGCCCACGACCACCTGGGTGCCGTGACACCGCCGCCCACCCTGATCGTGTGGGGCTCGCGCGACCGGATGATCCCCGCCTGGCACGCGCTGAGCGCCCAGCGCGCACTGCCGGGCTGCCGGGTGGAGCTCTTCGAGGGCGCCGGCCACTTCCCGCACCTCGACGACCCCGACCGCTTCGCACGGGCGCTCCGCGAGTTCATGGCAGACGGCGACGCCGACACCAGCCCTGGTCCGTAACCGACGTTGTTACATAACGTGGTGCCAGCGAGGACGCGATCCCGGGAGGGCACGTGAGCAGCAACAGCCGACTCACCACGGCGATCCATGCGCTGTGCTGGCTCGAGCTGTCGGCGCGACGCGGCACCGCGACGCTGACGTCCGCGCAGGTGGCCGACAGCCTGCAGTCGCACCCGGTCCTCATCAGGCGCACGCTCGCGCCGTTGCGGGACGCGGGCCTCCTGAGGGTGGTGGGGCGCGGACCCGGGGCCGGCTGGCAGCTGGCCCGACCGGCCGGCGAGATCACGCTGCGCGAGGTGCACCGGGTGCTGGGCGAGGACCCGGTCTTCGCCCTGCACCCCCACCCGCCCAAGCCGGACTGCCCCGTCGGGCACGGCATCCCTGACGTGCTCGACCGCGTCTACCGAGACGCCGAGGAGGCGGTCGCGCAGGTGCTGCAGGGGCACACGGTCGCCGAGGTGCTCGACCGGATCCTGCGGGAGCGGCCGCTCCCGGCGTGATCCTCCTCCGGACGGGCGAGCCGACGCTCGGGCCTCGGTGTGCGCTCCGCCGCAGGCACGGTCAGGACGGCCCCGCCTCGTGGGGCGACGCGGCCGGGTGCTGCGAGCGTGCCGTCGGCTGCAGCCGGAGGTGCTGCCTCGTCGAGAGTCGGCGCTCGAGCGCCGGGGAGATGTCGTTGCGCCAGGTGGCGCTCCGTTCGAGCCGCTGCCTCGCGTCGCGACAGGCCGCCTCGTCGGCGAAGACCGCGCTCCACACGAACACGTTGTCGGCGCGCACCGGCAGCGCCGGGTAGTCGTTCTCCGCGGGCTCGGACCGGTACGTGGCAACCGGGGCCTGCAAGCGTTCCTCCAGCTCGGCGTGGACGTCCGTGGCCAGCCATCGTGCGAGCTCGGGGTCCGGGTCGTGCCCGTAGACCGACACGGTCACCCACTCGTCGGACGGCGGCGAGCCCGGGTGCGCCGAGCGCGGCGCACCCGGGCCACGCAACGGGTGCGCCGGTGACGTCGGGCGGAGGAGCAGGACGTCGTCGCTGTCGAGCATGGTGTCGTTCGCCGCGGAGCGGAAGCGTGCCCAGGTCGGCCCGTGGTAGAAGCCCTGCAACGCCTGGCGCCGCGCCGCCATGTCGGTGAAGCCGCGGAACCACACGAAGCGCTCGGCGTCGTCGCGGTCGAGGAAGACCCCGCCCACGCGCATGCCGGCAGCCTCCTGGGGCTCGATGAGCTCCCGCTCGAAGAGCTCGACCAGGTCGCCACGAGCTCCCGGCTTGAGCGTGTACTGGCGGAGCTCGACGAGGGCGGCGGCCGACATGCTGGACGGTGGCTTGGTCATGTGTCCTCGCTAGATCGTAACCAAAGTGATTACACACTGAGGTGGCCATCGACGCAAGGCCCGCCAGGGGTAGGTCCAGGCGCGACCTCAGGCGAGCGGGCGCGGGGCGGCGCCGCGCCGCCACTCGTCCGCGAGCAGCGCGAACACCAGCTGGGTCGCCCACTCGCCCTTGAAGTGCACACCGTCGACGAACCGGGCCTCCTGTCGGAAGCCGAGGCGCCCGAGCAGGCGGGCGGAGGCGTCGTTGCCGTCGATCACCACCGCGGTGATCCGGTGGAAGCCGAGGTCGTCGAAGCCCAGGCGCAGCATCGCGGTCGCGGCCTCGGCGGCGTAGCCGCGACCCTGGTGGTCGCCGTGGAGCGCGAAGCCGACCTCTCCCTGGCGGTCCGAGGCCCACTTGAGCAGCACCTCGCCGATCACGGTCCCCGTCTCGCGGAGCTCGACGGCGAGGACGAGCCACTGGCCGTGGGCGAGGAGCTCGGTCTGGGTGAGCTTGACGCGCAGGGTCTCCTCGGTGGCGGCCCGGTCGCGCACCGGCCACGGCACGTGGCGCACGACGTCGGGGTCGGAGTGGAACGCGGCAAGGTCGTCGAGGTCCTCCATCCGGTGGGGGCGCAGCAGCAGCCGCTCGGTCTCGACCGGGAGGTCGAGGGCCAGAGGCGTCACAGCGTGAAGTGGTCCGGCGCGAGGCTGCGCAGCACGCAGAACTCGTTGCCCTCGGGGTCGGCGAGCACCGTCCACGACTCCTCGCCCGTCTGCCCGATGTCGGCGTGGGTGGCGCCGAGGGCGAGGATGCGCTCGACCTCCTCCTCCTGCGAGACGTCCACCGGCGAGACGTCGAAGTGCGAGCGGTTCTTGACCACCTTGTCCTCCTCCACCTGCGCCAGGAAGATCGTCGGGCAGACCGGTCCGGAGCGCACGGCGTCGAGCAGCGCCTGGTCCTCGACCCGCGCGGGGCCGATCTCGACGAGGCCCGGCTCGCGGTGGAGGACGTCCCAGCCGAGCACGCCGCACCAGAAGTCGGCGAGCCGGTCGGGGTCGTGGCAGTCGAGGGAGATCTCGGTCAGTCGGGAGGCCATGCAGCGATTGAAACACCTCACAGCCGCCCGTGCTTTGATGATGGCGTGCGCCTCGTGCTCAACGTGATCTGGCTGGTGTTCGGCGGCTTCTGGCTGTTCGTCGGCTACGCGGTCGCCGGCGTGCTGCTCTGCATCCCGATCATCACGATCCCGTGGGCGATCGCGTCGTTCCGCATCGCCGTCTACGCGCTGTGGCCGTTCGGCCGCACCGTCGTCACGAAGCCCTCGGCGGGCGTCGGGTCGTTCCTGGGCAACGTGATCTGGTTCGTGCTGGCCGGTTGGTGGCTCGCCATCGCCCACATCGTGTCGGCGGTCGCGCTCGCGGTGACGATCGTCGGCATCCCGCTCGCTCTCGCCGACCTCAAGATGGTCCCGATCTCGCTGGCACCGCTCGGCAAGGACATCGTGCCCACGCAGCGCGGCGAGTTCGACGCCTACGCCTGACGGGCGGCGTACGCCGTCGCGATCTCCGCGCCCAGGCGCGCGTTGTGCTCGACGAGGGCGATGTTGGCCGTCAGCGAGGCTCCGTCGCTGATCTCGACGATGCGTCCCAGCAGGTAGGGGGTGGCGTCCTTGCCGGTGATGCCGAGCGAGTCCATGTCGGCCAGGGCGCGGTCGATGATCGCGCCGATCTCGTCGGCGGGGATCTCGGACCCGGCCGGGATCGGGTTGGCGACGACGACACCGCCGGCCAGGCCGAGGTCCCACTTGGCCCGCACCAGGTCCGCGACCTCGGCGGGCGAGTCGACCCGCATCGGAGCGGCGAAGCCCGACGAGCGCGAGTAGAACGACGGGAACTCGTCCGTGCCGTAGCCCAGCACCGGCACGCCGAGGGTCTCCAGCTTCTCCAGGGTGAGCCCGATGTCGAGGATGCTCTTCACCCCGGCGCAGACGACGGCGACCGAGGTGGTCGACAGCTCGGTCAGGTCGGCCGACACGTCGTACGACGTCTCGGCGCCGCGGTGCACGCCGCCCAGCCCGCCGGTCACGAACACGCTGATGCCGGCCAGGGCCGCGAGCCGCATCGTGGAGGCGACGGTCGTGGCGCCGTGGAGGCCGCGCGACACGACGTAGGGCAGGTCGCGCAGCGAGACCTTGACGACCGAGTCGTCGGAGGCGAGCAGCTCGAGGTCGTCGGGGGACAGGCCGATCCTCGGCCGGCCGTGCAGCACCGCGATCGTCGCCGGCACGGCCCCGCCCTCGCGGACGATGCCCTCGACGGTCCGCGCCATCTCGACGTTCTGCGGGTAGGGCATGCCGTGGCTGATGATCGTGCTCTCCAGCGCGACGACGGGCTGCCCGGACGCGAGCGCGTCGCGGACCTCGTCGGTGACGGTCAGCATCGGGGTTCCTCCCTCAGGGCGTCGGCCAGGTCCGGCCGGACGGTGGACGGGCTCTCGACGGTGGCGGCGGCGGCACGGTGGCCGAGCCGGGCGGCGGTGACGGGATCGGCGCCGCGCAGCCACGCCGCCACCCACGCGGCGAGCATCGCGTCGCCCGCGCCGGTCACGTCGACCACGGTCGCCGGCGTGGCCGCGAGGTGGACCGGCTCGGCGCCGTGACTGCACATCCACGAGCCCGCCGAGCCCTGCCGCAGCCACACGTGCTCGACACCGCGGTCGTGCAGCTCGGCGACGGACCCACGCCAGTCGGCGGCCGGGCGACCGGTCAGCGCGGCGACCTCGTCGGCGTTGGGGGTCACGAGGAACAGGTCGTGCACCAGGTCGGCCAGCCGCGCGGCCTTGGCCACCGAGACGGGCTCGAACGCGAGGGGCACGCCGGCCGCGGCCGCCGCGGCCACGACCCGGGCCGCCTGGGCGTGGGCGAGGTTGCCGTCGAGCACGACGAGCGCGGCGTCGGTGAGGTGGACCGTGTCGAGCACCAGCTCGTCGACGATCGCCATGTCCGAGACCGCGGCCACGAGCTCGCCGCGGTCGTCGAGGACGGCCGTGTAGGTGCCGGTCGCGCCCGGCACCCGGCGTACGGCACCCACGTCGGCGCCACAGGCGGCGGTCACCCGCAGCGCCTCGTCGCCGAACGCGTCGTCGCCGACCGCCGACACCAGCCGCACCGGAGCGCCGAGCAGGCCCAGGCAGGCGGCGATGTTGCGGCCGACGCCGCCGGGGGAGATCCGGGTCCGGCCGGGGTTGCTGGTCGCGGCGACGAGCGGCGCGGACGTGCGCGCGACGACGTCCATGTTGGTCCCGCCGACGACCACCACCCACTGGCTCACGGGGCAGATCCTGACATGCCCGGGGCCGACTCAGAGCTCGTCGTCGACGTACGTCGCCCGCGCCACGCGTACGCCGGCCAGCGTCAGCGGCACGGCGGTGAGCGCCAGCAGCACCAGCACGAGCGTCCAGTCGCCCGTCGCGTCGTGGACCAGACCCACCAGGAACGGGCCGATCGCGGCGAGCGCGTAGCCCACCGGCTGGACGAACCCGGAGAGCTGCGCCGTCACCGACGGGTGGCGGGTGCGCGCGGTGATGAGCGCGATGGAGGTGGGGAAGGCCAGCCCGGCGTAGCCGAGCATCAGGGCCCACAGCCAGGGGGTCGTGGCCGGGGCGAGGAGGAGTCCGGTGTAGCCGCCGGCGAGGAGCACGCCGAAGGACACGGCGAGCGCCCGGAGCCCCCGCCCGCGGTCGATCACGGTGGGGAGCACCAGCGCGCCGGCGATGCCGACGCTCGACAGCAGGGCCTGCAGCGCCCCGGCGTGCGAGGCGGAGATGCCCGCGTCGCGGTAGATCTGCGGCACCCAGCCGAACTGCACGTAGGCGTGCATCGACTGCACGCCGAACAGGACGGTGAGGGCGACCGCGGTCGGGGAGTGGATCATCCGGCCGTCGGGCGGCGCGTCGCCGCTCACCCGGTGCTCGGCGGGGGAGCGCCGCTCGCGCAGGGCCAGCCAGCCCCACAGCGGAAGGGCGACCGCGGCCAGGACGCCCCACGTGCCGAGACCGGCGCGCCACGAGCCGGCGGCCTCGGTGACGGGGGCCGTCACCAGCGTGGCGAACGTGGCGCCCACGACGAGCCCGGTGCCGTAGACGGTCATCAGCGCGACGGTGTGCCCGCGGGCCTTGATCCAGGCCGGCACGAGGACGTTGCCGACGGCCAGCCCGGCCAGGCCGACGACGGTGAGCAGCAGGAAGAGCGGGGCGTCGTCCACGGTCACCCGCAGGAGCAGGCCGGCGGCCGCCACGGCGAGGCCGAACGCGATGCCCGCGCTGATACCGACCTTGCGGGCGAGGCCGACCGCGAGGGCGCCGGCGAGGCCGAAGACCAGTCCGGGCACCCCGGTCAGCGCCCCCGCCACCTCGGCACCCATGCCGAGCCCGACGCGTACCTCCTCCAGGACCGGGCCGATCGAGGACGCCCCCGGCCTCAGGTTGACCGAGACGAGGACGACGGCGGCGACGAGCACGCCGAGCCCGAGCCCCGAGGCGCGCGGGGCAGCGCGGGCGCGGTCGTCAGCGCGGTCGTCAGCGCGCGGCACGGGCAGCGATCCTGGGCAGCACCAGGAGGGCGCCGAGGACGAGGGTCGCCACCACGACGAAGGGCAGGGCGGTGCCCTGGCCGCCGGCCTGACGGAGCACCATCCCCCCGGCCAGCGCGCCCAGCCACACGAGCACGCCGGACGAGATCGCGGAGGGCGGTCGCCGGGTGGCGGCCAGCGCGGCCCAGGCGAGGAGGGTGCCGACGAGGAACGGCCAGGCCGTGGTCCACCAGCCGGCGACGCTGAGCGTGTCGTAGTGGCTGAGCCGCCCGACGACCGCGAAGACGCCGACGAGGACGAGGTCGATCACGAGCCACATGCCGTCAGCCTAGGCAGCACTAGTCTCGGAGCATGTCCTCGCCCGCGTCCCGCCCAGTCCGTGGGACGCCGGGGGGACCGGGGGTCGGGCGCGAGCTGAGGTCGGGCGTCCACTGGGGCGTGGCCCACGGGCTGCCCACCCTCGTGCTGCGCCGCGCAGCCGGTCGCGGCGACCTGCAGGCCCGGCTGATCAGGGTCGGCGCGACGGGCGCCGACGAGGTGTTCGACCTCATCGAGGAGATCCGGTCGCGCGGACCGCTCTACCGCTCCCGGCTCGGCCACGTCACCACCGACCACGCGGCCGTGCGCCACGTGCTCACCAGCGACGACTTCCGTACGGGCCTGCCGACCGCGCAGGGTGCGCTCGGCCGGGTCACCCGCTGGGCCGCCCCCGACTCGCTCCACCCGGTCGAGCCGCCGTCGCTGCTGGTGACCGAGCCGCCCGACCACACCCGCTACCGCCGGCTCGTCACCCGCGTCTTCACCATGCGCGCCGTCGAGCGGCTGCGGGCGCGCACCGAGGAGATCGCCGCCGACCTGCTCGACTCCCTGGCGCCCCGCGCGTCCGACCCGGTCGACCTCGTCGAGACCTACTGCGCGGTCCTGCCGGTCACCGTCATCGCCGAGATCCTCGGGGTGCCCGAGCGCGACCGGGGCCAGGTGCTCGCCTTCGGCTCGGCCGCTGCCCCGAGCCTCGACCTCGGGCTCGGCTTCTGGCGCTACCGCTCGGTCAGCCGCGCGCTGGCCCGGTTCGACGACTGGCTCGGCGAGCACCTCGAGTCGCTGCGCCGAGACCCGGGCGACGACCTGCTCAGCCAGCTCGTCGCCGCGCGCGAGGAGGGCCGCGGCCTCGACGAGACCGAGCTCAAGGCCACGGCGGGGCTGGTCCTGGCGGCCGGCTTCGAGACGACGGTCAACCTGCTCGGCAACGGCATCTCGCTGCTGCACGACCACCCCGACCAGCGGGCCGCGCTCGCCGCCGACCCGTCCCTGTGGCCCAACGCGGTCGAGGAGGCGCTGCGCCTCGACCCGCCCGTGCTGCTGACCGGCCGGATGGCGGTGCGCGACACCGAGGTCGGCGGCGCTCCGGTGCGCCGTGGCGCGATGGTCACCGCGATCCTGGGCGGCGCCAACCGCGACCCTGCCGTCTTCACCGACCCCCTGCGCTTCGACGTCGCACGCCCCAACGCGCGCGAGCACATCTCCTTCTCCGCCGGCCGGCACCACTGCCTCGGCGCGCAGCTCGCCCGGATGGAGGGCGAGGTCGGCCTGCGGGCGATCTGGGAGCGGTTCCCCGACCTGCGGCTCGAGCCCGGCGCCGGTCGTCGCGAGACCCGCATCCTGCGCGGGTTCGAGCGGCTCCCGGCCACGTTGCGTCCCTGACCCGGCCGTCGGCGGGTACGTTCCCCCGGTGCCGAAACGAGGAGCAGCCCGCCTGCTCGTGCTGCTGCTCGCCGCGACCTTGCTGTCCGTCGTCGGCCCGGCCGCCTCCGGTCCGGCCTCCGCCGCCCCCGCGGAGGAGTGGGTGCCGCGGCCGGTGCTCAACCTCGACTTCCCCGACCCCGCGGTGGTCACCACCCCCGGCGGCCTGGTCGCGTACGCCACCGGAGACCTCGTGCCGCACGCCTGGTCGCGGCAGCCCGACGGCCCGTGGCGGCGCGGGCCGAGCCTGCTGACGCACAAGCCGTCGTGGTCGCGCGCCGGCGGCGTGTGGGCGGTCGACGTGGCGCGGGTGCGCGGACGGTGGCTGCTCTACTACGCGACGCCGGTGAAGGGGATGGGCGAGCACGGCCGCTGCATCGGCGTGGCCCGGTCACGCTCGGCCCGCGGGCCGTTCCGCCCCGTCGGCAGCGCGCCGCTCGTGTGTCCGTCGTACGCCGGGACGCCGCTGGCGCAGGACCCACTCCTGCCGCGCGACCCGACCCTGCCACGGGCCGGGGTGATCGACCCGTCCTGGTTCCGCGACGTCGACGGCACGTCCTACCTGCTCTACAAGACCGACCGGATCCCCTCCACCATCCGGATCGTCGCGCTCACCCGTGACGGGCAGTCGGTCAGGAGCGGCGCGACGAGCCAGGAGCTGCTGCGTTCCGAGGGGGTCCTGGAGAACCCCGTCCTCACGCTGCGGCCCGAGGGCTACGTGCTGTTCGCATCCGAGGGCGACTGGACGCGCTGCGGCTACCGCACCACCTGGCGACGCTCGCCCGCCCTGCTCGACTGGTCGACCGCCACGGGCGGGGTGTTCCTGGACACCACGACCACCGGACTCTGCGGTCCAGGTGGCGCCGACCTGGTCGACGGCCGGCGCGGCGGCCTCATCGCGTTCCTGCACGGCTGGACGTGCCGCGGCACCGCGCTCCCGTGCGCCGGCAGGGGCAAGTGGGACCACAAGCCGCGCCAGCGGGGCCGGCGGGCGCTGTACGCCGCCCGGCTGGGCTGGGCCGACGGTGTGCCGCAGGTCACCTCCTGGCTCCGCGCCCGCTGACCCGGGCCCGCCCTAGGCTCTTCGGATGGCCTCCGAGTGGGACGCGCACACCTCCCTGACCGCCGCCGGCGACGGCCTGTTCGGCGCCGAGCTCGACCCCGGCTGGATCGTCGGGGGCGGGGTCAACGGCGGCTACCTCCTCGGCGTCGTGGGCCGCGCCATCGCCGAGACGGTGCCCACCAAGCCCCACCCGCTCGCCGTGAGCGCCCACTACGTGTCCGCCTCGCGGCCCGGGCCCGCCCAGGTGTCCACCCGCGTGCTCCGCGAGGGCGGCTCGGTCGCGACGGTGGCCGCCGAGCTCGGCCAGGCGGGCACCACCCGCATCTCGGTGCTGGCGACCTACGGCGACCTCCGGGCGATGCCCGACGACGTGGACACCACGGCGGAGGAGCCGGTGCTCCCGCCGCTCGAGGAGTGCGTGCCCGCCTCCACCGCCCCGGAGGACGTACGACGCCTGGCGCCGATGATGGAGCGCTTCGACATGCGCTTCGACCCGGCCTGCGTCGGCTGGGCGATGGGCGAGCCCAGCGGCAAGGGGCACATCCAGGCGTGGTTCCGGATGGCCGACGGCCACGACGTCGACCCGGTGGGTCTGCTGATGGTGTGCGACGCCCTCCCGCCGGTCACCTTCGACCTCGGCCGGCCCGGCTGGGCCCCGACGCTCGAGCTCACCGTGCACGTCCGGGGCGTCCCTGCGCCAGGCTGGCTCACCGTCTCCCACCGCACCCGCAACGTGGCGGGCGGGATGTTCGAGGAGGACTGCGAGGTCTGGGACTCCGCCGGCCGGCTCGTCGCCCAGAGCCGCCAGCTGGCGATGCAGCCGCGCCGCTGACCTGCGCACTGTCCGCTGAGTCTCCTAGCGACTCAGGTGCTCCCGGCGACCGACGGTTCATCAAGGTATGTCGCTGGACCCGCACTTCCCTCGATCAGCTCACCGTGGGAAGTGCGGGTTTCCCTGCATACCTTGATGAACCATCAGCACCCCGGCGACCCCGGCGACCCCGGGCACCGGCGGCCGGCTCAGCGGTCGAGCCACCGCCGGTCCATGGCCACGATCCAGCGGCGGCGGGGATGCTCGGTGACCGACCAGATCCGGTCGGTCGAGGGCCAGTAGGACAGGTCCTCGGGCCCCATCGGGAGCGCCCAGCGCCGCTCGCGCATCGAGCCGGGGCGCCCGGACCACACGCTGCCGGGCGTCAGCCGACCGCGCGAGACCGAGACGTGGTAGCGCCCACCGGCCATCACCGCCCCCTGCATCTGCCGCACCCCGCCGTCGTCGACCGCGAGCGGCCGCGAGGAGCCGTCCTCGCCGGTCGCGAGCTGCCACGTCTCCGGGTCGAGCTCGTAGCGGGCCAGCCTCCGCGTCGCGTCCCGGTGCAGCGCGTACTCGCCGGCCACCAGCGCCGGCGGGTCGGAGTGGCGGTCGAGCGACATGAACGAGTAGCGCAGCTTCTCGTGCCCCTCGTCGGCGGAGGCCCGGTAGGTGAAGCGCACCGGCAGCACGTAGCGGTGGCCGTAGGAGTGGAGGGTGGCGCCCTCGATGCCGAACCGGTCCTGGTGGTCGTCGTCGCCGGGCACCCGCATGATGTCGTCGACGCGGGCGGTCACGAACCCCCGGGCCGTCGCGGCGACATGGAGGTAGGGCCCGGCCCACACGATGCCGCCGGCGTGGATGCTCATCGGGCGCAGCGTGAGCGCACCGGACTCGTCGAGGACCGGCACCACGAGCAGCACGTGGCGGTAGCGACGGGAGTCGAGGTCGACGACGCTGACCCGCGAGCCGCGCTTCACGCCGTCGCGGCCGGTGGAGTACCAGGTCGTCACCAGGACCCGGCGCCCGGCGATGTCCTCGGTGTCGGAGGCGTCGGCGCTGGTCGAGATGCCCTGGGGGTACCACTGCACGTCGCGCTCGTCGTAGGAGTCCCAGCGGTACGCCTCGCGCACCGCCCGGCCGAGCAGGCGCGGCGCCCGGGATCGGCGCAGGTCCCACTTCAGGTCGTCGAGCAGCCCGTCGAGCCCGGCCGGCTCGCCCAGCACCTCGGCGAGGGCCGCGATCTCGCGGACGTTCTCGTCGGTGCGCCTCAGGTGCACCCCCACGACGTCGGGCGGCTCGGAGGCGGTGGTCATCCTCCGACCCTAGCCAGCCGCGGGCGGTGGACAATGCTCGCGTGAGGGCGATCTTCTTCGACGAGGACGACGCGCAGGCGGTCGTCGCCCGGCTGCGCGCCGACGGCTTCGAGGCGCACGTGGAGCGCGAGCGGCTCGCGGGCGAGGACGACGACGAGGACCATCCCTGGGCGGTGCTCAGCGATGCCCCGGCGTTCATGCTGGAGGTCCTGGTCGACGTCCATGACGGCTGGCTCGACGAGGACGGCCACGACGCCCCGTCGTCCGCACCGCCCCCCGCGCTCGACCTGCCCACTGCTCCCCGCCGGATCAAGCGTCCCGACCTAGGCTCTGAGTCATGACCGACCGACGCATGCTGCTCGTCCACGCCCACCCCGACGACGAGTGCATCAACAACGGCGCCACCATGGCGCGCTACGTCGACGAGGGCGTCGGCGTCACCCTCGTCACCTGCACCGCCGGCGAGATGGGGGAGGTGCTCGTGCCCGAGCTCTCCCACCTCGCCTACGAGGAGCAGGGCGGGCTCGGCGAGCACCGCCGCGGTGAGCTCGACGAGGCGATGAAGGTGCTCGGCGTCACCGACCACCGCTTCCTCGGCGGGTTCGGCCGCTTCCACGACTCCGGCATGGCCTGGCACGAGGAGGGTCACGCGGTCGCCGCGGACACGCTGCCCGACAACGCCTTCTGGAACGCCGACCTCACCGAGGCCGCCGACGAGCTGGTCAAGGTGATCCGCGAGGTCCGCCCGCAGGTGCTCGTCACCTACGACCAGTTCGGCGGCTACGGCCACCCCGACCACATCCAGGCCCACCGCGTCGCGATGTACGGCGCGCAGCTGGCGGCCGTGCCGTCCTACAAGCTCGACCTCGGCGAGCCCCACGACATCGCCAAGGTCTACTGGACCGCGATGAGCGAGTCGCGGATGCGCGAGAGCCTGCGCCAGCTGCGCGAGTCCGGCGACACCGAGACCTTCGCCGGGATGGACCCCGACGGCAAGCTGCCGCCCTTCGTGACCCCGGACGAGCTGATCAGCGCGCGCGTCGACGGCGCGGCCACGGTGCAGCGCAAGATGGACGCGCTGGCCCAGCACCGCACCCAGGTGCAGCAGGACGGCGGGTTCTTCGCGGGCGCGGAGAGCGGACACTCGTGGTGGTCCGACGAGTACTACCGCATCGCCAAGGGCACGCCGGGCGCCCCGGGCCCGGACGGCTTCGAGGAGGACCTGTTCGCGGGTCTGTGAGGGCGCTCCTCGTCCCGGTCGCCCTCCTGGTCGGTCTGGTCTCGGGCGCAGCCGGGACGCTCGTGCACCAGCGCTGGTGGGGACTGCTGCTCGCGTTGGGGGCCGCCGTGGCCGTCCTCGGCTGGCTGCCGGCGGGCGCCCCGCGAGTGGCCTTCGCGTTGGGCTGGTGCGCACCGGTCGCGCGAGGCGCCCTTGAGGGGCCCGGCGGCGGCCACCTGATCTCCGCGGACGCGGCGGGGTGGTCGTTCCTGGCCGGATCGGCGGTGCTCCTCGGGGTCGCGCTGGCCACGGTCGGGGCGAGTCGTCGTACGCCCGCGGCTCGCGCCGACGATCCCGGGGTTCGCGGCCTGCCCTCCTAGACTCGCCGCGTGCCGAAGAACCAGACCAGTGCCGCGCAGCCCCGGGAGAAGGCCGGCGCGTCCGTCGTGCTGTGGCTCCTCGTCGGGATCGTGGTGCTGTTCGGCGGTCTCTACGCCGCCGCGCACTACGTCGCCGGCGACAAGGTGCCGCGCAACACGACCGTCGCCGGCGTGCGCATCGGCGGGCACCCGCAGGAGGAGGCCGCGGAGCGGCTCCGCGCCGGACTCGCCGACCGGGTCGCCCGCGACATCGCCACGACCGTCGACGGCGAGCAGGTGGCGGTCGACCCGGCCACGGCCGGGCTGTCGGTCGACTACGAGGCCTCCGTCGCCGAGTCCGGCGGCGAGCGCAGCTGGGACCCGGTCCGGCTCTGGGACTACTTCACCGGCGGTGACGCCTCCGAGGCGGTGGTCGAGGTCGACGAGGCCGCCTACAACGCCTTCCTCGCCGAGCTCGACGAGCAGCACGGTGAGGCCCCGCGCGACGGCGCGATCGCCTTCGCCGGCAACCGGCTCGAGACCACCGACGCCCGCGCCGGTCGCGCGCTCGACCCCAGCGACACGCTGGCGGCGCTCGAGTCCGCCTTCCTCGAGGAGGAGCCCGACGTGGTCGCCCTCGAGATGGTCGAGGTGCAGCCCGACATCGACGCCTCCGACGTGCAGGAGGCACTCGACGGGTTCGCCTCGCCGGCCGTCGCCGCGCCCGTCGTCCTGCGCTTCGAGGGCTCCGACGTGAAGGTGTTCCCGGCCGACTACACCGGCGCCCTCTCGCTCGTGCCGACCGACGGCGAGCTGGTGCCCACGCTCGACGCCGCGGTGCTGTCGGAGGTGGTCGCGGGCACGGTCACCCAGGGCGCGCCCGTCGACGCCTCCGTCGCGCTGGTCGGCGGCAAGCCGCGGGTCGTCCCGGCCAAGCCGGGCGTCACGTTCGACCCCGCCGAGCTCGAGGCGGGGTTCCTCGACGTCGTCGCCAAGCCGCAGGGCGAGCGCACCCTGGCCCTCACTGCCAAGGTCGCCAAGCCCGACTTCACGACCAAGGACGCCCGCGCGCTCCGCGTCCGCGAGCGGGTCTCGACCTTCACGACCTACTTCCCCTACGCGGAGTACCGCAACGTCAACATCGGCCGCGCCGCCGAGCTCATCGACGGCACCCTGCTCAAGCCGGGGGAGACCTTCTCGCTCAACGACACGGTCGGCGAGCGCACCGAGGCCAACGGCTTCACCAAGGGCTACGTGATCAACGACGGCATCCTCGTGCAGGACCTCGGCGGCGGGGTGTCGCAGATGGCCACCACCCTCTTCAACGCGATGTTCTTCGCCGGCCTCGAGGACGTCGAGCACAAGCCCCACTCGTTCTACATCGACCGCTACCCGGTGGGCCGCGAGGCGACCGTGGCCTGGGGCGCCGTCGACCTGCGCTTCCGCAACGACACCCCCTACGGCGTGCTGATCGACACCTCCTTCACCAACTCCACGCCGTCCTCCTCGGGCGCGGTGACCGTGACGATGTACTCCACCAAGCACTGGAAGATCACGTCCACCACGGGCGAGCGCCACAACCTCACCCAGCCCGAGACCCGTCGCATCGACTCCCTGACGTGTCACGCCAACCAGGGCTTCGGCGGCTTCGACATCGACGTCGTACGCCGCTTCGAGCCGGTCGGCGACAACACCGAGACGCGCGAGGACGAGGTCTTCAGCACCACCTACATCCCGAGCGACACGGTGATCTGCACCAACCCCGACGCCGTCGACGAGTAGCCGGACCGCGCCTAGGGCGCCAGCCGGTGCAGGTCCCGGGGGAAGAGGGTGACCTCGCGGACGTTGGCCGCCTCCACCAGGCGCGCCACCCACCGCTCGAGCCCGATCGCGAACCCGCCGTGCGGCGGCATCCCGTGCCGGAACGCCTGGAGGTAGGCGTCATACGCCGCGGGCTCCTCGCCGCGCGCCCGGATGGCCCGCTCGTAGTCCGCCGGCCGGTGCAGCCGCTGGCCGCCCGTGACCAGCTCGAGGCCGCGGAACAGCAGGTCGAAGCTGTTGGACCAGCGCTCGTTCCCGGGCTGGGGGTGGGTGTAGAAGGGTCGCTTCGTCATGGGGTAGCCCTCCACCGCCAGCAGCTCGGAGCCGTGCTCGGCCAGCGCCCACGCACCCAGCGCCCGTTCGTGCTCGGGTGACAGGTCGGGCTCGTCGGCCGGCGCGCCGACGATCGTGAGCGCGTCCGCGAAGTGCACGACCGGGATCTGCGCCGGCACGACGGGCAGGCGAGCGCCGGTGAGGTGGAGCGCTTCGTCCTCGTGGCCCAGCGCCTCGACCATCCCGGAGAGCACGTCGCGCAGCACGGCCAGCACGTCACGGTGGTCGCGCACGAAGCCGAGCTCGACGTCGAGGGAGCGGTACTCCGCGAGGTGGCGCACCGTGTCGTGCGGCTCGGCACGGAACACCGGGCCCACCTCGTAGACCCGCTCGAAGACGCCGACGAGCTGCTGCTTGTGGAACTGCGGGCTCTGGGCGAGGTAGGCGGGGCGCCCGAAGTAGTCCACCTCGAAGACGGACGCGCCGGACTCGGTCGCCGACGCCACCAGCTTGGGGGTGGCGACCTCCGTGAAGCCCTTCGCGTCCAGGGTGGACCGGAAGCCCCGCAGGGAGGCGGCGGCGAGCTGCCAGCGCGCTCGCTGGGCAGGATGGCGCCACAGCACGGGCGCGTGGTCGAGCAGCGTCGGCAGCGACACGTCGAGCGCGGGGCGCCACAGCTCGGCCGGCGGGGTGGCCGCGTCCGAGGTGAGCGCTTCCACCCGGGCGTCGGTGACCTCGACGCCTCCTGGCGCTCGGGGCGTGTGGGTGGCGGTGCCGGTGACCCGGACGGTCGTCTCCTCAGGAGGCACGCTCGCCCTCGGTGGCAGCACCACCTGGGCAAGACCGCTGCGGTCGCGCAGCACGAGGAAGGTCACGCGCGACAGCTCGCGGCGACGGTGCACCCACCCCTCGAGGGTCACGGTCGAGCCGGGCTCGACGGCCGGGAGCGATGAACAGAGCGATCTCATGATGTCCTCCAGTCGGTGTCGGCCCTGGAGGTGTGGGCGGGGGCAAGGTCGCGGTGCCACCACACCTTCGCCGGCGGCCCCGTGGGGTGCCGGCCTCTCGTCGGGTACGCCGGACGCGCGGACGACCGCGTCGCTGCCCGCAGGCAGGGGGTTCGTCAGGCCCCACGCTCGTCGCGGCGAGCCTAGGGCGCGGGCTGCCGCCACTGCGACCGATTTTCGCGGCGCCTGCGGCCGCCAGGTCGACCCGGTGGGGTCGGCCGCAGTCGGTCAGTCGCGGACGGCGGCGCGGGCGGTCAGCGCGAGCACGGCCGCGGCGGCGACCGCGGCGACGATGCCGACCAGCGTCGAGGCGGGCTCGTCGGTCAGCCGGCCGACGGCGATCCAGGCCAGGCCCCAGGCCGCCGCGAGGGCGAAGGCCCAGCGCGGCCCGGTGCGGGCGACGACCACGGCGGCGACGCCGACCACCACGGCGATGACCAGCGCGGCCACCAGCTCGCCCACCAGGGTCGAGGAGTCCACGCCCTCCGCCACCAGGGTCGCCGTGATGTTGGCGCAGGTGGCCACCGAGACCCAGCCCAGGTAGAGCCCGAAGGTGCCGTCGACCACCACCCGCTGCAGCAGCGACGGCGCGGGGTCGAGGTCGGCGAGGCGCTGCACCAGCAGCCCGAGCACGACCACCAGCGCGAGGATCACGACGACGCTCGCCCACAGCCAGCCCTGCTGCGTGACGAGCAGCCAGCCGGCGTTCAGCAGCATCGACGCCGCGGCCAGCCAGCCGGTGCTGCGGGCACGGGCGTCGGTGGCGGAGGACGGCAGCCACTGCCAGATCGTGTAGGCGGCCAGGCCGGCGTAGATCACCGACCAGATCGAGAAGGCCGGGCCGAGCGGGGCCAGCAGAGTGGCGTCTGCGGAGAGCGCGCCGCCCGAGGAGCTCTCGACGCTGGTGCCGACGACGCCGACCCCGACGAGCGTGCCGTACAGGCACAGGACCTCGGCGACCGTGACGCCGACCTGGCGTCCGCGGTCTGCTCCGGTCGGGGCGGGGGCGGTGGTGCGCTCGGTGACGGTCATCCCTCCATCCAACAGGGCGGCAGGTGAGACCCGGCTACGCGACGAGGTAGCGGTTGGTGTGGTGGGTGACGAAGCCGTGCCGCTCGTAGAGCGCGATCGCGGCCTCGTTGTCGGTCTCGACGTGCAGCAGGGCGGTGGTCGCGCCGGACGACGCGCCCCAGTCGAGGACCTCCGCGAGGACCGCCGTGGCGAGGCCGCGGCGGCGGTGGGCCGCGTCGACGGCGAGCGACTCGACCAGCAGCCAGTCGCCCGACAGGACGCCCCGTCCGGTCGCGGCGCCGCCCTCGAGCGACACCACCACGGAGCCCGGCCGTTCGTCGTACGTCGCGGCGACGTCCGGGGCCGCCGCCCGGGCCGAGCGCAGCGCGCGGGCCACGGACGCGAGCTGGGCGTGCGCGTCGCCGTCTCCCATCGACCGGAAGCCCAGCGGGGCGAGGGTCCGCTCGACGTCCGACCCGCGCTGCACCTGCACGATCGGCGTCTGGTCGAGCGCCTCGTAGAACCGGCGTACGCCGTACGCCGCGTCGGCCCAGCCGATGCCCGGCTCGGCCATCGCCAGCGCGGAGTTGCCGCGGCGGCGCAGCCGACCGCCGTGCGGCGGCGAGGCCCGCAGGAGCCACCGACCGAGCGGCTCGGTGGTGATCGAGTCCCAGAGCGCCGAGACGTGCTCCTCGACCTCCTGTGCGGACACCCGGGCGCGCACCGACGCGCGTGGTGGCACCGGCTTGCCCGTGACGACGTCGGCGAGGGCGATCACCACCGGGCCGTGCCCCTCTCGGTCGACGGTCATCGACGCGGCGTCCCACGACGTGCAGGTGCCGAGCACGTCGGTGGCCCGGCCGTCCGGCAGGAGATGGCGTACGACGACGCGCTGGCCCACGACGTGCGGGCCGAGGGCGTGCCGGCCGGTGGTCGTCTCGTCGGCACGGGGTTCTGACGTGTCGGACACCCGCCGGATACTAGAGTGAACCGACACGTTCCCCCACCCCGAGCACCCCCGCCTCCAGGAGGACCAGGTGACCTACGTCATCGCCCAGCCGTGCGTCGACCTCAAGGACCGCGCGTGCGTCGACGAGTGCCCCGTCGACTGCATCTACGAGGGCAAGCGGATGCTCTACATCCACCCCGACGAGTGCGTCGACTGCGGCGCCTGCGAGCCGGTCTGCCCGGTCGAGGCGATCTTCTACGAGGACGACACCCCGGAGGAGTGGAAGGGCTACTACGACGCCAACGTCCACTTCTTCGACGACCTCGGCTCGCCCGGTGGCGCGGCCAAGATGGGCGTCATCGACAAGGACCACGAGCTCGTCGCCGCGCTGCCCCCGCAGGAGCACGACGAGTGACCTGCCCCCTCGGCGGCTGAGGTGCACGCGCACCGACCTCGCGTGTCCGCGCGCCTCCCGGACTTCCCCTGGGACCGGCTGACGGCGTACGCCGCGACGGCCCACGCCCACCCCGACGGCATCTGCGACCTCTCGGTCGGCACGCCCGTCGACCCCACGCCTGCCGTCGTGCAGGACGCGCTGCGTTCTGCAGCCGACTCCCCGGGCTACCCGACGACGATCGGCCTCGAGGACACCCGCCGGGCCGCGATCGACTGGCTCGCCCGGCGTCACGGGGTGCGCGGCCTCGGACTCGACGGCGTGCTTCCGGTGACCGGCTCCAAGGAGCTGATCGCCGACCTCGCGCTGCACCTGGGCATCGGGCCCGGCGACCTCGTCGGCTACCCCGCCCTCGCCTACCCGACCTACGAGGTCGGCGCCGCCCTGGCCGGCGCGGAGAGCCTGGCGACCGACTCGCTGACCGCGTTCGGACCGCGGGTCCCGAGCCTGCTGTGGCTCAACAGCCCGGCCAACCCCAGCGGTCGGGTGCTGCCCCTCGACCACCTGCGCAAGGTCGTCGACTGGTGCCGCGAGCGCGGCACCGTGCTCGTCTCCGACGAGTGCTACATCGAGTGCGCGTGGGAGGGCGACAAGCCTCTCTCGATCCTCGACCCGCAGGTCAACGGCGGCTCGCTCGACGGCGTCCTTGCGGTCCACTCGCTGTCCAAGCGCTCCAACCTCGCCGGCTACCGGTGTGCCTTCGTCGCCGGCGACCCCGCCCTCGTCGGCGAGCTGCTGGCGGTCCGCAAGAACCTCGGCCTCCAGATGCCCGGCCCTCAGCAGCACGCGATGATCGCGGCCCTCGACGACGATGCGCACGTCGCCGAGCAGCACGCGACCTACGCCCCCCGGCGGGCGCTGCTCAAGGAGGCCCTGCAGGTCGCCGGCTTCCGCATCGACCACTCCGAGGCCTCGCTCTACCTCTGGGCGACCCGGGGCGAGGACTGCTGGCGTACGGTCGCCGACCTCGCCGAGCAGGGCATCCTGGTGGCGCCGGGCGAGTTCTACGGCCCGTCGGGGCGCGAGCACGTACGCGTCGCGTTCACCGCCACCGACGAGCGGGTCGCCGCCGCCGTGGCTCGCCTCGCCGGCTGAGCCCCGACTTGTCGGCGTAGTCCGACACTCGGAGGGGGTTGCAACAGCCTCCAGGTGTCGGAGTCCCCGCTCGAGCGGGGACTCCGACAGCCGGCAGTCGCCCGGCCGTCGCCGCCGCCGAGGACGTCAGTCGAAGACGTCGACGTGCACGTGGTCGCGGTGCTCGAGGATCGCGCGGTCGCCGCGGGAGGAGGACGGCACGCGGTAGTCGCGCCACCCGTCGTCCGTCCCGGCGCGCCAGATGCGGCCGTCGAAGATGACGGTCTTGATGTCGAGCCGGTCGGCGTTGGCGACGAGGTAGGACGCCACCGCCCAGCCGCGCTTGGTGTTGTCGGCGTTGATGGGGCGGAAGAAGACGTCGATCGCCCGGCCGTCGTAGTGGGCCGAGCCCTCCATGTGGCCGCTGGAGACCCCGCCGGGCTCGAACCCGCCCAGCGACAGCGTCCCGAAGCGCGCCTCCAGCGCACGGCGCACGGACGTCGCGCGCGAGACCAGCCCCGACTCGTCGAGCGCGTCGTCGACCTCCTCGGCGTCGCCCGGGACGTCGCACCACAGGGCGCCGGGCGAGTTGCCGGTGAGGGCCGAGGCGAGCGCGCGGCCGTCCTTCTCGTGGTCGGCGTAGGCGTCGGGGAAGCCCGAGCGCTGCACCTCCTGCGCGGCGACGGTGATTTCCATCGTGTCGTAGCCCTCGACCTTCTGCAGGGCGTCGTAGAAGGCGTTGGTCGCGTAGACGGGGTCGGTCAGCTGCGCCACGCTGCCCCAGCCCTGCGACGGGCGCTGCTGGAACAGCCCGACCGAGTCGCGGTCGCCGTAGTCGATGTTGTAGAGCTTGGACTCCTGGTAGGCCGTCGCCAGCGCGATGCTCGCCGCCCGCGCGGGCATGCCGCGCTCGATGGAGACGGCCGTGATGAGGGCGGCGTTCTCGGCCTGCTCGAGGTCGACCTCGACGGTGTGGCCGTCGACCTCGGCGGTGCACCCGCTGGAGTCGAGGAGCGGGGGCACCGCGCCGCGGTCCACGAGCACCACGGCGGTCGCGACGGCGCCCACGGCCACCACCACGCCGATGGCGGCCGTACGGAGGGAGGCGGGCACGGGCGGAGGGCTAGTTGGCGTGCAGCGCCGCGTTGAGGGCGACGCCGTCGCCCTTCCACGGCACGGCCTCGACGGCGCCGCTGACCGAGTTGCGGCGGAACAGGATGTTGTCGACGCCCGAGAGGCTCCCGGCCTTGACGACCTGCGGCTTGCCGTCCATGTCGGTGACGGTGACCTTGGTGCCGGCGGTGACGTAGCAGCCGGCCTCCACGACGCAGTCGTCGCCGAGGGAGATGCCGATGCCGGCGTTGGCGCCGATCAGGCAGCGCTCGCCCACCGAGATGACCTCCTTGCCGCCACCCGACAGCGTGCCCATGATCGAGGCGCCGCCGCCCACGTCGGAGCCGTCGCCGACGACGACGCCCGCGGAGATGCGGCCCTCGACCATCGACGCCCCGAGCGTGCCGGCGTTGAAGTTGACGAAGCCCTCGTGCATGACGGTCGTGCCCTCGGCGAGGTGCGCGCCCAGGCGTACGCGGTCGGCGTCGGCGATGCGTACGCCGCTGGGCATCACGTAGTCGACGAGGCGGGGGAACTTGTCGACCCCGAGGACGGTGACGTGCCGGCCGCCGGCGCGCAGCCGCGCGCGGGTGGCCTCGAAGCCCTCGACGGCGCAGGGGCCGGCCGAGGTCCACACGACGTTGGTGAGCAGGCCGAACACGCCTTCCAGCGACGTGCCGTGGGGACGGACCAGCCGGGTGGAGAGCAGGTGCAGCCGCAGCCAGACGTCCTCGGTCGACGACGGCGCCTCGTCGAGGTCGGCGATCTCCACCAGCCGCACCTCGCGCCGTACGCCCCGGACCTCGTCGTCGCCCTCGAGCGCGGCCAGCTCCGGCGGCGCGTCGCCCTCGGTCGCACCGAGCGCGGGGGAGGGGAACCAGGCGTCGAGCACGGTCTCGCCGTGCAGGGTCAGCAGGCCGTAGCCGGAGGCAGCAGTCACGCGGTTCAGCCTACGGAAGGCGCCCCACGGCGAGTCGGACGGCCTGATCGGATGCCGAAGGATCTTCCCAGACCCCCATGGCCCGGGCAGACTGACCGCAGCCGACGGGGTCGGTGCCACGGGGGAGGAAGACGCATGCGCAGGACGATCGCGATCGCGACCGCCATCGGACTGGGCGGAGGGCTGCTGGTCGGCGTGACAGCGCCGGCCGGCGGGACCGAGCCGAGCGCCCCCGGCGGCGCGCTCGTCGGCCAGTCGTTCAAGATCGGGGAGAAGGGCCCTCGGCAGCGCCGAGCCGGCGCCGAGCAGCTGATCAGCGCGACGGCGACCTTCACCGCCGCCAACCGGGTGGCCGGCATGCCCACCAGCACCGCTCCGCACCACCAGTTCGTGATGCCCGGCGGAAGCCTCTCCGTGACGGTGGACTACGGCTACCACTGGCAAGACGACTCCCTGATCTACGACTACAGCCTCGACACCGCGATGGGGGCCGGAGATCCCGACGCCAGCACCCGGACGGTGCTCGGCTTCGGCAGCCGCCAGGGCACCAGCTGCACCGTCGAGGAGATGAGCGTCGCCTGGCTCTACCGCTACATCCCCGACGTCCTGCTCTACGACGACAAGGAGACTCCCGACCTCGCGAGCGCTGCCGGGTGGGACTGCGCGGTGCTGCTCGTGGACTCCGGGCCCGGCACGCCGCCCTACGACGCCTTCGTCAGCGTCCTCGACGTCGTCGCGGCCACGCCCGAGCTCGCGGTGCGGGCGCCGAGGAAGGACCGGCTCGTGAAGGGCGTGTGGACCCGGATCCCGGTCACGGTGTCCAACGCCTCGCCGGAGGGGATCGGCGCCCGCGACGTCGCGGTCACCGGCGCGGGCAAGGGCGTCAAGGTGCGACCTCTCGCGCTGGGTTCGCTGCAGGGGCAGGACGACATCGACGGCCATGTCTGGGCCCGGCTGACGCGGCCGAAGGGCACGTTGCGGCTCACCGTCAGCGAGAAGGGCCAGGCGCTCGGTCGGGCGACGGTGAAGCTCCGGCGACGCCCGGCTCCTGCGCCTCCCAAGGCGGGCAGCTGGTCGGCCGGCGGAGTGAGCTTCACGGTCCGCGGTAGCAAGGTGCGCGGCTTCCGGATCAACGCCCGGACGACCTGCGGCGGCTACCCCGACATGCCCACGACGACCAACAACACCTACAGCTTCGTCACCACCACGATCCCGCGCAACAACGAGGTGGTCGGCACGGAGCGCAACGACCAGGAGAGCAGCGCCGCCTACGCGGCCTACCTCGATCTGGAGTTCGTCAGCCGCACCAAGGCGGTCGGGAGGTTCTCCTACTACGGCCCGGCGCGGTGCACCGCCATCGAGAGGTTCACCGCCAGGCTCAGGCGCTGACCCGGTCGCGGGTGCCCGTCACTGACCCGCGCGGCCGTCGATGCACTCGCGCACCAGGTCGGCGTGCCCGCAGTGGCGGGCGTACTCCTCGATCATGTGGACCACGATGTCGCGCACCTCGACCGGGTCGCCGTGGACGTCCACGACGGTGTCGAGGTCGGTGCGGTCGAGCACCTCGCGGGCGTAGGAGACCTCCGACTGCCACAGCTCGTGGCTGGCGCGCACCAGCTCGTCGTCGGCGTCGGGGAAGTCGAAGCCGGCGTCCTCGTCGTCACCGGAGAACAGCCGCGGGATGTCCATCCGGGCCTCGAGCACCCGGCGGAACCAGCTCTGCTCGACGCGCGCCATGTGGCGCACGAGACCCAGCAGCGACATGTTGGACGGCGGCACCGCCTTGCTGGCGAGCTGCTCGGCGGTGAGGCCGTCGCACTTCAGCGCCAGCGTCTGGCGGTAGTGCTCGAGATAGCCGACGAGGCACTCGCGCTCGCCCCTCGTCGGCCCCGCCTGCATCCGGGGATCCTGGTCGGTCGGGAGCCACATGCCGTCGTATCCGGGGTGAGCCATCCGCCCAGCCAACCGCAGCCCGCTCCCGGGCGTCCAGTCGATAGGCGTGCGGCCTCAGTCGCCCTTGATGGTCCGAAGCACGTCGCCGGTGGCGGCGTCGACGACGACGGTCTGCTCGACGGCCGAGTCCTCGTCGAACTTGACGTCCCACACCGGCGTGCCCTTGTCGACGTCGAGGTCGAGCCCGGTGATCGTCCCGGTCGTCACGGCGCCCCGTGCGGCGGCGAGCGCCTCCTCGGGGTCGAGGTCGACGTCGGCGAGCAGCCGCTCGCGCTCGGCACGGTCCTCAGCGTCGGTGTCCTCGACCGGGTCGCGGGTCACGGTGGCGCCGTCGGCGGAGACCGTGAGGTCGAACGCCTTCGCGTCGGCGTCGACGACCTCGGCCTCCCAGCCGTCGACCTCCTGGTCGAGGCTGAAGAGCGTGCCGCCCGGCACCGCCTCGACGGCCGTCAGCACGGCCGCGAGCACGGGGGCGTCGGCATCGGACGGGGCGTCGGTCTCGGTGTCGGCGGAGCTGGACGAGTCCGACGGGCTGGCGGGGCTCGACGAGGCCGACTGGTCGTCCGACGCGTCGTCGGCGCTGTCGTCGCCGCACGCGACGAGCGCGATCGACAGAGGGAGGGCGAGGGCGGCGAGCGCGGTGCGACGAACGTTCATGGGAAGCGTCTCCTCGAGTCGGTGAGCGGTACGTCTCCACGGTGCGCCGCTGGGTGCTAAGGCCGGGCCAACCGTTCCTCAACGGCAGGCAAAGCCGGTGGTCACCTCACTCGGGGTCGGGGACGAAGACCTCGTCGACCCGGACCTCGAAGAGCCGGCTGATCCGGAAGGCGAGCGAGAGGCGTGGATCGAAGTGGCCCTTCTCGATGGAGATCACCGTCTGGCGTGAGACGCCGAGGGCGGTCGCGCACTCGCCCTGCGACATGCCTGCCGCCTCGCGCAGGGACCGGAGCGTGTTGTGCATCAGGACTCCCGGCGACGGAGGACGGCGAGCCGGGCGGTGAAGTCGGCCAGCGCGAGAATCACGAAGATCCACAGCGGCGCGCTGCGGGTGTCGAGCACCGCGGTGGCGAAGACCGTCAGTCCCATGGCGGTCACGGTGTCGAAGAAGGCGCCGCTGCTGGCGCGGGTCGTCCACTGCCTCTCGACGGAGTCCTCGTGCTGCTCGGGATGCTCGCTCCGGTCGAGCAGGAGGGCGCCGAGCGCGAGGACGAACGGGAACGTCATCGCGGCGAACACGGCGAAGGTGAGGCCGTCGGGTGCGTCGGTGCGCACTGCTGCGGCGCCGGCGCCGACGGCCAGTGCCACGACGACCGCGGGGACGGCGGCCTTCAGCCAGGGGGACAGGGGGGTGCGTGCGGTCGTGGTCATCGGGGTCGCTCCTCGGTAGGTGTTAGAGTTCTTTGACATCAGCGACGATGCCGGACACTCGCCCGGATGTCAAGTTTCTTTGACACCGTTCGTGGAGCCGATTGGCGCGGCCGGGCGCGCCGGTCGTACGATCGCCGCAGGCGTCTGAGCCGTCATCAGCGGCGAGCCTCGGGAAGAACGGGTGCGGCGAGCCGGCCGCCACCTCACTAGAACCCGGCGGGTGCGGCCCGACACAGCCGACGAACGAGCGGTTCCCCGACGGTGGGGAGCAAGCGAGGTGGTACCGCGGCAGCCCTGTCGTCCTCGTGTCATCAGACCGAGACGTACGACGCCACCGCAGGAGTGCCGCCCATGACCTACCCGAAGGTGTCGCACACCGATGCGACCACGGTCCCCAGCAGCCCGCGCTTCCCGGACATCGAGGAGGCGGTGCTCGCCTACTGGGAGTCCGACGACACCTTCCGGGCGAGCGTCGAGCAGCGCGAGGCCGGCGAGGACGGCGCCAACGAGTTCGTCTTCTACGACGGACCGCCCTTCGCCAACGGCCTGCCCCACTACGGCCACCTGCTGACGGGCTACGTCAAGGACCTGATCCCGCGCTACCAGACGATGCGCGGGCGCAAGGTGGAGCGCCGCTTCGGCTGGGACACCCACGGCCTTCCCGCCGAGCTCGAGGCGATGCGCCTCAACGGCATCAAGACCACCGACGAGATCGCCGAGCTGGGCATCGAGAAGTTCAACGAGGCCTGCCGCGCGTCGGTGATGAAGTACACCGGCGAGTGGCGCGACTACGTCACCCGCCAGGCGCGCTGGGTCGACTTCGACCACGACTACCGCACGATGAACCCCGACTACATGGAGTCGGTGATCTGGGCCTTCAAGCAGCTCCACGACAAGGGCCTGGTCTACGAGGGGTTCCGCGTCCTGCCCTACTGCTGGCAGGACGAGACGCCGCTGTCCAACCACGAGCTGCGCATGGACGACGACGTCTACCAGATGCGCCAGGACCCGGCCGTCACCGTCGGCTACGACGTCACCACCGACGGGCCGTTCAAGGGCGTCAAGGTCCTCGTCTGGACGACGACCCCGTGGACCCTGCCGGCCAACCTCGCCGTCATGGTCGGCGAGGACATCGACTACGTCGTGGTCTCCTCCGACGGCCCCACCGGCAGCCCCGAGCGCTACCTGCTCGCCGAGGCCCGCCTCGCGTCGTACGCCCGCGAGCTGGCCCCTCGTGATGGGCAGAGCGACCCGGAGGTCACCTGGCGCGGCACGGGCGCCGACCTCGTCGGCCTCGAGTACGCCCCGCCGTTCAGCTACTACGCCGGCCACGAGCGGGCGTTCCGCCTCGTGCCCGCCGAGTTCGTCACCACCACCGACGGCACCGGGCTGGTGCACACCGCCGGCGCCTTCGGTGAGGACGACAAGGTCGTCACCGACCGCGAGGGCATCGAGGCGGTCATGCCGGTCGGCAAGGACGGCCGCTTCACCTTCCCCGTCACCGACTACGAGGGCATGCAGGTCTTCGACGCCAACCTGCAGATCATCGACCACCTCAAGGCGGCGACACGGGGCGAGGCCGCGGGCTCGGTCACGCCCGGCACCGTGCTGGTGCGCCGCGAGACCTACGACCACTCCTACCCGCACTGCTGGCGCTGCCGGCAGCCGCTGATCTACAAGGGCGTCTCGTCGTGGTTCGTCGAGGTGACCAAGGTCAAGGAGCGCCTGATGGCGCTCAACCAGGACATCCGCTGGGTGCCCGAGCACATCAAGGACGGCCAGTTCGGCAAGTGGCTGGAGAACGCCCGCGACTGGTCGATCACCCGCAACCGCTTCTGGGGCAGCCCGGTGCCGGTGTGGAAGTCCGACGACGAGCACTACCCCCGCATCGACGTCTACGGGTCCTTCGAGGAGATCGAGCGCGACTTCGGCACGCTGCCGCGCGACAAGGACGGCAACCCCGACCTGCACCGGCCCTACGTCGACGAGCTGACGCGGCCCAACCCCGACGACCCCACCGGCAGGTCGACGATGCGTCGCGTCACCGACGTGCTCGACGTGTGGTTCGACTCCGGCTCGATGTCGTTCGCGCAGGTGCACTACCCGTTCGAGAACAAGGACTGGTTCGAGCACCACTTCCCGGGCGACTTCATCGTCGAGTACATCGGGCAGACGCGCGGCTGGTTCTACACGATGCACGTCCTGGCCGGCGCGATCTTCGACCGGCCGGCGTTCTCGACCTGCCTGAGCCACGGCATCGTCCTGGGCAACGACGGCCAGAAGATGTCGAAGTCCCTGCGCAACTACCCCGACGTGCGCGAGGTCTTCGACCGCGACGGCGCCGACGCGATGCGCTGGTTCCTCATGTCGAGCCCCATCCTGCGCGGCGGCAACCTGATCGTCACCGAGCAGGGCATCCGCGACTCGGTGCGGCAGGTGCTGATCCCGCTGTGGAACAGCTGGTCGTTCTTCAGCCTCTACGCCAACGCCGCGGGCGACGGTGAGGGCCACGACGCGACCTGGCGCACCGACAGCGCGCACCCGATGGATCGCTACATCCTGGCCAAGCTCCGCGACTACGTGTCCGCGATGACCGACCAGCTCGACGACTACGAGGTGGCGGCGGCGTGCGACTCCACGCGCGGCTTCCTCGACGTGCTGACCAACTGGTACATCCGCCGCTCGCGCGAGCGCTTCTGGGACGAGGACGCCGACGCCTTCGACACGCTCTACACCGTGCTCGAGGTCGTCTGCCGGGTCACGGCGCCGCTCATGCCGCTCACGACCGAGGAGGTCTGGCGCGGCCTGACCGGCGAGCGGTCGGTGCACCTCACCGACTGGCCGTCCGCCGAGAGCCTGCCCGCCGACGACGCGCTCGTGGCCTCGATGGACACCGTCCGCGACGTCTGCTCGGCCGGCTCGGCGCTGCGCAAGGCCGCCAACCTGCGCAACCGGCTCCCGCTCGCCCGGCTGACCGTGGTCACCGAGGCCGACCTCGCGGGCTTCGAGCAGCTGGTCGCCGACGAGCTCAACCTCAAGGCGGTCGACGTGCTGGCGGCTGACGCGCCCGAGGCGGCGTCGTACGGCGTCTCGCAGCGGCTCACGGTCAACGCCCGCGCAGCCGGGCCGCGACTCGGCAAGGACGTCCAGCTCGCGATCAAGGGCTCGAAGTCCGGTGACTGGTCGGTCGCCGACGACGGCACCGTCACGTCCGGTGGCCTGGCGCTGGTCGAGGGGGAGTACGCCCTCGAGACGGTGGCCGGCACGTCGGACGACGACAGCGCGATCGGCATGCTGCCGCGCGGCGGCTTCGTCGTCCTCGACACCGCGGTGACGCCCGAGCTCGAGGCCGAGGGCACCGCCCGCGACCTGGTGCGCGCCGTCCAGCAGGCCCGCAAGGACGCCGGCCTGCAGGTGAGCGACCGGATCGGCGTGACGATCAGCGGCCCCGAGGCCACCCTTGCCGCGGCCCGGACCCACGAGGGACTCATCGCCGAGGAGACCCTGGCCACGTCGGTGTCCTACGCGGACGCAGCGGAGGTGGGCGTACAGGTCGCTCGGGTGTGAACCACCGGTTGCGGGGAAAGAGGGGAGCCGGCGCGCACACGCGCCTGCACTGACGGGGGAGAAGCTGCATGGATGGACCGACCGATGTCGACTCGCTCGCCGAGGCGCTGCGCCAGGACGGCGTGGTCGTCGACAGGGTGATGGGATCGGGGGCGGCGCAGGAGTCGCACGACCGCATCGCGGCACTGGTGCGGGAGACGCCGTTCCCGGTCTACGTCGCGCTCGTGGAGCAGCCGAAGGGTCTGCCGGACGACGCCATCGATGCGACCGAGGCGCTCGCCGGCCTGCTCAACCGCCGCCTCGGCGACGGCCTCTACGTCCTCGACACCACGGAGGGCATCCAGCAGGTCTTCGCCTACGGCCTGGACACCAATCCCTCCCGCCTGAGCCTCGGTGCCGGGCGCAACGACGACGCGCTCGACGAGGCGATGCAGGAGGTGGGCGGCTACCGGATCGGCACCCAGGACTACCTCTACCCGCCGGCGGTCGCCGAGGCGGAGGCGCAGGTGCTGGCCGCCGAGGACCTGGTGGAGATGGCCCGCGAGCCGTCCGGTGACGACTACCCGGTGACCCTGGAAGAGACCGAGGTCGAGGACCTGGCGCGCTACGCGGTGCGGGTCGCGGCCACCGCGGACTGGCGCCCCGCGTCCGAGGAGTACGTCTCGGTCCGCACGGCGGCGTCGGGCCTCTCCGCGCTCGTCGGAGGTCTCGGGGGACTGGTCGTGGCGCTGCTCGTGGGCCAGTCACTGCGGGGGTGGCCGCGTCGGGGCGCCCCGCGTCGCGCCGTCGCGCCGACGGCGGAGAAGGCGGCGACGTACGCCGTGGCGCCCCCGGACCTCGAGGACGAGCGCAAGCGCGCCGTGCGCCTCGCCGACGCGCTGACGCGGTCGCTGGAGAAGACCGACTGGGAGACCCTGCGCGACCGCGACGTGGCGGCCCGCGCCCTCACGGCGCGCGACGCCGTCGAGCCGCTGCTGGCCTCCGGAGACGTCGGCGACGTGATCGGCGCCCGCACGATCGCCCAGATGGGCGCGCACGACCTCGGACGGGGCCGCCGCGGGAGCGGCGCGGCGCTGGTGCCGTGCTTCTTCGACCCGCGCCACCCCGACGGCACCGCCACCGCCTCGTGGCGCCTGGGCGACGGCACGGTCGAGGTGCCGTGCTGTCCCGCGTGCGCCACCGCGGTGGGCCAGGGCGCGACGCCCCGTCACCTCCGCCTGCCCCACCGGCTGCCCCACCGTCGCGGCACGGTGCCCTACTGGGAGCGCGACGACGTGTGGGCGCGCACCGGCTTCGGCGCCATCACCGACGACCTGGCCGGCGACGTGCTCGCCGAGCGAGTGGGTGAGCCGTGATCCGCCGCTTCGGCTGGGCGATCGGCGCGCTCGTGGGCGTCGTCGCAGGCACCGCCCTGGGGCTCTGGACACAGTCGTGGCAGGAGTCCCGCGAGGAGGACGACATCGCGCTGCGCGCAGAGGTCTTCGGCCGCCAGGACGTCGTGCCCGGACCGGTGGACACCGTCCAGGAGCTGCTGCGCCAGGACACCCGGGTGGCCGTCGACCCGATGCTCAGCGGCCGCATCCCGCCGGACGACCTGGCCGAGGCCGAGGCGGTGCTGGCCGGCTCGCGGGTGCCGGCCAGGATCGCCTACCTGCCCTATCCCGACACCAACGACGTCGGCTACACCGCGTCGGGCGTGGGGCCGCAGTGGTGGACGGCCGTCGGTGAGGAGGGCCACTACGTCGTGCTGTGGGACACCGGCAGCACCGACCCCGGCGCCGTCGGGCTCGAGGAGCACTACGTCGAGTCCCGCACCAAGGGCCAGCCCGGCCCGGCCCTCGTGCGGCTCGCCGAGGAGATGGCCACCTGGGAGGCCCAGCCCCTCCCGACCGAGCCCGCCCCGCCGAGCGACTTCGACTACTGGGGGGGCCTGTGGGGCGGCCTCGGCGCGGCCGTCCTGTTCGGTGCGTTCGGCGTGCTGCCCGCGTTCGGCGTGCTGCGCTGGTGGGTCGGGACCCGACGACGGAAGGTTGGGTGAGGACATGAGCAGCGAGCAGATCAGTGACGCCACGATCGCCGAGATCGAGCAGGAGCTCGCCGGTGACGGGGTCTGGATCGACCCCGCGTTCGCCCGCAGCCACGACATCTCCGCCGCCGACGAGGCACGCATCGAGGATGCCGTCGCCACGGCGCAGGACAGCAACCTCAAGGTCGTCCTCATCGAGGTCGACATCGACGACGAGCGCTTCCAGGGCAGCTTCACCAGCCTGAGCGCCTGGCTGCAGGACAGCGCCGCCGAACCCGACGCGACCTACGTCGGGTGGGAGGAGTGGAGCGAGCCCAGCCTCAGCCTGCAGGAGTTCGGCGACCAGCCCGAGGCGATCTACGTCGCCAACGTGGCCAACCACGAGCACCCCGACGCGGTGGTCGACCAGGTCGTGCGCGTCGCCGAGCTCCTCGACGACGGCAACGCCGAGGACCTCTGGCACGAGGTCCCCTCCGACGAGAGGTACTCCTGGACCGCCGACGAGGGCCTGCAGACCTCGGAGGTCGTCGTCGGCATCGGCGTGCTCGCCGCGCTGGTCGCCGTCGTGCGCGCGCTGGTGGTCTGGCGCAGGCGTCGCCGCCTGCGCCCGTCGGGGTTCACCCTCCCCGCCACCGTCCTGCACACGGTCCGCTCCGCGGAGGACCGGCGCCTGCGCCAGCAGGCCGAGGCGGAGGTGCTGGCGCTGGGCGAGGCCATCGGGCGCGGCGACTCCGGCGGCACCGCCGCCGCGCTCGAGGCCTGGCAGCAGGCGCTCGACCACTACGCCGCCGCCCGCTCGATCCTGGCGCAGGACGCCGCGCCCGCCGACGTCGTGGGCGCCCTCGTGCTCGCGCGCCGCGGCGAGGACGCCCGGGCGAGCGCGGAGGAGCGCGGATCCACCGCGTGGGAGCCGCCGGTGCACTGCTGGTTCAACCCGCTGCACACCGGGCCCACGGCGGAGGTCGTGTGGCGCGACGACGACCGCGCGGTCGACGTGCCCGCCTGCGCGGCCTGCGCCGGCGACGTCCGGGCCGGCCGCGAGCCCGACGACGTCCTCGACTTCATCCAGGGCGACCGCACCGTGCACTACTTCCGGCTCGACCTCGGCCCCTGGAGCCGCACGGGCTACGGCGCCCTCGAGCGAGACCTGCTCGGAGCACTGCGCCGCCGCTGAGGTCCCTCACAGCGAGAGTCGCCGGTAGGCGCGGGCCGACAGCGGCACGAACACCGCCGCCAGGACCAGCGGCCAGACGAGCGCGACGGCTACGGCGTTGTCGGCCAGCATGCCCTCGGTGATGCCCGACGGGTTGCCGAACAGCTCCCGGCACGCGGCGGCGGTGGCGGAGACCGGGTTCCACTGGGCGAGGACGCCCAGCCACGCCGGCATGTCCTGGGGCGAGACGAAGACGTTCGAGAGGAACCCGATCGGCCACACCAGGATCTGCACGGCCATCACCCCACCCTCGGCGCGGAGGGTGAGGCCGAGGAAGATGCCCAGCCAGAGCAGCGCGAACCGCAGCCACAGCAGCAGGCCGACGGCCAGCAGGGTCTCGGGCCAGGTCCCGCCCGCACGCCACCCGATGAGCAGGCCGCCTGCCATGAGCACGGCGAGCTCGACCGACGAGTTGACCAGGTCCGCCCCGGCGCGCCCGAGCGGGACCGCGACGCTGCTGATCGGCAGGGAGCGGAAGCGGTGGGTGACGCCCTTCTTGGAGTCGTTGGTGATCGCGCTCATCGTCCCCTCGAGCCCGAACATCATGGCGAGCGCGAACATCCCGGGCATGAGGTACGCCAGGTAGTCGCCGCCACCCGGCAGCTCGATCGAGCCACCGAAGAGGTAGCCGAAGACGAGCACCAGCATGATCGTGAAGGCGATCCCGAACAGCGGCGCCCAGGGCTCGCGCTGCCAGTGCTTGAGGTCTCGCTGGACGATGATCCAGCTCTGGCGCAGGGTGGTGGTCGTGCTCATCGGGGGCCTCCGTCGAGGTGGGCAGGAGCGGGCGTGGCCGGTCGGGGGGCGGGGTGGTCGGTGAGGTGGAGGAACACCTCGTCGAGCGTCGGCTCCCGCAGCTGGACGTGGGTGGGGCTCACCGAGGCGGCGTCGAGGGCCCGGACCACGGCGAGGAGGGCGGCGGTGCCTCCTGCGGGACCCGCCTCGATCACGAGCTCGCCCGACGGGTCTGTCCCGTCGATGAGCCGTACGTCGAGCGCGGTGGCGCCGGCGACGATCCGGCGGACCGACTCACCCTCCGCGTCGGGCGCCAGGCCGACGAGCACGCGGTCGCCCCCGAGCCGGGACTTCAGCCCCGCGGGCGTGCCCTCGGCGACCACGCGCCCGGCGTCCATGACGGTGATCCGGTCGGCGAGCTGGTCGGCCTCGTCGAGGTACTGCGTCGTGAGCAGCACGGTCGTGCCCAGGGCCACCACGCGTCGTACGGCCCGCCAGACGTCGGCGCGCCCACGCGGGTCGAGGCCGGTCGTCGGCTCGTCGAGGAACAGCACGGCCGGGCGGGTCACGAGGCCGGCGGCGATGTCGAGGCGGCGCCGCATGCCGCCGGAGTAGGTCGAGACCTTGCGGTCCGCGGCGTCGTCGAGGTCGAACGTCGTCAGCAGCTCGGCCGCCCGCGCTCGCGCCTGCGCGGTCGACATCCCGTGCAGCCGGGCGAACATGACGAGGTTCTCGCGCCCGTGCAGGACCTCGTCGAGTGCGGCCGACTGGCCCACGAGCCCGATCGCCGAGCGCACCTGCGCGTGCTGGGTGCGTACGTCGAAGCCGGCGACGCTGGCCTCGCCCTCATCGATCCTGGTCAGCGTCGCCAGGGTGTGGACCGCCGTGCTCTTGCCGGCCCCGTTGGGTCCGAGCAGGGCGTGCACCGACCCGGCGTCGACCGTCAGGTCGAAGCCGTCGAGCGCGTGGGTGTCGCCGTAGCGCTTGCGCAGCCCGCGCGCCCGGAGGGGCGCGTCGAGGGAGGGCTGGAGGGGTGGGGCGAGGGCCATGGGTGCTCCTTTGATCGTACGGTGTACGGAGTTCGACGGACGAACGCTAGCATTTATTCGTACGCCGTACGAAGAAGTTAGGGTGGGTAGGTGCCCGACTCCGATCCCGTGCTTGCGCTCCTGTGGCGGCACCGTGCACCGACGCCCGAGGAGACGGGCCCGCGTCGCGGCCCGAAGCAGCGCGTCAGTGTCGACGACGTGGTGGACGCGGCGATCGACCTCGCCGACCGCGACGGGCTGGCGGCGCTGTCCATGCGCGGACTGGCCCAGCACCTGCGCCTCGGCGCGATGACGCTCTACACGTACGTGCCCAACCGTGCCGACCTGGTGGTGCTCATGGTCGACCAGGTGCTGGGCCGCACCACCTTGCCGGAGCACCCCGAGGACCTGCGTGCCCGGCTCGAGCTCGTGGCCCGTGTCCAGTACGAGGACCACCGCGCACACCCGTGGCTGCTGGAGGTCACGGGCGTGCGGGCCTGGCTCGGCCCCCACATGGCGGACCGCTACGAGTGGCAGCTCGCAGCCGTGGAGGGCATCGGGCTCGACGACATCGAGATGGACCAGACCGTCACCCTGCTCGCCTCCTTCGGCACCAGCATCGCCCGCGCCGAGCAGGTCGTACGACAGGCCGAGCGGGAGACCGGCATGACCGACGCCGTGTGGTGGGCGGCCAACCACGAGGCGCTGGGACAGGTGATGGCAGGTGCCGACTATCCCCTTGCCGGCCGTGTCGGCACGGCCGCCGGCGAGACCTACCAGGCGGCCAGCGACCCGGGGCGCGAGCTGGAGTTCGGCTTGGCCCGCATCGTCGACGGGCTGCTCGCACACCTCGCCGACCGCTAGCCCGGCGGCGCCTCGCATCGATGGTTGAATCGTCGCCATGCCCCACCTCGATCTCTCCGCCGACGTCGTCACCCTGACCCGGCAGCTCGTCGACATCCCCTCCGTCAGCCACGAGGAGCAGGAGATCGCCGACGCCGTCGAGGCGGCGCTGACCGCGCTGCCGCACCTCACGGTGACCCGCCGCGGCCACACGGTCGTGGCCCGCACCGACCTCGGCCGCGACGAGCGCGTCGTCATCGCCGGGCACCTCGACACCGTGCCGCGCAACGACAACCTGCCCGGTCGCCTCGAGGACGGGGTCCTCCACGGCCTCGGCAGCTGCGACATGAAGGGGGGCGACGCGGTGATGCTCAAGCTCGCCGCCGACCTCACCGAGCCCAACCGCGACCTGACGTTCATCTTCTACGAGGCCGAGGAGGTCGACTCGGTGCACAACGGGCTGCGCAAGCTCACCGAGAGCGACCCCGACCTCGTGCAGGGTGACTTCGCGATCCTCATGGAGCCCAGCAACGCCGCGGTCGAGGCCGGCTGCCAGGGCACCATGCGCGTCGACCTGCGCACCACCGGCGAGCGGGCGCACAGCGCGCGCAGCTGGAAGGGCGTCAACGCGATCCACCTCGTCGCCCCGGTGCTCGCCCGGCTCGACGCCTACGTCGCGCGCCAGCCCGTGATCGACGGCCTGACCTACCACGAGGGCCTCAACGCCACCGGCATCCGCGGTGGCGTGGCCGGCAACGTGGTCCCGGACGAGTGCGTCGTCGAGATCAACTTCCGCTTCGCCCCCGACCGCAGCGAGGCCGACGCCGAGGCGTTCGTCCGCGACTACTTCGAGGGCTACGACCTCACCGTCACCGACATGGCCGCGGGCGCGATGCCCGGCCTCGACCGTCCCGCGGCGCGGGCCTTCGTCGACGCGGTGGGAGGCGACGTCGCCCCCAAGTTCGGCTGGACCGACGTCGCGCAGTTCACCAGGCTCGGTGTCCCGGCCGTCAACTTCGGCCCCGGCGACCCGATGTTCGCCCACAAGCAGGACGAGCACGTCCCCGCCGAGCACGTCGAGCGGTGCGAGCGCATCCTCAAGGAGTGGCTGGCATGAGCGAGCGCACCGACCTGCCCGGCGATCGCCAGGGGGGCCGCATGGCGGGCCCGGTGATCGAGCGGCGCGGCCAGGTCCACGAGGGCAGCACCACCGACCAGCGCCTCCTCGACTCCCGTGGCCCGACCGACTGGGTGCACACCGACCCGTGGCGGGTGCTGCGGATCCAGGCGGAGTTCGTCGAGGGCTTCGGCGCGCTCGCCGAGCTCGGCCCGGCCATCGCGGTGTTCGGCTCCGCCCGGACCGCGGTCGACGCCCCGGCGTACGCCGTCGGCGAGGAGGTCGGCCGGCGGCTCGTCGAGGCCGGCTTCGCCGTCGTCACCGGCGGCGGTCCCGGCGCGATGGAGGCGGCCAACAAGGGTGCGTGCGAGGCCGGCGGGGTCAGCGTCGGGCTGGGCATCGAGCTGCCCTTCGAGTCCGGGCTCAACCAATGGGTCGACAAGGGCATCAACTTCCGCTACTTCTTCGCCCGCAAGACCATGTTCGTCAAGTACTCCCAGGGCTTCGTCGTGCTGCCCGGCGGCGTGGGCACCCTCGACGAGCTCTTCGAGGCGCTGACCCTGGTCCAGACCCGCAAGGTCACCTCGTTCCCCATCGTGCTCATCGGCACGTCCTACTGGTCCGGCCTGGTCGACTGGCTGCGCGAGACGGTGCTCGCCGAGGGCAAGATCAACGCCGCCGACCTCGACATGATGGTGGTCACCGACGACGTCGACGAGGCGGTCGAGCTGATGGTCGCCGCGCGGGCGGATCGCTGGCCCACCCCGGCTCCGGAGCGGCCCGAATGATGATGTGGTTCTTCGCCGTCCTCATCGTCCTCGCCATGGGCGGGGTCGCGGTGATCGCCTCGGGCCGCGGCGGCTCGATGCCCCCGGCCTACGACGACCGTCCCGACCTCGACCTGCCCGAGGGGCGCCCCATCGGGGCCGACGACCTGCGCAGGGTGCGGTTCCCGCTCGCGCTGCGCGGCTACCGGATGTCCGAGGTCGACGCCCTGCTGGCCCGCCTGGCCACCGAGATGGAGGAGCGGCGGCGCCGCGAGCCGGGCCCGGGACCCTCGTCTGGCGAGCCGCTGAGCGACTAGGGCAGACTCCCGCGTCATGTCGTTCCCGATCGTCGTCTGGATCCTCACGGCCCTGGCGGCCGTGGCGATCGTGCTGACCCGGCTCCGCCTCCGCGGCGAGAGCGCGGCGGGCCGGCTGTCCATCAGCAGGCGGGTCCCCTGGGTGCACTTCGGGTCGGGCGTCGTGGCACTCGTCCTCTGGCTGGGCGTGCTCGTCGCGCCGGAGGACTCGCCCGTCGGCGGACCACTGGTCGGGATCCTCGCGATCGCCTGCTGGTGGGTGACCGCCATCTGCGGTCTCCTCATCCTCGCTCGCTGGCTGCCTGCCAGGGGACGTCATGCCCCGGCGGCGGCCGGCGACTCGTGGAGCGACGGGCCGGGACTCTCGCTGCTTGCCCACCTCGGCATGGTGGTCGGCGTGCTGGTCTTCACCTACGCCTATCTCACCGCGGCGGTCTGAGGCTCACCGTCCCCGGAAGACCGGCTTCTGCTTGGACATGAAGGCGTCGACGGCGGCGAGGTGGTCGTCGGTGCCCCCGGTGAGCGCCATCTTCTCGGCCTCGAAGGCCAGCGACTCCTCCAGCGGGTGGGCGGCGGCGTGGGCGACCGCCTGGCGGATCGACCCGAGGGCGACGGTCGGGCCCGCGGCGAGCCGGGCGGCCAGCTCGCCCACGGCCTGCGGAAGCTCCTCCGCGCTGACGACCTGGGTGGCCAGCCCGAGCTCGAGCGCCTCCTGCGCCGTCACGGTGCGCGGGAAGTAGAGCAGCTCCATCGCCTTGGCCCGCCCGACGAGGCGGGGCAGCGTCCAGCTCGCCCCGGTGTCGCAGGAGAGCGCGACGCCCGCGAAGGAGGTGTTGAACCCGGCCGTGTCGACGACGATCCGGAAGTCGGCGGCGAAGGCCAGGCTGGCGCCGGCGCCCGCCGCGACGCCGTTGACCGCGGCGATCACCGGCTTCGGCATCGTCGCCAGGGCGAGCACGATCGGGTTGTAGTGCATCGTCACGGTCTCCGACAGGGGCACGTCCGCCTCGCCCTTGAGGCCGGCGAGGTGCTCCTTGAGGTCCTGTCCCACGCAGAAGGCCCGGCCGCTGCCGGTCAGCACCACGCACCGCACCTCCGGGTCCGTGGCGACGCGGTGGACGGTGTCGCGCAGCAGCTCCTTGGTCGCGACGTCGAGCCCGTTCATCGCCTCGGGCCGGTTGAGCGTGATCGTCGCGACGGCGTCCTCGACGTGGAGCAGCACGGGGTCGGGATCGGCGGCGGGGTCGGCGGCGGGGTCGGGTCGGGAGGTCGTCATGGGCGAAGTCTGCCCGACGTGGAGGAGGTGTTGCGGCCCTGTGGTGCCGATCACGCGCGTCATGAGGGATAATGGGCGCCGTACGACGCCGATCGGGGCGGCCAGCACGCTCAGCCGCCTCGATTCGCATGTGAAGAGCCGCATCCAGTGATGGCTGAACAAGGAAGAGGTGCGCCGATGGCCGCCATGAAGCCCCGCACGGGCGACGGACCGCTCGAGGTCACCAAGGAGGGACGCGGCATCGTGATGCGCGTCCCGCTCGAGGGCGGTGGCCGGCTGGTGGTCGAGCTCAACGCCGAGGAGGCCGCGGCTCTCGGAGACGCCCTCAAGGACGTCGTCGGCTGATCGTGCCCATCACCGCACTGCCGACCCAGGTCTCGCCCCCCGAGTTCGCCCTCAGCCCCGCGCTGCCGCACCAGATCGGCGGCGCGGAGGTGTGGGCGTTCCCGGTGCTCCCCGGCGACGACGACGCCCCGCTGCTGGGCCCCGGCGCCGACGAGGCCGCGCAGGTCCTCGGCGTCGACCTCCTCGCCGCGCTCGAGTCCTCGCGGGCCACGGGTCGCACGGGCGAGGTGACGACGATCCCCGTCGCCGCTCCGCCCGACCTCGAGGGGGCGACCGACAGCCTCGGCACGGTGCTGCTCGTGGGTGTCGGCGAGGCCACGGCGACCGACCTCCGCCGCGCCGGCGCCGCGCTGGCCCGCGCGACCAAGGACCGCTCCAGCGTGATCACCTCGCTGCCGGCGATCGCACCTGCCGACGGCCTCGGCGACCTCGTCGTCGGCGCCATGCTGGCCTCGTTCGCCTTCCACTGGCGCTCGACCGGGCCCAAGGAGCGGCCGGTCGCCCGGATCGTGCTGGCCGGCGTGAGCGACGACGGCGCCGACGAGGCGCTCGCCCGGGCGCTCGCCCTCGGTGGCGCCGGCTGGCGCTCGCGCGTGCTGGCGACCGTCCCGTCCAACCTCAAGACACCCGCCTGGCTGGCCGACCAGGCCGTCGCGGTGGGTGCGGCCGCGGGCCTCGACGTGGAGGTCTGGGACGACGCCCGTCTGGAGGCGGAGGGCTTCGGCGGCATCCGTGCCGTCGGCGGCGGGTCGGTCAACGAGCCGCGGCTCATCCGGATGGACTACACCCCGCGCGGTGCCACCAAGCGGGTGCCCACCGTCGTGCTGGTCGGCAAGGGCATCACCTTCGACTCCGGCGGCCTCGACATCAAGCCCAGCGAGGGCATGCTGACCATGAAGCGCGACATGAGCGGCGGCGGAGCGGTGATCGCGACGATGGCCGCCCTCGCCGACGTCGACTGCCCGGTCCGCGTCGTCGGCCTGGTGCCGGCGGCCGAGAACTCCGTCAGCGGCTCCGCGATGCGCCCCGGCGACGTCATCACCCACTACGGCGGGCGCACCTCGGAGGTCAACAACACCGACGCCGAGGGCCGCCTCGTGCTGGCCGACGCGATGGCCTACGCCGTCAGCGAGCTCGACCCGGCGGTGCTGGTCGACATCGCCACGCTGACCGGCGCGATGAAGGTCTCGCTGGGCCAGTGGACCGGCGGCTACTTCGCCAACCACGAGGGACTCGCCGAGCACGTCGCGGCCGCCGCGGCCGCCTCCGGTGAGAACGCCTGGCGGATGCCCCTGGTCGCCGACTACGAGGACAAGGTCAACTCCGACATCGCCGACGGCGACAACGCCGCGGGTGGCGCCGGTGCGATCACGGCCGCGCTCTTCCTGCAGCACTTCGCCGGCGACGTGCCTTGGGCCCACATCGACTTCGCCTCGGCCGCCGAGTCACCGGTCGACCGCCACGAGTGGACCGCCGGCCCCAGCGGCTGGGGGCCGCGGCTGCTGCTGTCCTGGCTGGGCTCCGACGACCCCCTCGCCGGCATCGCCTGATGCTCGGACTCACCGTGCGGTGGTCGCTGGCCGGCGCGCCGGAGGGCGTCGAGGACCGGCTGGCGGCCTACGTCGCCGAGACCTCCCATGCGCGGTTCACCGGCATGGACGGCCTGCGCTTCAAGACCTGGCGCCAGGTGCCGGGGGAGTGGTTCGAGGGCTGCTACGTCTTCGCCAGCAGCCAGGCGCGCGAGGACTTCCAGCGCGCCTTCGTGGCCGGCGCCGCCGAGGCGCCGGGCTCGCAGATCGTCGGCAGCCCGCCGGTGCTGGTCGAGGCGTGCGACGTCGTCGCCGTCGCCGAGGGCTGGGACGGCTTCACCGCCGCCGCGCGCCTCTGACATCTCGTCGAGTGGGCGCGTCCTGACCGCCAGATCCCGTCGAGTCGGCGCGTCCTGACCGCCAGATCCCGTCGAGTCGGCGCGTCCTGACCACGCTCGCCCCCGGCAGCGCTCAGGTCTCGGGGGCCCACTCCTTCTTGGCGGCCAGCAGGCCGTCGCCGACGGGCAGCAGCACCGGCACCAGGGCCTCGTGCTCGAGGACCGCCCGGCCGAGGTCACGGATCGTCACCGTCTCCTCGTCGCGCTGGGCGGGGTCGGCGACCCGGTCGTGCCACAGGGCGTTGTCGAACGCCACGATCCCCCCGGGGCGGAGCAGGCGCAGCGCCTCCTTGAGGTAGGCGGCGTACTCGCGCTTGTCGCCGTCGCAGAACACCAGGTCGTAGTGGCCGTCGGTGAGGCGGGGCAGCACGTCGAGACCCGCGCCGGCGATGGTGCGGGCCCGGTTGCCCGGGATCCCGGCCTCGGTGAAGGTCTCCTTGGCCAGGCGTTGGTGCTCGGCCTCGATGTCGACCGTGGTGAGCACGCCGTCGGCGCGCATGCCGCGCAGCAGCCACAGCCCCGAGACGCCGGTGCCGGTGCCGATCTCGACCACGGCCCGCGCGTCGAGCACGGAGGCGAGGAAGCGCAGCGCGGCCCCGACGCCGGAGCCGACGGGGGCCACGCCCACCTCCTCCGCGCGGCTGCGAGCGGCGGCGAGGACCTCGTCCTCGGCCACGAACGACTCGGCGTAGGACCAGCTCGCGGACTTGATCGGCGGGGTGTGGGTCGGCACCCGCCGACCCTATCGCGCGGTCGGCGCCGGGCGTGGCCGGGAACACATGCGGCCCTCCGGTCGTTGGACGCTGTGATCCGACGGGCCGCTCAGGTTTCTTGGCCGGAGCGCATGTGGCTCACAGGGAACTCTCAGTCGGCATGCCTAGCGTCAGGGAAGGACAGCGAACCGGTGCAGCTGCGGTCGAGAAGGACGAACAAGGGAGCCCTCGTGGGTGATCACGTCGACGCCACACCCGACGTCGACGCGGTCGACGTACCCACCTGGGACGAGGTCGTGGAGCAGCACTCCGACCGCGTCTTCCGCCTCGCCTACCGCCTCACCGGCAACCGGCCCGACGCCGAGGACCTCACCCAGGAGGTCTTCGTCCGGGTCTTCCGGTCGCTCGACGGCTACACCCCCGGCACGTTCGAGGGGTGGCTCCACCGCATCACCACCAACCTGTTCCTCGACGGGGCGCGCCGCAAGCAGCGCATCCGCTTCGACGCGCTCTCCGACGAGCGCGCCGCGCGCCTGACCAGCACCGCGCCCGCGCCGGAGCTGGCGGTGGCCGACCGGACGTTCGACGACGACATCGAGACCGCGCTCGCCACGCTGCCCCCCGACTTCCGCGCCGCCGTGGTGCTCTGCGACGTCGAGGGCCTCAGCTATGAGGAGATCGCGGAGATCATGGACGCCAAGCTCGGCACCGTACGCTCGCGCATCCACCGCGGTCGCACCATGCTCCGCAAGGCCCTGGCGCACCGCGAGCCGGCCGCGGGCCGCTCGCGCTACTCGGGGCCGCTCGGCGCGCAGCCGCGGGTGTCGTGATGAGCCACCTCGGATCGCGGGTCAGCGCCCTCCTCGACGGCCGGCTCACGGCAGAGGAGGAGGAGCGCTGCTGGGACCACGTCCACGTCTGCCATGCCTGCCGTGACCTCGTCGAGCAGGAGGGGTGGGTCAAGACCCAGCTCGCCCAGCTGTCGTTCGGGCCCGGGCAGACCTCGCACGACTTCAAGTCCGCCCTGGTGGGCCGCTGCTCCGCGCTCGAGCCGGGCCCGGGCCTCGGCGTGGGCGCCGCGCCGTTCCCCACCTCCCGGCCGCGCCCGCGCCGCGCCCTCGTCGCGATCGGCGGTGGTGCGGCGGGCGCCTGCGTCGTGGGCGTGCTCGCCCTCGGCGTCGCCGGCGGTCCCCGCGTCGAGCCGCGTCCGCCGGTCACCGACCTGAGCCGCCCCACCGGCCCGGTGAGCCCGGCCGCCATGGTCGACGACCGCGCCACCCGCGGTCCGGCCACGCCCTCCCGGACGCCCCTGGCCGAGCGCCTCGTGGCGATCCGGGAGAAGATCGTCCCGTGAACGACGAGCACAGGCCCGACGAGCGGGACCACGACGACCAGGTCCCGGCCGAGCAGGCGCCCGCCCGGCACCCCGAGCCCGCGGCTCCCGACCCCGACGAGATGGCTGCGACCGACGAGGAGCCGACCCAGCCGCTGGCCGGCTGGCGGTCGCGGGAGCCCGAGCCCGAGCCCGCACGCGGAGGCGACCAGCTCGCGCCGAGCGCGCCGGCCGCCCAGGCCGCCCACCCGGAGGGACGGCCCTACGGCGCCGACCCGACCCCCGAGCCGACCCCCGAGTCGACCGGCGAGCCGGTTGCCGGCCAGGCATCGGACGAGTCCTCCGGCGACGCGATGCTCGGCGGCCCGCCGCCGCACCACACGCCCTTCGGTGAGCCCGCGTTGCCGCGGCACGCCCAGGGCCACGACCCGGCGGCCCCCACGGTGCCCTTCCCGAGCGGCTGGGGCCAGCAGCCCGCGCAGCCGGGCCAGCCCTACGTCGGCCCCGGGCCGCAGCCGCGTCCGTACGCCGGCCCCTCGGCCGTCGCCCGCAGGATCCCGCTGTGGGTGTGGCCTGCGGTCGCCTCGCTGGCGCTGGTGGTCGGGATCCTCGGCGGCCTCGCCGGTGCCGCGATCCAGGACGAGCTGTCGTCCCGGCCCGGCACGAACGACAACGGGCTGAGCGGGGTCCGCACCCAGACCGCCGCGCCGCTGGAGGCCGAGAACGGCTCGGTCGCCGCCGTGGCCCAGGCGCTGCTTCCCAGCACCGTGCAGATCGTCGCGGAGCTCGACGGGGAGGCCGGCGGCGCCACCGGCTCCGGCTTCGTCCTCGACCGCGAGGGCCACGTCGTGACCAACAACCACGTCGTCGCCTCAGCCGCCGAGGACGACGGCACCATCGTCGTCATCGACACCAACGGCGAACGCCTCGACGCGACCGTCGTCGGCCGCAGCTCGGTCTACGACCTCGCGGTGCTGCTCGTCGAGGCCGCCGACACCCTCGAGCCGGCGGCGCTGGGCGCCTCGCAGGTGCTGCGCGTCGGCGACCCCGTGGTCGCCTTCGGCGCGCCCCTGGGCCTGAGCCAGACGGTGACGTCGGGCATCGTCAGCGCCCTCAACCGACCGGTGACGACGGGACAGTCGGAGGACGACTCGTCCTACATCAACGCCGTGCAGACCGACGCCGCGATCAACCCGGGCAACTCCGGCGGCCCGCTCGTCAACCTGACCGGCGAGGTGGTCGGCGTCAACTCCGCCATCGCCACGACCGGCGGCCTGTCGCGCGAGTCGGGCAACATCGGCGTGGGCTTCGCGATCCCGATCGAGCAGGTCCGCACGACCGTCAACCAGATCCTGCGCACCGGCCGCGCGGAGTACCCCGTCATCGGCGCCCAGGTGCGCACCGGCGGCGAGTCGCAGTCGAACGGCGCCACCATCACCGAGGTCATGCCTGACACGCCCGCCGCGCGCGCGGGTCTGGAGAAGGACGACGTGATCGTCGCGGTCGACGACCAGCCCGTGAGCGACGGCATCGCGCTGATCGTGGCGATCCGCACCCACCGGCCCGGCGAGACGGTCGAGATGTCGGTGGTCCGCGGCGACGAGGAGCGGGTCGTCGAGGTCGAGCTCGACGGGAAGGTCGGCTGACGCAGCCCGGGCCCGGCCCCGTCAGCGCCCCAGCCCAGCACCTAGCGCCCCAGCCCAGCACCTGGGGATGTGCTCGAAGCGCACCGGCCGATGAGCCGAGCTCGCGCAACCCCTGCGCGCGCCGACTCCCTCGAGGCCTTGGAGGTCCTGCGGTTCCCGCCGAGCCCCACATGAGCGCACAGGAGTACGCCACCTGGTCACAGGCCGCCGCCAACGGCGAGGACCCGGCGGTCGCCCATCCGCGAGACGGCCGGCGAAGACTCCCGGCAAACGCCCGGCGCGACTCATCATCACGATGCCCCCACAGGAGGGGAAGTCCACGAGAGTCACGACAGGACTTTGGGCTCTGGGTCCGGCCCCGCACCGAAGCCCAGCACCCGTGGGCTCCATCCGCGTCCGCTGGGCGCCGTGTCGCTTCGGCCGTCCTTGGCCACCCGTACCGCCGTGCGCCAGGCACCGCTGTCATCATCGCCGGACTCGAAGGGGTACGGGAGCTGGAGGCATTCCCACAGGGTGAGGCTGACCCAGACGAGGGGCTGACCGGGACGCACCTTGTAGACAGGCAGGAAGTCCTGATCCTCTCGGCAGTAGACCCGGGTCCCGGGGCCGTCCCAGCCGCCGCCGATCCGGAACTGCTGGTCGACGCGAAGGCGGCGGGGGTGCCTCGGTCCGGGCGTTCTCAAGCGCACGTCGAAGCGGCCCTCGGGCTCGGCGTCCCCGTCGACGTCGAACCAGATCGTGAGGTGGTGCCCGGGTCGGAACCCGCCGGGCACCGCGACGCGCACGGACTGAGTTTCCGACATCTTGGGGGCGCCTGCCACCACGACTCGCGAGATGTCCACGGACGGGCTCGAGGTCCGGCTGTCGTGGACGGTGACCTGCCCAGGCAGGGCGACCTCGGCCGCGGGCGCCGGCGGGAGCGCGACCACGGCGAGCAGCAGCGCCGTGACAGCGGTGAGAGGCAGACGCGAGGACACGCGGCGAGGCAGCATCGATCGACGCTAGCACCGCCCGAGGGGCTTGGCGAGGCCCTGTCGCTACCGCGCCCGGTCAGCCGGGCGGTGGTGTCGTCGGCCCACTCGCACCGCCGCGCAGCGGTCTGATCACGACACGCCGCAGCCCCTTCACTCAGTCGGTGTCGGCCTCGACGTCGACGAAGGGGTGCTGGTCGACGAACGTGCGGGTCTCGTCGTACATGCGCTGGATGAACTCCTCGAGCTGCGCCCGCTCGACGCGCCACTGGCCGCGTCCGCCGATCTTGATCGCGGGGAGCTCGCCGCGGCGGACCAGCGCGTAGACCTGCGCTCCGGAGGTGTTGAGCACCTCGGCGACGTCGGCGAGCGTCAGGAAGCGGGGGTCGTCGGCCATGGGACCATCGTGCCACCGCACGTCCGGCGCCCGGCGCCGCCCGGCCGTGGGCTGTGGAGAGCCAGGTGTGAAGTCCGCCCCCCGGGGCAATGATGGCGTCGTGCCTCGGACCACGTCTCGGACCACCTCCCGCAGCATCAGCCGCCACGGCCCACTCGCCACCACGCCGGCGGGTGACGGGGCGGGCGTGGTGCCGGCGGCCATCCGCGCCACCACGCCGGGGTGGCGCGATCCCCGGCTCTGGATCGGGGTCGTGCTCGTGACGGGCTCGGTGGTGGCCGGCGCGCGGCTGCTCTCCGGGGCCGACGACATGACCCCGGTGTGGTCGGCCTCGGCCGACCTGGTGGCGGGGCAGACGCTGACCGCCGACGACCTCGAGGCGACGCTGGTGCGCTTCGACGACTCCGCCGACCACGCCCGCTACCTCGCCGTGGACGACGAGCTGCCCGCGGCGCTGACCCTGACCCGGGCGCTGACGGCCGGGGAGCTGGTGCCCGCCTCGGCGCTGGGGGAGGAGGCGGCGGGCGACACGGTGTCGCTCTCGATCGCGGTCGCGGCCGAGCACGTGCCCACCGGCCTGGTCCGGGGGTCGCGGGTCGACGTCTGGGTGGTGCCCGAGCCCGGCCTGGCGCAGCGGCGTTCCGGGCCGCCCGCGGAGCTGGTGCTGGCCGACGTGGTGGTCCTCGACGCGCCCGTGGTGTCCGACGCGTTCGCCTCCGCGACCGCCCGCCAGCTGGTGCTGGCGGTGCCCGAGGCCGACGACGAGGCCCTCGGCACGGTGCTGGCGGCCGTCGGCGACGACCGGCTCCGCGTGGTCGGCCGGGGCTGATCGCCGTGATCTGCGTGCTGCTGCTCGCAGCGGGCGAGCCGTGGGAGTCGCCGGCGCTGGCCGACCTCGAGGCCCATCCGGGGGTGGTCGTGCTGAAGCGCTGCGTCGACGTCGACGACCTGCTCGCGGCCGTCGCCAGCGGGCAGGCCGACGTCGCCGTGGTCTCGCTCGACGCCCCGGGGCTCGACCCGGCGAGCATCGCGCACCTGCACCGCCACGCGGTGCGCCCCGTCGCCGTCACCTCGGCCCTCCCGGAGGACCTCGACGCGCGTGAGCACGCCGGACGCCTGGGCATCAGCGCGCTCGTCGGCCGTGGCGAGCTGGCGACCCTGCCGCGGGTCGTCACCACGCTCGACGACGTCGACACCCGGGCCGGGCACGAGGGCGCGCCCGTGCCCGACCCGCCCGACGCCGAGCCCGGTGCCGCCCCCGTCTGGGGCCGGGTCGTGGCGGTGTGGGGTCCGGCCGGCGCTCCGGGCCGAACGACGGTCGCGACCAGCCTGGCGTCCGAGGTGGCCCGTCGTGGCGTGCCCGTCGTGCTCGCCGACCTCGACCCCTACGGCGGCGCCGTGGCGCAGCAGCTGGGGATCCTCGACGAGGTCTCCGGGCTCCTCTCCGCCTCCCGGCTCGCGGCCGCCGGCCAGCTCGACGAGCGGTTCGCGTCGGTGTGCCGGGGCGTCGGCGAGCACCTCGCGGTGGTCACCGGGCTGCCACGCGCCGACCGGTGGCGCGAGGTCAGGGGGGCTCAGGTCGACCGGCTGCTCCAGCGTGCCCGCGCCCACGGGGACGTCGTGGTCGACACCGGGTTCAGCCTCGAGGACGAGGCCGGCTCCGACCTGAGCGGACGGCCGGGGCGCAACGCACTGACCCTGGCGGCGCTGGAGCAGGCCGACGAGGTCGTGGTCGTGGGATCGGCCGATCCGGTCGGCCTGACCCGGCTCGCTCGGGCGCTGGTCGATCTGCGCGAGCGTGGGGCGCCCACGCCGGTGCGCGTGGTCGTCAACCGCATGCGCTCCTCGATCGGGTGGTCGGAGAAGGAGATCGCCGGCATGGTCGAGGGCTTCAGCAGGGTCGCCGGCCTGCACTTCCTCCCCGACGACCGCGCCGGGCTCGACCGCGCGCTGGTCAGCGGCCGTGCGGTCGTCGACCTCGGCGACTCGGCGCTGGCCCAGGGCGTCGGTGCGTTGGCCGACGCGGTGTTCCCCGAGCACGCGGTCCCCGGCGACCGGACCACCGGCGACCGCTCGGGCCCCCGTCGCTGGCCTTTCCGGCGAGCCCGCGGGCCGGGGCGCGGCAGACGGGCGGCGGCGGCCGGATGAGGCGTCCCAGGTGGGCCAAGACTCTGTAAAAGATCAAGATTTGACCTATTTTGTTCGTATGCCACCTCAACTGCGACTCACCATCCTCACGAGCCTGGTCGTCGTCCTGGCGGCCGGCCCGGCCTGGTCGGCCAAGCTCACCATGGGCACCACCAGCGACGACGTCATCCGCGGCAAGAACCGCGCCGATCGGATCATGTCGCTCGGTGGCGCGGACAAGGTGAAGGGCCGCGGCGGGCACGACACCATCTTCGCCGGCAAGGGCCACGACACCGTGACCGGTGACGACGGCAACGACTGGATCACCCTGCAGCCCGGCGACGACTGGGGTGCCGGCGGGCTCGGCGACGACTCGATCGACGGCGGGCAGGGCGACGACGAGATCTACGGCGGCGAGGGCAACGACAAGCTCACCGCCGGGCCCGGCAACGACGTGGTCCACGGCGAGGCGGGCAACGACCTCGTCGGCGGCGGCCCCGGCGACGACCGCCTCCACGGCGGCGACGGCATCGACAAGCACATCGGCAACGACGGCAACGACTGGATCGACGCCGGCCCCGGCGACGACGGCGCGATCCAGGGGGGCCCCGGCGACGACGTGCTGATCGACGGCGCGGGCGACGACGTCAAGATCAAGGGCGACGAGGGCGACGACGTCGTCTTCCTCGGCCCCGGCGCCGACAAGGTGTTCACCGAGCAGGGCAACGACACGATCTACGTCCTGCCCGACGGCCAGCGCGACAAGATCCACTGCGACGACCCGACGCAGGGCGACAACGGCGACGCCGACCGGGTGGTCTTCGTCGGCTGGCGCGACCCGGCCGACGTGATCGACTACCGCGGGTCGTGCGAGATCGTCACGGTCACCGACGTCCTGCCCGAGGGCTGGCCCTACGGGCCGGTGCCGCCGCAGCGGGCCGTCATGCCGCGAACAGCAGGTACAGACCTCCCACGGTGAAGCAGACCATCGCTGCCAGCAACGGCAGCTGACCGGTCAGCTGGTGCCGCGGCGGCAGCAGCTTGATCGCGCGATCGTGGGCCGCCACCACGCCGACGACGTGGCCGAGCGCGACCGCGAGCACCTTGGTGACTGCGAGGAACGTCGGGTGCGACGAGAGCCAGTAGTCGACCTGAAGGTCGGCCGTGCCGAGGTAGTTGTCGCCGCGGCTGAAGGGATCGCTCAGCTGGATCAGCGTCTGCTGGCCGTACTCGACGAAGTAGGTCAGGTAGTGGGCCACGATGTAGCCCACGATGATGGGCACCACGGAGTGCGCGAACAGGTCGGGCAGGGCCCGCCGGGGCGTGTCGCTGGTGACCCCCGTGGCCATCGTCGCGATCGTCAGGACGAGGGCGACCCCGGCGGAGAACGCGATGAGCGCCAGCGTGTCGGGCCACACCCGCGAGCCCGACAGCGACTGCACGAGCTGGAGCCAGGGCGTCGACTCGCGGAAGGAGTCGAAGGCGGTGCTGCCGAAGAGCACGCCGACCACGGCGACCAGGCCCGGCCGGGGCACCACAGTGTCGAGGTTGGCGAGCGGGCTGCGCAGCACCAGCACGCCGTCGCGGCGTCCCCAGATCGACAGCTTGGCGACCAGCGAGGAGTAGACCTCGAAGGGGTCGGCACGCTCGAGGAACGTGGTGCCCCACAGCGCCGAGCCGATGAACATGATGCCGAGGTAGGCCGCGCACCACAGCCGGACGGGGCCCACGTCGGTCGAGTAGGGGTAGACCAGCTCGAGCCAGACGAAGGCGAAGAGCCCGGCGGCCGCCGGCCAGTAGCCGAGCCGGGCGGGATAGGCGTAGAGCCCCTGACCCTCGGGCACGCCGGACACCTTCGCGAAGGCCATGCTGATGGTCCGCGCCGGGCTGACCGCCTTGAAGACCGGGCCGAGGAGCAGCGACGCCGGCACGATGCCCACCCACAGCAGCACGTAGAAGGTGCCCAGGAACGGGTTGATCAGGGAGTCCTGGCCGAACACCGCCGCGGCGGCGACGTAGAGGAAGAACGCCATGCCCAGCACGCGGGCGGTCACCGCCAGCGCACGCGAGGACACCAGTCGGTCGAGCCATGCCGGCGCCGGCCGGCCGCTGGTGGCGGCGTCGTAGCGCGGCTCGCGCCAGGCCACCGCGAGCACGGTGAAGGAGACGACGAGTGCGGCGACGGCGCCGGCGATCGCCAGCTCGGAGGGGATCGGCAGGTCCTTGGCGCCGCCCAGGCCGTGCGCCGAGATCGCTCCGCCCACGCCGGAGGCCCCCGCGCTCACCGGACTTCGAGCTGGAGCAGGACGATGTCCGGGTCGTGGCTCTCGACCTCGACCACGCCGGGCCGGTCGATGGTGATCTCGTGCTCCGAGGTGCCCTCGTCGTAGGAGATCTCCTGCTCGGGGGTGCTGTGGACGTGCAGCTCACCAGGCTCGTCGGAGTCGATCGTCAGGACCAGGGTCTGGCCCACCGCCAGCTCGACGCGCTCCCCGTTGGGGGTGAAGGTGTCGCCCTCCCGCGTCACCGACACGGTCGCGGAGCCCGACTCCGAGGACCCCGACGAGGAGGACGGGGAGGACGAGGAGGACGACGGGGACGAGGACCCGGACGGCGACGAGGTGTCGTCGTCGCCGCACGCGGTGAGCGAGACGGCCAGGACGAGCACGACAGGGGTGAGGCGCGCGAGGACGCGACCGGACACGGACATCTCCTTCGGCGGGGTGAGGGACGGGCAGCGGCCGGCGCGGACGCCGGCTCGCAGCCTCTGTCAGAATCCCATGCGGGACAAGATCATCGACGAGAGGGCAGCACATGAGTGAGCGGCTCCGGCCGCGGGACCTGGCCATCCTGGCCGCCGAGTCCCCCACGACGCCCATGCACAACGCCACGGTCGAGATCTTCGACCCGGGTGACTCCGGCTTCGACCACGACCGGCTGGTCCGGCTGATCGGCGACCGGATCGCGTTCGTCCCGCGCTACCGCCAGCGCCTCCAGATGGTGCCCGCACGTCTGGCCAATCCGGCCTGGGTCGACGACGAGGGCTTCGACCTCGGCTACCACGTGCGCCGCTCGGCGCTGCCGCGCCCGGGCTCGATGGACCAGCTCCGCGACCTCGTCGCGCGCATCGCCTCGCGTCCCCTCGACCGCAACCGGCCGCTCTGGGAGTGCTACGTCGTGGAGGGCCTCGAGCACGGCCGGGTCGCCCTGCTGACCAAGAGCCACCAGATCCTGGTCGACGGACGCGAGACCGTCGACATCGGCCAGGTGCTGCTCGACACCTCGCCCGACCGATCGCCGTTGGGCCACGACGACTGGCGCCCGCGCCGGCCCCCCGGCCCGGTGTCCGCGGCGTTCGACGCCGTCACCGACACCCTCGAGAGCCCGCGCACCCTCTGGCTGACGACCCGTGCCAACGCCGACTCGCTGGGTCGCGCGGCGTCCGCGTCGGGCGCCCGGATGGTGCAGGTGGCCAACGCGCTCGCCGGTCGCGGGCCGGTCCATGCCACCCCGGTGCACCGGCGGCTGTCCCAGCAGCGCCGCTTCGTGACGGTGCGCACCGAGCTCTCCGACTACCGGGCGGTCCGCGAGGTGCACGGCGGCACGGTCAACGACGTCATCCTCGCCACGCTGGCCGGCGGCCTCCGCAGCTGGCTGATGGCGCGCAACGAGTCGCTGGGCGGGCTGCGGACGATCAAGGCGATCGTGCCGATGTCGGTCATCGACGACGAGCTCGAGTCCACCTCGCTCGGCACCCAGATCACCGGTCACCTCGTGCACCTGCCGATCGGCGAGCCCAGCCCGGTGGTGCGGCTCCACCAGGTCAGCTACGACCTGCGCGCCCACCGCGACAACGGCCGCAACGTCTCGGCGCGGCGGCTCTCCGGGATCGCCGGGTTCGCGCCGACGACCTTCCATGCGCTCGGCTCGCGACTCGCCGCCGCCGAGATGCGGCGCGGCTTCCACATCTCGGTCACCAACGTCCCCGGACCACAGTTCCCGCTCTACGCCGACGGCGCCCGGATGCTCGAGTCCTATCCCGTGCACCCGCTGCTGCCCGACCACCCGATCGCCATCGGGGTGACGTCCTACGACGGCGGGGTGTTCTACGGCATCACCACCGACCGCGACGCCGTGCCCGACGCCGACGTGCTCGCCCAGAGCGTCTGCGACGCCCTCGACGAGCTCAAGGACTCCGCCTCCGACACCCGACCCCGCGCCCCGCGGGGTCGCCGGAAGGCGACACCGAGGACGCCGCGAAAGGCGACGACGTGACCCGGCGCTACCTCCCGTCGACGCTCGCGCGGCTGGCCGAGGACTGGGAGGCGGACGGACCGCGCACGACCGGCGCGGTCGTGGCCGCCGACGACGGCGAGGAGAGCGAGTACGTCGCCCTGATGCGCGCAGCGGACGCCTCGGCCGAGCTGGTGGCCGGGCTGCCCGACGGCTGTCGCCGGCGGGTCGTGGTGGTCGTCGAGACTGCGGCGGACGACGGACCGGTCCGGTGGCGCGACGTGGTCGCCGCGCACGTCGACACCGACGACGACGCCGACGCCGACGACGACCTCGCCTGGTGGGCGACCCAGGAGATCGGCGACCTGCTCGCCTCGCGCTGACGGCCGCTTGGTGCCCGCTGGCCTCTCTGACACGATCACGGCATGGACGCGATCACCTTTCCGCCGGCTCCCACCAACGAGCCCAACCTGACCTACGCGCCCGGCACCGCGGAGCGAGAGACCCTCGTGACGGAGCTGGCGCGGCTGGAGACGCAGCAGCGTTCCCTCCCGGCCGTGATCGGCGGCGAGCGCCGTGACGGCGGCGGCGCCGAGATCGAGGTCGTGCAGCCGCACGACCACGCCCACGTGCTGGGCACGCTGCGCAACGCGACCACGAAGGACGCTGAGGACGCGATCGCGGCGGCCGCCGAGGCCGCGCCGGGCTGGCGGGGGATGCCGTTCGACGAGCGGTGCGCGATCATCCTCAAGGCCGCCGACCTGCTGGCCGGACCGTGGCGGCAGCGGCTCAACGCCGCGACGATGCTGGGGCAGTCGAAGACGGCGGTGCAGGCCGAGATCGACGCGGCGTGCGAGCTGATCGACTTCTGGCGCTTCAACGTCCACTACGCCAAGCAGATCCTCACCGACCAGCCGATCGCCAACAGCCCCGGCATCTGGAACCGCACCGACCACCGCCCCCTCGAGGGCTTCGTCTACGCGATCACGCCGTTCAACTTCACCGCGATCGCGGGCAACCTGCCGACCGCCCCGGCGCTGATGGGCAACACGGTGATCTGGAAGCCGTCGCCGACCCAGCAGCTGGCCGCGTCGCTGACGATGGAGCTGCTCGAGGAGGCCGGGATGCCGCCGGGCGTGATCAACATGCTCCCCGGCGACGGCCTCGACGTCTCCACGGTGACGCTGGCGCACCGCGACCTGGCCGGCATCCACTTCACCGGCTCCACCCCGACGTTCCAGCACCTGTGGCGCACAGTGGGGGAGAACATCGCCGGCTACCGCTCCTACCCGCGCATCGTGGGCGAGACCGGTGGCAAGGACTTCATCGTCGCCCACCCCAGCGCCGACCCCGACGTGCTGCGGGTCGCGATGATCCGGGGCGCGTTCGAGTACCAGGGCCAGAAGTGCTCGGCGGCCTCGCGCGCCTACGTCCCGCGCTCGGTGTGGGCGAAGATCAAGGACCAGCTCATCGCCGACACCGAGGCGCTCACCATGGGCGACGTGACCGACCTGTCCCACTTCATGGGCGCGGTCATCGACGACCGGGCGTTCGCCAAGCACCGCTTGGCCATTGCGCGGGTCGAGGGCACCGACCACCTCGCCCTGCTCGCCGGCGGGCAGACCGACGACTCGGTGGGCTGGTTCGTGCGGCCCACGATCGTGGAGTCGAGCGACCCGACCGACCAGATGTTCTCCGAGGAGTACTTCGGGCCGATCCTGGCCGTGCACGTCTACGACGACGCCGACTTCGAGTCGGTGGTGGCACAGATGGAGTCGTTCGCCCCGTACGCGCTGACCGGCGCGATCATCGCCCAGGACCGCTCGGCGATCGCGTGGGCGCGCAAGACGCTGCGGTTCGCGGCCGGCAACTTCTACGTCAACGACAAGCCCACCGGTGCCGTGGTCGGCCAACAGCCGTTCGGCGGCGGTCGGGCGTCGGGCACCAACGACAAGGCCGGTGCCGCGGTCAACCTGCTGCGCTGGACCTCACCGCGCTCGATCAAGGAGACCTTCGTGCCTCCGACCGACCACCGCTACCCCCACCAGGGCTGACGTCCCGGCCCTCGGCCGGATGGGGGAGGATGGGGGCGTGCTCGTCCCCGTCCTCCCGCTCCGTCCCCTGTGGCACATGGGGGCGCTCCACCCCTACGAGCAGGCGCTGACGCTGCTGCTCGCCTTCGGGCCGTTCGTGCTGCTCGGCCTGGTGGTGTGGCTGCGCCGCCGCGAGGACGACCGTGTCGAGTCGCCTGACGACTCCGGGCAGGCGGAGAGCCGCACCGCACCCGGGAGCGACCGGCTCAGCTGAGGACCGGGTCGGTCACCGGGACGCGAGCCACTCGACGCCCGTGCGGTGCTCGGCGTCGAGCGCCTTGAGGAGCAGGTCGCCGACGAGCCCCTCGATCTTGCCGCCGACCAGCGGCAGGCGCACGGTGACCTCGAGGTCGACCCGCTGGGTGGTGCGGCCGCCCGACTCGGTGAGCGTCGCCGTGCCGGACATCTCGCCCGGCTTGCCCGGGATCGTGACCTCGATGTCGGCGCGCTCGGGGGAGCGCCAGGTCTCCACCTGCACGATGCGGATCTCGTCGCCGACCAGCTTGGTGGCGAACGACGGCAGGCCGGAGGCGGACTGCACCTGGTCGAGGGTCACCACCCCGTCCTCGACCACGACGCTGCCCCGCACGACCTTCATCCGCTCGAGCACCCGCTCGCGGAACGCCGGGTCGGTGAGCATCGCCCACACCTCGTCGAGCGGGGCGTCGTAGGTGATGTCCTTGACCACGCGCTTGCCCATCTGGGGGTCCTCCGGAGTGTTCGTGCGGGCGGTCGGGACGGGCGTCCCGACCGGTGACCCATCATGGCCGACCAGTCGCGACGCGGCGAGGACGGTGACGTCCGTGCCCGTGGAAGGCTCGCGAGTGCGGCGCCACGGACCCGTGTTGTGACGGTCACATCGCGCGTCCTAGGGTCGATGCGTGGCCACGCCTGAGGAGACCAAGGACCAGCAGCTCAAAGCGGCGACGGCGGACCGTCCGGAGTGGGGCGACCTGCTCCGGGCCTACTACCGCCACGTCGCTCCGGAGGAGGTCGCCGAGCGGTCCCCGGACGACCTGCTCGGCGCCGTGGCGTCGCACCGCGAGCTCGCCTCGGCGCGACCGCAGGGCACCGCCGCCGTGCGCGTGGTGACCCCCACGATCGCCGGCTCCGGCTGGTCGGCGTCGGGCCGCTCCGTCGTCGAGGTGGTCACCGACGACATGCCCTTCCTCGTGGACTCCGTGACGATGGAGCTCAACCGCCTCGGGCACACCGTGTACGCGGTGGTCCACCCCCAGCTGGCCGTCGAGCGCGACATCACCGGCGCGCTCCAGCACGTGCACGCCCACGAGCCCCGGGCCGCGACCAGCGGCACCACGGAGGCTCCCGAGGCCACCGAGTCGTGGATGCACCTCGAGATCGACCGCACCGACGACGAGGAGGCCGCCGAGATCACCGAGGCGCTGCAGCGGGTCCTCCGCGACGTGCGCGAGTCGGTCGAGGACTGGCAGAAGATGCACGCCCAGGCCCTCGCCGTGGTCGCCGAGCTCGACCAGGCGCCGCCGCCGCTGCCGGCGGAGGAGCTGCGCCAGGGCCGCGACTTCCTCACCTGGCTGGCCGACGACCACTTCACCTTCCTGGGCTACCGCGAGTACCAGCTCGAGGCCGAGGAGGGCGCGCCCGAGGAGTGCGGGCTCCGGGCCGTGCCGGGCTCCGGGCTGGGCATCCTGCGCCACGACCAGGACCTGTCGACGTCGTTCGCCAAGCTGCCCCCGCTGGTCAAGGCCAAGGCTCGGGAGAAGAGGCTGCTGGTGCTGGCGAAGGCCAACTCGCGCGCCACCGTGCACCGTCCGGCCTACCTCGACTACGTCGGGGTGAAGACGTTCGGCCCCGACGGCGAGGTGGTCGGCGAGCGCCGCTTCCTCGGCCTGTTCTCCAGCGCCGCCTACACCGAGTCGGTCACCCGCATCCCGGTGCTGCGCGAGAAGGTCACCGAGGTGATGCGCCACGCCGGCTTCGACCCGCGCAGCCACGCCGGCAAGGCGCTGATGGACACCTTGGAGAACTACCCCCGCGACGAGCTCTTCCACACCTCGCCCGACGAGCTGGCCCCGGTCGCGCAGGACGTGATGAGCGCCCGCGAGCGCCGCCAGCTGCGCGCGTTCGTGCGCCGCGACACCTACGGGCGCTACGTCTCGGTCCTCGTCTACCTCCCGCGCGACCGCTACAACACGGCCGTGCGTGAGCGGTTCTCCGAGATCCTGCGCGAGCAGCTCGGCGGCGAGCACGTCGAGTTCACCGCCCGGGTCAACGAGTCGACGACCGCGCGGGTGCACTTCGTGGTGCACCCGCCCAAGGGCGCGCAGGTGCCCGAGATCGACGTGCCCGACCTCGAGCGGCGGCTGATGGAGGCCTCGCGCTCGTGGCGCGACGACTTCGTGGCGGCCGTGGTCGCCGAGTACGGCGTCGACGAGGGGTCGACGCTGGCGCGGGCGTGGTCCGAGGCGTTCCCCGAGGCCTACAAGGAGGACTACCAGCCCCAGCGCGCCTCGGCCGACCTCGGGCGCATCGAGGCCATCCAGGGCGAGGAGGGCATCGACCTCGCGCTCTTCGACCAGGACGAGGTCCGCGGCACCTACCGCCGGGGCGAGTCGCGGCTCAAGGTCTTCCGCGTGGGCGAGCCCCTGTCGCTGAGCGCGATGCTGCCGATGCTCACCTCGATGGGCGTCGAGGTCGTCGACGAGCGGCCCTACGAGCTCAGCGGGCTCGCGCGCCCGTCGTTCATCTACGAGTTCGGCCTGCGCCACGGCCGGGTGCTGGCCCCCCGCGAGCGAGCGCTGTTCGCGGAGGCGCTGCGCGCGGTGTGGGACGGCTACAACGAGATCGACGGCTTCAACCGGCTCGTGCTCGCGGCCGGGCTGACCTGGCGCCAGGCCACCGTGCTGCGCGCCTACGCGAAGTACCTCAAGCAGGGCAACTCGCCCTTCGCCCTCGACTACATCGAGGAGGCGCTGCGCAGCAACGTCGACATCACCCGCCTGCTCGTCGAGCTCTTCGAGGCGCGCTTCGACCCCGGCCGCGACGGCCGGGCGCTCGAGCACGACGCGGAGGCGCGCGTGGCGAAGGTGGAGGCGGTGGAGGAGCGGCTGGCCAGGGCCCTCGACGACGTCGTCAGCCTCGACCACGACCGCATCCTGCGCTCCTACCGCACGCTGATCCGCGCGACGCTGCGCACCAACTTCTTCCAGCGCTCCGCCGACGGCGACGTGCACCCCTACATCTCGTTCAAGCTCGAGCCGTCGGCCATCCCCGAGCTGCCCGAGCCGCGACCGCGCTTCGAGATCTTCGTCTACAGCCCGCGCGTCGAGGGCTCCCACCTGCGCTTCGGCGCCGTCGCGCGCGGCGGCCTGCGCTGGTCGGACCGTCGCGACGACTTCCGCACCGAGGTGCTGGGCCTGGTCAAGGCGCAGATGGTGAAGAACACCGTGATCGTCCCGGTGGGGGCCAAGGGCGCGTTCTTCTGCAAGCAGCTCCCCGACCCCTCCGACCGCGACGCGTGGCTGGCCGAGGGCGTGGCCTGCTACCGCATGTTCATCTCGGGCCTGCTCGACATCACCGACAACCTCGTCGACGGCCGGACCGTGCCGCCCCGCGAGGTGGTGCGCCACGACGGCGACGACTCCTACCTCGTCGTCGCGGCCGACAAGGGCACCGCGACGTTCTCCGACATCGCCAACGGCGTGGCCAAGGACTACGGCTTCTGGCTGGGCGACGCCTTCGCCTCCGGCGGGTCGGTGGGCTACGACCACAAGGCGATGGGCATCACCGCCCGCGGCGCGTGGGTCTCGGTCCAGCGCCACTTCCGCGAGATGGGCGTCGACTGCCAGACCGAGGACTTCACCGCGGTGGGCATCGGCGACATGTCCGGCGACGTCTTCGGCAACGGCATGCTCTGCTCCGAGCACACCCGGCTGGTGGCGGCGTTCGACCACCGCGACATCTTCATCGACCCCTCGCCCGACGCCGCGACGTCGTACGCCGAGCGGCGCCGGCTCTTCGAGCTGCCGCGGTCGAGCTGGCGCGACTACGACACCTCCCTCATCTCCGAGGGCGGCGGGGTGTGGCCCCGCTCGGCCAAGTCGATCCCGGTGTCGGCGCAGGTGCGCCAGGTGCTCGGGCTGGGCGCCGACGTCACCGCGCTCACCCCCGCCGAGCTGATGAAGGCGATCCTGCTCGCGCCGGTCGACCTGCTCTGGAACGGCGGCATCGGCACCTACGTGAAGTCCTCGGAGGAGACCAACGCCGACGCCGGCGACAAGGCCAACGACGCGATCCGCGTCAACGGCGAGGACCTGCGGGCCCGCTGCGTGGGGGAGGGCGGCAACCTCGGCTTCACCCAGCTCGGTCGCGTGGAGTACGCCCGGTTCGGCGTCAACGGCGACGGCGGGCGGATCAACACCGACTTCATCGACAACTCCGCCGGCGTCGACACCTCCGACCACGAGGTCAACATCAAGATCCTGCTCGACCGCGTGGTGCGCGCGGGTGCGATGGACGAGGACGCGCGCAACACGCTCCTCGCCGCGATGACCGACGAGGTCGGCGAGCTGGTCCTGCGCGACAACTACGAGCAGAACCTCGCGCTCGCCAACGCCCAGGCGCACGCGCCGTCGCTGCTGCACGTGCACGAGGAGTGGATGCGCGCGCTCGAGCGCCGCGGCGTGCTCAACCGCGAGCTCGAGGGGCTGCCCAGCACTCGTCAGGTCCGCCGCCGCCTCGACCGCAAGCAGGCGCTGTCGACGCCCGAGCTCTCGGTGCTGCTGGCGTGGACGAAGATCGTGCTGGCCGAGGAGCTCATCGACTCCGACCTGCCCGACGACCCCTACCTGCGCGAGGACCTGCTGGGCTACTTCCCGAGGCAGATGCTGCCCGACCTCGAGGCGGCCATCGAGGACCACCCCCTGCGGCGCGAGATCATCGTGACCCAGGTGGTCAACGACCTGGTCAACGGCGCCGGCATGACGTTCTGGCCGCGGCTCCAGGGCGAGACCGGCGCGAGCCCGGCCGACCTGACCCGTGCCAACTTCGTCGCGCGCGAGATCTTCGGCTCGCTGCCGCTGCGCCAGGAGATCGCGGCGCTCGACAACCAGGTGCCCGCCGAGCGGCAGACCCGGATGCGCATCGAGATGCGCACCCTCGTCGAGCGCGCGTCGCGCTGGCTGGTCACCAACCGGCGGCCCCCGCTCGACTCGAGGGCCACGGTCGAGTTCTTCCGCGAGCGCGTGCAGACGGTCATGGCCGCGCTGCCGGAGATCATGAGCGGGCGCGAGCTCGACGACTACCAGGCCCGGGAGAAGCGGCTGACCGACCAGGGCGTCCCCGCCGACCTGGCGTCCCGGGTGGCGGTGCTGGCCTCGGCCTACGCGCTGCTCGGCATCGTGGAGACCGCCGACCGGCTCGACCTCGACCCCGTCGAGGTGGCCCGGGTGCACTTCGCCCTGGGCGAGCGACTGGGGCTGCCGGCCATGGTGGAGCGGATCTTCGGCCTGCCTCGCGACGACCGGTGGCAGACGATGGCGCGGGCCGCGGTGCGCGACGACCTCTACGGTGTGCACCAGCAGCTCACGGCGCAGGTGCTGGAGTCGACCGACGCCGCCGACCCGGCGCCGGCCCGGGTGGCGGCGTGGGAGGAGGCCGACGCGCAGCTGGTCGGGCGGGCGGCCAAGACGCTCGAGGAGATCTGCCGCGAGGAGAGCGCCGAGCTGGCGCGCCTGTCCGTCGGCCTGCGGGTGGTGCGGGGCCTGCTGTCCTGAGGGGCGGCCCCGGGCCCGGCTGTGCGCCGGGCCCGGGCCGGCCAGGACTCAGAACAGCAGGAGCGCCGCCACCACGCCCGCCGCGACGACGGCACCACGGAAGACCGCGTCGGGCAGCTTGCGACCGATGCGCGCGCCGACGTAGCCGCCGACCAGCGAGCCGGCCGCGAGCAGCACCACGACGTCCCAGCGCGGGTCGGCCACGACGGCGAAGATGGCGCCCGCGACGATGTTGCCGACCATCAGCGACAGGGTCTTCAGCCCGTTGACGACGCGCAGCTCGAGGTCGGTGCCGATGCCGAGCACCGCGACCATCATCACCCCCGCGCCGGCGCCGAAGTATCCGCCGTAGACGCCCGTGATCGTGGCGAAGACGGTGGTCAGGGGCGACATGTGGCGGCGCTCGGCCAGGGCGACGCCGTGGCGTGTCTCGTGGCGCGCCCGCAGCCAGGCGGCGATCCGCGGCTGGATGCCGACGAGCAGGCAGGTGAAGAGGATCAGGTAGGGCACGATCGCCTCGAAGACGCCGGGTGGCAGTCCGATCAGGAGCGCGGCGCCGAGGATCGCGCCGAGGCCGCAGACGACCATGATCACGTACGCCACGCGACCCGCCTCGCGCACCTCCTGCCGGTAGCCGACGACCCCGCCGAGCCCTCCGGGGATGAGCCCCATGGTGTTGGAGACGTTGGCGACGACCGGGGGCAGCCCGAGGCCGACGAGGACGGGGAAGCTGAGCAGCGACGCGACCCCGACGGTGGACGACAGGACGCCGGCGGCGAGCCCGGTCGCCACGACCAGGACCAGCTCCGCGGGACTCACTGCTGCTCGCGGAGGAGCGCGACGTCGCTGACCAGCGCCACGTGCGCGTGCATCGCCTCGGCCGCGCCGGCCGCGTCCTGCGCACGGATCGCCTCGGCGATCGCGCGGTGGCCGGCCAGCGAGTCCTGGGGGCGGCCCGGCTGGCCGAGCGACTCCAGCCGCGTCTCCTCGACCAGGTCGCCGATCTCGTCCATCAGCCGGGCCAGGAGCAGGGAGTGCGACGCGGCGGTGACCGCGCCGTGGAAGCGCTCGTCGCCCTCCACGCCGCGCCCGCCGGCCTCGATGTCGGCGGCCATCGCGTCGAGGGCGTCGTCGATGCGCGCGAGGTCGTCGTCGGTGCGACGCACGGCGGCGAGCGCGGCGATCTTGGTCTCGAGGGCGTCGCGGGTCTCGATGATCTCGGGCAGCCGGTCGGCGTGGCTGCGGATCGCGTCGACGATGCGGCGCGTCGTGCGGTGCCCGGCGGTGACGACGGTGCCGTCGCCGTGGCGCACCTCGACCACGCCGATCACCTCCAGCGCGACGAGCGCCTGGCTGAGCGTGGCGCGGCTGACGCCGAGGCGCTGGGCCAGCTCGCGCTCGGGGGGCAGCCGGTCGCCCGCCGTCAGCCCGTTGTCGTCGATCCAGGCCGAGATCTGCCCGGCGACCTGCTCGTAGAGCCGCGTACGGAGCAGGCGCTGGGGGAAGGAGGACGACTCGGACATGTCTCCAGCCTATTGACGATCCGGCTCATTGTCCTATTGGCTAGGCCACTGCGCCGCGCTGTGACCAGGGCCACCCCCCGAGGCCCCGCCGTGCCGGCCCTCTACTCGGAAGGGGACCGCAATGGGTCCGGAATGGATTGCGATCATCGCGCTGGTCGCGTTGTTCGTGGTCGGCACGGTGCTGCCGATCAACATGGGCGCGCTGGCCTACGTGGCCGCGTGGTTCGTCGGCATGTACGCCCTCGACCTCGACGAGAAGGAGATCCTGGCCGGCGTCAGCGGCGACCTGATCCTGACGCTGATCGGCGTCACCTACCTGTTCGCCATCGCCCGCAACAACGGCACCGTCGACCTGATCGTGCGCACGGCCGTGCGCGCCGTCGGCGGACGCGTGGCGCTGATCCCGTGGGTGATGTTCGCCGTCACCGGCGTCCTCACCGGCATCGGCGCGGTCAGCCCCGCCGCGTGCGCGATCATCGGCCCGATCGCGCTGGGCTTCGCCGGGCGCTACGGCATCAGCCCGCTGATGATGGGCATGTTCGTCGTGCACGGCGCCCAGGCCGGCGGCTTCTCGCCGATCAGCATCTACGGCGTCATCACCAACTCGGTGATGGAGGACGCCGGCCTGCCCTCGAGCGAGATCACGGTCTTCCTCGCCAGCCTGGTCGTCAACACGGTGATGGCCGCGATCCTCTTCGTGGTCCTCGGCGGCCGCAAGCTGATGGCGCTGCGGATCGACCCGGACGACGACGACACGCTCGACGACGACCTGCACCGCGGCGGAGTCACGGTGCCGGCGCGGGGGATGGGCGCGACCGCCCCGGTCGGCACCCAGGCCCAGGGCGTGCGCCGCGACCAGGTGCTCACCCTGGTCGCGTTCGTCGGGGTGGCCCTGGTCGCCCTCGTCTTCGACAAGAACATCGGCTTCGTCGCCATCACGGCCGCGGTCATCCTCGCGATGCTCTCGCCCAACGAGCACAAGGACGCCATCCGCCAGGTGGCCTGGCCCACCGTGCTCCTCGTCGCCGGCGTCAGCACCTACGCCACGATCCTCACCGCCGCCGGCTCGCCGGAGTTCGTCGGCAGCTGGGCCGCCGGCCTCGGTGCGGCCGCCATCGGTGCCCTCGTCCTCTGCTACGTCGGCGGCGTCGTGTCGGCGTTCGCCTCCTCGACCGCGCTGCTGCCGGTCATCATCCCGATCGCCGTGCCCCTCATCGCCGACGGCGGCATCAACGCGGCGATGTTCGTCGCGGCCCTCGCCGTCGCCTCGACCATCGTCGACGTCAGCCCGTTCTCGACCAACGGTGCGCTCATGCTCGCCAACAAGCCCGACACGATCGAGGAGCCGGTCTACTACAAGCAGATCCTGACCTACGCCGTGATCGTCACCCTGGCCGGGCCGCTGCTCGTCTGGGCCGCCCTCGTCCTCCCCGGATGGTGAACCCCGACATGACCGACGCGACCGCATCCCCGACCGGCCCGCTCTCCGACCTCCTGGTCGTCGACCTCACCCGCGCGCTCGCCGGCCCGCACGCCACCCAGATGCTCGGCGACCTCGGCGCGCGGGTGATCAAGGTCGAGGCGCCCGGCAGCGGCGACGACACCCGCGGCTGGGGACCGCCGTTCGTCGGCGAGCCCGACGCGCGCCAGTCGACCTACTTCCTCTGCACCAACCGCAACAAGGAGTCGATCGCGCTCGACCTCAAGGACGACGTCGACAAGGACGTGCTGGTCGGCCTCGTCGAGCGCGCCGACGTGCTGGTCGAGAACTTCCGCACCGGCGTGCTGGAGCGCCTCGGCCTCGGCATCGAGGAGCTGATGCGCCGCAACCCGCGGCTCGTGGTGCTCTCGATCACCGGCTTCGGCCACGACGGTCCCGAGGGAGGTCGCGCCGGCTACGACCAGATCGCCCAGGGTGAGGCGGGCCTGATGTCGCTCACCGGGTCGGGTCCCGACGACCCGCAGCGCGTCGGCGTGCCCATCGCCGACCTGCTGTCGGGGATGTACGGCGCCTACGGCGTGCTCGCCGCGCTCCACGAGCGCGAGCGCACCGGCAAGGGCACGGTCGTGCGTACGTCGCTGCTCGCGTCGGTCGTCGGGGTGCACGCCTTCCAGGGCACCCGCTGGACCGTGGCCGGCGAGGTCGGGCGCGCCCAGGGCAACCACCACCCCTCGATCGCCCCCTACGGCCTGTTCCACTGCCGTGACGGCGCGGTGCAGATCGCGCTGGGCAGCGAGGGGCTGTGGAAGCGGTTCTGCGAGGGCTTCGGGCTCGACCCCGAGGCCGAGGGGATGGCCACCAACGGCGAGCGGGTCGCCCGCCGCGAGGAGGTCATCGAGGTGGTCGAGCGGGCCTTCGCCGACTGGGACGCCGAGCCCCTGCTCGCCCGCCTCGCCGAGGTCGGCGTGCCGGCGGGCAAGGTGCGCACGCTCGACGAGGTCTACGCGTGGGACCAGGTCGCCAGCCAGGGACTGCTCGTCGACGTCGAGCACCCCACGCTCGGCGACATCACCCTGCCCGGCCCGCCGCTGCGGTTCTTCGACGCCGAGGGCACCGAGGTCACCCGGCGCGACCACGTCGCCCCGCCACTGCTCGACCAGCACGCCGACGAGATCCGCTCGTGGATCGGCGGGGGCGGCGCGTGACCGCGCGAAGGGGCCGAGTGGGCGCGTCCTGACCGCGCATCGGGGCCGAGTGGGCGCGTCCTGACCGCGCATCGGGGTCGAGTGGGCGCGTCCTGACCGCGCATCGGGGTCGAGTGGGCGCGTCCTGACCGCGGAGCACCTGTGCGACGATCCGGCATGACCTCCCCGGCTGAGCTGCTGACCCTGCCCGACGGACGACGGCTGGAGTACCTCACCGGCGGCGCCCCCGACGGCCTCGCGCTCGTCCACCACTCCGGCACCCCGAGTGCCGCGGTCGTCGACCCGTCCCTGTGGGACGCCGCCGGGCGAGCCGGCCTCCGGCTGGTCACGTGCTCACGCCCGGGATACGGCGCCTCCACCCCCCGGCCCGCGCCGGAGGGATGGCCGGTGCCGCTCGTCGCCGACGCCGACGACACCGCGGCCCTGCTCGACCACCTCGGGATCGACGAGTTCGTCACGCTCGGCCACTCCGGCGGCGGGCCGCGCGCCCTGGCGTGCGCGGCGACCATGCCGCAGCGGTGCCGGTCGGTGGCCCTCCTCGCGGGCGTCGCCCCGTTCGACGCCGCCGGGCTCGACTGGAGCGCCGGCATGGGTCCGGAGAACGTCCGCGACTTCGCGGCCGCGGCGTCCGGTCGCGAGGCCTACCTCCCGATCGCGACCGAGCAGGCCGCCGAGCTGGGCGCCGTGACGGCCGACGACATCGTCGCCGCCTTCGGTGGCCTGGTCGACGAGGTCGACGCCGCTGCCCTGACGGGCGGGTTCGCCGGGTACGTCGCCGCATCCTTCCGCCACGCCATGGCGCAGGGACCCGGTGGCATGGTGGAGGACACCCTGCAGATCGTGCGGCCGTGGGGCTTCGACGTCGCCGAGGTCACCGTGCCCACCTCGGTCTGGCAGGGCGCCCACGACAAGATGGTGCCCTTCGAGCACGGTCGCTGGCTCGCGGCCGCGATCCCCGGCGCACGGGCGCACCTGTTCGACGACGAGGGACACATCTCGCTGGTCGCGAGGTTCGAGGAGATCCTCGCCGACCTGCGCGACCTCGCGAGCGCCTGACGGCCCCGGCCCCTGACGGCCCGGCCCTCGGCCTGAGGGGAGGGTCAGCTGGCCTTCCTGGCCTGCTTCTTCGCCGCGGTCTTCTTGGTCGTGCTCTTCGTGGCGCTCGACTTCTTCGCCGCCGCCTTCTTGGCGGGCACCTTCTTGGCCGAGGGCTTCTTCGCGGCGCTCTTCCTCGCCGGCTTCTCGTCCTCGTCGGAATCGGCGTCAGAGGAGTCGGAGTCGTCGGACGAGGCGGCGTCCTCGCCGCGGGCGCTCTTGGCGGCGGCGACCGACTTCTGCAGCGCGGCCAGGAGGTCGACGACCTCGCCGGAGGTCTTGGTGGAGGTCTCGGTGCGCTTGATCTCCCCACCCTCGATCTTCGACTTCACGAGCGCCTCGACGGCGCCGGCGTAGTCGTCCTCGAACTCGGTGGCGTCGAAGTCGCCCGACAGCGTCTCGACGAGCATGTGGGCCATCTTGACCTCCTGCGGCTTGGCGTCGTCGACCTCGACCTTGAAGTCGGGGGTGCGCACCTCGTCGGGCCACATCATCGTCTGGAGCACGATGACCTCCCCGGCCTCGGTCTCGCGCACCCGCAGCACCGCGATGGTGGTGCGCTGGCGCAGCGCGACGGTCACCACCGCCATCCGGTCGGCGTCCTTGAGGGCCTGGCGCAGCAGGGCGTAGGGCTTGGCGCCGGCGCCCTCGGGCTCGAGGTAGTAGGACTTCTCGAACAGCAGTGGGTCGATCTGCTCGCGGGGCACGAACTTCTCCACCGCGATCTCCCGCGACGACGTCGAGGGCAGCTCGGCCATGTCGTCGTCGGTGAGGATGACCATCTCGCCGTCCTCGGTCTCGTAGCCCTTGGCGATGTCGGCGTAGGCCACCTCCTCGCCGTCGAGGGAGCAGACCCGCTGGTACTTGATCCGGCCGCCGTCCTTGGCGTGCACCTGCCGGAAGGACACGTCGTGGCTCTCCGTGGCGGCGTAGAGCTTGACCGGGACACTGACCAGGCCGAAGGAGACGGCACCCTTCCAGATCGCACGCATGCACCGACGATAGCCGCCGCCACGGACGGTCGTCTCCCCTCGCGGGGTGCCGCCCGCGCGCCCTGGTGCCAGACTGCACCCCGTGCGCCCGATGCTCGCCAGCAAGACCGACCGTGTGCCCGCGGGGGCCGAGTGGCTGCACGAGGTCAAGTGGGACGGCGTACGCGTGCTCGTCGACGTCCGCGACGGCGGCGTGCGGATGACCAGCCGCAACGACAACGACGTCACCCCGGCCTGGCCCGACCTGGCCGTCTCGCCGCTCGGCGACCGCGACGTCCTCGTCGACGGCGAGGTGATCGCCCTCAACGAGCGCGGCGTCCCCGACTTCCGGGTGCTCCAGCACCGCATGCACGTGCGCAACAGCCGGGAGGTGGCCCGCCTCGTCACGGCGGTGCCGGCCACGCTGATGGTCTTCGACCTCCTGCGCCTCGACGGCGACGACCTCACCTCCCGGCCGCTGGAGGAGAGGCGGGCACTGCTCGAAGGGCTGCCGCTGGCCGACTCGACGTGGCAGGTCCCGGCGTCGTACGACGACGGCGACATGCTCTTCGAGGCCACCCTGCAGCAGGGTCTGGAGGGGGTGGTGAGCAAGCGGCGCTCGTCGCGCTACCGCTTCGGCGCCCGCAGCGAGGACTGGCGCAAGCTCGCCCACCGCCACCGTGGCTCGTTCGTCGTCGGTGGCTGGCGCCCCCAGGTCGGCACGACCGACCGACTCGCGGCCCTGCTCGTCGGCGAGCAGACGCCCGACGGCCTGCTCTACCGCGGACGGGTGGGCAGCGGCATCGCCGGCGCCACCAGCGCGCGGCTCGCCGGCCTGCTCGCCCCGCTCGCGACCGGGACGTCGCCGTTCGCCGACGAGGTGCCGCGGGTCGACGCGGCCGGCACGTTCTGGGTGGAGCCGCGGGTCGTGGTGGACGTCGACACCCACGGGCTGGGCTACGACCGGCTGCGCCAGCCGTCGTTCCAGGGCGTGCGCGACGACGTGACGCCCGAGGACCTCTCCCGAGGGGAGCGGCAGGCGTGAGCGAGGTGCAGGTCGACGTGGAGGGCCGCACGCTCACCATCAGCAACCTCGACAAGGTGCTCTACCCGCGCACCGGCACGACGAAGGGGGAGGTGCTCAACTACTACGCGCAGGTCTCCCCGGTCCTGCTGCCGCACCTGCGCGACCGCGCCGTCACCCGCATCCGCTGGCCGCACGGCGTCGAGGGATCGAGCTTCTTCGAGAAGAACGCGCCCTCCCGCACGCCGTCGTGGGTGCGCACGCACGAGGTGCCGACCACGGGCTCGCGCTCGGGCAAGGGCGACGGCACCATCCGCTTCCCGATCTGCGACGACCTCGCCACCCTCACCTGGCTGGCCAACCTCGCCGCCCTCGAGCTGCACGTCCACCAGTGGACCGTCGACGCGAGGGGCCGGCCGCGCAACCCCGACCGGCTCGTCATCGACCTCGACCCCGGCGAGCCCGCTGGGCTCCACGAGTGCGCGCAGGTGGCGCTGCTGGTGCGCGACGCGCTGGCCGAGCGCGACCTCGGCTGCACGCCCGTCCTCAGCGGGAGCAAGGGGCTGCACCTCTACGCCCCGCTGCCCACCGGGCGCGGCAGTCTCGACAGCGACGGCACGACGGCCCTGGCCAAGGAGGTCGCCGAGGAGCTGATGAGGGAGCACCCCGAGCAGGTCACGAGCGTGATGACCAAGGCCAAGCGGCCGGGCAAGGTGTTCCTCGACTGGTCGCAGAACTCCGGCTCCAAGACGACCATCTCCCCCTACTCGCTGCGCGGCCGGGAGCGACCCACCGTCGCGGCGCCGCTGACCTGGGCGGAGGTCGAGGAGGGGGCCGCCGACGACCTCGCGCTCGAGCAGCTCTCGATGGACGAGGTGCTCCGCCGGGTCGCCGAGCTGGGCGACGTCTTCGAGGCCTGACACCCCCAGGGGTGAGGCGGACCACGGCCGTCCGATTCGCCCCACCGTTTGCTGGAAGCGCCTCTATGCTCTCGCCATGGCTCACGACGTGTTGGTGGTGGAGGACGAGGAAGACATCGCCGTCCCCCTCATGCGCACGCTCGAGCGTGAGGGCTACGAGGTCAACCGGGTGTCCGTGGGCTCCGAGGCCGTGTCGTTCGCGGTGGGCGCGGGGCCGGCGCTCGTGATCCTCGACCTGGGCCTGCCCGACATGGACGGCATCGACGTATGCCGCCAGATGCGCTCGGGCGGCTACCTCGGCGGCATCATCATGGTGACCGCCCGCGCCGGCGAGCTCGACCGCGTCGTCGGGCTCGACGTCGGTGCCGACGACTACCTCGCCAAGCCGTTCGGCCTCGCCGAGCTCCTCGCGCGGGTGCGGGCCCTGCTGCGCCGCAGCGGCGGCGCGCCGGCGCACGACGCCACGACCGTCACCACGTCCTCGGGCCTGCGCATCGACGCGGGCTCGCGCCGCGTGCACTTGGGCGAGCGCGAGATCGCGCTGACCGCCAAGGAGTTCGACGTCCTCGCCGTCCTCGCCACCCACCACGACAAGGTCGTGTCGCGGGAGACGCTGATGACCGAGGTGTGGGACCAGAACTGGTACGGCTCGACCAAGACCCTCGACGTCACGATCGGGCGCCTGCGCAGCAAGCTGGAGGCCGCCGCGGCCGGCGAGAAGGTCGTCGCGATCCGCGGGGTCGGCTTCCGCCTCGAGACCGGCACCTGACACCCCGGGCTAGCGTGGCAGGGTGCCCGACACCCCCCAGCACCACGACGTCCTGATCGTCGGCGGCGGCAACGCCGGCATCTCGCTCGCCGCCCGCCTGCTGCGTGACGGGGCCCCCGACGTCGCCGTGGTCGAGTCCCGCCCGGTGCACCGCTACCGCCCGCTCCTCAACTACGTCGGCGGTGGCGAGGCGACCATGGCGTCGCTCTCCCGCCCGGCGGATCGGGTCGTGCCCGAGGGTTGCACGGCGCTGCGCGACGAGGTCGTCGCGGTCGACCCGTCCGGGCCGTCGGTGGAGACCCGCTCGGGTCGCCGCCTCACCGGCACGACGCTGGTGGTGTGCCCCGGTCTCGACGAGGACTGGGACGCGACCCCGGGCCTGCGCGAGGCGTACGCCAGCGGGTGGGCGGCCTCGACGTTCGACGACGACACCGCCGCGGGGGTCTGGCCGGCGCTGCGCGGGGTGCGGTCGGGGCGCGTCGTGTTCACGGTCCCGCCCGAGCCGGCGCCGTGTGGCGCGACCGCGCTCAAGCCGCTCTTCATGGCCTGCGACCACTGGCGCCGTGCCGGCGTGCTGCACGACGTCGACGTCCACCTGGTGCTCCCCGGCCGCACGCCGCTGGGCCTCGACGGGCCGGACGCCAGCCTCGAGGCGGCGCTGGCGTCGTACGGCGTCACGGTCCACCGCGAGTCGCTGGTCACCGGGCTCCACGACGGCCGGGTCACGCTGGTCACGCCGACCGGGCCCGACCGGCTCGACGACGTCGCGTTCGCGCACGTCGTGCCGCACTACCGGGCGCCCGGCTGGGTGGCCGACTCCGGCCTCGCCGGGGGCCACCTCGCGGGCCTGGTCGACGTCGACCCGCTGACGATGCGGCACCGCCGCTTCCCCGACGTGTGGTCGCTCGGCGACGTCGCCGACCTGCGCACCCGGCCCTCGGGGGGAGCCCTGCGCAAGCAGGTCGCCGTGCTGGCGCCCAACCTCCTCGCCGCCCGCACCGGGGGGCCGATGGCGCACTACGACGGCTACACCGTCATGCCGATCACGACCGCGCGGCGCCGGCTCATGCTCGTCGAGGTGGACCGCGACGGCCGACCGCGGCCGAGCGTGCCGTTCCCCGACCTCACCGTGCCGCGGGCGGTGACCTGGTGGGTGGACCGGTACGCCCTTCCGCAGGTCTACTGGCGCCGCATCCTGCGCGGCCGCGTCTGAGGCGACGCGGCCGCGTGCCCGGGTCGCTCAGGCGTCCTGGTGGTCGTCCTCGACCGCCGCGCGGAGCTTGGCCTCCTCCTCGGCGGACAGGTTGGTCTCGATCAGCTCGCCGCGGATGCCCTCCTCGCGCAGGGAGCTGTGGACGCGGTCGATCACGGCGTCCGAGCTGAGCACGAAGAGCGCCGAGGTGCCCGGCGTGACCTTGGAGCGGACGTCCTTGATGAACTTGTCGTCGATGCCGATGTCGGTCAGGGCGCCGATGAGGGCGCCGGTGGCGGCGCCGACGGCGAGGCCGATCAGCGGGATGAAGAAGATGATCCCGAAGAGCAGGCCCCAGAACATCCCGCCCAACAGTCCCGGGCCCCACAGGTCGTTGGCCTGGCGCGTGCGGGGGCGCTTCTTCCCCTCGGGCCACGACACGGTGGCGGCGTCGAGCACCGTGATGAGCTCCTGGCGTTGGAGCTTGAACAACGCCTTCTCCGCCTGCTCGGCGCCTTCCGGGGTGTCGAACTTCCACACGGTCAAGGTGGCCATGTCTGCTCCTCCGAGTTCGGTCCAGTGAGTCGGCCACGGGTCGTGGTCGCGATCCCGACGCTATGTGCGGCCGACGGGGGGGAACAGGGGCCAACGACACGGGTCCCCGCGCGCTCGTGCGGAGGCGGTGCCGGTCGGGTGGCGTACGCGTCCCGGGGGCTGGTCGGGCCGGTGTCAGCCGGTGTCGGTGGCCGGGCGCGGCCGGCGTCCGGCACGGGCCGGGCCGGCGGTGCGAGCGGCGTGCGCGCACAGCAGGCCGCCGATGACGAACCACGGCTCGACGGCGACCAGGAGGTAGGGCGGCATGGGCCCGTCGGGCACCAGCAGGAGCAGGGACAGCAGCCCGATCGCGCCTCGGACGAGCAGCAGGACGGCCGTGACCTGCAGGACGCGGCGCCAGCCGGGGACGTGCGTACGAGGTCGCAGCGCGAGCCAGCCGCACAGGAGGGCGCCGAGCACCGAGGCGACGGTGACGCCCCAGTTGTAGGCGGAGAACCAGGTCGTTCCGAGCGCGGCGTCGGCGGCCCCGCTCTCGGCGCCGAGACCGCCACGGCCCCCGAACGCCCAGTAGAGGTGCGGCGCGGCGAACAGCAGCGCCCACAGCGCCAGCGCGCCGTGGGCCGTGCGGGCGGCCCGCTCGTCGACCGGCTGCGGGGCGGCGCCGGACCCGGCCGGTGTCGCGATGGGCTTCCTCGTCACTCGACCATGATCGCGACGGGGGTGCTCGCAGACCATCGATATTGCAGCCGCGGGGTCGGGGGCGGCGTCGCTAGCCCAGATCGTAGGACAGCCAGATGCGGTGCACCCCGGTGTCGTCCACGGTGATCCCGCCGGTCCCCGAGATCGCGCTGAGTTCGCCCGAGCCGCTGGACGGCACGATGGCGAGGTGCTCGGCGGTGCGGTCGGTGCCGGAGGTGCTGGCGGAGTGGACGAAGTTGAAGGCCCCGCTCCGCTCGCCCAGCGATCCCTCGAACGCCTCGACCGCGACGTAGGTGCCGACACCGGTCGTGTCGTCGAACACCGAGGTGAAGACGGTGGCGGAGCGGCCGGAGAGCTCACCGGCGAACTCCTTCAGCATCACCGCCACACCGATGGGCAGCCGCGCGGTGATCGCCGGCTCCGGACTGATCGAGGCGGGCTGGAACTCCGCCACAGTGAAGGTCGCTTCGGCACGCATCGCGCGAGACTAGTGCCGTGGCTGCCGGGCACGCACCTGCTTTCCGGGGGCTGGTGCGACGGGTCACCGCGATGCGGCGCCCCGCAGGACGACACGCCACCACCGGCGACGGGCGAGCCTCGTTCGTTCGGCGTGCTCGGCTGCGCGGATGTGGTCCTGCGCGATGGCGAGGAACATCTCGGGATAGGCATCTCGGAACGGCGGCATCAGGGGTACTCCTTCGGGTCGTCCGGATCCGCTGTCGCCGGAACCGGGTCTACTCGTCCGACGAGGACCGAGGCGCCACCATCGACAGACTGGTCGACGACCTGCCGATCCCACCCGGGTCCTGTCGATCGTGGCGCCGGCGGTTCGTCGTAGGAGTAGACAGACCCCGGAGAGAGCACGAGAGGACGCGCGCGATGGCGAAGTACATGATCCTGATCTACGGCGACCAGCAGCAGTGGGACGAGATGACGCCCGAGGAGCAAGAGGCTCTCTACGCGGCGCACGCGGCCTTCGCGGCGTCAGCGGGGCCCCGGATCCTCGACAGCGCCGAGCTCCAGCCCCCACCCATGTCGACGACGGTGCGCTCAGATGCCGGCGGTCGGATCGTCACGACGGACGGGCCCTTCCTCGAGACCAAGGAGGTCCTCGGCGGCTACTACGTCCTCGAGGCCGCCGACCTCGACGAGGTGCTCGCGCTGGTCCCCGGGCTGCACGAGGTGCATGCCCACCACAGCGGCGTCGAGATCCGCCCGCTGGTGGACCACGGATGAGCGGTGAGGTCCTCGCTGCGCTCGCTGACGCGCACCGCACCGACTGGGCCCGGATCCTCGCGACCACGGCCCGGGTGACGGGGGACCTCGGCCTCGCGGAGGAGTGCACGCAGGACGCCTACGCCCGCGCGCTGGAGACGTGGTCGCAGTCGGGCGTTCCGTCGCGGCCGGCCGCCTGGCTGACGCAGGTCGCCCGCAACCGGGCGCTCGACATCGTGCGGCGCGACTCCGTGTGGCGGCGTTCGCTGCCGCAGCTGGTGCAGAGCGCGTCGGTGCCGGGCCCGGAGGACGGTCTCGACGACGACCGGCTGCGGCTCATCTTCACCTGCTGCCACCCTGCGCTCGCTCGGGAGGCGCAGGTCGCGCTGACGCTGCGGCTGGTCTGCGGGATGTCCACCGTCGAGGTGGCCCGGGCCTTCCTCGTGCAGGAGTCGACGATGGCCGCGCGGATCACCCGGGCGAAGAAGAAGATCGCGGTGGCCGCGATCCCCTACCGGGTGCCGACCCCCGACCACCTGCCCGAACGCGTCGGAGCCGTCCTCGAGGTGGTGCACCTGATCTTCACCACCGGGCACACAGCACCCGTCGGGACCCAGCTCGTGCGTCACGACCTGGTCGACAACGCCATCGGTCTCGCCAGGTTGCTGCGCACGCTCATGCCGAACGACCCGGACGCCGCCGCCCTGCTCGCCCTCTTCCTCATCAACGACGCGCGGCGTGCGACACGGGTGGGACCCGAGGGCCGGCTCCGCGTCCTGTCCGAGCAGGATCGGTCGCAGTGGGACCGGGCCGCGATCGCGGAGGGCACGCGCCTGCTGAGCGCGGCGCTCCGGAGCGGCCCCCCGTCCCGCTACGCCCTGGAGGCAGCCGTGGCGGCGGTCCACGCCGAGGCGCCGACGTGGGAGGCGACGGACTGGGGGGAGATCGTCGACCTCTACGACGTCATGCTCCGCCGCTTCCCCTCCGCCGTCGTCGCGCTGAACCGTGCCGTGGCCGTCGGCCTCCGGGACGGCCCGCGAGCCGGGCTCGAGGCGCTCCGGCCGCTGATGGACGAGCCGGCACTGGCGACGTACGGCGGATACCTCAGCGCCGCGCGGGCCCACTTCCTCCTGCGCCTCGGCAGCCACCGGAAGGCGCTCGAGGCGTACGAGGAGGCGTTGGCGCTCACCGACAACGAGGCGGAGCGTCGATTCCTCGCCGGGCGGCTCGAGGAGGCGCGGCACGGCCCCACGACCGCGCAGGACCGGTGACGACCCGGTCCGCGACGACCTTTCGGGCCGCGGTCAAGTCCTAGGGTTCGTCAGCAGACGCCGATGAGTTCCACAGCGGCGAGCCGATCCTGGTCGTGGCGTGCAAGGCGTGGGTGAACGCCGGACCGGGCAACGACCTCGTCATCGCCGAGGCCGAGTCCGGCGACCGCGACGGCGCTGAGATGGGCACCCCCGGAGTGCGGCACGTACCGCGCGGTCGTGAACGGCGGCCGGGGCGACGACACGATCAAGGGCACCCCGGGGGACGACCACCTGGACGGCGACCGCGGCCGCGACGCCACCGACGGCCGCGGCGGGCGCGACACCTGCGACGCCGAGCGCCGGGTGCGATGCGACCGTCGCACCTGACTGGCACGGCCCTCTGCCCGTACGCAGCCAGGGACGCTGTGCGGACCGGGTGGTCAGGATGACCGCCGAGCGGCCCTCCATTCGTCGAACGCCTCGCGCGACGTCCTGGTCGGGGTGTACCCGAACACCGCCTTCAGGCGCGTGTTGTCGAGCACCGGGCGATACTGCAGGAACCGCGTCTGCTCCGGTCCGTACGGGGAGAGGCCGACTCGCGACGCCACGGCGAGCGCGCCCCGCAGGACCGGCTCGGGGACGGTCAGCACCGGCTTGCCGAGCAGTCCGGCGATCTCGGTGATCGTCAGCGCGCCGTCGCCCGCGACGTTGAAGACGCCGGTGACCGACCCGGTCACGGCCCGCTGGATGATCGCGACGACGTCCTCGTCCCAGATGAACACGAACGGCGACTCCGACCCGCGGATCCGCAGCAGCCGCCTGCGCTCGAACAGCGCGGTGATCTGGTTGTCGACCGACCGCCCGAGGATGGTGCCGATGCGCAGCACGACCTGCTCCAGGGAGGGGTAGGACGCGAGCATCTCCTCGACCAGCCGCTTGTGGTGGCTGTAGGCGAACTCCTCGTTGCCGCGGACGGGCTGGTCCTCGGTGATCCAGGCCGGGTTGTCCGCGTGGTAGCCGTACGCGGCCCCGCTGGAGGAGACGACCACGCGCCGCACCCCGGCGGCGACACAGGCGTCGAGGACGTGGCGCGTCCCGGTGACGTCGACGGCGTGCTCGAGCTCGCGGGTGGAGCCCGGGCCGGGGGTGACGATCGACGCGAGGTGGACGACCACCTCCGGCCGCTCGGCCGAGATGACCTGCGAGACCTGCTCCGCCGAGGTCACGTCCATGACCACGCTCGGTGGCCGCAGGTCGGTGCTCACCACCTCGTGTCCGGCCGCGGCCAGCCCGCGCACGACCGACGAGCCGAGGAACCCGCCGCCTCCGGTGACCAGGACCTTCATGCGGTCACCTCCGCCGAGGTCGTGGCGGGTGCCGTGCCGCGGACCCGCCGCCAGGCGACGGCGACGGTGAGCCCGGCGATGATGTCCCAGATGCCCCACCAGGCCGCGACCAGCGCCATGCCCCCGAGGCCGTCGAAGTAGGTGAACACCAGCAGCAGACCGAGCCCGGCGTTGCGGATGCCGACCTCGAAGGTCATCGCCCGGACGCTGCCGTCGGGCAGGCGGGCGCCCTTGCCGACGGCGTACCCGAGCGCCAGGGCGAGCGCGTCGTGCAGGAACACCGCGATCAGCACGACCCCGATGTAGTCGACGAAGACGTCCCAGTTGTTGGCGACGCCGATGACGATGATCCCGGCCAGCGCGACGTAGGACAGCGGCCCGACGATGCGGTGCCCGACCGCCGCGATCCGGGGCCACAGCCGGGCGATGGTGATGCCGAGGGCGAAGGGGACCCCGATGACCAGCCCCACCTCGACGAGCATGTCGCTCGCCGAGAGCGAGATGTCCTCGAGGATCGCCTTGCCCGTGGGGTGCAGGCCGCCCCAGAACGCGACGTTGAGCGGCATCAGGAAGATCGCGAGCACGTTGCCGACCGCGGTCATCGACACCGACAGCGCGACGTCGCCGCCGGAGCGGTGGGTGAGGATGTTCGAGACGTTCCCCGGCGGGCAGCAGGCCACGAGGATCAGCCCGAGTGCGAGCGAGGCGCGCAGGTCGAGCACCAGCGTGAGCAGGAAGGTGATCGCCGGCAGGGCGAGGAACTGGACGAGCACGCCGACGGTGATAGCGAACGGGCGCCTGAGCGCGACCGCGAAGTCCTCGAGCCTCGTGTCCAGCGCGATACCGAAGAGGATCGCGCCGATGACGATCTTCAACGTCGTCAGCGAGCCCTCCTCGAAGACGATCCTGATGGTGTCGACGTCGGTGGCCATGGGGGTCATGCCTGGAGCCTCTCGATCTCGGCGCGCACCGCGGAGCGGTAGGCGTCCTTGTTGACGTAGTAGGACATCCGCTCCAGTCCGAGGTAGCGGTATCCGCCCGAGAGGTCCGGCCGGGGCCCGCCGACGCGGGCCTCGAAGTCGCGTGCGGCGGCCGGGTTGTCGCTGCGCGCGCGCAGGTACGCCGCCACGAGCTCGGCCTGCTCGTAGCGTCCCTGCCAGCCGATGCCGGAGGCCTCGATCATGCCGAGCACGAAGAGGTCGGGGTCCTCCTGCGTGAAGATGTTGAGGTAGAGGTCCGGCGCGCTCCCTCGGCCCTTCCAGCGCAGCAGCGCGGGGTCCAGGAACGGGTAGTGCAGGTGGTAGCCGGTGGCCAGCACGATCACGTCGTACGCGCTCGTGCTGCCGTCGACGAACTCGACCTCCCCTCCGGCGAACCGGCGGACGTCCGGCCGGACGGCCAGGTCGCCGTGGCCGAGGTGGTGCAGCACCAGCGAGTTCACGATCGGGTGCGACTCGTAGATCTTGTAGTCGGGCCTGGGGAAGCCGAACTTCACCGGGTCACCGGTGAACAGCTTGAGCACGCGGGAGTCGATCGCCTGCTTGATCCGCGGCGGCAGCGGCCTGCCCTGGTTGAGGGTGTCCGCGGGCTTGCCGAACAGGTACTTCGGGACGAAGTAGTAGCCGCGCCGCACCGACATGTCCACCGAGGCCGCGTGGTGGACCGCGTCGACGGCGATGTCGCACCCGGAGTTGCCGGCGCCGATGATCAGCACCCGCTTGCCCGCGAGCACCGTAGGCGACTTGTAGGCGCTGGTGTGGAACATCTCGCCGTCGAAGGATCCCGCGAACGCCGGCACCGACGGCTCGCTGAGCGTCCCGTTGGCGGCGATCACGCCGGCGTGGCGGCGTTCGACGGTCCCCGCCGGACCCGTGGAGACCACCGTCCAGGAGCCGTCGCCGGTCGGCCGCGCGGAGACGACCTCGGTGCCGAACGCGAAGCCGTCGGTCAGCGAGTAGGTCTCGGCGAAGTCGCGGAAGTAGCCGAGCAGCTCGCGGTGCGAGGGGTAGTCGGCGACGTCGGCGCGCATCGGGTGCTCGGCGAACTGCGTGGTGGTCTTCGACGAGATCAGGTGCGCGGACTCGTAGACGGTGCTCCGCGGCCCGCCGATGTCCCAGAGTCCGCCGACGCCGGACGCCAGCTCGTAGCCCGACCAGGGGATGCCGGCCTTCTGGAGGTTACGGGCGGCGGCCAGGCCCGAGGGGCCGGCCCCGATCACGGCGTAGGTGTCGCGGGTGTCGTGGGTCACGCCGGGCATGATGTCGGCATGCGCCCCGTGCTCGCCACTCCGGGGCGACACGCGCACCCTCCACGCCGACAGCCCGCGTGAGGGGCTGCTCTCCACAGATTGGTCCAGACCTCTGTTTTGCGCCCGCTCGGTGCGGGTAGTTTTCGAGTGCCGGCAACCTTCTCGGGATGGGGGCACCACCATGACGCTGGCGCGTCCAGACACCGCAGACAACAGCATGGTCGAGGCCCTCGACGCCCGCGTGCGCGAGCAGGTGCGGCGCGAGGGTGTCGACCCGCAGCGCGAGCCGGCCGTCGTGCGCCGCATCGCCGAGGACGTGGTGCGCGCCCACGACGAGCTCAGCCTCACCGGAGCGGTGGCCCCGATCGCCGACGACGGTGCGGTGGTCGGCGAGCTGGTCGCCCGGCTCTCCGGCTTCGGCCCGCTCCAGCCCTATCTCGACGACCCCGAGGTGGAGGAGGTGTGGATCAACGACCCCAGCCGGGTCTTCATCGCCCGCCGCGGCCGCCACGAGCTCACCAACCTGCGCCTCGACGCCGCGCAGGTCGACGAGCTCGTCGAGCGGATGCTGAAGTCGAGCGGGCGCCGCCTGGACATCTCCACCCCCTTCGTCGACGCGATGCTGCCCGAGGGCCACCGCCTCCACGTCGTGCTGGAGGGCATCGCGCGCGGGTTCACCTCGGTCAAGACGGCCAATGAAATACCCACTACTGTTTGACGGTGGCCCGCACCCGCATCCGCGCCGTTCCAGAGCGCCCTGCCTTTTACGCTCGGATCTCCCAGGATCGCACCGGTCTGTCCGCCGGAGTGAACGATCAAATCGCGCAAGGCAAGGAGCGCCTGACTGAAGCCGGCTGGGGTGAGCCGGTGATCTACGAGGATAACGACATCTCGGCAAGGTCAGGGAAGACGCGGCCCGGATTCGAGCGGATGCTCGCCGACATCGAGTCGGGCGCCGTGGATGGGTTGGCTGCGCGCCACCTCGATCGACTCTTGCGTCGGGTCACGGACTTGGAGCGTGTACTCGACGTGATCGAGTCGCAGCACAGGCCCATCCCCGTTCTGCTCGTCGAGAGTTCCGAGATCGACCTATCGTCCGCCTCCGGACGTCTACTCGCTCGAATCCTTGCTTCTGTGGCTGCAAATGAGTCGGAGATCAAGAGCGAGCGTGTGGTCGCGGCACGCTGGCGCGAGGCGCACGCAGGCAAAGCGCATGGCCATCTCGGGTATGGCTACGACGCCGATCAGTTCATCGTGACCAGGGAAGCGGAGATCGTCCAGGAAGTCGCGCGGCGCATCATCGACGGACAGTCGCTTCGATCCATTGCGATCGACCTGAACGCTCGTCGCGTGCCTACACCCGGTGCCGGTCGTTGGGACGCACGGCGAGTTCGGAAAGTCGTCGAGCGAGGTGAGCGCCGAGACCTCATTGACCTCGTCGAAGCTGCCCGCTCGTCGGAGGCCATGTCACCCGCCGACGTCGCGCGCGCCATCAATCGGGCAGGTGCTCCTACAAAATGGACCGCCACACGCGTGCGGGGTCATGGGTGGTCCGAACATCTGGAAGCCGAAGATCACGGTCTGGACGACGCGATGATTGCCGTACTGCTGCGTGAAGCCGGCGTTCCGGCTGACGACACGTTGTGGCGAGCAGCGAACCTCGGCCAGATGATCCAGCGCGGCAGCCTGTGCGGTTGGCGCGAGTTCTCGCCTGGTGGCCGTGGCGGGGGCGGAGAGTTGGTCGCCGAGGGTGACTGGTCGCCGATCCTGCCCAAAGAAACGATCGAGACGATCCGGAGCATCATGAACCGACCGGGGGTGCGGGGGCCGGAACCGAAGTACCTGCTGACCGGGGTCCTGCTCTGTGGGAAATGTGAGTCCCCGATGGGCGGGAGCCCGGATGGCCGCGGTGCGTGGCGGTATCAGTGCTCAAAGCAGCCGGGCCTGCGAGGACGGTGCGGCGGCCTGACAGTTGCGGGACACCCCGTGGACGTGGTGGTGACGCAGCTGGTCGTGGACACGCTCGCCGACGCGGACATTCGCGCGGGCGTGAAGCGCAAGACGCAGGCGACCGGAGATATCGCTTGGGCCGAGGAAGAACTTGGCAAGGTGAGGAGGTTGCGGGACGAGTACGCCGAGGAGGCGGGCGACGGAGCCATCACACGTGAGCAACTTCGGTCCATCAGCAAGCGCCTACTGGAACGGCAGCGGGCCGCCGAGAAGATCCTCGGCGCATGGTCACCGTCTGCCTCGCTCGTGCTTCGCAATGTGCCGACTCGAAGATCAGAGCTCGAAGCATGGTGGGGCGAGGTCGGCCTGGCTGAGCGTCGCAGAACCGTTCAAGCCCTGATCGAAAGCATCACCGTGTCGCCGTCGACGAGCGGGCGCGGCGGAAGGTTCGACGAATCGCGCTTGGGTGAACCAGTCTGGAAATTGTGACGGCTCAGGCCGCGGTGTTCGCGTTGCGGTGGGCCTGAGATCGTTCAGTGGCGGATGCCATCAGGGCGGCGAGCAGGTTACGAGACGCCGGGTCGGAGATGACCTCGGGGAGGCCCTGCTTGACGCGGGCCTTGCGTGCGCGCACGGAGAAGTCGTTCTTCATGTCGTCCAGTGTGCGTTTGGGGACCGACAGAGGGGAGGGGTTCCTGGTCATGGTCCGTCCCTGTGCCAGGGGCTTTATAGGCAGCGGCAGCCTCTGCCCCGTCAGCTCGCTCGGGACCGGTTCTTGAAGGCCGAGAACGCTACGACGGGACATTCCGCAACTGCCAAAGCATCCGGCAGTCCAGACGGTTGTTGGCTCGAGTCCAACCGGAGGAGCCAACGAAACCCCCTCTGGCCTGCAGAACAGGCTGGAGGGGCTTCTTCTTTCGCTGGGGAGTGGCGTTGGGTACGAACTGGGGCACTAGTGCGTGTGGCGGTGGCGGAGTGTCGACCAACCCGCTGGTGGGTCGTTGGCGGCGTCGCCCTGGTCGAGAAGTCTCCTTGGCGAGCGCTTGCGGCGTCGATGACGGCGGGGCGACATCCATTGGCCACGAGGCGCAGCGCCCGAGATGCGGCGCCAGTCTCGCGCTGTGGGAGCGCGCGCCGGTCAGCCTCACGGCGGCGGCGTCTGCCGCGAGTCAGCAGCGCGCTCGACATCTCGGAATGTCACTTTCCTGATACGTCGCCTGTGTAAAGTTCCTGATACACGTACAGCTGGATCGAGGAATGGGCGGGCATGGCAGAACCGACGGCAGGGACCACGACCGCCACGACGGCACGCATCGTCTGGGACACGGCAGACAAGTTCCTGCGCAATGTGGTGGACGAGGAAGACTACGGCGACTTCATCCTTCCGTTCACGGTCCTTCGTCGCCTGGAGTGCATGCTCGCCGGCACCAAGGACGAGGTCACCAAGTTCGTCGCCTCGCTGGGTGACCTGCCTCCGCACCTGATCGACATTGCGGTCAAGGACAAGTTCAAGCTCAGCTTTTACAACGTCTCGTCGCTCGACCTCAAGACCATCGCCTCGGTCGACGACAACGTCGAGAAGTCCCTGAAGGCTTACATTGACGGGTTCTCGAACAACATCGCGGACATTTGGATCGCGTTCGACTTCACCCGGCGCGCGAAGATCCTCGCCGACACCAACCGCCTGCATGCCGTGGTCAAACACTTCTCGGTGCTGGACCTGTCGCCCGGCAGCCTCGCCAACACCGCCATGGGCGACGTCTTCGAGGACGTCATGTACCGCGCCTTCAACAAGAAGGGCAAGGCGGCCGGCAACTTCTACACTCCACGCGACGCGATCAAGCTGATGGTCGACATCCTGATCACCAACGATGACGAGACCCTCGCGGGAGACAGTGCGCTGCGTTCGATCTACGACCCCACGGCGGGATCCGGTGGCATGCTGCTCGTCGCACAAGAAGCCCTGCGGCGGACGAACGAGAAGATCGATGTCACGCTCTACGGCCAGGAGCTCATGCCCTCGGCGTTCGGCCTCGGGAAGGCGGACTTGCTTATCCAGGGCGGACGGCCGGACGCCATCAAGCAAGGCAACACCCTTGACGAGGACCTCTACGAGGGCCAGACGTTCGACTACGTCCTGTCCAATCCGCCGTTTGGCACCGACTGGTCGGCAGACGAGAAGTCAGTGCGTGAACAGGCCAAAGCGCCGGATTCGCGCTTCAGTCACGGACTCCCGAGCACCGCTGACGGTCAGATGCTCTTTCTGGCGCACTGCGCCTCGAAGCTCACCCCCGCATCCAGGAACGGCCAGGGCGGCCGCGCGGCGGTTGTCTCCAACGCCTCGCCGCTCTTCGCTGCTGACAAGGGTCCCAGCTCGATCCGCCAATGGTTGCTCGAAGAGGATGTCATCGACGCGATCGTCGCCTTGCCTGCTGACATGTTTTATGGCACCGGCATCGCGACGTACGTCTGGTTCCTAGACACGAACAAGGACCGTGAGCGCAAGGGCAAGATTCAGCTCATCGACGGCTCTGGCCAGTGGGCGCTGCTTCGCAGGCCCATGGGTGAAAAGCGTCGGGAAATGCATCAGCAGCACCGCGAGACCTTGGTTAAGGCGTACGAGGCCTTCGAGCACGCTGACCCTGCGATCTCACGGGTCCTGACCCCTGAGGACTTCATGTTCCGCGATGTGCCAGTCTTCAAGCAGGCGCGACTCGCAACTAGCTTCAGCGAAGAGGCCGTCGACATTCTTCTGAGCCGCAAGGACTTCGTCGAGGGTCACGTGGCAGTGCTGAAGTCGCTCGATGGCACCCCGTGGAACGACCTGCCGAAGACCCTCCCCGCAGCAGCCAAGGCGGCGGGCCTAAAGGCCCCGATGGGCCTGATCGACGCCGTCATGGCTGCGATGGCTGCACCCGATGAATCAGCGCCTCCGGCGGTCGATCGCCGTGGAAGGCCGGTCGTCGCCGATGGTTGGAAGCTAACCGAACGGGTCCCGATGACCGAGGACGTTGCAGAGCACATGGAGCGCGAGGTGCTGCCGTTCGCTCCGGACGTCCGCTGGGACGCGACCAAGGCCAAGCAAGGCAACGAGATCCCGTTCAAGCGGTTCTTTTACACGGCCAAGGAGCCACGCGCACTTACCGAGATCGACGCAGACGTTTCGCGGATCATGGGCGAGCTCGCTGCCATGTTTGCGGAGGTACACGAGTCGTGAGCTCGGTAGCGGGTTGGAGATCGGTGCCCTTCTGGTCCCTCTATCGGCGCGACAAGAAGACGGGCTTCCCAGCCGAGGAGCTCTTGTCGGTGTACCGCGATTACGGCGTCATCAGAAAATCGGACCGGAGTGACAACTGGAACCGCGCGGGCGAGGACATGTCTGCCTATCAGCTCGTCGAACCTGGGGATCTGGTTCTGAACAAAATGAAGACGTGGCAGGGATCGCTGGGCGTCTCCTCCCTCCGGGGGATCGTCTCTCCGGCGTACTTCGTCTACAAGCCGCGAACCGACGACGATCCGCGCTTCCTGCACTACACGTTGCGGTCGATGCACCACGTCGGCTTTTACGCCAGCATCTCGAAGGGCATTCGGCCGAATCAGTGGGATCTGCAGCCCGAGATGCTCGACTCCATGCGCGTCTTCCTGCCCGACGTCGACACCCAGCGCGAGATCGCGAACAGCCTGGAGAAGGTCGACAGCATGATCGCGAGCCTCGATGAGCTGGCTGACGTTCTTCGGCAGCGGACCACGGACACCGCGGCAGTCTTCGGGCTGACCGCCGAGCACTCCAGCCACCTCGAGGACGCGCGCTCGCCGCTGAATGGGATCCCGGAGCACTGGGGGCGCACCAAGTTCGGTTACGACTTTTTCGAGAGCACGGAGCGGAACGGTGACGACCCGCCCGGTCCACTGCTCTCGATCTCGGAGTACCGAGGCGTCGAGCTGAACACCCGCACCGACGGACAGCAGGCTTCGTCGGACGTCGCGCATTACCGGGTGGTTCGACCGAGCCAGCTGGCCGCCAACATGATGTGGCTCAACCACGGTGGGCTTGGGGTGTCGTCCCTGACCGGCTACATCAGCCCGGACTACAAGGCTTTCCGGATTTCCCCGCGGTTCTATCCCCGCTACGTCCATCACCTGTTGCGCAGCCCACGCTACGTCGACTACTTCGAGACGATCGGCACCGGCGTCCGGCCGAACGCGCAGCGGGTCACGAAGACAGCGCTCGACATGACGCCAGTGCCCATGCCGCCGATGGAGGAGCAAAGGCGGATCGGAGATCACCTCGACGGGGTGTCAGCCAAAGTCAATCGCATGCAGGAGAAGTTGTTGACGCTTCGCAGGCTGCTGATCGAACGGCGAGGAGCGCTGATTACAAACATTCTGACTGACCAAGGGATAGCCGCATGAGCCACGCGCAGTTGCTGGAACTCGAGTTCGAAACGAATCTTTGCGAAGAGCTGTCTGGGCGCGGCTGGCTGTACGAAGGCGACGGCAGGCCGATCGGCTGGGACGTAAACCTGGCTCTGGTCCCGGCTGACGTCCTTCACTGGCTGAGTACCCAGTACCCCGACGAGTACGAGAAGGCGGTGCCGGCGGACCTGATCAACGGCCAGAGGACCGACGCCGAGAAGAAGTTGCTCATGCACGTGACCAAGGAGCTCGCCAAGGCCACCAAGATGGACGCCACCACAGGGCATCCCGTCGGCGGGCTGCTTGGCGTGCTGCGGAAGGGATTCAACTACGCCCAGGTGGGCCGCCCCGCAGCGAGGTTCGGCCCGATGATGGAGTTCCCGCCTGCGAACCCCAACCTCACTGAGGTGCTAGAAGCAGCCGAATCCGTGCGGCTGCGCATCATGCGCCAAGTGCGATTTGACTCCACGAGCGGCGAGACCCTCGACGTCGTGCTGACCGCCAACGGCATCCCCGTGGTGACAATGGAGTTGAAGACCGACAACACCCAGACGGTGAATCACGCAATCCGCCAGTACAAGGAAGATCGGAAGCCCGGGAAGAACCGCCCGCTGCTCGCACCGGGCCGTGCACTGGTCCACTTTGCGGTCTCGAACGACCTGGTCTACATGACGACGAAGCTCGAGGGCGGGGACTCCGTGTTCCTGCCCTTCAACCAGGGCAACGACGGCCACGAGGGCAACCCGCCGTCGGCAACAGGATCGTCAACTGACTATCTGTGGCGGGAGATCCTCGCTCGCCCCATGTTCATGCGCATCCTTAAGGATTTCGCGCTGTTCGAGCCAAGCAAGTCCGGTAGGAAGGACGAAGGCCGGCTGGTTTTTCCCCGCTTCCACCAGCTGCGGGCCGTCGAGCGCGTCGTGGCGGATATTGAGGCCAATGGCACGGGCGAGCGCTATCTGATCTGGCACTCAGCCGGCTCGGGCAAAACCAAGACAATCGCCTGGCTCAGCCACCGGCTGATTCGCCACATGAGCGCCGACTCGAAATCAACGTTCGACTCCGTCATCGTCGTCACTGACCGCACGGTCCTTGACGAGAACATCCGCGACGACATGAACCTCGTTCAGTCCAGCAAGGGGCTGGTCTTCACCGTCGGCGAGAAATCCGGGGCGAAGTCGCCACAGCTGAAGAAGGCGCTGATCGAGGGCGACCACATCATCACCTGCACCCTTCAGACCTTCCCTGAGGTGATGAAGTTGATCGAGGACACCCAGGAGTTGCGCGGGCGGTCCTGGGCCGTGGTTGCTGACGAGGCGCACTCGTCGCAGTCCGGATCCGCCGCGCGGCAGCTCAAGGAGCTACTGGCGGACGTCGAGTTCGATGAGGACGAGGACGACGTCAGCGCCGATGATCTGCTCCAGGCGAAGGACTCTGCCATCGCGGCGTCCAGCAACATCACGTTCGTGGCGTTGACGGCGACCCCGAAGGGGAAGACGATCCGGCTGTTCGGCACCGAGAATGACGGCCGTTGGGAGGCCTTCGACACCTACACGATGGCCCAGGCGATCGAGGAGGGCTTCATCCTCGACGTGCTCACCAACTATTCGACCTACGACATGTTCCTGCGCGTGAAGAACGCGATCGAGGCCGACGACGACGGTACCGAGATTCAGGTCAACACCGGTGAAGCCGTCTCCAAAATCGTCCGGTATGCGCGCCTGCACCCAACGGCGATCGCGCAGAAAGTCCGGGTTGTCGTCGAACACTTCCGCCGGAATGTTATGCACACGCTTGGCGGTGAGGCGAAGGCGATGGTCGTCACCAGCTCCCGTATGGAGGCGCTCAACTGGTCGAAGAAGATGGACGATTACATCGCTTCGCAGGGCTACGACGACATGAGCACGCTCGTCGCGTTCTCCGGCTCCCTTACCGACGAGACCGGTGACAGCGTCACCGAGGTCTCACACAACGGTCGCAGTGACGTCGCCACGGCGTTCCGCGAAGAGGGCGTTTACAAGGTCCTCATCGTCGCCAACAAGTTCCAGACTGGATTCGATGAACCGCGCCTTGTGGCGATGTACGTCGACAAGAAGCTCACTGGCGTTGCCACCGTCCAGACCCTTTCAAGGCTGAATCGGATCTATCCGGGCAAGACTGCGCCGATGGTCGTCGACTTCCGCAACACGCCGGCGGGCGTACAGAAGGACTTCAAGCTCTACTACTCGGACGCGCACGTGGACGGAGACGTTGACCCGAACGCGTTGTACACCCTGGGCGAGCGGTTGGACACGGCAGGGCTCTACACGCAGGACCAGATGGACGCGGTGGCTGACGCCTTCCTAGCCGATGCCGGGGGAGAGGCGATCGCCAAGGCCCTCGCCCCCATCAAGAACAGCTGGACCGGCCAGTGGAGGCAGGCGAGGCTGTCGAAGGACAAGGCCCAGCGTGAAGCTCTGAGGCAGTTCCGTGCCGACGTGCTGGGCTACCGAAACGCCTGGCAGTTCCTGAGCCAGATCGTCGACTACCAGGACGCCGAACTGCATCGCCGCGCGATCCTCACGACGCTGCTTGCTCGCAACCTTCGCGTCGACGGCAACGACTACGACGACAGCTACCTTGAGGGGGTCCAACTCTCGGGCGTGAAACTGGTGCCGTCGGCCATCAACGAGGACCACTCGCTCAGCGAAGGGAGCAGCGCCGGGATCGACCTCCCTGAGTTCGAGGGTGAACGCCGTTCGGGGGCCACTCCCGCGCGCGGCCCGCTGGACGAGGCCATCGACCGCGTCAACGAGATGTTCAAGGCCAAGGGCATCGACGTGAACCCTGGCAGTGTGTCCGGCTTCATCACGACCTTCTGGGGCTTCCTCGACGCGAACGACGAAGCCGTGGCCATGGCGAAGAACAACACCGTCGCCCAACTCAAGGCGTCCGAGGGATTCAGTAGCGCGGTGGGACTGGCTGTCCTGAAGACCTGTCAGGAGTCGCAGGAGATCCAGTCATACATGACCGACCCTGCCTTCATCGCCGAGATCTCGAACATCGCTGCGGACGCGTTGCATTCCCGGCACAGCGGGGCCTCAACGGAGGCGTCGGGCTCATGAGCGCGGAGGATCCTGGGCGTCCGTTATTCGGCGAGATCATCCGCGAAGCCCGCAAGAAGCGGGGGTGGTCGCAGGAGGAGCTCGGTCAGAAGTCGGGATTGTCTCGCCCGACGATCGCGCGGGTCGAAGCGGACAGCGACGTCACGACCGCGACTATCGGTAAGGTGGCCCGAGCACTGGGCCTTACACTCAAACTTACCGAGCCCGGTTAGGCACCTGCTCGTCACCTCAGCCTTCGCATCACCGCCGTGGTCGTCTGGTTCGGGCATCTTCCCGGTCAGGCATCTGCGCATCGTCCGCGCCGGGCCTCTTGGGCGACTCGTCCTCCCTGATGTCGCAACGGAGGCAGGGTGCACACCGGGAAGTTGCCTTTTCTGCCCGCGATGCCCCCAGCTACGTGGTCTGATCACTTCGCGTTGATCTCATATGCATCGTTCAGTCAAGCATCGAAGGCGACAGGCACCCAGGGAGTGATCAGTGACGGTTTTTGATATCCACGACGAAGGTGGATTCGGCTCCGCCGAGGCATTCCTGTCGGGATGGCTGCCGTGTGCGCTTCTGGAGATGGAAGGGATCCTTGGTCTGCCGGCGTTGCCGGAGCTAGTTCATGTTTTCCTATCCAATCGGACAGCCCATGAGAAGCGTTTCCCACCAAGTGAAGATGAGGGGGCACTGAACGCGGGCGGAGAGAGCGGCTCCGAGCGTGAGGGGGCAAGGTCCGAAACTTATGCGCATGGGGTTGCCACGTTGACCGACGCGAGGTTGAACCTGCCGGCTCAAGTTGCCGATGGCGAGCCCGCGATCTTTCTCGACTGCGAGACTATCGAAGAGCTGGCCCGGGATGTCGGCTTGGAATCCGAGTCCCTTCTTGGCCGAACTGCTATCCACGAGCTTTCCCACGTGGTCCGCGGGCACGCGACCGCTGATGGCGCCCGCACACATGGTTTTGCTCGTGAGGGTGATGCGCAGCGTGACGCCTGGGCCGTTCTGGGAGCTATGCTCCCCAACCCGTCCCGGCGAACGCAGGCACGTGCCGGTCGTGCAGCTCAGGTCAGACTGGCGGCAACACAGCCGCGCGCGTATGCGATGTTCGGTCACGACTCCGCGGATCGGCACCACTGGCTGCATGCAAGCCCGGAAAGCGGCCTCCACCTCGTGCGCACTCCACGCAACATCCTCGCCATAGTCAAGGAACCCATCGTCGAAGTTCCGGTCCGACCTGTGATGAGCCCGTTGCCGCAAGTGGGTGACTTGGTCTGCCTGGCCGAGCAACGTGAAGATGGCGACTTCTTTGTCGCGGGGCCGTGGGTCGTTTTGAACCGAACCGACCACGCGGCCGCGTTGACCCGGAAGGACCGTGACGCAGTCGCCAAGGTTGCCCGCGACAGCACTTCGGCACGGGGCACGCGAAGCACTCTGGAGTATCTCGTCTTGCGCCGATCTCTCGACATGCGAGCAGCCCGCGCGGTCGGGCCTAGTGATCTCCCGCCAATCGGGATCCCGTTCGTGGTTGGCGACTTTGAAGATGGCTTCGCGCGCCTCAAACACCCTGCCGAGATGGTCTTCGAGCAGGTCCGGAGTGAACGTCGGGCTAGCTACGATAGGTGGATCCGAGGTCTCGTTGCAGACTTCCCTGGCCTTGAACCCCCCGACGACGCGTTTGACCCCGACGCGGAGTGATGAACCGCGGCGACCAGCGCCACGTGCTAGCGCCTAGCAGCGACGTCAGGCTGCCTGAAGGACCACGGAGGCGTGTGGATCGCGTGACCTCGTTCGGACTTGGAGGCGTGGCATCACGGCCGTCTGTCAAGGAAGCTGCGGCTGCTTGTTATCCCCAAGGCGATCTCGACCTCGGCCGACGCGGCAAGTGCATGCTTGTTGGGGACGCCGAAGATTTCCCTAAGCACGCGCACGACTGTGCCCGCTACCTCGCCTGAGCGGTCCTGCCAGTCATGCAGGTACCAGTTCCCGTTGGGTTCCAGTTGCCAGTTCATGCGCCGCATCACGAAGTCGTTCCCCTCATCCATCCAGAACTCTTCTGCCATGTGCGCGTTACTGGAGATCTCTGCCCTGATCCAACCCGGGCCGAATTCTGCAAACTGCACATACGGCGACCTAAGTTGGAGCAGAGCATCCTCCACTGCCACCTCAAACCTCGTTGTCGAGCCCGGCGCCAATCGCAGCAGGTGGTTTTCGAGCCGACGTGCGAAAGTCTTCCAGCCAATGTCGGCTCGTCGCTCCGGAGACATGGGCGTTGCCTCCCCTTCAAAGGGATCGTACGAATCACTCTCGTCGTCCACCTACTCCTACCTTCCCGTCCTCGCCAACAGTGGTCTGGTTAGCCAGTCCACTGGCGCCCTAAAGCCCAGGTCAGGCGCGACACTAAGCCCAGTGGGTCGACAGCTCGTAACGCTCGGCCAACCCTCATCGGGCCGCACGCGACAGCGATCAACCAGGAGAGAAGGACGACGTGGGGCAGCTGGCGGGTGATATGCCGTCATCCAGTGACGGAATCGGCCGCGAGGGCCGCGAGGCGCCGACGCACCGTGGCCTCCGGGATCCCCATGAGCCGACCAATCTCTCGGAGCGGCTTGCCGCCATCTCGCAGCTCTTTGGCGAACGAGATCTGGTCAGCGTTCATGACGCGGGGTCTCCCGCCGACGCGACCGCGCGCACGAGCCGCTGCCAGGCCGGAGACGACTCGCTCCTTCAAGAGGCTGTGCTCGAGTTCGGCCATCGCAGCCATCATGGTCAGGACGAGTTGCCCAGCCGGAGTCCGAGTGTCGATTCCGAGGGTGAGGATCTTCAGTCCGATGTCGCGGCGATGCAGGTCCTCAACAAAGCCGAGGAGCTCAGTGGTGCGGCGCCCGAGTCGGTCGAGTTCGCGGACCACCAGGATGTCGCTTGGCCTCAGGTAGGCCAGCGCCTCTTCGAGCGCGGGACGATGCTTGACGGAGGAGACGCCGTGGTCGGTGAAGATCTTGACGCAGCCGGCTTCGGTCAGCGCATCCGACTGGCGCTCATCGTTCTGCTGCTCTGTGCTGACGCGCATGTAGCCAATGAGTGCGCCAGAAACCGGGGCTAGGCCCACTTGGTTTCGCCGCGGCGTTTTGACGCGGGCCGTTCCCGTGGTGACGGCGGGTGCGTCATGAGGTGCGGCAATATCAGTCGTATTCGGCATGGGCGCAGTGTGCCGTCCAGCACCGACGGCGCGTGTGCGGATTGTGGACGACACCATCGACTATCCGTCTCCACTGCTGCTCGGCAGGGACAAGAACTCCGAGTACCGCTTCCAGGCCCGCCGTTCAATCACACGTAGCACGAGGGCGCCTTCGAGCTCACCCGGAATCCGTTCATCACTCAGGCGGCAGTTATCTACCAGGCCCAGCGCAACGTGGCCTCGTGAACGCCCGGATCGAGCTAATGCAGGATCGCGATGTTCGGCGGCTCGCCAGGTCGTCAACTCCACGCGCGTCGGGGCATGGTTGAGACCAATCGGATCTGTGAGCGGTGTAGATCCATCGCGCCTCTCGCCAGTCTGCCGAGACGGTGCCTCTGGTTTCAGACGGTGTAGCCGCAGGCCAGCGGGAGATCGGGTCGCTCGCCGGGTGTCGACAACTCACCAGGTGTGAGGACTAGGACTCGGCTTCGTCGGGGCGGGCTCAACGACAGCAGAAGGCCGGGGTGGGGTGTCCAAGTGAGTTGGGCCGGCCGCACCTCCGCCTACGTTGGCGACGGTTCGTGCTGGCGACGGGCGCGGTGCCCATAGCGATGGTTGTTCACGCGATCCTTCGTGAGGCCGTGCTCCGGATCGTGTTCGTCCAGAACTGCGACGATCGCTCCGGCAGGAGGCCCGCCTACCACGAGGGCCAGGCTCAGCGCCTTGGCCTCGGTGCGGCTTAGCGTCTCGAGGTAGGCGCAGACACTGCACAACCCTCCGCGTCCGACGTGTCGCCGCGTACGACGGAGCGCCGCGGCAAGCGACGACTTGTCCGGCAGGTGGGCCGCGGGTTCGGTCATCACGAGGCCGTCGTCAGGCGCGCCATTCGAAGAGGCTCGCTGTCGCTCGCCTTCAGTGGCGCCGGGGATTTCAGCGCTGCGTAGCGGGATGCTCGTCGCGGTTCCGGTGTGGTCCTGCATGTCGTGCTCCTCGTACTCGGGTGGTGAGGACTCGTTACTGCCTTCCTGTGCCATGTGATCGCAGGCAGCGGCTACACCACCCCTGACGGACAAATCTGTTCTCATGTTGCTCTCCGCGCCGTCTCGGCCACTGATCGGCCGAAGGCCGAAGCTACCGGGCATCAATAGGGGGTCAGACTGGGGGTTTTCTTGGTCGTTCTCGTTCAGAAAACTGGGCCCCATTTCGTCCAGAAAACCCACCCCTGCCGCACACCAATCGACCATGACCACCGCCACGTGCCCCGCATGCTCGCGCCCTGGCCAGTCCGTCGCTGTGCACGTCCTCGACACCGACCGAACCCCTATTGCTTGGCGTTGTTCTCAGTGTGAAACCGTCTGGCCGCGCTACCTCGGCGCGCATCCGCTCGCAGCCGTGAGTGCCTGGTGCGCTGCCGAGTCGCCGGTCACGCGGAGGGCCTGATCGTGGACGGCCTCACCATCCCGAGCGGCATCCACGTCGTCAGGCCAAAGTGGGTCGACGTCGAGCGCTGCTTCGAGCCCGAGGGCGACCAGGTGCTGGTCGTCATCCGTGGTTCGCAGCGTGCTGTTCACCTTGACCCGCGCCTTCATGTCGCCCGTCTTTTCGGCTGGCGAGGAGGCACTGAGTGGATTGGCAAGCCGGGCAGCAAGATCGACGGCGTCGAGGTCCCTCTCAACGGTTGCTCATGGCCGGAGGTGGGGATGCCCTGGACCGCACAACGCGGCTTCGGGCCGGAGCGAAGAGTGCTGCGCATCCCCCTCGTGCGTGAGCTCGTAGTGGTGACGTTCACGACCGGGTGCTCGTCATGATTGGACTGGTACTGTCCCGCGCCGTGGTGCGAGCGGTTGCCGTCGTTCTTTGCGGTGTACTCGGCTTCACGGTCGTCACCCCCTTGGTGTCGGGGCACCTCGGTGGCGAATTGAAGAGCGCCAACGAAGCGACAGAGGTGGGCCTGCGTCTGCCGTCGCGACTCGACCGGCTCATGGAGCGCTACCGGTACAGCCGCGGGGGCTACGGGCCAGACGGTCCCGAGCCGCTGCAAGCCATTGTCGACCGCTCGCCGGGTAGCTGCGCGTCGTCTCGTTCGAGCGCGGGTGGCAGATCTACGTCGACGGTGGCCCGGGCACGCTTGTCGCCGTCTGTGTTCGTTGTTTCCGTCTACCTCGCCGCGTGCAAACGCCGTTCTCCTCCGTCCCCTACGTGGGTGTTCGGGCCGCGGTGTTATGGAAGCGGCGCACCGCGCCCTACCACCCCTGAAGCAAGGGAATCTTTGTAGGGACGTAGGGCAAGGCCGTGCAAACAGCTCTGACCTGCGGAAACGTCCCCCTACGTGTCCTCTACCCCAGGTCGTTCCCCTACGTAGGGGTTTGGGTTTCCGGACAGGACTCGACCCCCGCTGGGCGTTCGACGGGGGTCGGGTCGTTCCCCTACGTGGTGTGGAGGATGAGTTAATCGCTCTGGACGTGCATCTTCGCGATGTTGAACCAGTCGTTCTCGGACTGGAACCGGATGCCTTGACGGACCCGCTTACCCTTCATCCGCATGGTTTGGTTCCACTTGCTGTGCCTGCAGGTGACGTCGGTCGGGTTGCCCGTCCCGAACCCCAGCGCGTTGAGGTAGGAGACGAACCTGGGCTCCGGCAACGGCTTGCGTCCGTAGAGATGACAGGTGGCGTTGTAGTAGGTAAGCCAGGCGGCCGTGTCCGCCTTACCCCTCTGCCCGTGAGCGGCCTGCAACTCGGCCTCGGTGCCGATGTGGGCGCGGTCCTCCAGCCAAGCGCTGAGCGGATTCGCGTTGGCGCCGTAGGTGGCCCTGATCTGGTCCATGTTGGCGGGGAGGCTGAGCGCGTCGCGCGCCGGATCCTTGATGGCCTCGTCCCTCTTCTCGCGGTACTCCGCGTACCAGTCGGACGCGGCGCGCAGGCACATGGCGAGCATCGAGACCCTGTTCTCCCGGTCCTTCTTGAGGCGATGCTTCAGGTGCTCATCCTTCTTGTCGGCCGGGACGGGCGTCGTGTAGTCCACAGGGATCAGTCGGAGAAGGAAGGCGAGGTCGTCGGCGGGGAACTCGAAGCCGCCGTTAGCAGCGGTGACGATCTTCAGGCGGGACTCCCATGTCCGGTTCTTGCCACCCTTCGAGGAGGTCGTCTCGAAGCCTCCCGCGCTGATGTTCTTCATCTTCTCGGTATCGAGGTAGTACCCCTGCGCCTCGTCGAGGAAGACCCAAGTGCGCTCGCTCAGACGGTCGAGCGCGTCGCTGTGGCCGGACCCGTTGCGGGTAGCCCTCTTCTCGAAGGCAGCGGGAGAGATCATCGCCCCGTAGGCGCTGGACGCGGTGCCACCGCTGGCGGCGAACAGGCACTCCCACCGGGTGCTCTTCGAGGAGCGGCTCGGGCCGGTGATGGTGAGGATGGAGGCCGCGTCGGTGATGCCGGTGAGGCACATGCCGGAGTAGCGGTTCATCATCTCGGAGACGGGCGGGCTCACCAGCTCGCCGGTCTCCACGTCCATCTGTCCCTGCCGGTTCTCGTGGTCCAGCATCCTCTGAACGTCCGGCGTGATGGGCGCGTTGATGTCGATGTCCACGGCGGTGATCCGGGTGATGTAGTCCTCGGGACGGTGCTCGCGCAGGACGCGCTTGCCGACGTGGTAGGTGCCGTTGGGCGCGTTGACGAGAAGCGTGTGGTGGTCCCAGACGTCGGGATTCTTGATGGTCTTCGTCTTCAGGTAGGCGAGCGCCTTGGTCATGTGGTCGGACCGGTCCTCGCAGCGCTGCGCGAAGTCCTCGGCCTCACGGCGGGCGGCCGCCTTCGCGGCCTTCAGCGCGGCCTCGTACTCCTTCGTGCTCAGGCCTCCGTCCCGCGCGACCTTCAACTTCCGCTGAGCCTCGATAACCGCCTCGCTCGTGGCCTCGACATATCCGACCTCGTGGCGTCCGGTGCTGCGGCAGACCTGGAACAAGAGCGCGTTCACGTGGACGCCCTCGTGGTCGATGATCCAGTGGGTGCCGGTGAAGACCCTCCAAGCCTTCAACTCGGGGTCCCAGGCAACGAGGTGGCCGATGTGCCGCACGGCCCTCTCGCCGAGCCCCAACGCGCTGTGGGCGTACATTGCGGTCTCCTTGCAGACTTCCGGATCAGGGACGTCCGCCACGTTGCCGAAAGGGAAGGTGAACCGAGCGCCCCTATCGGCCTTGGCGGCCCTCTTCGCCTTGGCGGCCTTCTTGTCGGCAGGCTTGCGGCCGGCGGTCTTCGGAGCCGTCTTGAGGAGCGCGTCGAAGGCGTCGCGGGCGCAGTTGTTCGGGTCAGTGGTCGGGGTGTTGTCGTTCACGGGATCTCCTGTGAGGTAGAGGGGATCCGTCTGTCCGGATGAATCGGCCGGGCACCGAAGAGGGGGTTCCTCGCGACGGGGACGGGGAGCTCCGTCGTCTGGCAATAGTCCACTCTCAACCCCGAGTGGCGGGGGCCGCGGTTTCGCACCGGGAGCCTGCTGGCCGTTCTGTACTTCTCACCCTGCGCCGAATGCACAAGTGCTGACCGCCTACTCGCCGGGGTCCCCGTACTGGCGAGAGAGCCAGTCGTCGAGCCCCAATTTGTCATCGTCGTAGGCGCCGCCCGTCTTCATCGCGGTCGGCAATGGCGGGTGCACAACCCTGCCGAACCCTTCGGCGACGAACACCTTCTGGAGCCGGTCGGAGGCGAGCCAGACGCTGGGGTTGGTGCGGCTGTCGGCGTCCATCACGATGGCGGCCGTGATCGCACCCGCTTCGCGCGCCGTACGGGCGACCGCGAGGAACTCGCGCGTCGCCACCTTGTCGGCGCTCCACCCCCAGCACCCAGCCCCGCCCATCACGAGGGTGCCCGGCTTGTCCCGGTAGAGCGTGACGGCGGCGAGGTGCTGCTTCGTTCCTTCGACCCAGATGATGGTGTCGAGGTTCCCGGCGGCGAGTCGCTCGGCCATCAGCGGATGGAGCATCGGCTTCTGCTCGTGGACGCTGGCAAGGTACTTCCAGCCTGCGTCTCGGAGCGTTTTGTCGTCGGTGGCGTACTGCGACCAGGCAGCCTGCCCCTTGATGTCGCCGTGGGTGTAGAGAATGCCCGGGACAAGATTCTTCTTGCAGCCGTGCTCCTTGCGGATGAGGTCGGGGAGGTCGTCGAGGCTGGTGATCGTCCGGGCGACGATCGTGTCGCCGATCGGGTACCGGGCAATGCTCGGCGCGATGTAGGAGTTCGCGCGCAGCCGGTCGGCGTGCTCACTGGTGAGGGAGGCGTCGCGTGTGGCCGCCCTCTGAGCCAAAAGGGATCCTCCCCAACGGATGAACTCGGGTGACCGCCAGCGCCGATATCGGGGATCGACGGCGGCTCGGATGGTGAGGACCTCTTCGAGGATCGTGAGCATGATGGCCGCCACCGTGGCGTCCAGGTGCGAGTGGGCCACCGGACCGTGGGAAGCAAGACGGGCCCGGAACGCGGCGTGATGCTGCTCGGCCACCATGAGCGCGGCCCGGAAGTCCTCGCCTTCTGCGTGGGACGCGAGTGATACGGCGGAGGGGGCTGCGGGAAAGCCGCCTTGGCAGGTGACCGCGTCGAGAAGGACGTGGAGGATCTCCCATTCGAGAGTGGTCAGGGTGGCCCACGGGTCTCCGGCGCTGGCGAACACTGAAAGACAGGCCTCCGCGACGTCGTCGGTCCATGCGACCTCGCCCTGCTCGAATTCTGAGTGACTCTGGGTGTTCATCGAGACGCCTCCCCGCGGAGATAGACGGCATCGTCATAGACGGCGTTCTTAGCGGTCGCAGCCGCCTTGCGCATCTCGGTGAGCAGTCGATGGGTCTCGTCGCTCACGCTGTCAGCGAAGTGCCATCGAGTGATCACTTCCCGCAGGGCTCGATAGGCCTCGGCATCGGCGATCATCTGAACGGTGGGGGTTCTGTGCATGTCGTTCGTTTCCTCCGGTCATGGGGACCTGTCGGGTGCTTTTGCGTGTGTTCGTTCCCTCCCTGTGCCAGACCTCCGGAGGCAGGGGCAGGTTGTGCCGAGAGGGCTATGGCAGACGCAGATGCCCTGCTGTCAGCTTGGGTGAGGGCGCTGGCGCGCCGGCGCCGCTGACTGTCTTCTTTGCCCGGCTGTTCGCGCAGGTGGCTCCAGCGGCGAACGCGGCGGTTGCGCTCATCATCGGACCGATTCCGTCGGGACGCTGCAGCAGTGGGACAGCCTTGCGAGCCGACGTCTCGAGGAGCGCGACCGTGGACGCGGACTCGAGATGCCGAGAGGCAGTCGGCAGCCATGCCGATCTGACCTTTCTCGTCGTAGCCGTTCTGCCCTCTCCTCCTGTCCGCGTCTGATTGACGAGCCTCGGCGGCACGTCCGACACTTCTGCGCCAGTGGGATGTAGAAGAGAGCATGGCGACCGAGAGACAGGCACGGGGCACGCGCGGGGAACGGTTGATCGCGCAGGTCGTGGCCTGTCCCGGCTGCAAGGACGGACGCTTGCGAGCCCTTCCGCCAAACTTCAAGTGCGCCGACGTCATCTGCGACTTCTGCGGCTACCTGGCCCAGGTGAAGGCGAAGAAGGTCTCTTCGATCCCAGCAGCCTGCCCGCGAACCTTCACAGGTGCTGCTTGGGGGCCGCAACGTGAGCGGATGGCCGCGGGCATCTACTTCTCGCTCTTCTTCGTGCTCGAGACCCCGAATCACGACGCCGCGATCTTCTTCCTTCCTCGCGACCTTCAGACATCGGAGATGTTCGTCGAACGGCCCCCGTTGAGTGCGACTGCGCGACGGGCCGGATGGACCGGCTTCATGATCGACCTCTCGAAGGCGATGTCCCTGCCCAGCCGCGTCACCGTGGGTGGGCAGGACATCTACAAGACCAAGGGTCGATAGCGACTGGCGGTCCGAAGGTCAGACGGCGTGAGCAGGCGGCCACACTGCAGGGGACGTAGGCGGCAGGGACGCGGGTGACCTCGGTGGTAGGTGACGGGGGACGTAGGTGGTTCGCATCTGTGTCGCCAGCAACGACGACAGCTCGAGTTGATGAAGCATCCTCATCGCGCTAGCAGGTTCGATCTGGTCTACGCGCTGTTGAGGTGGGCCTCGTACCGAACGTCGACAAGCTTTAGGGACGTGTCGTCGAACACGAGCAGTGCACCCCGTCGCAACCCCCAATCCTGGAGTTTCTCGCGAAGCGTGGCCTGGAGGTCGCTCATCCTCGTCGCGGCATCCCGCGGCACAGCGGCATGCGGGAGGGTGCCCCACATGAACACCCAGCCCTCGGCGGGGTCGGCTGTCTGAGCCAGCGGTAGGGCAACCCATCGGTCGGTGGTGGGCGAGTCGAGCAAGCCTTGCAGTTGTGATGCCAGTTCGAGCTGGCTCGGCGCCGGTTCGCCGAGCAGGGTCGCCGCCATGGCGATCCATCCGAACGGCTTGAGGCCTGCGAGGTCGTCGACCAGCGCATCCACCGGCGTATGGATCATCTGCGGCTTCGGTGCGGCATGTCCGGCCGGGTCCCTCCTGGAGTCGTGCCACCTGTCGAGCGCATCAGTCTGGATGTCCACCACGACGGCGCCTTGCGCGTCGAACGCGCGTCGCTCGTCTCCGGAGGGGACCGATCGAAAGCGGAATGCGGATGCCATCTCGTCTGGGTCCGGGTCGGCGCGTAACCCGCCCGTAAGCATCAGCATGAAGAGATCGAGCTCGTCGACGGCCGCGAAGCGGGAGTTGGTGAGGGAGTCGCGCCGCCGCCGGAGATACAGCAGGAACTCAGGCGGACGCGTCACCAACTCCGCGATTAGCTCCAGGTCGTGCAGCGACACCGTCCACGGCATGCTGTCGCCGCGCACCAGTCCTGCCTGCACGAGCTCGACGCTCGCAGTGGAGACGTGCCACAGGTCGTCGAGGCTCACCACCACCGTGTGGATTTCCCTTATCTGCGACACGTCGACCAAGCCTTCGTCGTGAATTCGTATGGCGCCATCACGTGCGATCAGGTCCTTCACGCGAGTTGCCTGGCTAGCGGCCTCCGCGATGATCTTGGTGAGGTCTGTGCGTAGCCGTGCGCTCTTTCCGCCTTTCGCCAACCCACTCAAGGCGACTGCCTTCGCTTCCACGACGAGCATGACGTCGTCGGCGATGACCAGATGGTCTCCCTCGACCCTCTTCGTGTACCGCAAAGGGTCAGCCGCCGCTTCTTCTGCAAAGTCGGCCGGCAGGTAGTACTCGAAGGAACTCCGGATGTGTGCGCTCGGCAACAACCCGGCCACTACCGCACCCACGCGTTCCTCCACGTGGGCTGCCCGGTGCTGCTGGTAGGTCTCGAACACCGGGGTCCCTTTCAGGCGCTCCTCGAGGTTCTCCTTGATCGCACCCGTCGACAGCGCGTCGTGTGCAAGCGCCACAGAACCGTCCTTCATCGCCATCAACGGCGTGCGACGCAGCGGGTTGCTGCCTCCGACGAACGCCGATACGACCTCGGCCGGGGTCTGCGCGGACAGGTCGACGGTGAACGCGTTAAGGACGGCGCGGACGGTGGCTTGGGGCAGCGAGGTGTCAGCAACGATGTCCGCCACCTGCACGCCTGCCGGGGATGCTGCGCCAGTCTGTGCGCCTGCCGATTCGAGCATCCAGTCCAAGATGCGCCGGAACTCGCGCTGGTCGTTCGATGCCTCTGCCGGGGGCGTCTGCGACTCGCGCCGCCGCAGTGCCCCAGAGGTGACTGCCTGTTGGAACGGTGCAGCAAACGGTGACGTCGTGATGATGTGGCGCTGGTGCTGCAGCGCGTGGACGGATGTTAGGACCGCAGCCGCGTCGTGGGCGTCGAAACCGAGTGACTGCTTGAGATGCGCGCGGACCTGCTTGTTCCCGTCGAGGATTTGCAGCACCGTCAGTTCGAGCATGTCCTGGTAGGACGAGTTGCGGATGAGGGCTTGCGTGGCGCGGACCATTGCGTTGATCTGCGACATCTTGTCGGTAGCCTCCGCGCTCAGCATCGAGCTCGCTTGAGCGAGGAGTAGCAACCGATCGACACGTTCGAGGGCGCCGACGACAACGGCGTCGAGGCCCTTCTGCGGAGACGAACCGGTCGCGCCTCCGACCGGGGCGCTCGGCTCGGGTGCCGACGCATTTCCCTCCTGCTCGTGGGCCGCCGACAGCGCGACCAGTGCGAGCAGCTCGACGGCTGCGGCGTGGGACCCGTGACCGGGCTCTGACTGGCCAACGCCCACACGGGACAGAGCGCGTCGTTGTGCGGCGTCGATGACGTCGAATGGTTCGAAGGGCCTTAGGTCGACGACCAACTCGGCCAAGACGGCGTCAAGCTCGCCGGACACGGACTCGAGGGTGGCGTCCTCGCCTTCGGTCGATCTGAACATCCCGAGAAGGGTCTCGGTGGTGGACCCGCCGTATGGATTGCGTTCGGCGCTGACGGCGGGCGCTTGCTGTCGACGCACGTGCTCACTGCGAGCCTTTCGGTCCTTCTGGTTCTTCTGGGTCCGGCGCTTGCCGCCCGCTGAAGTCGCCCTCCTCGCCCTGCGATTCTTCGTCACACCGAGACACCATCACGGGGTGCACGCGAGGGACAAGGTTGGGGTGGTGGCGCGAAGTCATCGCGTCGTGCGCCAATCGTCGGACGATGGAGCGCGTTAATCTCCCCCTCAACAACTCGGTTGGGTCTTCCGGGGTGTCGGCTCTACGGGGGCGTCGATAGTTCGTATGTCTACAGTTCGATGTTGGTTGTCAACGGATGCGGATCCCGACCCAGGTGCTGTAGAACGAAGTTCGGCGGAATTCCTGGCGGCGATGCCGATGCGGTACGTATCCCAGCATGGTGCCGATCACGCCGCGCGGATGTCCTAGGCGCCGGTTTCGATGCCGCGTCAGCGTTTCCCTGACATCTAGGCCGCTATCGAGTTACTGTCGCGCTTCGACCCCGGCCCGGTCTCGAAGAGAGCAGCGACTGTTGTGAAGGTTCTTCGCCAGGTTCAGCCCACCCCGGAACAGTTGACGGTTATCGGCCTGCCGCAGGCTGGCCCGGTAGTCATCCGCGGCTCTGCTGGCAGCGGAAAGACCACCACGGCCTTGTACCGCCTGAAAGAGACCGTGCGCTTCTGGCAGCGCCGAATCCGCGATGGGCACGTGCAGGGGCCTGTTCGAGTCCTCGTTCTGACCTACAACCGGACGCTTCGCGGGTATATCGAGGAGCTCGCCCGAACCGACATCGCCGGCCCCGACGTTGAGCTCACCATCGACACGTTCGGCCGCTGGGCCTGGTACGCGATGGGGGGCCCAGACGTCGTGGGCAACGACGACGCCCACCACAAGGTCGCGCACTTCGGGCGAAATCTGCCACTTCAGGCGTCGTTCCTCGTCGACGAGGTCAGCTATCTCACCGGTCGCTTCCTACCGCATGACCTCGCTGAGTATGTGAAGTGCGAACGGACCGGCCGCGGCATCACCCCGCGCGTCACCGGTGCCACCCGCCAGCGAATTCTCGACGACGTCGTCGCCCCATATGGCGCTTGGAAGGCCAAGGACGAAGTCCTCGACTGGAACGACGTCGCGGTTGGTATGGCCACTACCCGCCCGCTCGATCCTTACCACGTTGTAGTCGTAGACGAGACGCAAGACTTCTCCGCCAACCAGATGCGGGGAGTGGTCGCCCACCTTGCCACTCAGCACTCCGCCAGCTTCATCCTCGACGGCGCTCAACGGATATACCCCCAGCGGTTTCAGTGGTCAGAGGTCGGCGTTAGCGTCGGACCCGCCAACAGTCGCCACCTGGGCAGCAACTTCCGCAACACTGTAGAGATCGCCGCGTTCGCCGCTCCGCTGCTCAACGCAGTGGAAATCACCGACGATGGCTCTATCCCAGACCTGTCCGCATGCACCAAGCACGGTCCGAAGCCGACCCTGGTCCGGGGGAAGTTCAACGCCCAGATGGACGAGGTCATCAGGTACATCAAGTCGCTCGACCCCAATGATGGAGACTCGATCGCCATCCTGCACGCCAAGGGCTGGTTCCAGATCGCCCGCAACAAGCTCCACGCCGCCGGCCTCGCCTCAGTGACCATAACCCGCAAATCGGATTGGCCGACTGGGCCGGAGTCCATCGCGCTTTCCACGATGCACTCGGTCAAGGGGCTGGAGTTCGACCACGTCATAATCATCGGCCTCAACAGCCAAACCATGCCGCACGGAGCCGAGGACGGCGACAGCGAACGCGATGCACACCTGCGGCTGCTCGCGATGGCCATCGGCCGCGCCCGGAAGAGCGTCCTGGTCACATACAAGCCGTCGGAAGCTTCAGACCTAATCGAGTGCCTCGACCCCGCCACCTACGAGGCGATCGACGTATGAAGTCCCGCATCCATCGCAAGGGGTCGGACGGTCAGCCGGTAGGCGAGGGCGAATCGCAGGCGATCGCCCGAAGCGTCCACGACCGCCAAATAGAGGAAGTTGTTCACTTCACGACCAGCCGGGGCCTCATCGGCATACTCGCCCAACGAGCCCTTCAGGCACGCAGTCACCTGTCTGAGGAAAAGTACCTCGAGCACATCTACGTGCCCAACACTGCAGTGCGCCGGGAAGCGCCGGAGTACTTGCGATACGTCAATATGTCCGTCAGCCGCCCGAACGTGCGGCTGTTCGAGTTCAGCAAGGGATGGCGCAAGGCTGACCCAACCATCCACTGGGTCGTCCTGAGTTTCGACGCTGAGATCATCAGCCACCCCGGCGTCCTCTTCGCGACCAGTAACATGATGTATGACGGCGTCGATGCACGCCCTGGCTCAGCAGCGTTCGCTGCCTTGTTCGCGAACCCTAGTCACGACGGCTACGGACGCAACGGCTACCGCTCGAATTCGCTCGCGGACCGCTTCACCACGAACCGGCAGGCGGAACTTCTCTATCCTGACCGTGTGTCGACCGAGTACCTCCGGCGGATCTACGTCGCTGATGACGACGACGCGGCGCACGTCAGTGGCATTGTCGGTGTGTTAGACCATGATCGGGTCCACGTCGAGGTCAACCTCGAGATGTTCGGCCCGTAGGCTGGCTGGCTACCACTGTGCAGACCCGCACCGTCCGAGCACCGAGCGAACACCCGCAATTAACGATCCCGGAGGACGACACCTGTGACGGACCGTCTCGCCGCAGTGCGTGGTTCCGCCGCCTGGGCAGCGTGGGGCGACGCGCTCGGCTTCATCACCGAACTCACCGATGAGGGCGGGCTAAAGCACCGCACCGGAGACTCGGGCCAAGTCGACCGACTGGTTCCGTGGCGCCGCAAGGTCGGTGGACGGATGGGCGTCACAGCGAAGTTCCCTGCCGGGACCTACTCCGACGACACCCAGCTTCGGCTCGCTGTCAGCCGCTGCATCCGTGATGACGGCGCCTTCGACGTCGAAGTTTTCGCGAAGGTCGAAGTCGCGACTTGGCTCAACTACGCACTTGGAGCTGGCCGAGGCAGCAAAGCCGCGGCCGCATCGCTAACGCGCGCCGACGCGCACTGGAACCAAAACATCTTCGTCAACAAAGATTCCGACTACACGAATATCGGCGGCAATGGAGCCGCCATGCGCATCCAGCCACACGTGTGGTCCGCCCCAAATCTCGACGATCTAAACTCGTTGCTCAACCGGATCGTCCGCGACTCGGTTTGCACGCACGGCAGCCCCGTCGGCATCCTTGGAGCAGCTATCCACGCCCTCAGCCTTACCTGGACGCTCCGTTTCGGTGAGCTGCCCACCCCCCAGTCGATGCTCGTATTAGCCGAGCGGCTGAAGCTACTTCCGGAGGTCATTGCCGCCGACGAGGAACTCGGCGGCATATGGCTTTACGGTTGGGAACAGGCCTCGAAACGCTCGTTTCTACAGGAGCTCGAGAAGTCCACGTCCGAGGCCGTCAGCATGGGCATTCGACTTTCAAAGTCGCTCGAAGCATCCAAAGGTGCATTCGCGGACGATTACCCTCGGGTACTCAAGGAGATCGGCGGGTTCGACGACGCCACACGTGGCTCCGGCGTCGTCACAGCATGGATGGCGATCGCCGCGTGCTACATCGACAAGGACCCAGCGCGGTCACTGATCGCCGTCGCAAACACGCTTGGCAGTGACACCGACACCATCGCCACAATGGCTGGCGCGCTCATCGGCGCCGTCCATGCCTCGATGTCCCCACAACCGGTACTCGACTGGGACGTCATCGAGTTCGAGGCCAAACGAATGGCTGCAATTGCCGGGGGCGAGCGGACCACTTCGCGCTCCTATCCAGACCTCATGACCTGGAACTTGCGACGCCCAGTAGTGGACTACGTGGGCACCGCACCGAACGGCGAGCTTGCGCTTGCCGGCCACGGCCCGCTCACGGACGTTGATGAGCCAGAGTCGGCCGGTCGGCGTGATGCCCCAACCTTATACCGGTGGGCGCGCACACCTTCCGGGCAGCACGTGTACGTGCGCCACCGCGCCAATCCTGCGCCCTTGCCGACCGACCTCCTACCTCCGGATCGGCCGGCGACGCCGGACTCGCCAGCAAAGGCGGCGACCCCGCTCTCCCGTCCCGGGGACCCGAACGCCACACGGGAAGCACAGGACACGCCAACGCTGTTCGACTTGGCAGCGAACGACAAGTCCGCCAAGGTGAGTTACCCACCTGCGCTCACGATTGACGATGCCCTTCGCTGGGCGATCGAGTCCGACCTCCGAGCCGACGTCATTGGGGCTCTTTTGTTGCGGCTGGGGCAAGCGCCCAATGATGGTCTCGACCGCGCTGCCGTTTTCGCCACCCTCATCGTGCATGAGGCTAGACAGCGGCCGCGCTAAACCCCGACCCGACTATTGTCTCGCTGCCGGCAGCAAGACCTGCACGCTGAGCCGGGCTCAAGCGCCGTTGTCGACCCCCTTTGCGAACGGGTCCGCTGCGCGTTGCGGTCATCCTTGAATGGAGCCGAGAGCGACGTTCGCACAGGCTTGCGGCTCGTGTTGGCGGCCAAGGGGTTGTCCATCCGTCTCCGTGCTGTAGTTCCAACGCTGTCGTCTACACCGGTCGAACGCCTCGCGACCGGTCGTAATCGTGGTGCGGCTTACAACGTCCGCTAATTCGTTCTCACCTACGGTCCAACGTCTTGACGTCAGCCGAAGCGGACCTTGACCGAGGTGCTGTAGGGCGAGGTGTCGATGGCATCGCGTGCGGCGATGCGGATGCGGTACTTGCCCCAGCGAGGCCAGCTGCTACGAACCAGATTCTGCGGGATCGTCCGTGCTGGTTCGCCAACATCTGTCGGTCTCGGCTGGGATCGTAGGACGCATGCGATCCACCTGCTGTCTTTATGTCGACGCTGGATACCTTCTCGCGGCTGCGGCGACTCGTGTTGCTGGAACGTCACTTCGCAGCAGCATTCACGTCGAATACGGGGCTCTGGTTGAGTCCCTAGTCGCTGAGGCTGAAGAGCGCTCCGGACTGCCCTTGCTACGGGTCTACTGGTACGACTCGGCGCGGGACGCGGTTCCTGATCCACAACAGGTTCGAATTGGTGAACTTCGAAAGGTGAAGTTGAGGCGGACGGTTCGGCCGCGAAGGCGAGCAGAAGGGGGTTGACCTCCGAATCGGCCTCGACCTGGTGACCCACGCTCGCAACGGCGCGGCTGATGTCTTCTTCCTCGTCTCGGGCGACGACGACCTCACCGAGGCAGTCGAAGAAGCCCAAGGCCACGGCGTGGAGGTCATGGTCCTCGCGGTCCCAGATGGCGACGACAAGCCTCACGGCGTTAGTCGACACCTGCTGCGCGCCGCTGACGACCTAGACCTGCTGGCCGGTTCTCTCATCGACAAGACCGTGATCCGCGTCGAAGTGCCGCCGAAGGCGGAGCCCGCCCCAGTAGCCCCAGTGTCCGCCCCGGCGTCCCGGCCGGTGTCACCGCTCGAGGGAAGCGGGTCACCTCGGCCGACGCCCAGCGACTTTGCCGCAGCGGCGCGTCGGGTCCCGGCACCGTCTGCCCCGACTCTGGCCTATCAGGGCTCCACCGGTGGGCCGTCTCGGGTAATGCCCGGTTACGACGATCCAGCCGACTACGACGGCCAGATCGACGCAGTGGTTGCCAAGGTTCTATCCGCCTTCAAGCAGAGCGCGACTGCCGGGGAGTGGGCGGCGCTGCTGAGGAGTAAGCCGTCGGTCCCGCGCGACCTCGACCGGGCGCTGCTCGTCGACTTGTCTGACGCGCTCGACGTGTACGACTTGACCGATCAGATCCGCTACCGGCTTCGTGAGCGCTTCTGGTTGCAGTGCGGGTGAATGCGGCACCGGATTACGCACCGCCGATAAGTGAGGGGGTGGCTTGCAGCGCCGTGGAAGGCTGAGTAGTGGTGAAGGGACGCCTTGCGCTCATGACAGGTTCTACTGGTCGAGATCACCCTGTTGAACGAGTCGCTAGGTGCGCAATCGCTCTACTCGTCGCGCCAGGGAAGCGCGAATCAAGCGTCGGGAGCGACAGCTGAAATCTTGCAGGTATCAAGGCAAGGGGCCTCGACCAATCCGTAGCGACTGATCGGCTCAGGGCTCAGTCCTTCCCCGCCGAGACCGAGACCGGCCCATGCGGAACCCACCGCCGCCGGCATCGGACTCTGTGGCACTCCTGCCGCGGGTTGCGGACTGCCCAAGCCTCTGGATTGCGGTCGGAGCGCGGCTTCTACCATCTGGCACATGACGGTGTCTGGCTCCAGATCGCGCACGCACGTACCGCACAAGTGGGGGTTCGGCATGGCGCCGCCCCGCCCCCACCACCTGGAGCGGTGGAACGCGGCTGTGACGCTTGTGCTGCGATACCTCAGCGACGAGCGGGAGGCCTTGGGGCGCCGCGACGAGGTGGCCGCGGCTCTCTCCGAGACCAAGGGCCTGTTCTCGCGCTGCTGGAAGAACGACCAGTGGGACTGGTTCGTCGTGTACACACGACTCGGTTCGCCCACCAACAGGCTCTCACGCGGGTGCTCGCACGCCCTTGGGTCAATGGCGGGTGGCCTGCGGGCCGCTGATGAGGAGATGGTCGACCACGGCCGGGCGGAGTTCGCTAGGTGGGGTGGGCGTCACTGGTTGCACAGGTGGGTTGGCGAAGTGCGCCCCATCGACGAGGGTTGGGGGTTCGTCTACGTTCTGTCGACACGAGACGAGCCCGACATGCTGAAGGTCGGATTCACCACACGTCCGGTCGAGCAACGCGTCGCCGAGATCAACGCTGCGACCGGGGTGGCAGTGCCCTACGGGGCCCGACGGGCTTGGCGGGTGCGTGATGCCCGCAGCGTCGAGGCGCTGGTGCACGAGGCGCTCGGCGGGTTTCGGGTGCGACCCGACCGAGAGTTCTTCATGCTCGACCACCGCGACGCGATCAAAGTGATCGACCAAGTCGTCGCCCACCATCGCCTCGAAACCTGAGTGGTACGGCTAATTGCTAACCATGCGGGCTTTCGAGTAGGGGTTTTCTGAGCGGCCGTCAACGTCAGCCAGTTCGTTGTCCCTGCAGGTCGAACGCTTGTCGTCAGCGGATGCGGATCTTGAACCAAGTGCTGAACGGCGAAGTGCCGATCGCGTTGCGGGCGGCGATGCGAATGCGGTACTTGCCGGGCTTAAGCCGCTTGAACACGACCTTGCGGGCACCAGCCGTGGCGGTCGCGTCCTTGCCGTTGCTGATGTCGATGAGGTAGCGGGTGATGGGACTGCCGTTGGGGACGGCGGTCTTCCACTTCACAACGGCCTTGCGTCCGCGGACAACGACCTTTGGTGCGCTCATCTTGCTGGGGGCGGTTGCGATCGGCGCCGCCGTCGGTGTGAGCACGGATGTTGGCGCCGCCGTCGGCACGGGTGTTGGTGCCGGCGTGGGGTCTGCGGGGGGTGGGGGCGTCACGATCGCCGTTACCGGGGTGACCTCGTTGGAGGGTTCGGAGGCGGGGGAGTCGCCGATGTTGTTGGTGGCGATCACGGTGAAGGTGTAGTCGGTGCCGTTGGTCAGACCGGACACTGTGCAGGTGATGGCGCCGGTGGTGGTGCAGGTGTTCCCCCCGGGGAAAGCTGTGACGGTGTAGCCGCTGACGGGGGAGCCGTTGCCGTCCGTGGCCTTCCAGGTCACGGACGCCTGACCGTCGAAGGCGGTGGCGGTGGGTGCCGTGGGCTTGGCGGGGCGTCCGGCCGGAGTCACCGCCGCCGATGGCTCGGAGGGCTGGCTGTCGCCCTTCGCATTCGCCGCCACGACGGTGAATACGTAGGGCGTGCCGTTTGTCAGGCCCGTGACTGTAGCCGAGGTCTCGTCGGCGGAGACGGTCGTCGTGATCCCTCCGGGTGATGCTGTGACTGTGTAAGTGGTAACTGGCGATCGTGGCGCTGGCGGCGCTGTCCATGAAACGACGGCCGAGTTGCTGCGTGGCTGCGCTTGAATGAAGGTGGGCGGCTGCGGCGAGGGCTGGCTGTAAGCGCCAATGGCGAGGGTGAAGGTGTTGTTGGGGCCGGGGACGGCGTTGCTGAGGTCGGCGGTGTAGATGGCGCCGCTCGGCTCGTGGACGGTGACGGGGGCGGAGGGGAGGAGCCCGTCGACCATCGCTGGGTAGCGCAGGGACACCTGTCCGCTGGCGTTGGTGTTCTTGTTCGCAAGATAGGCGGCGAAGTTGACGGACAGGGTCGGGGTGAGCTGATGGCCCTTGTCGAGCCAGGTGTCGCCGAGCATGTTCGAGCAGCATCCGCCGACGTTGGCCTCAGAGATCGGTGTTCCGTCGGCGTCGAGGACGGTGAGAGTGCCCGTGCGGAGCGTTGGAAGTGTGAGGGTGCCGAGGTCGACGTCTTGCGTGACGGGGAACTCGGGGGTCATCAGTTGGAGGTGCCCGCTGCCGTCGAGGGATCCCGGCGCGAAGAGTGCCAGGCGGACGTTCCCAGGAGGAACTGGGAAGGAGAACCTGCCCTGAGCGTCGCTCATGTCGGTTGAGGCCGACTGCTGCGTCTGGACCTTCACACCTGGTACTGGAGCCCCTTGCGCATCGACCACGACGCCGGAGATTTCCGGTGGCTTTGGCATCGTGAGGGTGAAGGTGTTGTTGGGGCCGGGGACGGCGTTGCTGAGGTCGGCGGTGTAGATGGCGCCGCTCGGCTCGTGGACGGTGACGGGGGCGGAGGGGAGGAGCCCGTCGACCATCGCTGGGTAGCGCAGGGACACCTGTCCGCTGGCGTTGGTGTTCTTGTTCGCAAGATAGGCGGCGAAGTTGACGGACAGGGTCGGGGTGAGCTGATGGCCCTTGTCGAGCCAGGTGTCGCCGAGCATGTTCGAGCAGCATCCGCCGACGTTGGCCTCAGAGATCGGTGTTCCGTCGGCGTCGAGGACGGTGAGAGTGCCCGTGCGGAGCGTTGGAAGTGTGAGGGTGCCGAGGTCGACGTCTTGCGTGACGGGGAACTCGGGGGTCATCAGTTGGAGGTGCCCGCTGCCGTCGAGGGATCCCGGCGCGAAGAGTGCCAGGCGGACGTTCCCAGGAGGAACTGGGAAGGAGAACCTGCCCTGAGCGTCGCTCATGTCGGTTGAGGCCGACTGCTGCGTCTGGACCTTCACACCTGGTACTGGAGCCCCTTGCGCATCGACCACGACGCCGGAGACGAGCACGTCCACGGACGCACCCGCTGGTGTGGTGGCACCAAGCACCAGGCAGAGGGACGCGAACACGAGGATGGGCAGGCGGACGAGCCGCTCCAGAGTTTCCCGAGGCATATGACTCCTTCAAGTCAGAAGGGATCGTAATCCGGGGAGCGAGCAGCAGGCGGGCGAACGAGCAGAGTCGGGCGGTCGCAGTACGAGGCCGACGATTCGAGTGAGGCACGCAAGCCGGAGCAAAAACAGGTGCCTCTACTGGCCCCGGACAGCCATCGGGCATCTTGCACGGATGATGCCAGGTCGGGACAGCACATTGCGACTGCAGGGGTTGCATCCGAGCGAGGGTTTGGCCTACCTCCGTGGAGCGAACCGTCCGAGCTTCGCGCTGGACTAGGCTCGTGTGTAGTGGTTAACAGATTGGCCGTCAACATCCGCAAGTTCCTGCTGCGCGCCCACCGGCTCTCCGACCTCGTGGCGCTCGGCAGCCTCACCCCGCAGGCCGCCCGCTTCCTCGAGGCGTCGGTGCGTGCGGGGATGAACATCCTCGTCGCCGGCGGCACCCAGGCCGGCAAGACGACCATGCTCAACTGCCTGGCCGCAGCCGTGCCCGGCGGCGAGCGGGTCGTCAGCGCGGAGGAGGTCTTCGAGCTGCGCTTCAGCCACCCCGACTGGGTCGCGATGCAGACCCGGCAGGCAGGGCTCGAGCAGACGGGCGAGATCGTGCTGCGCGACCTGGTCAAGGAGGCGCTGCGGATGCGCCCGAGCCGGATCCTGGTCGGCGAGGTGCGCGCGGCCGAGTGCCTCGACCTGCTCCTCGCGCTCAACTCGGGATTGCCCGGCATGTGCACCCTCCACGCCAACAGCGCCCGTGAGGCGTTGGTCAAGATGTGCACCCTGCCGCTGCTCGCGGGCGACAACATCTCGGCCCGCTTCGTGGTGCCGACGGTGGCGAGCAGCGTCGACATCGTGGTGCACCTCGGCCTGGGCGCCGACGGCGTACGCCGGGTCAACGAGGTCGTGTCGGTGCCGGGCCGGGTGGAGGCCGACATCATCGAGGTCGAGCCGATCTTCGTGCGGCACGGCGGCGAGCTGCGCCGCACCGGCGGAGTGCCGGCCCGGGTCGAGCGCTACGAACGGGTGGGCATCGACGTCCACCAGGTGCTCGCGTCCGAGGAGGTCGGTCGCTGATGGGCGCGCTCGTCGGGCTGGGGGTGGGCGTCGGCCTGCTCCTGATCTGGTCGGCGTTCGTCCTGCCGCGGCGGCCGAGGTCCGGGGCGCCGACCTCGACGGCGCTCGGCCGGCTCCTCGGTCGTGCCGGGCTCTCCGACGTCACCCCGGCGAGCGTCCTGACGCTCTGTGCGGTGCTCCTCGCGGTCGCCTTCGCGCTCGTGCAGGCCGTCTCGCGCACCCCACCGGTCGCATTCACCTTCGCCCTCATGGCCGCCTACCTGCCCATCGCCGTCCTCCGCCAGCGCGCGACCCGGCGGCTGCGCGAGTTCGCCGAGGTGTGGCCCGAGGCGGTCGACAACCTCGCCAGCGCCGTGCGGGCCGGCCTCTCCCTGCCCGATGCCGTCGCCGCCCTCGGCACCAACGGGCCGGAGGCGCTGCGCGCCGACTTCTCCCGGTTCGCCCTCGACTACCAGGTCACCGGGCGGTTCGGCGAGTGCCTCGACCGCCTCAAGGACAGGCTCGCCGACCCCGTCGGCGACCGGGTGGTCGAGGGCCTGCGGCTTGCCCGCGAGGTCGGCGGCGGAGACCTCGGCCGCCTCCTGCGCAACCTCTCGGGGTTCCTGCGCGACGACGCTCGCACCCGCTCCGAGCTCGAGTCGCGGCAGGCCTGGACGGTCAACGGCGCCCGGCTGGCCGTGTCCGCGCCGTGGATCGTGCTGCTCCTGATGTCGTTCCAGACGACCGCCATCCGGCAGTACGCCTCACCCGGCGGCGTGCTGGTGCTCGGCATCGGCTTCGGCGTGTGCGTGCTCGCCTACGCCGCGATGATGCGGATCGGCCGGCTGCCCATCGAGAAGCGGATCCTGTCGTGAGCACCGCGGTGTGGGGCGCGTTCCTCGGCGGCACCGCCGGGGCCGGGCTGTTGCTCGTCCTGACGCGGGTCGCGGTGCTGCGGCGCCCGCTGCTCTCGGTGCGGGTGCTGCCCTACCTGCGCGACGTGCCACGCCTCGACGAGACCGCCGTCCTGCGGCCCGTGGTGTCGACGCCGACCTCGGCGGCCGCGCGGATCTTCGGGCCATCACTGCGCCGGGCGGCCGACGTGGTCGAGCGGGTGCTCGGCGGGAGCGCGTCGGTGCGCCGCCGGCTCCAGCGCGCCGGGCTCGACCGGACCGTCCAGGACTTCCGCGCCGAGCAGGTCGTGTGGGGCCTCGTCGGCTTCGCGGCCGCCGCCGCGGTCGTCCTGCTGCGCGCGCTCGGCGGGGTGGGCGGCGTCGCGTCCGGCCTGGTCTTCTGCCTGCTCGGCTTCGCGGGCGGCGTCTTCCTGCGCGACAACCGGCTCAGCACGCAGGTGAAGGAGCGCGAGCGCCAGATCCTCGTCGAGTTCCCCACGGTCGCCGAGCTGCTGGCCCTGTCCGTGGCGGCCGGGGAGAGTCCCGTGGCGGCGCTCGACCGGGTCGTGCGCCGCAGCAACGGTGCCCTGTCCGACGACCTTGCCCAGGTGCTCGCCCGGATCCGGACCGGCGAGCCCGTCGGCGCCGCGTTCGAGTCGTTCGCGCGCTCCACCGGCCTGCCCATCGTGGCCCGGTTCGCGACGGGCATCACCGTGGCGATGGAGCGTGGCACCCCGCTGGCCGACGTGCTGCACGCCCAGGCCGCCGACGTACGCGAGGCGGGCCGGCGCCTGCTCATCGAGACGGCGGCGCGCAAGGAGATCGCGATGATGGCTCCGGTCGTGTTCTTCGTGCTGCCGGTGACCATCCTGTTCGCCTTCTACCCGGGCGTGCTCGGCCTGCGCCTCACCACCCCCTGATGCCTCCAACGAAAGGACACGTCATGCCTCCACCCCTCTCGAGACCCCTGCTCCACCTCCACCTCGTGCACCTCGACCTCGCAGGCCGCCGCCGCGACGACCGGGGCGACGTGCCGGGATGGGTGATGGTCACGCTGATGACCGCCATCGTCGTGGCAGCGCTCACGCCCTTCGTCAGCGACGAGCTGCGCTCCCTGCTGTCGCGGGCGTTCTCGATGGTCAGCGGCTAGGCCGGACGTGCTCCGCGGCACCCGCCCCGGCGAGCGAGGGGCAGCGGTCGTCGACTTCGTCCTCGTCCTGCTGGTCCTGCTGCCGCTGGTCATCGGCATCCTCCAGCTCGCGCTGGTGCTGCACGTCCGCAACACCCTCGCCTCGGCCGCGGCCGAGGGCGCCCGGCACGCCGCGGTCGCCGGGTCGTCCGCACCGGCCGGCCAGGCGAAGGTGCACGAGCTCGTGGACGGCGCGCTCTCGCGCGACTTCGTCCACACCGTCACCGTCCGACCCGCGCTCGTCGGGGGCGCGCCCGGCTACGTGGCCGTCGTCGAGGCCGACGTCGGCCTGCTGGGGCTCGGTCACACCGGGGTCCCGATCCGCGTCACCGGCCATGCCGTGGCGGAGGTGCCGACCCCGTGAGCCTGCCAGTGGTCCGGCGCCGCGACGAGCAGGGCTCGGCGCTGGTCGAGCTCAGCTGGCTGGCGATCATCCTGCTGGTGCCCCTGGTGTGGATCGTGATCTCGGTCTTCGAGGTCCAGCAGGGTGCGTTCGCCACCAGCGCCGCCGCGCGTGCGGCCGGTCGGGCCTACGCACTCGCTCCCGACGACGCGACCGGTGAGCGCCGAGCCGAGGCCGTGGTCAGCCAGGTCCTCGCCGACCAGGGCGCGCCGGGCCAGCGCGCCCGGGTGACGGTCACGTGCGACGCGCCGGCGGGCGACTGCCACGTCGGCACCTCGGTCATCACCGTGCGCGTCGCCTCGGGTGTCCGGCTGCCGTTCTTCCCCGCGATCCTCGGCAGGGGGTCGGCGAGCTTCTCCCTCGACGCGACGCACACCGTCCCGATCGGCCAGTACGTCGAGTCCGTGCCGGACGAGCCCGATGAATGAGCGCGACGAGCAGGGCCAGGTCACCCTGCTGATCATCGGCTTCGCGAGCATCCTGCTCATGGCGATCGTGGTGGTCATCGACGCGTCGGCCGCCTACCTCCAGCGCCAGGGCCTCGACAACCTCGCCGACGGCGCCGCCCTCTACGGCGCCGACCTCGGCTCGGCCGGCATCTACGAGCAGGGCCTCGACGGCGAGCGGCTCACCCAGCAGGAGGCCGCGGTCGAGGCCGGGGTCCGCGACTACCTCGCCCGCGCCGGCGCAGGCGCGAAGTACCCCGGCATCCGGGTCGGCGTACGCGTCGACCCCGTCGGGCGCTCGGTGACCGTCCGCCTCAGCGCGCCGCTCGACCTCCCGCTGACGATCCCGGGATCGCCGGCCAGCCCGCTCGTCGGCGCGAGCAGCACCGCTGCCGTGACCGTGGTGCCGGGCGGGTGACGGCAGGCTCGCGCACTCGGTCGGCGCAGGTCAGGAGCCCGGTCCCTGCAGGTAGGCGAGCACGGCCATCACGCGACGGTTGTGGTCGTCGTCGGGCGGCAGGTCGAGCTTCATGAGGATGTTGCCGACGTGCTTCACCACGGCGAACTCGCTGACGAAGAGGCGCGAGGCGATGGCCTGGTTGGAGAGCCCCTCGGCGAGGAGGGCGAGGACCTCGCGCTCCCGCGGGGTCAGGCGGGTCAGCGGATGGGTGGTGGTCCGGAGCAGCTGGGTGACGACCAGCGGGTCCAGCGCGGTGCCGCCCGCGTGCACGCGGTGGATGGTCGCGAGGAACTCGGCCACCTGGGTGACCCGATCCTTCAGCAGGTAGCCGAAGCCCGCACCCGACGCGGAGTCGAGCAGGTCGGTGACATAGCTGCGCTCGACGTACTGGCTCAGCACGATCACCGGCAGGTCGGGACGACGTTCGCGGAGCCGGGTGGCGGCGCGCAGGCCGTCGGCCCCGAGGTGCGGCGGCATGCGTACGTCGGTGATCAGGATGTCGGGCCGGTGCCGCTCGGCCGAGGCGGTGAGCGCGTCCGCGTCGGCGACGGTGTCGACGACGTCGAGCTCACCCATGCTCAGGATCGCCTTGAGCCCTTCGCGGAGCAGGGCGTTGTCCTCGGCGAGCACGACGCGCAGGGTCATGGCCGGTCCCCGATCGGTGCGGTGATCCTCGCGCGGGTCGGACCGCCGCCGGGGGAGTGGAGCTCGAGGCGGGCGTCGATGGCCGCCAGCCTGTCGCTGACCCCGGTGAGTCCCGCGCCGGTCGGGTCGGCGCCTCCGCGGCCGTCGTCGGAGACGGTGATCACCACGCTGCCGTCCTGCCTGACGACGCTGATCCCGACGCGGCCGGCGTCGGCGTGCTTCGTGACGTTGCTGAGGAGCTCGGCGGTGGCGAAGTAGAGGGACGCCTCGAGGTGCGGGGGCAGGCGCCCGCCGAGCCTGTCGTCGATGGTGACGGGCATGGGTGCCCCGCTCGCGAGCTCTCCCAGGGCAGCGGTCAGGCCGTGGTCGTCGAGCACCTGGGGATGGATGCCGCGCACGAAGCGGCGCAGGGTCTCGAGCACCGACAGTGACTCGCGTTGCGCCTGCGCCACGAGGGGCCGGGCGGAGTCGTCCTCGGGGATGACGGCCAGGGCGAGGCCCAGGGTCATGGACACGCGCAGCAGCTCGGGCTGCACGCCGTCGTGGAGGTCGCGCTCGATGCGTCGGCGCTCGACGTCGAAGGCATCGAGGATCCGGGCCCGGGACGTGGTCGCGGCGGCGAGGTCCTGCTCCAGCCGCTCCTCGCGGCCGAGGAGCACGGCGTGCGCCAGGCGGGAGTCGAGCGCCGCGAGCCGCGGCGCACCCACCAGGAGTGCGGTCAGGCAGCCGAGACCGATGAGGGCGACGACGATCGCCGGGCCCTGGTGGTCGATCCGCCAGGGGCCGAAGTCGACCCGGTCACCGCGCGAGACCAGCAACGGCGCGAGCGCCGCCACCGCGGAGACGAGCGTGACGACGAGGACGAGTGCCGTGACCGCGGACCTGACGGTGAGCGTGGTGGCGAGCCAGGCGAGGGACGGACCGTCCAGCCAACCCCTCGGTCGAGCCGGCGCCCTCGTCCGGAGACGACGCCGCGACCGGGCGGCCAGGGGACGGGCCGTCGCGAGGGCCAGCAGGCCGGAGAGCACCAGTGCGGCCAGCAGGAGGGACGCACCGGCGACGCGATCCGGGCCGAGGAAGGCCTGCTGCGCCCCGAGGACGCCGGGGATGAGGCCCAGCGTCATGACGAACCACACCGCCAGGACCTCCAGCGCGCTCGCGGCGAGACGCAGCACGGCGAGCACGGCACCTGGTCGACCGGGCATGGCGGCCATCCTAGGAGGAACAGGACGCCCGGACGGTATGGCTGGCCCTACCCTCGACGCGGCAGCTGGCGCCAGTGAGCACGGACCGGATCCGCGGTGGACTGGAGCCATGAACACCTCAGACGTCCTCACGATCCGCGACGTGCGCCGTCGCTTCGGCACACGTGACAACGTCGTGCACGCGCTGCGGGGTGTCTCACTCGCCTGCGCCCCAGGCACGTGGACCACGGTCATGGGGCCGTCGGGATCGGGCAAGTCCACGCTCCTGCAGTGTGCGGCGGGACTCGACCGCCCCACCGAGGGACAGGTGGCCCTCGCCGGGCACGACCTGTCGGCGCTGGACGACGACGAGCTGACCCAGCTGCGGCGTACGACGATCGGGTTCATCTTCCAGGGCTTCAACCTCATCCCCGCGCTCACGGCCGAGCAGAACGTCACGCTGCCGATGCGCCTCGCCGGGCGCCGGGTGGACACGGGTGCCGTCCGCCGCGTGCTCGCCGACCTGGGGCTCGGCGAACGTGCCACCCACCGTCCGCGGGAGCTCTCCGGCGGCCAGCAGCAACGGGTGGCGATCGCCCGCGCGGTCATCACCCGGCCGGCCGTGCTGTTCGCCGACGAGCCGACCGGAGCACTCGACACCGCCTCGGCCGCCACCGTCCTCGACCTCGTGCGCGCCCTGGTCGACAGGCACGACCAGACGGTCCTCATGGTCACCCACGATCCGACGGTGGCCGCCCGTTCGGACCGCGTGGTGTTCATGCGCGACGGACTGGTGGTCGACCAGGCGAGCGGTGAGACGTCGGCGCAGATCGCGGCCCGTCTCGGCGGGCTGGAGCAGGTGCGATGATCGTCCTCACCGTGCGGGTGCTCCGCGACCGCTGGCACCTCCTGCTGGGCACCTTCTGCGCCATCGCGATCGGCGTCGCGCTCGTCCATGCCGGGCTGGGCATCGCCAGCACCGTCGCGTCCGCGTCGCCACCGGCCGGCCTGTCCGCCGCGGAGCAGGGCGCCTACGAGGCGCGGCTCAGCGGCGCCAACACCCTCAACGGCCTGGCGAGCATCCTCGGCGTCTTCCTGACGATCTTCGTGGTGCGCTCCACCGTCGACTTCGCGATCACCGAACGACGACGAGAGCTCGCGCTGCTGCGGCTCGCCGGGCTCAAGCGGCGCCAGCTCCGGCTGCTGCTCCTCGGGGAGGCCGCCCTGCTCGGGGCCGCGGGTGCCCTGGCGGGGGCGGTCCTCGGCGTGGTCGTCGCTGCGGTCCAGGTCAGGATCTTCGTGGGCATGGGGGTCCTGCCCGACGACGTGCACGTGGAGTGGAGCACCGCCCACCTGGTCGCCGACGCGGCGGTCGGCATCGGAGTCGCGGTCGCGGGTGCGCGCGCGGCGAGCAGACGGGCCACCCGGATCACGCCGCTCGAGGCGCTGCACCGTCGCGGCGCCGAGGGCTCGGCGATGACGCGGTCCCGCTGGATCTGGGGCACGCTCGGCGCCCTCGTCACCCTCGCCCAGATGGCCGCGGCGGTGGCCGTGGGGGGCATCCTCGGCCCCCTCCTGCTCGCGCTGGGGATCATCATCACCGGCTCGATCGCCATGAGTCAGCTCAGCCCGCTGCTGGTCCCGCTCCTCGCCTGGGCCATCGGCCCGGCGGTCCGTGACCCGCTCGGCCGGCTCGCCCTCGCGAAGATCCGTGGCGACGCCCGCCGTGCCGCCCAGGTCGCCGCGCCCCTGATCGTCCTCGTCGGGCTCGTCGTGGGCCTCCAGGGCCTGCTCGACACCCAGACGAAGGCCGGCGAGCTCGAGATCACCACGCTCACCCGCGCAGACCTCCTCGTGCGCACCCACGGCGACCCGTCGCGGCGGGTCGCGGCCGTGGACGGCGTCGCCAGCGCCGACACGGAGGTCCAGGTCCCGGCGCGGGTCGAGATCACCCGGGGTGACGCCGTCCGCGCGCTCCGGGGGACGGTCCTGGCCGTCGAGCCCTCCCGGTTCGGCGTCGTCCATCCCCACCCTCCGCGCAGCGGCAGCACCGCTGCGCTCGATGCCGGTCACATCGTCTTCGGGCCGGGTGTGGAGGATGCCCGGATCGCCGGCCGCATCCGACGCATCACGCTCACCGTGGGCGGCCGGACCCGGGTCCTGCGGGAGGCCGCCCGCACGGGCGAGGGCCTGGCGGCCGCCGACTGCTGCTACGTCGCGCGACAGGCGGTCCCGGACCGGATCCTCGCCGGCTCGCCCTCGACCGTGCTCGTGACCCTCGAGCGCGGAGCTGCCCCCGACGAGGTCCGCAGCGCCATCGAGGCGCTCGCCCTGGGCGAGGTGACCAGCCAGGAGGAGGAGGTCGCGGAGCTCACGGCGGCGAAGGCCGACGACAACCGGGCGGTGATGACGGCCCTCGTCGGTGTTGGCAGCGTCTATGCGCTCATCAGCCTGTTGAGCACCCTCGCGATCGCCATCACCCAGCGTCGCTCCGAGCTCGCCGTGGACCGCCTCGCCGGCATCACCCGCCGGCAGGTCGTCCGGGTGGTCCTCACCGAGACGGCGGCCATCCTGCTCATCGGCCTCGTCCTCGGGACCGTGGTCTCCGTCGCCGCCCTGGTCGGGCTGTGGGTCGGGACGTGGCGCCACCTCGGGTCGCCGGCCGTCGCCGTTCCCTGGCAGCTGCTCGGCGGCATGAGCGTCACCGTCGCCCTGCTGGCCGCGGGGACGGCGACGGTGGCCGCACTCGTCGCGACCCGGCGCCCTCCCGTCCATGACATCGCCACCCAGGAGTGACCCGGGAGTGACCCGGGAGTGACCCGGGGAGCCGCAGCAGGGCCGCCACCGCTGTCGTCGTCGCGCCGCCCACCGGGGGAGCCCCGGCTGGGACACGCGTCACCCTCGACGGGACGGCCCCACCCCATCGAATGGGTCGGGGGAGGGACTAGCGGCGCGTCGCCGGTACGTTCGTCGCATGATCGAGACCTGGCCCGGCACTGCCTATCCCCTGGGAGCCACGTTCGACGGCACCGGCACCAACTTCGCGCTCTTCAGCGAGGTCGCCGAGCGCGTCGAGCTGTGCCTGTTCGACCCCGACCCGGACGCCCCCGGCGGCTTCGTCGAGACCCGGCTCGAGGTCACCGAGGTCGACGCCTACGTGTGGCACTGCTACATCCCGACGGTGCAGCCCGGCCAGCGCTACGGCTACCGCGTGCACGGGCCGTGGGACCCGTCCCGCGGGCTGCGCTGCAACCCCAACAAGCTGCTGCTCGACCCGTACGCCAAGGCGACCGCGGGCGAGATCGACTGGGACCAGTCGCTGTTCGCCTACAACTTCGGCGACGAGGACTCGCGCAACGACGACGACTCGGCCGCGCACATGACCCACGGCGTGGTGATCAACCCGTTCTTCGACTGGGAGGGCGACCGGCGCCTGGACATCCCCTACAACGAGTCGTTCATCTACGAGGCGCACGTCAAGGGCCTCACCCAGCTGCACCCCGACGTCCCGGAGGAGCAGCGCGGCACGTACGCCGGGCTGGCGCACCCGTCGATCACCGCCCACCTGCAGAAGCTCGGCGTCACCGCGATCGAGCTGATGCCGGTGCACCAGTTCGTGCAGGACTCCACCCTGCTCGAGAAGGGCCTGCGCAACTACTGGGGCTACAACACCCTGGCCTTCCTGGCCCCGCACGCCGACTACGCGTCGAGCAAGCAGGGCCAGCAGGTGCAGGAGTTCAAGGCGATGGTCAAGGCGATGCACGCCGCCGGCATCGAGGTCATCCTCGACGTCGTCTACAACCACACCGCCGAGGGCAACCACCTCGGCCCGACGCTGAGCTTCAAGGGCATCGACAACGCGGCCTACTACCGCCTCGTCGACGACGACCAGCGTTACTACATGGACTACACCGGCACCGGCAACACCCTCAACGTGCGCCACCCGCACTCGGTGCAGCTGATCATGGACTCGCTGCGCTACTGGGTCACCGAGATGCACGTCGACGGCTTCCGCTTCGACCTCGCCGCGACCCTGGCCCGCGAGTTCTACGACGTCGACAAGCTGGCGACGTTCTTCGAGATGGTGCAGCAGGACCCGGTCGTCAGCCAGGTCAAGCTCATCGCCGAGCCGTGGGACATCGGGCCCGGCGGCTACCAGGTCGGCGGCTTCCCGCCGCAGTGGACGGAGTGGAACGGCGCCTACCGCGACACCGTGCGCGACTTCTGGCGCGGTGAGCCGTCGCTGGGCGAGTTCGCCTCGCGACTCGCCGGCTCCTCCGACCTCTACGAGCACTCCGGCCGGCGGCCCTTCGCCAGCATCAACTTCGTCACCGCCCACGACGGCTTCACGCTGCGCGACCTCGTGTCCTACAACGAGAAGCACAACGAGGCCAACGGCGAGGACAACAACGACGGCGAGAGCCACAACCGCTCGTGGAACCACGGTGTGGAGGGACCGACCGACGACCCGGAGATCCTGCAGGCGCGAGCGCGCGAGCAGCGCAACTTCATCGCGACCCTGCTGCTGAGCCAGGGCGTGCCGATGCTGCTGCACGGCGACGAGCTGAGCCGCACCCAGCACGGCAACAACAACACCTACGCCCAGGACAGCGAGATCAGCTGGGTGCACTGGGACGAGGCCGACCGGCCGCTGATCGAGTTCACCGCGGCGGTGGCCGGGCTGCGCGCCGACCACCCGACGTTCCACCGCAAGCGCTTCTTCACCGGCAACACCGTGCGCACCGGCGACGGCGAGCGCCTCAACGACATCGTGTGGCTCGACCTCGACGGCGCCCCGATGGAGGACGACGACTGGGAGGGCGGCAAGGCCATCGGGATGTACCTCAACGGCAACGGCATCGCCGGCAAGGACGCCCGGGGCGCCACGATCACCGACGACCACTTCCTGCTCTACTTCAACGCCGACGGCCCGGCGCAGGTCACCCTGCCGCCGGAGGAGTACGCCGCCGCGTGGGACGTGGTGATTGACACCAGTGGCGACGCCGACGCCGGCCCGACGCTGAAGGCGGGCGGCACGTTCGACCTCGACACGCACTGCGTCGTGGTGCTCCGCGAGCACTCCGACGAGGAGAGCAGCTCCGACCACTCGGTGGCGGCATCACTGGCGGCCCGCTCGGGTACAGACGCCTCGTGACCGACGCCCCCACCCCCAGCCGGCCCGAGCGGCGTACGCCGCACAGCACCTACCGCCTCCAGATCAGCCCCGACTTCACGCTGCACGACGCGGCCCGGGTGCTGCCCTACCTCCACGACCTCGGTGTCGACTGGGTCTACCTGTCGCCGCTGCTGGCCTCCGAGCCCGGCAGCACGCACGGCTACGACGTCGTCGCCTTCGACCACGTCGACCCCGAGCGCGGCGGCGCCGAGGGCCTGGCCGCGCTGTCGGCCGAGGCCCGGCGCCTCGGCATGGGCGTGCTGGTCGACATCGTGCCCAACCACGTGGGGGTCGCCACCCCGGCGGAGGGCCCGTGGTGGTGGGACGTGCTCAGGCTGGGGCGCGGGTCCGAGTACGCGTCGGCGTTCGACGTCGACTGGGCCGCCGGCGACGGCCGCATCCTGATCCCCGTGGTCGGCGACGACGACGAGGGCGCGATCCACCTCGCGGTGTCGGAGGCGGGGGAGGGCGAGGTGCGCTACCACGACCACCGCTTCCCGCTCGCCCCCGGCACGTCCACGCTGGAGGAGCAGCACTACGAGCTGGTCAGCTGGCGCGCGGCCGACGACGACCTCAACTACCGCCGGTTCTTCGCCGTCAACACCCTCGCCGCGGTGCGGGTGGAGGACCCCGAGGTCTTCGCCGAGACCCACGCCGAGGTGAAGCGGTGGTTCGACGAGGGCCTGGTCGACGGCCTGCGGGTCGACCACCCCGACGGCCTCCGCGACCCCAAGCGCTACCTCGACGACCTCGCCGCCCTCACCGGCGGCGCCTACGTGCTGGTGGAGAAGATCCTCGAGCCCGGCGAGCACCTGCCCGCCGACTGGGCGACCGCCGGCACCACCGGCTACGACGCGCTCGCGCTGATCGACCGCCTGCTGACCGACCCGGCCGGCGAGGCGCCGCTGACCGGGTTGGAGGACCGGCTGCGCGGCACCAGCGTCGACTGGGCGCAGATGGTCCACGACAACAAGCGCGCCGTCGCCGACGGGATCCTGCGCGCGGAGGTCCTGCGGATCACCCGCGAGGTCGGGCGCGTGCTGGAGTCGCGCGAGGAGCAGGCCGGGCCTGGTGCCGACTCCGACTCGGTGGCCGACGCGGTCGCCGAGCTGCTCGCCTGCTTCCCGGTCTACCGCTCCTACCTCCCCGAGGGCCGCGAGCACCTCGACCAGGCGTTCGCCGCCGCGCGTGCGCACCGCCCCGACCTCGCGGCGACGTACGACGTGCTGGAGCCGCTGCTCAACGACGAGTGGGGCCAGCCGGCACGCCGCTTCCAGCAGACCTCGGGCATGGTGATGGCCAAGGGTGTGGAGGACTGCTCGTTCTACCGGTGGTCGCGGCTGACGTCGCTCAACGAGGTCGGCGGCGACCCGTCGATCTTCTCCGTCGGCGTCGAGGAGTGGCACGACGCGATGGCCGCCCGCCAGCGCGACTGGCCCGACGCGATGGTCACGCTCTCGACCCACGACACCAAGCGCGGCGAGGACGTCCGCGCCCGCATCACCGTGCTCGCCGAGGAGCCCGGCCACTGGGAGCGGGCGCTCGACGAGCTGCTGCGGCTCGCGCCGGTCCCCGACCCGGGCTTCGGCTCACTGCTGTGGCAGGCGGTGCTCGGCGCAGCCTGGACCTGGGAGACGCCCGACCACCTGCCCGACCTGCGCGAGCGGCTCCACGGCTACGCCGAGAAGGCGATGCGGGAGGCCGGCGACCGCACCACCTGGACCGAGCCCGACGAGGCGTACGAGAAGCAGGTGCACGCGGCGGTCGATGCGATCTTCGACTCCGAGGAGGTGCGCGCGGTGCTCCTCGACCTCGCCGCGCGGATCGACGCACCCGCCCAGGCCAACTCTCTGTCGGCCAAGCTGCTCGCGATCACGATGCCGGGCGTGCCCGACGTCTACCAGGGCAGCGAGCTGTGGGAGACGTCGCTGGTCGACCCCGACAACCGCCGCCCGGTCGACTTCGACCACCGGGTCGCGGTGCTGGCCGGCACCGCCGAGGACGACGCGGCGACCAAGCTGCACGTCACCTGCACCGCCCTGACGCTGCGCCGCGACCGTCCCGAGCTGTTCACCGGCTACGCCCCGGTGGGCGCGACCGGCGCCGCGGCCGACCACGTCGTCGCCTACGACCGCGGCGGCGCGATCGCCGTCGCCACCCGGCTGCCCGTCGGGCTCGCCGCCGCCGGCGGCTGGGGCGACACCGTGCTGGAGCTCCCCGACGGCCGGTGGCACGACGTGCTCACCGGTCTCGACACCGACGGCCGGCTCGCCGACCTGCTCGCCGTCCACCCCGTCGCCCTCCTCGTGAAGGTGGGCTGACGTGCGCGGCCCGTTCGACGTCTGGGCGCCGAGGCCCGGTCGCGTGCGCCTGCACGTCGCCGGCGAGGTGGTGGAGATGACCCGCGCCGACGACGGCTGGTGGAGTCCCACCGGGCCGGTGCCGCCGGTGGGTGACGCCGTCGACTACGGCTACCTCCTCGACGACGACCCCGACCCGCGGCCCGACCCGCGCTCGCGTCGCCAGCCCGACGGGGTGCACGGCCTGTCGCGGCGCGACGTCGACACCCACGAGTGGCAGGACTCGGCGTGGACCGGCCGCCAGCTCGCGGGGGCGGTGATCTACGAGCTGCACGTGGGCACGTTCACCCCGGAGGGCACGTTCGCCGCGGCTGCCGGGCGACTCGACCACCTGGTCGACCTCGGCGTCGACTTCGTCGAGCTGATGCCGGTCAACGCCTTCAACGGCACCCACAACTGGGGCTACGACGGCGTCGGCTGGTTCGCCGTGCACGAGGGGTACGGCGGCCCCGACGGCTACCGCCGCCTCGTCGACGCCTGCCACGCCAAGGGCCTCGGCGTCGTGCAGGACGTCGTCCACAACCACCTCGGCCCCTCGGGCAACTACCTGCCGCTGTTCGGGCCCTACCTCAAGGACGGCCGCAACACCTGGGGCGACCTGGTCAACCTCGACGGCGAGGGGTCGGCCGAGGTGCGCCGCTACATCCTCGACAACGTGCGGATGTGGTTCGAGGACTACCACGTCGACGCGCTGCGCCTCGACGCCGTGCACGCGCTCAGCGACACCTCCGAGGTGCACCTGCTCGAGGAGATGGCGATCGAGACCGCCGCCTGGTCCGCCCACGTGCGCCGCCCGCTGACGCTGATCGCCGAGTCCGACCTCAACGACACGCTGCTCGTGCGCCCGCGCGAGGCAGGCGGCTACGGGCTCGACGCCCAGTGGAGCGACGACTTCCACCACGCCGTGCACGTCGCGCTGAGCGGCGAGACCACCGGCTACTACGCCGACTTCGCGCCGCTCGAGGCGCTGGCCAAGGTGTGCGAGCGGGGCTTCTTCCACGACGGCACGTTCTCGTCGTTCCGCGAGCGCGACCACGGGGCGCCCGTCGACACCGCGCACATGCCGACCTGGCGCCTGGTCGTCGCCAACCAGAACCACGACCAGGTCGGCAACCGTGCCCGCGGCGACCGGCTCGCCGAGCACCTCGACGACGACCAGCTCGCCTGCGCGGCGCTGCTGACGCTGGCCGGGCCCTTCACCCCGATGCTCTTCATGGGCGAGGAGTGGGCCGCCTCGACGCCGTTCGCGTTCTTCACCTCCCACCCCGAGCCCGAGCTCGGCACGGCGACCGCCGAGGGCCGGATCGCCGAGTTCGAGAGGATGGGCTGGGACCGCGACGAGGTGCTCGACCCGCAGGACGTCGCCACCTTCCACGGCTCCCGGCTCGACTGGGACGAGCGGACCGAGGGGCGGCACGCGGTGCTGCTCGACTGCTACCAGCGCCTCGGCCGGCTGCGGCGCGACCTGCCCCAGCTCACCGACCCGTCGTTCGGCTCGGTCTCGTGCATGGTCGAGGGCCTGGTGTTCACCATGGCCCGCGGCGACCTGCTCGTCGTGGTCAACACCGGCGACGAGCCCGCCCGGGTCGAGGTGGGGGAGCGCGACGTGCTCTTCGAGACACCGGCGGGCGTCGACCTGGGCGACGGCACGTTGAGCGTGCCGGGCCACGCCGGGGCGCTGCTCGGTCCGGCCACAACTTTCGCCGGACCCGCCGCGTCTCCCTGAGTGAACGGCCCGTCATCCGGGCCCACACACGACGGGGAACGAACCATGAACCGCATCACCGCACTCGCCGCCACCGTGGCCCTCGCCGCGGGCTCGCTGGCGCTCTCCGCGCCGGCGCAGGCCGCGCCCGCCGCGGCCTACAAGGTCACCGCCAAGGCCAACATCGAGGTCGCCGTCGCCAAGGAGGACACGGTCAAGGTCCGCGGCCGCGTGACGCCGAAGGCCGCCGGCCAGAAGGTCGTGCTCCAGCAGCGCGTGGGCAAGAAGAAGACGTGGAAGGTGACCGGCAACGTCAAGGTCAAGAACAACGGCACCTACCTCCTCAAGGACACGCCCTCGACCCCGGGCCCTCGCGAGTACCGCGTGCTCAAGCCCGCCTCGAACGGGATCGCGAAGGGCTTCAGCAAGCCCGTCGCCGTCGAGGTCTACAAGTGGGAGAAGCTCGCCTATCGCACCAGTGGCCCCCGCGTGAACCTCGACGCGACCGGCGTCCTCATCGGCGCCGACTACTTCGGCCAGAGCCTGGCGACCACGACCTCCGGTGAGCCGGCGTCGGTGGAGTACACCCTCGGCCGCAAGTGCACCGCCCTGCGCGCGACGTACGCCCTCACCGACAGCTCGGCCACCGGCTCGAGCGGCGCGGTGACCGTGAGCGCCGACGGCGCCGTCCTGGCCACGCACCCGCTGGCGGTCGGCACGGTCGTGGCCGACGAGGTCCTCGACCTCTCCGGCGTCTTCCGCCTCAAGATCGACCTGTCCACCACCGCGACGCCCGTCGCGGTCGCCGCGGTGGCGACGCCCGAGGTGCTCTGCACGCGCTGACGCGCACCCGATCCGGCAGCGGCGCGCACGACCGGGGTCACAGGCCCGGGAGTGCGCGCCGCTGCTGCGCGTCCGGAGCCGCGATCAGGCCCCGACTGGCGTTTGGCCGTAGGGTTGGCTCTCGTGGCAGGCATCGACTACGACGCAGAGATCAAGCAGCTCCGGGCGACCATGAAGACCATCGGTCAGGTCCTCGACCTCGACAAGATGCGCGGCGAGATCGCCGACCTGGGCGAGCAGGTCGCCGCCCCCGACCTCTGGGACGACGTGGCGAGCGCCACCCGCATCACCGGCCGGCTCTCCGCCCTGCAGGGGGAGCTCGACCGCTTCACCGGCCTCGAGGCACGCATCGAGGACCTCGCGCTCATGGTCGAGATGGCGCAGGAGGAGGGCGACGCCGACTCGCTCGCCGACTCGGAGGCCGAGCTCGCCCGCATCAAGAAGTCGGTCGAGTCGCTCGAGATCCGCACCCTGCTGTCGGGGGAGTACGACGAGCGGGAGGCGATCGTCACGATCCGCTCGGGCGCCGGCGGCGTCGACGCGGCCGACTTCGCCGAGATGCTCATGCGGATGTACACGCGCTGGGCCGAGCAGCACAAGTACGGCGTCGAGGTCTACGACGTGTCCTACGCCGAGGAGGCGGGCATCAAGTCCGCCGAGTTCGCCATCCACGCGCCCTACGCCTACGGCACCCTGTCGGTCGAGGCCGGCACCCACCGCCTCGTGCGGATCAGCCCGTTCGACAACCAGGGCCGCCGGCAGACGTCGTTCGCCGCCGTCGAGGTGGTGCCGGTCCTCGAGCAGACCGACGAGATCGAGGTCGACGAGAACGACATCCGCACCGACGTCTTCCGCTCGGGCGGCCCGGGCGGCCAGTCGGTCAACACCACCGACTCCGCGGTCCGCCTGACCCACATCCCCACCGGCATCGTCGTGTCCTGCCAGAACGAGAAGTCGCAGCTGCAGAACAAGGCCTCCGCCATGGTGGTCCTCAAGGCCAAGCTGCTGGCGAAGAAGAAGGCCGAGGAGGCCGCGCTCAAGAAGGACCTCAAGGGCGACGTCGCCGCCAGCTGGGGCGACCAGATGCGCAACTACGTGCTCAACCCCTACCAGATCGTCAAGGACCTGCGCACCGGCCACGAGTCGGGCAACCCCAGCGCCGTCTTCGACGGTGACCTCGACGACTTCATGGAGGCCGGCATCCGCTGGCGCCGCGGGGCCGAGAAGGTCGACGCCTGAGGCCACGATGGGACTCTTCAGCAGGCCCGAGGTGATCGGCCCGGGCGTTGGGAGCGATGCGGACCGCACCCGGATCGCGGAGCTCGAGCGACGCGTCGCCTCGCTCGAGGCACAGCTGGCCCAGCTGGCCCGTGCCGCGTCGCCCGCAGGCGTGGCCCCGCTGACGGCGTCCGCGACCGAGCCCTGGCTGGCCGAGGTGCAGGCGCTCCGCCGCGCCGGCAAGACGATCCACGCCATCAAGGTCTATCGCGAGCACACCGGCGCCAGCCTCACGCAGGCCAAGGACGCCGTCGAGGCGCTGCCGGTCTGAGTGCCCACTCCGCGGCGGCACCGGAGGCGCTGGTGACCCACCCCACAGGCCCCGCCGCGTCGACCTGGGGCCCTGCGGCGCGCGTTTGCCGGACCTGCGTACCCCTCACGTAGCCTCGATGCCGTGATTCGCTTCGAGAAGGTCACCAAGAGCTATCCCGGCCACCCCCACCCCGCGCTCGACAACGTGTCCGTCGACGTCGAGAAGGGGGAGTTCGTCTTCCTGGTGGGCTCCTCCGGCTCGGGCAAGTCGACCTTCCTGCGCCTGGTGCTGCGCGAGTACCGACCCACCTCCGGCCGGGTCTACGTCGCCGGCAAGGAGATCAACCGGCTGGCCAGCTGGAAGGTGCCGCGGCTGCGCCGCGACATCGGCACCGTCTTCCAGGACTTCCGGCTGCTGCCCAACAAGACGGTGACGGAGAACGTCGCCTTCGCCCTCCAGGTGATCGGCAAGTCCCGCAAGGAGATCAAGGACGTCGTGCCGGAGACGCTCGAGCTGGTCGGGCTGAGCGGCAAGGGCGACCGGATGCCCGACGAGCTCTCGGGCGGCGAGCAGCAGCGCGTCGCGGTCGCGCGGGCGTTCGTCAACCGCCCGATGATCCTCATCGCCGACGAGCCCACCGGCAACCTCGACCCGACGACCTCCGTGGGCATCATGAAGCTCCTCGATCGCATCAACCGCACCGGCACGACCGTGGTGATGGCCACCCACGACGCCGGCATCGTCGACCAGATGCGCAAGCGCGTCATCGAGCTCGAGAACGGCCACGTCGTGCGCGACCAGGCGCAGGGCGTCTACGGCCACCAGAACTAGAGCGGCGCCCCCGCCCGATCCGCACCCCCCGAACGAATCGAGATCCTTCCTCCATGCAGCTGCGCTACGTCTTCTCCGAGCTCGGCCAGGGCCTGCGACGCAACCTGACGATGCACCTCGCGGTGATCCTCACCCTCGTCGTGTCGCTGACGCTCGTCGGCATCGGCCTGCTGTTCCAGCAGCAGGCGACGCGGGCGGCCGAGCACTTCGGCAACCAGCTCCAGATCACCGTCTACCTGTGCCGGCTCAACGACTCCAACCCGGTGTGCCCCAACCCGGTGACCGAGGCACAGAAGGCCGAGATCGAGGCGGTCGTGGAGGCCAACCCCGAGGTCGCGAGCCATCGCTTCGAGTCCGGCGAGGTGGCCCTGGAGAAGGCCAAGGAGCTCTACGGCGAGGAGCTGTTCTCCGGCGACAACCCGGCGCTGACCGCCGAGGACATGCCGGAGACGATCTGGATCACCCTCGAGGATCCGCAGGAGTACGAGGGCATCATCAGCGCGGTGCAGGGCCTCGACGGGGTGTCGCGCGTGCGTGACCTGCGCGAGCAGGTGGGCCCGATCCTCACCACGATCACCAAGATGCGCACGTACGCCCTCGGCACCGCCGGCCTGCTGGTGCTGGCCGCTCTGCTGCTCGTCGCCAACACGATCCGCCTCGCCGCCTTCGCGCGCCGCAAGGAGATCGGCATCATGCGCCTGGTCGGGGCCTCGACGCTCTACATCGCGCTGCCGTTCCTCCTCGAGGCGCTGGTGACGGCCCTGATCAGCGTCGCACTCGCCGGGGGAGCGCTGGCGGCGTTCCTGCACTTCGCGATCGGCGACCTCGCCGCCAACCTGAGGTTCGTGCCGTGGATCGGGTGGAGCGAGTACTGGGTGGCCGCCGGAGCCATCGGGATCCTCGGCCCGGTGCTCACCCTGCTCCCGACACTCGTGTTGACGCGCAAATACCTCAAAGTCTGAGTCGCGGGGGTTAGCGTCTAGGCGTCTCGCCCGGCGCCAGTCGGGAGTGGCACCCTTCCCCGCTTCCCCGACGCAAAGGCTTCCCCGGTGCGTACCTTCCCCCGTGCCGCTCAACGACGCCTGGCCGCAGCACTTGTCGCGGTCATGGCCCTGAGCGTGTCCGCGGCCCATGCCGACGACCTCAAGGACAAGAAGAACAAGGTCGAGCGCGAGCTCAAGGGCGCCCACCAGGACCTCGACGCGTCCAGCGCCCAGCTGCGCAAGGCCACGGTCCGTCTCGAGGCGGCCCAGCGGCAGCTCCGGGTCGCCAAGACCCGGCTCGCCACCGCGCGCGGCAAGGTGGAGGTGGCCCACGAGCGCGACGCGCGGATGCAGGCCGCGCTCGAGGTCGCGGAGGCCGAGCTGGCCGCCGCCGAGGCGGCCCTGGCCCAGGGCCGGGTCGACCGCGACACCCAGCGGCAGAAGGTCGCGAGCACGGTCGCCGACATGTACTCCGAGGGCGACCCCGAGCTCCTCGCGTTCTCGTCGCTGCTCGGCGCCGAGTCGACCGAGGAGCTCACCCGCCGCGACGGGGTGCGCGACGTCGTCGTCGGCCAGGAGGCGCGCGAGTACGACGAGCTCAAGGCCTCCGAGGTGCTGCTCGAGGTGCGCGAGGACCAGGTCGCCGAGGCCCGTGACGACGTGGCCGTCAAGCGCGAGGCGGCCGCCGAGCACCTCGAGGTGATGCAGGCCCTCGAGGCGGAGGAGCGGGCCGCCAAGGACGCGGTGGTCGAGCTCGTCGTCGAGCGCCGCGACGCCCGCGTCGGCGCGCGCCAGGCCCGCGCGAAGGACCTCGCCAAGCTCCGCAAGCTCGAGAAGGAGCAGCAGCGGATCGAGGAGATGCTCCGCAAGCGCGCGCTCGCCGCGCTCCGCCGCCAGCGGGCCCAGGCCCGCTCCCAGGCGGCGCCCAGCCCGGGCTCGGGGATCCTCGCCTCCCCCGTCGACGGCTACGTCACCTCGCCGTTCGGCTACCGCTCGCACCCGATCTACCACTACTGGGGCCTGCACGACGGCGTCGACTTCGCCGGCGGCTGCGGCACGCCGCTGCGCGCCGCGGCGCCGGGCCGGGTGGTGTCGTCCTACTACAGCGGGGTCTACGGCAACCGCCTCGTGATCGACCACGGCGTGCTCGGCGGACGTGGCATCGCCACGATCTACAACCACGCCAGCGGCTACAACGTCGGCGTGGGCGACCGGGTCGAGGTGGGGCAGGTGATCGGGTTCGAGGGCAGCACGGGCTGGTCGACCGGGTGCCACCTGCACTTCACCGTGATGGCCAACGGCCAGGCCGTGGACCCGATGAACTGGTTGTAACGCGCTGGACAGGCGTTGGTGGCGCTCTGGGAGGATGGACCCATGGCGAAGGAGCAGGGCCAGAAGATGGTCGCGCAGAACAAGAAGGCGCGCCACGACTACCACATCGAGGACACGTGGGAGGCCGGCCTGGTCCTCATGGGCACCGAGGTGAAGTCGCTGCGGCAGGGCCGGGCCTCGCTGGTCGACGGGTTCGCGGAGATCGACAACGGCGAGGCGTGGCTGCTGGGGGTGCACATCCCGGAGTACAGCCAGGGCACCTGGACCAACCACTCCGCGCGGCGGCGCCGCAAGCTGCTGCTCAACCGCTCGGAGATCGACAAGATCGAGCGCAAGATCACCGACAAGGGCTACACGATCGTCCCGCTCGCCCTCTACTTCAAGGACGGCCGCGCCAAGGTCGAGATCGCGCTCGCCAAGGGCAAGAAGGCCTACGACAAGCGCCACACCCTCGCCGAGCGACAGGCCAACCGCGAGAAGGTCGACGCGGTGCAGCGCCGGCTCAAGGGCCACCGGGACTGAGCCCCCGGGTGACCGATCCCGTCGCGTTCGCCCGTGCGCTCGGACTGCCCGGCCTGCAGGACCTGCACACCCACTTCCTCCCGCCGCGGGTGATGGCCAAGGTCCGTGCGCAGTTCGACGCGGCCGGTCCGCTCATCGGCCGGCCGTGGCCGCTCCACTACCGCGACACCGACGACGCCCTCGTCGAGACGCTGCGCTCGTTCGGAGTGCGTCATTTCACTGCGCTGCCCTACGCCCACCGGGTCGGCATGGCGGAGTTCCTCAACGACTGGGCCGCCGGGTTCGCGCGGCGCGTGCCGGAGGCGGCGGTCTGCGGCACGTTCTTCCCCGAGCCCGGCGTCGCGGCGTACGTCGCCGCCCGGTCCGCGGCCCCCGAGCCGGTCGAGGTCTGGAAGGTGCACGTGCAGGTCGGCGCCTTCGACGTCACCGACCCCCTCCTCGACGAGGCGTGGGGCGTGGTCTCCGAGACCGGCGCCCCCGTCGTCCTCCACGCCGGCAGCGGTCCCGTCGCGACCGAGCACACCGGCCCGGCCCCGGTCGCCGCGCTGCTCGCCCGCCACCCGCGGCTGCGGCTGGTGATCGCGCACGCCGGCGCCCCGGAGTACGCCGACTTCCTCGGGCTCGCCGAGCGGCACGAGCGGGTGGCCCTCGACACGACGATGGCGTTCACGCCGTTCTTCGAGGAGATGGGCGGCGCCTACCCCGACGACCTGCTGCCCCGGCTGCGCGACCTCGGCCTCGCCGGCCGGGTGCACCTCGGCAGCGACTTCCCCCACATCCCCTACCCCTACGGCGTGCAGCTCGAGTCGCTCGAGCGGCTCGGGCTCGGTGACGAGTGGCTGCGCGCCGTCTGCTGGGACAGCACGGCCACCCTGCTGGGCTGAGCGCCGCCTACAGGTGCGAGCCCCAGTAGTAGCCGCCGAACGCCAGGGCGACGCTGAGCACCAGCACCCCGACGCCGTAGGCCGCCGCCAGGCCGTAGCGCTTCTCGCGCACCAGCTGGACGGTCTCGTAGCTGGCGGTGCTGAAGGTCGTGTAGCCGCCCAGGAACCCGGTGCCCACGATGGCGCTCACGTCGGTCGAGGCGAGGTGGCTGGCGACCAGGCCGGTGAGGAACCCGAGCGCCGGCGAGCCGGTGAGGTTGATGATCGCCGTCGACCACGGGAAGGCCGACCCCTTCGTCCGGGCCTTGATCCAGGCGTCCACGAGGTAGCGCACGCTGGCGCCCACCCCGCCGGCGACGACGAGGAGTGCGAAGAGTCCCGGCGTCATCGGCTGGCTCCTTCGCCGCGGGGGGACTGCGTGTGCCGGCTCGCCGCGAGGGCGATGCCCGCCAGGGTGGCCAGGCCGCCGACGACGAGCGTGCCGAGGGCGTAGACCGCAGCCACGCCCACGCGGGAGTCGTCGAGCAGCACGGCCGTGTCGGTCGCCAGCGAGCTGTAGGTGGTGAGACCCCCGCAGAACCCGGTGCCGATGAGCAGCTTGAGCCGCGACGTGAGCTGGGGCGGCGTCTCGTCGCGGGTGAGTGCCTCGTAGAGGAACCCCAGGACGAACGCCCCGAGCACGTTGACGACCGGCACCACGATGGGGATGCCGTCGGCGTTGGGCACGGCGAGCATGAATCCCTCACGCGCCCCGACGCCCACGATGCCCCCGGCCAGGACCAGCAGGACCGAGGTGAGTCGCGAGTCGTGCTGCGTCGGCGCGCTCATCGGCGCGTCCGATCCGGGGGCACGGTGATGCGTCCCCCGCGTGTGGCCCCTCCGGGACCAGTGCCCATGTCGTCCACTGTGTGCCTCCTCATGCAGTCGTCGGTTCAGCGGCGGGCTCGGCGGCGCCGACCGCCCCGGGGGAGACGGCCTCGAGGAGGGCCAGCAGGGTCTGGTTGACCAGGCTGACCTCCAGGAGGACCGCGTCGATGGTGCGTTGGGGCGCGTCCACGTCCGCCCCGTCGCCGACCGAGTCGTCGATGGCGCCCGGCAGCCGGCCGGACAGCGCCGTCGTGAGCGCAGCGACGTTCTCGCTGGTGGCCCGGCTCAGGGCGCCCCAGTCCAGGCTCGGGTCGACGCCCGGGTCGACGCCCTCGGTGATCGCCCCCTCGACCGCCCCCACCAGCTGCCGGGTGTGGAAGACCAGGGACCAGGCCGCCGTCAGCTGGCTCTCCACGCCCCCGGGCTCGAGGGCCCCGGCCGAGCGGCGCAGCGGGTCCGCGGCGGTCGCGATGGAGCGCACGTGCCGGTCGGCGTCGAGGAGGCGTTGGCGCACCGCCGTCTGCGAGATCGCGTGGTCACCGGCCAGTCGCGACAGGCTCGCGGTGACGATCACGTCGACGTCCTCGACCAGCGCGGCGAGGTTGGCGTGGTAGTGGGTGCGGGTGTGGCGCGGCAGCACCAGCGCGGCGACGGCGAGCGCCACCAGCGCGCCGAAGACCGTCTCCAGCACCCGCTCCTCCAGCGCGAGGCTGGTCAGCCGCCCGAGGTACTCGTAGAGCATCGCGAAGATCATCGTCGTCCACAGCGCGGAGACGGCCGGCGACACCTGGCGGTAGTAGGCGGAGGCGAAGACCGCCACGGCGAGGACCGGCAGCACCACCGCGGGGTCCGACCCGCTCTCCAGTGCGATCGCGAAGCCGATCGCCGCGCCCCCGACGGTGCCGGCGAGGCGTTGGGCGCCCTTGACCAGGGTCTCGCCGTCGGTCCCGCCCAACACCTGGTAGGCCGCGAGCACCGCCCAGTACTGGTGGCTCGAGGACACCAGCTCCCCGACCGCCAGCGCGAGGCCGGTCGCGACCGCGGCCTGGATCGCCTGGCGCGTCGACGGCGCGAGGGAACGCCCCGCCGGGGGAGCGTCCTCGGCGGCCTGGCGCGCGCCGGGCGCCACCAGCGCGTCGGCCCCCACCTCGCCCTGCTCGGCCAGGGGCACGGTGTAGGCGACCTCCGGGTCAAGAGCCGCGTCGACCGCGTCCCGCAGCTTCTCCGAGACGCGTTGCAGCTCGTCGATCGCCGCGTGCAGCGCACGCGCCTGGCGGGGCCAGTCCCGCGGCGGCTCCTCCTCCGTCCAGGGCGGCAGTGCCGCGAGGTCGGGACGCAGGTGGGCATCGGGCGTCGCCAACGCGGTCGTGCGGGCGAGATGGACCTGGAGCAGCTCGAGCCGACCGGCCAGCCGCGCCCGCAGCTCCAGCGACAAGGTGGTGCCGGTGACGTCGCGTGCGGCGGAGGCGAGGTTCTTGACGGCGAGCTCGGTGTCGAACAACCGCAGGCGCAGCGCCGCCGCGCGCTCGGGGGAGACGCCGATCGTCTCCTCGTCGCCGGTCATGCATCCTCCGATGAATGCACCGGCCCGGCGCAGCTGGCGCAGCTCGAGGTCGGCCCGCTTGCGCACGTCGCCGCTCCAGCGGGCCCACGAGATGGCGTCGACCAGGGTGTCCATCGCCGAGACCAGCTGGGCAGTGAATCCCTCGATGCCCTCGCGCAGCTCCTTGCGCGGGCGGGCGGGCAGCAGCACGTAGCACACGAGCAGCGCCCACAGCACGCCCACCGCGGCCGCGCCGAGGAACCACGGAGCGTCGCTGGGCTGCAGCCGGAGGATCAGCGCGAAGTAGTAGGCCATGAACGACACCCGGCCGATGGCGGCCCAGCGGGCGCCGAAGTGGCCCACCCACGTGCCGACCAGGGCCACGACGGCCAGCAGGACACCGGTGAGCGGTGTCGAGTCCGACACCAGCGCGCCGAGGAACACCACGACACCGATCGGCACGAGCTGCAGCACGCTGGTGAGCACCTGCCCGCGCTGCGACCTCTCGACGGCGACGCCCGTGCTCGTCATCGCGACGAAGCCGCCGAAGACGGCCGGCTGGATCGCGGCGCGGTCGGTGGCCGCATCGAGGAGGACGTAGAGCGAGGCCACGGCGAGGACGGCCGCGACGACGGAGCGCATCGCGGTGCGCAGCCGCGCGTAGCCGGGGTCGACCTGCGCGAGGTCGCGCTGCGCGAACCTCCGCCAGCGCGGCAGAGGGGTGAGGGTGGACCGGACGCCGGCGGCCGTCGGGTCGCCCACCGGCGGCGGCTGCCCGCGCAGCACCATCTGCGCGGCGACGGTGGTGGTGTCGTCGAGGGCCGCGACGGGCCGGTCGCCGACGATCACGGGCTGGTAGTCGAGGTCGTCGCTGACCCCGAGCGTCAGCTGCTCGCTCCGGTAGGCGAAGGGCAGCCACCGGCTGTAGCGGGTGTAGGAGTCGTGCAGGTCGGCGAGCGGCTCCGTGCCGACCAGCCTCGCCATCGCGGTCTCGAGCTGCACGAAGCGCGGGACCCACTGGTCGGCGGGCGCCTGCTCGCCCAGGGCCTGGGCCCGGAACGTCTCGAAGCCGACCACCTCGGGGACGGGGCGCTCACCGAGGTGCACCGACTGCTCGAGCTGCTCGCCGAACTCGAGGAACTGGAATGTGAGGGGCACCAGGCCCGGGAGGGTCGAGGCGGGGTGGCCCGACGGCAGGCCCCAGCGCAGGGCGCCGATCGTCCCACCGAGCATCCGCACCGCGTAGGGGAGGGCGAAGTGGTCGCGACCGCTCTGGAAGTAGTAGGCGGCGTGGTGCAGCCGCAGGCCGTCGGTGTAGGACGCGAACGACTCGGCGATGCCGTCGAGGTGGCCGTCGAGCCCGGACTGCTGGCCCCCCTGGAAGAACGGGGCGAGGCTGTCGACGGGGGAGCCCGCCCCGCGCTCCGCGGTGAAGAAGTGGCGGCAGAGCGCGTTGAGGTCGCTGATCACCGAGTAGACGCCGAGCAGGAAGGTGAGGATCAGCGAGATCAGCACGACGCCGCTCAGCGTCTCGGTGATGCTGAGGAAGCGCAGCACGTCGGTCTCGGCGGTGAGCGCCGAGCCACCGACCGTCGAGAGCTGGGCGGCGCTGAAGTACATGGCGTCGAAGAAGTCCAGGCTCGACCCCCGCCCGGAGACGGAGAACGACGTCGGGGTCATCAGCCCGCGGTAGATCAGCCCGAATCCGAGGATGACCCCGAAGACCCACACCAGGATCCCGATCACGACCTGCAGACCGGTCACCTGGCGCAGGGCGTACGGGCGCCACCGGCGAGGGAGCCGGCGGGTGACGCGGCGCAGCAGGTGCCACTGCCCGCGAGCGACCGGTCCGGAGAGGAATCCGGCCTCGTCGTAGTTGAGGACCGTGAGGAAGACGTCGGCGAGGGTCGCGGCGAGAACCGCGGCGCCGAGGACTAACCAGACGGTCTCCACCTCTGCAGGCTAACCGCATTTCCGGGCCGCAAAGCCAGGCCCGGCAAGGCTCATACCGATGGCACGGGCCGAACCTCCTGGGCCCTTGTGAAGGCGCACGGACGTGGATGAAGGTGAGGAATGCGCCCGGGGGAGACCCGCCTGGGCCGACCCACCACCAGCCCGCCCTCAGGAGGTCGACACAGATGCAACTGACTCCGCGTGAGATCGACAAGCTCTACATCTACCAGGTCGCCGAGCTCGCCCGACGTCGGCGAGAGCGGGGGACCAAGATCAACCTCACCGAGGCCCAGGCGCTCATCTCGGAGGCGATCATCGAGGGAGCGCGCGACGGCAAGTCGGTCGCCGAGTGCATGGAGCTGGGCAAGCACGTCGTCACCGAGGCCGACTGCATGCCGGGGGTGCGCGAGCGGCTCTCCCTGCTCCAGGTGGAGGCGACCTTCGTCGACGGCAGCAAGCTCGTGTCCTGCCACGATCCCGTGGCGGCGTGAGGGAGATGTCCTCGGTCATGTCCGGGCGGACCAGGACCGTCCTGGTCGCAGGGCATGAGAGCGACGGGGGCGCCGCCCTGGCGCCGATCGCCGACACCCTGGGCGCCGTCGTCACCACCTCGGGCCGGCCGTTGCACGACGTCGTGACGGCACTGCTCACCGAGGGGGAGGGCCGCGTCGTGGTCGTCCCGATGACCTGGGGCCGTGACCCCGTCATGGTGGCCGACACGGCGAAGACGCTGCGGTGGATCAGTGCGACGGCGGGAGCGGGACGGGTCGCGCAGAGTGCCGACTTCGGCACCGTCGACCACCTGGTCGCGTGGCTGCGTCGCGCGGCCGAGCGGGTCTCGACCCGACCGGGCACCACCCTGGTCGTCACGGCACCGTCGGGCGACCCGTTCGACGACGCCGACCTCCACCGGGTCGCGCACCTGGTGCGCACCCACGGCGCGGGGGTGCCGGTTGAGGTCGCGTGCGTCGCCGAGCCCGGCGACCTGGCCGAGGTCGTACGCCGGGCGAGGCTGCTGGGAGCCGACCAAGTCGTGGTCGTCCCGGCCGGCTTCGCCCGCACCCCGCCGGCGGGCCTGCCCGAGGACGCGTCGTTCTTCGGCCCCCTGCTCTCCGAGGAGGCGGTCCTGGAGGTCATCCGGCGGCGCGTGGCCGCGGCGGAGCACGACCTCCGGCACGGGCACGACGGCATCGCGGCGGGCCTGCTGGCCGACCACGGTCACGGCTACGCCCACTCCCACGCCTTCGAGCACGGCGGCGAGGGGGACTCGCACGGTCACTCCCACGGCCACTCCGACGGTGCGACCCACCGGCACTCCCACCTCCCGTCACCGCCTGACCTCGAGGCGGTCGGCGCGGCCGGCTCGCTGCCCCGCGGGTAGGGACGGCACGCCACCCCGCCACGAGACGCCCCCAGTGCGCGGCGTCCCCCAGACCGGGCCATCCCGGTCGAACCCCGGAGTCCCGGGCGACGCGCGTTCGCTCGTGCCCACCATGAAAGGACATCCCCATGCTCGGCAGCCCCAAGTACGACCACAACGAGAACGAGATCGAGATCAACGCCGGTCGCGAGAGCGTCACCCTCACTGTCAGCAACACCGGCGACAGAGCGATTCAGATCGGGTCCCACTTCCACTTCTTCGAGGTCAACCGCGCCCTGCAGTTCGAGCGTGAGAGGGCCTACGGGATGCACCTCGACATCCCGGCCGGGACCGGGGTCCGGATCGAGCCGGGCGAGACCAGAGACGTCACCCTCACGGCCTACGCCGGCAGCAGGTACGTCTACGGGTTCAACGGTCTCGTCAACGGCGGCCTCGACGCCGGGCAGACCCGGATTGATGCCCTCGCCCGGATGACCGAGCGGCAGTTCAAGGACGGCGCCCCCGCGGCGAAGAACCGTGGGGCCAACAAGCAGGGAAAGAAGAACTGACATGGCCATCATCTCGCGCAAGCAGTACACCGATCTCTTCGGACCGACGACCGGCGACAAGGTGCAGCTCGCCGACACCAACCTGGTCATCGAGATCGAGAAGGACTACAACGAAGGGCACTACGGCGACGAGGTCGTCTACGGCGGCGGAAAGACCGCTCGCGACGGGATGGCGGCGGACCCGCAGGCGACCAGCGCCCAGGGCGTGCTCGACCTCGTCATCACCAACGCGATCGTCCTCGATCCGGTCCTGGGTGTCGTGAAGGGGGACATCGGCGTCAAGGACGGCCGCATCGTCGGCGTCGGCAAGTCGGGCAACCCCCACCTGCAGAGCGGCGTCGACCCGCGCCTGGTCGTCGGGCCGGGCACCGAGCTGCTTGCGGGGGAGCACTGCATCGCGACCGCCGGTGCCATCGACTCCCACGTGCACTACATCTCGCCGCAGCAGGCGGAGGCAGCCCTGTCGAACGGGATCACCACGCTCTTCGGCGGTGGCACCGGACCCACGGACGGGACCAACGGCGTCACCACGACTCCGGGTGTCTGGAACCTCCACCGGATGATCCAGGCCGCCGAGGACGTGGGGGTCAACATGGGCTTCCACGGCAAGGGCAACGGCTCCATGAGGGAGGCCCTGGTCGAGCAGATCAAGGCCGGGGCCTCGTCGTTGAAGGTGCACGAGGACTACGGGACGACCCCCGCGGCGATCGACAGCGCGCTGCGGGTGGCCGACGAGTTCGACGTCCAGATCTCGATCCACACCGACAGCCTCAACGAGTCCGGATTCGTGGAGGACACCATCTCCGCGATCAACGGCCGCACCATCCACACCTACCACACCGAGGGGGCCGGCGGCGGTCACGCGCCGGACATCATGAAGGTCGCGAGCCTGCCCAACGTGCTGCCCTCCTCGACCAACCCGACCCTGCCCTACACGGTCAACTCCGTCGACGAGCTCCTCGACATGGTGATGGTCTGCCACCACCTCTCCCACGACATCCCCGAGGACGTCGCCTTCGCTGACTCGCGGGTGCGCGCGGAGACGATCTCGGCCGAGACGGTGCTCCACGACGAGGGCGTGCTGTCGATGTTCTCCTCGGACTCCCAGGCGATGGGACGCATCGGCGAGTCGGTGACGCGGGCCTTCCAGACCGCCCATCACAACAAGGACCAGCGCGGGGCGCTGCCCGAGGACGCCGAGGGCAACGACAACTTCCGGGTGCTGCGCTACCTGGCCAAGGTGACCATCAACCCCGCGATCACCCAAGGGGTCTCGGACCACATCGGATCGCTCGAGGACGGCAAGCTCGCCGACATCGTGATCTGGCCGGTGGACTCGTTCGGGGTCAAGCCGCGGATGGTCATCAAGGGCGGGCTGACCAGCTGGGCGCAGATGGGAGATCCCAACGCGTCCCTGCCGACGCCGCAGCCGGTGTACTACCGGCCGATGTTCGGCGCCTACGGCAGGGCCCGGCAGAAGACCCGGGTGACCTTCATGTCCCAGGCCGCGATCGACCTCGGTGTCCCCGAGCAGCTCGGGCTGGAGAGCCAGGTGCTGCCGGTGCGGCGCTGCCGGGGGATCGGCAAGGAGCACATGGTGCGCAACGACCGCACCCCGCTCGTCGAGGTGGACCCCGAGACCTACAAGGTCACCTTCGACGGCAAGCCGGCCCACATCGACCCGGCGGAGTCCCTGCCGCTCAACCAGCTCTTCTTCCTGGCGTGAGGACGAGATGACCTCGACGACCGCGGTCCCGGAGCTGCTGGTGAGCCTGCAGCTCTCGGACTCCGCCTTCCCCAGCGGCTTCTACACGATGTCGCACGGGCTGGAGGGCTTCAGCCAGGCCCGCGCGGTCGACCAGGACGGTCTCGAGGGACTGTTGCGAGGCTTGCTCCTCCACTCCGTGGGTCCGGGCGACGCCACCGCGCTCGCCCGGGCCCACGAGGCGGTCGCGCAGGGCGACTGGGCGCGCGTACGCCACGTCGACCGGCTGCTGTTCGCAGCCAAGCTCAACGCCGAGCTCCGACGGGTGACGGTGCGCAGTGGCCACCAGGTCACCGACGTGGCGGTCGCCGCGATCGGCGGGCCGCTGCTGGAGGAGTGGCAGCGCGCCCTCGCGGCCAAGGAGACACCGGGGTGCCAGCCGGTCGCGACCGCGGTGGCCTACGCCGCCGCGGGCGTGCCGGCGGCCCAGGCCGTCGCGTCCGACCTCTCCGCCTTCGCGGTGAGCTTCCTCGGGGCGGCCCTGCGGCTCGGGCTCACCGAGTACAAGCACCTCCAGGTGGTGCTGCACGCCCTGGGACCGGTCATCGAGCAGGTGTGTGCCGAGGCGATCGATCGGGACCTCGCGGACATGGGCGGATGTGCGCCGATGACCGACGTGATGTCTGCGCGGCACGAGCACTCCGACGCACGACTGTTCGCCAGCTGAGGACCCTCCTCGGCCGGCACGACGACGACAACCACGACGACAACCACGACGACAACCACGACGACAAACAAGGCGGACGTATGAGCGAGAACGTGTTGCGGATCGGCATCGGCGGCCCGGTGGGCTCGGGCAAGACGGCCCTGGCGGAGGCGCTCGTGCCCCGGCTCCTGGCCGCGGGCCGGCAGCCCGCGGTCATCACCAACGACATCTACACGCAGGAGGACGCCCACCACGTGCGGCGCGAGCTCGCCGGGGTGCTCGATCCCGACCGGGTGGTGGGCGTCGAGACCGGCGCCTGTCCCCACACCGCGGTCCGCGACGACCCGACGATGAACCTGGCCGCGGGCGCCGAGATGCTCGAGCGCCACCCCGATGTCGACACGCTCATCTACGAGTCCGGCGGCGACAACCTGACGCTGACCTTCTCGCCGTCGCTGGCGGACGTCTTCGTCTTCGTCCTCGACACCTCGGAGGGCGAGAAGATGCCCCGCAAGCGCGGCCCCGGGATCACCGACTCCGACATCCTGGTCATCAACAAGATCGACATCGCCCAGTACGTGCGGACCGACCTGTCGATCATGGAGTCCGACGCCCACCGGGTCCGCGACGGCAAGCCGGTCGTCCTCACCAACTCCCTGACCGGCGAGGGGGTCGACGCGCTCCAGGACCTGATCCTCGCCGCCTGGGACAGGCGTCCGGTGGCGTCCTCGCGATGACCACCTCGCTCCTGCGCGAGCGGGACCCGGTCCCCTCCAGCACCGTCGCAGTGCCGACGACGCGCTACGGCGGGCCGCGCCTCGACCCGGCCTACTACGAGCCCGACCGCGTGCCCGACATCATCGAGCGCTACGCCGGACCGATCGACACCCTGCCCCCCGGCAGCCCCGGCAAGGTCGGTCTGCTGGAGCTGGAGTTCGGGCGCACACCGCGAGGGACCGAGCTCGTGCAGCACTACCAGAAGGCGCCGCTGCAGATCATGCGCCCGCTCTACTACGACCCGGCCCGCCCGGACATGCCCTACACCTACCTGATGTCGACCGGCGCCGGCGTCATGCAGGGCGATCGGCTGCGCACCGACCTCGTCTTCGGGCCGGGCACGTCCGCGCACGTGACGACCTCGGCCTGGACCAAGGTGCTGCGCATGCACCACGACTACGCGGTCGCGCAGGTCAACATCTCGGTGGGCGAGGACGCCTTCCTGGAGTACCTGCCCGACCCGGTGATCCTGTTCGCCGAGGCCCGGCTCTACCAGCGCACCCGGCTCACGCTGCCGCCGTCGGCGAGCGTCGTCGTGGGCGAGACCCTCGTGGCCGGGCGGCTCGCCCACCACGACGAGCGTCACCTCTACTCGGCGCTCGCCGCCGACTTCGAGGTCTGCCGGCCCGACGGGACGGTCGTGGCACTCGACCGGGTGCGCCTCACGCCCGCGGACGGAGCGACAGGGGACCTCGCCGTCCTCGACGACCACGACGTCCTGTCCATGCTCTACGTCCTCACCTCGCAGGCTTCGGTGGCCGAGGTCACCGAGCTGCTCCACAGCGCGCTGGCCCCGTCGACCACGGGTGGGGTGATCTTCGGGGTCAGCGCCCTCCCCGATGACGCGGGCGTCTGGGTGCGCCTCCTCGGCGACGACACCCGGTCGGTCGGCGCCGCGATGACGCTCGCCTGGCAGTCCGTGCGGCGACTGCTGACAGGCGGCACCGCCCCGACCATCCGCAAGACCTGACCCACTCCCGACGCGCAGAGCGCGCCCGGGCGACCCGCTCCACCCCGACGTACGACCACCACGGACAAGGGAGCTGAGATGACAACATCGCGAACGGCCGCCACGGCGGCGCCCAGCACGTGGCTCACCTGGGAGGTCGTGCCGCGCGGGGTCTCGGAGATCTTCTTCCAGAGCAACACCTGGACCGGCCTGCTGATCCTCGCCGCGTTCGTGGTGGCCGACTGGCAGATGGCCCTGCTCGCCCTGATCGGGGCGATCTGCTCGACGCTCGCCGGCGTGCTCATGCGGGTGAAGACCGACGACATCACGATGGGCATGGCGGGCTTCAACGGCACCCTGGTGGGCGCTGCCCTCTTCGTCGAGCTCGGCGGCGGCAAGGTCTGGACCTATGTGCTCACCGTCGTCGGCGCCCTCGTTTGCGGCCCGGTCACCTGGTTCTTCAACTGGCTCTTCGCGACGCCCGCCCTGTCGCGCTTCGGCCTGCCGTCGACCACGGCGCCGTTCTGCTCGGTGACCGGCGTCATCTACGTCCTCACGACGAGCCTGCACGTCGAGTCGTCGTCGCACCACGCCTTCGATGAGTCGGCCGGCTCGCTGCTGCGCTCGCTGCTGACCAACGTGTCGGAGGTGGTGCTCATCAACAACGTGTGGTCGGGGGCGCTGATCCTGGTCGGGCTGTTCGTCGCGTCGTGGAAGGTGGGACTGGCCGCGGCGATGGGCAGCGTCATCGGCACCCTGTGCGCGCTCGCGATGGGGGAGAGCGCGGAGACGATCGTGGAGGGTCTCGCCGGCTACTCCGGCGTGCTGACCGCCATCGCGCTGTCGGTGGTGTTCCTGCGCAGCACCGTCGGGTCCTGGATCTACGCCGCCGTGGGGGCCGCGATCACCGCGGTCGTCACGGTCGCGATGACCGACGCCTACGGCGGCCCGCACTTCACCTGGCCCTACATCCTCACCACGTGGGTGCTGCTCGTCATCGCGACCTTCATCCCCGCACTGAAGCGACCGTGAGCAGCTCCGACGACCTGGCCTCTCCCGACCCGGACCGAGGCGTGCCACCCCAGACCCGACCCCCCACCCATCCCCAGCCCCACTCCCACCGCAGGGCTGATCACCCCGGGCAGACGATGCGCGTCGAGCTCGACCAGGTGCACGTGATGGGCCGCCGGGACCGCCTGCTCGAGATCGACCACCTCGCCCTCAGCACCGGCGAGTGCGTCCTCGTGGCCGGCGAGCCGGGGCAGGGCCACTCCGCGCTCGCGCTGGCCACCACCGGCCGCCTCGCGCCCACCGGCGGCTCCGTCCGGCTGGTCGCCGACGACGGCACCGTGAGCGACGACATGGCACAGCTGCGGCGGGTCACTGCCGTGGTCGACCTGCCCGGCGTCTCCGAGCCCGACGACGTGATGCCCGTCGAGACCGTCGCCGCCGAGGACCTCGCCCTGGCCGGTCACGACTCCACGCCCGGTGCGGTGCACACGTGGCTGGAGCAGCACGCGCTCGAGGGGTTCGAGGACCACCGGGTCGACGCCGTCGAGGGGGTCGTCCGCACGGCGTTGCTCACCGGGCTCGCGGCGGAGCGTCCCGACGTCCGGTTCCTGGTGATGACGCTGCCCGACCGGCACGGCGGCGAGGCGTACGGATGGTGGCACCTCGCGACGTCCTACGCCGCGCTGGGCTACGGCGTGCTCGTGCAGTGCACCAGGTCGTCCGCGCGCGACCTCGGCGCCGACCTCCCCCCGGCGCGCGGGGGCCACGCCCACCGGATCACGCCCGTCGAGGCGCTGCGCCTGATGCCGTCGGCCGGCACCGCCGGCGAGCTGGGCGACACCCGCACGGTGGTCTCCGACGACCCGACCGAGACACGCGTGCTCGAGGGCACCCCACCGCCCGATCCGGGTGAGCCACCACCCCCACCGCAGGAGAGGAACGAAGGCCGGTGATCGCTCTCCGTCTGGCCATCACCGAGCTGCGGCGCATCAGCGCCGGCACGCTCCCCAAGCTGGCCGTCCTCGCCCTCATCGTGATCCCCACGCTCTACGCCGGCCTCTACGTCTTCGCCAACAAGGACCCCTACGGCTCGCTCGACCGGGTGCCCGCCGCGCTGGTGGTGGAGGACCAGGGCGCCACCCTGACCGACCCGGTCACCGGCAGCTCGGAGGAGGTCAACTACGGCCACCGGATCGCCGAGCGCCTCGTCGACGGCGACGGCGGGTTCGGCTGGGTCGAGACGAGCGCGAAGGAGGCGGACGAGGGGGTGCGGTCGGGCCGCTACGACGCCGCGCTCTACGTCGGCAGCGACTTCTCCGAGGACCTGACCTCCGTGGCCCGCTACGAGCCCCACCGGGCGAGCCTGCGCCTGGTGACCAACGACGCCAACAACTACATGGCCACCACCTTGGCCAAGACGGTCGTCGGCGACGTGCGCAACGAGATCGCCCGGGAGGTCGGCGCCACCTCGGCGAGCACGTTCATCCGCGGTCTCGACGAGGTGCACGTCGACCTGCAGAAGGGACTCAAGGGCGCGCGCAAGCTGGTGGCCGGCACCAAGCGGCTCGGCAAGGGCACCGACCGGCTCGTCAGCGGCACCGGCCGGCTCGCGTCCGGAGCCGCCAGGACGGCGCGCGGTGCCAACCGGCTCGCCTCCGGGGCGAGCCAGGGTGCGCGGGGCAGCGCCCAGCTCGCGAGCGGTGCCACGCAGCTGGCGGGCGGGCTGCGCACCCTGCGCCAGCGCACGTCCGCGCTGCCCGCCGACACCCAGCGGCTCGCCGCCGGTGCCCGGGAGGTGGCCGCCGGCAACGCGAAGGTGGCTGCCATCGGCCGGGACGCCGCCGGCGCGGCCCGCGCGATCGCCCGCCAGCTCGCCGTGGCCCGCGGCGACGTGACGGCGATCGTGCGGCAGCTCGTGCGGCAGGGGCGGCTGACGCCCGCCGAGGCGGCCCGGCTGACGCGGGTCCTCGACGTCGCGCGAGCCGGTGTCGACGACGCCGTACGCACCGCCGAGGGCGCGGCGGGCAAGCTCGGGCGGCTGAGCTCGGGCGCCAAGCAGGTGGCAGCCGGCGCCGGCAGGCTCGCCGGCGCCGCGCCGGCCCTCGCACGCGGTGTGGCCACCGCGGCCGCCGGCGGCGACCGCGTCGCCTCCGGCAGCACGCGGCTCGCGGCCGGCTCGCGCACGCTGGCGAGCGGCGCCTCGACCCTCTCCTCCGGGACCGGCCAGGTCTCGGCCGGCGCCAACCGGCTGGCGAAGTCGAGCACCACGCTCCGCAAGGGCGCCCAGCGGCTGGGGTCGGGCACGACCCGGCTCAAGGACGGCCTGCGCCGCGGGCTGAAGAAGGTGCCCGACCTCGACCGGGCGACCGGCCGCGACACGGCGCGCACGATCGCCGATCCCGTCGCGCTGGACGACGACACGCTGGCCCAGGCGGGGTCGTACGGCGCCGGGCTCGCACCGTTCTTCATGTCCCTCGGGCTCTGGATCGGCGCCTACGTCCTGTTCCTGCTCGTGCGGCCGCTGTCGGCCCGCGCCCTCGCCGCCAACGGTCCCCCCCTGCGCACCGCGCTCGGCGGGCTGCTCCCACCGGTGACCGTCGGGATCTTCCAGGTCGCGGTGATGCTGCTCGTCGTCCGCTTCGGCCTGCGCATCGTGCCCGACGAGCTGCTCGGCACGATCGCGCTGCTGCTGGTGGCGTCCATTGCGTTCGTGGCGATCATCCAGGCGCTCAACGCGTGGTTCGGCACCGTCGGCGAGTTCGCCGGGTTGGTGCTGATGCTGGTCCAGCTCGTCACGGCCGGCGGCACCTTCCCGTGGGAGACGATCCCCGAGCCGCTGCGCTCGCTGCACTGGCTGCTGCCGATGACCTACGCCGTCAACGGCCTGCGCCAGACCCTCTACGGCGGGGAGGACTCCCTCCTCGCGCGCGACCTCGCGGTGCTGGCCGGGGTCGGCCTGGTCGCCATGGCGGCGACGGCGTGGGCCGCCCACCGCCAGCGGGTGTGGACCCCCGAGCGGCTGCAGCCCGAGCTGGTCCTCTGAGCGGCGGGGACCGGCGGGGCTGGGCGGGCAGGGCTGGGCGGGCAGGGCTGGGCGGGCAGGGCTGGGCGGGCAGGGCTGGGCGGGCAGGGCTGGGCGGGCAGGGCAAGAAGGTCGAGTCGGCGCATCCTGACGCGCCCAGCCCGTCGAGTCGGCGCGTCCTGACGCGCCCGGCCCGTCGAGTCGGCGCGTCCTGACCCCGTGTCGTCTTGACGGGCGCGGGCCGGGTGCGCTGACCTACGCGAGGTGACCGCTCGCGCCCCCGCACCGTCCACGAGACGGCGCCGCGAGGCGGGCGCCGGGAGGACCGGGTGGACACGGTGAGCACGCGGGCGGGCACGGACGTGGGCGCGGCGGCGACCCGCGCCGTGGGCCTCGACGTCGGCGGCACCAAGACGCATGGCGTGGTGCTCGCCGAGGACGGATCGATCCTCGCCGAGGCCCGGGAGCCCACGCGGCCCGGAGCCGACGGCGTGGTCGCGACCGCCGCGGAGGTGTACGACGCCCTCGCGCGCGAGGTCGGTGGGCCGCCCGGCCGCGTCGGGGTCGGCGTACCCGGCCTGGTGGACGCCGAGCGAGGGGTGGTGCGGCACGCGGTCAACCTCGGCGTCGACGGCGCCGACCTGCCGCTGCGGGACCTGCTCGCCGCCCGGCTCGGGGTGGAGGTGGCCGTCGAGAACGACGTCAACGCGGCCGCCCTGGCCGCGGGCGCGCTCGCAGGGGTCGACGACGTCGTCTACCTCAGCGTCGGCACCGGGCTCGCGGCGGGCGTGGTGATCGACGGCCGGCTGCGTCGCGGCGCGCAGGCGGCGGCGGGCGAGGTCGGCCACCTGCCGGTCGATCCCGCCGGTGCCCCGTGCGGCTGCGGCCAGACCGGCTGCCTGGAGACCATCGCGTCCGGTCGTGCGCTCGCCCGCGCCTGGCCGACGCCCGACGGCTCGCCGGCAACGGCGGTCTTCACGGCGGCGGCCGCGGGCGACCCAGCGGCCGTGGCCGTACGCGACCGCTTCTGTCGGGGCGTGGCGAGTGCCGTGCGCATCCTGGGCCTGACGATCGACCCCGAGCGGATCGTGCTGGGGGGCGGCGTGGCCGAGCTGGGGGAGCCGCTGCGCGAGCAGGTGGTCCGTCAGCTGCACGTGCTGGGGGAGGGGTCGCCGTTCCTCGCCTCGCTCGGCCTCGCCGACCGGCTCACCCTCGTGCCGTCCGGCCACCCCGTCGCGGCCGTCGGCGCTGCCATCCTGGGCGGGTCGCCGTAGCCGAGGCGGGCGCGGACGTCGTACGAGGCGCCACGGGCTCTGCAGCGTCACGGGCCGCTCGGTAGGTTGTGGCCGTGGAACCCGGCACCTGGATCGATGTCCTGCTCGTCCTCGCCTTCATCCTGGTGGGGGGTGTCTTCGCGGCCACCGAGATCGCGCTGGTGTCCCTGCGCTCCGGGCAGGTCGAGCGCCTGGAGACGCAGGGCGGCCGCGGGCACGCCGTCGCCTCCCTGGCCCGTGACCCCAACCGGTTCCTGTCGGCGGTGCAGATCGGCGTGACCGTGGCGGGGTTCTTCTCCGCCGCCTTCGGCGCCTCGACGCTGGCGCCGTCGTTCGCGCCGGCCTTCGAGAGCCTCGGCGCCCCGGCGCCCGACACGGTGTCGCTGGTGGTCACCACGCTGGTGGTGTCCTACCTCTCCCTGGTGCTGGGCGAGCTGGTGCCCAAGCGCCTCGCGCTGCAGCGCTCGGTGGGGGTGGCCAAGCTGTTCGCGCCGCCGCTGGGCCGGTTCGCGACCGTGATGACCCCGGTCATCTGGCTGCTCTCGCTCTCCACCAACCTCCTCGTCCGGCTCCTCGGCGGCAACCCCGACGCGGCCGGCGACGAGGTCGACGAGGAGGAGCTGCGGATGATGATCTCCGGCCACGAGGACATCCCCGAGGGCGAACGCCGCCTCGTCCACGACGTCTTCGAGGCGGGCGACCGCTCGCTCAGCGAGGTGATGAAGCCGCGCGGCGACGTCGTCTTCCTCGCCGGCGACCTCACCCTCGCCGAGGCGGTGGCCGTGATCGTCGGCCAGCCCTACACCCGCTACCCGGTGACCGGCACGTCGTTCGACGAGGTGCTGGGCTACCTCCACCTGCGCGACGTGCTCGGCCGCGCCGACGACCGCTCCACCAAGGTGGCCGACATCGCGCGCGAGCTGCCGGTGCTGCCGCGCACCAACCGGGTGCTGCCCTCCATCGACCAGCTCCGCAACCTCGGCGCGCACATCGCCCTGGTCGTCGACGAGTACGGCGGCACCGACGGCATCGTCACCCTCGAGGACCTCATGGAGGAGCTCGTCGGGGAGATCCACGACGAGTACGACACCGACGCCGCCATCGCCGCGTCCGCCGACCCGGCCACCCTCGACGCGGGCATGACGATCGAGGAGTTCCGCGAGCGGACCGGGCTCGAGCTCGAGGACGGGCCCTACGAGACGGTCGCCGGCTACCTGCTGCACCGCCTGGCGCGGATGAGCGAGGTGGGCGACTCCGTCCTCGTCGACGGCCGCCCGCTGGAGGTCGTCGAGGTCGACGGCCACCGCATCACGCGGGTGCGCCTGCACGCCGCGCCCGACCCGCACCAGGACACCGCCGCGGACTCGGCAGCGTCGCCGGAGGAGTCCGGCAAGCCGCGTCCGGACGGGCACACGGACGCCTCCCCGGACGCCTTCGCCGACGCCTCCGGCGACGCCGAGGGCCGCCGGGCGGAATAGCGTTCGCACGCTGTCGGTTGTGACCAGTAGGCTGGGCCCGCGGGCTCGGGCCTGCTTGACAACACAAGAGGGGCTGATCGGTTTCGACTTGGGACGTTAGTTCCAGGGGAAGCGGGTCGAGAAGCCAGCGTCATCTCGTAAACGACCGCTGGAAAACCATAGTTGCCAACACCAATCGCAACGACTTCGCTCTCGCTGCCTGAGCAGTGATCGAAGGGTCTGACCGGGCACCCGTCTCCGTCCCGGATCCAGGCCTCATCTAGGAGACTTGCTGGTCACTCTCTGTCAGGAGGGGTGACCGGGACTCAATCCTGACTGGGCCTGTCGGCGACGTGTCTGTGCGAGCGCCGGGGCCGAGAAAAGCGATCTCACTGACTGCACCCGGAGAAGACCTGGATCGACGCTCGAGGACCGGGGTTCGATTCCCCGCAGCTCCACTAATAACACTCAGATAACTTCATCCCTGTAATCTATTTGCCGATACGTAGCAGTGTCTTCCTAGTTGGGGGTGTCCCCGGCTGTCCACCGGGAGACCCGGCGAACGAGGAAGGCAGCCTGTTGCGGGTGGTAGAGGTCCAGCGTGGGCCACACAGGGATGAAGTTCTGAGTGCTCCGTCCGGCAACGGATCGCTTCCCTGGGCGGAGGTGATGGACGCCCTCGATCGGCACCGCGTGCCCGACGGCTTCCCCTTCATCGTCGACGGCGACGGCTCCGTCTCGTCGTGCCGACACCTCAACCTCTACCTCCTGACGGCATGGCAGCAGCGCGCGTACGAACTCGACAGCCTGCGCAAGTTCCACGCCTACCACCTCGCGAGGCTGCTCCGGTTCGTCCGCGCCTGCCACCAGGACGAGCGCGTAGACCTCACGGCAGCCACGTCTGATGACCTCGTCGCCTACCGCGACGCTCGCCGGGACGAGGTGGAGGACTCCACCCTCGCGACGGAGATGGGCTGCTACTCGTCCTTCTTCTACTACGCCACCAAGGTCGGCTGGATGGACCGCGACCCCATCCCGCGCTGGGGTAGGAGCAACCGCAACACCCTTGTGTCCGCCGGTCGTCGCGAACGTCAAGCAAGGTTCCTTACTGCCCCACAGACGCGACACTTCCTCGACGTCGGCATGCGAGGAGACGACTCGCCACCTCAAGGAGCGCCGGGCTATCCCGAAAGGGATTACGTGTACGGACTCCTTCTCGCCACCACCGGGCTCCGTCGCGAGGAGTGCGGACTCCTCCTCGACGTCGAGGTCCCTGCCCCTCACACCATGGGGCCAGAGTCCATCCACGTGTTCGACCGGCTCGGCAAGAAGAACGTCGTTCGCTCGATCTACATCACGCCGCAGGTCGCCCACGCCGTCGACCTCTACCGTCAGACCGAACGAGCCACGGCCATTGGCACAGCGCAGCGCAACCTCCGCAGGAAGGTCCGCGAAGGCGACCTCCTCGTCGTTGACGACGTGGTCGAGCGCCGTGGCCGCCAGTACGTCGCCATGGGTTCCAAACGCATCCCGCTGGTCCGCTTCACCAACGAGCAGCGAGCCAAGGCCGTTCGCCTCCTCGACGACGGCACCATCGAACCGCTGGCACTCCTCGTCTCCCGCCGAGGCATCGCCCCCGGCATCGAACGCTGGGACCGGCTTTTCGCGGACGGACGCGTCCGAGTCCGACAAGCAGCCCACCGCGACCAGCCGCCACGCCACGTGCACGTCACCCCGCACACCATGCGCCACTCGTACGCCGTCCGGATGCTCGCCGCCCTAATGAAGGAAGGGCGCGAACGTGCAGGCGACCCCTACTTCCTCCTGGCCAACCCAGTCCTCACCGTCAAGCAACTCCTCGGCCACGCCAGCGTGCAGACCACCATGCACTACCTCCACGCCGCAGAAACCTGGACCGAGGACCTCCCCAACGCCCTCGCCACCACCGCCGCCGAACTCATCGGCCACACCGACGACGACCCAGGCCCCGACGCCAGCACGATCGACGACGACTGGGACGACTTCGAGGACGACCTACCCAGCGAGGCCACGAGATGAGGGGCTCGTACTCGACCCCGGAAGTGCCGCCCCGGAGGGCGGCCTCGACGGCCTCGACCGACGGCCCGTTCATCTACGAGTGGGTCGTATACGGGGACACCCATCGCCACACGCTCGACCCGTCGACCTTCGCGACTCCCGTCATCGCGACTGAGTTGGGGCGGACCTGGCTTCGGGTGTTGACCGAGTTTGGCCGCTACGAGTCTCAACTGGCCAACGGGCTACGCGAGTTCTTGGCATCCCTCGGTCGACTGCCGCTCACCGACGCGGAGAGGGGTCAGTTCGGCCTCGTCGACCTGCGACGAGCCCACATTGACCTTTGGGAACTCAACATGCTGGCACGGCACCGTGAGGCGCAGTCAGACACCGCCTACCGCAAGGTCGTCTACCTCTTCGCCCTGCTGCGTCGCCACGAGGACGACCACCCCGGCACCCTTCACGACGGCGTGCGGGAACGGCTGGAACGCCAGCCCCGACTGTGGCACCACCGCAACGAAGGGCTACCTGCGCTGAGCAAGGAGGAGGCACGCGAGTGGCGACGCTGGGCCTACCTCAAGGTCCGCAGCGCCCTCGGACAGCCGGACCGAGGCATCGCTGATCTTGACGTCCACACCGCAACCCATGTCCTCCTCAGCCTGTCCACCGGCGAACCACCCGAAGTCCTTCGCGCCCTGACGATCGACGACATCGAAGCCACCACCACGCCAGACGTTGAGGCGGCACTCGTACCGATGTCGCCGAGCGAGCGACTCGCCTACCTCGCAGAACACGACCACATCGAACGCATTCGCGTCCGCTACACCAAGAACCGCTCCGGCGGCGAGGTCTACGACGAGGTCTACGCGCGACGTGACACCGCACCCTTCAAGGCCTTCCGCTGGACCATCATGCTCAACGCATCGGCGCGCGCAGAGTCAGGCAACCCGTCCCTGATCCTCATGCGGGACCCTCGCGGGATCGTGAAGCAGCCACCATGGAGCCGCGTCGAGTACCGGCTGGCGTCGGTGGCAGCGAGGAACGGCGTGTCCTTCAGCGGGCCCAACTACTGGGCCCGACTTCGCAAGACGGTAACGACGCGCGAGGCGCTCGCTGACCCTCGCTCGTACCTGGCCAAGGGCCGACGCCACTCCGCCGAGACGTTCTTCGGCTCGTACACCAACAGCCCAGTGCTGCGCGCCGAAGCCGGACGGATCCTCGTCGAAGGCGTCAACGACCTCTTCGAACGAGCCCTCGCCGGACCCACCGTCGTCACTTCTGAAGCCGAGGAGGCGCTGCGCGCTGGAGCGACGGCACCAGGGCTCGACAACGCCACTGCCGAGGCTCTGGTGGCCGGACGGCTGGACGGGCCTCAGGCGGGCTGTCGAGACCCTCTGAGCAGCCCTTATGAGGCTGAAGGAAACGTGTGCACCAAGTCGATGACTGGTACCTGCTTCGGCTGCCCGAACGCTCTCATCACACGGCACCACCTTCCGGCGGCCATCGCGATCCAAGACCTCGCGCACCCGGACAGAGCAGCGAACCCCGAGACGTGGCTCCATCACTGGAAGCCCATCTACGACACGATCACCGAGGTCATCCTGCCCGCCTTCACCCCGGAGCAAGTCGAGGAGGCACGCCAGCGAGCCGACCTGACCCCCATCGACCCCGGCGTCCTCAACGACATGCGAGAACCAGAGGAGGGCGTGAGGCGATGACTCAGCAGCACGTCAACGAACGCCAAGACATCGAGCCTTGGTCGAACCCATTCACAAGCACCATGCCGGTGTGGCCACACCTCCCCGGAAGCCCTCGTTACGGAGACGACACCTGGGACCTCGCTCCCGTAACGACCCGCATCAACATGGCCGAGCGCTACATCCAACTGAGCCAAGTCCCCGACCGGCACCGAACGACCATCAGGAACGTCCTCACGACCGTGGCAGGACCCGACCGCGATGTCGTCGTCGATGCCGGAGTGGTGCGTCGAGGTGATGGCGCCACGCCAGCCGCCGTGTACAGCCACTTCCTCAAACTCCTAACCATCACGCGCTGGTCCGAGCGGGAAGGCCTCCTGGCGTTCAGCGACTGGACTCAGGCGGACGCCGACCGCTTCCTCGACAACCTTCGCGCCGGAGAGCACCGAGAGGACGGCATTGGGCTGAGTGGCTCGACGATCCGTTCCTACGTCGTCGCTCTGCGACTCCTGCGTGAGTTCAGCGGGGTCCTACCCGACGGGCTCACGTTCCACCCGTGGCCCGGTCGAAGCGCGCACGAGATCGGCGGCGAACAACGGCGCGCCGAGAACGCGAACGCGCCTCTGCCGTGGGAGACATGGGCGCCACTCGTAGCCGCCTCGTGGGCCATCGTCGATCGCTTCAGTGCAGACATCATCGCTGCCACGAACACACGCGCGACTATTCCCAAAGCGCCCCGCGGACCGGCTGGCGCCAACGCCTACGCGGCACTGCTGGACTGGACCGCGCAGAGAGGTCCGATGCCACTACACACCGGCTACGGCCGCACCAACCACAAGCGCGGCGAGCCCAACACGAACCTCCTGCAACGCCTCCTCGGCATCAACGCCACCGTCCTCAAACGAGCCAATCACCAGTACATGCCTGCCGCCGCAGACCTCATCACCCAAGCAGCGGGCGACCCGACCCGCGCAACCTACGGAGGCCTGCACGCCCCGACCGCGACGGTCACTCACCCAGACGGCACAACAAGCCCATGGGTCGACGAACTCGGACTGGGCGAGACAGAGTTCCTCGAAAGCGTGCTCCGAGCCGCCTGCTACGTCCTCATCGCCAGCCTTACCGGCATGCGCGACGGCGAGGTGCAAGAACTCACGCACGACACCCCGACGACCAAGGACGGCCTCCCAGCGCTCCGCAGCATCCAGCACAAGGGCAACGAGATCCCGGACGGCGAACGCCGAGCGTGGTGGGCTCCGCGTCCCGTCATGCGTGCTGTCGAGGTCCTCAGCGCCCTCACCGAGCACGCCACTCACTTGTTCGCCCGCGACGCCGAGAACGCAGGCACCTACGTCCCAACCCGCGACATCGGACGACTCATCGACTTCGTCAACGGCGACCCCACCCAACGGCCTGGCAGGGGACGAGGGCTCGCCTTGGACCCCATCGAGGTGAGGAGGGGAGACGCCATCAACGCCACTACGCTCCGCCGTTCCTTCAGCGTCTTCGCAACCACCCACCCCGGAGCGGAACTGGGACTCGGCATCCAACTAGGACACGCCGCGTGGCGGATGACCAGCGGCTACATGAGTGACGGCCAACAACAGGCCGTCCAGCACATGGACGAAGGCCGCAAGCGAGTGCTCCACCAAGACGCCCTCGCCCTGATCAATGGGGACACACCCGTCGCCGGACCCGCGGCCCACCACGTCACCCAGTTCCGCGCCCAAGTCATCGCCGACCCAGATCGAGCGGAGCGACTGGCTTCGACGCTCGCCGAACGCCTCCACCTCGGCCTTACCAACGACTGCATGTGGAACCCCGCCACCAGTGGCTGCGGCACGGACCGCCCACAACTCGGCGACCACGTCTGTGTAGGACTCGACTGCACCAACGCGCTCGCGCGCCCTGTGCACCTGGGCGTTGTCGTCGATGCCCTCGATCGGATCGACACCTACCTCGACCAAGACCGCGGACACCCCGCGCTCACCGAGCGCATGCGCCGCGACCGCGCCAACCTCGCACGCATCCGCCGCGACCTCGCAGGGGCCGATACCGAGACCGATGACTTGTACGACGACCTCGACGAGGAGCCCCAGAATGCCTAGCCCCACCCGCAAGCGCGTCAGCGACACCGTCATGCAAGCCGTCGCCGATGCACTCGTGGCCATCGAGAACGAGCCGGACGCCCCTCGCACCAAGCGCCAAGTCGAAGCCATCACAGGCAGGAGCCACGACGCCGTCGCTCGCGCCTTCGCTCAGGACAAGGCCGAGAACAGCCCCTACCGTCTCAACGAACGGTTCGCGCGCCTCACTGCCAATCTCACACGCGGTGACAGCCTGAACGAGGCTGCAGTACGCGCGGACCGTCAGACCATCGCTGAACTCCGTCAGAAGAACCGTGACCTGGAGAACCAACTCGACCGCTTCGCAACGGCCCTGTTCGCTCGGTCACTTGACGAGCAGCATGCGCGACCCGAGTTGGAGGTTGTCACACGCATCCGCCGCGACAAGCAGAGCGACTAGAGGTCGGTTGCCAACCGACGGCGTCCCGATCTGATGAGATGCGAACAGTCGGCACGCGCGTCTTCCATACTTGCGGTCATGGCGAAGAAGGGGCTAGCGCGTGAGGTCGCACGTGGGCGCGGTACCACCGACATCTGGATAGACCACGCTGTGATCGAGCCCGCCGACCTCGAATGGCTCGTGCCTGTGCGCAGACTCACGCTCTGGGCGGTCGAGTTGCCAGAGGGCTTCCTCGGTGAGTTGCCAAATCTCGATTGGCTAGACGTCAGGGGAGGTTCGGGAACGACTGCGGACTTCGTCACCGGCTGCGAGCGACTCCGATACCTCCAGATCAACCAGGTCCGAGGGCTGTCGGACGCATCGGCCGTCGGAGATCTAGAGTCCCTCGAACTGCTAAGCCTCTACGGTCTCCCGAGGGTCACGGTTCTTCCTACCCTCGCTCGCCTACGGACGCTTGCTCGACTCGAACTTGGATCCCTTAAGGGACTTCGAACTATCGCTCCCGCGCTCGATGCTCCCGCACTAGAGGAGTTGTTCCTCAGCCGGGCAGTATCAATGGACGCCGATGACCCGCTCCGCATCAGGGATGCGTCTCAAATCAAGGCGTTCTCTTGGTTCGCCGAGGATGTTCCCGACCGGGTCTGGACGCACGTCGTGCGGGTGGTTGACAAGCCCGCGGCTCGCGCAGTCATGCCTTCAGACTGGTTCGCCGAGCGAGGCTAGACGCGTTCACTCACTGATGAGTCGGATCACGTGCTGAGCCTGGTTCTCCAACGACCCCGCGGGGTTCCTCTTCCAGCCGCCGTTGCCGGGGAGAAGCATCGAGAGCCAGAAGCACGCGAACATGCGTCGGTGCGACCTGACTCTGTCGCGCTGCGCTTCGGTGAGCGTCAAGAGGTCAAGCAGTCCCGGCACATCGAGACGGCCCTCCAGCCGCGACGAAGCGTGCTCCACCATGTCTGACACTTCGTAGGCGAGGTCGGAAGCGCCGAACTCCTCCCAATCGACTAGGCGGCATACCTGTCCGTCCCAGATGACGTTGTCAAGGTTTCCGTCGCCGAGAGCGATGACCGGATCGACGATCCACTCCTCAGTTGTCGTGCGGTCGGCAAGCCAGTCCCTGGCGACGTCGACGGCGGCGCGGACGAGAGCAGCGTCGAGGCACACACCCCAGTCGTACTCCACGTCGAGGCGCGGTCCGAAACGATGCTGGAAGGTCGCCGGGTCGTTGGCGCGCACGCCAAGGTCCGACGGTACCGAGATGGCGAAGAGCCGGTGAAGGGCGGCCGCAAGCGCCTCAGACTGGCTGGCGGTGAGCCGAGTTGTCAGGGGGGCGCCGGGAACGCGAGACATGACGACTACCGGCCGTCCATCGACCGTGCTTCGGGAGATCGGACGCGGCACGAGATCGGGGTCCTGACCGTGAAGATGGTTCAGTGCTGCCCACTCTCGCCTGTCTTCACCGTCGGCCCAGGACAGGAAGGTCTTTCGAACAACGTCGTCCGTCATCTTGATGTCGTGGGTATGCAGCACAGGCTCAACGGTATGCGGCCACCCGGTGCTGCGCGGATCAACTTCACCGACACGCGGGGCCCGAAGCGCGGAGCGCGGAGCGTGATCGGAACGCGTGAGGGTCTGCATGTGCCGTAGGCAGCACACGACTGCCGATCGTGTTCAACGTTGGCGAAGGAGAAGGGGTGCTTGTTCTTTGTCGCCTCAGCGCAGATCAGGGCATTCGGTTCGTCAAGGCCAGTAGGGGCTCGGTGGCTCGACGGCCGGGTCGCTGACCTCATACCGCTTGCGGCTCTTGTCGAGCCCGGTGATCTTCACGATGCGCTGCTTGGTCACCGGGTCTAGTTCGGCGACGATGGGGTTGATGGCAGCACAGAGCGCCCCGGAGGCCAGGCCGAAACCGCGAAGGCCCGAGGGCACTTCGTAGGAGATGTGGTGCATGCCCGAGCGCTTGATGGCATCGCACTCTTTCGGCACGTTGAACTGGCCGATGTTCTGTGTGATGAAGGCTTGGAAGCCACGGCGGGCCGCATCGCTGAGGAGCGGGACGTCCTTCTTCCCCGACCAGTCGAGTTCCGAGACGTGCGTGACGTCGTGCCCTCGTAGCAAGTGCCTGACGAGCGAAATGACGGGCTGTGGCACGTCCTCGTCGAGCAGCACCTTCATGCCGATTGGGGTTCTGCCTGGTCGACAAGGTCCGACAACTCGACCGCCCCGTGGATGCCGCCGACGGTGGCAGTCGGGTACAGCGCGATGACGTCGTCCTCGGTGAGGCCATCGTGGATCAGACCGGCAACGGTGTCGTACGGGATGCGGGTGCCTTCGAGCACGGGGTACCCGCCGCGTACCTCGTCGTTGATGGAGAGTCCAGGGGCAGGCGCGGTGAGGTCGGGAACCTTGCGGCCGTCCGCCGTTTCGAAGGACGCGAAGACCTCTTCCATCACCACGCGGATGCCGGGCTGGCCAGGCTGCTCGACGGTGTCGATGTAGTCGCCGTCCTCGGTCAGCCAGACGATCGTGCGACCGGCTGACTTGAGGGTGTGCGCCGACAGGTGGGTATCCGGGGCCACCTGTTGCAGGTGGGCCACAGCGCGGCGCACCCGCTGAAGCGACGTCTCTTTCCGGAGGCGAACGCAGATGCGCAGCGCAACCACGTCGCGGAAGGAGTACAACGCCCTCGGCGAGACGCCGTACTCAGGAAGCAGAAGGGGCCCCTGCCCGTTGTCGCGGCGCCAGTACGCCAGTTGCGCTGGGGTCGCGCCAGTGAGGGTCGCTGTCAGACGACTGTTGTACATCCCCGCCCCTCCTTTGGTCCTGTCGTGGGGAGTATGCCCGCTCAGAGTCGTGTCCTCGACGTCTTTCGACCGAGGACCACCGGAAGTGGTGGGTCACGCGCCCCTGTTGTCAACGTAGGGCTTCGGTGTGACAGAACGCGGGACCCCCGACTCGGCCATGCCCCTGGTGTCGACCCGACGGCTTGGTGGTCAACCCGGCCTTGCCCTTCCTCAGTGTCGGTGCCGTCGTCGACAATGAGCGTCGGAGCGGCATCGGTGCGCGGGTGACAGGCGGATCGCGGCCGCTGGCGGGTGAACCAGGGGACTGGTGTCAGGGCCCTCGGGTTCACCCGACAACAGGTCGGGGCACAGTGGTAGGTGAACCGACTGGGTGGTTCGAGCCGCTGTTGCAGGCGGCTCGAACCACTGTCGGCTGCCGCTCGTACAGTGCAGCCATGGAGCCGGACGCCATCCAGGAGTACGCCAACGCTGTGGTAGCCGCTGTGATGCCCACCTTGCGCGCGACGGCGGCCACTTGGGCGGCCGTCGACATCGTCGCCCCCGAACCTCAAGAACTGGCACAGCGACTGATGGACGCGTGGCTGACGGCTGCCTGCCGGGCCGTCCAGCCGTAGGAACGAGCAGACGGCAAGCGCGACTCCTCATCCGGCCAACGGGGGTCGTGGCGCACATCTCTTCCGGGCAGCCAGGTGTCTCCCGGTGAACAGCCGGGACACCCCCAACTAGGAAGACACTCCTACGTATCGGCGCTCCTGAGGCTGGGAGACATGGCGCACAGGAAGACACCCCGATGTCACAGTTAACTCCACTGAGAGGTCTTCGCAAAATAAGCGTGGACTCTTCGCAGAATTGCCGGTCCCGGTGGGTCACCCCATCGAGAGCCAGCCCTCTTGAACGAGAGCCGCTCCGACACCCGTCGGTGCGGCTCTCGTGCGTGGCCTGCCAGTCCGTCACAAGCAATCCGTCTGCGCCGACCTCACGCGGCGGGCGGGGCGACTGTCGCGTCGTGTCTACCTGATCGGATGAGCGCCTCGGCGATGAAGCCGGTGACTTTCAGGTCCTCGACGAAGGTACGCAGGAATCCGACCGTCTGGGGGCTCCGGGTCCGCGTGGTGCCCACGGCCTGCTGGATCTCCATGAAGCACGGCTCGAGCAGCCGAGTCCCGGGATGGGTTGCGACGAAGTCGACGACCGGCTGCCTGATGCCCGCGGCGACCTCCAGTTGCTGCTCAGTGAACGTCGCGGTGCCCTCGCTGCCACGCACCACCTCTGCGTGAGCCAGGGTGCGGGTGAGGAACAGGTCGTAGGCGGACCCCTTCTTGACCCCGACCCGGACGCCCGGGCGGTCCACGTCGGTGGCAGAGGTGAGAGGCGAGTCGTCGGGGACCGCGAAGACCCCCTCGATGAGGGCGTACGGCGCGGTGAAGGCGACTGTCTCTTCGCGGGCAGGGTCGACGGCGAGGAAGCAGATGTCGGCCCGACCAGCGGCCATCGCCTCGAACGAGTCGCGCGCGGCGTCGAAACAGATCAGCTCGACCGGGATCCCGAGCCGAGAGCCGAGCTCCCGGGCAATGTCGACCGTGACGCCGGCGGGAGCGTCGGGTGTGCCCTGGGCGAGCACGGGGTTGCCGAGGTTGATCGACGCACGCAGGGTGCCGGACGGAGCTAGATCGTTGGTGATGTCCACGAGCCGCATGGTGCCAGCCGTGTCGCTCGTGGCAGCGGGCGACGTTCCGGTCCCGGTGGGTCACCCCGCTGAGAGCCAGCCCTCGTGAACGTGAGCCGCTCCGACACCCGTCCGGAGCGGCTCTCGTGCGTCAGAGCCAGTGGCGCCCATGTGATGGTTCTCGTGCCTGGGGCGGCACCCTTGGGGTCGTGACCGAACTGGGAGTACTCCGGACGACTGACGGCACCGCCAGCTTGCGGCGAGCTGTCATCGAGGACGTTCCGAGCATCGTGGACCTATTGACCGACGATCCGATGGGGGCGGCGCGGGACGGGAGCGATGACTCGAACGGCCTGCAGCCTTACGTGCGGGCCTTCGCGGCCGTCGACGCGGACCCTGCACACCTCCTGGTGGTGGCCGAAAGACACCACCAGGTCGTGGCAACCATGCAGTTGAGCTTCCTTCCCGGACTCGCACGTCGGGGCGCGCTTCGAGCACAGGTCGAGGCGGTGAGAGTGCACGCCGACCTGCGCAACAGCGGTCTGGGCGGGGCCCTACTGATGTGGGCAAGGGGCGAGGCTGAGCGCCGCGGCTGCGCGCTGATCCAGCTCACGAGCGACAAGCAGCGGCCCGAGGCCCACCGGTTCTACTCAGGACTCGGGTTCACCGCTTCGCATGTGGGCTTCAAGCTGGAGCTGTAGGCACTGTGGGCGGGCGGCCGGCCCTGCGTGTGAGCTCATACCGACCTGGATCCGCCTGTCACACGCCTCCCATCAGGTTCGGATGCGAGCGCACCGGTGGGTGCTGAATCTGTTGTCGGAGGGTGCAGATTGGCGGAGCAGTTCGCGGAATGCGACTGCTACGAGCTGCGCGATGGCGGCCAACCCCGACCTCACGCCCGGACTGGGCGGGCAGGGATGGACTGGCCTTGGAACGGGTCGGGCTCAGCCGTGTCCCGGTAGCGGTTGGCGACTGCGTCTGCCCGAGCGTGCAGGGAGACGCGCAGCTCACGCGGGGCGATCGCTTCAGCGTTGATACCGAGCTGCCACAGCGCCCACTCTGCGTGCCAGAGATCTTGGAAGGTGACTTCGAGCCGCAGCCAGCCGTCTGGTTCGGGCTCCTCGACGCGAACCGCTTCGGCCATGTCGAGGAGGTCATCCCGCCGCGCCGCGCTCACCCGTACCTGGACGGGGACGTGACCCTCGGACAGGAACTCCGCGCACCGCTGTGCCCAGACGTGCTCGAGGTCGACCTGCTCGGGTCGCTGAGCCGGTTCGGCAAGCTCTTCGGCGGCGCGGATGCGCGATAGTCGAAGGGTCCGGTCGGTGCCGGACTCGGTGACCAGGAGGTAGCCCGTGTCTCGCACGGTGACCAGGCCGATCGGGTCCACTGTGCGCCACTGGGGTGTCTGGCCTCGCGAGGCGTAGTGGATCCGCAACCTGCGGCCGGCGAGGACCGCGCGTCGCACCACCGTCAACGTGGCGTCGGGCAGCGCGTCTCGGCTCAGGCGACGGGAAAGGAGGTCGGTCTCGGGGTTGACCAGGAATCGCTGTGCCGCGTTGCTCGCGGCGACCTGATGGCTTTCGGGCAGCGCGTCAACGATCTTCCGCATCGCTGAGGCGAGAGCCGTTCGGAGTCCCAGAATCTGCTCGCCTGAACCCGAGTCCGCGGTGAGCAGCGCGAGCGCTTCCTCGTGGTTGAGGCCCGTGAGCTCGGTGCGGAACCCCGGCAGCAGCGAGTAGCCACCGTGCCTGCCGCGTTCGGCATAGACGGGGACGCCAGCCGCAGAAAGGGCTTCGATGTCGCGCATGACGGTGCGCGTGGAGACCTCGAGCTCCTTGGCCAAGGCAGTGGCGGTCAGCTGGCCGCGCTGACGCAGCAGAAGGACCAAGGACACCAGCCGATCAGCGCGCACCACGAAGACGCTACCGAATACCTGACACAAGGTGTCGTGATTCAGCGTCAGGGTGGTGACGCGGGGCCGACCGCGGCCCGCGAACGGGGGAGACTCCGGAGGCAATCTGATGGGAGCTGATGTGGCGATCGAACGAGTGGCCGTCAACCCCGTGGGGTGGTCGGTGGAGATGGGGTTCAACCAGGGCGAAGTGGTCACCGGCCACACCCGGACGTTGTACTGCTCTGGGCAGACCGCGATGGGGGCCGACGGAACTCCCCGTCATGAGGGAGACATGGCAGCACAGGTGAGGTTGAGCCTGGACAACCTGGAGGCGGTGCTCGCCGCGGCCGGCATGACGCTGGCCGATCTCGTGCGGCTCAACGTCTACACGACCGACGTCGACCTGATCTTCGAGCACTACGGGGTGCTGGCGTCGCGGCTGGGAGCAGCCCAGGTGGCGCCGACCACCACGATGCTCGGCGTGGCTCGGCTGGCGATCCCCGGGCAGATGATCGAACTGGAAGGGACGGCAGTCGCCTGAGCGGCTGCCGCTGCCGCACCGAGCCCCGCCCGGCCTGGCCTCCTGCCCGCGCCATCCGGCATGGGCACTGTGGCCCGTCCGCAGACCGGCCGGCCGCGTTACCGTCCACGGGTGTGCTTCTCGGTGGGCGCCGATCTGACGGCGGGCGTGGTCCTCCTCCCCGTCGGCGTGTTCTGCCTGAGCGAGGTGCGCACGCTGCGTGAGGTGCCGTTCGCCTCGCTGCCGCTGCTCTTCGCGCTCCACCAGCTGACCGAGGCCCTCGTCTGGCACAGCGCGTCCGACATCTTCTCGCCCGGGGTCCAGCACGCCGCAGCGATGGCCTACGTCCTCTTCGCGTTCCCAGTGCTTCCGATCCTGGTGCCACTCGCGGTGCTGCTCCTCGAGCCGAAGGGGCGCCGCCGGCGGGTGACCCCGTTCGTCGCGCTCGGCGCGGTGGTCGCGGCCTACCTGCTCTGGGCGGTGCTCAGCGGCCCGCTCGAGGTCCGGGAGGAGCCGCACGCGCTGGTCTACGACGTCGGCCTGACCTTCGGGCCGATGTGGGCCGTGCTCTACGTCGTCGCGGTGATCGGTCCGTCGGTGCTCTCGGGCTACCCCTCCATCGTCGCCTTCGGGCTGCTCAACCTCGTCGGGCTCACGGTCGTCGCCATCGTCTACGTCCAGGCGTTCGCGTCGCTGTGGTGCGTGTACGCCGCGCTGACGTCCGCGCTGATCACCGTGCACATGGTGCTGCGCCGCCGGCTGTCCGACCTCCACCGCCTCGAGGGTCAGGCACTGGCGCCCGCCTGAGGCGGCGCCGACGCGGGGGAGAGGGAAATTCCTCGGATCCGGCCGGTCGCCGGTGCATCCAGTGGGCGGTGTGGTGCGGAGAAGGAGGTGACCGCAGATTGCGGTCACCCACGAGAGGACATGCCAATGAACGTGTTCCGCCGCACCACCGCAACTCTCGCTCTCGCCCTCACCACGGCACTGGTCGCCCCAGCTGCCGCCCACGCTGCCGGCTCCGGATCGGGGGGCGCCGGCGCCACGGGGACGAACAGCCTGGCCTCGGTGCTCACCGCCGACGGCAACCAGTTCGACCGCGACTGGTACGACTACGACATCGTCACCGAGGCGGTGCTGGCCGTCATCGCCGCCGACTCCGACGCCAACAGCCCGGTGCGCCTGCTCGCCGACGGGTCGGTGGCGCTGACCGCGTTCCTCCCCAACGACCGCGCGTTCCAGGTGCTCGTCAAGGACCTGACCGGGCGGTGGGTGCGCTCGGAGGCGGACGTGTTCGCCGCAGTCGCGAGCCTGGGCATCGACACGGTCGAGAACGTCCTGCTCTACCACGTCGTCCCGGGCGCCACCATCACGGCCCGCGACGCGCTCCGGTCGAACGGCGCCCAGCTGACCACGGCGCTCGGGCCCACGATCGGCGTCAAGGTGCCCTCGCGGTTCCTGCCGATCATCATCCTTCGGGACCAGGACCCCAACGACGTCGACCCGATCGTCAACCCGCTCGCTCTCGACATCAATCGGGGCAACGCGCAGATCGCCCACGGCATCACCTTCGTCCTGCGCCCGGCCGACCTGTGATGTGACAGGCCAGGCGTAGTCGAGCACGAGGGCCTCCGGCGGGACGGGTCTCCCCCACCCCATCGCCGGAGGACCTCGTCGCTACGCCTCGGACCGCGCCGGTCCGGTGCGCGGTGGCAGCCGGCCTACTTCGGGGCGCCGGCCTCGAGCTCGCCCAGCAGTCGGTCGAGCAGGCGGCGAAGCGTACGGGCCTCGTCCTCGCTCAGGTCGATGCCCTCCACCAGCCCTGCCGGCACACCGGCCACGTCGGCGCGGAGGGCCAGACCGCGCTCGGTGGGGGCGACCAGCACCCGCCGCTCGTCGGCGCGGTCGCGGGTGCGGGTGACCAGGCCGGCCTGCTCCATCCGCTTGAGCAGCGGCGTCAGGGTGCCCGAGTCGAGGTGGACCCGGCCGCCCAGCTCGCCGACCGTCAGCGGACCGTCGGCGTCCCAGAGCGCGAGCAGGCAGAGGTACTGCGGGTAGGTCAGGCCGACGCCCGCCAGCAGCTCGCCGTAGCGCCGGGTGAGGGCCCGCGACGTCGCGTAGAGCGGCAGGCAGATCTGCTCGTCGAGCGCGAGCTGCGGGTAGTCGTCCACGACGTCGATGATACTGGTTGTGCAATTGAATTGTGCGCAATATGATCGAGCACATGGAAACTGTCTACACCGCAAGCGCCGTCGCCACGGGCGAGGGCCGCAACGGCCACGTCGAGTCCACCGACGGCCTGCTCGCCGTCGACGTCCGCATCCCGAAGGAGATGGGAGGCCCCGGCGGGGCGACCAACCCCGAGCAGCTGTTCGCGGCCGGCTACGCCGCGTGCTTCCACTCCGCGCTCCACGCCGTGGCCCGGGGCTCGGACGCGGACGTGTCGGAGTCCGAGGTCGTGGCCGACGTCTCGATCGGCGACAACGGCAAGGGCGGGTTCGGCCTGGCCGTCGCCCTCGAGGTCACCCTTCCCCGCGTCGAGCGCTCGCTCGCCGAGGAGCTGGTCGAGAAGGCGCACCAGGTGTGCCCCTACTCCAACGCCACCCGCGGCAACATCGAGGTCCGGCTCACCGTCGCCTGACGGAGCGAGCGGCCGGCGTCGGGCTAGACGTCGAAGACGTTCCAGCAGATCGGGTTGCGACGTCGTTGGTCCTCGAGCACCAGCTCGCGGACCTCGCGGGGGAGCCGGGCGTGCTGCCACCGACACTCGGCCGCACGCGCGGCCGCCTGGCGCTCGGTCCCCGCGGCGGCCATGGCCGCCCTGATGGCGTAGGCCGCAGCGCCGAGGTCGTGCTCGGGCACGTGCGCGACCACCGCGGCCTGCCCGGCGGCGTACGCAGCGAAGCGCGGCGCACCCGCGAGATCGCGAGCGGCTCCCATCGCGTGGTCGCCCGCGGCCCGCGTGCGCATCATCGGCAGCTCTCCCCGGACCCACGCGCGGACGGCCTCGATCGCCTCCCGCGGCCGGGGGTCGTCCCCCCGAGCCTGTTCGAAAAGCGCCAGCACGTGCTCCGCGCACGCGGCGGCCCAGAGGGCGAGCCGGTGATGGTCCTCGTCGCGCAAGGTCCCTCCGCGCCGGATCGTCACCAGGCGCTGGTCACGGACCTGCGGCAGGATCACGGGCCGACGCTACGTCACCAGCAGGACGCCCAGGCGCCGCGGGCGTGGGTGCGGGCGTGGTCGATCGCGCGGACGTACTCCCGGTGCCGCGCCACCGGCTTGCCGCCGAACACGTACGGCCGGGTGTGGCCGTCCCACGCTTGGCGGAACGACAGGTCGCCGTAGCCGCCCTTGCGGCCGACGTAGCGCAGCAGCCGGCCGTAGCGGTCCTTCGCCGCCTGGGTGCGGTCGGAGACGAGGGTGACCGTCGAGCCGACCGGCGCGAGCCGGCGCAGGTTGGCGGTCGCGGCGTCCGCGCCGCACCGGCCGCGCTCGGGGGTGTCGATGCCGAGCATGCGCACCGAGACGTGGGCACCGCTGCGCAGCCGCACGCGCAGCGTGTCGCCGTCGGTGATGCGTACGACGTCGCCCGTCTCGCGGTACGTCCGCGGGCCTTGCTGCTGGCTGTCGCCGGCGTGCTGCTGCGGCGAGGTCGTGCCCCGCCCGATGCACGGGCACGGGTTGGACTCGCACGCGACGCCGTCGCCGTCGTCGTCGAGGCGGTGCGGGTCGCCCGCGCCGGCTCCGAGGAAGAAGTGCTGGGCGGCGGCCTGGCTGGCGAAGTCGCCGCAGTCGCGGTCGACGACGGCGGACGCCGGCACCGGCGCGGTGGCGCTCAGGCCGAGCGCCACCACGGCCAGCGCGAGCGCGCGGACGATCGTGTCGAGCATGGTCCCCCCACGGGATCGGGTGTGCTGAGGGGCAAGCCTCACACCGCCGCGCCCGGCGCGTGGCCGGAACGGGAAAGCCGAGGCGGCGCATCCTGACCGCCGGATGGGGTCGAGTCGGCGCATCCTGACCGCCGGATGGGGTCGAGTCGGCGCATCCTGTGCCTAGACGCGCCGACTCGACGGGCTGGGCGCGTCAAGATGCGCCGACTCGACCGCTTGGTCAGCCGGCGTCCTCGGTGGAGGCTTGTCGCCGCGTGCGCCAGCCCTTCTTCGCGGCCCGGCTGCGGCGCCGGCGGGCCCGTTCGGCCTCCTCCACGAGTCGTTCGGCCGCCCGCTGCTCGCGCCGCGCGGCGGTCTCTTCCCGGCGGCGCTCGGCCTCGAGCACGGCGGGGGAGCGGACCGGCCAGACGTAGGGCAGGTCGTCGGGGACGCCGGGAAACCGCTCGCGGTAGAGGTCAGGATCCTTGCGCACCAGCGCCGAGCGGTGGCTCAGGTGGAGAGCCGGGTCGCCCAGCCACGCCGGGAGTGCGCCGGCCGCGGCGAGCTCGGCCTGCGTACGCACGCTCGTGATCCCGGCCTCGGCCAGGTCGGCGGCGATCGTCGCCGCGCACGCGTCGCCGAAGCCGAGCTCGAGCCACACGTCGCAGCAGGTGAGGCCGTAGCGCCCGAGCGCCTCCTCGTGGCCCTTCCACATCAGCGTCGCCGGGTGGTTGGCCCACCCGTAGCCCGGCACGGTCAGCGCCCGCACCACCTGGATGGTCTCCACCCGTTGCTTGCCCAGCCGCTTCTGGTCCAGCGCCCGCGCCGACGCCTCGAAGTCGGGGTAGGGGAGGAAGGTCTGCACCCGTTCGAGGCTAGGTGGCGCTCCGGGGGCCACGCCCCACCCCGACGGCCGGTCGGGGATTCCTCGGAACGTCCTCGAGCCGCCTGCCGTCCCGGCCGCATCTCGGGCCAGGACGGGCCGACTCGACGGGCTGGGCGGGTCAGGACGCGCCGACTCGACGGGCTGGGCGGGTCAGGACGCGTCTGGCAGCATCCGCGGGGTGGACGGATGCGTGTTCTGCCAGATCATCGCCGGCGAGCTGCCCGGGCACCTGGTGCTGGAGACCGACGACCTGGTCGCCTTCCTGGACACCCGGCCGGTGTTCAAGGGCCACGTGCTGCTCGTGCCGCGTGCCCACCTCGAGACGCTGCCCGACCTGCCGGCCGACCAGCGCGACGGGTTCCTGGCCGCGGCCCAGCGGCTCGCGACCGCGGTGGTGGACGCCCTCGGTGCGCAGGGGTCGTTCGTCGCGATCAACAACACGGTCAGCCAGTCGGTGCCGCACCTGCACCTGCACGTGGTGCCGCGGACCAAGGGCGACGGGCTGCGCGGCTTCTTCTGGCCGCGCACGAAGTACGCCGAGGGCGAGGCGGCGGCGTACGCCGAGCGGTTGCGGGCTGCCCTCGACTCCTAGCCGGACGGGCCGCCACCTCACCCCGGCGATGTCGTACGCTCCCGACGCCGCACCACCGCCAGCACGCCGACGACCGCGGCTGCGACCGCGGCCAGCGTCGGCACGACGAGCGCCCGCTGGTAGTCGCCGAGGGCGGCCCCGTCGGCGTGGCCTGCGCCCAGCGCGACCGTGACGCCCGCCAGGCCGAGCGCCCCGCCGAACTGGAACGCGGTGTAGACGACGCCACCGGCGGAGCCCTGCTCGGCCTCCGGCACCCCCTCGGCGGCCAGCGAGGTCAGCGGTCCGTAGACCAGGGCGAACGCCGCGGCGACCAGCAGCAGGCTCGGCAGGAAGTCCACGTAGGACCAGTCGTTCCCGAGCCCGAGCAGGCGGCCGAACGCGACGGCGGCCGCGACGAGGCCGGCGGTCATCACCCGGGCGGCGCCGAAGCGGCGGACCAGCGACGGCGTCAGCAGCGGCGCGGCCACCAGGTCCAGGCCCATGATCGCGAAGGTGAGACCCGCCTCGAGCGGGCTCCAGCCCCGCAGGTCCTGGAGGTAGAGCGTGACGGCGAACTGGAAGCCGAAGAAGGCGCCCATGAAGAGCAGGCCGGCGAGGCTCGCGTGCAGGAGGAGGCCCTCGCGCAGCATCCCCAGGCGGAGCAGTGGCGAGGAGTGGCGGGACTCGATCGCGACGAAGGCCCCGAGGAGCACCACCGCCGCGCCGACGACGAGGACCGCGGCGCCGAGCGCGCCGCCCTCGCCGACGGTGATCACCGCGTAGACGACAGCCACCATCCCGGCGGTCGCGGTGAGGGCCCCCGCCACGTCGAAGCCTCCGGGTGGGCCGTCGTGCTCGTCGGGCCGGATCAGCCTCGCGCCGGCGACCAGCAGGACCAGGCCGAGGACGGCCGGGCCGAAGAAGACCAGCCGCCAGCTCGCCGACGCCAGTACGCCGCCCGCGACCGTGCCGAGCACGAAACCCGCCGCCCCGACCGAGCCGTAGACGACCAGCGCTCGGTCGCGCAGCGGCCCCTCGGGGAAGGTGGTGACGACGATGCCGAACCCGGCGGGCGTCAGGAAACCGGCGGACACACCGGTCGCGAACCGAGCCAGGACCAGCACCCAGTCCGCCGTCGCCAGGCCCCCGAGCACCGAGAAGGCGACGAAGATGACCAGCGCGAGCAGGAACACGCGGCGCCGGCCGGCGAGGTCGGCGGTCCGTCCGCCGAGCAGCATGAACCCGGCGTAGCCGAGCACGTAGGCGCTGATCACCCAGTGCGCCGTGCCGGCGGTCAGCCCGACGTCGGCCGCGATGACCGGCACCGCAACGTTCAGCATGGCGATGTCGATGCCCTCGAGGAACAGTGCCCCGCAGACGACCATCAGCAGGCCCCAGGACCGGAGCGTGCTCGCTCGGTCGGCCCCCGTCTCCATGGCCCGGTCGGTCACGATGCCTCCAGTTCCGATTCGTGTCTTGGTTACCACTTGTAACCATGTCTCATCGTGAGGACGATGGACTGATGACGGAAGTAGGCACTTCGAAGTCATCTAGTTCCCGTGAGGTGACCACGGTGGACGAGGCCGCCGAGTGCGGCTGCCCGGACGCCTTCCAGTGGGACGTGCGCGAGGGATGCGAGGTGCGGCAGATCCTCGACCGGATCGCCGACAAGTGGTCGCTGCTCGTGATCGCGCTGCTGGAGCGGCGCACGATGCGCTTCAACGAGTTGCGCAGGGAGATCGACGGGATCAGCCAGCGCATGCTGACCGTCACGCTGCGCCACCTCGAGCGCGACGGGCTCGTCGGGCGCACCGTGCACCCGGAGGTGCCGCCCCGCGTCGAGTACCGGCTGACCGCGCTGGGGTGCACGCTGCTCGAGATCATCCAGTCCCTGGTGCACTGGACCGAGCTGCATCAGCACCAGATCGCCCACGCCCGAGAGAAGTTCGACGAGCGCACCGCTCGCGAGGGGCGGTCCGCCTAGGCTGCGGGACGCTCTCCGCGCCTAGGAGGCCATCGCCTCGTCGGCGCGGTCGCGGGCCGAGGCGCGCGACCACGGCCGCTCCCGCCGACGCAGCGGGTGGCCGGTCACCCAGGCCGCGAGCACCAGCGCGAGCGTGCCGACCAGCGCCCCGCCGATCACGTCGACGAAGAAGTGCCACCCGAGGTAGACCGTGGACAGGCAGGTGAGCCCGGCGAAGACCCACCCGGCCACCCGCACCGGGCGCGGCAGCCGCAACAGCTCCATCACCAGGCAGGTGGTCACCGTGATGGCCACGTGCAGGGACGCGAACGCCGCCACCGTCTGCACGGCGCGGGTGTCCCAGGCTCCGGCCAGCACGGCGACGCGGTCGCTGAGCAGCAGGTCCTGCACGTCGGTGTTGAAGGTGTGGGGCAGGTCGGCGAACTGCTGGGGCCGCGAGTAGACCGGGCCGAGCGAGGGGACCAGGTAGTAGACCGCCACGCCGAGCATCCAGTTGAACGACACCGCCGTGACGTAGAGCGCGCCCGCGGCCGAGCGCCGGGTCCACACCAGCGCGATCGCCAGCGCCGCCGGCACCAGCCCGATCCACAGCACGTAGACGCCGGACAGCACCCACGCCGCCCACCCGGTGCCGAGCACGTCGTGCAGCACGCCGGCGGGGTCGTGACCCAGCCAGAGCAGCCGGTCGAGGCGCGCCAGCTCGGTGTCCCACAGCCGGTCGTCGACGAAGGGGAGATAGCCCTTGAGGTTGCGGAAGGCGACGTAGGAGACGTACCAGGCCGCGAGGCCGCTCACCGTGAACCACACCTGGTCGCGGGTCCAGCGGTCGCGGAGCACGGTGCGCAGGGCCGTCCACGCCCCCGGGCGGGGCGTGGCCCGCGCACCGGCCACCCACCGCGGCACCGCGTCGAGCAGGACGGCGAGGAGCACGATGAGCGGCAGCCGCACCCACGTCGGGACCGAGACGCCGTCGGGGTCGCGCACCGGCAGGTCGTGGGTGGCGGCGACCGCCCACGTGGCGACCGCCATCGCGGCCGCGACGCCCATCGCGCCGCGGAAGTCGCCCCGTGCCATGGCTGGCAGGCTAGGGCACCGGACGACGGCGCGCGAGCGAGATGCACCGGATCTCCCCACCGCGGGGGAGCCCCGCCCCGGCCCACGCACTACCCTCACGACAGACAGCCGCCCAGTCCTGAGGAGTCACGAGATGGGTCGATTCGACCGCCGCGTAGCCGTCATCACCGGAGCCGCCCGAGGCATCGGGTTCGGCATCGCGCAGCGCCTGGCGAGCGAGGGCGCCTCGATCGCGATCCTCGACCTCGACGAGTCCGCCGCCCAGGAGGCCGCCGGCCGCCTCGACCTCGCCGAGGGTGCGCGCGCCGTCGGCATCGGCTGCGACGTCGTCGACTCGGCCGCCGCCGAGGCCGCCGTGCAGCGGGTCGTCGACGAGCTCGGCGGCATCCACGTGCTGGTCAACAACGCCGGCGTCACCCGCGACAACCTGCTCTTCAAGATGACCGAGGACGACTGGGACATCGTGATGAACGTCCACCTCAAGGGCGTCTTCAACATGACCAAGGCCGCGCAGTCGCGGTTCGTGGAGCAGAAGTACGGCAAGATCCTCAACCTCTCCAGCGTCTCGGCGCTGGGCAACCGCGGCCAGGCCAACTACTCGGCCGCCAAGATGGGCATCCAGGGCCTCACCCGCACGCTGGGCATCGAGCTCGGCCCCTTCGGCATCACCGCCAACGCCATCGCACCGGGATTCATCGTCACCGAGATGACCGACGCCACCGCCCGCCGGCTCAAGATGGAGCCCGAGGAGCTGCAGCGGCTCAACGCCGAGGCCACCCCGGTGCGGCGCGTGGGCCAGCCCGAGGACATCGCCGCGGCCGCGGCGTTCCTCTGCAGCGACGAGGCGTCGTTCATCACCGGTCAGACGTTGTACGTCGACGGGGGCCGCAAGCTGGGCTGAGCCCCTCCTCCGCGTGAGATCGGCCACGATCCCTGCCTCAGGGGTCGTGGCCGGTTTGGATCTGCCCGGTCGTCCTGTCACGTTGGAGGAGGTCGAGAGACCCAACCGTCCCGGAGTACGCCGAGTCCTGCCCGGCCGGGACGACACCCCCGACAGCACCAGGGCAGGAGTGGGGGACCCACAGGTTCCAGCGCCGGTCGTCGACCGGCTCGGGGCGAAGCCACCGGACTCCCTCGGAGGACGGGGCGGGGCACCTTCCTGCCCTAGCCCGACAGCTCACCTCACAGGCGTGGAAAGGAACAACCATGCCTACGACCACTCGTGTGGCGCGAGCCTGCGCGCTCGCCCTCGCCGGGCTCGGCCTCGCCGGATCGACGATGAGCGCCCTGCCCGCCACGGCCGCCCCGGGCGCCGGCCAGTCCGACCGCACCACCAGCACGCGCACCACCAGCGACGACATGAACCGGAGTCCCCAGGACCGGAGCTCCCACGACCGGAGCGCCAAGCGGACCACCCCGCGCAAGCACGCGCGCACGTCGGCGCGCCTCAGCGCCAAGCGCCGCGTCGACAGCCGGGTGCTGGCCGCCCGCAACATCGCCATGCGCCAGCGCGGTGACGCCTACGCGTACGGCGCCGCCGGGCCGGACCGCTTCGACTGCTCCGGGCTGATCCGCTACAGCTACAGCCGTGCCGGCTTCGCCGTGCCCCGCACCTCGCGCGCCCAGGCGGCCCACGCCCGCCGCATCGCGAAGGGCAGCATGCGCTCCGGCGACCTGATGTTCTTCTACGGCGGCGGCGGGGTCTACCACGCCGCGATCTTCCTCCGCTGGGTCGGCGGGAAGGCCCAGATGCTGCACGCCCCCGGCACCGGCCAGCGGGTCCGGGTCGCCACGGCCTGGACGCCGAGCTGGTTCGGCGGCACCCTGCGACGCGCCTGAGCGGGCCGCCACCCGGGCGACAGGCTCGGATTGGTAGGCAGTTCCTGCTGATCTACCCTGTGGCGCGCCTTCCCCGATCAGGGAGGGCGCGCCTCCAGACTTTCCAGATGCCCCCGCGGGCCCAGGCCCGGCACCCCCGTTCGATCGGAGTCACCGTGCGTCACCGTCGTCCCACCTCGTCCTTCCGGGCCGTCGTCGCCACGCTCGCAGCGAGCGTGCTGGTCCTCACCGCGTGCAGCGGCGGCGACGACGAGCCGACGAGCGGATCGGCCTCGGCCGAGCCGAGCCCGTCGGAGACCACCGAGGCCGCGCCGGAGCCGAGCTACTGGCCCCTCACCGGCCTGGAGCGCAAGGGCGACGCGCCCAAGCACCCGGTCCTCGTCACCAAGGTCGACAACACGTCCTCGAGCGCCCCGCAGGTCGGGCTCGGCTCCGCCGACCTGGTCGTCGAGGAGCTCGTCGAGGGCGGCTACACCCGGCTGGCGGCGTTCTACTACTCCCAGGTGCCCGGCTCCATCGGACCGGTGCGCTCGATGCGCGCGAGCGACATCGGGATCGTGCCCGAGGGCGCCACCGTGGTGACCAGCGGTGCCGCAGCCGTCACCATCAAGCGCATCAACGGTGCCGGGATCCCGTGGATCACCGAGGGCGACGCCGGGGTCTACCGGGACACCTCCCGCTCGGCCCCCTACAACCTCTTCGCCCGGCTGGGCGAGATCGCCAAGCGCGTCAAGGCCGACGAGGAGCCGCCGCCCTACCTGCCGTGGGGCGACGCGGCCGACCTGCCGAAGGGCGCCAAGGCCCGCACGCTGACCGCCGACTTCGGCGCCCACTCGACCAGCTGGCAGTTCCAGCGCGGCCGCTACGTCAACACCGACTCCTACGCCGCCGAGGGCGACCACTTCCCGGCCGAGTCCGTGCTCGTGCTGCGGGTGGAGGTCGGCGACGCCGGCTACCGCGACCCCGCGGGCTACCCGGTGCCCGAGACCAAGCTCGAGGGCAAGGGCACCGCGCTGCTCTTCCACGGCGGCCGCGTGGTGAAGGGCACCTGGCGCAAGGACGGCCTCAACGGCGCGATCGAGCTCTCCACCAAGCGGGGCGACCTCACGGTGCCCGCCGGTCGCGTGTGGATCGAGCTGGTGCCGGCCGTCAACGGCGAGGTCACCTTCGCCAAGTAGCGCCGCGGTCGGTTGCCCCGTCCCCACCGGCGGTGTCCTCCAGCAGGCGCCGCAGGCCCGTGACGATGGCGCCGATCGCCGCCTCCGCTCGGACCGCCGCGGCCGCGGGGTCCTCGCTCATGGCCACCGAGCCGCCGGCGGCCGACACCGCGCCGAAGACGACCCTGGCGGACGTGTCGAGCAGCGCGTCGTCGGGGGACCGGTCGGGGCCCGTGAGCGCCGAGCGGACGAGCTCGGCGACGACGGCGTAGGTCGACCGCTCGTGCTCGCGGTGGCGCGCGGGGCCGAGCACCGAGGGGCCGTCGGAGACGACGATCTGGCGGTAGTCGGGCTCCTGCGCGACCCGGAGGAACGCCCGCAGACCGGCCTGTCCCTGCTCCCACGGGTCGGCGTGCTGCGCGCTGGCGTGGACGATCGTGGCGCTCGCGCGGGCCTGCACGAGCTCGAGGGCGGCTTCGAAGACGGCCTGCTTGCCGCTGAAGTGGTGGTAGAGCGCGCCCTTGGTGAGCTGGGCGGCCTCGGCGATCGCCTCCAGCGAGGCGGCCGGGTAGCCGTGGACGGTGAACAGCTCCCGCGCCGCGTCGACGAGCGCCTGCCTCGTGGCGTCGGAGGAGCGCGGCCGGCGGGTCTCCATGGCTCGCAGCCTAGGTGACCCGTGCCCCCGTGGGGGTGTGCCCGAGGCACCCTCACGAATCGTCGGGAGCCCTTCCGGGGGATGATGTGCGGCCGGGAGGGCGCGGTCCATAGTGGAAGCCATGCAGCCCGCATCGGGAATGCTCCTGGTCGCCACGCCGGCGCTGCAGGACCCCAACTTCGCCGACACCGTGGTCCTCCTGCTCGACGTCACGGAGGAGGGTGCCCTCGGCGTGGTGCTCAACCGGCCCTCCCAGGTGCCCGTCGCCGACGTCCTCGAGCCGTGGCGCGACGTCGTGGTCGAGCCCGAGGTGCTGTTCCGCGGCGGGCCGGTCGGCACGGACGGCGCCCTCGCTGTCGCAGCGCTGCGCGATCCGCAGGACCCGCCGGTGGGCTGGCGCCCGGTGGCCGGCCTGCTCGGCATGGTCGACCTCGACACCCCGACCGAGCTGGTCGACGGCGCGCTGACCGGGATGCGCGTCTTCGCCGGCTACGCCGGGTGGGGCGTCGGACAGCTCGAGGGGGAGGTCGAGGAGGGCAGCTGGTACGTCGTCACCAGTGAGACGGCCGACGCGTTCCGCGACGACCCGAGCGAGCTGCGTCGCGAGGTCATGCGCCGCCAGCCCGGGACGCTGGCCTGGCACGTCAACCGGCCCGTCGACCCCGACCTCAACTGATCCGCTCGTCGCGCAACCGGAAGCACCGGGCGCGCGTCTCCCCCCACATGACGACGACCACGGGGGCAGCACGGGGCGGGGCACGACGCGGGTTCAGCGGTGGGTTCCGCGGTGGGGTGGCCGCCCTGGCGGCTGCGGCGGCGTGGGGCCTGGTGGCCGTGCCGCCCGGGGGCGCGGTCGGTGCGGCCGGTGCGCCACCCGTCGCCCCCGCGGTGCGGACCGCCGGCACGGCTGCTGAGCAGCCCGCCCGCAACCGGGTCGTCGACACCGTGCTGCGGGGGGAGCGCTACGACTACCAGCGCAAGAACTGGCGCGTGCAGGACGCGGACCGCCTGCCGCGGTGGCTGCGGCTGCGCGGGGGTCGCCTCACCGGCACGGCGCCGCGGCTGGGGACCTGGCGGATCGGCCTCGTCGAGCGCGGGGTGCGCACGCAGCGGGGCGAGACGCGGCGCACGACGCTCGTCCTGAAGGCCGTGACGCCGCGCGCCGCCCCCGGAACGGTCCTGGTGACGCGCGGCCTGGACGGCCGTCCGGCCAACGGGTGGAGCGGCGACGTCACCGTGTCGGGCGACGGCGGGACCGTGGTGTTCTCCTCCGCCGCCACCAACCTCGTCGCGGGCACCCGCCGCGGCGTCGAGCGGCTCTACGTCTGGGAGGCGTCGTCCCGGCGGGTGTCGCTCCTCCACCCGGACGCCTGGACAAGGGTCGAGGGGCTGAGCCACGACGGCCGGCGCGTGCTGCTCGACCTCGATCCCGGGCTCGTCCTCCTCGACCGCACCGACGGATCGCTGACCGAGGTCGCCCCACGCGCGTCCGGGGCGGCGCTGACCGCGGACGGCGCCCGGGTGGTCTACCGGGACCGCTACCCGGTGATGAACGTGCCCGCGCCCCAGCTGCTGGAGTGGACCGCCGCCACGGGCACGACCCGGACCGTCGTGCCCGACCTCGGGTCGCAGGTGTTCGCCGGGATGTCGGACGACGCCCGCCACGTCGTCCTCGTCGACGCCGACCGCAGCCGGATGCTCGACACGACCGACGGCTCCGTGCGCGACCTCGGCCGCCTCGGCGTCGAGTCCGGCAGCACGCGCCGGGTGGCGGTGTCGAACGACGGGCGGCTGGTGTCGGTGACGGGGGCGGGCATCCCCGCCTGCTGCGGCGACGGCGGGCGTCCGGTGGGCGGCGTCCACGACACCCTCCTCGGGTCGTCGCTGGGGCCGTCGCGTGACAACCTCGGCGCCGCCGTCACCGCCGACGGTGCCCACTACACGGTGGCCACGTCACGACGTCCGCTGCGCCTGGTCGCGACCGCCACGGGCGAGCGCTCCGCGGCCTTCGTGGGGCGGCCCGCCGGCACGCAGGAGAGCGTCTCGCTGAGTGACGACGCCTCGCGGGTGGCGTACGCCAGCGACGCCCACGACGTGCTGCGCGGCACCCGGCGCGGCGTCGCCAACGTCTTCATCTGGGTGCGTGGGCGTTAGGCTTGCCCATCATGAGCACCATCGGATTCTCCCCGGGCAGCCAGACGATCGAAGAGCGTCAGACCGTCCCGACGGACGAGGGTGACCACGAGCGCTTCTCGCACTACGTCCCCAAGGACAAGCTCACCGAGGCCATGGTGATGGGCACCCCGGTGATCGCGCTGTGCGGCAAGGTCTGGGTGCCCTCCCGCTCCCCGGAGAAGTACCCCGTGTGCCCGGAGTGCAAGGAGATCTGGGACTCGATGAACCCGGGCAAGCCCGGCGACGGCTCCGACGGCTCGGGCCCCGAGGCGTGACGGGGCGGCCCGACGCGCCGCTGCCTCCCGCGTGGCCCGACCGGGCCGCCTGGGGCACCGCGCCCTCCCTCCGTGCCTGGCAGCAGGCGGCGATGGACGTCTACCTGTCCCGCCAGCCCCGCGACTTCCTCGCGGTCGCCACGCCCGGCGCCGGCAAGACGACATTCGCGCTGACCGTCGCGGCCGACCTGCTGAGCCGGCGGCTGGTCGACCGGATCACCGTCGTCGCGCCCACCGAGCACCTCAAGACGCAGTGGGCCGAGGCCGCGGCCCGCGCCGGGATCCCGATCGACCCCACCTACTCGGCGGGCAAGGGCAGGACCTCCGACGACTACGTCGGCATCGCGGTGACCTACGCCGGGGTGGCGGTCAACCCGCTCGCCATGCGCATCCGCACCGAGCGCTTCAAGACGCTGGTGATCCTCGACGAGATCCACCACGCCGGCGACGCGCTGTCGTGGGGTGAGGGCGTGCGCGAGGCGTTCGACCCGGCGACCCGCCGGCTGGCGCTGACCGGCACCCCGTTCCGCTCCGACATCAACCCGATCCCGTTCGTCACCTACGCCCCCGGCGAGGACGGGATCCCGGTCTCGGCCGCCGACTACACCTACGGCTACGCCCACGCCCTGGCCGACCACGTCGTGCGCCCGGTGATCTTCATGGCCTACTCCGGTGAGATGCAGTGGCGCACCCGGGCCGGTGACGAGGTCGTCGCCCGGCTGGGCGAGCCGCTCACCAAGGACATGCACGCCCAGGCGCTGCGCACGGCCCTCGACCCGAAGGGATCGTGGATCCCGGCGGTGCTGGAGGCGGCCGACACGCGCCTGTCGGAGGTACGCCGCCACGTGCCCGACGCCGGCGGGCTGGTGATCGCCGGCGACCAGGAGACGGCGCGCGCCTACGCCGGGCTGCTGAAGAAGATCACCGGCGAGTCGCCCACCGTCGTGCTGTCCGACGAGAAGGGCTCGTCGAAGAAGATCGCGAAGTTCACCGCCTCCGACGACCGCTGGATGGTGGCCGTCCGGATGGTCTCCGAGGGCGTCGACGTGCCGCGCCTGGCGGTCGGGGTCTGGGCGACCACCGTCTCCACGCCGCTGTTCTTCGCCCAGGCGGTCGGCCGCTTCGTCCGCGCCCGCTCGCGCGGCGAGACCGCGTCGGTGTTCCTGCCGTCGGTGCCGCACCTGCTGGAGTTCGCCTCCGACATGGAGGCCCAGCGCGACCACGTGCTGGGGCGCCGGGTCACCGACGAGGACGACATCTTCGCCGCGGAGGAGGGGCTGCTCGCCGAGGCGCAGCAGGGGGAGTCCGCCTCCGACGAGCTCGAGATGTCGTGGGAGGCGCTGGGCTCCACCGCGTCCTTCGACCACGTGCTCTACGAGGGTGCGCAGTTCGGCCACTCCGGCGAGGTCAACGTGGGCTCGGAGGAGGAGATGGACTTCCTCGGCATCCCCGGCCTGCTCGAGCCCGACCAGGTCCGCGAGCTGTTGCACTCGCGCCAGAGCGAGCGCGCGCGCAAGCAGCGCGCCGACGGCGCCGGGGACCGGGTGGTCGACTCGGTGCAGGAGCTCAGCACGCACCAGCAGCTCGGCGTGCTCCGGCGCGAGCTCAACGGGCTGGTCGCCGCCTGGCACCACCGCACGGGCCAGGCGCACGGCATCACCCACAACGCGCTGCGCAAGGAGTGCGGCGGCCCGCCGGCGGCGGTCGCCAACGCCGAGCAGCTGCACGAGCGGATCAACCGCATCCGCGAGTGGGCGGTGCGGCAGACCTCCTGAGGCTCGCACTGCCATAGTGGGCACGTGGCGACCGAGACCTCGCAGACGCTCGACCGTGGCCTGCGGGTGCTCGAGGTCCTGGCCGAGAGCCCCGAGGGGCTGACCGTCACCGAGCTCTCCCACCGGCTCGAGGTCAACCGCACGGTCGTCTACCGGCTGATCAGCACCCTCGAGCAGCACGGCCTCGTGCGCCGCGACGCGCGCTCGCGGCTCTTCATCGGCCTGGGCGTGCTCCACCTCGCCAGCGGCGTGCAGCCGCTGCTGCGCGACCTCGCGCTGCCCGAGCTGCGCCGGCTCGCGGAGGCGCTCGGCGCGACCGCCCACCTCACGGTCGCCGACGGCGAGGAGGCGCTCGCGCTGGCCGTCGTCGAGCCGACCTGGACCGACTTCCACGTCTCCTACCGCGTCGGCGCCCGACACCCCCTGACCCAGGGCGCGGCCGGCAAGGCCATCGCGCTGGCCGACGTCGACGAGCCGGCGTACGCCGTGACCAGCGGCGAGCTGCAGACCGGCGCCCGCGGGCTCGCGGCGCCCGTGCGCGGCGTCGAGGGGCTGCGGGCGAGCGTGGGCATCGTGATGCTCGACGGCGCCATCGACGAGGACGCCGTCGCGCCGCAGGTGATCGCCGCCGCGGCTGCGGTCGCCCGACGGCTCGGGTGACGCGGGCGCCCTAGGGGGTCGGCGGCTCCGGGGTCGGCCGCACGGCGGCCCGGGCCAGAGGCACCACCCGGTGGGAGATCTGCGTCGCCAGCGCGATCACCGTCGTCGAGCGGTCGATGCCGGGCTCGGTGAGCACGAGGTCGATCACCCGCTGGAGGTCGGAGTTGGAGCGGGCGACGACGCGCGCCCACATGTCGCCGGCGCCGGTGATCGTGTAGGCCTCCAGCACCTCGGGGATGCCCGCCAGGTGCGCGGCGACGGCCTCGTGGCCGCCGCGGTCGGCCGAGCCCTGGCGGATCTCCAGGGTCAGGAAGGCCGTGACGGGGTAGCCGAGCGCCTCGGGGGAGAGGTCGGGACCCCACCCGGTGATCACGCCGGCGGCGGCCAGCTTGTCCAGGCGCGCCTGCACGGTGCCGCGGGCGATGCCGAGGCGGCGACTCGCCTCGAGCACCCCCAGCCGCGGCTCCCCGGCGAACAGATCGATCACCTTGCCGTCGATCTCGTCCATCAGGCTCCCTTGGTTGGGCAATCTGCTCGATGTTTCGGCGTACTGTTGCACATTGTGCCGTCGGTGGGCAGGGTTCGGACCATGACGACTGACATCGCCTCGACCGGCGGCGCCCTGACCGTGGACGAGATGAAGGCCGACCTCTCCCTCGAGCAGCTGCGCCAGCTCGTCGGCCTCGTGGAGTACGACGCCGACGCCGACCCGTTCCCGGTGACCGGGTGGGACGCGATCTGCTTCGTGGTCGGCAACGCCACCCAGGCCGCGCACTACTACGCCTCGGCCTGGGGCATGGACCTCATCGCCTACTCCGGCCCGGAGAACGGCAACCGCGACCACAAGTCCTACGTCTTGAAGTCGGGCTCGATCAAGTTCGTGCTGAGCGGCGCCGTCGCGCCCGACAGCGACCTCATCGCCCACCACGCCCGGCACGGCGACGGCGTCGTCGACATCGCCCTCGAGGTGCCCGACGTCGACCAGTGCATCGCCCAGGCCCGCCGGGCCGGCGCGACGGTGCTCGTGGAGCCGCAGACCGTGGCCGACGAGCACGGCAAGGTCCGCGTCGCCGCGATCGCGACCTACGGCGAGACCCGCCACACGCTCGTGCAGCGCACCGTCGACGGCGAGACCTACGCCGGCCCCTACCTCCCCGGCTACGTTCCCGTCGCGCCGCGCTGGGAGAAGAAGCCCGACCAGCCCAAGCGCCTGTTCCAGGCCCTCGACCACATCGTCGGCAACGTCGAGCTCGGGCGGATGGACGAGTGGGTCACCTTCTACAACAAGGTGATGGGGTTCGTGAACATGGCCGAGTTCATCGGCGACGACATCGCCACCGACTACTCCGCGCTGATGTCGAAGGTCGTCGCCAACGGCAACCACCGGGTGAAGTTCCCCCTCAACGAGCCGGCGATCGCCAAGAAGAAGTCGCAGATCGACGAGTACCTCGAGTTCTACAACGGCCCCGGCGCCCAGCACCTCGCGCTCGCCACCGGTGACATCCTCACCACCGTCGACGCCCTGCGTGCCAACGGCGTGGAGTTCCTCAACACCCCGGACTCCTACTACGAGGACCCCGAGCTGCGCGCGCGCATCGGCGAGGTGCGGGTGCCGATCGAGGAGCTGCAGAAGCGCGGCATCCTCGTCGACCGCGACGAGGACGGCTACCTGCTCCAGATCTTCACCAAGCCCCTCGGCGACCGGCCCACGGTGTTCTTCGAGCTCATCGAGCGCCACGGCTCGCTCGGCTTCGGCAAGGGCAACTTCAAGGCGCTCTTCGAGGCCATCGAGCGCGAGCAGGACGCCCGCGGCAACCTCTGACCGCGCCCGGCGCGCGGGGCGGGCGCTGGAGACGGCGCGGCCGCCGGTGGGAGACTCGGCGCCATGATGATCCGACCGGCCGAGCTGGCCGCGATCAAGGCCGGGACCGTGGACCTGGCGTTCCGTCGCTGGGCCCGGCCCCGCGTGGTGGTCGGCACCCGGATGCGCACGGCCGTCGGGGTCGTCGAGGTGACCTCCGTCGAGGAGGTCAGCGTGTCGAGCCTGCGCGCCGAGGACGCCCGCCGCGCCGGAGCACAGTCGCTCGCGGCGCTGAAGCAGGCGCTGGCGGCGCGCCCGGACGACCCGGCGTGGCGCATCGGGCTGGCGTACGCCGGTCCGGACCCCCGTGAGACGCTGCGCTCCACCGTGCCGGACGCCGACGAGATCGCGGCCATCAACGCCCGCCTCGACCGCCTCGACGCCGCCTCGTCCACCGGGCCGTGGACGCGCGAGACCCTCGACCTGATCGACCTCAACCCGACGGTGCGCGCCCCCGACCTCGCGGCCCGGGTCGGCCGCGAGACGGCCGACTTCAAGAAGGACGTGCGCAAGCTCAAGGAGCTCGGCCTCACCGAGTCGCTGGCGATCGGCTACCTGCTGTCCCCGCGAGGCGAGGCGGTGGTCGACGCCGGGCTGCCGGCACCGCGCGAGCGCGCCCCCCGCGAGGAGGGCACGCCGCTGCCGAGGAGCATCGGGGCGCCCGCGACCCGGGCGCTGCGCGGGGCGGGGCTGACCACGCTCGAGCAGGTGGCCACCCGCAGCGCCGACGAGCTGGCCGCGATGCACGGCGTCGGCCCGATGGCGATCACCCGTCTCGCGGAGGCGCTGGCCGAGCGCGACCTGGCGTTCGCCGACCGATAGGGGTCAGTGCGCGAGCAGCCCCACGCCGAGGGCGCCCATGACCACCGCGATCGTCGAGTCCAGCACGCGCCAGGCGGCCGGGCGGGCGAACAGGCCGCGCAGCAGCCGTGCCCCGTAGCCCAGTCCGAAGAACCACAGCAGGCTCGCGACGAGGGTGCCGGCGAGGAACCACCAGCGGTCGGTGCCGAAGCTGTTGGCCACCGTGCCCAGCATCAGCACCGCGTCGAGGTAGAAGTGCGGGTTGAGCCAGGTCAGCGCGAGCGTCAGGAGCACAGCGCGGCCCGGGGTGAGTGCGGTGCCCTCGCCCGCCTCGAGCCCCTTCGGCCGCCACGCGCGCATCGCGGCGTGCAGGCCGAAGGCGATCAGGTAGAGCCCGCCGAGCAGCTGGGCGAACGGCAGCACGCCCGGCCACCGCTCGAGGACGACGCCCAGGCCGGCCACTCCCGCCGTGATCGCCACGACGTCGGAGAGCAGGCAGGTCAGCACGATCGGCAGCACGTGCTGACCGCGGATCCCCTGGCGCAGGAGGAACGCGTTCTGCGCGCCGATGGCGACGATGAGAGCGAGTCCGGTCAGCAGACCGGCGAGAGCAACCTGGAACACGTGGTCAACGGTAGGTCGCGTGCGTGGTGCAATCCAGCGAACTATTCTGAGGAATCATTAGGATGTCTTGTTATGAAAGACATCACCCAGCTCGACCCTGTGGCTCTCCGCACACTCGCCGTCGCGGTGCGCCTCGGCACCTTCGAGGCGACCGCTCGCGAGCTGCACGTCACGCCGTCGGCGGTGAGCCAGCGCATCAAGGCGCTGGAGACCCGGATCGGCCGGGTGCTGCTCCACCGCGTCAAGCCGTTGGAGCCCACGGAGGCGGGCCAGGTGCTGGTGCGGCTGGCCACCCAGACCGAGCTGCTCGAGCGCGAGGCCGTCGCCGAGCTGGTGGAGGAGACCGGCGGCGGCACGACGTCGTACGCCTCGCTCCCGATCGCCGTCAACGCCGACGCGCTCTACGGCTGGTTCGTCGACGCGCTCGCCGAGGTGCAGTCGCGCCACCGGGTCGTCTTCGAGGTGGTCCGCGAGGACCACACCCGCACCGCCGAGCGGCTGCGGCGCGGCGAGGTCGTGGCGGCGATCACCGGTGAGCCCAAGCCGGTGCCGGGCTGCCGGGTGGTGCGCCTGGGCCGGCTCCGCTACGCCGCCGTCTCCACCCGCGACTTCCACGCCGCCCACTTCGCCGACGGCGTCGCCTCGGGCTCGCTGGGCGAGGCGCCGATCGTGGCGTTCGACCGCAACGACTCGCTCCAGCACGACTTCATCCGCCGCGTCACGCGGCGCCACCTCGCGCCGCCGGTGACCTACGTGCCGTCGGTGCGCGAGTTCGACCGGGCCATCCGGGTCGGCATGGGGTGGGGCCTGCTGCCCGAGTCGGACGTCGTCGACGAGCTCGACCGCGGCGACCTCGTCGAGCTCGTGCCGGGCCGCCGGCCCGAGGTGCCGCTGTTCTGGCAGCACTGGCGCCTCGGCTCCGCGCTGGTCGACGACCTGACCGACGCCGTGGTCGGCGCCGCCCGCGGGTGGATGGCCGGTTGAGGGCCGCACTCGATCGGATCCGGGATTCGGCTGACAGGCGACGGTGCCGGACCTAGGCTCCGAGCCAGATCGAGCACGGAGCTCATCACCGACCTGATCGGGGAAGGCCAGTGACACGTCGTCGAGCCGCAGGGCGTGCCGTCGCCGCCTGCGCGGGCCTCCTGCTCACCCTCGCCGCGTGCGGGGGATCGGGCGAGACCGCCGCGACCGACGGCGCCGAGGGCGTGCTGCTGGAGGACGAGCAGCTCGACGCGATCAAGGGCCAGGTCGACAAGATGGGCATCGTCGAGTGGCACGGCCAGCTGCTGACGAAGAACCCGGACAACGGCGGCAAGCGGATCTTCGACCTTGACGGCCGCTACAGCCCGTCCACCGGCTACAGCGAGCTCTCGATGGACTCCGCGATCGACGGCAACCGCCAGCAGGTCGACTACCTCGTCGTCGCCGGCCGCACCTACTTCAACAGCGAGGTCTGGGGCCCCAACGCCTCCGACTGCTGGGCCGACATCACCGGCGACGAGTCCCGCAGCTGGGGCCTGCCGACCGACCTCGACCCGACCTGGCCGGTCGTCGCGGCCCGGGCGATCCGGCTCGCCGGCGACGGCGTCGCGGTGGGCGTGCCGGCGCGCACGGTGATCACCGGGATGCCGCGCGGTCTCTTCCCGTCCGTGCCTCCCGCGCTCGACAAGATCGAGGCCGGCGCGGTCGTCACGCCGCACGGCCACCTGATCGAGGTCGGCGTCGACGTCGTGAACATGTGGAACGACGTCCCCGCCGCCGCGCGCTCCGCCATCGAGACCCGCAAGGCCGGCTGGTGGGCGATGACGATGAAGGAGTCGCAGAACGATGCGAACATCACGCCGCCCAAGCACGTCTTCGACCCGGTCGTGACGCCGCCCAGCCAGTGCAAGCGCGGCTGACCCCACGCCGGTTCGGGGGGATACTCCCGGCATGCCCACCTACATCGCCTTCCTGCGCGCGATCAACCTCGGCGCGAAGCGGAAGTTCCCCAAGGACGCGATCCGCGCCGCGACGGAGGCGGCCGGCGGCACCGACGTGGAGACCTACATCAACACCGGCAACGTCCGGCTGACGCACCCGGCCCGCTCGGTGGCCAAGGTGCAGGCGGTGCTGGAGCAGGCGTACGCCGCCGAGGCCGGCTTCGAGGTGCCGACCGTGGTGTTCACCGCACCAGACCTCGCCGCGCTCACTGCCCGGGGGGAGGAGCTGCACGCCCGCCACGACCCCGCGGGCCAGCACTACGTGTCGTTGTACGCCGACCCGCCGCCCGCAGCGGCCGTCGACGCGGTCCACGCCCTGGCTCACCCCGGCGAGACCGTGGTCGTCGACGGCCGCGCCGCCTACGTGCTGCTCGACGGCGACATCCACACCTCGAGGGTCATGGCGGCGAAGGAGCTCGCCGCGCTCGGCCGAGGGACCGCCCGCACCATCAAGGTGCTCCGCACGGTCACCCAGAAGTGGTGCTGAGACCGCTCGCGGAGCCGTCAGGCGATCTCCACCCCGGCGCGCGCCAGCTCGGTGATCGCCGCGGCCGAGGACTCCTCCGCGACGCCGGCGCACAGCGCGGTGAGCACCCGGGTCGTGAACCCCTCGGCGATGGCGTCGAGCGCCGTCGCGCGGACGCAGTGGTCGGTGGCGATGCCGCACACGTCGACCTCGTCGACCTGCCGGGCCCGCAGCCACTCGGCCAACGGCTCGCCCGACGACGTACGCCCCTCGAAGCCGCTGTAGGCGGCCGCGTGCTCGCCCTTGTAGAAGACCTCGTCGAAGGGCTGGGGGTCGAGGTTGGGGTGGAACGCCGCGCCCTCCGTGCCGACCTTGCAGTGCACCGGCCACGAGTCGGTGAAGTCGGGCTTGGCCGACCAGTGCGGCCCGGGGTCGACGTGGTGGTCCTTCGTGGCGAGCACGGCGTCGTAGGCCGGGGCGTCCTCGGCCCGCGCGTGCCAGCGGTGGAGCAGGTCGTTGATGCCGGCCGCCACGTGGGCGCCGCCCGTGACGGGAAGCGAGCCGCCCTCGCAGAAGTCGTTCTGGACGTCGACGACGATCAGGGCTCGGGCCATGCCACGAGGCTAGCGGTCCCCGTCGTGGGAGCAGCCCTCCCGCCTCGCGGCAGGAGGGCTGCTCGCGGCCTCGGTCCCCACGGCCGGGCCGGCGCGACAGGGCGCATCCCTGTCCGCGTCGTTCAGCGGCGGGTGGCCGTGACGAGGCGGTACTCCCAGTCGCACACCAGGTGGCCGGACCCCTCGCGGCGGTCGTGCGACTCGGCGAGCGCGACCAGGTCGGCCCGGAGCGCGGCGCGCCCCTGGTCGTCCAGCCGGCTCGCCGCCGCGAACGTGGGCCCGTAGTAGGTGAGGAACAGGTCGGCGAAGGCTCCGGCGTCGGTGAAGCGCTGGGTCACCGTGGCGGTCTGCGACCGCAGGTCTCCCACCCCCTCGCCGAGCAGGCCGGCGACGACCTCCTCCGTGCCCCAGCGGGTCGCGGGCCGGGCGCCGGGCGGCGGCGCGGCGTGCGCCCCGACAGTGCGCAGCATGCCGCCCACGAACCCCTCCGGGGTCCAGCTCGCGAGCCCGATCCGCCCGCCGGGGCGGGTCACCCGGACGAGCTCGCGCCCGGCGGCGTCGGGGTCGGCGGCGAACATGACGCCGATCGCCGACAGCACGACGTCGAAGGACGCGTCGTCGTGCGGCAGGTGCTCGGCGTCGGCCTCGGTGAGGTCGACGGCGACGTCCTCCGCGGCGGCCCGGCGCCGGGCGATCTCGAGCAGCGCCGGGACGTAGTCGATGCCGACCGCCTCGGCGCCGCGGCGCGCGGCGGCCAGGGCGACGTGCCCCGTGCCGGTGGCGACGTCGAGCACCCGGTCGGCCGGGCCGACGCCGACGTGGTCGACGAGATGCTCCGACACCGGGACGGTCAGGGCGGCGATCTTGTTGTAGTCGCCGCTGCTCCAGACCTTCTGCTGCTTGTCGCGCAGCTCGGTGAGGTCCGGGCCGGGATCCGAGGTGCCGGTGCTGCTGCTGCTGGTGGTGCTGGTGCTGGTCATGCTGGTTCCTTTCGTGGTGCCGACCGGCGTCTCGGGAACGCCGGCGACGGACGTGGTGGCCGCCGAGACGTGCTCGAGCCGGAGCCCGGCCCGTCGCACCGCCTCGGCGACCAGGTGGGCCGAGTCGGCCTCGTAGAGCAGGAAGCACGTCTCGTCCTCGGGGACGAAGATCGACCTCAGGCAGCGCACGGCCCGGCCCTCGCGGGACAGGTCGGCGCCGGCCCGCTCCGCCAGCGCGACCTGACGGCGCGCGGCGGCGTGGTCGCCCCGGGCGACGTAGAGCTCGACGAGGTACTCGGCCATGTCTCCACCGTGCGCCCCCGTGAGGGTCGGCGAAACTGTGGATGACCCGAGGAAATGGCCGGGGAGGAACCCCAGTCGACACGACCGACCGGCGCTGGTCGGCTCACTCCGGTCGGGTCACTCCGGTCGGGTCACGCCGGCGTCGAGCTCGGCGAGGCGGGGCGCGAGCTCCATCCGGGAGCGGATCTCGAGCTTGGTGTAGGTGTTGCGGAGGTGGAACTCCACGGTGCTGACGGTGACGACGAGGGCCCGGGCGATCTCCTTGTTGGCCAGTCCCTGCGCCGCGAGGTCCGCCACCCGGCGCTCGGCGGTCGTCAACCGGCCGGGGGAGCCCGGGCGCCTGGCGCCGACGCGCTCCAGCTCGCCGCGCGCGGCGTCGGCCCAGCCGGGGGCGTGCTGCGCCTCGAAGAGGCCGACCGCGCACTCCAGGGACGCGCGGGCCGCGCCCCACTTGCGCGAGCGGCGCTGCGCCCGGCCGAGGGCGAGCCAGGTGCGGGCGGCGTCGGCGACCAGCCCGCGGTCGTCGTAGCCCGACGCGATGCCGGCCAGTGCGGCGGCGTCGGCGTCCGACCACGCCCGGGCCAGCGCGATGGTCGCCGAGCCGCGGGCCGCGGCCTGCCGGGCCCAGTCGTGGTCCTGCAGGTCGGCGGCGTCGGCCAGCGCGTCGACGACCTGGCGCGCCTCGTCGAGGGAGTCGGTGCTGCCGACCTCGGCGAGGGCCTCGACGAGGTCGGGGGCGGCCGGGAAGGCGCCGGGGTCGAGCACGCCCGCGTCGCGTGTGTGCGCCCACACCGCGCGCAGCCGGCTGGCGGCCTCGTCGGGCCGGTGGTCGAGCAGGTCGGCCACGCCCGCCGCCCGGGTGGCCTCCAGCCAGTCCCACTGGACGCCCGTGTCCTCCGCCTGGGCGACGGCGCGCTGGGCCCAGTCGCGCGCCGCCGCGGGGTCGCCGCGGCCGGCGGCGAGCAGGCTGCGGCAGCGCTCGTACATCGGCCAGTGCAGCAGGCTGCTGTCGGTCGAGGCCGCCCACTCGTCGAGCAGCGCCTCGGCGGCGTCCCACCCGCCCAGGCGCAGCTCGAGCTCGCACAGGTGGAGCCGGGCGAGCGCGTAGGAGTTGGGCTCGCCGCGCTCGGCGGCGAGCCCGCGGAACGCCTCGAAGCGCTCGCGGGCCGGGCCCGGCTCGCCGCGCCACACGTGCTGCTGGCCGGCCACCCGGCCCGGGGTGCGGGCCAGGTAGGTCGACCGGCTGGCCAGCGCCTCGTAGCGCTCGAGGAGGTCGTCGAGCGGCCGCCCGCGCAGGGCCGAGGTCCACACCCGCGTGTAGAGCGCGAGGCGCTGGTCGCCGCCGGTGCCGGTCGCGGAGGCCTCGACGGCCTGGGCGGCGCGCGCGTCGGCGAGCGCGACGTGGCGCACCGCGATGACGGCCTCGTTCTCGGCGAGGTGGCACAGGACGCGCAGGCGCAGGTCGTGGTCGTCGCCGGCCTCGTCGAGGGCCTGTTGGAGCAGCGCGCGGATGTCGGCGTTGCCGCGCACCACGCCGCCGGTGAGCAGGACGTAGGCCCGGACCCGGTCGGCGCGGTCGGGCAGCGTCGCCGCGCGGGAGCCGAGCAGCGCGGTGAGGCGCTGCTTCTCCCCGGCCATGTGCAGCACCTTGGCCAGCACCATCACGCGTGCCGCGTCGGGCTCGCCGGCCGGTGTCAGGCGCAGGGCGTGGGTCGCGAGGTCGGCGGCGAGCCGGATCGAGCCGCGGGCGATGGCCCGCGTGGCGGCACCGTCGAGCCGCTCGGCGAGGAGGGCGTCGGGCTCGGTGGCGGCGAGGGCGAGGTGCTGCAGCATCCGGCAGGGGTCGTCGGCGACGACCGCGGCGAGGTCGGCGTGCAGCCCGCGCACCTCGTCGGGCGACGCCGCCCGCCGCGCCGCCTGCGCGAGGAGGGGGTGCGCCGAACGCACCCGCTCGCCGTCGAGGTCGACGACCCCTGCGGCGGCGGCCTGCTGGAGCGCGTCGGGCCCGAACAGCGCCTGCAGCCGGGGCGCGCGCAGGTCGGCGTCGAGGGCGAGCGCGAGCAGCAGCCGGCGCGTGGTGGGGTCGAGGTCGGCGACCCGCAGGCCGAGGAGGTCCTCGACCGCGTCGGGCACCGGGAGCTCGTCGCCCAGCGTCGCCGGGTCGCGCCGGGCCAGCAGCCGGCCCACCTCGAGGGCGAACAGCGGGTTGCCCAGCGTGGTGTCGTAGACGCGACGGAGCAGGTGGTGCGGCAGCCGGAGCCCGAGCCGGGTCGCGAGGATCTGGCGGGTGCCGCCGAGCGTGGTGGCGCGCACGACGAGGTGCTCGACCCGGCCCTCGCGGAACGCCCGCTCGACCGCGGTCGGCGCTCCGGGGCGGCGGGAGAGCACGACGGTCACGTCGTCGGGGAGGCGGCGCGCGACGTAGGCGAGCGCGGTCAGGGAGGAGGCGTCGAGCCACTGCAGGTCGTCGACGGCGACGAGCAGCCGCTGGTGGCGGGCCAGCGTCCGCAGCGCGGACAGCAGGGCGAGCGAGACGACCTGCTCCGTGGGCGGCTGCTCGCCGGGGTCGGCACGGTAGAGCGCCACCGCGAGGGCGTGCAGCTGGGGCGCCGGCATCTCCAGCTCCTCGACCCCGACCTCGTCGAGCAGATCGATGAGCCCCGCGAACGGCAGCTCCGTCTCGGACGCACTGGCCCGCGCCGCCAGCACGCGCAGGCCGCGGTCGCGCCCGCCGGCCAGCGCCTGCTCCCAGAGGCTGGTCTTGCCCACGCCCGGCTCGCCCTCGAGCACCAGGGCCCGCACCGGGGTCGGCTCCTGGTCGAGCACCCCGGCGATGACTGCGAGCTCGGCGTCGCGCGCGACGAGACCCATGGGGGCATGATCGCAGCCGTCGGCCCCGAGGGCATCGACAATTCGGGGCAGGTGGGGCGCTACCCGCCGAGGTGGACCGTGGGGATGACCGGCTCGCCCGCCGACATCATCGTGACGGCGCGCGGGAGCTCGGCGACCGACGCGCGGTGCCGGGCCCGGGCCTCGTCGAGCGTGGTCCGCCCGACGACCTCGCCGTCGCGCACCAGGGGGACGAGCAGCGGGCGGTCGTCCCCGTCGTCCCCCGGGACCTGGTCGATCCCGACGACCTCCGCCTGGGCGACGCCCGAGGGTCCGCGGCGGCGCAGGGCGTGCTTGCGGCCGCCGATGGACAGCTTGTCGGTCGACCGCTTGGCCACCGACACCAGCTCGCCGTCGGTCCCCTCACGCGCGACGAGCTTGTAGACGAAGCCGCACGTCGGGTGCCCGGAGCCGGTGACCAGCTGCGTCCCGACGCCGTAGGCGTCGACGGGGGCCGCGGCGAGCGCCGCGATGGCGTACTCGTCGAGGTCGCTCGTCACCACGATCCGGGTGTCGTGGGCGCCGAGGCCGTCGAGCTGGGCGCGCACCTCGCGGGCCAGGTCGCCGAGGTCGCCCGAGTCGAGCCGCACCGCACCGAGCCCGGTGCCGGCCACCTCGACGGCGAGTCGCACCGCCTCGGCGACGTCGTAGGTGTCGACCAGCAGCGTGGTGCCCACGCCGAGCGTCTCGACCTGCGCGCGGAACGCGTCGGCCTCGGCGTCGTGCAGCAGCGTGAACGAGTGGGCCGCGGTGCCGGTGGAGGGTACGCCGTAGCGGGCCCGGGCCGCGAGGTTGCTCGTGGCGTCGAAGCCGGCGACGTACGCCGCCCGGGCGGCCGCGACCGCCGCGTCCTCGTGGGTGCGGCGCGCGCCCATCTCGATGCACGGGCGGCCGTGGGCGGCCAGCACCATCCTCGACGCGGCCGAGGCGATGGCGGAGTCGTGGTTGTAGATCGACAGCAGGACCGTCTCGAGGAGCACGGCCTCGGCGAAGGTGCCCTCGACGACCATCAGGGGTGAGTGGGGGAAGTAGGCCTCGCCCTCGGCGTAGCCCCACACGTCACCGGTGAAGCGGTAGGAGGCGAGCCAGTCGAGCATGCCCGGGTCGACGATGCCCTCGAGCGCGGTGAGAGCCGCCGCGTCGAAGCGGAAGTCCTCGATCGCGTCGAGCGCCCGGCCGACCCCGGCGACGACGCCGTAGCGCCGGCCCTCCGGCAGCCGCCGGGGGAACAGCTCGAAGACCGCCCGGCGCTCGGCCGTGCCGGCCTGTCGCGCAGCCTGCACCATGGTCAGCTCGTAGTGGTCGGTCAGGAGCGCGGTCGACGCACGGGGGGAGCTGGTCACGACCCACACTGTGCCACGATGGGACCCGTGTCAGCCGCCAGTCCCGTAGAGGTCGAGCCGACCATCACCCCTGACGAGATCACCTTCCTGGCCAAGCCGTGGGTGACCCTCGTCTGGGACGACCCGGTCAACTTGATGTCCTACGTCTCCTACGTGTTCCAGAAGTACTTCGGCTACGACAAGGCCAAGGCCGAGAAGCTCATGCTCGAGGTGCACACCGACGGCAAGTCGGTGGTCTCGACGGGCACGCGTGAGGAGATGGAGCGCGACGTGCAGGCGATGCACGAGTACGGCCTCTGGGCGACGATGGAGAAGGCGTCGTAGTGCACCGGTCCCGCATCTCCGTGGTCATGATCGACCACCCCGAGGAGACCTACGACCCCGCGGCCGCGTTCTGGGCCGCCGCGCGGGGCGGTCGTCGTACGACCAACGAGGAACCCGCCTTCGAGTCGCTGGAGCGGCTGCCGGGCAACGTCGCGCTCGAGCTCCAGCGCACCGGCAGCGGCACTCCACCGCGCGTGCACCTCGACCTCGAGACCGACGACGTGGACGCCGAGGTGGCCCGCCTCGAAGCGCTCGGCGCCACCGTGCAGAGCCGACACGACACCTGGGCGGTGCTCACCGACCCGGGCGCGCTGGTGTTCTGCGTGGTCCCCGTGTGGACCGACCAGGCCGACTTCGACCGCCACGCGACCACGTGGGGGGCCTGACGTGAGCGGCTTCGAGCGACACCGCAGGTCCGGGCGCGTCATCGCCACGTTCACCGGCTTCGAGGCCGACCTCCTGCGGTCACTGGCCTCGCAGATGGTCGAGCTGCTGCGCAACGAGCGCGCCGAGCCCGCCGCCCCGAGCGCCGACCCGTTCGACGCGATGATGGCCGAGTTCTCCGGCGCCACGACGATCCCCGACGACCCGGTGCTCGCCCGGCTCTTCCCCACCGCCTATCCCGACGACGAGGAGGCGGCCGCCGACTTCCGCCGCTTCACCGAGGGCGGCCTGCGCGACGGCAAGGCGGCCACGGCCGGCTCGATCATCGACACCCTGGAGGAGGCCGGGCTGCCGTCCGAGCTGGACCAGGACGGCCTTGTCATCGACGTCGAGCTCACCGACGCCGAGGCCGAGACGTGGATGCGCGCCTTCACCGACATCCGGCTCGCGCTGGCCACCCGGCTCGGCGTCGAGGCCGGCGACGAGCACTACTGGCACTCGCTGCCCGACGACGACCCGCGGGCGCAGGCCCACGACATCTACGAGTGGGTGGGCTACCTCCAGGAGACCGTGGTCGAGGCGCTCACCTCGTGAGCGGACGGTGAGCCGCCCGTGAGCCCGGTGCCCGACTTCGTCCTGGCGCTGCGCGAGAAGATCGGGCACGACCCGCTCTGGCTCCCCGGGGTCACCGCGGTCGTCCGCCGCGGCGACCAGGTGCTGCTGGTCAAGCGCGCCGACAACGGCCACTGGACGCCCGTCACCGGGATCCCCGAGCCGGGGGAGGAGCCGGCCGAGGCCGCCGCCCGGGAGGCGCGGGAGGAGACCGGCGTCCGGATCCGGGTGGACCGGCTGGCCTCCACCGGCGTGCACGGCGAGATCGTGCACGCCAACGGCGACCGCGCGTCCTACCTCGACCTCACCTTCGCCTGCACCTGGGTCGAGGGCGAGGCCCACGTGGCCGACGACGAGTCGAGCGAGGTGCGGTGGTGGCCCGTCGGTGCGCTGCCGCCGATGTCGGAGCTGATGACCGCCCGCATCGAGGCCGCCCTCGGCGACGACCCCGAGGCACGGTTCGTGCGCCCGCCGGGCCAGCACGACGTCGAGCCGCCGCCCGTCCTCGCGCCGCCGGTGCCCGTCCTCGGCGTCGACGCCTGCCCGGCCGGCTGGGTGGGGGTGGTGCTCGACACCGGGCTGCGCGCCTCCGTCTACGTCGCACCCGACATCGCCGGGCTCGTCGAGCTGGTCCGCGATCAGCACGACGTCGCGGTCGCGGCCGTCGACATCCCGATCGGACTGCCCGACGCGGGCGGCCGGAAGGCGGACGCGCAGGCCCGGCGCGCGCTGGTGGGGAAGGCGTCGTCGGTGTTCTCCACGCCGGTGCGGGCCGCGCTCGAGGCGGAGACCTACGAGCAGGCGCGCGCGGCCAACCTCGCCGCGACCGACGGGCGCACCAGCGTGAGCGCCCAGGCCTACGCGCTGCGGGAGAAGGTGCTGCAGGTCGACGCGTGGGTGCGCGGGCGGCCAGGCGTCCTCGTGATCGAGGTGCACCCCGAGCTGAGCTTCGCCCGGATGGCGGGCGCGCCCGTGCGGGCGCGCAAGAAGGACGCCGACGGCGTCCGCGCCCGGCGCGAGGCGCTCGCCGCCCACGGGGTCGTGGCGCCGGCGTGGTTCCGCGGCGCGGGCTTCGGCGAGGACGACCTGCTCGACGCCTGCGCGGCCGCGTGGACGGCCGTGCGCCACGCGCACGGGGTCGCGGAGTCGTACCCCGAGGAGCCCGAGGTCTTCTCCGACGGGGTCCCGGCCGCGATCTGGGCCTGAGCGGCGTACGCCCACCCTGCCCGGGGCGCTGCTCAGCCCGAGTGGGTCAACACGCCGTAGCGCTCGCGCGAGGCGAGGGCCCAGCGCGAGACGGGCACCGACACCAGCGCCACCGCGAGCATCAGCGCGGCCAGCACCAGCCAGCCGGTCTCGCCCATCTCGACGCAGAGCAGGGTCACCACGGGCGGGCCGACGACGGCGATCACGCTGAACCCCAGCCCGGCGAACCCCTGGTACTGGCCCTGCTTCTCGTGCGGTGCGAGACCCATCTGGAGCCCCCACTGGCCGCCGGAGCCGATCATCTCGCCGACGACGTGGACCAGCGAGCCGACGACCAGCACGACCACCGCGAAGGTGGCGTCGCCCCGGTCGGCCAGGGCGACGATGGCGAAGCCGGCGGCGATCCACACCGCGCCGCGCACCAGCGCGCGGGCGCCCGCCTCGACCGAGTCGGCGCGCCGGGACAGCCGGACCTGGAAGAGCGCGACGCAGGCGGTGTTGACGATGAGCAGGATCGCGACCATGACCGGCGGCGCGGAGGTGCGCTCGGAGATGTAGAGCGCCAGGCCGAGCTCCATCACGAAGAAGTGCAGCGAGAACAGCCCGGTCAGCGCCACCACGACGACGTAGGGCCAGTCGCGCAGCACCGCCAGGCGCGGCTCGCCCTCGACGCGGACGTAGGCCGGCAGGTCGGGCAGCCGCGTGGTGTTCCACGCCGCGAAGCCGGTGAAGACCGCGTTGAGGACGAACACCGAGATGTAGGCCCACGGCTCGTCCACGACGAGGGCCGCGCCGCCGAAGACCGAGCCGAGGCCGATCGCGGTGTTGGTCACCGCGCGGAGGTAGGCCTTGAACTGCACGCCGCGCCCACCCGTGGCGAGCTGGGCGATGACGCCCTGCTGCACGGACCCGGCCGAGCGTTCGAAGAAGGTGAGCAGCGCCAGCAGCAGCGCGAGCTGCCACGGCGTGCGGGCCAGCGCCGGCAGCGCGCTGGTGAGGGCGGCGCCGACCATGAACGCCGTCAGCACCCGCCGCGGTCCCCGGCTGTCGGCGAGCTGGCCGGCCGGCACCTGCACGACGATCCCGACCACGGCCGCGACGGCCATCGCCAACGCGACCTCGGCGGCAGAGAAGCCGACCTGTCGGGTGAAGTAGAGCGCGCTGGTGGTCATCACCGCGCCGGCCCCGAACCGGTTGGCGAACGACCCCAGCGCCAGCACCCGCAGGTCCCGCTCGAGCGGGATCCCCCTCCGGGTCAGCGGCGCGTGCGCCTGCGACGACGACATGACTCTCCTCGACAAAGTATCTCGACGTCGAGACTATGTCGTGAGACGCGGGCCGGCCGCATCGGCCTCGTGCCTACGCTTGGCTGCGTGCTGACCTTGGACCAGGAGATCTACGACGCGATCGTGGCGCACGCGCGCCGCGACCACCCCGACGAGGCCTGCGGAGTCGTCGCGGGTCCCGAGGGCAGCGACCGTCCCGAGCGGTTCGTCCCGATGGTCAACGCGGCCGGCAGCCCGACGTTCTACGAGTTCGACTCCAGCGAGCTGCTCGCGCTCTACAAGGAGATGGACGCCCGCGACGAGGAGCCGGTGGTGATCTACCACTCCCACACCGCCACCGAGGCCTACCCCAGCCGCACCGACATCAACCTGGCCAGCGAGCCCCACGCCCACTACGTGCTCGTCAGCACACGCGAGCACGGGAATAGTGAGGGCCCGGTGGAGTTCAGGTCCTACAGGATCGTCGACGGGGTCGTGACCGAGGAGGACGTCACGGTCGCACCGACGACAGAGACGCCAGAGACACCCGAGCAGACCGAGGAAGCGAGCACCCCCTGATGGCCATCGAGGTCCGGATCCCCACCATCCTGCGCACCTACACCGACGGCGCCAAGGCCGTCGAGGGATCGGGCGGCACGCTGTCCGCGCTGATCGACGACCTCGAGGGCAGCCACCCCGGCATCAAGGACCGCCTCGTCGAGGAGAAGGCCGGCTCGGTCGACCTGCGCCGCTTCGTCAACATCTACATCAACGACGAGGACGTCCGCTTCATCGGTGGCCTCGACGCCGAGCTCTCCGACGGCGACCAGGTCGTCGTGCTGCCCGCCGTCGCGGGCGGCTGCTGAGCCAGAGCGCTCAGCCCAGGATCCCGCGCTCGTAGGCCCTCGCCACCGCGGCGGCGCGGTCGCTGACGCCGAGCTTGTCGTAGGCGTGGACGAGGTGGGTCTTCACCGTCGCCTCGCTGACGAACAGCTCCTCGGCGATCAGTCGGTTGGAGCGCCCCCGCGCCACCAGCGTGAGCACCTCCCGCTCGCGCGCGCTCAGCACGCCCGACGCGGCCGGGCGGCGTACGTGCGAGGCCAGCCGCGCCGCCACGGCCGGGGACAGCACGGTCTCCCCGGCGGCCGTGGCGCGCACCGCGTCGAAGAGCGTCTCGGCGGGAGTGTCCTTGAGGAGGTAGCCCGTCGCCCCGGCCTCGATCGCCGCGACGGTGTCGCTGTCGGTGTCGTAGGTCGTCAGCACCAGGACCGCGGCCCGCGAGCCGCGCTCGCGCAGGGCGCGGACCGCGTCGACGCCGCCACCGCCGGGCATCCGCAGGTCCATCACGACCACGTCGGGGTCGGTCGCGACGACCCGCTCGACCGCCTCGGGACCGCTCGCCGCCTCGCCGACGACCTCGAAGCCGTCGACGCCGGCGAGCATGCTGCGCACGCCGTCGCGGACGACGGGGTGGTCGTCGACCACCACGATGCGCACCGTCATGCCGCCTCCCTCGCCAGGGCGGGGAGGCGGGCGGAGACCGCGGTGCCGCGACCCCGCTCCGACTCCAGCGCCAGGGCGCCTGCCAGCCGCGCGACGCGCTGGCGCATCCCGCGCAGGCCGAACGAGCTCGACGCCGTCGGGGCGGCGACGTCGAAGCCGACCCCGTCGTCGCGCACGTCGAGGACGACCTCGTCGCCGTCGTAGGACAGCGTCACCCCGACCCGGGTCGCCTCGGCGTGCTTGGCGACGTTGGCCAGCGACTCCTGCGCGATGCGCAGCACGGTCGCCTCCACCTCGGGGTGCAGCGGCACGGCGTCGCCGACGACGACCGCGTCCGCGCGCACCTCGTGCTCGGCGGACCACGAGGCCACCACGCCCGCCAGGGCCTCGGCCAGGGTGGTGCCGTCGAGGTCGCCGGGGGACAGGTCGAGCATCGAGCGGCGCGCCTCCGCCAGCGCCTGGCGGGCCAGGCCGAGGGCGCGCTGCTGGCGCTCGCCGCCGACCGACGCCTCGAGCTGGGTGACGATGCCCGCCAGGCTCTGGGCGATGGTGTCGTGGATCTCGCCGGCCAGCCGGGCGCGCTCCTCCTGCACTCCGGCCTCACGCGCCTGGGCGACCAGCTGCTCGTGCAGGCTGCGGTTCTCCGCCAGCGCCTCCTCGAGCCCGGCGTTGAGGCGCTCGAGCTCGGCGGTGCGCTGCTCGGTGCGCAGCGACACCTTCATGAAGGCGGTGGCCAGACCGGCGTTGAGCAGGATGAGGGCGCCGAAGACGGATGCCTGGGCGGGATCCTGTGGTGGGAAGCCGCCGGACTGCGAGCCCGCCTGGGTGATCCCGACGACCACCATGCCGGCGTAGACCCAGCGTCCCTTGAGCGACTCGAAGGCGTCGAAGAAGCCGGCGACGCCGAAGATGCCGTAGAACGGGTTGAGCCAGCAGAGCACGAAGGCCAGCGCGGTGCGCCCCGCGTAGTGGATCGCGCTGGGTCTGGGCGTCGCGATCATCCACGCGGCGGTGAGGGCCGAGAGGGCGAGCGTCCAGCGGACGTCGGCCGCGCCCACCCCGAGTGCCGGGGCGGCCGCGGTCGCGACGACGGTGGCGAGCCCGAGCAGTCCGAACGGCAGCCAGCGCAGCCACCGCTCGTCGCTGGCCTGCTCGTGCGCGAGGGCAGCGGCCCACCCGCCGCTCTGCCCGCGCGCCCCCTCGCTCATGGCCTCATCCTTGCAGTCCGTGGCGCTCCTCTCACTCCCATCGGAACCGCCGCACGGCCACGAGGGAGAGCACGACCGTCCAGGCGAGCATCACGGCGAGGTCGGTGAGGTCGGGTGCGCGTCCCACGAGGGAGTCGTTGAGAGCCTCCGCGGCGGCGCCGAGGGGCGTGGCGACCACCAAGTCGTGCAGCCAGCCGCCCATGCCCTGCACCGGCAGCCACACGCCGGAGGTGAACATCATCGGGAAGAACACGATGGTGCCGACGGTCTGGACCACGCGCGTGTTGGAGGACACGGCGGTCACGACCGCGCCGACCGAGAACGCCGCGGCCGTCGCCAGCACCATGCTGACGGCGTACCACCCCAGGGAGGAGGGCAGCGGCACGTCGTAGACGAGGCGGGCGCTCGTGAGTGCCAGGACGATCGCGGCGAGCACGGCGGCGGCATGCAACCCGACCTGGGCGCCGAGCAGGGACGCGGGATGCATCGGCGTGGTGCGCAGCCGCCGCAGCACGCCGCTCTCGCGGTAGCCGGCGATCACCGGTGGCATCGCCATGATCGCGGCCATGATCATCGCCAGGATGGCGCAGACCGAGGCGTAGAGGTCGATGACGCGCTGGCCGCCGAGATCGTCCTCCGGCGTTCGGTAGCCCGGCACCAGGCCGATGATCAGCAGCAGGATGGTCGGGAACAGCAGGATCCAGAAGAGGGACCCGAGCTCGCGGCCGAACAGCCTCGCCTCGGTGCGTACGACCGCGGCCGTGGGGGAGGTGCGCGGCGTGCGGGCCGTCTCGGTGGGCGTGCCGGGTGTGGTCGAGGTGCTCATGCGGGGGTCTCCTCGAGGGTCTCGGTGAGCTGGAGGTAGGCGGTGTCGAGGGTGCCGTCGACCACGCGCAGGCCGTGCGGGGTGACCTGCTGGCCGGCCAGTCGCTCGAGGACCTCGAGCGCGGCGCCGTCTCGCCCCTCCACGACGATCCGGTCCGACTCGGTCCGGACCGCGGAGACCGACGCGAGCTCGCGGAGCGACTCGAGGTCGAGCGGGTGGTCGGTGGTGAAGGAGGTGACCGTGGCGGCGCTCGCTCCGGCGATGAGCGCGTCGGGGGTGTCGAGCGCCCGGATCCGGCCGCCGTCGATGATGGCGATCCGGTCGCACAGCTGCTGCGCCTCCTCCATCGAGTGCGTCACGAGCAGCACCGTGACCCCGTCCGCGCGCAGGTCGCGCACGATCTGCCACACGTCGCGGCGGGCGCGGGGATCGAGCCCGGTGCTGAGCTCGTCGAGGATCACCACGCGCGGACGGCCCACCAGGGCCAGCGCGATGGAGAGACGCTGCTGCTGGCCCCCGCTCAGGTCGCGGAACCTCGTGCGCAGCTGCTCCTCGAGCCCGAGCCTGCCGAGGAGGTCCCCCGACGGCAGCGGGTCGTCGTACAGCGCGGACCACAGTCGCAGCGCCTCGTCGACGGTGATCTTCGGCTGTAGTCGGCTCTCCTGCAGCTGGACGCCGAGCAGCCGGGTGAGCGCGGCGCGCTCCGTGCGCGGGTCGAGGCCGGCGACGCGCACGGTGCCCGCGTCGGGCACCCGCAGCCCGGCGACGCACTCGACGGTGGTGGTCTTGCCGGCCCCGTTGGGGCCGAGGACGCCGAGCACCTCGCCCTCGGCGACCTCGAGGGAGACGTCGTCGACGGCGAGGGTGTCGCCGTAGGCCTTGCGCAGGTGCGAGATCGAGATCATGGCGCCAGCCTCGTCGTCGGCGCCGTCTCGCACATCGGGCAACCGGCGCCTCCGGCCATCCACCGATCGGTGGATGTCATGCTGGACGCATGCGCTTCGACAGCCTCCTGGAGTCGGTCGGCGGCACGCCCCTCGTCGGGCTGCCCCGGCTCTCGCCGAGCCCGGACGTCCGGATCTGGGCCAAGCTGGAGGACCGCAACCCGACCGGCTCCATCAAGGACCGGCCGGCGCTGAGGATGATCGAGCAGGCGGAGAAGGACGGCACGCTGCGGCCGGGGTGCACGATCCTCGAGCCGACCAGCGGCAACACCGGCATCTCCCTGGCGATGGCCGCCAAGCTCAAGGGCTACCGCATCGTGTGCGTCATGCCGGAGAACACCTCCGAGGAGCGGCGCCAGCTGCTGCGCATGTGGGGTGCGGAGATCGTCTCCTCGCCCGCTGCCGGCGGGTCCAACGAGGCCGTGCGCGTCGCCAAGCAGGTCGCGGGGGAGCACCCCGACTGGGTCATGCTCTACCAGTACGGCAACGAGGCCAACGCGCTCGCGCACGAGGAGGGCACCGGCCCCGAGCTGCTCGCCGACCTCCCCGAGATCACCCACTTCGTCGCCGGCCTCGGCACCACCGGCACCCTGATGGGGGTCTCCCGCTTCTTCCGCCGCGCCAAGCCCGACGTGCGCATCGTCGCCGCCGAGCCGCGCTACGGCGAGCTGGTCTACGGACTGCGCAACCTCGACGAGGGCTTCGTCCCCGAGCTCTACGACGCCTCGCTCATCGACTCGCGCTTCAGCGTCGGCCCGCGCGACGCCGTACGCCGGGTGCGCGAGCTGCTCGAGCTGGAGGGCATCTTCGCCGGCATCTCCACCGGTGCGATCCTGCACGCCGCGCTCGGGCAGGCAGCCCGCGCGGTCAAGGCGGGGGAGCGCGCCGAGATCGCGTTCGTGGTGTGCGACGGCGGCTGGAAGTACCTGTCGACCGGCGCCTACGAGGGCACCGTCGACGAGGCCGAGGACCGCCTCGACGGCCAGCTCTGGGCCTAGGAGCCCGCTCCCGCATCGCCGCCCGGCCCGTGACGGAGGCCTCTGGTGGCTACCGGCTCCCCTCCTTACCGTCAGGGCATGAACGCGCCCGCCCACCTCTCGGGACGCTCCGTCGAGCCCCCCGGCCGCACCGCGTCGCCCAAGAGCCACAAGCGCGACAGCCGTCCCGCCCGCGCGAAGGGCAGCCCGATGCTGATCGTGCTGATGATGATCGTGGTGCTTCCCTCGGTGCTGCTCGCCGACCACTGGGGCGCCGGCGCGGCGGGGATCATCGGCGGCCTGACGGGCATGTTCTCGCTCGTGGCGTTCATGGGCGGTCCGCTCCGACCCGACCTGCGGGTCGCTGCCGTGCTGGGCCCGCTGCTCGTCGTCGCCGCGGCCGTCCCCCGGCTGGTCGCGGAGGCGTCCCGCCCGGCGGCGATCGCCCTCGTGGTGCTGCTGACGTTCGTCGCGGCGCTGCTGCCCCTGGTCGGTGCCCGCTTCGCCAACGCGGGGATGGGCCTCGGGATGACCACCATGTTCGGCTACGGCTACGCGCCGATGGGCGGGGCCGACCATCGGCAGGTCTTCGCCGCCGCCATCGCGGGTGTCGTCGTCGCCCTCCTGCTGCGCATCCTCATGGGCATCGCCGACCCGTCCAAGCCGACGCGCGAGCAGGTGGCCGCGGTGCTGGTCGCCGACGACGTCGCGGGCGCCACCGCCACGGCGTTCAGCACCTGGCTCAGCGACGGCAGGCAGCGCTGGCTCGCCGACTCCCTCGAGGCGGCCTCCGACTACCGGCTCGCGGTGCGCGCCGCCCAGGTGGACGGGCTGGCTGCCGACGATGTGGCCGGGCTCCGGGCCCGGGCCGAGGAGCTCGCGGGGGAGCTGCGGGCCAAGCCGGGTCGTGACAAGGGCGGCACGGCCGACACGTCGGGCGAGGCCGCCGCGACCGCAGCCGTCGGGGCGCCGGCGCCGCGGCCGGTGCCGTCCGCCACGGACGGGCCCCTCGCCGACGCCGTCCGGGCGCTCGACACCATCGAGCGGGCCGTGCGCGAGCGCGACGCCACGCCCGTCGAGCTCGAGCGCACCCGGCGCCACGAGCTCCAGGACGCACTGCTGCACCCCTCGGCCAGGCTGACCTCGATCCAGCTCCGCCACGCGCTCCGCACGGCGCTCGCCGTGCTGCTGATGCTGATCATCACCTCGGGCCTCGAGCGCGGCGACCCGCTGGTCTCGACCTCGCTGCTCGCCACCTTCAGCATCCTCCAGGCCAGCTGGAGTGACACGGCGACCAAGACCCGCAACAAGATCGTCGGCGTGGTCGCCGGCTCGCTCACGGTCGCGGTGGTGCTGCTGGTCGTGCCGTCCGACCTGCTCGTCGCCGTCGCGGCGATCTCCCTGTGCCTGGGGCTGTGGTACGTCGTGACCCGCCCGGCGCTCGGCAACGCCTTCATGGTCGTGGTCAGCGTCGGGTTCAACTCGGTCAGCCGCGACCTCGACCCCGTCGCCCTCCTCGTGCAGTACGTCGGGCTCACCGCCAGTGCCGTGCTGGTCGGGGTCGTCCTGGGGTTCACCGTCATCCCGCGCTTCCGGCCCGCGCCGCTGCGGCGACGCATCGAGACAGCCGCCGAGGCCACCGCGACCGCCCTCCGGGCCTCGTCGGACGGCTCCCGGCCGATGGGAGCGGAGGTGATCACGCTGTTCCGCGACGCTGCCCGCACGCAGGACGACCTGGTGCCCGACCGCGAGGACCTCGACGAGCGGCAGCGCGCCGAGCTCGACACGCTCCGCACCGTGCTGGGCGACCTGACCGTCCTCGCCGGCGCCACCGACCTCGCCCGCGACGAGGTCGACCGGGTGGTGCGCGCGCTGAGCCCCGAGGGGACAGCGGCCCCGGGTGCGCCGACAGTGTCGCTCCCGGGCGACGAGCGGACCTCGCCCACCCCGGCATCCTCGACCGTGTGGGAGCTGGCCCAGCAGGCCGGCTCGGCCGAGCGCTACCTCCTCGAGACGCTGCCGGCCGGCGCCTGAGCCCGACGGCGCTGATCGTGGCGGACGTCAGCGGGTGTTGGCCGCGATGGCCACGACGGCCGTCGCGGGCGAGCCGACCACGAGGTCGGATGAGGCGCCCGTGAGCACGACCTGCACCGTCTCGCGGGCCTCGGTCTCGCGGTCGTCGAGGATCCGGACGGGCACACGCTGCTCCACCTGCCCGGCGGCGAAGTCGAGCTGACCCTGCGCGGCCACGAAGTCCTCGCCCGGGCTGGCCGTGCCGGCCTGGACGGCGTAGGTGACCTGCACCGGCGCGCTCGGCGCCGACTGCAGCCGCACGGGCACCCATATCGTGTGCTCGCGCTCGGTGGCGCGGTGCCGGATGCCGCCGAGGCGCACCTCGTTGAGGCTCAGCCACTGGATGCGCCGGGTGAGCCAGTCGCGGAGGAAGTCGACCTCGGCCTGGCGGTCGCGCCCGCGGTGGGTCCAGTCCAGGTCGCCCGCGGCGTGCCACCGGTCCCAGTCGGCCTCGGCGGCGGGAGCCAGCGTCGCCGCCGCGGAGGGGATCTGGGAGACGACCTCGCGCACCCCCGGCTTGAGCCGGGCCCAGCGGCTCTTGACCCGCTCCGAGAACGCCGGGTCCTGGAGCATCCGCGTGATCCAGTGCCGCCCGAGACGGGTGTGCCAGGTGTCGGGCTCGCTCGAGGCGCGCCACCGCGTCCCAGCGCTGAGGTCGAAGTCCCAGACGGGGCCGAAGACGAAGCGCTTGCCCGGCACCCAGCTGAAGTGCACGCTCGACTGGAAGTTGGAGTCCTGGTTGGCGAAGAGCTCCTGCACGATGTACCAGTCGATCATCCTGCCGACGTCGACATGGGCGGCGTACCCACGCTCGGGGTCGGCGAAGTCGGGACCGTAGAGGACGTCCTCGAAGCGCGACACCGCGCGCCGGACCTCGCGGCGCTGTCGCTTGGTGACCTCGTCGGGGTCCTTGAACGCCACGGGCGTCCCGCGCCGGGTGCGGAAGCCGGGCTCGTCGTCGCGCAGGTAGCGCTGGTTGACCTCGAGCAGGTAGCCGTCGTCGGGCAGGTCCACGCGACCCGCGCCGACCTCGACCTGCTCGGTGAGCAGGTAGAGGCCCTGGGGCTGGCCGTTGAGGACGACCTCGACGAAGCGGAACTGCGGCGTCCACCGCAGCCGCGTCTGCGCGGCCACGGCGAACGCGGCGGCCGTGCGCAGCGAGCTGCGGTCGCCGTAGCCCGCCAGCAGCACCCACTCGTCGAAGGCGCGCGTGCCGACGAGCGCGGCGTCCTGCTCGAGCTTGAGCTTGTAGGGCTTCTTCGACCAGCCCCAGGTCGAGTTGCCGCGCCCGCGGACCTCGGTGACCCGCGTGACGCCGTCCAGCGTCACCGTGCCCGGCACGTAGTCCTCACGACCGACGGCGACCCCGCCGGTGTCGATGACCAGCTGCGAGGGGGCGGCCGGCGGCCAGCCGACCGCGGCGGCGGTGCCGTCAGGACCTGCGGCCCGGGCGGACGCCGGTGTGAGCGCCAGCGTCGACGCCGTGACCGCGAGGGCGACCACCGTGGAGAGCTTCTTCAGGACGGACACGACGTCTCCTCTGCCCGTTGTGTGGGCGATCGGTGGTCAGGCAGGTGGACGTGAGACGTCGAGGTCGAGGCGCAGGTTGTGCTCGCTTCCCGGCACGGCGCCGAGGTCGAGCAGGTCGAGCGCGAGGTTGGCGAGGTCGCCGTTGCGGACGGGCTGGACGGACTGCCGGTAGGTGGTGCGCCGCATGCCCGGGTCGAGGTAGTCGTCGGCGTTGAGCTCGTAGAGGTCCGCCCCGGCCTCGACGCCCGGACCGGCCACCATGAAGGGCACCCGATAGTTGGCGAGCCGGCGGGGGTCGGAGTGGCTCGCGCCGAGTCCGCCGTGGTCGCTGGTCAGGATGATGGCGGTGCGGCCGACGAGCTCGGGGTCGGACCGCACGGCACCGACGATGACCCCGAGCAGCCCGTCGACCTTCTCGACGGCCCGCAGATAGCGCGAGGACATGAAGCCGTGGTCGTGACCCGCCGAGTCGGGGAGCGAGAGGTGCACGAACCGGAAGGCGCGCTCGTGGTCGCGCAGGTCGCGCCGGACCGACCGGGCGAGCAGGGTGTTGTCGAGCTGGATGCGGGTGGTGTCGATGCTCCGCGGCCAGCTGCGCTTCCACAGGGAGAACTTCGTCTTGCTCGCGAAGAGCGCCGTCGAGCCCCCTGCGGCCTTGACCTGGGTGAACACGGACTCGACCCGCTGCCCGGCCGCCGACTGGACGGTCGCCGGGCGGCGCCGGTCGTCGTTCCACGTCACGCCGTGCCCGCCCGTGCTGGCCTCGACCCGGCGGCCGGTCACCATGCCGGTGTGGTTGGGCAGCGTGATGGTGAGCTCGCGCTCGGTGCGGGCGTTGAGCGTCGAGGCGCCGGAGTCCATCAGGTCGTGCAGGTGCGGGGTGCGCTCTCGCCCCAGCTTGGCGAGGGCGTCGGTGTTGAGCCCGTCGACCGAGATGGCGACCACGGAGTCGATGGCGTCGTCGGCCGACACCCGCGGCGTGGGTGGCGGCAGCTCGCCGTCGGGGACCGCGGCCGGGGCCGACGCCGGGCACACCGCGAGGGCGGTGCAGGCGAGCAGGGAGGCGAGCACGGAGCGCAGGGTCACCGGGCGACCCTAACCCGGAGGGAGGGGGTGTGACGGGGCCGACGCACGTGATCGCGTGACCGACGCCAGCCCGAGCGCCTAGCCTGCTGCCTGTGCCGACGCCCCCCGCGAGAGAGACCGCAGACGCCCCCATCGGCATCTTCGACTCCGGCTTCGGCGGGCTCACCGTCGCCCGCTCGGTGATCGACCAGCTCCCGCACGAGTCGGTCACCTACCTCGGCGACACCGCCCGGCAGCCCTACGGCCAGAAGCCCATCGGCGAGGTCCGCGAGTATGCCCTCGAGTGCCTCGACCACCTCTACGAGCAGGGCGTCAAGGCACTGGTCATCGCGTGCAACTCAGCCAGCGCGGCGATGCTCCGTGACGCCCGCGAGCGCTACGACGTCCCGGTCGTCGAGGTGATCCTGCCGGCGGCGCGACGGGCCGCGGCCGCCACCCGCAACCAGCGGGTGGGCGTCATCTGCACCCGGGCGACCGCGAGCTCGATGGCCTACGACGACGCGTTCGCCGCCGCTCCCCACCTGGACCTCCACATCCGGGCCTGCCCGCGGTTCGTCGACTTCGTCGAGCAGGGCGTCACCGGCGGCGACGAGCTCCTCGCCGCCGCGCACGACTACCTCGACCCGCTCGCGGACGCCGGCGTGGACACGCTCATCCTCGGCTGCACCCACTACCCGCTGCTCACCGGCGTCATCTCCTACGTGATGGGCGACGAGGTCACGCTCGTGAGCTCGGCGGAGGAGTGCGCCAAGGACGTCTACAAGATGCTGGCCGGCACGGGCCTGATGCGACCCGACGGGGAGCCGACCTACACGTTCTCGACCACGGGCAGCCCCGACGACTTCGCCACGGTCGGGCGCCGCTTCCTCGGCTCCGAGCTGCTCGGGGCGACGCAGTTCGCCGGAGGTCGGGCGTGAGCCCGCACCCGCTGCGGCTCACCGTCGTGGGCTGCTCGGGCTCCTATCCCGGTCCCGAGTCGGCCGCGAGCTGCTACCTGCTCGAGGCCGAGCAGGACGGCCGCACGTGGCGGATCCTCCTCGACCTGGGCAACGGCGCGCTCGGCCAGCTCCACCGCTACGTCGACCCGCTGAGCATCGACGCGGTGTTCCTCAGCCACCTCCACGCCGACCACTGCCTCGACCTGTGCGGCTACTACGTGATGCGCAAGTACCACCCGACCGGTGCACAGCCGTCGATCCCGGTGTGGGGCCCCGACGGCACGGCCGCGCGGATGGCACGCGCCTACGATCTGCCCCTCGAGCCGGGCATGACCGAGGAGTTCGACTTCCGCGTCTACGGCGACCGCGACGACGGTGACCGCGCCGAGGTCGAGCTGGGCCCGTTCCGGGTCGAGGCTCGCCGGGTGGTCCACCCGGTCGCGGCCTACGCACTCCGCGTCACCGCCGGCGGCCGCACACTCGTCTACTCCGGCGACACCGCTCCGTGCGCCGAGCTCGACGAGATCGCAGCCGGCACCGACCTGCTGCTCGCCGAGGCGTCGTTCCGCACCGGGGACCCCAATCCCGCCGACCTCCACCTCACCGGCGCCGACTGCGCCCGCACCGCCGCACGTGCCGGCGCCGAGCGGCTCGTGCTCACCCACGTCCCGCCGTGGCACGACCCGGCCGACGCCGAGGCCGAGGCCCGCGCCGCGTGGGACGGCCCGGTCGAGCTGGCCCGCGCCGGGGCGACGTACGACGTCTAGACGAGGCCCGCGTCGTGCACGACCATCGCCACCTGCACGCGGTTGGTGCACTCGAGCTTGGTGAGCAGGCGTGACACGTGCGACTTGACGGTCGGGATCGACAGGTAGAGCTCCGAGGCGATCTCGGAGTTGCTGAGCCCGCGGCCCACGCACACGGCGACCTCGAGCTCACGCTCGGTCAGCACCGTCAGCCGGTCGGCGGCGGTGGAGGTGCGCGCGCTCGGCGAGCTCCCGCGCAGCCGCGAGACCAGGCTGCGGGTGGCGGACGGTGACAGCATCGCGTCGCCCGCCGCCACGGTGCGGATGGCGCCGACGATGTCGGCGGGCGCGGTGTCCTTGAGCAGGAAGCCGTCGGCGCCCGCCGCCACGGCGCGCAGGACGTGGTCGTCGGCGTCGAAGGTGGTCAGCACGACCACGGCCGGCGGCGACGGACGCGAGTGGAGCACCTGCGTGGCCTCCAGGCCGTCCATCACCGGCATCCGGATGTCCATGAGCACCACGTCGGGCTCGTGCTGGGCGACCTGCGCCAGGCCCTCCTCGCCGTCGGCGGCCTCGCCCACGACCTCGAGGTCCGACTGGCCCCCGAGCATGAGGGTGAGCGCAGAGCGCACGAGCGGGTCGTCGTCGACGAGCAGCACGCGGATCACGGCGCCCACGGTAACCAAGCCTCCAGGACGAACGTCGCCCCCTCCGTGCGCTTCTCGAGCCGGCCGCCGCGCAGCTCGGTGCGCTCGCGCAGCCCGACGAGCCCGAGGCCGGCCCCCGGCGCCGCGCTGGGACGCTCGCCCAACGGGTTGCTCACCACCACCGTGATGCCGCGCTCCTCGTCGCCCGCGGAGCGGATCCGCACCTGCGCGCCGGGCGCGTGCTTGCGCACGTTGGTGATGCCCTCCTGCACGATCCGGTAGACCGTGCGACCGGTGGCGGGCGGGACCGCGGCGGTCGTGTCCACCTCGTCGTCCCAGTCGACCTCGAGGCCGAGCGAGCGCGCCTCGTCGATGAGCGCGGGGACGTCGTCGTACGTCGGCTGCGGGCGGGCGGTGGGCGGACTCGGGTCGTCCTGGCGCAGCACGCCCAGCACCCCGCGCAGCTCGTGGAGCGCGTCGTTGGCCTGGCGCTGGATCTCACCGAGGCCCTCGCGGAGCTGGTCGGCGTGGAGGTCGGCGCGGAAGGCGAGGGCTCCGGCCTGCATGGAGACCTGCGTGATGCGGTGCGCCACCACGTCGTGCATCTCGCGCGCGATGCGGGCCCGCTCCGCCGAGCGGGCCTTGCCGACCCGCAGCTCCTGCTCGTGCTCGAGCCGCTCGGCGCGGTGGCGCAGGTCGCCGAGCAGCTCGCGTCGCGACCCGATGTAGAGGCCCCACCCCATGACCCCGGCGTTGACCGCCACGTTGACCAGGGCGGTCACCACGAGGTCGTCGCCGCGGACCGGCGCGACCGTCGCCCACGCCTGCGCCGCGACGATGCTGGTGCCGCCAACCAGCAGCACCTCGCGCCAGCGTCGGCGGGTGGCGACCGACAGCGCCGCCAGGGTGGCGGGCCCGGCCGCGATGCCGGAGAGGGCGCTCAGCCCGGCGACCGCCAGCGCGACCTGCACCGGGGCCTGCCGGCGGAAGTGGACGAGGACATAGGAGGCTGCGCCGAGCGCGAGCTCGACGCCGAAGAGGAGGCGGTGCTCGCGCCACTCGGTCGCCGCCACCACCTGCCAGACGGCCGCGGAGAACACCAGGCAGGCGGCGTAGCGCCATGTGTGCGACACCCACGTGAGCTCGGGTTGGGTGTCGGGGCGTGGCGTCACGGCGCACAGGTTAGCCAGCGCTGGCCCTACTTTGGTCGGCTTCACGATGCGACCTGGGACCGATGCACGCGACGCCTCCACAACGCAAGGTGGGACTCCCCGGCCGGGTGGAGCGATCCGCGCGGACGCGGGGGCCGGCTCCCGCAGACGGTCCCCCGGGGGACGGGGCCTCGGATCAGGGCCCCGGACCGGGTCCGGTAGCACACGGGGGTGACCGGACCCGGCTCGGCCACGTCTAGGGTCGGGGCCATGACTTCTGCTGCCCGCGCCGACGGCCGCGCCGACGACGAGCTCCGCCCGATCACGATCACGCGCCACTGGCTCGACCACGCCGCGGGGTCGGTCCTCGTCGAGTTCGGCGGCACCAAGGTGCTCTGCGCCGCGTCCGCCTCCGAGGGCGTGCCCCGCTGGCGCAAGGGCTCGGGCCTGGGGTGGGTGACCGCCGAGTACGCGATGCTGCCCGCCGCGACCAACACCCGTTCGGACCGCGAGTCGGTCAAGGGCCGCATCGGCGGTCGTACGCACGAGATCTCGCGCCTCATCGGCCGCTCGTTGCGCGCCGTCATCGACTACCAGGCCCTCGGCGAGAACACGATCGTGCTCGACTGCGACGTCCTCCAGGCCGACGGCGGCACCCGCACCGCCGCGATCACCGGGGCCTACGTCGCCCTGGCCGACGCCGTGGCGCACCTGCGCGAGACCGGCGCCCTCGCCGGGGAGCCGCTCACCGGCTCGGTCGCCGCCGTCAGCGTCGGCATCATCGACGGAGTGCCCCGCCTCGACCTGCCCTACGAGGAGGACGTCCGCGCCGAGACCGACATGAACGTCGTGATGACCGGCGAGGGCGCCTACGTCGAGGTGCAGGGCACGGCCGAGGGCGCCGCCTTCGACCGCGCCGAGCTCGACGCGCTGCTGAGCCTCGCCGAGAAGGGCTGCGCCGACCTGACCCGCCTCCAGCACGAGGCGCTGGCCCGGTGAAGGTGTTCCTGGCCTCGGCCAACGCCAAGAAGATCGTCGAGATGCAGCGGATCCTGGCCGAGCACGCGCCCGGGATCGAGGTCCTCGGCATCGGTGACGTCGAGGGCTACGTCGAGCCCGTGGAGGACCAGCCGAGCTTCGAGGGCAACGCCCTGCTCAAGGCGCGCGCCGGTGTCGCCGCCACCGGTCTGCCGTCGATCGCCGACGACAGCGGGCTGTGCGTCGACGCCCTCAACGGCATGCCGGGGGTGCTGTCGGCCCGGTGGTCGGGCCAGGGCAAGTCCGACGCCCGCAACAACGAGCTGCTGCTCGACCAGCTCCGCGACGTCCCGGACGAGCGGCGCGGCGCGCACTTCACCTGCGCCGTGGCCTGGGTGATGCCCGACGGGCGCGAGCGCGTGGTCGAGGGCCGCATGGACGGCCGGATCACCCGCGAGGTGCGGGGGAGCGGCGGCTTCGGCTACGACGTGGTCTTCGTCGCCGTCGAGCACGAGGCCGACGACCTCACCTCCGCCGAGCTCGAGCCGGGGGAGAAGGACCGGATCTCGCACCGGGGGCGGGCGCTGCGCGCCCTGGCGCCGCAGGTCGCGTCCGACCTCTCAGGCGACTGAGTCGGCATCGAGGGCTGCGCCCTCCCGGGCGCCGACCTGCCGGCTGACCCACGCGCCCCACAGGGCGGCGAAGGCGAACATCACCAGCGAGTAGACGGCCGCCGGCACCGAGATCTCGACCTCGTCGAGCACCTCGACCGCGACGAAGATCGCGAGCGTCGCGTTGTGCACGCCGACCTCCATCGACGAGGCGATCGCCTGCGGCCCGGTGACGCCCAGCGCCTTCGGCACGTAGTAGCCGACGACGAGGCTGATCGCGCAGAAGAGCGCGGCGATGAGGCCGACGTCGGCGAGGTAGTCGGCGACGTTCTCCCGCTGGTCGAGCAAGATCCCGAGCACCAGCACGGCGAGGATCACCGCGGAGCCGATCCGCACGGGCTTGTCCATCCGGCGGGCGAAGGCGGGCGCGCGGTCGTTGACCACCATGCCGATGCCGACGGGCAGGAGGATCAGCGCGAACACCTTGACGATCTCGACCAGCGGCATCGAGACGTCGTCCTGCCGGTCGTAGTAGGCGATGGCGAGCCCGGTGATGAGGGGGAGCGTCACCACGGCGATGACGGTGTTGATGGCCGTCAGCGTGATGTTGAGGGCGACATCGCCGCGGAAGAGGTGGCTGAACAGGTTGGCGGTCGTTCCGCCCGGCGAGGCGGCGAGCAGGAGCATGCCGATGCCGAGCAGGGCCGGCAGGTCGAAGAGCACCACCAGCGCGAAGCAGACGAGCGGCAGCAGCAGGACCTGGCAGGCCAGCGAGACGGCCACCGCCCGCGGTGCCCGGCCGATGCGCTTGAAGTCGCCGACCGTCAGGTCGAGCCCGAGGCCGAACATGATGATCGCCAGGGCGACGGGCAGTCCGACGGTGGTGAGCGCGGAGTCCATGCGCGGACCCTAGTGGTGACGTGGCTCACACCGCAGCCACTCGCGCGCATCGCGCGGACGGGAGCAGCCGCACGGACGGTGGGGGTGGTGGGACGGGCGGGAGTGCCGCGCGGTGCGCCCGGTGAGAGTCGAACTCACACTGTCACGGACCTAAACCGTGTGCCTCTGCCTGTTGGGCTACGGGCGCTGGACCGAATCAGGCCAACCCTAGGTCCCGACGCAGCTTGGCGACGTGGCCGGTGGCCTTCACGTTGTACTGCGCCAACTCGACCGTGCCGTCCTCGTCGATCACGAAGGTCGAGCGGATCACGCCCTCGACCTCCTTGCCGTAGAGCTTCTTGGTGCCGAACGCGCCGTAGGCCCTGTGCACGGCCAGGTCCTCGTCGGAGAGCAACGTCAGCGTCAGCGCGTCGCGCTCGCGGAACCTCGCGAGCTTGGCGGGGGCGTCCTTGGACACGCCGAGCACCTCGTAGCCCTCGCCGTGCAGCGACTCGAGCGACTCGGAGAAGTCGCAGGCCTGCGTGGTGCAGCCGGGCGTCATCGCGGCGGGGTAGAAGTAGAGGATCACCTTCCGGCCGCGCAGGCCCGACAGCGAGACGGGCTCGCCGGTGTCGCTGGGGAGGGTGAAGTCGGGTGCGGCGTCGCCGGGGGAGAGGCGGTCGGGCATCGGGGGCTCCTGTGCGCTGGTCGGCCCGGACCGCGGCCCGGGTGTGGTTGTTGCAAGACATTTGCAATAAGGTCGAGGGTGTCGGAGCGGCATCGGGGGATCCGCGCCGGACACCACTCATCCAACCAGTCGCGGCCAGTGCCACCCACGGCCGCCATCCATCCGAGACACCCACCAGCAGGAGCGACCCGTGCACGTGCCCGACGGTTTCCTCGACGCCCCCACCTCGGTGGCCACCGGGGTCGTGGCGGCCGCCGCGGTCGCCCTGTCCCTGCGCGGTGCGCGACGCGAGCTCGACGACCGCACGGCGCCGATGGCGGGGCTGGTCGCGACCTTCGTGTTCGCCGCGCAGATGATCAACTTCCCGGTGGGCGCGGGCACCAGCGGCCACCTCATGGGCGGTGCTCTCGCCGCGGTCCTGGTCGGACCGTGGACCGCGGTGCTGTGCCTGTCGGTGGTGCTCCTGGTCCAGGCCCTGCTGATGGCCGACGGCGGCATCACCGCGCTCGGCACCAACATCACCCTCATCGGCATCGTCACCGTCGCCGTCGGCTGGGTGGTGTTCGTCGGCCTGCGCCGCGTGCTGCCCAAGCGCCTCGGCATGGTCGCGCCCGCCGCCGCGGTCGCCGCCCTGGTCAGCGTGCCGGTCGCGGCCCTCGTCTTCACCGGGCTCTTCGCCGTCGGTGGCAACGTCGAGGTCGACCTCGGCGCCGTCCTCACCGCGATGCTGGGCTGGCACACCGTCATCGGCCTCGGGGAGGCCGCCGTCACCGGCCTCGTGGTCGCGAGCGTCGTCGCGGCCCGCCCCGACCTCGTCCACGGCGCCCGACCACTGCTCGTCGAGCGCGAGCTCGAGCTCCGGGAGGGAGTCCACCGATGAGCACCCGCCGCTTCTTCGCCGTCGCCCTGGTCGTCAGCCTGCTCGTCGCAGGCGTCGCGAGCTACTACGCCAGCTCGCACCCCGACGGCTTGGAGTACGTCGCCGAGCAGACCGGCTTCATCGACTCCGCGGAGGACTCCGCGACCGCCGACAGCCCTCTCGCCGACTACCAGACCTCCGGCGTCGACGACGCCCGGATCAGCGGTGGGCTCGCCGGCGTGATCGGCGTGGTCGTGATGCTGCTGCTGAGCACGGGCCTGTTCTGGCTGGTGCGCCGACGCGGGCCCGACGGGCCCGACGCCGCGCCCCGCGAGGCGTCCCACGACGACACCCCCTCGACGCGCACGCCGGGGTCCTGATGGGTGCCGGGCACGGGCACCGGCTCCACTTCCACGGGCACAGCCCGGTCCATCGCGCGCCCGCGCACCTCAAGGTGCTGGCGCTGCTCGGCTTCATGCTCGTGGTCGTCGCCACCCCGCGCGAGGCCTACCCGCTGTTCGCGGTCGAGGCCGCGGTCCTGCTGGGCGTCATCGCGCTCTCCCGGGTGCCGCTGCGCTACCTGCTGCCCCGCATGGTCGTCGAGCTGCCGTTCGTGGTCTTCGCCGTGCTGATGCCCTTCATCGCCCACGGGCCGCGCACCGAGGTGCTGGGGGTGACCGTCTCCGAGCCCGGGCTCGTCGCCGGCGTCGCGCTGCTGGTCAAGGGCAGCATCGGCGTTCTCGCCTCGCTCACGCTCGCCGCCACCACCGAGCCGCAGGACCTCCTCCGGGGACTGCAGCGGCTGCGCGCGCCCGACCTGGTCGTGCAGATCATGGGCTTCATGATCCGCTACCTCGACGTCGTCACCGACGAGCTCACCCGGATGATGACGGCGCTCCGCTCGCGCGGCTGCGACCCCCGCTCGCCGCGCCACTGGCCGGTGCTGGGCCGTTCGCTCGGCGCGCTGTTCATCCGGTCCTACGAACGGGGCGAGCGCGTCCACCTCGCGATGCTCTCGCGCGGCTACGACGGGAAGCTGCCGTCGTGACCACCCCCGTCCTCGACGTCCGCGGCCTGGCGTTCGCCTACCCCGACGGCCACCAGGCGCTCTTCGGGGTCGACCTCCACGTCCACCGGGGCGAGCGGGTCGCCCTGCTCGGTCCCAACGGCGCGGGCAAGACCACCCTCGTGCTCCACCTCAACGGCATCCTCACCGCGGGCCGGGGTTCGGTCACGGTCAGCGGGCTCCCGGTCGCCAAGCAGCACCTCCTCGAGATCCGGCGCCGCGTCGGCATCGTCTTCCAGGACCCCGACGACCAGCTCTTCCTCGGCACCGTCCGCCAGGACGTCGCCTTCGGGCCGGCCAACCTCGGGCTCAAGGGCGCCGAGCTCGACCGCCGGGTGATGGACGCGCTCGACCGGGTCGGCATGGCCGACTTCGTCGACCGGCCCCCGCACCACCTGTCCTACGGCCAGCGCCGCCGCGTCGCGGTGGCCACCGTGCTGGCGATGGAGCCGGAGGTCCTGGTGCTCGACGAGCCCTCCTCCAACCTCGACCCCGCCTCGCGCCGCGAGCTCGCCGACATCCTCCGCAGCCTCGACGTGACGGTGTTCATGGTCACTCACGACCTGCCCTACGCCCTCGAGCTGTGCCCGCGCAGCGTCGTGCTCAGCGAGGGGGTCGTGGTCGCCGACCGGCCGACGTTCGACGTCCTCACCGACGACGAGCTGATGGCCGCCCACCGGCTCGAGCTGCCGTGGGGGTTCGACCCGCGTCGCATTGATAGCCTTCCCGGGTGACCCAGGACATGAGCGCGCTCGAGCGCGAGATCGAGGAGACGCGCGAGCGGCTGGCCTCGACAATCGACCAGCTCGCCTACCGTGCCCACCCCAAGACGATCGTGGGCCGTGAGGTGACGAGGGTGAAGGCGCACTTCGTCGACCTCGACACGGGCGAGCCGCGCACCGACAACATCCTCCAGGCCGCCGGCATCGTGGTCGGCGTCGTCGTCCTGCTCGGCATCGTCCGGAAGGTCGCGCGCTGAGCGCCGTGCCGGGTGTGGGGGGCAGCGCCCCGATCAAGATGCTCCACGACCGCATCCTCGTCGAGGTCGACCAGGAGGCCGGGGAGCGCCGGTCCACCGGCGGCATCGTCATCCCGGCGACCGCCGCGATGGGCGCACGGCGACTGGCCTGGTCGCGCGTGATCGCCGTGGGCCCCCACGCCCGCGCCGTCGAGATCGGTGACCGCGTGCTCTTCGACCCCGAGGACAAGGCCGAGGTCGAGGTGCAGGGCGAGGTCTACGTCGTCATGCGCGAGCGCGACGTCCACGCGGTCGCCGCGGAGCGCCTCGAGGGCGGCTCCACCGGGCTCTACCTCTAGCCCTCCAGCCCTCCAGCCCGACCCCCTTCTCCGTCCAGCCAGGAGCGCCCGATGGCCTACTTCGTCAAGCAGTCCCACCGCGCCCCCGCGGTCACCTCGCCCGTCCCGGTCGACGAGTCGCTCCCGCGCGCGTGCATCATCGGGGCCGGCTCGTCGGGCATCGCCGCGGCCAAGCAGCTCTACCTCGCCGGAGTCCCGTTCGACTGCTTCGAGAAGGGTCGCGACATCGGCGGCACCTGGGTCCTCGACAACTCCAACGGGCAGTCGGCCTGCTACGACACCCTCGAGATCAACACGTCCTGCCCGCGGATGGCATTCTCGGACTTCCCGATGCCCGAGGACTACCCGCCCTACGCACGGCACGACCAGGTGCGCGCCTACTTCGAGCAGTACGTCGACCATTTCGGCTTCCGCGACACGATCACGTTCGACACCACCGTCGAGGACGTCTCCCGCTCGGCCGACGGGCGCTGGGACGTGCGGATCTCCGGACCCGGCGGCACCGAGACCCGCACCTACGACGCGGTGCTCGTCGCCAACGGCCACCACTGGGACCCGCGGTGGCCCGAGCCGGCCTATCCCGGCACGTTCGACGGAGAGCAGATCCACGCCCACGACTACCGATCGGGCGAGCAGCTCGCCGGGCGCGACGTCGTCGTGGTCGGCGCCGGCAACTCCGCGATGGACATCGCGGTGGAGTCGTCGCTCGTGGCGCGTACGACGACCTGGTCGGTGCGGCGCACGGAGTGGGTGCTGCGCAAGTTCCTCCTGGGCCGGCCGAGCGACCAGGTCGCCCTGCCGGGGTGGCTGCCGTGGTGGGTCACGGCGGCGCGCCTGCGGGTCGGCGCCGCGTACGCCGGCAGCATGACGAAGTACGGCCTGCCGGCCCCGACCCACAAGCCGGGTCAGTCGCACCCCGTCCAGTCCGACCGGATCCGCGAGCGACTCGACGCGGGCGCGATCACCGCTCGGCCCGGCATCGAGCGACTCGAGGGGGACCGGGTGGTCTTCGTCGACGGCAGCGAGGCGCCGGCCGACCTGATCGTGTGGGCGACCGGCTACCGGGTCAGCTTCCCGTTCCTCGCGCCCGACCTGGTGTCCCCTCACGACAACGACCTGCCGCTGTGGAAGCGCACCGTCCACCCGGACCTGCCGGGCCTCTACTTCGTCGGCCTCGTCCAGGCCATCGGCGCGGTGATGCCGATCGCGGAGGCGCAGTCGGCGTGGATCGCGGACACGCTCGCCGGTCGCTACGTCCCGCCGGCCGGCGACGTCGTACGCCGCCAGATGGACGCCGAGCACCGTCGCGACAAGCGGCAGTTCTACGCCTCGCCGCGCCACACGATGGAGGTCGACTTCGACCACTACCTGTGGGACCTCGACCGCGAGCGCAAGGCCGGTCGGGCGCGGGCCGCGACGCGTACGCCGTCCCTCGGCTCGGCCGCTGGGCCGGCGGCCTCCGCGTCCGTTGCGGCTGCCGCGCCGACGTCAGGCGGTGGGGGAGTGCGCCGCACGCTCGCCCGCGTCCTGCTGGGCGCGGCCCGCTGGCGGGCCGTGGGCGAGGTGCCCCAGCGCGCCGTCCTCGTCGGCGCCCCGCACACCTCCAACTGGGACTGGGTGCTCACCATCCTCCTGGCGTGGCGCTACGGCATCGACATCCGGCTGCTCGTCAAGAAGGAGCTCTTCGTGGGCCCCCTGGGCTGGCTCCTGCGCCGCACCGGCGCCGTCGCGCTGGACCGGAAGAACCCGTCGGCGACCATCAAGGCGCTGCTCGCCGAGGCCGAGGGCGACGACCCCTGGTTGCTCGGCCTCGCCGCGGAGGGCACCCGCTCGCGCGGGGAGTACTGGAAGTCGGGGTTCTACCGGATCGCCCGCCAGACCGGCCTCCCGATCACCCTCGCGTTCATCGATGCGCCGTCCCGCACGGTCGGCTGGGGGCCGACCTTCCACCCGACCGGCGACGTCCGCGCCGACATGGACCTGGTGCGCGCCTTCTACGCCGACAAGACCGGCATCCGCCCCGACGACTTCACGCCGCCCCGCCTGCGCGAGGAGGACTGAGGACCCATGCCGTTGTACCCCCCCCCCCCGAGGGGTGTGATCGGCTCGCCCCGATCACGCGCCCCCCGCTAGGTTGACCGTTCAACCGAAGGGAGCATGCGAAATGGCATTTCTGCTGTGGATCCTTGCCGTCATCCTCGTGGTGTCCGGCATCGTCTCGTTGATCAGGGGTCAGATGCTCTGGGGCATCGTGCTCATCATCGTCGGGCTGCTCGTCGGCCCCGGTGGAGTCAGCCTGTTCACGTAGCAGCCCTTGCGGGAGGACGTGCGAGGAGTCGGTCCGTCAGGACCGGCTCCTCGCTCCCATTTACGGGGCGTTCGCGTCCGCTGTCGGAGTCCCCGCCTCCGCTGTCGGAGTCCCGGCTCCGAGCTGTCGGGGTCCCCGGCTCCGAGCTGTCGGGGTCCCCGCCTCCGCTGTCGGAGTCCCCGCTCGAGCGGGGACTCCGACACTTGGAGGGGGTTGCAACGGCCTCCAGGTGTCGGACTCGCCCACCAAGTTCGCGTTACGTCAACGCGTCTCGTTGGCGCGCCCGAGTGGGGTCCGGTCGCCGCTGCCCCCGCACCGAGTCCACAGCGAGGCGGCATCACGCGAAGAGTGCGTCGCCGTAGCGCAGCATCACCACCAGGACCAGCCCGAGCAGCCACGCGACGACCACCATCGCGTCGAGTCGTGCGCTCACCGCCTCCTCGAGCGCTCTCTGGGCCCGCGGCGGAAGCGGGAGGTGTCCTGCCCGGATGTTGATCCGCGTCATCTCGAAGAAGACCAGCGTGGTCGCGACCGTGACCAGCAGACACCACGGGCACAGCGCGCCGATGGCGAAGAGCCCCTGGTAGAACAGCCAGTACGCCAGGACGACGCCGAGCGCGTACACCGCCTGGGCGCAGAGCATGAACCACCGGGGGAACCTGACCCCTCCAAGGCTGGCGACGGCCAGCGTGATGACCACGGGCTCGGCGACCAGGCCCAGGTAGGCGTTGGGGAACCCGAACAGCGACGCCTGCCACGAGCTGCCCACGGTGCCGCAGCTGATGACGGCGTTGATGTTGCAGCCGAACTCCGCGCTCGCGTTGGCGGCCAGCTCGAGCGCGTCGACAGCGAGGACGAACGAGGCGACCAGGCTCACGACCGCCCCGGCCAGCATCATCGCCCAGTCGCCGCGGTCGGACGCGACACCCGCCCGGGGCGCGCTGCTGCTGCTCCCGCGGCCGCGGGGGATGCGACTGCCGGCGGCGGCGGAACGCGAGGCGGTCATCGGTCCGACCGCCCCGCGGCTGCCCGCACCGCCTCGGTGAGGTCACCGGGCGCGTAGAGGTTGCCGTCGAAGACGACACCGTCCACCCGGACGGTCGGGGTGCCCGTGATGCCGTCGGAGTCGAACGCGTGCTGGGTGACGTCTGCGACCCACGTGGCGTACGCGCCTTCGGCGAACCGGGCCGCGGTGTCCTGCGGCACGCCGGCCGCTACGGCCAGGTCCGCGAGCTCGTCATCGGTGTGGCCGGCGCCGCCTTCGATCGGCTGCGAGGCGAACAGCGCGGCGTGGAAATCGAGAACGCGGTCGGGTGCTGAGTCCGCGACGGTGGCGACGGCGTTGGCGGCACGCGTCGAGTACTGGGTGCCCGATGACGCACGGTCGAGGAACGACAGGGGCCGCAGGTTGAGCTGTACGACGCCTTCCTCGACCAGGGCGTCGAGCTCGGCGCCGTTGGCGGCCTCGAAGTCCGCGCAGTACGGGCACAGGTAGTCGTAGAACACGTCGACGATGACCGGGGCGTTGCCGCTGCCGACGGGGATCGCGGGACCCTCCGTGTTGCGCGGCGTCGTGGACGAGGTGTCGCGAGCGGTGTCCGCTGCGGTGCTCGGGCCTCCCGCGCGTCCGGATGCGCCCACCACCACGACGACGACGGCGACCAGCAGGACCGCGACGATGGCCCCGCCGGCAGCCTGCAGCTGTCGGCGTCGGCGCTCGCGCTGCTGCTGCTCGCGCGCCAGGCGCTCCCGAGCCGTCGTGGGTCCCGCGTGCCCGTTCACCTGCGCCTCGCTCTCGCTGCCGGCGGCTCCCGGGTGGGAAGCGGTTGCGCCGGACTGTCGCCCCGGGTCCGCCGGTGTCGTTGCCGAGTCGGCGGAACGGACGGCCGCGTCCCCGGCGGATCGACGGGGCTGCGGAGGCGGCTGCCGTTCGCATCCCCCACTCTGACGGGCCGACGAGTTGCACCCACAAGCACAAGGTCCCGACCTGGGCGCCCGAAGGTCCCGACCTGGCTGCGTCCGCCGAACAGCGGCCGCGCGGGGCCGGTGACGGCGCACCCTCCCGTGCCAACGGGCGAGCAGGTGCACGAAGAGCTCGCGACGCAGAACGGCAGAGGCCCTTCCGGATCTCTCCGGAAGGGCCTCTGCTGTGTTCGGTACGCCATCAGGGACTCGAACCCCGAACCCGCTGATTAAGAGTCAGCTGCTCTGCCAATTGAGCTAATGGCGCGCGCGGTGAAGCGAGTAGAACTCTACCCCGTGGCCATCGGCACGCGAAATCGAGGTGGCTCAGAGCTCGGCCAGGACCGCTTGAGCGGCGTTGTGCCCGCCCAGGCCCGACACCGCTCCGCCGCGTCGCGCGCCGGAGCCGCACAGCAGGACGGTGTCGTGCTCGGTCTGTACGCCCCACTGCCGGGCCGGCGTGTCGAGGCGGGAGCGGTTGGGTGCCCAGGGCCACTCCAGGTCGCCGTGGAAGATGTGCCCGCCCGGCATGGCGAGGTCCTGCTCGACGTCCTGGGGCACCTTCGCCTCCACGCACGGCCGGCCGTCGGCGTCCGTGGCGATGCAGTCGGCGAGCGGCTCGGCCAGCACCGCGTCGATCGAGGCGAGAGCCCGCTGGACGGCGACGTCGCGGGCGCCGGGATCGGCGTCGAAGAGCCCGTCGGGGGTGTGCAGGCCGAAGTAGGTCAGGGTGTGCGCCGAGCCGGCCCGGTCGCCGAGGATCGAGGGGTCGGTGAGGCTGTGGCAGTAGACCTCGCCCGGCAGCGGGTCGGGCACCGAGCCGCCGGCCGCGGCGGCGTACCCCTGCTCGAGGAGCGAGTAGTCCTCGGCGAGGTGCAGCGTGCCGGCGAACGCGACGGCCGGGTCGACGCCCGACCTGAGGGCGGGCAGCCGGTCGAGAAGGACGTTGATCTTGAGCTGAGAGCCCGACGGCTTGGTCTCGCCGTCCTCGCCCTCGCCGAGCAGGATCCGCAGCACCCAGGGCGCGACCCCGGACAGCACCCGCCGACCGGTCACCGCGTGCTCGCGCTCCCCGTCGTGCCAGGTGACCTCGGCGCCGTCCGCGCCGGGGGTGATGGAGCTGACGCCGGCCCCGGTCACGATCTCGGCACCGGCCTCGACGGCCGCCCGGGCGAGGGCGTCGGTCACCGCGCCCATCCCGCCGATCGGCACCCGCCACTCGCCCGTGCCGTTGCCGATGAGGTGGTAGAGGAAGCACCGGTTCTGCACGAGGGAGGGGTCGTCCATCGACGCGAACGTGCCGATCAGCGCGTCGGTGGCGACCACCCCGCGCACCGTGTCGTCGGCGAAGCGCCGGGTGATCGCGCGCCCGAGCGGCTCCTCGACGACGTCGGCCCAGATGCGCTCGTCGACCCGGTCGCGCAGCTCGCGCTCGAGCGGCAACGGCTGCATCAGGGTCGGCGCGACGACGCCGGCGAGCTGGCCCACCTCGTCGTAGAAGGCCTGCCAGGCGGCGTACTCGTCGTCGCCGCCCGTGAGCTCGCGGAACGACGCGCGCGTCGCCTCGCCCTCGGGTCGCTCGACGAGGAGCCCACCGTCGCGGCCCGCGCGCGTCCAGGGCGTGTACGACGCCGTGGTGCGCGAGGCGAGCCGGACGTCGAGGTCGAGGTCGGCCATCAGCTGCTGCGGCATCAGGCTCACCAGGTAGGAGTACCGGGAGAGCCGGGCCGGGTGACCGGCGAACGGCTCGACCGACACGGCGGCGCCGCCGATGTGCCCGAGCCGCTCCAGCACGACCACCGAGAGGCCGGCGCGGGCGAGGTAGGCGGCGCTGACGAGGGCGTTGTGCCCGCCGCCGACGACCACGACGTCATAGCTGCCGGTGCCCTGGTCCACCGCACCAACGTAGTCCCCCGGGCGCTCCGACCGGCGGCCGGCCGTGCCCGCCGCGGGGCGCCAGCAGCAAGGCCCTTCGCCGCCGGGGTGGGGTCCAAGGACCCTTCGTCCCGCGTCCCGCGCGGCGAAGAGTGGAGGCACAGCACCAGTCGAGGAGGACGTCATGACCGAGCAGCTCACCGCCACCCGCGGACCCAGGATCGTGGTAGGGGTCGGGCCCGAGGACGTGGAGTCCGCGCTGGCGTTCGCGGCCGCCGAGGCCGTACGCGCAGGGTGCGGGCTGCACCTGTTGCACGCCCTCGACCTGGCGCCGGCCGGTCCGGAGGCCTGGCTGGTCGCCGCCGATCTCCAGGCCTGGGGCGTCGAGCACCTCGCCGACGCCGTGAAGCGGGCCGAGGGCCTGGTCGACGGAGCGGTGCCCGTGACCCACGAGCTGGTCCGTGGCACGGCGGTCGGCTCGCTGGTCGAGGCCGGACGGTCGGCGCGGATGGTCGTGCTGGAGCACCGGCACCTGTCGCGGCTCTCGCGGATCGTCAACCGCACGGTCGCCGGCGGCGTCGCCGCGCACCTGCGGGTGCCGGTCGTGGCCGTGCCGAGCGGGTGGCGTCCCGACGGGGCGCAGCGCGTCGTGGTCGCGGGAGTCGACGTGCCCGAGCGCTCCGACGAGGTGCTGCGCGCGGCCCTGGCCGAGGCGCACGCGCGCGGCGCGCAGCTGCGGGTCGTCCACGCGTGGTCCCTGCCGCGCCCCTACGAGGGGGTCACCAGGGCCGAGGAGGTCGGGCGCTGGTCGGACTCCGTACGGGCCGAGGTGCTGTCCGCGCTGGACCGTGTCGGCGACCTCTCCGCGGCGACCGACGCGGAGGTGCGCATCGAGCAGGGCCGCGCGGCCGACTGCCTGGTGCGGGCCTCACTGGACGCCGAGCTGCTGGTCATCGGTCGCCACGACCCGCTCGTGCCGATCGGGTCGCACGTCGGACCGATCGCGCGCGCGGTGCTCCGGGAGTCCGGTTGCCCGGTGCTGCTCGCGACCCCGCGATCCCACCCGGCGGCCTACCACCCGTGAGGTCAGCGGCCGAGGAGCCGTGAGAGGAACCCCTTGCCCGCCCCCGCGGCGGCCTTCTCCTCCGCGGTGTGCTGGCCGTTGCACCACTGGCCGGCGGGGACGCCCGCCCTGACCTGACCGATGTGCTGGCCGCAGCCGGCCCACGTGGTCTTGCCGCAGGTCTTGCAGCGGACTGCTCGACACATGTCGTACCTCTTTCTCGGTGAGGGATGGGTGGGTCAGACGAGGGCGGGGAACGCCGTCACTTCTCCACCACGACCTCGCGCCCGGACGCCAGCCAGCCCTTCGTCCCGCCGGCCACCGACACCGCGTCGAAGCCGCTGGCCACCAGCAGGTCGGTCATCGCCTTCGACCGGTTGCCCGAGGCGCAGATCACGTGCACGCGGGCGCCACGGTCGAGCTCGCCGAGGCGGGACGGGAGCTGGCCCATGGGCACGGAGAGCGCCCCCGGCACGTGGCCCTCGACGTACTCGCTCGTCTCACGGACGTCCACGGTGACGCCGCTGTCGCGCTCGGCGGCGTACTCCTCGACGGTGATCTCGGGCGTGCGGTGTGACATGCGGTCCTCTCAGGGTGCTTCGTCCACCGCCGATTTTATCGCCGTGGGACGGGCGCACCGAAACCGAGAGATACCCCCGGTGGTATGCACTCGCGGCTGGTCCCGGCACCGCGCCTCGGCGGGAGTCGTAGGGTCGTCCGCCGAGGAGAGGAGCGTCGGTGAGGGAGAAGCGGAGGACGAGGTGGAGGGAGCGCGTCGACGACCGGCTCGCTGACCCGATCTGGTGGAACGACGTCCTGCAGCTGTTCAAGACCGTGCTGGCGGCGGTCGCCGCCTGGGTCATCGCGGCGAGCGTCCTCGACCTGCCCCAGCCGTTCCTGGCGCCCTGGTCCGCGCTGCTCGTCGTCCACGCCACCGTCTACCGCACGTTCTCGAAGGGGATGCAGCAGGTCGCGGCCACCGTCGTCGCCGTGCTGCTCGCGACGCTGGTGGGCGAGGCGTTGGGGCTGAGCACCTGGGCCGTCACCCTGCTGCTGGTCGTCGCACTCGTGCTGGGGGCCGTCCCGTGGTTGGGCGCCGAGGCCACCACCATCGCGACGACGGGCCTCGTGGTGCTCACCACCGGCTTCGATGACGACGTGATGCTCGTCGCGCGCCTGCTCGACACCGCGATCGGGGTGGGTGTCGGCCTGCTGGTCAACGTCCTCGTCTGGCCGCCCCTGCGCCGGCACACCGCGGCCAAGGCGCTCGAGCGCGTCGACGAGAGCATCGGTGAGCTGCTCGTCGACATGGCGGGCGGTCTGGGCGACGGGTGCCAGGACGAGGACGTCACGGGCTGGGTCGACCGCACCCGCGACATCGACGCCGACCTCGACCACGCCTGGGCGCTGGTGCGGCAGGCCGAGGAGAGCGCCCGGATGAACCCGCGCCGCTCGGCGCGCCCGATGAGGAACCCGGAGGAGTGGCACGAGCTGCTGCGCCGCATGGAGCAGGCGGTGGCCGAGACCCGGAGCCTGGCGCGCACCCTCGGCGGCCAGCGGGCCCACCGCGAGACGTGGGGGGACTCCTTCGCCGTCCCGTGGATCTCCATGCTCGGCGCCGCCGGCCGGGCGACGAGCGCCGCCGACCCCGCGGCGCTGCTCGACGTGCGCCGCCGGCTGGTGGAGTTCACCGAGGAGCTGCGCTCCACCGAGCGCTCGCCCGAGTGGCCCGTCTACGGCGCGCTCATCATCAACCTGCGCAACATCGTCGACGCCATGGACCAGGTCGCGGAGGCGAACCCGATCGGCGGACCGCCGCTGCCGCTGCGGATCCCGCAGCGCCGCGCTTGACCTTGCCGCAGGGGCAGGGCACACGCTCGGGCAGCCGGCGGCGCAGGGTCGCCGGCAGGAGAGGAACGACGATGCTGTCCATCGGTGAGTTCGCCCGGGCGACCGGGCTCAGCGCCAAGGCGCTGCGCCTCTACGACGACCTCGGGCTGGTCACTCCGGCCGAGGTCGACGAGCGCACGGGCTACCGCCGCTACACCGCCGACCAGGTGGAGCACGCGCGCCTGGTCGCCCGGCTGCGGGTGGCCGGGGTGCCGCTGCGCACCATCGCGGCGGTCGCCGGTGCGCCCACGGGAGAGGTGGCGGCGGCCGAGCTGCTGTCCTACTGGCGCCGGGTCGAGGCCGACACGGCATCGGCCCGCAGCATCGTCGCGTCGCTCCTCGCCCAGATGAGAGGACGTCACGCCATGACCGACACGACCGAGACCACCACGCGGACCCCGAGGTCCGCCCACCGCGCCGGGCGGGGGGCGCGCGACGCCCAGCGCGACGCCGTCCATCCCCGCACCCACCGGATCACGGGGCAGGTCACGGGCCAGCGGCTCTTCGCTGTGGCGGACGGCTTCGGGGACGCCGAGGGGGCTGCGGGGGTCGCCCTCGACGCCCTCGCGGCCCTCGATGCCGCGCCCGCCGGTGTCGACCCGCTCGGGGCCCTGGACGCGGCGGTCCGCACTGCCGCCGACGCCGTGGCCCGCCGTGCCGAGGACGGTGCGCCGGACAGCGGCACCACCCTGACCGCGCTGCTCCTGGTCGGCGATCGCGCGCTGGTCGCCCACGTCGGCGACTCGCGCGCGTACGCCGTCGGCGAGGACGGGCTCGTCCGGCTCACCCACGACCACACGGTCGTGCAGTCGATGCTCGACCAGGGACGGATCACGCCGGAGGAGGCCGGTGACCAGCCGTCGCCGGCCATCCTCAACCGCGCCCTGGGGCACGGCACGCCGACCGCGCCCGACCTGTCCGTGCGCCCGGTCTCCCCGGGGGAGCGGCTGGTGCTCACCACGGACGGCGTCCACGCGGTGCTCGAGCCGCGACTGCTGGCCGAGCTGCTCACCGCACCGGGGGAGCCGGACGAGGTCGCCGCGTCGGTGGAGGCGGCCGTCCTGGCCGCCGGGGCGCCGGACAACTACGCCGTCGTCGTGGTGGAGGTCTGAGCGGGCCGCCCCGTACGACGATCGAGCCCCCGACCGGATCCGGTCGGGGGCTCGATCTGCCTGGGGTGAGTAACGGGACTTGAACCCGCGACATCCGCCACCACAAGGCGGCGCTCTACCAGCTGAGCTATACCCACCATGTCCCTCAGCTCGCGCTGTGGACGACGAGAAGTGTAGGGCACTCAGTCCGGAGAGCCGGAATCGGCGTCCGCGTCCGGGCCGAGGCCGGTGAGCTGGCCGCCGTGCCGGGCCGCGATCTCCCGGGCGGTGGCGCTGTCGGGGCCGGGCGGGGGCACGAAGACGGCCTCGCGGTAGTAGCGCAGCTCCTCGATGCTCTCCTGGATGTCGGCGAGCGCGCGGTGGTTGCCGCGCTTGGTCGGGGCCGCGAAGTAGGCCCGGGGATACCAGCGGCGCGAGAGCTCCTTGATCGAGGAGACGTCGACGATGCGGTAGTGGAGGAACGACTCGAGGCCGGGCATGTCGCGGGCGAGGAACGCGCGGTCCGTGGCGACGGTGTTGCCGGCCAGCGGGGGCCGGCTCCCGTCGGGGCAGTGCTCCTTGATGTAGGCGAGCACCTCCTGCTCGGCGTCGGCCAGCGTGGTCCCGGCGGCGAGCTCGTCGAGCAGCCCGGACTTCTCGTGCATCGAGCGGACGAACTCCACCATCTGGTCGAGCGCCTCCTGGGAGGGCTTGATGATGACGTCGACGCCCTCGCCCAGCACGTTCAGCTCGAAGTCCGTGACGAGGGCCGCGACCTCGATGAGCGCGTCAGCGCCCAGGTCGAGGCCGGTCATCTCGCAGTCGATCCACACCAGTCTGTCGCTCACGACGTGTCACCCTACTGGGGGGTTCTCAGGGACGACTCAGCCTCACCTCCTAGGGTCATGGGCGTGAAGGACTGGTTCGGCCTCGTCGCTCGTCTGGCGGCGGGAGGCGTGTGGGTCGTGGCGGGGGCGCTCAAGCTGCCCTATCCCGCCGAGAGCGTGCGCGCCGTGCGGGCCTACGACCTGCTGCCCGAGGCGATCGTCCCTGCCGTGGGGCACCTGCTGCCCGTGCTCGAGGTGGTCATCGGGCTCTGCCTGATCCTGGGCGTGCTGGTGCGCGGCAGCTCCGTCGTCTCCGCGCTGCTCTACCTGGCCTTCATCATCGGGATCTCGAGCGCGTGGGCGCGCGGGCTGTCGATCGACTGCGGCTGCTTCGGCGGCGGGGGCGAGATCCCCGACGCCGCTGCGAAGTACCCCCGCGAGATCGCCCGCGACGTCGTCCTGATGGCGCTGAGCGGGTGGCTCGTCGTCCGCCCCGCGTCCCGGCTGGCGCTCGACAACGTGCTGTTCGCCTCGACCGCCGATCCCGGCACCCACCCCCCGACCGATGACACCTCCGACCACGAAGGAAGCCTCGATGGCGCAGAAGAAGACCACGCACAGGACCGCTGAGGAGAAGGCCGCCACCGCGGCCAAGCGGGAGGCGCGGCGGGCGCGGACCGAGCGGGCCCGTGCCCAGGCCGAGGAGCGACGCAAGAAGGCCAAGCGCAAGGAGCAGCTCACCCGCTTCGGGCTGATCGCCGGTGTGCTGGTCCTCGTCGTGGGCGGCTACTTCCTGATCAGCAACCTCGGCTCCGACAAGCCCGACACCGCTCCCGCTGGCGCGAGCGACGACTACGGGCTGGTCCTCGGTGAGGACGACGCGCCGAAGTCGATCGTGGTCTACGAGGACTTCCTGTGCCCCTTCTGCGGCCAGCTCGAGCAGACCGTCGGCGACCAGCTCGACGAGGCCGTCGAGGCCGGCGAGGTCAAGGTCGAGTTCCGGGCGCTGCCGTTCCTCGAGCGGATCAGCGACTTCTCCCCGAAGGCGGCCAACGCCCTCGCCGTGGTGCTCGACACGTCCGGACCCGAGGTCGCCAAGTCCTTCCACGACCTGCTCTACGACAACCAGCCCTCGGAGTCGGGCCCGTTCCCCGACGACGACCAGCTCGTCGCGTGGGCCGTCGAGGCCGGTGCCGACGAGGACGCCGTGCGTCCCGGCATCGAGGACATGGCCTTCGAGGGCTGGGTCGACGCTGCCGGCGAGGCCGCGTCGAAGGCCGGGATCAAGTCCACGCCGACGGTGCTGGTCGACGGCAAGAAGGTCGAGGGCCAGACCCTCGCCGAGATCGCCGAGGCGATGGTCGGGCCCACCAGCTGACCCGCGCCCTGCGACACTGCGGGGCGTGAGCCTCCAGTCGTTCGTCGCGGGCCTGCCCAAGGCCGAGCTGCACGTGCACCACGTCGGGTCGGCGTCGCCGCGGATCGTCTCCGAGCTCGCGGCGCGCCACCCCGACGCGGGGGTGCCGTCCGACCTGGAGGCGTTGCGGGAGTTCTTCACGTTCCGCGACTTCGCCCACTTCATCGAGGTCTACCTCTCCGTGGTCGACCTCGTCCGCACACCCGAGGACGTGCGGCTGCTGACCTACGAGGTCGCCCGCGACATGGCCGAGGGCCAGAACCTTCGCTACGCCGAGCTGACCTGCACCCCCTACACCTCCGTCCTGCGCGGCGTCCCGATCGAGGCCTACACCGAGGCGATCGAGGACGCGCGGATCGCCGCCGAGCGCGACTTCGGGCTGGTGCTGCGCTGGATCTACGACATCCCGGGGGAGTCCGGTCTGCCGGCCGCCGATGCGACGCTGCGGTACGCGCTCGAGCACCGCACCGATGCGCTCGTCGGCTTCGGGCTGGGCGGACCCGAGGTGGGGGTGCCGCGGGCGCAGTTCCGCGAGCACTTCGACACCGCACGTGCCGCCGGGCTGCGGTCGGTGCCGCACGCGGGTGAGACCACCGGGCCGGAGACGGTCTGGGACGCGGTGCGGCTGCTCGGCGCCGAGCGGATCGGTCACGGCTGCTCGGCCGCGACCGACCCCGACCTGCTCGCCCACCTCGCCGACACCGGCGTGGTGCTCGAGGTGTGTCCGACGTCCAACGTCGCCACGCGCGCCATCGACCGCATCGAGGACCATCCGCTCCGCACGTTCGTCGAGGCCGGCGTCGTGGTGACGATCAACTCCGACGACCCGCCGATGTTCGCGACCACCCTCAACCACGACTACGAGGTGGCCGCGCGCCTTCTCGACCTCGACGAGCGGGGTGTCGCCGCTCTCGCGCGGGCCGCCGTCGACGCCTCGTTCGCGCCGGCGGACGTCAAGGCGCGCATCGGCGCGGAGATCGACGCGTACGCCGCCCGGTAGCGGCCCGCCAGCTCCACCGGCCGGGCGGCGCGGGCAAAGGTGAAGGCCCCGCTACCTCATACGTGGCGGGGCCTGACGACCACTCTGGCGGAGCCGGGCGGCATCCGCGGGGACGCCGCCGGGCGTGTCGGTGACCTGTGGCGCCCCCGGCAGGACTCGAACCTGCAACCCACGGATTAGAAGGCCGTTGCGCTATCCGTTGCGCCACGGGGGCTGGGCGCGGTCAGTATCCCAGTAGCGCACGGCCCGCGCTCCGCAAGGTGGTTGCGGAGCGCGGGCCGTGGTGGCGGCAGACGGTCAGGCAGCGGCGGGCGTGACGCCCCTCGCGTCGGTGTCGGCGTCCTCGCGCCACGCCTCGCGCCCGCGGGGGGCGTCGTACGTCGACTGGTCGAGGATGCCCTCGCGCTTGGCGACGATGGTCGGGATCAGCGCCTGGCCGGTGACGTTGACCGCGGTGCGGCCCATGTCGAGGATCGGGTCGATCGCCAGGAGCAGGCCGACGCCCTCGAGCGGCAGGCCGAGCGTGGACAGCGTCAGCGTGAGCATCACGGTGGCGCCGGTGACGCCGGCCGTCGCGGCGGAGCCGATCACGGAGACGAACGCGATCAGCACGTAGTCGGTGATCGAGAGGTCGAGGCCGAAGAACTGCGCCACGAAGATCGCCGAGATCGCGGGATAGATCGAGGCGCAGCCGTCCATCTTGGTGGTGGCGCCCAGCGGCACGGCGAACGACGCGTAGGCGCGCGGCACGCCGAGGTTGCGCTCGGTGACCGACTCGGTCACCGGCATGGTGCCGATCGAGGACCGGGACACGAAGGCGAGGGAGATCGCCGGCCAAGCGCCGGAGAAGAACTGGCGCACCGAGAGGCCGTTGAGGCGCAGCAGGGCGGGGTAGACGCCGGCGATGACGATCGCCAGCCCGGCGTAGATCGCGACGGTGAACATGCCGAGCGAGCCCAGGGCGTCCCAGCCGTAGCTGGCGACGGCGTTGCCGAGCAGGCCGACGGTCGCGATCGGGGCGAGCAGGATGATCCACCACAGCACCTTCTGGACGACCGCCAGCGCGGAGCGGACGAAGGCCAGGAACGGCTCCGCTGCCTCGCCGACCTTGAGGGTCGCGATGCCGACGGCGATGGAGACCACGAGGATCTGCAGCACGTTGAACGACAGCCCCACCGAGCCGTCGTCGGACGCCGAGCCCTCGAGACCCAGCACGTTGGCCGGCACCAGGCCGGTCAGGAAGTCGAGCCACGAGCCCGTGCTCGACGGCGCCGCTGCCGCCTCGGAGGTGACGCTGGTGTGGTCGCCGGGCTGCAGCACCAGGCCCAGCACGATGCCGATGACGACCGCGATGAGGGCGGTGATGGCGAACCACATGAGGGTGCGCCACGCCAGTCGGGCGGCGCCCGCGACGTCGCGGAGGTTGGCGATCGAGGCGACGATCGCGAGGAAGACCAGCGGAGGCACCACCGCCCGCAGGAGGGTCACGAACGTGCCGCCCACGGTGGAGAGGGTCTCGGTCAGCCAGTTGGGGTCGACCTCGCCGGTGCCGGCGTCGACGCCGTCGGCGCCCATGCTGCGGGCCACGAGGCCGAGGACCACGCCGAGCACCAGTCCGATCAGGACCTGGGTGCCGAACGAGGGGAGCCGTAAGCGGGTGCGCTTCTTGTCGGCCGTAACAGAAGTAGTCATACTGAAAAGATAGCCTTTCCGAGGCAGCCCGTCGACGCGGGCGCCGGGACCGGGTGGTGCGGGAGACGGTCTGAGGGCGCGCGGTCAGCGACAGAGGGCGCTCTGGGTGCGCGCCAGGTCCACCGCGCGACGCTGCGTCAGCAGCTCGCCGACGGTCGCGGGGACGAGGAGGGATGGGCGCACGAGAGGCACAACCCCGCCCGGCGTCCGTCGATTCCCGTGACCCGCCTCACACCGTCGGTCCAGGCCCTGAGCGCGCCCGCTCACCGCGACAGCAGCGTGATGACCTCGTAGTGCGTGGTGTGCGGGAACATGTCGAGCACCCGCGCCTCCACGGGCCGCAGCGACGGCATGAGGGCGAGGTCGCGGGCCAGGGACTGCGCGTTGCACGAGGAGTAGACGACGTGGCGCACCCCGCAGGACTCGAGCCATCCGGCGAGCTCGGCGCCGATGCCGCGCCGGGGAGGGTTGACGACCACCAGGTCGGGCACGGTGCCGGCGGCGAGTGCGTACGCCGTCGCGTCGGCCGCGACGAACCGGGCCGGGGCGCCCGACGCGGCCGCAGTGGCGCTCGCCGCCCCGACCGCGTCGGCGGAGGCCTCGACGCCGAGCACCTCGCGGCCCTCGGAAGCGAGGTGGAGCGCAAAGCCGCCCACGCCGCAGTAGAGGTCCCAGACCGTGCGGACGTCGGGCAGGTCGCTCACCCAGGCGCGGGCCTGGTCGTACAGGGCCTCCGCGACCGGGGTGTTGGTCTGGAAGAACGACCGCGGCCCCAGCCGGAGCGTCACCCCGGTGGCCAGCCGCATGGGCAGCACCCCGGCGTCGGTCAGCACGATCTCGCGCTCGCCCTCCAGCACCGCCTTGTGCTCCGGCTGGACGTTGACCGTCACGACCCGCAGCGCCGGCACCGCCTCGAGCAGCGTGGGCAGGCGGGAGCGGATGCGTGCCTCCAGTGCCGTGGACCGCATCACGAGCCGGAGCATCGTCTCGCCGTCGGGCGACTCGGTCAGCAGCACGTGCTTGAGCTCGCCGCGGCGCGTCGCGACGTCGTACGGCGTCAGCCCGGCCTCGGCGATCCAGGCGGCGACGCGCTGCAGGCTCGCGCGCAGGCCGTCGGAGTGCAGGCCGCAGTCGCGCAGGTCGACGCCGGCCAGGTCGCGGTCGAGGATGCCGAGGGTGGGCGCCTCGACGGTGCCCCCGACCACCATCTTGGCCTTGTTGCGGAAGCCGACGTCCGCCCCGGCCACGGTCGGCAGCCACCCCCCGGCGTCGACCAGCGAGCGCGCGTGGGCCTCCTTGTCGGACAGCTGGCGCTCGCGCGGGATCCCGAGAAGGGTGCAGGAGCGACAGCGGAAGGCGTCGTAGTGGTGGCAGCGCGGCACGCCGTCGACGACGCGGAGGCTGGGCGCAGGCGGCGGGTCAGCCACCGATGCGGGAGCCCATCCACTCCTCGACGTCGGCCGAGGTGCGGGGGAGCGAGGCCGAGAGGTTTCGGTGACCGTCGGCGGTGACGAGGATGTCGTCCTCGATGCGGATGCCGATGCCGCGCAGCTCCTCGGGGACGAGCAGGTCGTCCTCCTGGAAGTAGAGACCAGGCTCCACGGTCAGCACCATGCCCTCGGCGAGGTCGCCCTTGGGGTAGATGTCGGCCGAGGAGCGACCGCAGTCGTGGACGTCCATGCCGAGCATGTGCGAGGTGCCGTGGAGGGTCCACCGCGAGTAGAGCTTGGACTCCGGGTCGAGCGCCTCCTCCGCGGAGACCGGCAGGAGTTGGAGGTCCTCCAGGCCGTGCGCGAGCACCTCCATCGCGGCGTGGTGGGCGGCGAGGAACGCCGCGCCCGGGCGTACGGCGTCGATGCCGGCCTGCTGCGCCTGCTGCACGAGGTCGTAGAGGTCGCGCTGGAGCGGCGTGAAGCGGCCGTCGACCGGCAGGGTGCGGGTGACGTCGGCGGTGTAGAGGTTGCGTCCCTCCACGCCCATGTCGAGCAGCACGAGCTTGCCGGGCTCGATCGCGCCGGTGTTGTCGATCCAGTGCAGGGTCGTCGCGTGGGACCCGCCCGCGCAGATCGAGTCGTAGCCGATGTCGTTGCCCATCGCGCGGGCGCGGCGGAAGAACGTGCCCTCGATCCAGCGCTCGCCGAACTCCAGGACGCGGTCCCACTCGCGCACCGAGTCGTCGAAGCCGAGGGCCGTGATGTCGCACGCCTCCTGCAGCTCGCCGATCTCCCAGTCGTCCTTGACCAGGCGCAGCTCGTCGGCGACGCGGGCGAGGTCCTCGTCGCGGGTGAGGTCGCGGGTCTTGCGGTCGTCGTCGAAGGACGGCAGGTCCTTGACGTGGCGGACCTCGATGCCGAGGGAGTCGGAGATCTCCTGCGCCGACGGCCGGCGGCCCGCCCAGAGCTCGCCGTACTGGCGGTCGCGGAAGAACTCGTCGGTGTCGCGCTCGGAGCGGGGCCGGGCGTAGAGCACCGACTCGCCGTCCTCGATCACCAGGACCGCGTCGGAGGTCTGGTTGCCGGAGAAGTAGGTGTGGGCGGTGTCGGGCCGGAACCGGTAGTCGGTGTCGTTGGCGCGGACCTTGTAGGTGCCGGCGGGCAGCACGAGCCGGTCGTCGGGGAAGGCGTCGGCGAGCCGCGCGCGACGGGCGGCGGCGAGGTCGGCCACCGGGTGGCGCGGCATGTCGAGCGCCCGGTCGCCCCAGCCCTTGCGCATGAAGGCGGCGTAGGCGGCGGGGACCGCGGGGTCGTGCGACTCGGTGCGGGGGTGCTCGTCGGCGTCGGGGGTCTGGACGCTCTCGGCGGGGATCTCGGCAGTCGGCTCGCTCACGCGGCCACTCTACGCCGGGCCGGGGCGTCGACCCGACCGCGCGCCGTCCCTCCCGACGGGTGCGCCAGCACCGGCGGACGGACGCTGCTCCGTTAGGGTCGAGTCCATGCAACGAGGCCGTCGCGACAGTGTCGCGTTCACCGTCGTGGTGGCTGCGTTGGTCCTCCTCGGGGGCCTCCTCATGGCCGCGGTCATCGCACTCTCCGGCGCTCCCGGGTCCCTGGCGCTGGCGGCACTCCTCGCCGCGATCCCGGTCGGCCCGCTGGTCGGCTGCTTCATGTGGCTCGACCGCTACGAGCCCGAGCCGCGCAACCTGCTCCTGGCCGGCCTGCTGTGGGGCGCGTTCGCCGCCACGGGAGCGGCGATCGTCTTCCAGGGCATCAGCTTCGCCGGCGGCGCGAGCGAGCCCGAGACGCTCAGCGTCGTCGCCCCTGTCACCGAGGAGCTGGCCAAGGGCGCCTTCCTCTTCCTGCTGCTCTGGTGGCGGCGCCACGAGCTCGACGGCGTCCTCGACGGCATCGTCTACGCCGGGATGGTCGGCATCGGCTTCGCCTACACCGAGAACATCCTCTTCCTCGCCGCCGCCTACGACGGCACCGACGGCCTCGGCCCCGGCGGCACGACGGCGCTCACCGCGACGTTCGTCGTGCGCTGCCTGATCAGCCCCTTCGCCCACCCGTTCTTCACGGCGTTCATCGGCATCGGCGTCGGCCTGGCCATCGCGTCGCGGCGGACGTCGGTGCGGCTCCTCGCGCCGCTCGTGGGGCTGCTGCTCGCGGCCTTCCTCCACGGGGTCTGGAACACCTCGACGCTCACCGGCACGGGCGACTTCGTCGTCGTCTACGGCACCTTGATGTTCCCGGCGTTCGTCGGGGTCGTCGCCTTCGCCGTCTACCGCCGCCGCTCCGAGCGCCCGATGCTCGCGCTCGCCCTCCAGGACGCCGCCGACCGCGGGCTGCTCCCCGCCACCGACATCCCGTGGCTGGTCGACCTGCGCGCCCGCCGCCACGCCCGCCGCTGGGCACGCCAGCAGGGCGGCCCGCTCGCCGAGCGCGCCATGCGCGACTACCAGGCCGCCGCCATCGAGCTCGGCTACCTCCACCACCGCTACCTGCGCGGCACGGCGCCCGACGACTTCGCCGCGCGCGGACAGGAGCACGTCGACGAGCTCCGCCGGATCCGCCCCTACATCTCCTTCCCCGGACAGGTGGTCCCCACCCGATGAACGACAACGACGACGCGACCCCTGGTCAGCCCGCCGACCAGCAGCCGGCCGAGCCGACGCCGGGACGCCGCGACGACGACACCACGACCGCCATGGTGACCGCGCTCGTGCGGCTGCGCGGGGCGCTGCAGGAGGCCCGGCTGCCGCTCGAGCTCCCCGGCGCCGCGGAGCAGCGGGCCGCGCGGGCCGAGATGGTCGACCAGCTCGAGGACTACGTGATCCCGCGGCTGATGACCCTCGACGCGCCGCTGCTCGCGGTCGTCGGCGGGTCCACCGGCGCGGGCAAGTCCACGCTCGTCAACTCCCTCGTCGGCACCCGGGTGACCACCCCCGGCGTCCTGCGCCCCACGACCCGCTCGCCGGTGCTCGTGCACCACCCGTCCGACGCCAAGTGGTTCGGCCAGGACCGGCTGCTGCCCGAGCTCGAGCGCGTCGACCGGCAGACCAACGACCCCGCCGCGCTCCAGCTCGTGCCCTCGCCCGTGATGGCGCCCGGGCTGGCGATCCTCGACGCCCCCGACATCGACTCGGTCGAGGAGCAGAACCGCGTGCTGGCGGCCCAGCTGCTCGCCGCCGCCGACCTGTGGCTGTTCGTCACCTCCGCCGCGCGCTACGCCGACCAGGTGCCGTGGGACTTCCTGCGCAAGGCCGCCGAGCGCTCGGCGGCCGTCGCGATCGTGCTCGACCGCACCCCGCCCGAGGCCGTGGACACCATCACCACGCACCTGGCCCGGATGCTGGCGAGCCGCGGCCTGAAGGACTCGCCGCTCTTCGTCGTCGAGGAGGGCGAGGTCTCCGACATGGGCCTGCTGGCCTCGTCGTCGGTGAGGGAGATCCGGCAGTGGCTGCGCGCGCTCGCCGAGGACCAGGAGGCGCGCCAGTCGGTCGTGCAGCAGACCCTCGACGGCGCGATCCGCACGCTGGCGCGTCGTACGCACGCCGTGGCCGACGCGGCGACCGAGCAGGTCGACGCCGTCCGCCGCCTCCGCGAGGACGCCAACGAGGCCTACGACCGTGCCGTCACGGCGGTGGGCGAGGCCTCCGCCGACGGCACCCTGCTGCGCGGCGAGGTGCTGGCGCGCTGGCAGGAGTTCGTCGGCACCGGCGAGCTGCTGCGCACGCTGGAGACCCGGGTCGGCTGGATCCGCGACCGCGTCGTCAACGCGGTCAAGGGCAAGCCCCAGCAGGCCGAGCGGGTCACGGTCGCCGTCGAGTCGGGCCTCGAGACGCTCATCCTCGAGCACGCCGAGGCGGCCGCCGAGCGGGCCGAGGCCTCGTGGCACGGCACCGCCGCCGGGCAGGCCCTGCTGCGCGACGCCGGGGAGGACCTCGGCCGGGCCTCGCGCGACTTCCGCCGCCGCGCCGAGCGCGCCGTGCGCGACTGGCAGTCCGACGTCCTCGACATGGTCCGCACGGAGGGCGCCGAGAAGCGCTCGACCGCGCGCTTCCTCGCGTTCGGCGTCAACGGCCTCTCCGTCGCGCTGATGATCGTGGTGTTCGCCCACACCGCCGGCGTGACCGGCGCCGAGGCGGGCATCGCCGGTGGGTCGGCGATCCTCGGGCAGAAGCTGCTCGAGGCCGTCTTCGGCGACCAGGCCGTGCGCTCGCTCGCCGAGCGGGCCCGGCAGCGTCTGGAGGCCTCGGTCAACGACCTGCTCGACTCCGAGCGCCGGCGCTACACCGACCTGCTCGACAGCCTCCAGATCGCCCCCGAGTCGCCCGAGCGGATGCGGGCGGCGGCGCGCAAGGTCGACGACCTGCGCTTCGCGGAGGCGCAGCGACCTCCCCGGGTGTCGGGTGGTGGTGACGACGCCCCCTAGGGTTGTGGTCACAAGCACCGCAGCCCGGACCGTGAGGGAGACATGACGTCGTTGCTCGAAGGGGCCAAGAAGCTGGTCACCAGGAGCTCTGACATCGGCGCACGCGTCGACGGACTCGAGCGCGCAGCCGAGGCGGCCCGCGGCCGGGTCGACGACGACGTCGTCGACGACGCCACCGCGGTCGCCGCGCGCGCCGCGAGCCGGCTCAAGCTGTCGGCCGACCACACGGTCGTCGCGCTGGGCGGCGCCACCGGCTCGGGCAAGTCCTCGACGTTCAACGCCCTCAGCGGGCTCGAGCTCGCCGCGGTCGGCGTACGCCGTCCCACCACGTCGTGGGCCACTGCCGTCGTGTGGGGCAAGGAGGGCGCCGAGGAGCTGCTGGAGTGGCTCGGCATCCCGCCGCGCCACCAGGTCACCCGCGACTCGATGCTCTCCCAGGCCGACGAGGACGCCGAGATGCGCGGTGTCGTGCTGCTCGACCTGCCCGACCACGACTCCACCGAGGTCTCCCACCACCTCGAGGTCGAGCGGCTGGTGCAGCTCGCCGACATGCTGGTCTGGGTGCTCGACCCGCAGAAGTACGCCGACGCCGCCATCCACGACCGCTTCCTCAAGCCCCTCGCGGGCCACCAGGACGTGATGCTGGTGGTGCTCAACCACATCGACACCGTGCCCGAGGACCGTCGCGCCGGCATGGTCGACGACGTGCGCCGCCTGCTCGAGGCCGACGGCCTCTCCGGCGTCCCGGTGCTGCCCGTCAGTGCCCGCCAGGGCTGGGGCATCGAGGAGCTGCGCGGCATGATCGCCAAGCGGGTGGCGGAGAAGAAGCTCACCCGTGCTCGGCTCGAGGCCGACGTCCGCTCGGCGGCCCAGCGCCTCGAGGAGGCCACCGGCACGGGCAAGGTCCCGACGCTGTCCAAGGAGCGGGTCGCCGCGCTCGACGGCGCGTTCGCCGACGCGGCCGGCGTCCCGACCGTGGTCAAGGCCGTGGCCGACTCCACCCGCATCCGCGCCAACCGGGCGACCGGCTGGCCGGTCACGGCGTGGTTCTCGCGCCTCAAGCCCGACCCCCTCAAGCGCCTTCACCTCGACCTCGGCGCGGCCGGCAAGGAGCTCACCGGCACCGCACGCACCTCCGTCCCGAAGGCGACCGGGGTGCAGCGTGCCCGGATCGACACCGAGGTGCGCGCGCTGGCCGACCAGGTGGGTGAGGGCATGGCGCCGCCGTGGGCCGCGGCCGTGCGCGCGGCGTCGGTGTCGCGCCTGCCCGACCTCGGCGACCGACTCGACCGCGCCGTGGCCGGCGTCGACCTCGGCGCCGCCAGGATCCCGGCGTGGGCCGGGCTGGTGCGCGTCCTGCAGTACGTCCTGATCCTCGCCGCGATCGTCGGGGCCGGCTGGCTGGCCCTCCTCGCGCTCGGGTCCTACGCCCGGCTGCCCGAGCCGCCCACGCCGGAGGTCGGCGCCTTCCCGCTGCCCACCCTGCTGCTGCTCGGCGGGATCGGGCTGGGCCTGCTCCTCGCCCTCGTGTGCCGCTGGCTGGTGGCCGCGACCGCGCGCAAGCGGGCGCGCACGGCCGACAAGCGGCTGCGCGATGCGATCTCGGAGGTGTCCGCCGAGCTGGTCGTCGCCCCGATCGAGGCCGAGCTGGCCTCCTACGCGACCGTCCGCGAGGGCCTCGCCGCCGCCCTGCGCTGACCACTCGCGGGCCGGAGAACGTCCCCAGGCCGCGCCGACGGCGGGTTGTCCCCAGCCTCGCGCCGGTGCGGCCCGTCCTGTCGGCCGGGGCGGCGAGCCTTGGGTGATCGCGGCGGGAGGGCCGTCGCCCGAGCCAGGAGGCACCGATGTACGACACCCAGATCACCCTGACCGGCCGGGTCGGCGGCGACGTGACGCTGCGCGAGATCGCCGACGGTCGCGCCGTCGCGACGTTCCGTGTGGCGTGCAGGCCGAGCCGCTACCGAGACGGCGAGTGGGTCAACGGCGCCACGTCGTGGCACACCGTCAAGGCGTGGAACCGGCTGGCCCGCCACGCGGCCTCCTCGCTGCACAACGGCGACCCGGTCGTCGTGCACGGGCGGCTGGTGGCCGACCTGTGGGAGCGCGACGGCGCACCACAGACCTCGTTCGAGGTGGTGGCCTCCGCCGTCGGCCACGACCTCTCCCAGGGCACGACCAGCTTCACCAAGGCGGCGCCGGCCGAGTCGCGAGACTCGGCGTCGCAGGTCGGCGGGGAGGCCGGGGAGCAGGCCATGCAGCAGGGCGGGCAGCAGGGCGGGGAGCAGGGCGGCCAGCAGGCCGCTTGACCGGGGCCTTGCGCGTCGGTGCGATTGTCGGCCGGGGGTCGCTTCCCCGTAGGCTCGGCCGCATGGCTGAGTACGTCTTCACACTGCGCAATGTGCGCAAGGCCCACGGCGACAAGGTCGTCCTCGACAACGTCACCTTGTCGTTCCTCCACGGCGCCAAGATCGGAGTCGTCGGCCCCAACGGCACGGGCAAGTCCTCGCTGCTCAAGATCATGGCGGGGCTCGACCACGCCAACAACGGCGACGCCATCCTCGACCCCGAGGCGACGGTCGGGATGCTCCAGCAGGAGCCGCCGCTCACCGAGGGCAAGACCGTCCTGGAGAACGTGGAGGAGGCGGTCGGCGACCTCAAGGCGAAGATGAAGCGCCTCGAGGAGGCCTACATGGAGATGGGGGAGCCCGACGCCGACCAGGACGCCCTGATGAAGGAGACGGGCGACCTCCAGACCGAGCTCGACAACGCCGGTGCGTGGGACCTCGACAGCCGCCTCGACCAGGCCATGGACGCCCTGCGCTGCCCGCCGCCCGACGTCCTGGTCGACAACCTCTCCGGTGGTGAGCGCCGCCGGGTGGCGCTGTGCAAGCTGCTCCTCCAGCAGCCCGACCTGCTCCTGCTCGACGAGCCCACCAACCACCTCGACGCCGAGTCGGTGCAGTGGCTCGAGGGCCACCTCGCCTCCTACCCCGGCGCCGTCCTCGCCGTCACCCACGACCGGTACTTCCTCGACAACGTCGCGCAGTGGATCCTCGAGCTCGACCGCGGCAAGGCGCACCCCTACGAGGGCAACTACTCCACCTACCTCGAGACCAAGAAGGACCGGCTCAAGGTCGAGGGCCAGAAGGACGCCAAGCGCGCCCGGATGCTGGAGAAGGAGCTGGAGTGGGTCCGCTCCAACCCCAAGGCCCGGCAGGCCAAGAGCAAGTCGCGTCTGGCCCGCTACGAGGAGATGGCGGCCGAGGCCGACCGGATGCGCAAGATCGACACCTCCGAGATCAACATCCCGGCCGGCCCGCGCCTCGGCGACATCGTGCTCGAGGCCGAGGGGCTCGGCAAGGGCTTCGACGACCGCACGCTGATCCACGACCTGTCCTTCAAGCTGCCCCGCGCGGGCATCGTCGGCGTCATCGGCCCCAACGGCGTCGGCAAGACCACGCTCTTCCGGATGATCACGGGCTCGGAGCAGCCGGACGAGGGCACCCTCACCGTCGGCCAGACGGTCAAGCTGTCCTACGTCGACCAGTCCCGCGGCGGCATCGACCCGCACAAGAACGTCTGGGAGGTCGTCTCCGACGGTCTCGACTTCATCAAGGTCGCCAACTTCGAGATGAACAGCCGCGCCTACGTCGCCTCCTTCGGCTTCAAGGGCCCCGACCAGCAGAAGAAGGCCGGCATCCTGTCGGGCGGCGAGCGCAACCGCCTCAACCTGGCGCTGACGCTGAAGATGGGTGGCAACCTGCTGCTCCTCGACGAGCCCACCAACGACCTCGACGTCGAGACCCTGTCGTCCCTCGAGGACGCGCTGCTCGACTTCCCGGGCTGCGCCGTGGTCACCTCCCACGACCGGTGGTTCCTCGACCGCGTGGCGACCCACATCCTGGCGTGGGAGGGCGACGACGAGGACCAGGCCAAGTGGTTCTGGTTCGAGGGCAACTTCGCATCCTACGAGCAGAACAAGGTCGAGCGGCTCGGCATCGAGGCGGCCCGTCCGCACCGCGTCACCCACCGCCGGCTCACCCGCGACTGACCGGCTCCGTCGGCCGGCGGCGCGCGACGCCCGCCGGCCGGCGACCCGGCGCGCGTTCGCCCGCCGTCCGGCGTGCGTACGGCGGAGTGGTCAGGCGGGCCGGATCTCCGACTCCGGGTGCCGGTTGACCAGGTGGTCGGCGACGCGGTTGAACACCCGCCCGACGGCGGCGAAGTCCTCTTCGGGCACCAGGTCGACGATGTTGCGCCGCACGCTCTCGACGTGGCAAGGCGCCGCGCGCACCAGCAGCTCGTAGCCCTGGTCGGTCATGGTCGCCACCACCCCGCGCCCGTCCTCCGGGGTCGTGCCGCGGGTGACGTAGCCCGCGGCCTCCATCCGGGCGACGGTGTGCGTCACCCGGCTGCGCGAGTGGGCCATCGCGTCGGCCAGCTGGGCCATCCTCATCGCCCGCCCGGGTCGCTCGGAGAGCCGGACCAGCACCTCGTACTCCGTCAGCGACATGCCGAACTCGCGCCGCAGGTCGTCGTCGAGGCGCTCCTCGAGGAGCGTCATGCCCATCATCAGGGCGCGCCAGGAGTGCTGCTGGTCGTCGTCGAGCCAGCGCGGCTCCCCCGTCGTGGTCATGGGGCCAGCGTAGTGCTGGCGGGGGCGGGACTTCCTCAGGAGAGCCGCTCGAGGATCATCGCCATGCCCTGGCCGCCGCCCACGCACATGGTGATCAGGCCGGTCGTCTTGTCGTGCCAGTCGAGGCTGTTGAGCATGGTGTTCTGCAGGCGGGCGCCGGTCATGCCGAAGGGGTGGCCGACCGCGATCGCGCCGCCGTTGACGTTGAGGCGGTCGAGGTCGATGCCGAGGTCCTGGTAGGACGGGACGACCTGGGCGGCGAAGGCCTCGTTGATCTCGACGAGGTCGATGTCGCCGATGCTCATGCCGGCGTGCTTCAGCGCGTTCTTGGTGGCCTCGACCGGGCCGAGGCCCATGATCTCGGGGGACAGGCCGGACACGCCGGTCGACACGATGCGCGCCAGCGGCGTCAGGCCGAGCTCGGCGGCCTTGGTGTCGGACATGATGACCACCGCCGCGGCGCCGTCGTTGAGCGCGCAGCAGTTTCCGGCGGTGACCACGCCGTCGGGGCGGAAGACCGGGTCGAGGGCGGCGATGGCCTCGTAGGTCACGCCGGCGCGGGGGCCGTCGTCCTTGCTGACCACGGTGCCGTCGGGCGTGGTGACGGGGGTGATCTCGCGCTCCCAGAAGCCGTCGGCGATCGCCTTCTCGGCGAGGTTCTGCGAGCGGACGGCGAACTCGTCGAGCTCCTTGCGGTCGAGGCCGCGCAGCCGGGCGACGTTCTCGGCCGTCTGGCCCATCGCGATGTAGATGTCGGGCAGCTCGCCGTCCTCGCGCGGGTCGTGCCAGTCGCGCCCGCCCTTCGCGTACTCGGCGGTGCGTGCGGCGGCGTCCTCGAAGCGCGGGTTGCGCGTGTCGGGGATGTGGTCGGAGGTGCCCTTGGCGAAGCGGGACACGGTCTCCACGCCGGCGGAGACGAAGATGTCGCCCTCGCCGGCCTTGATCGCGTGGAACGCCATCCGGGTGGTCTGCACCGACGACGAGCAGTAGCGGGTCACGGTCGCGCCGGGGACCTCGAGGCCGAGCAGCGTGGTGACCACCCGCGCCATGTTGTTGCCCGACTCGCCACCGGGGAGCCCGCAGCCGAGGAGCAGGTCCTCGATCGCGGCGGGGTCGAGCGCCGGGATCTTCTCCAGGGCGGCCTGCACCACGAGGGCGGTGAGGTCGTCGGGGCGGAAGTCCTTGAGCGAGCCCTTGTTGGCGCGTCCGATGGGGGAGCGGGCTGCGGAAACGATCACTGCCTCGGGCATGGAGGACTCCGGTGGCTCGGTGGGTGGTGGGAGGTCGTGCGGGTGTGCCATCGCACCTTAGTGCGGCACGGGGCGCCAGGTCGGCGCAGGGTGGGGTCGTCGTCTGCGACGATCGGCACGTGCGTCATCTCTATCGCTGCCCCCTGAGGTGGGCCGACCTCGACCTGCTCGGCCACGTCAACAACGTCACCTACGTCGACTACCTCCAGGAGGCGCGGGTCGACATGTTCCGCACCCACGCCCCTGCGAGCCGGGCCGACGACCTGGCTGAGGGGGTCGTGGTGGTGCGGCACGAGGTCACCTACCTCTCGTCGCTGACCTTCGGCTCCGAGCCGGTCTCGATCGAGTGCTGGGTGACCGAGATCCGCGCCGCGAGCTTCACGATGGCCTACGAGGTCTTCGAGGAGGACGCGTCGGGCGAGCGCACGGTCTACGTCCGCGCCCGGACCGTGCTCACGCCCTACGTCTTCTCCACCGAGCGACCGCGGCGCCTGCACGCCGAGGAGCACGAGTCGCTCGGGCGGCTGTTCGAGCCGGACGAGCCCGTGCGTACGCCGAGGCTGCCCGACGTCGTCGACGTGCCCGGCGGGCGCTACTCGGTGCACGTCCGCTTCAGCGACGTCGACGTCTACGGCCACGTCAACAACGTCAAGTACTTCGAGTACTTCCAGGAGGCGCGGATCCAGCTCATGATGGCCAGCGGCGCCGAGCTGGGGCAAGGGCACCACCTCGTGGTCGCCCAGGTCGACGTCGACTACCGGCGCCCGATCCTGTTCCGCCCCGAGCCCTACGACTGCCGCACCTGGATCTCACGGATCGGCACCACGTCGGTCGTCTTCGACTCGGTGGTGCGCGACGGCGAGGAGGTGCTGGCCCGTGCGCGGGTGGTCGGGGTGTGCATGGACAGCGCCACCGGGCGTCCGGCGCCCGTGCCCGACGTGCTGCGCGACCTCGCGGGGGAGCTCAGTCCGGGGAGTTGACCATGAACTGCGCGGCGTGGGTGACGTAGTCCCAGAACCGCTCGTCCTGCTCGGGAGTGAGGCCGGCCTCGTCGAGACCGGCGCGGAAGTGCCGCAGCCAGTGCTGCGCCGACTCCGGCGTCACGCTGAACGGCGCGTGGCGCATCCTCAGCCGCGGGTGGCCGCGCGTGTCGCCGTACGTGGTGGGGCCGCCCCAGTACTGGATGAGGAACAGGGCGAACCGGTCCTCGGCGGGGCCGAGGTCCTCCTCGGGGTACATCGGGCGCAGGACCTCGTCGTCGGCGACGCCCTCGTAGAAGCGGTGCACGATCCGGCGGATCGTCTCCTCGCCGCCGATCTCGTCGTAGAAGGTCGTCGTCACGCGACCATCCTCCCGTGCCACCCCAGCCGCGTCAGGACGGGGTCTCCCCGGTGGGCGCGATCTCGGCCTCGGTCTGCGCCGGACCCCGCGCCGGCGGGTGCGCGTCGTCGGGAGCGGACGGGGCCTCGGGGCGCTGCTGGTCGCGGATCCACAGCACGCGCTGGGCGAACGGGATCTCGATGCCCTCCAGGTCGAACCGGGCCTTGATCCGCTGGCGCATCTCGCGGGCCACGGCCCACTGCTCCAGCGGCGCGGTCTTCAGGGCGACGCGCACCAGCACGCCGTCCGGGCCGAGCTCCTGCACGCCCCACACCGACGGCTCCTCGATGACCCGACCGGTGAAGTCCTCGTCCTGCCAGAGGTCGTGCGCGACGTCGGCCAGCACGCGCTGCACGCGGGCCAGGTCCTCGCCGTAGGCCACCCCGACGTCGAGCACGGTGCGTGCCCAGTTCTGGCTCATGTTGCCGACCCGGAGGATCTCGCCGTTGCGGACGTACCAGACGGTGCCGTTGACGTCGCGCAGCCGCGTCACGCGCAGGCCCACCGCCTCCACGGTGCCGGAGGCCTCACCCAGGTCGACCTCGTCGCCGACGCCGTACTGGTCCTCGAAGATCATGAAGATGCCCGACAGGAAGTCCTTGACCAGCGCCTGCGAGCCGAACCCGATGGCGACGCCGATGATGCCGGCGCTGGCGATCAGCGGGCCGATGTCGTAGCCGAGCTCGGCGATGACCATCAGTGAGACCACGGTGAGGACGACACCGGTGATGACGCTCTTGAGCAGCGAGCCCATCGTCGCCGCACGCTGCACCCGCCTGGTGTAGCCCGGGTCCTCACGCAGGTTGAGGGCCGCGCCCATGCGCCCGCCCGAGATGGCGCGGCTCAGGCGGTCGGGCAGCATCCCGTGCTCGGCCCTGCGGACGATCCGGTCGACGAGCCGGTGGAGCGCCCACCGCACCACGAGCCCGATGATCACCAGGCCGGCCAGGGCCAGCGGCTTGCCGACGATCCAGTCGACCACCGTGGACAGCGACGCGTCGCTGGTGCGCTCCCAGGTCCAGTCGCACAGCCGCGCGTCGGCGTCGCAGGGGTTGGTCTCGCTCCCGGAGGCCTCGGTCATGAGCATGATCGGGGTGGTGAGGGGGTGAGGCATGCCCGCCAGTATGGGCGATACGCTGTGACCCGTGACCACGCACGTCAGCCCGTCCCGCTCACCCCGACGCGCCCGCGCCCGCTGGGGCGGCCGTGCCGCAGCCCTCGCCGGGGGCACGGCCCTCGCCCTGCTCGCCGCGCCGGCCCACGCCGACGTCCCCGAGGGCTGGGGTGGCCAGACCGAGCGCCTCCAGCTCGACTCGCTGCACTCCCTGGCGCTGTTCGTCGGATTCCCGCTCCTGGCCTTCGTGGTGATCGCGGTCGCGGTCTACCTGCCGCCGATGATCCGCGGCGAGCGGCTCCTGCCCGACCACTCGGCCGGTGAGCCCCAGTGGATCGGCGGTCCGCGACAGGGCGTCGCCGAGCTCCCCGCCCCCGACGGCGAGGACTCCCGAGCAGGTGGCGCAAGTGGCCGCTGGTGAGGCCCTGAGCGACACCGACCGGCTGGCCCTCGACAAGTCCATCCGGCTCGCCGAGCAGGCCTCCCGCTTCGAGTTCTCCGTCTACGTCGGCCCGGTCGAGGGCGACGACGCCCGCACCTGGGCCACCCGCCTGCACAACCGCCTGGTGGTCCCGGCGCGCAGCGTGCTGATCCTCGTCGACCCCCGCCGTCGGGTGGTCGAGGTCGTCACCGGCGGCGACGTACGCCGCGTCCTGACCGACGCCGAGGTCGAGCGCGCCGTCGAGGCCATGACGTCGGACTTCGCCGCCGGCCACCTGCTCGCCGGCCTCCAGCGGGGCATCGCCCTGCTGGCCGAGCGCACCCAGCCCCAGGGCTCCCCCCAGGCCTGAGCCGAGGCGGCTCGTCCTGACGCCGCAGTCGGGTCGAGTCGGCTCGTCCTGACTCCGAAACAGCGCCGAGTCGGCGCGTCCTGACCTCGATGATGTCAGGACGCGCCGCCTCGACCCTGGTGGGGTGTCAGGACGCGCCGCCTCGACCCTGGTGGGGTGTCAGGACGCGCCGACTCGACTGCTGCCTCGACTGCTGCCTCGACTGCTGCCTCGACTGCTACTGGGCGTCGCACTCCTGCGCGGCCAGGGCGCGGGCGATCTCGGCGCGCGCCTCGCCGACGTAGCGCTGCGCCTGCTTGGGCGCCGAGCCGTCGGCCAGCCACTCGTCGAGCCGCGCGAGGGTGGCGGCGGAGCCGAGAGGGCGCGGGAAGCCGTACTCGAGGATCGTCGAGGCCTTGTGGAAGCCCAGCGTGTCGACGAGCGTCTGCGACGCGGTGAGGAACTTCTCGAGGTAGGGCTCGAGCACGTCCTCCTGCCCGAAGCGGAAGATCGAGAACGCGATCTCGCGCGAGGTCTCGTTGGGCGTCGACGGGTCGAGCAGCGCGTCCCAGGCCGCGGCCTTGGCCTCCGCGGTCGGCTGGGCGGCCCGGGCGGCGGCCGCCTGCTCCTTGCCCGAGATGGTCCGGTCGACCTCGAGCTCGGCGTCGATCTCCGCGTCGCCGAAACGACCCTGCTTGGCCAGCGCGGTGATGAGCACCCACCGCATGTCCTGGTCGATCGCCAGCCCCTCGACCTCGAACGACCCGTCGAGCAGGCCGATGAGGTCGTCGAGCGCCGCGTCGCTGTGGGCGGCCCCGGCGTAGGAGCGGGCGAAGGTGAGCTGGTGGTCGCTGCCGGGCTCGGCCGCGAGCAGCAGCTCGCGCAGGCCGGTCTCCCACTGCGCCCTGAGCTCGGGTCGGTGCGCGGGGTCGGAGTAGAAGTTGACGGCGAGCGCGGTCGACGCCGGGATCCGGGTCACCGCCCACGCGTCGCTCTCCTGGCCGATGTTGGCGAGCACCAGGTCGACCCAGTCGCGGGTGCGCATCTCGGCGTCACGCGTCATGTCCCACGCCGCACCCCACACGAGCGCGCGGGGCAGCGAGTCCTCGAACGTCGACAGGCCCGAGATGGCGGTCGCGAGGGAGCGCTCGTCGAGGCGGATCTTGGCGTAGGCGTGGTCCTCGTCGTTGAGCAGCAGCAGCGCGGGCTGCCGCACGCCGACGAGCTCGGGGACGTCGGTGCTGGCGCCGTCGACGTCGATCTCGAGGTAGTCGCGACGCACGAGGCGCCCGGCGCCCTCCTCGTCGGTCACCGTGTCGTAGAGGCCGATGCCGAGGCGGTGCCGGCGCAGCGTCGGCCAGTCGGGGTGGGCCGACTGGGCGACGGCGAACGACGAGTAGGCGCCGTCGGCGTCGAGCTCGAAGACGGGCGCGAGCGTGTTGACGCCGGCCGTCTGGAGCCACTCCTGCGCCCAGCCCTGCAGCTCGCGGCCCGAGGACTTCTCGAGCGTGGCGAGCAGGTCCTTGAACTCCGGGTTGCCGTACTCCCACTCCTTGAAGTAGGACCGCAGGCCCTTCAGGAACGGCTCGATGCCGACCCACGCGACGAGCTGCTTGAGCACCGACGCGCCCTTGGCGTAGGTGATCATGTCGAAGTTGACCTCGACCGCGTGCAGGTCGACGTTGTCGGCCGCGATCGGGTGGGTGGACGGCAGCTGGTCGGCGCGGTAGCCGGTCTGCTTGCGGGCGTTGGCGAAGCCGGTCCACGCGTCGGTGAACTCGGTGGCGTTGGCCTCGCACCAGTAGCAGGCCCACTCCGCGAACGACTCGTTGAGCCAGAGGTCGTCCCACCACTTCATGGTCACCAGGTCGCCGAACCACATGTGCGCCATCTCGTGGGTGATGACCGAGGCGCGGAACTCGAAGAACGAGCGGGGCTGGCGGCTGCGGGGGAGGTACTCGTCGCGCAGGGTCACGCAGCCGGCGTTCTCCATCGCTCCGGCGTTGTACTCCGGCACGTAGAGCTGGTCGTACTTGCCGAACGGGTAGGGGTAGTCGAACTGCTCCTCGAACCACTCGAAGCTCTGCTTGGTCAGCTTGACCAGCTCGGCGGTGTCCATGTGGTCCTTGAGCGACTGGCGGCAGTAGTGGCCCAGCGGGATGGTGCCGAACTTGCCCTCGTAGGTGTCGAACTCGCCGTGGTACTCGCCGGCGACGATCGCGGTGATGTAGGTCGACATCCGCTTGGTGGTGGGGAAGCGCCACACCGAGGCGCCGTCGCCCGCCTCGACCGGCTCGGGGGTCGCGGCGTTGGACACCACGACCCAGTGCGAGGGGGCGGTGACGTTGAAGGTGAACACGGCCTTGAGGTCGGGCTGCTCGAAGGTGGTGAAGACGCGCCGGGCGTCGGGCACCTCGAACTGGCTGTAGAGGTAGACCCGGTCGTCGGCGGGGTCGACGAAGCGGTGCAGCCCTTCGCCGGTGTTGGAGTAGGCGCAGTCGGCCGTCACCACCAGCGTGTTGCTCGCCTCGAGCCCGTCGAGCGCGATGCGGTGGTCGGCGTACGCGGTGGCCGGGTCGAGGCTGCGTCCGTTGAGCGTGATCTCGCGGACGCTGGGCGCGACGAGGTCGGCGAACGTGGCGGCTCCTGGCTCGCGGCAGGTGAACTCGAGCGTCGTGGTGGAGACGAAGGTGGTCTCCTCGGGCTGGGTGGCTGACGTGAGGTCCAGGTCGACGGTGTACGCCGTGACGTCCAGGAGGGCGGCGCGGGTGGCGGCCTCGTCCCGGGTGAGGTTGGTTCCAGGCATGCTCGCATCCTGCCACCGGGTGCATCGCCGGCCCATGCCGGAGGGGGCCGGTGGGCGGCCGGCGGGCGGCCGGTGGGCGGCCGGTGGGGGAGGGGTGGGGAATAGGTGGCCGTGGCGGGGTCTTGTGGTGGACATGGCTACCGCTGACCTCTGGTTCGACCCGCTCTGCCCGTTCGCCTGGATCACCTCGCGCTGGATCCGCGAGGTCGAGCAGGTGCGCGACATCGACGTGCAGTGGCACGTGATGTCGCTGGCCTACCTCAACAAGGACAAGGACATCCCCGACGAGTACCGGGAGATGCTGAAGGGCACCGAGAAGCCGGTGCGCGTCGCGATCAAGATCGCGCAGGAGCGTGACAACAAGGCGCTGGGCGACTGGTACACCGCGGTCGGCACCCGCCACCACAACCACGGTGAGGGGCTGACCAGGGAGACGGTCGCCGCGTCGCTGGCGGACGCGGGCCTGCCCGCCGACCTGATCGAGGCCTGGGACGACGCGTCGCTCGACGACGCGGTCGCGAAGAGCCACCACGAGGGCATGGACCCCGTCGGCGACGACGTCGGCACGCCGACCATCCACATCGACGGCTCGGCGTTCTTCGGTCCGGTCCTGTCCAAGATCCCCCGCGGCGAGGAGGCCGGCGAGCTCTGGGACGGCGCCGTGGCCGTCGCGAAGTTCCCCTACTTCTACGAGCTCAAGCGCTCGCGCACGGGCGACCTCGACTTCTCCTGACCCCGCGCTGCCGCCCGCCCGTGCCCGGGGACGCCACCGGGGCAGGGCGGGTGGCACCCGGTCACTAGGCTTGCGTCCATGACTCGTGTCCTGTCCGCCGTCGCCTGGCCCTACACCAACGGCCCGCGCCACATCGGCCACGTGGCCGGTTTCGGCGTGCCCTCCGACGTGTTCAGCCGCTACATGCGGATGGCGGGCCACGACGTGCTGATGGTGAGCGGCACCGACGAGCACGGCACGCCGATCCTGGTGCTCGCCGACAACGAGGGCCTGCCCGCCCGCGAGCTGGTCGACAAGTACAACCAGGTGATCGTCGACGACCTCTGCGGCCTCGGGCTGTCGTACGACCTCTTCACCCGCACCACCACCGGCAACCACTACGCGGTGGTGCAGGAGATGTTCGAGACGTGTCGCCGCAACGGCTACATGGTCGAGGAGACGACGAAGACCGCGATCAGCCCGTCCACGGGCCGCACGCTGCCCGACCGCTACATCGAGGGCACCTGCCCGATCTGCAAGTACGCCGAGGCGCGCGGCGACCAGTGCGACAACTGCGGCAACCAGCTCGACCCGACCGACCTCATCGACCCGCGCTCGAGGATCAACGGCGAGACCCCGGAGTTCCGCGACACCCAGCACTGGTTCCTCGACCTGCCGGCCCTCGCCGACGCGCTGGGGGCGTGGCTCGACGAGCGCGAGGCGACCGGCCTGTGGCGACCCAACGTGATCAAGTTCAGCCAGAACATCCTCAAGGAGATCCGTCCGCGCGCGATGACCCGCGACATCGACTGGGGCATCCCGGTCCCGGGCTGGGAGGACCAGCCGACCAAGCGGCTCTACGTGTGGTTCGACGCGGTCATCGGCTACCTGTCGGCCTCCATCGAGTGGGCCCGTCGGCTGGGCGAGCCGGACAAGTGGCGCGAATGGTGGAACGACGCCGACGCCGAGTCCTACTACTTCATGGGCAAGGACAACATCGTCTTCCACTCCCAGATCTGGCCGGCCGAGCTGCTGGCCTACAACGGCGAGGGCGACAAGGGCGGCGAGCCCGGCGCGTACGGCACGCTCAACCTGCCGACCGAGGTGGTCTCCAGCGAGTTCCTGACCTTTGGCGACTCGCAGTTCTCGACCAGCCGCGGCAACGTCATCTACGTCGGCGACTTCCTCGCCCGCTACGGCCCCGACGCGCTGCGCTACTACATCTGCGCGGCCGGGCCGGAGACCTCCGACGCCGCCTTCACGTGGGCCGACTTCGTCACCCGCAACAACTCCGAGCTGGTCGCGGGCTGGGGCAACCTGGTCAACCGCACCGCCACGATGGTCGCCAAGAGCTTCGGCGAGATCCCGGCGGCGGGGCCGCTCGAGGAGGTCGACGAGCAGGTGCTCGCCACCGTGCGCGGGGGCTTCACGAGCGTCGGCGACCTGATCGAGAAGCACCGGCTGCGAGCCGCCGTCGCCGAGGCGATGCGGGTGGTCGGCGAGGTCAACAAGTACCTCACGGTCACCGAGCCCTACAAGATGAAGGACGAGTCCCAGCGCGAGCGCCTCGCGACGGTGCTGCACGTGGCCGCGCAGTGCGTGAGCGACTGCAACACGCTGCTGTCGCCGTTCCTGCCCCACGCGGCCAACAAGGTGCACGCGGTGCTGGGCGGCGAGGGCGAGCTGATGCCGATGCCGCGCATCGAGCAGGTCGAGGAGCTCGAGCCCGACAACGGCGCCGGCCACACGTCGTACACGATCATCACCGGCGACTACTCCGCGACGCCCGCGTGGGCGTCGCGCCCGGTGCCGGTGGGTGCGAAGGTGGCCAAGCCGACGCCGGTGTTCACCAAGCTCGACCCGTCGGTCGTCGAGGAGGAGCTCGCCCGGGTGGGTGGCTAGGCTCCGCCCCATGCCCGACACCGCCGAGATGTACCTGCCGCACTTCGTGGTCAGGCAGAAGCTGACCATGATGATCAACCGCTACGAGATCTCGGAGTCGGACGAGGCGGGCAACCCCACCCGGCTGATGGCGCTCGCGGAGCAGAAGCGGATGGCGTTCAAGGAGCAGGTCACCTTCTTCGCCGACGCGAGCAAGTCGCGTCCGGTCTTCGGCTTCAAGGCGCGCCGTGCGATCGACCTCAACGCCGGCTACGACATCACCGACGAGTCCGGGGCGCAGATCGGCTACTTCAAGAAGGAGTTCGGCGCGTCGCTGCTCCGCTCGACCTTCCTGGTCGAGGGGCCCGGCTACGCCGGCTCCGGTCGCGAGCGCAACCAGCTCGTCGCGCTGCTGCGCCGCTTCACCGACGTCGACTTCATCCCGGTCAACTTCGACTTCGTCGACACCACCGGCGCCCCGCTCTTCTCCGTCGAGCGCAGGATGTCGATCCGTGACCACTACCGCGTCACGGTGCCCGACCGGCGGGTCGACTTCCGGGTCGCGGCCGCGGTCGCCGTCGGCCTCGACGCACTGATGTCGCGCTGATCGAGCGCTGGACCCCGACTCCCACCGACCAGGAGGTCGTCGTGATGTATCCCGAGGTGCGCGCGGCACTCGCCGGGGACGACAGTCCCGACCTCCGCGCGCCCGGCTTCAACCTCGCCGCCCACCGCGAGGACGCACGCCGCGCCAGCCTCCTCGAGCCGCGCGAGGACGTCGCCGCGGTCGAGGAGGTCGACGCCGACGGGGTGCGCTGCCGCCTCTACACGCCCGCCGGCGCCCGGCCGGGCCTCGTCGTGCACGCCCACGGCGGCGGGTTCGTGCTCAACGACGTCGACGTCCACGACCCCATCTGCCGCCGCTTCGCCAACCGGCTGGGCCGCCCGGTGCTGAGCGTCGGCTACCGCCGCCCGCCGGAGCACCGGTTCCCCGCGGCGCCCGACGACCTCGACACCGTGGTCGGCTGGCTGCGGCGCGAGGGCCCGCCGGGCGCGTACGCCGCCCACGGCGACTCCGCGGGCGCCAACCTCGCCCTGGTCGCCGCCCTGCGCAACCCCGGCTTCTTCCGCGCCGTGGCGCTCGTCTACCCCTTCCTCGACCCGCGCAACGCGTTCCCGTCGTGGCAGCAGGGGGCGGACTCGGGCTTCGACCCGGACCAGGCGCGGTGGTACTGGGAGCAGTACGCACGCAGCGAGGCCGACTACGACGACCCCGACCTCGCGCCGCTGCTCTCCGACCGGCTGCACACCCTGCCGCCCACGTTCGTCGCCACCGCCGAGGCCGACCCGCTGCGCGACGAGGGGGAGGAGCTCGCCCGGCGGGTCGCCGAGACCGGCGTGGAGACCGTCGGGGTGCGCTACCTGGGCCAGACCCACGGCTTCTGGCGGCACGCGGGCTTCACCGCGTCCGAGCCGCTGGTGCGGCAGGTCGCCGGCTGGCTCGACCTGCACCTCGCCTGAGCCGCAGGAGGACACTCGCGATCTCGTGGGGGTGGTGTCGGCGTCGGGCTGCTCTGGGAGACTCCTCCCATGCGCGTACACCTGGGCTCCGACCACGCCGGACTCGAGCTGAAGGACCACCTGACCACCTGGCTGGTCGACCACGACTACGAGGTCGTCGACCACGGACCGTTCGTCTACGACGCCCTCGACGACTACCCGTGCTTCTGCCTGCGGGCGGCCGAGGGCGTGGCCGCCGACCGCGCCGACGGCCTGGAGAGCATGGGTGTCGTGATCGGCGGCTCGGGCAACGGCGAGCAGATCGCGGCCAACAAGGTGGAGGGCATCCGGTGCGCCCTGGCCTGGTCGGAGGAGACCGCCGTGCTGGCGCGCGAGCACAACGACGCCAACGTCGTCTCGGTCGGTGGCCGGATGCACCCGGTCGAGGAGATGACCCGCTTCATCGAGCTCTTCCTCACCACCCCCTTCTCCGGCGACGAGCGCCACGCGCGCCGCATCGGACAGCTCACGACGTACGACGAGACGGGCGAGCTGCCGCCGCTGCCGGAGTCGGCCCTGCGCGGCACCGTCCCCGACTCCTCACCCGATCGCCCGGATGCCTGAGGGGCACACGCTCCGCAAGCTCGCCGACGACCTCACCGCGGCCTTCGCCGGACGGCGGGTGCGGGTCACGTCGCCGCAGGGACGGTTCGCGGCCGACGCGGCGCTGCTCGACGGGTCGCGGGTGATCGGCGCCGACTCCGCCGGCAAGCACCTGTTCCTCGAGCTCGAGGGCGAGCGCTTCGTGCACGTGCACCTCGGCCTGATCGGCCAGCTCGACGTGCACGCCGACATCGGGGGAGGGCTCGGGGCGGTCCCCGACCCGGTGGGCGCCGTCCGGCTGCGGCTGGTCACGCTCCCGGACGCCGATGCCGGCGCCGAGTCCGGCGCCGGTCCGCGACCCCCGGCGTACGCCGACCTGCGCGGCGCGATCGTGTGCGACCTGGTGGGCCCCGCCCGCCGCGCCGAGGTGATCGAGCGCCTCGGCCCCGACCCGCTGCGTCCCGACGCCGACCCCGATCGCGCCTGGCGCCGCATCTCGGCGAGCCAGCGCCCCATCGGCGACCTGCTGATGGACCAGAAGGTGCTGGCAGGTGTCGGCAACGTCTACCGCGCCGAGGTCCTCTTCCGCCACCGCATCCACCCGCTCCGGCCCGGCAACACCCTGCGGGTCGGGCAGTGGCGCGCGATGTGGGACGACCTCGTCGAGCTCATGGCCGAGGGCGTGCGCACCGGCCGGATCGACACCGTGCGCCCCGAGCACACCCCCGAGGCGATGGGCCGCGAGCCCCGCAAGGACGACCACGGGGGCGAGGTCTACGTCTACCGCCGCACGTCGCTGCCGTGCCTGGTGTGCGGCACGCCCGTGCTCACGGGTGAGCTCGTCGGACGCAACACGTTCTGGTGCCCCCGATGCCAGCCGAAGTTCCGCTCGCGGGCCTTACGATCTCCCACCAAGGGGACTGGGAGATCAGGAGGGGCTCGTCGGTGAGTTCTCCATCGCTCAACGCCGCCGCCAGTCGGCTCGTCCCCCGCGGGTCGCGGATGCTCGTCCTGCTCGTCGTCGTCACGGTGCTCATCGGCCTGGTCATCTGGCGCTTCCACGAGAGCGTCCCGCTCGTCAGCCTGCTCGTCCCGCTGCTGGCCTCGAGCCTGGTGCTCGGCCCACGCCAGCTGCCGTGGTTCGTCGTGTTCGTCCTGCTGGTGCTCGCGCTCGTCGTGCCCAGCCAGGACCGGATCGACCTGCGCATCGTGCTCACCGTGGTCATCATGTTCGTCCTGGGCTTCGTGGTGCTGGCCTCGTCCCTGCGCCGCACGCGCCTGGGGGTGGCGGGCATCCAGGGCGAGACGATGTTCGTCGACCTGCGCGACCGGATCCTGCGGCAGGGCGGGATCCCCGACCTCCCCGCGCAGTGGTACGCCGCCAGCGAGCTGCGCTCGGCCGGTGGCACCCCCTTCGCGGGCGACTTCGTCGTCGCCTCGCGCATCGCGGAGCGCCTCGAGGTGGCGGTGGTCGACGTGTCGGGCAAGGGCCAGGGCGCCGGCACCCGCGCGCTGCTGCTCTGCGGTGCCCTGGGCGGGCTGCTCAGCGCGCTGCCGCCCAGCGAGTTCCTCGACAGCGCCAACCGGTTCCTGCTCCAGCAGGACTGGGACGAGGGGTTCGCCACGGCCATCCACCTCTCGCTCGACCTGACGACCGGCCGCTACGACATCCGCAGCGCCGGGCACCCGCCTGCCGCCCTGCGCCATGCCGGCTCAGGCCGCTGGGAGGTGCTGGAGTCGGAGGGCCCGATCCTCGGGCTGATCGAGGACGCGACCTTCCCCGCCGTCTCCGGGGTGATGCGCCACGGCGACGCGCTCCTGCTCTACACCGACGGGATGGTCGAGACCCGCAACCGCGACATCGCCCTGGGCATCGACCGGATGCTCGGCCAGGCCGAGCGGCTGCTGCGCGGCCAGTTCGAGGGCGGCGCCAAGCGGCTCGTCGAGGCGCTCGGCTCCCGCAACGACGACCGCGCGCTGCTGCTGGTGCACCGGCGCTGACGCCGGTGTGGCCCCGCGAGCCGGTTGGGGTGCCGGACCGCGGGTGTGGCACCATGACTCCCGCACCGGCGGCGAGGACGCCGTCGGACGCGCGCGGATGTAGCTCAATGGTAGAGCCCCAGTCTTCCAAACTGGCTACGCGGGTTCGATTCCCGTCATCCGCTCCAAGCAGGCCGCGGCGCCTCCGTCAGGAGCGTTCCGGGGTCGGTTTGGCGGGGCGTAGCGTAGTGGCTAGCGCGCCTGCTTTGGGAGCAGGAGATCGCAGGTTCGAGTCCTGTCGCCCCGACCGCTGGTGGCTGATTCGGCCTGCGCCCGCTGCGCCGATAGACTTCCATGGTTTGCGGACGCCTCTTCCCCGCGGTTCCCCCGGCTCGTCCGCATGCGTACCCATGACCTTCAGCATCAGGAGACATTTGTGAAGAGCGCCGTCGAGACCTTGAGCCCCACCCGGGCCAAGCTGACCGTCGAGGTGCCCTTCGAGGAGCTCAAGCCGAGCCTCGACGCGGCGTACCAGAAGATCGCGAAGCAGATCAACGTCCCCGGCTTCCGCCGCGGCAAGGTCCCGCCGGCGGTCATCGACCGCCAGATCGGCCGTGGCCCGGTCCTCGACGAGGCCATCAACGCCGTGGTCCCGCAGCAGTACATGGCCGCGCTGCAGGAGCACGACCTCGAGCCGCTGGCCCAGCCGGAGATCGAGGTGACGAAGTTCGAGGACAACGAGTCCCTCGAGTTCACCGCCGAGGTCGACGTCAAGCCCGACTTCGAGCTCCCCGACTACGAGGGCCTCGAGGCCAGCGTGGAGGACGTCGAGATCACCGACGCCGACGTCGACGAGCAGGTCGAGGCGCTGCGTGAGCGCTTCGGCACCCTCGTCCCGGTCGAGCGCGCGGCCGCCGAGGGCGACTTCGTGACCATCGACCTGGTCGCGGCCCGCGACGGCGAGACCGTCGAGGGTGGCGAGGTCACCGGGATGTCCTACAAGGTCGGCCGCGGCGGCATGATCGACGGCCTCGACGAGGCCCTGGCCGGCCTGTCCGCCGGCGAGGAGAAGACCTTCGACTCCGAGCTGGTCGGTGGCGACCTGGTCGGCGAGCCGGTCCAGGTCACCGTCAAGGTCTCGGCCGTGCAGGAGCAGCAGCTCCCCGAGTACGACGACGAGTTCGCCCAGCTGGCCTCCGAGTTCGACACCGTCGACGAGCTCACCGCCGACGTGCGCGAGCGCCTCGGCCGCGGCAAGCGCCTCGAGCAGGCCGCCGCCGCCCGCGACGCGGTCCTCGAGGCCCTCCTCGAGAAGGTCTCGGTCCCGCTGCCCGAGGTGATGGTCACCGACGAGCTCAACGCGCGCCGCCAGAACATCGAGCAGCAGCTCGCCATGGCCGGCATCGCGATGGAGAAGTACCTCGAGGACGAGGGCCAGACCCAGGAGGAGTTCGAGGCCGACCTCGAGCGCCGGGTCCGCGACGCCGTCGCCGCCCAGTTCGTCCTCGACAAGATCGCCAAGAAGGAGGAGTTCGGCATCGACCAGGCCGAGCTCTCCGAGCACCTCGTGCGGCGTGCCCAGCAGTCCGGACAGGACCCGCAGGAGTTCGCCAACCACATGTTCGAGCACAACCACATCCCCGAGCTCGTGCAGGAGATCCTGCGCGGCAAGGCGCTGGCCACCATCGTGGAGGCCGCCACCGTCAAGGACGCCTCGGGCAACGTGGTCGAGCTCAAGAACCTGCGCCCCGACGGCACCATCGGCGAGCCCGTCGAGGAGACGGCCGCCGAGAGCACCGAGGACTCCGCGGCGGAGAGCACCGACGAGAGCACCGACGAGTCCGGCAAGGCCTGACCCGCCCGGCTCCCGCGACCGGCGTCCACCCTCGGGTGGGCGCCGGTCCGCATTTCCGGCTCCTCCGCGGACCCCGGCGGACCCGCTCGTGTCCGGGTACGATCGCCGCTGTCCGACGGGGCGTACAGGGGGGCACGGATGGTCGACAGCGCGAGCGAGCACCACGCGTGGCGCCCGCCTGCCGACGGACCGCCGCCCACCGAGGCCCTCGCGGGCTACACCGACCTCGTGGTGGTCGGGCGCGGCGGGGAGTCGGTCGTCTACCGGGCCCGCGAGCCGCGTCTGGGCCGTGACGTCGCGGTCAAGGTGCTGCTGGTCGACGACGCCGAGAGCTCGGCCCGGTTCGCCCGTGAGATCGAGATCACCGTCGGCCTGGGCCGCCAGCACCCCAACATCGTCACGGTGCTCGACACCGGCACGACGGAGTCCGGCCGACCCGCGATCGTGATGGAGTACTACGACGGCGGCACCCTCAACGACCGGCTCCGCGAGCAGGGGCCGTTCCCGCCCGAGGAGGTCGTGCGCATCGGCCTGGTGCTCTCCGACGCCCTCGCCTTCGCCCACGACCAGGGCTTCCTCCACCGCGACGTCAAGCCGCAGAACGTGCTCGTCCTGCCCACCTCGTGGGTGCTGGCCGACTTCGGGATCGCGCGCCTCGTCGACGCGGAGTACACCTCGTCGGTCGAGGCGTTCACCTACCGCCACGCCTCGCCGCAGATCCTCGACGGCCACCCTCCGACCCCCGCCGACGACATCTGGTCGCTCGGGTCCACCCTCTACACCCTCCTCGAGGGGCGGGCGCCGTTCGCCAGCGACGACCCCGACGACGACTCCGCCCTGGCCTACCTGCGCCGGGCCCGCACCGAGCCGCACCGGCCGTTCTCGACCGACGCCGGTGCCCTCGGCGAGGTGATCAGCCGGTGCCTGGTCAAGGACGTGACGCAGCGGTGGGCCAGCGTCAAGGACGTCCACCACGCCCTGCTCCGGATGCGCCACGGCGCCTGGGAGCCGGGCGCTGCCTGGCCCGTTCCAGCGCCCGTCCCCGGGCCCGTCGGGCAGCTGGCCGCGCCGCCACTCCCGGAGGCGACGCGTCGCCGTGGCGCCGACGACCCGGCCCCGCTCGCGCCGCGGCCCGCGGTGCCTGTCGGACGGAGCGTCGAGGCGGACGGTGCTCCGCCCGCGCATCCGCCGGCGCCGCACGAGCACACCCACCTCCGCCCCCGCCCCGACGACGAGCCCGACCCCGGCGGTTCGCTCGATGGCGGTGACGCCCGGCCGCCCCGGCGGCGTCGCGCCGTCGCGCTGCTGGGGGTGCTCGCGCTGGTCGTGGGATCAGCCCTCGGCCTCGCCGGGGCACTGCTCCGCGACGACGACCTCGACGACCCCCAGGGGTCCTCGCAGGAGCAGGCGGGTCTCGGCACGACCGCAGCGGAGGAGGACGACCCGGGCCCGGTCGAGCAGCCCCAGAGCGCCTTCGACCCCGCGCTCGCCTTCCGCATCGAGGACCTGCGCGCCGATGCGGGGGAGGTCACCGTGGAGTGGAATGACCCGAGCGAGGGGATCGGCTGGTTCCACATCTCCCAGACCAGCCCCGAGGCGCGGCCGGTCCAGGAGTTCGACACCGGCGTGACCGAGGCGACGTTCACCCTGTCGCAGCCGCCCGGCCGGCCCTGCTTCGTGATGGTGCTGCACATGCCCGACGGCTCGCTCGGACGCTCCGACCAGCGGTGCGTCAGCCTCGGCTGAGGAAGACCGAGGGGTCGAAGGGCCACCACCAGCGACGCCAGCGGGGCACGGCGCGGCGCGCGGCCCGGCGTACGTCGCCCAGCGCCGGCCCCGGGTCGTCGGCGTCGGTGCCGGGCGGGGCGAAGGCTGCTCGCTGCGACGTGGCGGCGAGCACCTTGACCGCGTCGGTGCCGAGGCGCCGGCTCGCCATGGTCGCGACGTCGTCGGCGCTGTGGTGCGCCGTGACCGGGAGGCCGGCGAGGCGCAGCACGTCGCGCGCCTCGGCCCATGCCCCGCGCGGGCCGCGCCGCAGGTGTCGCCACGACCGGATCCGCCGGGCCGCGAGCAGGAGCGCCAGCAGCCCGGCCAGGCCGCCTGCACCCGCTGCGGCCGGGACGGCCCACCCTCCCGGACCGCCGGGCCGCGACGGCGCCGCCTGGCCGGTGCCGTCGGCCTGGCCGGTGCCGGTCCCGGAGTCGTCCGGGGTGGCCCCGGGGCCCGGGTCGTCGCCGTCGCCGCGCTCGACGGTCTCCTCCTCCGGCCGCGGCGCCTCACGGGCGTCGGTGGGGGAGAACGGCACCCAGCCGAGGTCCTGGAAGAAGACCTCCGGCCAGGCGGTGGCGTGCCGACCGCGCACCGACCAGCCGTCCGTCGCCGATCGGCGGGTCTCCGGGTCGGGCCGGAAGCCCACCACCACCCGGGTCGGCAGCCCGTTGTGGCGCGCGAGCACCGCGAACGACGTCGCGAACTGCTCGGCCGTGCCGACACGGGCGCCGACGGTGCCCGGCTCGGCGAGCAGGAACGTGGTGATCCGCCACAGCTGCGACCCGGAGACCGCCGTGGGGGACAGCCGGGCCCGGTCGTGCAGCATCGTCTCGATCGCCACGGCGCGGTCGTAGGGAGTGACCGCACCCGCCACCGTCTGCTCGGCGAAGGTGCTCAGCTGCTGGGGCAGCGGCGGCAGCGCGAGGTAGGGCGCGAGCCCGCCGCCGGTGGGCACGGTCGCGCTCGCCAGCCGGGCGTCGTCGGGGTCGTCGGCGAGCCCGGTGACGGTGTAGGCGACTCCACGGGTGGTGGCGGCGTCGGTGCCACTGCGCACCAGGCCGTCGGAGCTCGTGAGCCACAGGTTGCCGGAGACCGGCTCGACCACGGCGTCGTCGGTCGACACCTCGGTCGGCCAGCCCGGGCTCGGCAGCCAGCGTTCCTCGATGTCGACCATCTCGACCCGGACCGTCGAGGAGCGGGTGCTGCTGCCGAGCAGCGGCGCGACGTCGTAGGTCTCGCCGACGGGCGAGTAGCGCGTGCCGGCGCTCCACTGCGCCCCGTCGTAGCGGTCGAGGGTGACCAGGCGGAGCGGCCCGACCGGTCCGGACACGTCGAGCAGCTCACGGTCGGGGTCGCTCGTCCACGCCCCGAGCTGGGCGAGGGGGTTGCTGGCGACCACGTCGACCGTCGGCGGGTCGACCAGGGTGCGCGGCTCGAAGGGCGCGGACCACCGCACGGTCGTCGAGGCCACCAGCAGGCCGGTGGCCGCCAGCGCCACGACCAGGGCGAGCGCGATCCGCCGCCCAGTCCGGTGGCGGTGCTCGTCGAGCACGACCCAACCGAGCAGGGTGCACGCCACGAGCACCGAGGCCAGGAGGCCGCGGCGGTCACCCTCACCCGTGGTGAGCAGCGCCCCGGCGACGTAGAGAGCGAGCGCTCCCACGACCGGCGCGACCAGCCGGTGGGAGGTGAGCCGGATCGCGACCAGCAGCGACACCAGCGAGGTCAGCAGCAGCGGCCCCACGAGGACGTCGGCCCGGGCCGGGAGCGGCCGGGGGGTGGTGAGCAGGCGCGGCACGGCGTCGGTGACAGTGTCGGAGAACGCCGTCCCGGCGTCGGCGGCGAGGACGTAGGCCCCGAGCACCAGCAGCGACACCAGGACGGCCGCGCTCGCCCAGGGTGAGACGCCGAGGCGGACGACCGCCCGGCACACCGCCAGCGGCACCACCGCGGCGGCCGCCAGGGACAGCACGGGGAGCGGGCCGCTCCACGCCGTCGCGAGCGACAGGCTCCCGAGCACCAGGAGCGCGCCCGCCCACGCAGCCGGCCGGAGTCCCGGGGAGGCAGGGGTCGTCGCGGTCGGCGCCGCGGCATCGGGGGAGGGTGGAGGCGCGTGCGGAGCAGGTGGGGCGAGGGTCGTCACGGAGTCCGCCCGTCCCACAGCCGCGCCAGCGCCCGCGAGCCGGGAGCGCGGAGCACGGTCGCGCCGCCGAGCACGCCCGAGGGTGTCGCGGGCTGCGGGTCGACCACGCAGAGCGTGGCGTCGAGGGCCCCACCGACGGCGAGCGCCAGCACGCCGAGGTCGGCGGCGCTCCCGGTCACCACCGCCGCGACGTCGAGCCCGCGGTGGTGCCCGTGCTGCAGCCCGCGGTCGGGGCCGGCGTCGATCTCCGCGAGCAGGAGCTCCAGCTCGTGGGCCTCCCGTGGGACCTGCCGGGTGGTCGATCCGGGCACCGTGACGTCGTGGCGCCCGCTCGACGTGGCGAACCACAGCGGGTCGCCGCTCTCGACCGCGACCCGGCACAGGGCGGCGGCGAGCTCGAGGGCCTCCTCGAAGTCGTCCTCCCCGGCGTAGCTCTCCTGCCGGTCGTCGAGCAGGACGCAGACGTGGGGCTGGGCCGGGTCGGCGTCCTCACGGACCATCAGCGTCCCCGTGCGCGCGCTGGTGGCCCAGTGCAGCCGACGCAGGTCGTCGCCGACGGCGTACTCGTGCAGGCCGACCAGGTCGGTGCCGCCGAGCTCGAGGCTGTCGCCGCCGCCGACGGCCGCACGTCGGTGGCCGGCAGGCAGCGAGCCCAGCGGGATCCGGCGCGGCAGCACGCGCAGCCGGACCACGTCGCCGGCGTCGGTGGTGGTCGCTGCCAGGCCGAAGAGCGAGACCCGCCGTAGCCGGAGCGGGCCGACGTCGACCACCCCGCGGCGGTTGGTCGCGATGTCGTAGGTCGTCTCGGCGCCACGAGGGTCGACCTCGACCGGGGCCGTCAGCCGGCCGTCGACACTGTCCTGCGCGAGCGTGCGCACCAGGGCGGCGCGCCTGCCCGCCAGCCGCAGGTGGCCCGAGCAGGGGTCCTGCCGGACGACCACGAGCGGGTCGACGGTGCGGTGCACGACCACGTCGGGGCGGCGGAGCACGGCGACCACCTCGACGACCACCAGCACGACCAGGAACGCGCCGAGCGCGGCGACCACGGGATAGCGGAGCAGGGCTCCGCTCGCGGCCAGCAGCAGGCCGGTGCCGAGCATCCACCTGCCCCGGGGCGCGGTGGCACGCCACGGCGTCATCGCGGCAGCCTCACACCCGGTCCGGCTGGGGAGGGGCGACCCGCTCGAGGGCCTGGTGCACGACTCCGGTCGACGTGTGGCCCTCCAGGAGCGCTTCGCGGGTGAGCACCGTGCGGTGGGCCAGGACGGGCTCGGCGAGGCGGCGTACGTCGTCGGGGATCGCGTAGTGGCGACCGCGCGAGGCGGCGTGGGCCTGCACGGCGCGCACGAGGGAGCGCAGCCCGCGCGTGCTCGCGCCCAGGCGGACGCGCCGGTCGTCGCGGATCGCGACCCCGACCTCCCGCGCGTAGGTGAGGATCGGGTCGGCGACGTGCAGCCGCTCGACGACGGCGGAGAGTCGGGCCATCTCGGTGGGGTCGCTGACGGTGGGCACGTCGTCGATGCGGCCGGCGGTGCTGCCGGGGCGCAGCACGTCGAGCTCGTGCTCGAGGTCGGGGAAGCCCAGGCTGGTGCGCACCATGAACCGGTCGAGCTGTGCCTCCGGCAACCGGTAGGTGCCGTCGAGGTCGATGGGGTTCTGCGTGGCGACGACCGTGAACGGCTCGGGCACGGGGTGTGCGGTGCCGTCGACGCTGACGGTGTGCTCCTCCATCACCTCGAGGAGGGCCGACTGGGTCTTGGCGGCCGCCCGGTTGATCTCGTCGGCGAGCACCACGTTGGCGAAGACGGGTCCGGGGCGGAACCGCACCTGGCCGTCGCGCGGGTCGAACACGCTGGTGCCGGTCACGTCGCTGGGCAGCAGGTCGGGGGTGAACTGGACCCGGTGCATCTCCCCGCCCAGCGCCTTCGCCAGCGCCCTCGCCAGCGTGGTCTTGCCCGTGCCGGGCAGGTCCTCGACGAGCACGTGGCCGCGCGCGAAGGTCGCCACCAGCACGAGGTCGATCACGCCGCGCTTGCCGCGCACGGCGACCTCGACCGCGTCGCCGAGGCGCTGGTGCACCCGGCGGAACTCGACGACCTCCTGCTCGGTGGTGGCGGGGCTCGGGGCGAGGGTGGTCACGGGCTGGCTCCTGGGGTCGGGGAGGGGTCGAGAGTGGCGTCGAGACGTCGGGAAGCGGTCGGCGACTCAGGGGATGTCGCAGCCCTCGCAGAGGGTGGGCTGCCTGGTCTGCCAGGAGTAGCGGGCACTCAGCACGCTCCCCGAGCTGTTGGTGGCCCGGAACTGCACGGAGTGCGATCGCACGCCCGAGTTGGGCTGCCAGATGTAGGTGCCGTCGTGCTGGATCACCAGCGAGGTCGCGCCGCAGCTGATGGGCGACCAGCCGGACCCGTCGTCGTAGGCGCACGTCCCGCCGAAGCCCGCCCAGTCCGCGGGCGCGAGCTGCAGCTGGGAGGTGCCCATGCCCTCGAGGTTGAGGTCGCCCCCCGACTGGCCCGTGACGTGCTGGCGCCCGCCTCCCGGCAAGGGCTCGACCGGGATGCTCCCGGAGTCACTGGCGCCGGCGGAGGCCTGGGGGCCGGCGCCCTCGCCGTTGATCGCGATGACCGAGGCGGTGCCGTTGCCGCCGGGGGAGCAGGAGGCGTCCCGGGTGCGGTCGCAGCTGCTGACCAGGGTGTGCGAGCGCGCCGAGGCGCCCAGCGTGACGGTCTCCGACCTCGTGCCGGTGGACACGGTCACCCGGTAGCCGGTGATGGGCGAGCCGTTGTCCGGAGCGGGGTCCCAGCGGAGGGTGACGGCGTAGGTCGGCCCCTGCCAGCTGCCGCCGTAGACGCCGGTGGCGGCGACGCCGGGCGCCTGGCCGGGCACGCCGGCGGGGGTCACGGCGTTGGACGCGGCGGAGGCGCTCGAGTCGCTGCCGAGGAAGGCCGTGACCCGGAACGCGACCTGCTGGCCCGCCGGGACCGTGACGACCGCCTGGCGCTGGTCGCCGCCGACCCGCCCGACCTGGCTGCCCCCGGTGGTGGTGAGGACGAACTCGTCGGGCACGTCGCCGGTGTAGTCCCAGCCGAGCTGGACCTGGGTGCTCGAGACGACCGAGGCCCGGACCGAGGTGGGGGTGCCGAGGACGGGGTCGGGCTGCGTGGTCACCGTGTTGGACACCGTCGAGGTGGCCGTCCGGCCGCCGAGCCGGGCGGTCACGACGAGGGCGACGCTCGCGCCGGGGGTGACGTCCACGACCGCGCGGCGGCTGGTGCCGCCGACCGTCGCCAGGGTCGGGCCGCCGGGATGGGCCACCACGAAGTCGTCCGGAGTCTCCCCGCTGTAGGACCAGTCGACCTGCACCTGCGTGCTGCCGAGCACCGTGGCGCTCACGTCGGTGGGCGTGCTCGGCGTCACGGTGGGCGTGGTAGTCGGGGTGGCAGTGGGGGTGGAGGTGGGGGTGGAAGTGGGGGTGGTCGTGGGAGTGGCGGTCGGGGTGGGGGTGGGCGAGATCGTCGCGACCGGGTCGTCGTCCTCGTCCTCGTCGTCGCGACCGCCTCCGCCGCCGTTGTTGTCGCTCCCGCGGGGGCCCTGGTCGCCGTTGCGGCCCGGGTCGCGCCCGCCCTGGGTCGCCTGGGACCCGGACTCGCCCGACTGCTCGTCGCGCGTCTCCTCCGTCTGGTCCTCGGTCTCAGGCTGCGTCTCGGGGATGGCGATCTCCTGCGGGTCGGTGACGGCGTCGCCGCCGCTCCCGCGGGAGAACTCCGAGAGGGAGCCGTCGGCCCCCACCGAGATCCCGGTGCGCGCACCGGGCACGTTGATCAGGAGCGTGTCGTCGTCGAGGACGAGCTCGGGGTCCTTGCCGCGGGGCGTGAGGATGGGCGGCCCGGCCATCTCGCCCGTGGGGTCGAGCTGGAGGACCTTCGCCCGGCCGGCGCAGGGCACGTAGACGCGTCCCGCGAACACCTCGGGGCGTCCGGGGGAGTCGCAGCCGGAGGCGGCCACGGCCACCTCGGCCAGCCGGCCCGCGGCGAGGATGACGACGGTCGAGGAGTCCGGAGCCGCGGCGGCCGTCAGCTCGCTCGGCGTGCGCAGTGGCGCGAGCAGCTCGCCGCTCAGCGCGGAGGTGGGCGTACGCACCTCGCGCTCGGTGGCGACCTGCTGCACCAGGCCGGGCTCGGCGTCGGTGACGGTGACACCTCGCTCGTGCGCCACGACCACGGCGTCCCCCCGGACGTCGAGCTGGTGGGTGTCCTGCTCGAGGAACTCCGCCGACGTCGCGGACCACCTCAGCGCGGTGAGCCGGCCCGTGCGGTCGAGGGACCACACCGTCCCCTGCCCGTCGACGGCCACGTCGGACAGGCCCCGCCGCTCGACCCACACCCGGCCGATCTCGTCGGTGGTGATGGGGTCGATCGCCGCGAGGCTGTGGGCCGTGCGGTCGACGAGGAAGACGGTCGTGCCGTCGCTCAGGGTCTCCGCGGAGCCGTCGCCGGGCACGCTCCGGCGACCGGACTGCTCCAGCGTGGTGACGTCGATGGTCGAGAGCACGCCGTCGGTGTTGTCGATGACGTAGAGGAAGCCGGCGTACTGGGCGAGGGTCAGGTCGTTGCCGGCCGCGGCGACCGAGCGCCGCACCTCGGCGCGCCCGAGGGCGGGGTTGACCTGGATGACGTCGCCGCTCGGGTCGTCGGCCAGCCAGGTGAGTCCGTCGGCGAGCTCGACCGCGGTGCGGGAGAGGCCGTTGCCGAACAGCACCCCGGCGACGAGCGAGGCCACGACCAGGACGACGGAGAGCTCGGCCGCGCCCTTCGACTGGCGCTTCGACGCGAGCCTGCGCAGCCGCGCGGTGCGGGGCGCGTCGGTGCCCCCGGCGTGCGTCGTCGCCCGACCTGCCCCCATGGATCCCCCTCGTCGCGGTGCGCGGCAAGTCTCACAGAACCGGACCGCACGGCACCACCGTTCGCGCGGCGGAACGTTCCGTCCCGTCCGCCGCTCTGTTCCGCTCCAGGCGGGGCTCAGCCCGGGTGCGGGGCTCCCGCGACGCGCTCGCGGGCGGCCGCCTCGACGCCCGCGAGGTCGTCGACGGTGACCAGGCGGACCTCGGCCGTACGCCGACCCACGGCGAAGCGCACGTTGCTGGCACGCCCGCTGCTGGCCCGGAACGGGTCGTCGCGGACGCTGAAGGCCAGGGACGAGATCGCCTTGATCGCGTCGTCGACCCGCTGGGAGCGCTCGAGGTTCCAGGCGTAGCCGTGCCACCGCAGGACGCGCTCGTAGATCTCGCGGTTGGTCGGGGGACGCGGGTAGTCGTCGGTGCCGACCAGCCAGGGCTCGGCGAGGGCGAGGGCGACGTACCACTCACGGGAGTGCCGGACCAGCCCCGGCGACGGGGCGGTGGCCGAGGAGTCGCGGTCGACGCCGCTGTCGGCGACGGCGGGCCGGGGCGCCGCCTCCTCCCCGGGGGTCGTCACCTCCACGACGATCGTCAGGTCGTCGTAGACCTCGGGGTCGAGCTCGCGCCCGCGCATCACGACGAGGTGGTTCTCCCCCTCGTCGAGCAGCAGCGACATGCCCTCGACGAGCGTCACCCGTCGTGCCCCGCCCGGGGCGTCGAACAGGCTCGCCACCTGGGTCTCGCCCGCGCCGTGCCAGCGCAGCCGGGCGATCTCCTCGCCGATCTCGAGCTCGCCCAGCAGGCGCGACACGTGCGGGGCGCAGTGCGGGAGCGCGAGGACGGTGACGTCGAGGGCCCTGTCGGGCTCCTCGGTGCGCAGCGCCTGGTGGGGCGCGCGACCGAAGAGCAGCCGTTCGCCGCTGCCGAGCGTGGCGGTGGGCAGGTCTGCCCCCCGAAGCGTGACCCGCAACATGGGCCCGAGTAGACCACACGCGCAGGCCCCGCGAGGCGCTTCGATCCGCTGTGGGCGAACAAGGGCCGGTCCCGCGTGGAAGTGTCCGTCCTTCCGGCTAGTGTCGCCAGCGTGAACCAGAACTCCAGCCCAGCCCTCTCGCCCGAGATGAACGGTGCCGGTGGGATGTATGGCCTCGACGACCACATCTACCAGCGCCTCCTCCGTGAGCGCATCGTCTTCCTCGGCTCGGAGGTGCGCGACCAGAACGCCAACGCGATCTGCGCCCAGCTCCTGCTGCTGTCCGCGGAGGACCCGGAGGCCGACATCTTCCTCCACATCAACAGCCCCGGCGGCTCGGTCGACGCCGGCATGGCCATCTACGACACGATGAACTACATCCCCAACGACGTGGCGACCGTCGGCATGGGGCTCGCGGCGTCGATGGGGCAGTTCCTGCTGTGCGCCGGCACCAAGGGCAAGCGCTACGCCCTGCCCCACGCCCGCATCATGATGCACCAGCCCTCCTCGGGCATGGGTGGCTCCGCCTCCGACATCAAGATCCAGGCCCAGCAGTCGCTGCACATCAAGAAGGTGCTGCTCGACCTGATCGCCGAGCACACGGGCCAGAGCGTCGAGCAGGTGGTCGCCGACGCCGACCGTGACCGGTGGTTCACCGCCGACCAGGCCGTCGAGTACGGCCTCGTCGACCAGGTCATCACCAGTGCCCGCGAAGCCGCCGACGAGGGCCGCCCGGCCCGGACCAAGGACTGACAGCCATGAACTACTACATCCCGCAGTGGGAAGAGCGCACGTCCTACGGCTTCCGCCGCATCGACCCCTACGCCAAGCTCTTCGAGGAGCGCATCATCTACCTCGGGACGCCGATCAGCGACGACGTCGCCAACGCGGTCATCGCCCAGCTCATGTGCCTGGAGACGATGAACCCCGACACCGACATCAGCATCTACATCAACAGCCCCGGCGGCTCGTTCACCGCGCTCACCGCGATCTACGACACGATGCGCTTCATCAAGCCCGACGTGCAGACGGTGTGCTTGGGCCAGGCGGCCTCGGCGGCCGCGATCCTGCTCGGCGCCGGAGCCAAGGGCAAGCGGATGGCGCTGCCCAACAGCCGGATCCTGATCCACCAGCCCTACACCGAGGGCACGTTCGGCCAGACCTCCGACATCGAGATCCAGGCCAACGAGATCCTGCGGATGCGCGAGCTCCTCGAGCGGATGATCGCCGACTCCAGCGGCAAGGACATCGACCAGGTCAGCCGCGACATCGAGCGCGACAAGATCTTGACGGCCGAGCAGGCCGTCGAGTACGGCCTCATCGACGCCGTCATCGAGTCCCGCAAGGGTGCCCCGGCCCTCACCTGAGGGTGAGCCGAGGCTGGTGGCGAGGCTCGAAATCATGGTCGTCGACATCCCGTGTCCGGCCCCCGACGGGGGCCGGCTCGGGGTACCGTCGTACGGCCTGTTGCAAGGTGTGAGGAGCCGGAACCCCCATCCGGCACGACTGGAGGACACGACTCGTGGCACGAATCGGTGACGGCGGCGACCTGCTCAAGTGCAACTTCTGCGGAAAGAGCCAGAAGCAGGTCAAGAAGCTCATCGCTGGCCCCAACGTCTACATCTGCGATGAGTGCATCGAGCTGTGCAACGAGATCATCGAGGAGGAGCTCGCCGAGGGCGCCGAGGTCAGCCTCGAGGAGCTGCCCAAGCCGCGCGAGATCTTCGAGTTCCTCAACTCCTACGTCATCGGCCAGGAGCACGCGAAGAAGTCCCTCGCCGTCGCGGTCTACAACCACTACAAGCGTGTCCAGTCCGGCCTGCAGCCCGTCAGCGGCAAGGCCAAGGAGGACGCCGTCGAGGTGGCCAAGTCCAACATCCTGGTGATCGGCCCCACCGGCTGCGGCAAGACCTACCTGGCCCAGACGCTCGCGCGGATGCTCAACGTCCCCTTCGCGATCGCCGATGCGACCGCGCTGACCGAGGCCGGCTACGTCGGCGAGGACGTCGAGAACATCCTCCTCAAGCTCATCCAGGCCGCCGACTACGACGTCAAGAAGGCCGAGACGGGCATCATCTACATCGACGAGATCGACAAGGTGGCCCGCAAGGCGGAGAACCCCTCGATCACGCGCGACGTCTCCGGCGAGGGCGTCCAGCAGGCGCTGCTCAAGATGCTCGAGGGCACCACAGCGTCGGTCCCCCCGCAGGGCGGGCGCAAGCACCCGCACCAGGAGTTCATCCAGATCGACACCACCAACATCCTCTTCATCGTGGGTGGTGCCTTCGCCGGTCTCGAGCAGATCATCGAGCAGCGCGTGGGCAAGAAGTCCCTCGGCTTCACCGCCGACGTGCGCGGCGCCGCCGAGCGCGAGGCCGACGACCTGCTCGCCCAGGTCCGCCCCGAGGACCTCACCAAGTTCGGCCTGATCCCGGAGTTCATCGGCCGCCTGCCGCTGATCGCCAGCGTGAGCAAGCTCGACCGCGAGGCGCTCGTCCAGATCCTCACCGAGCCGCGCAACGCGCTCGTCAAGCAGTACCAGAAGCTGTTCGACCTCGACGGCGTCGAGCTCGAGTTCACCGACGAGGCGATCGACTCGATCGCCGAGGCCGCGCTCGAGCGCGGCACCGGTGCCCGCGGGCTCCGGGCCATCATCGAGGAGGTGCTCCTCTACGTGATGTACGACGTCCCGTCGCGCGGCGACGTCGCCAAGGTGATCGTCACCCGTGAGGTCGTCGAGGACGGCGTCGAGCCCACCCTGGTCCTGCGCGAGGCCGAGGGCCGCAAGAAGAAGTCCGCCTGACCCTGACCCTGACCCTGGCCCGGGTCGGCAACCGCCGGTCCGGCCCCGGTGCGTCGCCGCCGCCGCGGTGACGGTTCATCAAGGTATGTCGCTCAACCCGCACTCCCCACGATCAGCTCACCATGGGAAGTGCGGGTTGGCCTGCATACCGTGATGAACCCGCGGCCCGACGCCCGGGGCGGCCCCGGGAGCCCTCAGGGGGGACCCCAGGGCGTACGAGCCGGCGGTAGTCCGCGTCAGTCCTCGGTGGGCGCGAGCTCGGCGGCGGTGACCCGCAGCTCGGCGCTCGACTCGTCGGTGACGAAGTCGAGGTCGCCGACGATCGTGCCGACGGCACGGAGGTCGTCCTGCGCCTGCTGGGCGGCCTCGAGCAGCGCCGCCGGACCGGTGATCTCCACACGGGAGAGCGGCGCCCGCATCTTGGCCTTGGCCTGCGACTTGGCGCCCCGGATGCCGGTCAGCGCGGCGGCCACCGCATCGAGGACGGTGGGCGGGGCCGCGGCCGCGGCGCCGAGGTCGGCCGCGGTGGGCCAGGCGGCGTGGTGGATCGAGCCGTCCTGCCACCACGACCAGACCTCCTCGGTGACGTAGGGCAGGAAGGGCGCGAGCAGCCGCAGCTGGACGTGCAGCGCGATGGCCAGCGTGGCCCGCGCCGAGTCGGTGCCGGTGCCGCCCTCGTCGTCGTAGGCGCGCTCCTTGACCAGCTCGAGGTAGTCGTCGCAGAACTCCCAGAAGAACTTCTCGGTGACCTCGAGCGCCGTGGTGTAGTCGTAGGCGTCGAAGGCCTCCGTCGCCCTGCGCACCACGGTGTCGAGGCGTCCGAGCAGGGCGCAGTCGACGGGTGCGCTGACCGCGCTGGGGGCCAGCTCGGTGGCTCCGACGTTGCCGAGGACGAACTTGGAGGCGTTGAGCACCTTCATCGCCAGGCGGCGCCCGACCTTCATCTGCGACTCGTCGAAGGGCGAGTCGGCGCCGGGGCGGCCGATGGCGGCCCGCCACCGGACGGCGTCGGCGCCGTACTTGTCGAGGATGTCGGTCGGGACGACCACGTTGCCCTTGGACTTCGACATCTTCTTGCGGTCGGGGTCGACGATGAAGCCGGAGATCATCGCGTGCGTCCACGGGGCGACCTGGTGCTCGTAGTCGGAGCGGACGACGCGCGAGAACAGCCAGGTGCGGATGATGTCGTGCGCGTGGGTGGCCAGGTCGTAGGGGAAGACCCGCGAGAACAGGTCGTCGTCGACGCCCCACATGCCCGCGATCTGCGGGGTCAGGGACGACGTCGCCCAGGTGTCCATCACGTCGGGGTCGCCGATGAAGCCGCCCGGCTTGCCGCGCTGGTCCTCGGTGTAGCCCTCGGGGGCCTCCGTCGACGGGTCGACGGGGAGCCGGTCCTCGCTCGGCAGGAGCGGGTGGTCGTGGTCGGGCTCGCCGTCGGCGTCGAGGGGGTACCAGACGGGGAACGGGATCCCGAAGAAGCGCTGGCGCGAGATGAGCCAGTCACCGTTGAGGCCGCCGACCCAGTTGTCGTAGCGGTGCTTCATGTGCGCGGGGATCCAGGTGATCTCCTCGCCGCGGGCGAGCATCTCCTTGCGCAGCGCGGCGTCGCGTCCGCCGTTCTTGATGTACCACTGGCGGGTGGCGACGATCTCGAGCGGCTTGTCGCCCTTCTCGAAGAAGTTGGCCATGCGCTGCGTGGGCTGCGGCTCACCGTCGAGGTCGCCGGACTCGCGGAGCAGGGCGACCATCGCCTCGCGGGCGCTGAAGGTGGTCTTGCCGGCCAGCTCGGCGTACGCCGTCGCGGCGGGCTCGGCAGCGAGCCACTCCGGCGTCTCCCGGAGGAGCCGGCCGTCGCGGCCGACGACCGTGCGGACCGGCAGGTCGAGCTCGCGCCACCACGTCACGTCGGTGAGGTCGCCGAAGGTGCAGCACATCGCGATGCCGGCGCCCTTGTCGGGCTCGGCCGCGGGGTGGGGCAGGACCGGGATCTCCACGCCGAAGACCGGCGAGGTGACCGTGGTGCCGAAGAGCCCCTGGTAGCGCTCGTCGTCGGGGTGCGCGATCAGCGCGACCACGCTGGGGATCAGCTCCGGCCGGGTGGTCTCGATGTGGATCGGCGAGCCGTCGGGGCGGTGGAAGGCGACGCGGTGGTAGGCACCGGGGTAGTCGCGGGCCTCGAGCTCGGCCTGCGCGACCGCCGTCTGGAAGGTGACGTCCCAGAGCGTGGGCGCCTCGGACAGGTAGGCCTCGCCGCGGGCGTAGTTGCGCAGGAACGCGCGCTGGCTGACGGTGCGCGAGTGGTCGCCGATGGTCGTGTAGGTCGGGTTCCACTGGACCGACAGGCCGAGCTGGCGCCAGAGCGCCTCGAACGCCTTCTCGTCCTCGACCACGAGCTGCTCGCACAGCTCGATGAAGTTGGGCCGGCTGATCGGCACCTGCTTCTTGGGGTCGGGCCTCTCCGGCGGCGTGAAGTCGGGGTCGTAGGGCAGGGCGGGGTCGCAGCGCACGCCGTAGTAGTTCTGGACGCGGCGCTCGGTCGGCAGGCCGTTGTCGTCCCAGCCGATGGGGTAGAAGACGGCCTTGCCCTGCATGCGCTGGTAGCGCGCGATCAGGTCGGGGTGGCTGTAGGAGTAGACGTGCCCGACGTGCAGCGAGCCGCTGACGGTCGGCGGGGGAGTGTCGATCGAGTAGACGTTCTCGCGGGGCTGCGTGCGGTCGAACGCGTAGGTGTCGTTCTCGGCCCACACCCGAGACCACTTGTCCTCCAGGCCCTCCAGCGCCGGCCGCTCGGGTACGACGACGGCACGCGGGTCGGTGCTCGATGTCGTCGGACCGGCCTCCGGGGCCTGGGTGCTGGGGTTCTCAGTCATGCTCCGATTCTATTGACGGGCCTCCAGCCGACGAAAACGAGTATCGACGCAGGCGGCGACGGCCTACCGTGCGGCCATGGATCCCGACGTCACGCTGGAGTTCTTCGCCACCCCGCAGCCGTTCCTCGACGCGGCCGGCGGGCTGCTCGCCGCCGAGCCGGTGCTGGGCAGCGTGATCGCCAGCGTGAGCGAGCGGACGGCCCGCGAGCTGGCCGCCGGCCACGACTCCTGGGCCGAGGTGGGGGCGACGTTCGAGCGCTGGTGGGTCGTGGTGCGCGACGCCTCCGGGGCGGTGGTCAGCGCGGCGATGCGCACGGCTCCGTTCGCGCCCCACCCGACGTTCTCGATGCCGATGGACGACGGCGCCGCCACGGCGCTGGCCACGGCGCTGCACGCGCGCGGGGAGCTCCTCGGCGGCGCCAACGGCGCGCTGCCCGGGGCGGCGGTGCTGGCGCGGGTGAGCGCCGAGCTGACCGGGGGAGAGGTGGTGGCCGACAAGGGGACGCGGCTGTGGGAGGCCACGTCCGTCGAGGCCCCGCCCGCGCCCGACGGTCGGCTGCGGCTCGCGACCGAGGACGACGCCGAGCTCGTGCTCGCGTGGTTCAGGGCGTTCCACGAGGAGGCCGACGAGCAGGCCGGGCGCGAGCCCGACCCGGACTCCGGTGAGCACAACACGCTCGACAGCGTCCTGGTCAGGATCCGCGAGGGCGTCGAGTGGCTGTGGGAGCTCCCCGACGGGACGGTCGCCCACCTCACCGGCGCCGGCCTGCCGTCGTACGGCGTCTCGCGGATCGGCCCCGTCTACACGCCCAAGGAGCACCGCGGTCGCGGCATCGCGTCGTACGTCGTCGGCGAGCTGACCCGGCGCGGGCTCGAGGCGGGCCACCGGATGTGCCTGTTCACCGACCGGGCCAACCCGACCTCCAACAAGATCTACGCCGCGCTGGGCTACGAGCCGACGGTCGACATGGCGGAGCACGTCGTCGGGCTCCCCGGCCACGAGTCGTCGTCCGGGCAGCGGGGTCAATAGACTCGCGGGGAGATGACAGACCCCCACGACGCCGCCGACGCACCGCGCCTCGCCCAGACCTACGCCGAGGTCGAGGACGCGCTGCTCTCCCGCTGGCCCGAGACCCGGCTCGAGCCCAGCCTCGACCGCATCGCGGCCTTCACCGAGCTCCTCGGCGAGCCGCAGCGCTCCTTCCGCACGATCCACCTCACCGGCACCAACGGCAAGACCAGCACCAGCCGGATGATCGAGACCCTGCTGCGCGCGCTCGACCTGCGCACCGGCCGGTTCACCTCTCCCCACCTCGAGCGGATGAGCGAGCGGATCAGCATCGACGGCGAGCCGCTCGACGACGAGGCGTTCGTGCGCGCGTTCAACGACGTGGCGCCCTACACCCACCTCGTCGACGCCGAGCAGGACCACCCGCTGAGCTTCTTCGAGACGATCGTCGGCATGGCCTACGCCGCCTTCGCCGACGCCCCCGTCGACGTGGCCGTCGTCGAGGTCGGCATGGGCGGCGGCTGGGACGCCACCAACGTGGTCGACGCCGACGTGGCCGTGGTGCTGCCGATCGCGGTCGACCACGCGAGGTACCTCGGCGACGACCCCGCCACCATCGCCGTCGAGAAGGCCGGGATCATCAAGCCCGGCTCCATCGCCGTCCTGGCCGAGCAGACGCCCGAGGTCGCCGCCGTGCTGCTCGAGCGCGCGGCCGAGGTCGGGGCGACCGTCGCCCGCGAGGGCATGGAGTTCGGCGTCGTCTCGCGCACCCCCGCCGTCGGCGGCCAGGTGCTCACGCTCAAGGGCCTGCGCGCGCAGTACGACGACGTGTTCCTGCCGCTCTACGGCGCGCACCAGGCCCAGAACGCCGCCGTCGCGCTCGCCGCCGTCGAGGCGTTCGGCACGGGCGCCCTCGACGACGAGGTCGTGCGCGCCGCGTTCGCCGAGGTCACCTCCCCGGGACGGCTGGAGATCATCCGCCGCAGCCCCACGATCGTGCTCGACGCCGCGCACAACCCGCACGGGGCCGAGGCCGTGGCCGAGGCGCTCGAGGACTCCTTCTCCTTCAGCCCGCTGGTCGGGGTGCTGGGCGTGATGGAGGACAAGGACCACGAGGGACTGCTGTCCGCCTTCGAGCCGCACCTGGCCTACCTGGTCTGCACGCAGAACTCCTCGCGGCGCTCGATGTCGGCCGCCGCCCTGGGCCGCGCGGCGGTCGAGGTGTTCGGCGAGGACCGCGTCAGCGTCGTGCCCGACCTGGCCGAGGCGATCGACCGCGCCGCGACGCTCGCGGAGGCGGGCGAGGCCATCGACGTCTCGATCGGGTCCGGCGCCGTGCTCGTCACCGGCTCCGTCGTCACCGTGGGCGAGGCCCGCGCGCTGCTGAAGGGGCGCCGATGAACGAGAACACTCCCGAGCAGGTGCCGGCCAACACCGAGCGCTCGCCGCGGCGCGGCATGGCCGCGGCCGTGCTGAGCCTGGAGGCGATCACCCTCGGTCTGAGCACTCCCGTGATGATCACCATCGCCGGCGTCCCGACCGGCACCGCGCTGACGGTGGGGCTCGGCCTGGCGCTCGTGTGCCTGCTACTGGCCGGGATGCTGCGCGCCGAGTGGGCCTACCTCGCCGGCTACGCCGTGCAGGTGGCCGCCATCGCGCTGGGCTTCGTCGTCCCGGTGATGTTCGCCCTCGGGGCGATCTTCGCCGCGCTCTGGACGGCGGCCGACCTCCTCGGGCGCAAGATCGAGCGGGAGCGCGCCGCCGCGTGGGCGGCGTACCGCGCGGAGCAGGGCTGAGGCTCCTCGCTAGGCTGCCCGCATGACCGACGTCCAGCGCTCCCTCGTCCTCGTCAAGCCCGACGGCGTACGCCGCGGCCTCTCGGGCGAGGTGCTGCGCCGGATCGAGGCCAAGGGCTACACCCTCGCCGCCGCCGAGCTGCGCTCCGCGACGCCCGAGCTCCTCGCCGAGCACTACGCCGAGCACGAGGGCAAGCCGTTCTACGCCCCGCTCGTGGAGTTCATGCTGTCCGGCCCCGTGCTCGCCGTCGTGATCGAGGGCGAGCGCTGCATCGAGGGCTTCCGCTCCCTCGCCGGCGCGACCGACCCCACCGTCGCCGCCCCCGGCACCATCCGCGGCGACCTCGGCCGCGACTGGGGCCTCGCCGTCCAGCAGAACCTCGTCCACGGCTCGGACTCCGAGGAGTCGGCCGCCCGCGAGATCGGCATCTGGTTCCCCGCCCTCGCCCGCTGAGCGGGCGTTCTGGCTGACGTTTCTTCGTTTGTCGGAGTCCCCGCTCGAGCGGGGACTTCGTCACTTGGAGGGGGTTGCAACGGCCTCGAAGTGTCGGACTCGCTCACCAAGTGTGGCGTGACGTCAACCCGCTGGCCCGGGCGTACAAGCGCGCCCCGGGTGCGTACGTCGCGGCCGGACTTGCGCCGCCCCGCGCGTGTCCTCCCCAGAACACCGGGCCGCGCTCCTTAGCCTGAGTGCGGGTCGGCTGCAGCGGTCGTCCCCACTTCCCGGTACGACCGACCTGCAAGGGCAGCAGCGGCATGGCAAACAGCTTCATCGGTCGAGACATGGCCGTCGACCTCGGCACCGCCAACACGCTGGTCTATGTCCGCGGCCGGGGCGTGGTGCTCGACGAGCCGTCCGTCGTGGCGATGAACACCGCCACCGGGGAGGTCCTCGCCGTCGGCCACGAGGCCAAGCGGATGATCGGGCGCACCCCCGACAGCATCGCGGCGATCCGTCCGCTCAAGGACGGTGTGATCGCCGACTTCGAGGCGACCGAGCAGATGCTGCGGTACTTCATCCACCAGGTCCACCGCCGCCGCTACTTCGCCAAGCCGCGGATGGTCATCTGCGTGCCGAGCGGCATCACCGCGGTCGAGCAGCGCGCGGTCAAGGAGGCCGGCTACCAGGCCGGCGCCCGCCGGGTCTACATCGTCGAGGAGCCGATGGCGGCCGCGATCGGCGCCGGGCTGCCGGTGCACGAGGCCACCGGCAACATGGTCGTCGATGTGGGCGGCGGCACGACCGAGGTGGCGGTGATCAGCCTCGGTGGCATCGTGACCAGCCTGTCGGTGCGCACCGCGGGCGACGACCTCGACCAGGCGATCATCGCGTGGATGAAGAAGGAGTACTCCCTCATGCTGGGGGAGCGCACCGCCGAGGAGATGAAGATGACCCTCGGGTCGGCCTTCCCGCTCCCGAGCGAGCCCGACGCCGAGGTCCGCGGGCGCGACATGGTCTCCGGGCTGCCGCGCACGGTCGTGGTCTCCAGCTCCGAGCTGCGCCAGGCCCTCGAGGAGCCGCTCCACAACATCATCGACGCCGTCCGCACCACCCTCGACCAGACGCCTCCCGAGCTCGCCGGCGACATCATGGACCGCGGCATCGTCCTCACCGGGGGCGGCGCGATGCTGCGCGGCCTCGACGAGCGGCTGCGTCACGAGACCGGCATGCCCGTCCATGTCGCGGAGGACCCGCTGTCCTCGGTGGCCCTCGGCGCCGGCAGGTGCGTGGAGGAGTTCGAGGCGCTCCAGCAGGTCCTGGTGTCCGACCCGAGGCGCTTCTGATGGGCGCCCTCGGGGGGCACGAGGTGCGCGAGCGTCGCTGGACCGGCCTCGACAAGCTCGAGTCGCGCAACCGTACGCCCCGGTCGCTGCTCGTGGCGCTGGTCCTGGCCAGCGTCACCCTGATCACCCTCGACGTCTCCGGCGGCGCCGACTCTCCCGTCGAGCCGGCGCGGCGCGTGGTGGGCGAGGCGTTCGGGCCCGCCGAGGCGGGCGCTGCGGCCGCCGTACGCCCCTTCACCGCCGTGCCCGCGTGGTTCCGCAGCAAGGGCGACCTCACCGACCGGGTGCGCGACCTCGAGGCCAGCAACGCCGAGCTGCGCGGCCGCGTGGAGCTCGCCGGCTTCGACCGCAACCGCCTCGAGCAGTACGACGGCCTCACCACCGCCGCGACCGACCTCGGGTCCGCCCTCGTGCCGGCCCGCGTGGTCGCGATGGGCCCGCGCCAGTCCCAGAGCTTCACCGTCACCATCGACGCCGGCTCCGAGTCGGGCGTCGGTCCCGACATGACGGTCGTCAACAACGACGGACTCGTCGGCCGGGTGCTGCGGGTCACGCGGAGCACCGCGACCGTGCTGCTGGTCATCGACCCCGACTCCACCGTCGGCGGTCGGGTCGGCTCGAGCATGGAGATCGGGTTCGTCACCGGCAGCGGCTCGCTCGACCAGAAGGCCGGGCTCGACCTGCGCCTCGTCGACGACGCCTCCGTGCCCGCCCGCCACGACACCGTCGTGACCTGGGGCAGCTCCACCGGCCCCTACGCGCCGGGCGTGCCGATCGGCACGATCACCGAGGTCTACAGCTCGCTGCGCGAGGCCTCCCAGCGGGCGGTCGTGAAGCCGTTCGTCGACTTCTCGGCCCTCGACGTGGTCGGGGTGATGGTGCCCAGCGGCTCACGGAGCGACCGGGCCGTCATCGAGGCCGACGGGAGCCTGCGATGAGCCGCCTGCGCTGGGTCGTCGCCCTGGCGGCCGTCGTCGTCGCCCTCGTCGTCCAGGTCACGCTCTTCCCGCACGTCGCCTGGCACGGCATCGTGCCCAACCTGTGCCTGCTGGTCGTCGTGGCCGCCGCGCTGACCGTCGAGGCGCCGTTCGCCCTCGTCCTCGGCTTCGTCGCGGGGCTGACGCTCGACCTCGCGCCGCCCGCCGACCACGTCGCCGGACGCTGGGCGCTCGCCCTCACGATCGCGGCGTTCCTCGCCGCCCGGGTGCGCCAGGACCAGAAGCCCACCGCCCTCGCCGTGATCGGCACCGTCGCCGCCGCGTCCTTCGTGGCCACCTCGCTGTTCGCGCTGTCCGGCGTCATCCTCCAGGACCCCGCCATGTCGGTCGCGGGGCTCCTCGAGGTCGTCCTGGTCGCCGTCGTGTGGGACGTACTGCTCACGCCGTTCGTGCTCCCGCCGCTGATGAGGCTCTTCGGCCGGCTGAGCCCGCAGTGGGCGGCGTCGTGACCGCTGCCGGGTCCGCGGCCGCGAAGAGCCGGCTCCGCCTCGTCGTGGTGCAGGCGCTGGTGTTCTCGCTCTTCGCCACCCTGTTCGTCCGCCTCTACTACCTCCAGGTCATCGGCGGCGAGTCCTACCAGGCGCAGGCGGCCGACCAGTCGGTGCGCGACATCGTCGTCCAGCCCCAGCGGGGGCTCATCGTCGACAGCCAGGGCCGTCCGCTCGTGGCCAACCGCACCTCCTGGGTGATCTCGCTCGACCGCACGGTGCTCGGCAAGCTCGGCGACAAGCAGCGCACCGAGCTGGTGCGCCGTGTCGCGGTCGTCGTCGACGCGACCCCCGAGGACGTCGAGGCCCGCCTCGTCACCTGCGGCGACCCCGGCAGCGTCCGCGACGTCTGCTGGAACGGCTCGCCCTACCAGCCCGTGCCGGTCGCCGTCGACGTGCCCAAGGACGTCGCGCTGCGGGTGCTCGAGCAGTCCGAGGACTATCCCGGCGTCCTCGCCGAGCAGCAGAGCGTCCGCTCCTACCCGCGCCCCTTCGGCATCAACCTCGCCCACGTGCTCGGCTACCTGAGCCCGGTGACCGAGGACGAGTACGACCTCGCTGCCGAGCGCGACGACCGGTCCCTCAACGGCGCCTCGGTCGTGGGCCGCGCCGGCGTGGAGAAGCAGTACGACGAGTGGCTGCGGGGCCTGCCCGGCTACCGCCGCGTGGCCGTCGACTCGATGGGCCGGGTGCTGGGCGACGACTCCCTGGTCGAGAGCACCCCGGGCGACACGCTCGTCACCTCCATCGACGCGAAGGTGCAGTCGGTCGTGGAGCGCCAGCTCGCCCAGCGCATCGCCTTCCAGCGCACCCAGGTCGACACGGTGACCGGGCGCCGGTTCGCCGCCGACTCCGGGGCTGCCGTGGTGCTCGACGCGAAGACCGGCCGGGTGATCGCGATGGCGAGCCAGCCGACGTACGACCCCGACGTGTGGACCGGCGGCATCAGCGAGGCGCAGCTCACCCGGCTCTACTCGGAGAAGGCCGGCACACCGCTGCTCTCCCGCGCCACCCAGGGCCAGTTCGCGCCCGGGTCGACATGGAAGCCGTTCATGACCGCCGGCGCGCTCACCCACGGCTACTCCATGGACACCACGCTGCCGTGCACGTCGGGGTTGCAGGTCGGCAACCGCGTGTTCAAGAACTACGAGTCGGGCGCCTACGGCAACATCGGCTTCGCCAAGGCGCTCGAGGTCTCCTGCAACACCTTCTTCTACCGCATCGGCTACGACTTCTGGCAGCGCCTCGGCAGCGACCCGGCCGACATCGACGCGGAGGACCCGCTGGTCGAGGAGGCGAAGGAGTTCGGGTTCGGGTCGCGCACCGGCATCGACCTGCCGGGCGAGGCGCCCGGGCGCATCGCCGACCGGCACTGGAAGCAGGCCTACTACGAGTCGCAGAAGGACTACTACTGCGAGCTGAGCGACAAGCCGCAGACCGCCGACACGAGCGACTTCGTCTACCGGTTCGCCCGCGAGTTCTGCCTCGAGGGCAACCTCTACCGCGCCGGCGACGCCGTCAACTTCTCCATCGGCCAGGGCGACACGATCGTCACGCCGCTGCAGCTCGCCCGCGGCTATGCCGCGCTGAGCAACGGCGGCACGCTCTGGGCGCCCACCGTGGCCAAGGCCATCGTGAGCCCCGAGGGCAAGGTGCTGCGCCGCATCGCACCGCGCAGGATCGGCCGGGTCGACGTGCCGAGGAAGTACCTCGACTACATCGACGGCGCGCTGGAGAACGTCTCCCGGGTCGGCACCATGGCCTGGAAGCTCGGCGGCTTCCCGATCGACGAGGTGACCATCCGCGCCAAGACCGGCTCCGCCGAGGTCTACGGCAAGCAGTCGACGGGGTGGGTGGCGTCCTACTCCGAGGACTACGTCGTGGTGATGATGATCAGCCAGGGCGGCACCGGCTCCGGCTCCACCGGTGACGGCATCCGCGCCATCTGGGAGGCGCTCTACGGCATCGAGGGCGAGGCCGTACGCCCGGCGCGGGCGGCGATCCCCGGCACGGTCCCGCCCGCCCGGCTGCCGCAGTTCCTGGAGGACGGATCGATCATGCCGCCGGTCCCCGAGAAGGCACGGAAGTGATGCGATGACCGTCCTGTCGACCCGTCCCGCCACCCGACCGGGACAGCGTCCCCTGCGCGGGTCGAGCCTGCGCGCCCCCGGCCTCGACTGGTCCCTGATGCTCGCTGCCGGGCTGCTGGTGGTCCTCGGCACCCTGCTCGTGTGGTCCGCCACCTCGACGCGGATCGACCTGACCGGCGGTGACCCCAACGCCTACCTGCGCAAGCAGCTGGTCAACGTCGCCATCGGCCTGGTGCTGATGGTCTCGGTGATCGCCACCGACCACCGGTGGGTGCGCATCCTCGCGCCGCTGGCCTACCTCGCGAGCGTCGGCGGGCTGGTGATGGTGCTCGTGGCCGGCAGCACGATCAACGGTTCCCGGTCGTGGATCCAGCTCGGCGGCATGTCCATCCAGCCCGCCGAGTTCGCCAAGCTGGCGGTGGTGGTGGGCATGGCGCTGGTGGTGGCCGAGCGCACCGAACGCCGGTGGGGCAGGGGCGTGGGCAGCCTGGAGGTCGTCGCGATGCTCGCCATCGCCGCCGTCCCGGCCGCGCTCATCCTGCTGCAGCCCGACCTGGGCACCATGCTCGTGCTGGCCGCGACCGTCTTCGGCGTGCTGGCGGTCGCGGGAGCCGGCCGGCTGTGGCTGGCCGGGCTCACCCTCGGCGGGGTGGTCGGCGCGGTCGCGGCGGTGTCGTTGGGGGTGCTGAAGCCCTACCAGGTCGACCGCTTCCTCGCCTTCACCGATCCCGGCCTCGACCCGCGCGGGGCCGGCTACAACACCGAGCAGGCGCGCATCGCGGTGGGCAACGGCGGCCTGTTCGGCCAGGGGCTCTTCGACGGCTCGCAGACGCGCTCCGGCTTCGTGCCCGAGCAGCACACCGACTTCATCTTCACCGTCGCCGGTGAGGAGCTCGGCCTCGTGGGTGCCGGGCTGCTGATCCTGCTGGTCGCCGTCGTCATCTGGCGCGCCCTGGCGATCTCCGCGCGCGCCGACGACCTCTTCGGCCGGGTCGCGGCGGCCGGCATCGCCTGCTGGTGGGGCTTCCAGGCCTTCCAGAACATCGGCATGTGCCTGGGCATCATGCCGGTCACCGGCGTGCCGCTGCCGTTCGTGTCCTACGGCGGCAGCTCGCTCTTCGCCGGCATGCTGGCCCTCGGCCTGCTCCAGAACATCCACCTCCGCTCGGCCGGACCCTTCCGCCGCTGAGCAGGTCGCTGAGCAGGCCGCTGAGCAGGCCGCTGAGTAGGCCGTGCCACCTGGCGCGACGTAGTCTTGGTGGTCGGCCGCGGGTCGTGTGTCGTGCCCCGCCCCGTCCTCCCTTTCCCCGAGCTCAGTCGAGGTGTTCGCAGCATGTCCGTCGCGTCGGTCTTCCCGCGCCTGGAGGCCAGGCTTCCCTCGGTGCAGAAGCCCATCCAGTACGTCGGCGGCGAGCTCAACTCCGTCGTCAAGGACTGGGACTGCGCGGACGCCTCGGAGTCCGGCGGACCCACCGTGCGGTGGGCGCTGATGTATCCCGACGCCTACGAGGTCGGCCTGCCCAACCAGGGCGTGCAGATCCTCTACGAGGTGCTCAACGAGCGCGACTGGATCCTCGCCGAGCGCACCTACTCGGTGTGGCCCGACATGGAGCGGGTGATGCGCGAGGGCGACGAGCACGGCCCGATCCCGCAGTTCACCGTCGACAGCCACCGCCCGGTCGGCGCGTTCGACCTCTTCGGCCTGAGCTTCTCGACCGAGCTCGGCTACACCAACATGCTCAACGCGCTCGACCTGGCCGGCATCCCGATCCACGCCGCCGACCGCGGCGAGGACGCCCCGATCGTCATCGCCGGCGGGCACGCCGCCTTCAACCCCGAGCCGATCGCCGACTTCGTCGACGCCGCCGTGCTCGGTGACGGCGAGGAGGTCGTGCTGGCGATCTCCGAGGTCGTCCGCGAGTGGAAGGCGCAGGGGCGTCCCGGCGGACGCGAGGAGCTGCTGCGCCGCCTGGCCGTCACCGGCAACATCTACGTGCCGCGCTTCTACGACGTGGCCTACGGCGCCGACGGCGCGATCGAGGCCGTCGTGCCCAACCGCCCCGGCATCCCGTTCCGGGTCCGCAAGCACACGCTGATGGACCTGGACCAGTGGCCCTACCCGGCCAACCCGCTGGTGCCGCTCGCCGAGACCGTCCACGAGCGGTTCTCCGTCGAGATCTTCCGCGGCTGCACGCGCGGGTGCCGCTTCTGCCAGGCCGGCATGATCACCCGCCCGGTGCGCGAGCGCTCGATCAAGACCATCGGCGACATGGTCGAGAACGGCATCCGCAAGACCGGCTTCGAGGAGGTCGGCCTGCTGTCGCTGTCCAGCGCCGACCACACCGAGATCGGCGACGTGGCCAAGGGCCTCGCCGACCGCTACGAGGGCTCCAACGTCTCCCTGTCCCTGCCGAGCACGCGCGTCGACGCGTTCAACATCACCCTGGCCAACGAGTTCTCCCGCAACGGCCGGCGCTCCGGCCTGACGTTCGCCCCCGAGGGCGGCTCGGAGCGGATGCGCAAGGTCATCAACAAGATGGTCAGTGAGGACGACCTGATCCGCACCGTCGCCGCGGCCTACTCCCACGGCTGGCGCCAGGTGAAGCTCTACTTCATGTGCGGCCTGCCGCAGGAGACCGACGAGGACGTGCTCGCCATCGCCGACCTCGCCAAGCGCGTCATCAAGACCGGTCGCGAGGTCTCCGGGCGCAACGACATCCGCTGCACGGTCTCCATCGGCGGCTTCGTGCCCAAGCCGCACACGCCGTTCCAGTGGGCCGCCCAGCTCGACCACGTGGCGACCGACGAGCGGCTGCGGCTGCTGCGCGAGGTCGTGCGCGAGGACAAGAAGTACGCCCGGGCCATCGGCTTCCGCTACCACGACGGCAAGCCCGGCATCGTCGAGGGCCTGCTCTCGCGCGGCGACCGGCGCGTCGGCCGGGTGATCGAGGAGGTGTGGCGCGACGGCGGCCGCTTCGACGGCTGGAGCGAGCACTTCTCCTACGACCGCTGGATGGCGTCGGCCGAGAGGGCGCTGGCCGGCACGGGCGTCGACGTCGACTGGTACACCACCCGCGAGCGCGACTACGACGAGGTGCTGCCCTGGGAGCACCTCGACTCCGGCCTCGACAAGGACTGGCTCTGGAGCGACTGGGAGGACGCGCTCGCGGCCGCCGACGGCGCCGACATCGAGGTCGAGGACTGCCGCTGGACGCCCTGCTACGACTGCGGCGTGTGCCCCGAGATGGGCACCGAGATCCAGGTCGGCCCGACCGGGCAGACGCTCCTGCCGCTCAGCGTCGTCTGAGACCCGGCGGCGGCAGGGCCGCCGGGATCGGTCGTGCGGCTTCGAGCGCGAGCGACGAGACCTCCACCGCAGGCTCCACCGCGAGCTGGCGACCCGCTGCTTCCACCCGCCGTACGAGCGCGGTGCCCATGCCTGTCCCCGTCGCCCGCCCGAGGCGCTGTGTGTCGGCCCGCGGGGGCCCGATACGGTTTTGTTACCCAAATGTGGAGGAGGCTGGGTGCCGAGAACGGACCGAACCGACGACGAGCCCTACGTGACGAGCCCCACGGGGCACCGGATGTACGTCGACCCGGACGATGATCGTGCTCGTGAGCTGGCCCAGGCCGGCGGGGCGCTGAGCCGGGGCTCGTCGCTGCTGTGGGACACGGCACTCGGGCTGGACGAATGGGACGTCGTGGTCGACGTGGGCGCCAACTACGGGGAGATGATGCTGGGCGCCCCGGTGCGGCCCGACGCGAGGAAGGTGTGCTTCGAGCCCAACCCGCGCGTGCTGCCCTACCTCCGCAGGTCGATCGAGGAGTCCGGGATCGACATCGACCTCAGGGAGATCGCGGTGGGCGCCGCGGACGGTGAGGCGGCGTTCGTCGCCGACACCGAGTGGTCGGGTCGCTCAGGGCTGGCAGAGACCCACCGCACCGATGCCGAGCACCGCCTCGAGGAGTTCAGCGTGCCGGTGCGCACGCTCGACTCCGAGCTCGCGCTGCGCCCCGGCGAGCGCGTGTGCGTCAAGGTCGACGTCGAGGGAGCCGAGTTCGACGTGCTGGACGGCGCCCGCGAGCTGGTGCGACGTGCGGAGCCTTGGGCGATCTTGGTGGAGGTGCTGCACATGGACGGTTTCGAGAAGGCACGGCTGGCCGAGGAGTTCACGATGAGGACGCTGGATCGGCGCGGGGGCGAGCTGGTGACGATCCCGCCGGTGAGCGCGAGGCGTGTCGACGAGCTGCTGCGCGGCGGCTGGCTCCACGGGCAGGACGTCGTGCTGACGGCGAGGCACGCCGCATGAGCCGCCCCCGGCGCGCCGTCTACCGAGCGCTCATCGGAGGCTACGAGCAGCTGCGCGAGGAGGAGGTCGCACGCGACTCCGACCTGCCGTTCATCTGCTTGACCGACGACCCCGAGCTGACCAGCGACACCTGGGAGGTGGTCGTGGTCGAGCGCCGCCTGCCGCACGACCTCACCCGGAGCGCGAGGGCCTTGAAGATCCTCGGCCACCCGGTCCTCGACGACTACGACGAGACGCTGTGGGTGGACAACACCGTCGCGCTGACCACGCCCCCCGACGACCTGTTCGACGACTGGCTGTCGGACGCCGACGTCGCGGCCCCCCTGCACTCCTACCGCTCCTCGATCCTCGCCGAGGCCGAGGCCGTCCTCGAAGGGGGGCTCGACGACTTCGCGCGGGTCTACGAGCAGCTGACGCACTACCTGCTCGACGGCAGCGAGGCGCTGGAGGAGAACCCGCACTGGACCGGCATGCTGGCCCGCCGGCACACGCCGCAGATCGACGCCGCGATGACGGCGTGGTGGGAGCAGGCGCTGCGCCACTCCCGGCGCGACCAGCTGTCCTTCATCCCCGTCATGCGGGCGTACGACGTGCGGCTGCGGTCGGTCCGCCTGGACACGCACGAGTCCCCCTGGCACCAGTGGCCGCGCGCCTCCGGCCGCGCCCCCCGCTCGGAGGGCTCGCGCCTGAGGGAGCTCCTGCGTCCGCCGGCCGCCCAGATCGGCGTCCTGGAGGAGAGCCTCGGCCAGACCACGCACGCGATGCAGACGGCGGTGGCCCACCGCGAGGAGGTCATCGCCTCCCTCGACGCCCAGCTCGCCCAGGCGCGTGCCGAGACGGTCGCCACCCGCGAGGAGCTCGACCGCGTGCGGCACGAGCGCAACCTCGCGCACCTCGACCTCACGGCAGCAGAGGCTCGCCTGGCCGAGGCCGGGCGACGCGTGCGCAGGCTGCGGCGCCGGCTGCGGCAGGCGCGGCGCGACCAGAAGGCCCCACGGCGCTCGCCACTGTCGAAGGCAGTCCGACGCGTGAGCCGCACCGAACGCTGAGCACAGTCCGAAGGCGCGGCCCAGGGGTGCACCTGCGGTAGCCTCCATCGCCGAACCGATCGTTCGCCCGGCCCCGCGCCGGACGACAGGAACAGGAACTTCATGGGTGACGACCAGCAGGCCCCGCAGAGTGGGACCGTGGCCTCCGACTACGGCAGCTGCTACTACAACGACGCACACCTGGGCGGCTACGACAACTACGCCTGGGACAACGACCAGTGGCGCGGCTTCTTCCAGCTGGTCGCCGACCGCATCGTGGCGATCGCCGGGCGCGGCCGCATGCTCGACGTCGGCTGCGCGAAGGGGCTGCTGGTCCAGGCCCTCCGCGAGAAGGGGGCCGACGCACGAGGCTTCGACATCTCGCAGCACGCCATCGAGGCAGCGCACCCCGACGTGCGCGAGCACCTGTGGGTGGCGTCGGCGGTCGACCCGATCGAGGGGCGCTACGACCTGGTCAGCATGATCGAGATGATCGAGCACCTGGCGCCCCAGGACGCCCAGCGCGCGATCGACCAGGTGACGGCCGTGACGGACCGGGTGCTGTTCTCCTCGAGTCCCGGTGACCACGACGAGCCGACCCACGTCAACACCAAGTCCACCGCCACCTGGGCGGCCTGGTTCGCCGAGCGTGGCTTCTTCCGGCGCACCGACGTCGACCTCACCTTCCTCTCCCCGTGGGCCGTGCTGTTCGAGCGCGCCGACCGCACGGTCCGCGACGTCGTAGGCGCCTACGAGGCGCAGCTCGCCGCACTCAACGCGGAGGTGCTGGACAAGCGGACCGCGTTGCTGGCCGCCCATCGCAACATCACCGAGCTGCGCGACGGTCCCGACGGCGGCACGGCGCTCGCCGACAAGGAGCGCGCCGAGCAGGCGCTCGCCGAGCAGGTCGCCCTCGTGAAGGAGTTCGAGAAGGAGGTCATGGAGGCGCGGCACGCGCAGCTGCTCAACCGTGACCACGTCGTCGGGATCGAGGCGGAGATCGGACGCCAGAACGACGAGATCCTCCGACTCCACGGCGCCTTGCGTCGACTCCAGGGCCGTGAGACCCGGCTGACCGAGCGCAAGAGGGCCCAGGCCAAGCGCATCGCCGGGCTCACGACCAAGCTCCAGAACGCCAGGAAGCGCAACGCTGCGCTCGCCCGGCGGGTAGCGGAGCTGGAGTCGAGCGTCGCGCCACCCTCCCTCGCGCGTCGGGCCGTCCGACGGCTGCGGGGCGCGGGCCGATGAGCGCGCCGCTGTTCTCGATCGTCACGCCCGTCTACGAGCCGCCGCTCGACGTCTTCCGGGAGACGTTCGCCTCCGTGCTGGCCCAGGAGTTCACCGACTGGGAGTGGGTGCTCGTCGACGACTGCTCGCCGTCGCCGGACGTGCGCGACTTCGTCCGCGAGCAGGCGGCGCTCGACTCGCGGATCAGGCTCGTCGAGCGCACCGAGAACGGCCACATCGTCAAGGCGTCCAACGACGGCGTGGAGGTCGCCCGCGGCGAGTTCCTCGCCTTCCTCGACCACGACGACCTGCTGGCCGTCAACGCCCTCAAGGCCATGGCGCGCCACATCGGCGCGCACGACGACGTCGACTATCTCTACTCCGACGAGGACAAGGCCGACGAGGACGGCAACCTCCACTCGGAGTTCCGCAAGCCGCGCTGGTCGCCGGAGCGGTTGCGCGGGCAGATGTACACCTCCCACCTCTCGGTGATGCGTACGTCGCTGGTGCGCGAGGTGGGTGCCTTCCGCGAGGGCTACGACGGCTCGCAGGACCACGACCTCGCCCTGCGGGTCAGCGAGCTCGCGCGCCGGGTGGTCCACGTGCCGCAGGTGCTCTACCACTGGCGGGCGATCCCCGGGTCCGCCGCGGCCGACATCGACGCCAAGCCCTACGCCACCATCGCCGGCCAGCGGGCCGTCCAGGACCAGCTCGACCGGCTCGGGATCAAGGGGCGGGTGGAGCAGGGGCGCGAGGCGGGTCGCTACGTCATCCAGCGCGACCTCGATCCCGCCGTGAAGGTGTCCATCGTCATCCCGACGCTCGGCAGCTCGGCGCTGGTGTTCGGCGAGCGCCGGGTGCTGGTCGAGGAGACCGTGCGGACGGCGTTGGCCAGGACCGAGCACGACAACGTCGAGATCGTCGTGGTCTACGACAAGCCGACGCCCAAGAAGGTGCTCCGGCGCCTGCGCGAGATCGCCGGCGACAAGCTGGTCCTCGAGCGGTTCACCAAGCCCTTCAACTTCTCCGAGAAGTGCAACGTGGGCGCGCTGCGGGCGACGGGGGAGCGGCTGGTCTTCCTCAACGACGACGTCGAGGTCATCAGCGACCGCTGGCTGGAGAACCTCGTCGGCCCGCTGGACGAGCCCGACGTGGGCCTGACGGGGGCCAAGCTCTACTTCAGCGACAGCTCGATCCAGCACGCCGGGCACGGCTACTGGGGCCGGCACTACCACCACCCCTTCCGGTTCCGCACCCGCGAGGACCCCGGCCCGTTCGGGGAGCTGGCGGTCAACCGCGAGGTCACCGGCGTCACCGCGGCGTGTGCCGCGATCCGACGTGAGGTGTTCCTCGGCGTCGGCGGGTTCACCGAGGCCCTGCCGTCCAACTTCAACGACGTCGACTTCTGCTACAAGGTCGCCCGCCACGGCTATCGCACCGTCTGGGTCGCCAACTGCGAGCTGTTCCACTTCGAGTCGCAGACCCGCGACGGCACGGTGCAGGCGTGGGAGCGGCACTTCGTGGTGCGTCGCTGGGGGATCCCCGACAAGGACCTCTACACGCCGGCGTCGATCGCCGCGCCGATGATGGACCCCCACCGGCTGCTCGATGCCCAGATCGCCGCGCCCGTGCGGCGCAAGCGCACGACCAGGGCGAAGGGCCGCGACAACGCCACGGCCTAGAGGCCGCGTCGGTCCCCGGCACGCTGCTCCGGCATCACCCCGGCCTCGCCGCGCAGTCCCGCACGCAGGCCCGCGGCGGCCAGGCGCAGCCGGGCGGCCCGGCCGGGCGCGAGCACGGTGACGATCACCAGGTGGCGCGTGGCGCGGGCGACCGCCCCGACGGCCCAGCTGCGATGGCGCCGGGCGTGGCGGCTCAGCAGCCGGACCAGGTTGCGCCACTGGTAGAAGTATCGGAAGTCGCTCGCCACCACCAGGGGCAGCCGGCGACCGCTGGGCAGCACGATGGGCTGCCCGAGCCGGTGCTCGAGGACGGCGCCGGGGGCGACGATCGCCACCAGACCGTGGTCGAGCGAGCGGAGCCAGTAGTCGGTGTCCACGCCGTCGATCACGAGCGACTCGTCGAACTCGCCGACCAGGTCGAGCGTAGCCACGGGCAGCAGCAGGCCAGACTGGATCGGCTCGCCGCCCTCGGCGTAGGTGTCGGCTCGCGTCGTGCTCCCGCGGGTGACGGTCGCGACCGAGCCCGGCGACGACATGCCGACAGGCATTCCGACGGCCCGGGCGTCGTGCTCGGCGGCGAGCAGGGCGGCGACGAGGTCGGCGGGGAGCTCGGAGTCCTGGTCGAGGGTGAGGACGTGGGTCAGCAACGGCTCGCTGCTGCGCGCCGCCCGGATGCCCGTGTTGAGCGCGGCGCCGATGCCGCGGTTGGTCCCGTGGCGCACGACGATCGCTCCGAGCGCAGCGCACTCGTCCAGCTCCGGCACCGCCGCGGGCGACCCGTCGTCGACGACGACCACCCGCTCGACCTGGTCGACCACGGACCGCACGGCACGCGCCAGGGAGGCGTCGGGGTGGTAGGCCGTCACCACGGCAGCCACGCGAGGGGTGTGCGTCATGTCCGGACTAGAGTAGGCGGCGATGGAGCGTGAGGAGGCGGCGGCAGGCCGTGAGCGGGGCCGCGCCGCCGTGCTGGTCGCCCTCGCAGCGGGTGCGTCCGCACTGGTGAGCTATGCGGTGATGTGGCTGGCAGCCCGGTCGCTCTCGACCGCCGACGCGACCACCTTCCTCACCATCTTGTCCGTCCTGTTCTTCTCCTACGGCCTGCTCTCCGGCCTGGCGACCGAGGTCACCCGGTCCGCAGCGGCAGCCGTGCGCGACGCGCGGGCTGTCGGGCCCAGCCTGTGGAAGGTCGCCGGGGTCGTCTCCGTCGCGTGCTCCGTCGCCATGGTGGTCTTCGTCGTCGTGTGGCACGGTCGGCTGCTCGGCCCGGAGGCCGACCTCGGCGACGCGTGGCCCGTCGCCCTGCTCATGGGGCTCGGCGTCGCGGGCTACGCCTTCCACTCGACCGCCGTCGGCGCGCTGACCGGGCGGCGGCAGTGGTCGGGGTCCGCGACCGTCATCGGCGCCGAGGCCGCCGCGCGCCTGGTGCTGACCGCGGCCGCAGTCGCGCTCGGAGCGAGCCTCCTGGGCATGGTGGCCGGCTCCGCGGTGGCTGCGCTGGCGGTCTTCGCCGTCCTTGCGACTGCTGCGACCGTCCGTCGGGCGATGTCCACCGCCACCGACTGCTCCGGGCGGGTGCTCGGATGGCGCATCGCCCAGTCCATGTTGGCCCAGGCCTCCGCAGCCGCGGTGATCGTGGGGTTCCCGGTCCTGCTGGCCTCGACCACCACGCCGGCCGCCTACCGGCACGCCGCACCTCTGATCCTCGCGATCTCCTTGACGCGGGCACCTCTGCTCGTCCCCCTCAATGCCGTCCAGGGCATCGCGGTGTCCTACCTCGTCCACGCCGGCCGCCGCTTCGGGCGTGCCCTCGCGGTCGTCGTCGGGATCCTCACGGCCGTGGGCGCTGTCGGCAGCCTGCTCGCGTGGGCGATCGGTCCGTGGCTGATGTCCACGCTCTTCGGCGCCGACTATCGCGTCGAGGGCTGGGTGCTGGGGCTGCTGACGCTCTCCGCCACGCTGCTCGCCGTCCTCACGGTCACCGGCGCGACCTGCCAGGCCACCAACCGGCATGCCGTGTTCCTCGGCGGATGGGTGGTCGCGACCGTGTCCACGGCGCTCCTGCTCCTGCTTCCCGGCTCGCTCGAGCAGCGCAGCGTGACGGCGCTGCTGGTCGGGCCCACCGTGGGGCTCGCCGTGCACGTCGCCTCGTTGATCCGGGGCATCGCCGGCCATCGCAACGCGGAGAGGGGGCCGGTCCGTGTCGACGCGTGAGCAGGGTGCGGTGGGGGAGCGACCGCCGGTCTCGGTGGCCATGGCCACCTACAACGGCGCGTTCTACGTCGGGGAGCAGGTCGCCAGCATCCTGGCCCAGCTCGGACCGCGTGACGAGCTCGTCATCGTCGACGACGCGTCGACCGACGACACGCCGACGGTGGTCGGCTCCTTCGCCGACGAGCGGGTCCGGCTGATCGAGTCGCCGGTCAACCGGGGCTACGTGGCGACGTTCGAGCAGGCGCTGCTCGCCTGCCGGCACGACCTGCTCCTGCTCGCCGACCAGGACGACGTGTGGCCCGACGGGCGGGTCGACGTCATGGTCCGAGCGCTCGCCGGGGCAGACGTCGTGGCGGGCAACGTGGCGCTGCTCGGCTCCGGGAAGGCCCTCAGCTCGCCCTTCGGCGCCGAGGGCTGGCTCCTCCGCTCCGACGACTCCACCCGCCACGCGCGCAACGTGGGTGGCGTGCTCGCCGGGATGCGTCCCTACTACGGGTGCGCGATGGGGCTGCGCCGTGCAGCGCTGGAGACCGCGCTGCCCTTCCCGCCGTTCCTCGTCGAGTCGCACGACCTGTGGCTCGCCCTCGTCGGCAATCTCCGGCGCAGCACCGCCCACGTGGACGACGTGGTCGTGCTGCGCCGCGTCCACGAGTCCAACGCCAGTCCCGATCGACCTCGCGGAGTGCTGCCCGCGCTCCGCTCGCGGACGATGCTGCTGCGCAGCGTCGGCGAGATCGTCCGCCGCCTGCGGCGTCGCTGAGCGCAGCTCAGTCGGTCGCGTGCGTCCAGATCTGGCGCAGGGAGCGCAGCCGGCCGGGAGCGCGCAACGCCTGCGGCAGGAGCGTCACTGCGTGCAGCCGTGAGGTCCACCGGTGACGAGCGGCGCGCGCCGCGCGGGACCAGCCGTCGGCCTCGAGAGCCCCGCCGACCTCGCGGAAGAAGCGCCGGTCGTCGGCGAACCGCGACCCGTCGAGTGCGGCCGAGGAGGAGAGGCTCTCGGAGTGACGCCGGTAGGAGAAGGCCTCGTGGGGATCGAGCACGAGGGAGCCGCCGTCTCGCACGATGCCCAGCACCATGGCGAGGTCGAGGACGATCGGCAGGTCCGCACGGAACGGACGGTCGGTGAGCCACGAGCGGCGGAAGACCAGGGAGGGCCAGTAGAGCCAGTTGCCGCGGAGCAGGCTCACGGCGAGGCCCTCGCCCGACAGCACTCGGGTCGAGGCGGCGCGCGGGCGCAGCACGGCCTTGATGCGGTCGCCCAGCGGCGCGCAGGGGGCGCCCGACTCGTCGATCACCTGCACCCCCATCTGGAGGAAGGCGGCGTCGTCGTACCTCCTCATCAGCGCGCGGGCGCGAGACACGAAGTCGGCGTGGAGCAGGTCGTCGCAGCCGAGGAACATCACGAGGTCCTGGGTGGCCAGGCGGCGGCACTTCTCGAAGTTGGCTGCGATGCCCAGGTTGGTCTCGTTGCGGATGTAGGTGATCCGGGGGTCGTCCTGCTGCGCGAAGCGCTGGGCCACCGACGGGTCGGGATAGCAGTCGTCGACGATCGTCATCGTCCACTGGGCGTCGGTCTGGGCGCGCACGCTGGCGACGGTGGCGTCCAGCAGCGCGGGATCGCCCCAGAACGGGACGAACACCTCGAGGGTGTCGCTCACGCACTGTCCTCGCGCGACGGCTCGTCGCCGTGCAGCGTGCGGCGCTCGAGCTCCACCTGGAGCAGCGCGACGTCCTCCGCCAGCGTGCGGGTGCGCTCCTCGAGCCGGCCGAGCTCGGAGCTGTGCTGGAGCGTGAGCACCATGATCACCAGCGAGGCGACGAAGAACAGCAGGTTGGCCGGCACCTGCAGGCCGATCACCGTCGTCGCCCAGGAGAGCAGGCCGGGGAAGGCCGCCACCGTGAGGGCGCCGAGCGCCACGACGCCCCAGATCAGGGCGTACTTCTCGCGCAGCCGGTGACGCCGCAGCATCTCGAAGAGGGACACCAGGATGACGATCGAGCCGGTCACTCCCAGGATGCTGACGCCGCTCATGGCTCGACCTTCCCGCTGGCCAGGTCCGCGTCGGCCGGCGTCGCTCGCACCGGCTCGGACTCGGACGCGGGGGACGGGACGTCAGGGGCCGCGGGGGCACCGGCCGAGTCGTCGAGCTGCGCCGGCCAGTCGCGCACCAGCGCGAGGAAGAGCGCGAACACGGCCCGGAGCAGGTAGACCGCGGCCTTGATGGGGGAGTGGGAGGCGCGCCCGGCCATCCGGGGACGCATCACCACGGGCTCCTGGCGGATCACGCAACCGGCCCGGGCCCCGATGACCAGCGACTCGACCGTGTCGCCGAGGTACTCGGCCGGGTAGTGGCGGGCGAACAGCGAGATGGCCCGCCGGTTGCTGACGCGGAAGCCCGACGTGACGTCGGTCAGGCGCGTGTGGGCGAGCCGCGAGAGGACCGCGGCGAGCAGCACCATCGCCCATCGCCGCGGTCCGCGCACCTTGTAGGGGTCGTCGGCCGTCGCGAATCGGGCGCCGATGACGACGTCGGCGTCGGTGAGGCGGTCCACCAGCTGCTGGACGTAGCGCGGGTCGTGCTGGCCGTCGGCATCGATCTGGACCGCCACGTCGTAGCCGTGGCGCAGGGCGAACCGGTAGCCCGCCCGCATCGCGCCTCCCACGCCGAGGTTGTAGGGCAGGCTGCACACGGTGGCGCCGGCCTCCACCGCCCGCTGGCGGGTCTGGTCGGCGGACCCGTCGTCGACCACGAGGAGGTCGGCCTCGGGCACGCAGGCGCGGATCTCGGTGACGGTGGCGCCGATCGATGCCTGCTCGTTCCACGCGGGGACGATGATCAGGACACGACGGCCCGACACCGCGGCGGCTGACATGGCAGGCATGCTATCGCTCCACATCGACGTCGTAGACGATGCGGGGTGTGCCACCCCAGTCGAAGCGGTCCGCCTCCTTCAGGCACGGGAGGGACAGCTCGCGGGTCGCGACGATGGTGTCCACCTCGGGCAGACGCCGAGCGAGCGTGCACGGTGACGCCGCCACCAGGATGACGTCGGCGCTCGGGTTGGAGATCTCGATGCCTGGGTCGTCCTTCCACTGGAACCACACGAAGGCGCCGCCGCGGTTCCACAACGACGGGTCCGCTTCGGGCGCGAGCTGCGACCACGCGTCCTCGTCCGGTCCGGCGAGCTGGCGCCCCGTGAGGCTGGGCACCCCGGTCGCCGCGAGCAGGCTGTCCACGGCGTACGCGTCGGCTGCCCACACTCCGTCGCTCGAGCGGACCTCCGGCGCCTCGTCGAGGAGGTCGTCGGCGACCGTGCTGCCCCGCAGGTCGCCCAGCCCGACGAGGAACGGGTTGACGTTCCACACCAGCAGGGCCGCCCCGGCCACGGCCACCACGTAGCCGTACGGACGGCGCGGGCGGAAGGTGATCGCGAAGACCGCGACCGCCACGACGGCCGAGGCCACGTAGATGGTGGTCAGCGAGAGCTCGGGGATGTTGGTCACGCGCAGCAGCGAGGCGGCGTACGCCGTCGTCGCGCCGGTCGCCACCGCGGCGACGACGGCGACGCGCCGTGGACCGAGGTCGGGCAGCAACGGCAGGACCAGGCACACGAGGACGACGCCCAGCATCCCCACCACGTCCGCCGCGCGGGCCTGCGGGACCATGCTGAGCAGCGGGACGCTGCCGGCGAGCGTGCCGAGTGCGAACGTCGACCAGGCGAACCACAGGGCGGTGATCGCGGCGAGCACGACGATGGCGGCGCGGTGCCGCACGGGCGCCGGTCGCCAGACGGCTGCGGCCAGGATGGCGAACCACACCAGGGAGAAGCCGAACGACGAGGAGATCTCGCTGGCGTTGGACCCGTTGATGACGGGGTTGTCCTGAAGGACGCCCAGCACGGGCGCGGCGAAGATGTCCTGCAGCGGGCTGGGCAGCTCGGTCGTCCGGCGCTGGCCGGGATAGACGGTCTCGGTGAGGACCGCCAGGGTGGCCCTGTTCTCGAGGAGCACCCCCGCCAGCGTCGCCAGGGTCGCGGCACCCGTCGCCGCCACCACGGTGATCGACAGCCGCCGGCGCCGGCGAGCGACGACCAGGTGGGCGACCGTGGCGGCGAGGATCGCGCTCCCCAGCACGACGCTCCACGGCTGGTAGCCGTAGACGGTGCGGGTGAGCAGCAGGGCTGCCCCCACCCCCCACCCGACCGCGGCGGCGCGGCGCCCGTCGAGGGCGGCACCGTGCGCGCACAGGAGTGCGGCGCAGCCGGCGAACAGGGGGCCGAGCGTCGCGATCGGGCCGAACGACCACCAGGCCGCGAGCGGGGACAGGACGAGGAGCGCCAGGGCCAGCCAGCCGACCCGCGGGTTGCCCGTGATCCGGCGGAACCACGCCGGAAGCGCGAGGGCCAGGAGCAGCAGGGGGAACCACAGGGTGGCGGAGTAGAGGATGCGGTCCGGGAGCCACGGGCCGAGCTGCAGCAGGGACCGGTCGATGAGCACGACCGTGCTGACGGGTCCGTTGGGCAGCGAGTTGAGGAACTCGTCGTCTGCGGTCAGGGGGTTGAGGTCGTCGGTCGACCCGGTCGCGAGGACGCGGAGGAGCGCCGGCGTCGAGGTGGCCCACTCGTCGGAGCGCACCGTGAGAGGCGTGCCCAGCATGATGCCGGAGTGCTCGCCGGGGGTCTCGCGGAGCTGGTCGATGCCGATGCTCGAGTAGCTCGAGCCGGTCAGGGTGAGGACCGAGTAGACCAGGAGCGGGATGATGACCGGCCAGCGCGCGTCGCGCAGCCTGTCGCGCACAGAACGCACGTCGGGACCTTCCAGCTCAGCGGTGGGACCGGCCGCACTATACGGGTGCCCTACCGTTGCGCCGTGCCCAAGGACCAGCCCCAGCAGCAAGCTCCGCCCGTGCAGCGGCTCCGCGTCCGCTACGCCAAGCGGGGCCGGTTGCGATTCACCAGCCACCGCGACTTCAGCCGCGCGTTCGAGCGCGCGGTGTTCCGAGCCCGGATCCCGATGGCCTACTCCTCGGGGTTCAACCCGCACCCGCGGATCTCCTACGCCGGCGCGGCTCCGACCGGCTCGGCGAGCGAGGCGGAGTACCTCGAGCTGGCGCTCGCCGAGGTGCTCGTCCCCGCGGAGGTGCACGCGGTGCTCGACGAGGCGCTGCCGCCCGGCCTCGACGTCCTGGATGTCGTCGAGTCGACGGGCGGGTCGCTGGCCGACCTGCTGGAGGCGAGCCGCTGGCGCATCGCGGTCGTGGCCGACCGGGCCACCGTCGTCGACGCCGTCGCGCGCTTCCTCGCCGCCGACGAGGTCCTGGTGGAGCGGATGACCAAGAAGGGGATGCGCGAGTTCGACGCGCGCGACGCCGTGGCGTCGCTGGTCGTGCTGCCCGACGACGGGGAGGGCCGGACCACGCTCGACGTGGTGCTGCGGCACGGCACGCCGTCGGTGCGCCCCGACGACGTGCTCCGCGCCCTGGAGGCCGTCGCTGGTCTCTCGGTCGGCGAGGCGCCGTTGATGACCCGGCTGGCCCAGGGCCCGTTGCTCCCGTCCGGAGAGATCGGCGACCCGCTGGCGGCTCGCGCGTAGGTCTCCCCGGGCCCGGTGTGCGATACTCGCCACGTTCGACGCCCCGATCACCGTCGGGATCCGTCGAGCCGACGACGTTCTCGCCGGCCGCACCCGTGGTCGGCACCCCGAGCGGGATGGACGTCACCGGACCGCGACGCGGTCACAAGAGTCGGTGACAGCGACTCGGGTGGCCCGGCGACCGCGGCGGGTGGCGCCCCGCCTCGCTCGGAGACGCACCCGCGGAGGGGGTCGCCGCCACAGAAGCTTTGCGTCCCCGTGATCGTCCCGCGTGAGCGGCGGACGCCGTATCGGCACCGCGACGGTGCCCGAGGAGCGCCACATGCTCAGTGATGACCAGAACGCCCAGCCCGGCCGCACCGAGTCGGGGACCCCGGCTCCGGAGGCCGCGACCGAGCCGGCCGCGCCCGTCGTGACGCGCCGCACGCGCAAGGCACCCGCCAAGAAGGCGGCGCCCGCCTCCGCGCCCGCCGCGGACCACCCCGTCCAGAGCACCGCCGAGAGCACCGCCGCGCAGCCCGCAGCCGGTGAGCCGAGCGGTGAGCAGGCCGGTGACGCACCCGTGGTGCGCAAGACGGCCACGCGCCGCGCGCCCGCCAAGAAGGCGCCGGCGCGCAAGAGCGCCGCCAAGAAGACCGCCCAGGCTCCGGAGTCCGACGCTCCCGAGCCGGTGACCGCCGACCTTCCGAGCACTACCGACGCCCCCGACGCGCCCGCGGTGGCCGAGGGCACCTCCGAGGCGCCTGCCGCTCCCGCCAGGCGGGGGGCACGCAAGACCGCGGCCAAGACCCCGGCCAAGAAGGCACCCGCCAGGCGGACCGGCGCCAAGAAGGCCGCAGCCGCCCCCGCCGCCGAGGACGCCGGCGCGCCGGCCGGGACCACCGCCGCCCCTGAGACCACCGACGAGGGCACCGACGCCGCCACCGGCCACGCCGTGCTGTTCCAGCCGCCGGTCGTGACCACCACCACCCGCCGCACGCGCAAGAAGCCGGCTCCGGCCGAGGTCGCCGACGAGCCCACCGACGCCGCGACGCCGACGGCGGACACCGGGAGCGCCGAGGCTCCTGCCCCGGCCAAGAGGTCCACCACCCGCAGGTCGACCGCGAAGAAGGCTGCCGGCAGTCCCGCCGACGCTGCCGCCGGCGAGGCGACCTCCGAGGACGTCGCCGAGGTCTCGGCCGAGGGCGCCGAGAGGGCCCCGCGGAAGTCTGCTCGCCGGTCCGGCAGGAAGGCGGCCGCCGCAGCCCCGGTCGAGCCGGACATCGACGCGTCGCTGACCGCCGACGAGGACGAGGACGCCGACGAGGCGACGGACGAGGCGACCACCGAGGCCAGCGCCGAGGCCAGCGCCGAGGCCCCCACCGAGGGCAGTGACGACACCGACGACAGCGACGAGTCCGACGGCGAGGGTGGCGGTCGCCGTCGCCGCCGCCGCGGCGGTCGTCGCCGCCGCAAGTCCGGTGAGGGCAGCGGCGAGACGACTGCCGACTCCGGCGACGAGCCCGGTGACACCGGCTCGGCCGAGGCGCCCGAGGACGCCGGCAGCAGCGGCGGGTCGACCGGCCAGGGCGACTCCGACTCGGACTCGGACTCGGGCGAGGGTGGCGAGGGCAGCTCGCGGCGGCGCCGCCGCCGCCGCCGCTCCGGCGACGAGGGCTCATCCGACGACGGCGACGCCAACACCGTGACGCGGGTCCGCAAGGCCCGCTCCGCGGAGGACCAGATCACCGCCGTCTCGGGCTCCACCCGCCTCGAGGCCAAGAAGCAGCGCCGCCGCGAGGGCCGCGAGGCCGGCCGTCGCCGCGCCCCGATCGTCAGCGAGGCGGAGTTCCTCGCCCGGCGCGAGTCGGTCGAGCGCGTGATGGTGGTGCGCCAGCGCGAGGACCTCACGCAGATCGCCGTGCTGGAGGACAAGGTCCTCGTCGAGCACTACGTCGCGCGCAAGTCGCAGACCTCGCTCATCGGCAACGTCTACCTCGGCCGGGTGCAGAACGTGCTCCCGTCGATGGAGGCCGCCTTCATCGACATCGGCAAGGGCCGCAACGCGGTCCTCTACGCCGGTGAGGTCAACTGGCAGTCCCTCGGGCACAAGGAGGGCCAGCCGCGCAAGATCGAGTCGGTGCTCTCCAGCGGCCAGATGGTGCTGGTGCAGGTCACCAAGGACCCGGTCGGCCACAAGGGAGCGCGCCTGACCAGCCAGGTCAGCCTCGCGGGGCGCTTCCTGGTCTACGTCCCCGACGGCACCACCTCCGGCATCTCGCGCAAGCTGCCCGACACCGAGCGCAGCCGGCTGAAGTCGCTGCTCAAGGAGATCGTCCCCGACACCGCCGGCGTGATCGTGCGCACCGCGGCGGAGGGCGCCAGCGAGGAGGAGCTGACGCGCGACGTCGAGCGGCTCAAGGCCCGCTGGGAGTCCATCGAGAAGAAGGCGACCAACAAGGGCTCCGGTCCTCAGATGCTCTACGGCGAGCCCGACCTGACCCTCAAGGTGGTGCGCGACCTCTTCACCGAGGACTTCTCCAAGCTCGTCATCGAGGGTGACGACGCGTGGGACACCGTCCACGACTACGTGGAGTCGGTCGCTCCCGACCTCGCGTCGCGGCTCGAGCGGTTCGAGCGGGGTGCGACCGGCGGAGACGTGTTCGCGACCTACCGCATCGACGAGCAGATCCAGAAGGGCCTCGACCGCAAGGTATGGCTGCCCTCGGGCGGCTCGCTGGTCATCGACCGCACCGAGGCCATGACCGTGGTCGACGTCAACACGGGCAAGTTCACCGGCTCCGGGGGCAACCTCGAGGAGACGGTCACCAAGAACAACCTCGAGGCGGCCGAGGAGATCGTGCGCCAGCTCCGGCTGCGCGACATCGGCGGCATCATCGTCGTCGACTTCATCGACATGGTGCTGGAGTCCAACCGCGACCTCGTGGTGCGCCGCCTCGTCGAGTGCCTGGGCCGCGACCGCACCCGCCACCAGGTCGCCGAGGTGACCTCGCTCGGCCTGGTGCAGATGACCCGCAAGCGGATCGGCACCGGCCTGCTCGAGGCGTTCAGCGAGCCCTGTGAGCAGTGCCACGGACGCGGGGTGGTCATCAAGGACCAGCCCGTCGACCCCGACGCCCGCTCCGACGACGGCGGCGAGGGCCGCCGCGGCGGGCGGCGCCGCGGCGGGCGCCGCGGTGCAGCCGGCGACGACTCCGGCAACGGCGACGCCGGCGCGAAGCCCACCGAGACCTCCCACGCGCCCTCGCCCAAGGACGTGGCCGCCATGGCGCGTCAGGAGCGTCCCGCGGACGAGGCCGGGTCCGAGTCGTCGGACGCCGAGGAGCCCACCGAGTCCACGGAGGCTCCCGCGGCCGAGACCGCGGCCGAGCCCGAGACCGCGGCCGAGCCCGAGACCGCGGCCGAGCCCGAGACCGCGGCCGAGCCCGAGACGGCGGCCGAGATCACCGAGATCACGGCTCCCCCCGCCGAGACCGCCGCCCCCGTGGAGGCGGCGCCGGTCGAGGTCGAGAAGCCGCGCGTGGTGACGCGTACGCGCCGCCGCTCCGCGAGTCGTCCTGCCGGTCCGCCGGCAGGTGCCGGCTCGGCGGCCGCGACCGGTGCCGAGGCTGCGCCCGGAGTGGCCCCCGCCGCCGGCGCTCAGGCGGCGGCGGACGGTGCCGCGGATGCTGCCGTGGACGGTGCCCCCGACGCCGCGGGCGGCGGTCCCGGGGAGCTCCCGGTCGTCGGGCACGTCCCGATCAAGAAGAAGGGCTCGCGCAAGCGCTGAGCCCGGGCGGGCGCCGACCGGGCCTCGTTTTGCCCGGTCGGCACCCGATCCCGTAGTCTTGACCCTCGGTGCTCGACACACCGATTCTGCGCGCCCGCCCCGCGGCGTACCCGCCCACCAGGCGGTGTCGTGCGCAGTCCGACAGTTTTTCATCCTGAAGTTCGTATCGAGGAGAGTGACTCGCCGTGTACGCAGTCGTGCGCAGTGGCAGCAAGCAGCAGAAGGTTGCCGTGGGCGACGTCATCGAGATCGACGCGATGGCCGCCGCCGGCGACACCCTCACCCTGCCCGTGGTGATGGTCGTCGACGGTGACAAGGTCACCGCCACCGGCCTCGACAAGGCGAGCGTGACCGTCGAGGTCACCGGCCGCACCAAGGGCCCGAAGATCATCATCCAGAAGTACAAGAACAAGACCGGCTACAAGAAGCGCCAGGGTCACCGCCAGAAGTACACCCAGGTCAAGGTCACCGACATCTCCCTCTGAGCTCGCGCTCGAGGTCGACCACCCACTCGCCAGAAGGACTGAACAATGGCTCACAAGAAGGGTGCTGCGAGCACCAAGAACGGCCGTGACTCCAACTCCCAGCGCCTCGGCGTGAAGCGCTTCGGCGGTCAGGTCGTCGGCGCCGGCGAGATCATCGTGCGCCAGCGCGGCACCCACTTCCACCCGGGCACCGGCGTGGGCCGCGGTGGCGACGACACCCTCTTCGCCCTGCAGGCCGGCGCCGTCGAGTTCGGCACCCGCCGCGGTCGCAAGGTCGTCAACATCGTCCCCGGCGAGTGACGTCACCGCGACACTGAGCATTCCTGCGAAGGGCGTCCCTGTCTGGGGGCGCCCTTCGTGCTTCACCACCCCCCGTTAGGACATCCATGGCCCTCCCCACGTTCGTCGACCACGTGACGCTGCACGTCGCAGCGGGACGAGGTGGCAACGGTGTGGCCTCGGTCCACCGCGAGAAGTTCAAGCCCCTCGGCGGCCCCGACGGCGGCAACGGCGGCCCCGGCGGGTCGGTGATCCTCGAGGTCGACCCCAGCGTCACCACGCTCGTCGACTACCACCACAGCCCCCGGCGCCGCGCCGAGCACGGCGGCCACGGGGCGGGCGGGCACCGCAACGGCGCCCACGGCAAGGACCTGGTCCTCGCGGTCCCCGACGGCACCCTGGTCAAGGACGCCGACGGCAACGTGCTCGCCGACCTGGTCGGTGCCGGCACGACGCTGGTCGTGGCCCAAGGCGGTCGCGGCGGGCTCGGCAACGCCGCCCTCGCCTCGTCCAAGCGCAAGGCCCCCGGCTTCGCGCTGCTGGGCGAGCCCGGCGACGAGCTCGACGTACGCCTCGAGCTGAAGGTCGTCGCCGACATCGGTCTCGTCGGGTTCCCGAGCGCCGGCAAGTCGTCGCTGATCGCCGCGATCTCGCGGGCGCGGCCCAAGATCGCCGACTACCCGTTCACCACCCTCGTGCCCAACCTCGGCGTCGTGACGGCGGGGGAGACCACCTTCACCGTCGCCGACGTGCCCGGCCTGATCGAGGGCGCCGCGGAGGGCCGCGGCCTCGGCCACGACTTCCTGCGCCACATCGAGCGGTGCGCCGCGCTGGTGCACGTGGTCGACACCGCCTCCATCGAGCCGGGGCGCAACCCGCTCGACGACCTCGAGGTGATCGAGAACGAGCTGGCCCGCTACGGCGGGCTCGAGGACCGGCCGCGGCTGGTCGCCCTCAACAAGGTCGACGTGCCCGACGGCCAGGACATCGCCGACATGGTCGCCGACGACCTGCGCGAGCGTGGGCACCGGGTCTTCCAGGTCAGCGCGGCGTCCGGTGCCGGCCTGCGCGAGCTGACGTTCGCGATGGCCGAGATCGTCCAGGCCGCCCGCGCCGAGAAGCCGTCCGTCGAGCCGCAGCGCATCGTGCTGCGTCCTCCCGCGGTCGACGGCGGCGGCGACTTCACGGTCGTGCAGACCGAGGAGGGCTGGCGGGTGCGCGGTCCCAAGCCCGAGCGCTGGGTGCGCCAGACCGACTTCAGCAACGAGGAGGCCGTGGGATTCCTCGCCGACCGCCTCAACCGGCTCGGGGTCGAGCTCAAGCTCGCCAAGATGGGCGCGCAGGAGGGCGACACGGTCCTCATCGGCCCCGAGGACAACTCGGTCGTCTTCGACTTCAAGCCCAGCATCGAGGCCGCGGGCGCGGAGATGCTCGGCCGCCGTGGCGAGGACGAGCGGCTCCGCGAGAACCGCCCGGCCCGCGAGCGGCGCCGCGACATCGCCGAGGCGATGGAGACCAAGTCCGAGGAGGAGGCCCGCGCCGACGTGGCCCGCCGACTCGACGAGGAGCGCAAGGCGAAGGGCCGCTCCCGCAGCACGGGCAGCTCCGGCGTCGGCCCGATGGCCTACGAGATCGGCAGCAAGGACGACCCCGACTGGGACGGCAGTGACGACTGACCGCTCGACCCTGGTCGACGGCGCCCGCCGCATCGTCGTCAAGGTCGGCTCGTCGTCGCTGACCACCGCCGCCGGTGGCATCGACCCCGCTCGGGTGCGCCAGCTGGTCGAGGTGCTCGCCGCCGTACGTGACCGCGGCGCCGAGGTCGTGCTGGTGTCGTCCGGCGCGATCGCCGCGGGCCTGGCGCCGCTCGGCTTGAAGCGGCGTCCGCGTGGCCTCGCCGCGCAGCAGGCGGCCGCGTCGGTGGGGCAAGGGCTCCTGGCCCACCGCTACCAGGAGGAGTTCGCTCGCCACGGCATCGTCACCGGCCAGGTGCTGCTGACCGTCGACGACGTCACCCGCCGCGCCCACTATCGCAACGCCCACCAGACCTTCGCCAAGCTGCTCGAGCTCGGTGTCGTGCCGATCGTCAACGAGAACGACACCGTCGCCACCTCGGAGATCCGCTTCGGTGACAACGACCGCCTCGCCGCCCTGGTCGCGCACCTCGTGCACGCCGACCTGCTCGTGCTGCTCTCCGACGTCGACGGCCTCTACGACGGCCCGCCGTCGCGCGCCGGGTCCCGCCTGGTGCCCGTCGTGCGCTCCGAGGACGACCTCGCCACGGTCACCATCGGGTCGACCGGCGCGGCGGGTGTCGGCACGGGCGGCATGACCACCAAGGTCGACGCGGCACGCATCGCGACGGGCGCCGGCATCGACGTGCTCCTCACCTCCGCCGAGCAGGCCGCTGCCGCGCTCACCGGCGCTGAGGTGGGCACGCACTTCGAGGCCACCGGCAAGCGCCGGCCCACCCGTCTGCTCTGGCTGGCCCACGCCACGTCGGGGCAGGGCACCCTCAGCCTCGACGCCGGCGCGGTGCGCGCGGTGGTCGAGCGTCGCGCCTCCCTGCTGGCCGCCGGCATCACGGCCGTCGACGGCAGCTTCGTCGCCGGCGACGCCGTCGACCTCCTCGACCCGTCCGGCGCGCTCGTGGGCCGCGGCCTGGTCAACTTCGACGCCGACGAGCTGCCCGCCCTCCTCGGCCGCTCCACCAGCGAGCTCAAGGCGGCGCTCGGCGCGGCCTACGAGCGCGAGGTCGTCCACCGCGACGACCTCGTCCTGCTCTGACCCGCCACGACACAGGCGCGCGGACATTGGTCCGCCGGGCGTGATCGGGCACCGCGGACCACGCGGTCCGGGCGCGAGCAACGTCCGCGCGGCTACGGGGACGGTGGCAGGGCGGCGCGGGTCGCCGCGTACGCTTGGCTGGACATGAACCAGCCGCTCGTCTACCTCGACCACGCTGCGACCACGCCGATGCTGCCGGTCGCGGTCGAGGCACTGACCCGCCACCTCGGCGACGTGGGCAACGCCAGCTCGCTGCACGCCTCGGGACGCGGCGCGAGGCGGGTGGTCGAGGAGTCTCGCGAGACCATCGCGGGCGTGATCGGCGCCCGGCCGGGCGACGTCGTCTTCACCTCCGGTGGCACCGAGTCCGACAACCTCGGCGTCAAGGGGGTCTTCTGGGCGCGCCGCGCCGACGACCCGCGGCGCACCCGCATCCTGGCCACCGCCATCGAGCACCACGCCGTGCTCGACCCGCTCCACTGGCTCGCCGAGACCGACGGGGCCGACGTCGAGCTGCTGCCGGTGACGTCCGAGGGTGTCCTCGACGTCGACGCCCTCCGCGAGTCCATCGCCCGGGACCCGGCGTCCGTGGCCCTGGTCTCGGTGATGTGGGCCAACAACGAGGTCGGCTCCATGCAGCCGATCGACGAGGTCGTCGCCGTCGCCGCCGAGCACGGCATCCCCGTGCACACGGACGCCGTCCAGGCGGTGGGCCACGTGCCCCTCGACTTCGGCGCGAGCGGGGTGGACGCGCTCACCTTCACCGGGCACAAGCTCGGCGGGCCCATCGGCGTGGGCGCCCTCGTCGTACGACGTGACCTGGCCGTGAGCCCCCTCGTGCACGGCGGCGGGCAGGAGCGCGACATCCGCAGCGGCACCCTCGACGTGCCGGCCATCGCCAGCCTGGCCGCTGCCGTCGAGGCGTCGGTCAAGCAGCAGCCCGAGCACGCCCTGCGCGTCGCCGCCCTGCGCGACGACCTGGTGCGCCGCGTGATCGAGGTGGTGCCCGACGCGCACCTGCACGGCACCCCTCCCGGGTCGCGCCGGCTGCCCGGCAACGCCCACATCGGCTTCCCCGGCTGCGAGGGCGACTCGCTCCTGATGCTGCTCGACGCCCGGGGCATCGAGTGCTCCACCGGGTCGGCCTGCTCCGCGGGCGTCCCGCAGCCCTCGCACGTCCTGCTCGCCATGGGATGTGACGACGACCAGGCTCGGCACTCGCTCCGCTTCACCCTCGGCCACACGTCCACCTCTGCCGACGTCGACGCCCTCGTCGAGGCGATCGGCCCGGTCGTGGAGCGGGCGCGGGCCGCCCGGGCCCGATGACAGCACCGGCGACCGGTCCGCTGCGGGTCGTCGCCGCGATGTCCGGCGGCGTCGACTCCGCCGTCGCGGCCGCCCGCGCGGTCGAGGCCGGCCACGACGTGACCGGCGTGCACCTGGCCCTGAGCCGCAACCCGGCGTCCTACCGCACGGGCGCACGGGGGTGCTGCACCATCGAGGACAGCAACGACGCGCGCCGCGCCGCGGACGTGATCGGCATCCCGTTCTACGTCTGGGACCTCTCCGACCGCTTCCACGAGGACGTCGTGGAGGACTTCATGGACGAGTACGCCGCCGGCCGCACGCCCAACCCCTGCCTGCGCTGCAACGAGAAGATCAAGTTCGCCGCCGTGCTCGACCGGGCGCTGGCGCTGGGATTCGACGCCGTCGCCACCGGTCACTACGCCCAGCTGCGCACCGGTGCCGACGGCCTGATCGAGATGCACCGCGGCGCCGACCACGCCAAGGACCAGTCCTACGTCCTCGGCGTGCTCGACCAGCAGCAGCTGCGGCACTCCCTCTTCCCGCTCGGCGACACCGACAAGCCGGCCGTGCGCCGCGAGGCCGAGGCGCGCGGGTTGCTGGTGGCCGACAAGCCAGACTCCCACGACATCTGCTTCGTCGCCGACGGTGACAACGCCGGCTGGCTTCGCGAGAAGCTCGGCGACCGCGCGCCCAACCACGGCGGCGCCATCGTCGATGCGACGACGGGGGAGACGGTCGGCACCCACACCGGCACCTACGGGTTCACGATCGGCCAGCGCCGCGGCCTGCGGCTCGGCGTGCCCGCGGTCGACGGCAAGCCGCGGTTCGTCCTCGACATCGAGCCGGTCAGCGGCACCGTCACGGTCGGGCCGCGCGAGCGGCTCGCCGTCGACCACGTGTCCGGCATCCGGCCCCGCTGGTGCGGCACGGTGCCCGAGCGCGTGGACGGCACCGTGCAGCTGCGCGCCCACGGCGCCGAGCACCGTGCGGTCGTCACGGTGGCGGGCGACCGGGTGGACATCGACCTGATCGACCCGGCCGAGGGCATCGCCCCCGGCCAGGCCGCGGTGATCTACGACGGCACCCGCGTCGTCGGCTCGGCGACGATCGCCGCGACGCGGCCCGCGGGAGTGGCCCGATGAGCGATCTCGCCGCGCGCGCCGGGCGGCTGCTCGGTCCGCGCCACACGACGTACGTCGTCGCGCTGGTGCGCCCGGGCAGCGTGGAGGTGGGCGCCGTCGGCGCCGACGACCACGCCGACGTCGAGCTCGGCTCGGTGAGCAAGGGCGTCACCGGCTTCCTCTGGCGCGACGCGATCGCACGGGGCGAGCTCGCGCAGGACGCGCTGCTCGGCGACCACCTCGACGTCCCGCCCCGGCTGGCGCGGATCCCGCTCACGGCCCTCGCCACGCACAGCTCGGGGCTGCCGCGGGTCGTCGGGCCCGACATGGCGCGCCGCACGTGGGACCTCTGGCGTCACGGCCGCAACCCCTACCGCGAGGACCTCGACGACCTGCTGGCCCTGCTCGGCTCCGTCCGGGTGCGCCGCTCGTCGCGGCCCTCCTACTCCAACCTCGGCTTCGAGCTGCTCGGCCACGCGGTCGCCGCTGCCGCGGGTCGGTCGTACGCCGACCTGGTCGCGGAGCGGCTCGCCGGGCCGCTCGGGCTCACCGACACCTACGTGCCCACCGCGACCGAGCACCTGCGAGCCGGGGCCGTCGCACCGCGCGGCCGGAGCGGCCGCGAGACCGAGCCGTGGGCCAACGAGTCCCTCGCGCCCGCCGGGGGTGTGCGGTCGTCCGCCACGGACCTCGCGCTGCTCCTGCGGGCGATGCTCGACCGGACCGTGGTCGGCGCGGACGCGATGGACCCGGTCGCCCCCCTCGCCGGCAGGATGCGCATCGGCGCCGGCTGGCTGACCGGACCGCTGCTGGGCAGCACGGTGACGTGGCACAACGGCGGGACGGGCGGCTTCCGGTCGTTCGTCGGCGTCGACCGCGAGAGCGGCACCGGGGTGGCCCTGGTGAGCGCCTCGACCCGCTCCGTCGACGGCGCCGCCGCACGGCTGCTGGCCGAGGCAGGCGACTCGTGACGCGCGCGACCGGGGTGGGCTCGATGCCGGGCACCACCGACGCCGACCACGCCGAGGCGACCCGTCTCGTGCTGGGCGAGCTGTCCGACCTCGCGCACGTGCCCGAGGTGCCGGGTCGGGGCGTCACGGCCGGGATGATCGGGCGCGGGCTCGCGGTCGTCGACGGGCTGGGCGCCGACCTCCAGCCGGCCGGCTGGCGGCTCACCGACGCGGACGGCGTCGACCACCGGCGGGCGCGGTCGCTCCTCGCCCAGGACCTCGACACCGTCGAGGAGCAGGCACAGGACTACGCAGGCGCCTTCAAGACCCAGGTCGTCGGCCCGTGGACGCTCGCCGCCACGGTCGAGAAGCCCCGCGGCGACAAGGTGCTCAGCGACCACGGCGCCCGGCGCGACCTCGCCCAGGCGCTCGCCGAGGGCGTGCGCGCCCACCTGGCCGACCTCCAGCGACGCATCCGTGGGGTCGAGCGCTGGATCGTGCAGGTCGACGAGCCCTCCCTCGCCGCCGTCGTGGGCGGCCGGGTGCCGACCGCCAGCGGCTTCGGCCGACACCGCACGGTCGACCTGCCCGAGGCCTCGGCCCACCTCGAGTGGCTGGTCGCGGCGGTGGAGGAGGCCGGGGGAGAGGCGTGGGTGCACTCGTGCGCCGCGCAGACGCCGTGGTCGCTCGTGGCGGGCACCGGGGCGCGGGGGCTGTCGGCCGACCTCGACACGCTCGGCCCGGCCGACCTCGACACGTTCGCGGAGGCGCTGGAGTCGGGCCGCACCGCCGCGCTGGGCGTGGTGCCGTCCACCGACCCCACGGGTGAGGCCTCGGAGGTGCGCACCACCGAGCGGGTGCAGCGCTGGCTCGAGATGCTGGGCCTCGACCCGGACGCCGTCGGCGAGCACCTGGTGGTCACGCCGGCGTGCGGCCTCGCCGGCGCCACCCCGGAGTGGGCCGGCAGGGCCGTACGCCTCTCGGCCGCGGTGGCCCGCAACCTCTGACGCCGCCGATCAGTGCGCGCCGACGCCCTCGGGAGCCGCCTCGGTGGCGAGCTCCTCGTGCTTGACGTCGAGGAACAGCCACACGATCGCCGAGGCGGCGAGCATCATCAGCGAGCCCACGAAGAACGCCATCGTGGCGCCCTCGGTGAACGAGCCGAGCGAGGCCAGCTGGCCGAGCGCCGACTCGTCGAGCCGGGGCGACGCGGCGGCGATGGCCGGCGCGATGTCGTCGGCGCGCGACTGGGCGAAGTGGAGCGAGACGGTGCTGAGCGTCGCCAGGCCGAGCGCGCCGCCCACCTGCTGCATCGTGTTGAGCACCCCGGAGCCGATGCCGGTGTCCTGCGCGCGCAGGTGGTGCACGGCGACCAGGGTGAGCGGCACGAAGTTGAGCCCCATGCCGAACGCCATCAAGACGATGAAGGGCAGCAGCTCGGTCCAGTAGTTGACGCCGTCGCCCAGCGCGACGCCCTGGCCACCCATGGACTGCGGCAGGGTCGCCAGGATCGAGCCCGGGTCCTCGGGGACCGTGATCCGGCTGAAGCCGTAGAGCGCCGCGGCCGACAACAGGGTGCCGACCCCGGAGAGCAGCCGGGGGTCGACGTGGCTGATCAGTCTCGAGGCGGCGGTGGCCGAGATGATCATCGCGACCGAGAACGGCAGGAACGCCACGCCGGTGTGGAGCGGGGAGTAGCCCACCACGAGCTGGATGAAGAGCGAGAGGAAGAAGAACATCGCGAACATCGCGGCCGGCACGATCATCATCACGGCGAACGCGGCGGCGCGGTTCTTGCTGCGGAAGATGCGGAACGGCATCAGCGGGTGCTGGACGCGGGACTCCACGAGCAGGAAGGCGCCCAGCAGCGCGACGCCCACGGCGAGGCTCGCGACGGTCGTCGTGTCGCTCCACCCGTAGCGCTCGTCGCCGGCCCGGGACAGGCCGTAGACGATGGCGAGGAGCGCTCCGGTGCCGGTGATCGCGCCGGGCACGTCGAGCCACCCGGTGTGGCGCTCGGACTCGTCGAAGAACCGGGGCGCGAGCAGGGCCGCGGTCAGCCCGATGGGCACGACGATGAGGAACGTGTAGCGCCACCCCTCGAGGCCCAGGATCGGGTCGAGACCGGTCAGCCAGCCGCCGAGGATCAGGCCCACGGCGGCGCCGATGCCCGCCATGGCGGCGTAGACCGCGAAGGCGCGGTTGCGCTCACGACCCGCCGGGAACGTCGTCGTGATCAGCGCCAGCGCGGCGGGGGAGGCCATCGCGGCGCCGAGGCCCTGCAGGCCACGTGCGCTGAGCAGCATGACCTCGTTCTGCGCGAAGCCGCCCACCAGCGAGGCGACGGCGAAGACGAGGACGCCGGCGATGAAGACCAGCCGTCGGCCGTAGAGGTCGGCGAGCCGGCCGCCGAGCAGCAGGAAGCCGCCGAAGGTCAGGGCGTAGCCCGTGACGATCCACTGGAGGTTGGCCTGGTCGATCGACAGGTCGGCGCCGATGTAGGGCAGGGCGATGTTGGCGATGGTGCTGTCGAGCACCACCATGAGCTGCGCGAGGGAGATGAGCACGAGGGCCCAGCGCAGGCGGTGCTGCTGCTCGGGGGTCACCTCGTCGGCGACCAGGGTGCTGTCGGTCATGGGACGTCCTTCGAACGGTCGTGGAAGTCGAGTGGGGCAGGGGGGTCCGACAGCGGCGCCGGACGTGGTGTGGGTCGAGGCCCGGAGACGGGCTAGGCCGTGGGCGCTGGTCCGCAGAGGGCCGCGGGGAGGATGACCTCGTCGAGCACCCGCCCGACGAGCTCGGGAGTGACGGCCTCGCCGAGGAGGAACGCCCGGTGCAGGACGATGCCGGCGAGCGAGGGCGCGAGGATGGTGAGGTCGGTGTCGGGATGGACCTCGCCGCGCTCGCGCGCCCGCTCGTAGATCACCCGCGAGATGGCGATCTTGGGTCCGATGAGATCGCGACGGTAGATCTCGGCGAACTCGGGGTCGCGACCCATCGCGGTGACCACGGCCGTCAGCACGGTCTGCGCCAGCGGGTCGTTGAGCCCGCCGGCACCGCAGTAGGCGGCCATCAGGTCGCCGCGCAGGGTGCCGGTGTCGGGGACGACGTTCTGGCCCTTGTGCGCCATGATCGCGGCCACGACGAGCTCGGGCTTGCCCTTCCAGCGGCGGTAGAGCGTGGCCTTGGACGCCTTGGCGCGGCTCGCGACGGCATCCATGGTCAGCAGGTCGTAGCCGACCTCGTCGAGCACCTCCAGCGTCGCCTCGAGGATCTCGAGCTCGCGCTGGCCCTTCACGCGCGGGCGGATGCAGGCCGCGGTCGGGATCACTGCACACCTCCCTGCGTCGAAGTGAAACGGTACGGTTTCGTTTCACCGAGCCTAGGCACGTCCTCCCCGATGGAACAAGTCCGTTTCATCCGGTCCAGACCACCACCGCTGCCGCCGTGCGCCCGGGGCCACGGCCGCCACCCCGCGCGCCCTGTCGGTCCCGACCGGCAGACTGTGCCCATGAGCACGTCGCAGCAGACCGGCCCCGAGGCCGGCGACGCCCCGGCCACCTCCTCCGACGTCACGGTCGCGTCCGCCCCGCCCGAGGCGCGTGAGCGCCACCGCGAGCTCAGCGAGCAGGTCGAGGACGCCCGCTGGCGCTACTTCGTGCTCGACGACCCCACGCTCTCCGACGCCGACTTCGACGTGCGGCTGCGCGAGCTCGAGGAGCTGGAGGAGCGGTTCCCCGAGCTGCGCACCCCCGACTCGCCCACCCAGAAGGTCGGCGGGGCGGTGTCGACCGAGTTCACCGCCGTCGACCACCTCCAGCGGATGGAGAGCCTCGACAACGCCTTCACCTACGAGGAGCTCGAGGGGTGGTACGCCCGCCTCGGGCGCGAGGGGCTCACGCAGCCCGACCTGCTGTGTGAGCTCAAGGTCGACGGCCTGGCCATCAACCTGCTCTACGAGGACGGGCGGCTGGTGCGGGCCCTCACCCGCGGCGACGGGCGCACCGGTGAGGACGTCACGCCCAACGTCAAGACCATCGACTCGGTGCCCCACCGGCTCACCGCCGCCGACGGCTTCCCCGTCCCCGAGCTGCTCGAGGTGCGCGGCGAGGTCTTCCTGCCCGTCGAGGCGTTCGAGCGGCTCAACCTGACGATGACCGAGGCCGGCCGCCCCGCCTTCGCCAACCCGCGCAACGCCGCCGCGGGGTCGCTGCGGCAGAAGGACCCCCGCGTCACGGCCGGCCGGGCCCTCGGGATGGTCTGCCACGGCGTCGGCGAGCGGCGTGGCTTCGAGCCGAAGGCCCAGTCCCACGCCTACGAGGCGCTCGCGGCGTGGGGGCTCCCGACGTCCGACCAGGTGCGCGTGGTGCCGACGCTGACCGACGTGCAGGCCTACATCGAGCACGCCGGCGAGCACCGTCACTCGATCGTCCCCTACGAGATCGACGGGGTCGTGGTCAAGGTCGACGACGTGGCGCAGCAGCGCCGGATGGGCTCCACCTCCCGAGCCCCGCGCTGGGCGATCGCGTTCAAGTACCCGCCCGAGGAGGTCAACGCCCGGCTGCTCGACATCCAGGTGCAGGTCGGGCGCACCGGACGGGTCTCGCCGTTCGGGGTGATGGAGCCGACCAGGGTCGCCGGGTCGACCGTGGAGCGCGCCACGCTGCACAACGCGCACGAGGTGCGGCGCAAGGACGTCCGGCCCGGCGACACCGTCGTGCTGCGCAAGGCCGGCGACGTGATCCCCGAGATCGTCGGCCCCGTGCTCGCGCTGCGGCCCGAGGGCCTGGCCGAGTGGGTCATGCCCACCGAGTGCCCGGCCTGCGGCTCGACCCTCGCGCAGCAGAAGGAGGGCGACCGCGACCTGCGCTGCCTCAACCACGAGGCCTGCCCGGCCCAGGTGCGCGAGCGGGTCTTCCATGTCGCCGGTCGCGGCGCGTTCGACATCGAGGGCCTCGGCTACGAGGCGGCCAGCGCCCTGCTCTCGTCGGGGGCGATCACCAACGAGGGCGACGTGTTCGACCTCGACGCCGACAAGCTCCGCACCACCTCGCTGTTCACCAGGGCGCCCAAGAAGGGCGAGGAGGGCCCGCAGCTCTCCGCCAACGGCCAGCGCCTCCTCGACAACCTCGACAAGGCCCACGCCGCGCCGTTGTGGCGCGTGCTGGTGGCGCTCTCCATCCGCCACGTCGGGCCGACCGCCGCCCGCGCGCTGGCCCAGGAGTTCGGCTCGTGGGAGGCGATCGACGCCGCCAGCGAGGAGGAGCTCTCGGCCACCGAGGGGGTGGGCCCGACGATCGCCGCCGCCGTCGTGGAGTGGCGTGAGGTCCCGTGGCACCGCGACATCGTCGAGAAGTGGTCGCGCCACCTCGCCCTGGCCGACGAGCGCGACGAGTCGGTGCCGCGCACGCTGGAGGGCCTCACCATCGTGGCGACCGGCTCGCTGGAGCACTACACCCGCGACTCGGTCAAGGAGGCGATCATCAGCCGCGGCGGCAAGGCGTCGGGGTCGGTGTCGAAGAAGACCGACTACGTCGTGGTGGGCGACAACGCCGGCTCCAAGGCCGACAAGGCCGAGCAGCTGGGCGTTCCGGTGCTCGACGAGGACCAGTTCACCGTGCTGCTGGAGAAGGGGCCAGAGGGCCTCTCCTGAGCACTTCGTGACGCCCGCGAGGTTTGGCGAGCCCGCCTGAGGGTCAGGAACCCTGCACCCACCTACGTCTTGGAGTCAGCATGCGCCTCGCCCGTCACCTCGTCCCCGCCGTCGTCGCGGCGGCCGGTCTCACCGCGCCGCTCGCCGTGGCCCCCGTCGCGTACGCCGCGCCCAGCTGTGGCGGCCTGCGGGCCACCATCGTGGGCGACGACAAGGCCAACTCCCTCACCGGCACCCCGCAGCGCGACGTCATCGTGGGCCGCGGCGGCAACGACACGATCCGCGGGCTCGGCGGCAACGACGTGATCTGCGGGGGAGAGGGCGCCGACACGATCATGGGCGGCGACGGCAACGACCGCCTCTACGGCGAGGCCGACCTGGTCCGGACCGACCAGTTCGGGCGGGTGGTGAAGACGGGCGACACCCTCTCCGGCGGAGCCGGCGACGACGCCATCGACCTCGGTCACGATCCGCGCCCGGCCAGCGACGGCACCACCGTCACGCCCGACGGCGTGACCTACGTCCACGCGCCGGCGCCGGTGGTGGTCGACTTCGGCGCGGCCGCGACCGTCCCCATCACCGCGGACGGCAACGACACCGTGACCGGCTTCGACGGCGGCGTCCGGCTCATCGCCTCCCCGCACGCCGACACCGTCAAGGGCACCAACTCCGCCGACACCATCCACGGCCGCGGGGGCGACGACACGGTCTTCGGCCGGGGCGGCGACGACACGATCCTCGCCGACGCGTCCGACGCCGTGGGCAACGACCGCCTCTACGGCGACGCCGGCGACGACACCCTGAGCGGCACGTCCGGCTCCGACTCCTTCGTCGGCGGCAGCGGGTCCGACACCCTGACGTCCACCTCCGAGCTGCCCCAGCAGCTCCGTGGCGGCAGCGGCGTCGACACCGTCACCTTCCCGCTCCCCACCGAGTCGGGCTTCTCCGCGCGGGGCAACGGCGGGCAGGACAAGCTGCGGCTGCTGCCCAGCTCCAACCTGGCCGTCAAGCCCACGGTGCGCATCGACCAGCTGAAGAGGACCACCATCCGCGGCCTGATCCCCGCCACCGTCGAGGGCAGGATCAACGGGTTCAGCGACATCGTGCTGCCGGCCCGGACGCTGTCGATCTTCAAGGGCAGCAACGACTCCGAGGTCATCACCGCCGACCCCGACCACCGCGTGAAGATCTACGGCCGCGGCGGCGCCGACGTGATGACCGGCTCCTCGCAGCCCGACCGGCTCGACGGCGGCAAGGGCTTCGACATCGCGCGCGGCCGGGGCGGCAACGACACCTGCAAGGCCGCGGAGAAGCGGTCGAGCTGCTGAGTGACTCGCACGCCCGTCCTCGGCTCGCGGAGGCGATCGTCGACACGGTCGCGACGATCCGCCCACGGGCCCCGACCGGGGGCGGGCGCGCACCGGGGGTGGACCTAGGATCACCCCATGCCCGAGATTTCCCGGGACGAGGTGGCCCACCTGGCCATGCTCGCCCGCATCGACCTCTCCGACGCCGAGCTCGACCACCTGGCCCCCCAGCTGAGCGTCATCCTCGACTCGGTCGCCTCCATCAACGGGGTCGCGGGTGACGACGTGCCACCCACCTCGCACGCGCTCCCGCTGACCAACGTCTTCCGCGACGACGTGGTGGTGCCCGGCCTGACCGCGGAGGAGGCGCTGTCCGGCGCCCCCGCGGTCGAGGGCCACCGCTTCTCCGTCCCGCGGATCCTGGGCGAGGAGGCCTGATGAACGACGTCACCCGCAGCACCGCTGCCGCCCTCGCCGAGGGCCTCGCCGCCGGCGAGGTCACCTCGGTCGAGCTCACCGAGGCCCACCTCGACCGCATCGAGGCCGTCGACGGGGCCGTGCACGCCTTCCTGCACGTGGACCGCGACGGGGCCCTCGCCGAGGCCGCCGAGTCCGACGCCCGTCGCGCCCGCGGCGAGGCGCGTGGCCCGCTCGACGGCGTACCGATCGCCGTCAAGGACGTGCTGACGACCCGCGGCCTGCCCACCACCTGTGGCTCGAAGATCCTCGAGGGCTGGGTGCCGCCCTACGACGCCACGGTCGTGGCCCGCCTGCGCGAGGCCGGCCTGCCGATCCTGGGCAAGACCAACATGGACGAGTTCGCGATGGGCTCCTCGACCGAGCACTCGGCCTACGGACCCACCCGCAACCCGTGGGACCTCGACCGGATCCCGGGCGGGTCCGGCGGCGGCTCGGCCGCCGCGGTCGCGGCGTTCGAGGCGCCGCTGGCCATCGGCACCGACACCGGCGGCTCGATCCGCCAGCCCGGCGCCGTCACCGGCACCGTCGGCGTGAAGCCGACCTACGGCGGGGTGTCGCGCTACGGCCTCGTCGCGCTGGCCAACAGCCTCGACCAGGCCGGGCCGGTCACCCGCACGGTGCTCGACGCGGCGATGCTCCACGACGTGATCGGTGGTCACGACCCGCGCGACTCCACCTCGATCCAGCAGGACTGGCCCTCGTTCACCGAGGCCGCGCGGGCCGGTGCCGCCGGCGACATGAGCGGCGTCAAGGTCGGCGTGATCACCGAGCTGGCCGGTGACGGCTGGCAGCCGGGCGTGATGGCGCGCTTCCAGGAGTCGGTCGACCTGCTGGTCGAGGCCGGCGCCGAGGTCGTGGAGGTGTCGTGCCCGTCCTTCGTGCACGCCCTCGCCGCCTACTACCTCATCCTCCCCGCCGAGGCCTCGAGCAACCTCGCGAAGTTCGACGCGATGCGCTACGGCCTCCGGGTGACCCCCGAGGCTGCCCCCAACGGAACACCGCCGAGCGCCGAGGAGGTGATGCGCGCGACCCGCGACGCCGGCTTCGGCGACGAGGTCAAGCGCCGCATCATCCTCGGCACCTACGCCCTGTCCAGCGGCTACTACGACGCCTACTACGGGCAGGCGCAGAAGATCCGCACGCTCATCAGCCGCGACTTCGACGCGGCGTTCGGCGAGGTCGACGTGCTGGTGTCGCCGACCGCCCCGACGACCGCGTTCCGGCTGGGCGAGAAGCTCGACGACCCGATGGCGATGTACCTCAACGACCTCGCCACCATCCCCGCCAACCTCGCCGGCGTCCCGGGCATCTCGGTGCCCAACGGCCTCGCCGACGAGGACGGCCTGCCGACCGGGTTCCAGGTGCTCGCCCCCGCCCTGGCCGACGACCGCGTCTACCGCGTCGGTGCCGCCCTGGAGGCCCTGCACGCCGACCAGTGGGGCGGCCCGCTGCTCGACAAGGCTCCGGCGCTGGCCGGCGCCCCGACCGCCGAGGTGAACTGACGTGACCGAGACCCTGATGCCCTTCGACGACGTGCTGGCGGCCTACGACCCCGCCCTCGGCCTCGAGGTCCACGTGGAGCTCAACACGGCCTCCAAGATGTTCTGCGGCTGCCCGGCCGTCTTCGGCGGCGAGCCCAACGCGGGTGTCTGCCCGACCTGCCTCGGCCTGCCCGGGGCGATGCCCGTGGTCAACCGCAAGGCCGTCGAGTCCGCGATCCGCATCGGCCTCGCGCTCAACTGCGACATCGCCGAGTGGTGCCGCTTCGCCCGGAAGAACTACTTCTACCCGGACATGCCGAAGAACTTCCAGACCTCGCAGTACGACGAGCCGATCTGCTTCGACGGCTGGATGGACGTCACGGTGCCGGTCGAGGGGGGCGACGACGAGACCTACCGGGTCGAGATCGAGCGCGCCCACATGGAGGAGGACACCGGGAAGTCGCTGCACGTCGGCGGCTCGACCGGGCGCATCCACGGCGCCGACTACTCGCTGGTCGACTACAACCGCGCGGGGATCCCGCTCATCGAGATCGTCACCCGCCCGATCATGGGCGCAGGGGCCAGGGCGCCCGAGGTGGCCCGGGCCTACGTCGCCCAGCTGCGCGAGCTGATCGTCGCGCTCGGCGTGTCCGAGGCCCGGATGGACCAGGGCAACCTGCGCGCCGACGTCAACCTGTCGCTCGCGCCCAAGGGCACCGGCACGCTCGGCACCCGCACCGAGACCAAGAACGTCAACTCGTTCCGCTCCGTCGAGCGAGCCGTGCGCTTCGAGATGCAGCGGCACGCCGCGATCCTCAGCAGCGGAGGGACGATCCTGCAGGAGACCCGCCACTGGCACGAGGACACCGGCATCACCACGAGCGGCCGCGAGAAGTCCGACGCGGAGGACTACCGCTACTTCCCCGAGCCCGACCTGGTGCCCGTGGCCCCGAGCCGCGAGTGGGTCGACGAGCTGCGCGGGACGCTGCCGGAGAACCCCACGGTGCGCCGGGCGCGACTGCAGGCCGAGTGGGGCTTCAGCGACCTCGAGATGCGCGACACCGTCGGTGCCGGCGCGCTGGGGCTCGTGGAGCAGACCATCGCCGAGGGCGCCGCCCCCCAGGCCGCCCGCAAGTGGTGGCTCGGTGAGCTGGCCCGCCGCAGCAACGAGGACGGCGTCGACCTCGTCGACCTGCCCATCACCCCCGCCGACGTGGCGCGCATCCAGGCGCTCGTCGACGAGAAGGTCGTCAACGACAAGCTCGCGCGCCAGGTCTTCGAGGGCGTCCTCGCGGGCGAGGGCACGCCCGACGAGGTCGTGGAGAAGCGCGGCCTGGCCGTGGTCTCCGACGACGGCGCGCTCGGCGCGGCGGTGGACAACGCGATCGCCGCCAACCCCGACGTGGCCGACAAGATCCGCGACGGCAAGGTCGCCGCGGCAGGTGCCCTCATCGGCGCGGTGATGAAGGAGATGCGCGGGCAGGCGGACGCCGGACGGGTCCGCGAGCTGATCCTGGAGAAGCTCACCTGAGGGCGACTTTCGGCGGATTCGGTGTTGACCGCCAGGTCTAGACAACTTGTTAGGGTGATGGCGAGTCACATTGGTCACATCACCAACCAACGCTCGCAGCACCGGGGGAGTGGTCGGCCGCGGCCTGCGGCCGTGACGACCTCTGCGAGCGGGAAGGAAGTCATGCACCATCGCATTCGACCCGTCCGCACGGCTCTGGTCGCCCTGTCGACCGCAGCCCTGGGGGTCGGCGTACTCGCCGCTCCGCCCGCGTCGGCGGAGCCCACGCCTGCCCTGCGCGCCGCCAAGGCCGCAGTCAACACCGACAGCACCCCGTCCACGATCGCCGCCCAATGGCTCGCCGGAGAGCTCAGCAACGGGCTGATCGTCGGCCAGTCCGGCCCGGACCTCGGCCTCACGGTCGACACGGGCCTCGGCCTCTCGACCGTCGCCAACCAGGGCGGCACCATCACGGCGATCAACAACTCCCTCGAGCCGCGCATCGCCGACTACGTCGGCGACGGCACCACGGAGTCCTACGCCGGTCCGCTCGCCAAGGCCGCCGTGTTCGCCTGGACCGCCAAGCAGAACCCGACCAGCTACGGCGGGGTCAACCTGATCGCCCGCCTCCAGGAGCGCACCGCCGACGTGCCGGCGGACCCCGCCGCCCAGCCGCAGGCCGCCGCCATCGCCGGCCGGATCTTCGACAAGTCGGCGTCCGGCAACTACGCCAACGTGATCGGCCAGTCCTACGCCGTGCGTGTCCTCACGCTGGCCCAGTCGACCGAGGCCGCCGCGGCGCGTGACTTCCTGCTCAAGCAGCAGTGCTCGTCGGGCTACTTCCGTGTCGCCTTCGCCAACGCCGACGTGCCCAACCAGTCGTGCACCGAGGGCGCGGCCGGCAGCGCGGCCGACCCGGACGCCACCGCCCTCGCGGTGATCAACCTGGTCGAGTCGGGCGACACCAGCCCCGCCGTCGTGGGCGCGCTGGCCAAGGCCGGCACGTGGCTCGCCAAGCGCCAGAGGGGGAGCGGAGCGTTCCGCGCCGCCGCGCCCGTCAGCAAGATCAACACCAACACCACGGCCCTCGGCGGCTACGCCCTCGGCCTGCTGAAGAACCGCGACGCGGCGCTCAAGGCCGCGCTGTGGGTGCGCAAGAACCAGCCGGTCGACAAGTTCAAGTGCCGCACCGCGCTGACCAAGGACACGGGGGCGGTGGCCTACCGCCCGCAGGAGATCGCGCCCGCCGAGACCACCGGCATCCCCGCCACGGCCCGCGACGAGTGGCGTCGGGCCACCGCACAGGCGATCCTCGGTCTCCAGTTCGCCCCGGCGAGCACGGAGAAGCTGCGGATCGTCTCGGTGCGCAAGCAGGCCCGCGCCGGTGACCGCGTCCAGTTCCGGGTCTTCGGCCTCGCTCCCAGCGAGAGCGCCTGCCTGCAGGTCAAGGGCGACTTCCTGCACCTGACGGGCAAGAAGAACGGCGGCAAGATCGTGCGCAAGCTCGTGCTGCCGACCGGCAACCAGCGCCGCGTGGCTCTCGTGAAGACCGCGGACGACGAGGCGCGTACGTCGCTGCGAGTGCGCAACTGACGCACTCCTGAAGGCACCACCAGCTGCACGGCACCATCACCTCGGCCCGGCGTCCCACGACGCCGGGCCGAGGTGCGTCCGGGCAGCGGCGGGGGATACGCTGCACGGGCCGTCCCGTCCGGGTCGGCACCACACACGCCCGAGCTGGGGAAAGCCGGTCCGAAACCGGCGCTGACCCGCAACCGTGGGCACGGGAGCGATCCCGTGCGAGCCGGAACACCTGCCTCGACGCGTCTTGATCACCATCGCTGTCGAGGAATGCAGCGAGGGCGGACCGGCCGTTGCCCCCTCCCTCGTTGTTGCAGCGAGGGAAGGAACCATGAAGTTCTCCGCGTCGGGATCCGCCCTGTCGGGTCTCGCTCTCACCCTGGCCGCTGCCACGTTCGCGCAGCCGCTCCTCGCCCCGCCCGCCCACGCGGCAGGCGCCGCCGGTGCCCCGGCATCCGGGGCCGCGCGCGCGGCCACCGGCTGGCTGGCGACACAGCTCACCGGCGGTGTCATCCACAACGACACCTACGACTTCGAGGACCTCGGCCTGACCATGGACATCGGGCTCAGCATGGACGAGGTCGGCGGCGACCAGGCCATGGTGCGCCAGATCCGGTCCTCGCTCGCCGGCCGGGTCGAGGAGTACGCCGCGCCGTCCGCGACCGAGCGCTACGCCGGCTCGCTGGCCAAGTCGATGGTCTTCGCGCAGGTCTCGGGCGCCGACCCGCGCACCTACGGCGGGGTCGACCTCGTCGCCCAGACGGAGGCGCGAGTCGTCGCGAGCGGTCCGAGCGCAGGCCGCCTGCGTGACGAGTCGGCCTACGGCGACTACGCCAACCTCTTCGGCCAGGCGCTGGCCGCACGGGGTCTGTCGGTCGCGGGGTCCGCCAAGGCCGCCGCCACCACCGACTTCCTGCTGCAGCAGCAGTGCGCGTCCGGCTACTTCCGCGTGCTCTTCACGCCCGACGCCACCGCGGCGGACCAGTCATGCGTGGACGGCACCGACCCGGCCGACACCGACGCCACCGCCTTCGCGGTCGTCCAGCTCGCGAAGGTCTCGCCGCGGCCCGCGGCCGTCGACCGGGCGATCACCCGGGCCGTCGAGTGGCTCGCGACCACCCAGCGCGCCGACGGCTCGTTCGGCGGCAGCCCCTTCACCCCAGACCCCAACACCAACAGCACCGGGCTCGCCGCGAGCGCGTTCGCCGTCACGGGCGCCTGCGAGCGGTCCGGACGCGCGGCCGACTGGGTCGCCACGCTCCAGGTCGGCGCCCAGCCGGACGGCTCGCCGCTCGCCGACGAGGAGGGGGCCCTCGCCTACGACCGGGCGGCGCTGGGCGGCGCCGCGACGGCCGGCATCGGAGCCGGCCGCGACCAGTGGTGGCGCGCGACGGTGCAGGCCGTCGCCGGTCTCACCCACGCCCGCGGCTCGGCGAAGGCGCTCACCGCGACCTCCACCGGGAGCGAGCCGGGATCGACCGCCACCCTCACCGCGACCGGCGGGGCGCCGGGGGACCGCTTCTGCCTCACCGGGCCCGGCATCGACGGCACCCGCACCGCCGTCGTGGGCTCCGACGGCATCCTGACCGCCCTGGTCGTCCTTCCCGCTGCCGCCGGCGCGGCGACCTACACGCTCACCGGCCGCGACGGCGCCACCACCCACACCGTCCTCGTCGGGGCGGCCGAGTCCGCGCGCGGGTCGGTCGCCGGCGTCCGCCTCGCCGGGCCGGCCGGCTTCCGCAAGGGCGGCAGCAAGGTGGCATTGGAGGTGATCGGCGCGGCTCCGGGCGCCCGCTTCGCCCTCCGTGGTCCCGGGATCTCGGGCGCCACCGTCGTCGTCGGCTCCGACGGCGTGCTGGCCCGCGTGGTGCGGCTGCCGCGCACGACCGGTGCGGCGACGTACGTCCTGACCGGCTCGGACGGCCGGGCCACCGGCCGGGTCCGCGTGCTCGGCAAGCGGACCCTCGCCGTGTCCACGCTCGCCAGCGACGGCCCCCGCACGCGGGTGCTGGTCCGTCGTCTCGCCGCAGGGGAGAAGGTGCGCCTGCGGATCGCCGGCACGACGGTCGCCACGGGTCGCGCCGACGCCAAGGGCAGGTTCCTCGCCCGCGTCGCGCTGCCCGGGGGGCGGGGTAAGGTCCGGATCCGGGCCGTCGGGCAGTTCGCCGCCCTGCGCTCCGGCTCGACGACGGTGGCGTCGCGATGACGGCCCGCGCCGTGCACCGCGTGCTCGTCGCGCTGCTGCTGGTCCTCGCTCCCGCGGTCGCCCTCGGGGCGGCGTCCCCGGCCGGCGCCGCGACCTGCGCCTCCGGGGGCGGGGTGAGCGTGGTCGTCGACTATCGCGAGCTCGGCGGCAGCATGGTCACCGCCTGTGCAGCGGACGGGGGCGGCAAGAGCGCCGCGGCGATCTTCGCCTCGGTTGGGGTCGACATCACCTACGCCACCCGTCAGCCCGGCTTCGTGTGCCGGATCAACGGCGTCCCCGCGAGCGACCCGTGCGTCAACACCTCCCCGCCCAACGCCTACTGGGGCATGTGGTGGGCCGACGGGTCGAAGGCGGCGTGGACCTACTCCTCCTCCGGCGTCGGCTCGCAGACGGTGCCGGCGAGCGGCTCGGTGGCGTGGTCGTGGCAGCAGGACCGCTCGGCCGGCTCCAACGTCCCGCCGGGCATCGCGCCCCCGGTGACGAAGACCGCGACCCCGTCGCCCTCCCCGTCCCCGTCGTCCCCGACGCCGTCGCCCTCGCAGGGCACCTCCCCGAGCGCCTCGCCCAGCACCGGCGGCTCCGCCGGGTCCGGAGGCGGATCGGGTGGATCCGGCGCCTCGGGCGGCGGCTCGCAGCCCAGCGGCCCCGCCACCAACTCCGGTGGCTCCGGGGGTGGCTCGAGCCCGTCGGCGTCATCGTCCCCGAGCGCGTCCGGCGACCCCTCCGCGCCCGCACTGGACAGTGAGTCTCCAGGAGACTCACGGCGCAGCGAGGGTCCCGACGGTGCCGGCGACGGATCGGGCGAGGGGTCGGACAAGGGGTCGGACAAGGGGTCGGACAAGGACTCCGACACGTTGTCCGACAAGGAGTCGGCCAAGGGGGCGAAGGGGTCCGGGCGCGGTGAGTCTCCCGGAGACTCAACGTCCAGCGCCGACGGCGAGGCCTCCGACGGCCAGGCGCCGGGTGCGTCCTCCGAGGCGGCCACGCCCAGCGCCGACGCGCCCACGCGGGTGCCGGCCGCCCTCACCTGGGGCGTGCTCGGCTTGCTCGGGGTCGCGATCGCGGTCGGTGCGGTCGTGACGCGCCGCCGACGGGGGGTCTGACGCCCGTGACCGGATCGGCGGCGCTGCCGCGTGACCTGCACCCGCTCGCCTGGTGGACCTGGGCGATCGGGCTGGCCACTGCTGCCTCGCTCACCACCAACCCGCTGCTGCTGCTCCTCGTCATGGGGTCGGCGACGGTGGTCGTGATGGCGCGCCGATCCGGTCATCCCTTCGGTCGATCGTTCCGGCTCTACGTCCTCCTGGCGCTGCTGACCGTGGTGCTGCGCGTCGTCTTCCGCATCGTCTTCGGCGGGCAGGAGGTCGGCCACGTCCTGCTCGACCTGCCGGAGGTGCCGCTGCCCGACTGGGCGGCGGGCGTCCGGCTGCTCGGGCCGGTGACCAGCGAGGCCCTCCTCGCCGGCCTCTACGACGGGCTCCGGCTGGCCACGATCATCCTGTGCGTCGGCGCCGCGAACTCGCTGGCCAACCCCAAGCGCCTGCTCGCGTCGGTGCCGCCCGCGCTCTACGAGATCGGCACCGCCCTCGTCGTCGCGGTGACGATCTTCCCCCAGCTCGCCGACAGCGCCCGCCGCGTCCGCGCCGCGCAGGCGCTCCGCGGCGGCGCGACCTCGGGCGTCGGGCGGCTCCGCCGCTTCCTGGTGCCGGTGCTCGAGGACGCTCTCGAACGCTCCCTTGCCCTGGCCGCCGGGATGGACGCCCGCGGCTACGGCCGCTCGGGCGGCGCGACGGCCCGAGAGCGATGGACGACCGGCTCCCTGCTCCTGCTCGCCCTCACCGGCATCTGCGTCGGCACGTACGCCTGGCTCGACCCCACCGCGCCCCGCGTCCTCGCGCTCCCGATGCTGGCGGCGGGCGCGAGCGTCGCGGTGCTCGGCATGGTCAGCTCCGGGCGCCGCGTGCACCGCACCCGCTACCGCCCCGACCCGTGGCGCGGGCCCGAGCTCGTCACCGCGGGCGTGGGCGTCGCCGTCGCCGTGCTGGCCTGGTACGTGAGCCACACGGAGGTCGCGGTCGCCTACCCCGGTGTGGACGTCGCGCCCTACCTCTCGCCGCTCGCCCTGGTGCTCGGCGTCCTCGGCACGCTCCCGGCCGTGACCACCCCGGTGCCTGCCACGGCCCCCGTACGACGCGAGGCGGCCGCATGAGCGCGCCACGCACCCCTGGTGCCGGGGTCATCGAGCTGCGCGACGTCGGCTTCCGCTACGACCGGCGCCAGGTGCTGGCCGGCGTCGACCTGAGCCTCGAGGAGGGCGAGCTGGTGCTCGTCTCGGGGCGCACGGGGGTGGGCAAGTCGACGCTCCTGGGCGTCGTCACGGGGCTGGTCCCGCGCTTCACCGGCGGGATGCTCACCGGGGACGTCCTGCTCGACGGACGCAGCATCGTCGAGCAGCCGCCGCGCGAGCGGGCGCACCTCGTCGGCTACGTCGGGCAGGACCCGCTCGCCGGGTTCGTCGCCGACACCGTCGAGGAGGAGCTCGCCTACGGCATGGAGCAGCTCGGCACCGCTCCCGAGACGATGCGACGCCGCGTGGAGGAGACCCTCGACCTGCTGGGGATCGCCGACCTCCGGGCCCGCGACCTCCGTACGCTCTCCGGTGGCCAGCAGCAGCGGGTCGCGATCGGCGCGGTCCTCACCACCAGCCCGCGGGTGCTGGTCCTCGACGAGCCGACCTCCGCGCTCGACCCGACCGCCGCCGAGGACGTCCTCGCGACGATCACCCGGCTCGTGCACGACCTGGGCCTGACGGTCCTACTGGCCGAGCACCGGCTCGAGCGGGTCGTGCCCTTCGCCGACCGGATCTGCCTGGTGACGGGGGACGGAGGCATCCGCGTCGACGACCCCCAGGTGGTGCTCGCCGACTCGCCGGTCGCACCACCGCTGGTGGAGCTCGGCCGCCTGGCCGGCTGGGAACCCCTCCCGCTCACCGTGCGCGACGCGCGGCGGCGTGCCCGCTCGCTCCCCGAGCTCACCCCCGCCGTGCCAGTGCCGCAGCCCGCCGCCGACCCCCTCCTCGTCGCGCGCGGGGTCACCGTCGTCCACGGCTCCCACGTCGCCGTGCGCGAGGTGGACCTGACACTGTCCTCGGGCCGGGTCACCGTCCTCATGGGGCGCAACGGGTCGGGCAAGTCCAGCCTGATCTGGGCGCTCCAGGGCTCCGGCAAGCGACGGGCGGGCTCGGTGGACGTCGCGGGCGAGGACCCCGCCACGCTCGCGCCCGCGGCGCGGCGTACCCACGTCGGGCTGGTGCCGCAGACCGCCGCCGACCTGCTCTACCTGGAGACCGTCGCCGAGGAGTGCGCGGCGGCAGACACCGGTGCCGACGCCGGTCCCGGCACCTGCCGCGCGCTCCTCGACCGCCTCGCCCCGGGGATCGACGAGACGATCCACCCCCGTGACCTGTCGGAGGGGCAGCGTCTCGCGCTCGCGCTCGCCGTCGTGCTCGCCGCGCGGCCGCCCGTCGTGCTGCTCGACGAGCCGACCCGCGGCCTCGACTACGCCGGCAAGTCCGAGTTGGCCCGCATCGTCGCGGGCCTCGCCGCCGACGGCCACGCCGTCCTGCTGGCGACGCACGACGTGGAGTTCGCCGCGCACGTCGCCGACGAGGTGGTCGTGATGGCCGAGGGGGAGGTCGTGTCGAGCGGTCCGCCGCGCCGGGTGCTGGCCGAGTCACCGTCGTTCGCCCCGCAGGTCACCAAGGTGCTCGGCCCGCCGTGGCTGGTCGTCGAGGAGGTCGCGGCCGCCCTGGCCGACCGCGCGGCCACGCGCGACGGCATGGGGGAGGGCCCGTGAGCACCGTCGACCGGCCCCGGTCCGACGTCGCGTCCGGGGTCGCCCTGCCCATCGGGCCGCGCACGGCGGCCGTGCTGATCCTGGCCTCCGTCGCGGGGCTGATGATGCTGTGCTGGCCACTGCTGCTGGAGGTGCAGCCCGGGGAGCGGGTCGAGCCGCCGTTCCTCTTCCTCGCGCTGCTCCCGCTCGTGATGGTCGTCGTCCTCGCGGAGATGGGGGAGGGCGGCATGGACGCGCGCGTCCTCGCCGTTCTGGGCGTGCTGTCCGCCATCAACGCCGTGATGCGGGCGCTCGGCGCGGGGACGGGCGGCATCGAGCTGGTGTTCTTCCTGCTGGTGCTGGGTGGACGGGTGTTCGGGCCGGGGTTCGGGTTCGTGCTCGGGTGCACCTCGATCTTCGCTTCGGCGCTGCTGACCGCCGGGGTCGGCCCGTGGCTGCCGTTCCAGATGATCTGCTCGGCCTGGGTCGGCATGGGCGCGGGCCTGCTGCCCCGCCGGGTCGGCGGTCGTGCCGAGATCGCGATGCTGGTGGTCTACGCCGTCGTCGCGTCCTACCTCTTCGGCATGCTGATGAACCTCAGCTTCTGGCCGTTCGCGCTCGGCATCGTCGTCCCCGGCCACGAGGGCTCGCTCGCCTACGTCGCCGGCGCGCCACTGCTCGAGAACGCCCACCGGTTCCTCGTCTACACGCTCCTCACCTCCACCGGCAGCTGGGACACCGGTCGCGCCATCACGACCGGCATCGCGATCGTGGTGCTGGGCCCGGCGATCCTCACCACGCTGCGCCGGGCGGCTCGCCGCGCCGTCGTACGTCCGGGCTGAGCAGCGCGGCCGGGTCAGCGCCGGGTCAGTGCTGGGTCACGGTCGGACGCGGACGATGCGGTCGTCGGCCGGGGTCGGCTGGCCCCGCCCGTCGCGGTTGGAGGTGGTGACCCAGAGCAGGCCGTCGGGCGCCGCGGCGACGGTGCGCAGCCGGCCGAACTCCTCGGTGAGGAACGCGCAGGGCTTGGCCGCCTCGCCGTCCTCGGCGACCGCGATGCGCCACAGGCGCTGGCCGCGGAGACCGGCCATCCAGAGGTGCCCATCGGCGAACGCCAAGCCGCTCGGCGAGGCCTGGTCGACGGGCCAGACCACCTGCGGGTCGACGTAGTCCGGGTCGTCGCCGGCCCCCTCGATGCGGGGCCAGCCGTAGTTGCCGCCCTTCTCGACGAGGTTGAGCTCGTCCCACTCCGAGTCGCCGAACTCCGAGGCCCACAGCCGGCCCTCGTCGTCCCAGGCCAGGCCCTGGACGTTGCGGTGGCCCAGCGACCAGACGGGGGAGTCGGGGTCGGGGTTGCCCGGCGCCGGGTCGCCGTCGGGAGTGATCCGGAGGATCTTGCCGGCCAGGCTCTCGGGGTCCTGGGCGAGGTCGGGGTCACCCGTCTCGCCGGTCGTCACGTAGAGGTGGCCGTCGGGGCCGAACGCGATCCGGCCGCCGTCGTGGATGAACCCGGCCGGGATGCCGTCGAGGACGACCGTCGGGCTGCCGAGCCGGGTGCCGTCGAGCCGGGCCTTGACGACGCGGTTGTCGGTGGCGGTGGTCAGGTAGAGGAAGAGCGTGCGGTCGGAGTCGAAGTCCGGCGACACGGCGACGCCGAGCAGCCCGGCCTCGCCCTGGGGGGCAGCGTCCGCGATCGTTCCGAGCGTGGTGACCTCGCCGCCCTCGTCGATGCCGAGGACCCGGCCGGAGATGCGCTCGGTGACCACGGCGGTGCCGTCGGGCAGGAAGTCAGCCCCCCACGGCACCTCCAGGTCCTCCACCAGGGTGTCGACGACCTCGGGCCGGCCGGACGACGCCCCGGACGTGGACTCCGAGCCAGGCGCCTCGGTGGGCGTCGGCTGCTCGGGCAGGTCCGTCGGCTGGGTGGTGCGCGGCATCGGGTCGGGCTCGGTGCTCGCGCAGCCCGCGGTGACGCCGAGCGCCAGGACCAGCGAGCTGAGGAGCAGTCGCGATCTCAGGGGGCTGCTCGTCATGTCGCCAGTGTGCCGGGTGCTGTCCAATGCTCACCGCCGCCACCGTCGCGGCGGCCGGGCGTCCCGCCGGGGGCGGACCCGGACCGGGTGGCTCCGACAGATGCCGCCACCACGCAGGCGATGGCCAGCCACTGGAGCGGCGAGAGGTGCTCCTGCAGCACCACGATCGCTGCGAGGGCCGCGGCTGCGGGCTCGAGGCTCATCAGGATCCCGAAGACCGCGGGACGCAGGCTGCGCAGCGCGATCAGCTCGCAGCTGTAGGGGATGACCGAGCTGAGCAGTCCCACCAGCGCTCCGAGGAGCAGCAGACGGCCGTCCCACAGTGACGTACCGGCGCTCATCAGGGCGGGCAGGGCCATCCCCGCGGCGGCGACGACGCTGGCCACGGCGAGCCCGTCGAGCCCGTCCCACCGGCGGCCGGTGCTCGCGCTGAGCAGGATGTACGCCGCCCAGGCCGCGCCGGCGAGCAGGGCGCAGGCCACGCCGAGCAGGTCGAGGCCCGTGCGCTCGATGCCGAGGAGCGCGACCCCGGCACCGGCCAGGCCGACCCAGACGAGGTCGCGGGCGCGCCGCGACCCGAGGATGGCGAGCGACAACGGCCCGATGAACTCGATCGTCACCGCGATCCCCAGCGGGATCCGGGACATGGACTGGTAGATCGCCCAGTTCATCGTGGCGAGGCTGGCGCCGAACCCGAGCACGACCAGCCAGTCCCGGCGCGTGCGGCCGGTGAGCCGGGGGCGGGTGATGGCGCCGAGCACCAGCGCGCTGGTGACCAGGCGCAGCCACACCATCGAGGTCGGCGAGATCTCGTCGAACAGCCCCTTGGCGATCGCCGCGCCGAGCTGCACGGACAGGATGCCCACGAGCACCAGGCCGACCGGCCCGAGCAGGGCGCTGCTGGGTCGCCGGGTCACCCGGCCACCCTATTCAGCCGTCGTCATTCAGTGGGCTCGTCGGCCGCGAGGCTGGCGAGGGCCCGGCGCGCGTGCCGCTGCTCGGCGGCGAAGTAGTCCAGGCCCCAGTCGGCCACGAGCGAGGGGAACCGGAACGGCTCGCCGGGCCCGTCGGAGCCCTTCAGCGCCGCGCGTACGTCGGCGAGGTCCCACGCGGCCTGCTGCAGCTCGTCGATGTAGTCGCGCAGCATCTGCCTGGTCTGGTGCGGCTCGCTCACGTGGCCGATGAGCAGGCGCAGCAGGACCGTGTGCTTGAGGACCGGGAAGCCGGCGGGCGTCTGGTCCATCCAGGTGCGCAGCGCCGTCCGCCCGGCGTCGGTGATCGCGTACGACGTCACCTCCCGTCCGCCTTCGGGGCGGACGTCGGCGCGGACGAGGCCCCGGTCGGTGAGGCGGTGCAGCTCGGTGTAGATCTGGCTCATCGCCGGCGAGACCCAGTAGAAGCGCAGCGTGATGTCTGCGCGCTGCTTGATCTCGTAGCCCGTCAGCTCGTCGCCGAACGTGAGGAGGCCGAGGATCGCGTAGCCGGTCACCGGAAGGTCTTGACTCATGATGCTCCGAGAGTAGTGTTCCTAATCGGAATAGTCATCGTCCGCACCCGGAGGTTCACCGTGTCGCGCACCCTGCTCATGGTCGGAACCCGCAAGGGCATGTGGCTCGGGACCTCGGACGAGTCCCGACAGTCGTGGGACTGGACAGGCCCGCACTTCCCGATGGAGGAGGTCTATTCCGTCATGGCCGACACCCGGGGGAGTGCGCCGCGGTTGCTGGCAGGGGCCTCGTCGAGCTGGCTCGGACCGCAGGTCTGGCGCTCCGACGACCTCGGCGAGACGTGGGACGAGACGCTCAACGGGGCCGTCCGCTTCCCGGAGGACACGGGCGCCACCGTGGCCCGGGTGTGGCAGCTGCAGCCTGGACCCTCCCGCGACGGCGGCGACGACGTGGTGTGGGCGGGCACCGAGCCCGGTGCGATCTTCCGTTCCGAGGACCGCGGCGAGACGTTCTCGCTGGTGCGCGGTCTGTGGGACCACCCGCACCGCGCGGAGTGGAACGCGGGCTTCGGCGGTCAGGCCTTCCACACGATCCTGCCGCACCCGGACGACCCCTCGCGCGTGCTGGCCGCACTGTCCACCGGCGGTGTCTACGCGAGCGCCGACGGCGGCGAGACCTGGCAGCCCTCCAACACCGGGGTGAAGGCAGAGTTCTTCCCCGGCGAGCGCAACTACCCCGAGTTCGGCCAGTGCGTGCACAAGGTCGCCCGGGACGCCGCCGACCACGAGCGGCTCTACCTGCAGAACCACGGTGGCGTCTACCGCTCCGACGACGGCGGCGCCTCGTGGCAGGACATCGCCCCGGGGCTGCCCACGGAGTTCGGCTTCGCCATGGTCGCCCACCCGCACCGCGGCGACACCGCCTACAACTTCCCCATCACCGCCGCCGAGGCCCGGTGGCCCGTCGACGGGCGCGCCCGGGTCTACCGCACCACCGATGCCGGCTCGTCGTGGGAGCCGCTGGGCGACGGCGTCCTGCCCGACGGCTACTACACCGCCGTCATGCGCGACGCCATGTGCGTCGACGACCACGACGTCCCGGGTCTCTACTTCGGCGGCCGCAACGGCGGCGTCTGGGCCTCGCCCGACGAGGGAGCATCCTGGCAGGAGATCCACAAGGACCTGCCGGACGTGCTCGTGGTCCGCGCCGCGAAGCTCCCCTGACGCAGCCGCGCCCTCTGCCGGGCACGCGCAGGCCGTCCCACCCACGCCCGCCCCGCCCTCTCCCACGCCGCACTGGGCATTGAGTCTCTGAGCGACTCAAGGCTCAAGGCGCGTTCCGCGGCGCGCGCCGAACGCGCCGCTGCGCCGTGAGTCCGTCAGAGACTCAGGGTCCAGTCCGGCCGAGGCGGACTGTGGGCGGTCGCCCGGGGTGGGCCGGGGAACGTCCACAGGGGCGGGCGTTCGGGCAGTTCGGGGGCCGCTGGGGAGGGCGCGCCGGTCCTGTCGGTCGCCGGCCGTGTGATGGAGCGACGAGGCGATCACGACCAGGAGGCCGGGGATGGGAATGGGGAGCGGGAGCACGACGTGGCGCGACGACGCGTCCAGCGCGGAGATGGCGGAGTGGACCGAGCAGGAGTGGGAGTGGTTCGAGATGGGGCCGTTCGACGGCGGGATACCCGGCCTGGTCCGCCGGGTCAGGCGGATCCTGGAGGTCTCCCAGCGCGGGCTGGCCGCGCTGATCGACGTCTCGCAGTCGGTGGTGGCGCGGTGGGAGACCGGGCGCACCAGTCCGCGGGCGTGCGTGCTGCACGAGCTGCTCAGGATGGCCGGCCTCACCGTGACCTACCGCGACGAGGAGACGGGGGAGGAGGTGACGCCGATGCGGGACGACGGAGCCCGCACGCACGGCGGGAGCCGGTTCCCCGCCCACGCCGACCTGAGGGCGACCGGGTGGTGGACCCCGCGACCGCCGATGACGACGATGGTCGAGTACCACCGTGCGCGCGACCGCTCGCGGGCGCGGCGGGACCCGTCGATCCGAGCCACGACGTGCCCGTTCTGGCGACGCCTCCTGCGCTTGGTCCACGGCACCCCGGACGACCACCCGTCGGTGTGGCAGCTGGCCGCTGAGGCCGAGCATCTCGACGAACGTCGTGAGGAGCGCCTCGGCGTCCCGGTGAGACACCGTGCACGGCCCCGAGAGAGGGCTACTAGCCTGACGGCATGACGCACGCAGCCGACGGACCCGACATCAAGCCCCGCAGTCGCGACGTCACAGACGGGCTCGAGAAGGCCGCGGCCCGGGGCATGCTGCGGGCGGTCGGCATGGGCGACGACGACTGGGAGAAGCCCCAGATCGGCGTCGCGTCCAGCTGGAACGAGATCACCCCCTGCAACCTCTCCCTCGACCGGCTGGCCAAGGCGGTCAAGAACGGGGTGCACGCGGCGGGCGGCTTCCCGCTGGAGTTCGGCACGATCTCGGTGTCCGACGGCATCTCGATGGGCCACGAGGGCATGCACTTCTCGCTGGTGAGCCGCGAGGTCATCGCCGACTCCGTGGAGACCGTGATGATGGCCGAGCGCCTCGACGGCTCCGTCCTGCTCGCCGGGTGCGACAAGTCGCTGCCGGGCATGCTGATGGCTGCCGCGCGCCTCGACCTGGCCAGCGTCTTCCTCTACGCCGGGACGATCATGCCCGGGCAGGTCGACGGCAAGGACGTCACCATCATCGACGCCTTCGAGGCGGTCGGCGCGTGCCTGGCCGGCAAGATCAGCCGCGAGAAGGTCGACGAGATCGAGCGGGCCATCTGTCCCGGCGAGGGCGCGTGCGGAGGCGCCTACACCGCCAACACGATGGCCAGCGTCGCCGAGGCGCTCGGCATGTCGCTGCCGGGCAGCTCGAGCCCGCCGGCCGTCGACCGCCGCCGCGACGGCTTCGCCCACAAGTCCGGCGAGGCCGTGGTCAACATGCTGCGACAGGGCATCACCGCCCGCCAGATCATGACCCGCCCGGCCTTCGAGAACGCCATCGCGATGGCCATGGCGCTCGGCGGCTCCACCAACGCCGTGCTCCACCTCCTCGCGATCGCCCGCGAGGCCGAGGTCGACCTGACCCTCGACGACTTCACCCGCATCGGCCGCAACGTCCCGCACCTGGCCGACATGAAGCCGTTCGGCCGCTTCGTGTGGACCGACTTCGACCGCGTCGGCGGCATCCCGGTGCTGCTGCGCGCGCTGCTCGACGCCGGGCACCTGCACGGCGACGTCCTCACCTGCACCGGCAAGACGATGGCGGAGAACCTCGCCGACCTCGACCCCAAGCCGCTCGACGGCGAGATCCTGCGCCAGCTCGACCGCCCGATCCACGCCACCGGCGGCCTGACCATCCTCAAGGGCTCGCTCGCGCCCGAGGGGGCGGTCGTCAAGAGCGCAGGCTTCGACGACTCCACCTTCACCGGCACGGCCCGGGTCTTCGACGGCGAGCGCAAGGCACTCGACGCGCTCGCCGAGGGCACGATCACCGCCGGCGACGTCGTGGTGATCCGCTACGAAGGTCCCAAGGGCGGCCCGGGCATGCGCGAGATGCTCGCCATCACCGGCGCGATCAAGGGCGCCGGCCTCGGCAAGGACGTCCTGCTGATCACCGACGGCCGGTTCTCCGGCGGCACCACCGGGCTCTGCGTGGGCCACATCGCGCCGGAGGCCAGCGACGGCGGACCGATCGCGTTCCTGCGCGACGGCGACCAGATCACGCTCGACGTGGCCAACATGACCCTCGACGTGCACGTTGACGAGACCGAGCTGGCGGCGCGCGCCGAGGGCTGGGAGCCGCTGCCGCCGAAGTACACCCGCGGGGTGCTCGGCAAGTACCGCAAGGTGGTCCAGAGCGCCGCGCACGGGGCGGTCTGCTACTGACGTCGAGACGGGCGGGGGCGGCGGATAGGTTGCGGGCGTGATGACCGCAGCAGAGCTCGACGCCGCCGACCCGCTCGCCCGCTTCCGGGACCGGTTCGTCGGTGCCGCGAGCGACCTCGTCTACTTCGACGGCAACTCCCTGGGGCGTCCCGTCGCCGCCACGGCCGACCGGCTGGTCTCCTTCGTGGAGCAGGACTGGGGCGGGCGCCTGATCCGCGGCTGGGACGAGCAGTGGATGCAGCTGCCGACGACCCTCGGCGACGACCTGGCCCGCACCTGCCTGGGCGCGGGCGCCGGCCAGACCGCCATCGGTGACTCCACCACGGTGTGGCTCTACAAGCTGATGCGGGCCGCGGTCGACCACGCCGTGCGCACCGACCCGGCTCGCACGGAGATCGTCGTCGACACCGACAACTTCCCGACCGACCGCTACGTCGCCGAGGGCATCGCCGCCGAGCGCGGGCTGACCCTGCGCTGGATCGAGGTCGACACCGCCGAGGGCGTCACCGCCGACCAGCTCCGCGAGGCGGTCGGTGAGCGCACCGCGCTGGTCGTGCTCAACCACGTCGCCTACCGCTCGGCCTGGCTGGCCGACGCCGCCGAGCTCACCCGCATCAGCCACGACGCCGGCGCGCTGGTGCTGTGGGACCTGTGCCACTCGGCCGGCGCCGTGCCCGTGGCCCTCGACGCGTGGGACGTCGACCTGGCCGTCGGCTGCACCTACAAGTACCTCAACGGCGGGCCCGGCTCGCCCGCGTTCGGCTACGTCAACGCCCGTCTCCACGACGAGCTCACCCAGCCGATCCAGGGCTGGATGGGCCACGCCGACCCGTTCCTGATGGGCCCCGGCTACACCCCGGCACGCGGGATCCGCAGGTTCATCTCCGGCACCCCGCCGATCCTGGGCATGGTCGCGATGCAGAGCATGCTCGAGCTCGTCGAGGACGCCGGCATCGAGGCGGTCCGCGCCAAGTCCGTCGCGCTGACGTCGTACGCCGTCGAGCTGGCCGACGCGTCCCTGCCCGAGGTCACCCTCGCCTCGCCCCGCGACCCGGCCCGCCGCGGCGGCCACGTGACCCTGCACCACGACCGGATGCGCGAGGTCACCGCGCTGCTGTGGCAGCGCGACGTCATCCCCGACTACCGCGACCCGGGCGGGCTGCGCATCGGGCTCTCGCCCCTGTCGACGTCCTTCGAGGAGGTCGAGCGCGGCGTCGCCGCGGTCGCCGAGGCCCTGCGGGAGACCGCGCGATGAGCGGCACCCCGAGGACCAACGCCCACGGCCAGCGCATCGGTCGACCGGTCGAGTGGACCCCCGCCGCCCCGCCCGACCCCGCCGTGGTGCTCGCGGGACAGGGCGTGCGCCTCGAGCCCGCCGGCCCCCAGCACGTTGACGACCTCTACGCGTCCTTGTGCGGCGAGGACGACGAGCCGATCTGGACCTACCTGGCGTGGGAGCGCCCGCGCGACCGCGACGAGCTCGCCGCCATCGTCGCGGAGGGCGGCGCCGACCCGGGCCGGGTGATGTACGCGATCGTCCCCGTCGAGACCGGCCGGGCAGCGGGATTCTGCTCCCTGATGCGCATCGACCCCGCGATGGGCACGATCGAGGTGGGCGCCATCGCGTTCGGCCGCCAGCTCCAGCGCAGCCGCGCCGCCACCGAGGCGATGGCGCTCCTCATGCGCTACGCGTTCGACGACCTCGGCTACCGCCGCTACGAGTGGAAGTGCGACAGCCTGAACGCCCCCTCGCGCCGGGCCGCCATCCGGCTGGGGTTCATCTGGGAGGGCCGGTTCCGCAACGCCGTGGTCGTCAAGGGACGCAACCGCGACACCGACTGGTTCTCGATCACCGACCGCGAGTGGCCGCGTGTGCGCCAGGCCCTCGCCGACTGGCTCGACGACCGCAACTTCGACGCCATGGGGCGCCAGCGCGTCCGCCTGGCCGCCCGTCCGCCCGAGCCCGCCGCCCCCCAGGAGCAGTGACATGGACCAGCGCCTCAGCTTCATCACCCTCGTCGTGGGCGACCTCGAGGTGACCCGAAAGTTCTACGTCGACGGACTCGGCTGGGAGCCCGAGCTCCACGAGGTCGGTGAGGTGCTGATGTTCCGGGTCGCCGACAAGGTCGTGCTGAGCCTCTGGGCCGAGTCGTTCTTCGTCGAGGAGGTGGGCAAGACGCCGACGCGCGGTGGCGTGCCGCCGATCACCCTGGCCCACAACCTCGCCACCAGGGCGGGCGTGGACACCGTGCTGGAGCAGGCACGCACGGCCGGAGCGGCGCACGTACGGGAGGCCACCGAGCGCGAGTGGGGCGGCTACTCCGGCTACTTCGCCGACCCCGACGGATTCCGCTGGGAGGTCGCCTACAACCCCGGCGCGATCGGGCAGTCGGTGCTCCCGTGAGCGCACCCACCACCGCGACCCCGGACCACGCCGTCCCCGGCTGGGACGACTACTTCCTCGGCATCGCCGACGCCGTGGCCGCTCGGGCCAAGTGCACGCGCCGCCGCGTCGGCGCCGTCCTGACCATCGAGCACCGCATCATCGCCACCGGCTACAACGGCGCGGCGCCGGGGGAGGACGACTGCCTGGGCGGGGCCTGCCCGCGCGGCCAGCTGGGCTACGACGACGTGCCCGGCCTCGGGGACTACGACCGCCCCGGCACACCCGGCTTCTGCATCGCCATCCACGCCGAGGTCAACGCCCTGCTCTTCGCGACCAGGGACACCAAGGGGGCGACCGCCTACATCACCGATCCGCCGTGCCCGGGCTGCCGCAAGGCGCTCGCCGCGGCGGGCGTGGTGCGCGCGGTGTGGCCAGGCGGCGAGCACGACCGCGAGGGCCTCACGGCCTGGGGTCGGTGACGGCGCTGGGCCTTGAGTCTCCAGGAGACTCAAGGTCGAGGGACTCCTCCCTGGCCTCCTCCGCGGACTCCTCCGCGGCCTTCTCCCTGGCCTCCGCCCTGGCCTTCTCCTCGGCCCGGCGCCGGCGCTTCACCTCGCCGCGGGCGAGGAAGAACGCGATGAGCACCGGCACCAGCACCTGGCGGACCGGCTCGGTCCATGCCGGCAGCGACGGGAGGTCGATGTCGGGCCACGGGATCGACGGCAGGGTGATGTCGGGCCAGGGGATCGACGGCAGGTCGGGCCAGGGGATCGACGGCAGCGAGATGTCGGGCCAGGGGATGTCCAGGCTCGGCCAGGGCACCAGGCTCAGCAGCCAGACCAGCAGGACCGGCACCCCGACGCCGGCGGCCGCGATCGCCGTCTGCCGTGCGGTGTGGAGGTGGGGGTGGGCACCGATCCATTCGGCGCGCCTGGCCGCTCGTGACCCGGCCGCGGGCTCGAGGTCGGTGCCGCCGAGGCCCGTGTGCGCCTCGGCCTCTCCGTCGTGGAGGGTGACCCGGCGGGTGGGGCCGACGATCGCGCACCGCAGGCGCACGGCACCGTCCGCGCCCGTCGGCGCCAGGACGATCGTGTCGTCGGAGGTCTTCGTGCGCCCCACCTCGGTGCCGTCGCGGGTCCACGCCACCTCGCGGGTGAAGGCATGCTGCTCCACAGTGACGACGTGCTCGTGGCCGCCCTCGACGAGGTGCCAGCGTTCGATGTCCCCCATGGGATGGAATACTAGAGCATGCACTCCATGAAAGGGAGAGGTGACCGGTGGCCCGCACCGTAGACCCGGAGAAGCACCTGGCTCGCCGGCTGCTGATCATCGACGCTGCGCTGACCTGCTTCGCGGCCACGGGGTACGCCGGCACCTCGACCGCCGCCATCTGCCGGGAGGCCGGCATCGGCTCGGGCACCTTCTTCCACTACTTCCCGACCAAGCAGTCGCTGCTCCTCGCGATCCTGGAGCTCGGCACCGAGGAGACGCGGGAGTGGTTCGCCGCCCGGCCGGCCGACGAGGACCCGATGGCCGTCATCGAGGCGCACCTCGCGCACACCGCCGACGAGATGGCCGACCCCCGGCTCGCGGGCTTCGTCCGGGCGGTCGGGGCGGTGATGGGGGAGCGCGAGGTCGAGGCGGCGCTCGCCCGCGACACCCGCGTGCTGGAGGAGGGTCTCGGCCCCTGGGTCGCCCGCGCCCAGGCCGCGGGCCAGGCCCGCACCGACCTGTCGGCAGCCGACCTCACCGCCTGGCTGCTCGTCGTGGTCGACGGCTTCCTGGGGCGCCTCGCGGTGGATGAGTCGTTCACGGCGGCGGGGCAGCGCGAGGTGCTCATCGACACCGTCCGCCGCCTCCTCGCGCCGGGTCACGACCCCGTCAGCGCCGGGTGACCCAGACCAGCTCGCCGGAGTCCCACTTCGCCAGGGCGACCGGCACGAGGCGCCGCATCGCGTCCGTGCCCCCGAGCTCGGCGGCGTTGGTGGCGCCGTACTCCTGCCCCACGGCGTTGTTGTGCTCGTCGACCCGCGAGTCGTGGCGGGCGGACGAGCCGGACTCCTGCGCCGTGGCGATCGCCCGGGCGGTCTCCACCCCGAACCGTGCCGTCAGCACCGCCTGCCACATGAAGTGGCGCATCGCGTTGGCGCGGCCCGGCACGCCACGGCCCTGAGCCGCCGCGATCTGCAGGGCGGCCCGGGAGAGCCGCAGCACCTCGAGCGCGCCGGCGGGTCCGAGGCCGGCCTGCACCGCCGCCACGTAGAGCCGCGGCACCACGGTGCCGGCATGGATCGCCTGCCGCGCGATGTCGCCCAAAGCCATGGACACACAGTGCCAGACTGGTGCCATGGCCCGAGCACCCCTCTTCCCACGCCCGCTGCGCCCCGGCGACCGGATCGGGGTGACCGCCCCGTCGGCGGGCGTCGAGGGCGACGGCGTGGCGCGGATGGACTTCTGCGTCGACTGGCTGCGCGGGCGCGGCTACGAGGTGGAGGTCGGCGAGTTCCTGGTCGGGGGCGGGCTGACCGCCGGCCCGGCCCAGCAGCGCGCCGACGAGCTCACCCGGATGCTGGCCGATCCCGACATCGCGTGCGTCATCCCGCCGTGGGGCGGCGAGACCGCGATCGACCTCGTCGACCTGCTCGACTGGGACGCGCTCGCCGCGGCCGAGCCGACCTGGCTCGTCGGCTACTCCGACCTCTCGACCGTCCTCGTCCCGCTGACCACCCGCCTGGGCTGGGCCACGATCCACGGCGACAACCTCGCCGACACGCCGTACGCCGTCCCCGACGGGCTGCTGCACTGGCTCGACCTGGCCGGCGGGCCCGGTCCGTTCGTGCAGCGCGACTCCGGGCTGGTCACCGACTGGGTGCGCTTCGAGCAGGACCCCCGGGCGACCGAGTGGACCCACGTGGGCACCGGGTCGTGGCAGGTCGAGGGCGGCGGATCGCTCGACGTGTCCGGGCGGCTGATCGGCGGCTGCATCGAGACGGTCGCCAACCTCGCCGGCACGCCGTACGGCGACGTGCGGGCCTGGGCCGAGGGCCTCGACGAGCCGACGATCGTCTACGTCGAGGCGTGCGAGGACCACGCTGTCGACATCTGCCGCTTCCTCCACGGCCTCCGGCTGGCGGGCTGGTTCGACCGGGCGGCCGCGGTGCTCGTCGGCCGCACGGGCGCGCCCGACCACCCCGACCTCACCCAGCGCGAGGCCGTGCTCGATGCCGTGGGTCGTCTCGACCTGCCGATCGTGTGGGACCTCGAGATCGGGCACGTGCCGCCCCACCTGCCCCTGGTCAACGGCGCCCTGGCGCGCGTCGTCGTCGACGACGCCACCCACGAGATCACCCAGACCCTGGCCTGAGCCGACGGGGGTGGTCGCCGTCGGTGCCGAGTGGCAGGGTCGGGCCCATGAGCGATCCGAAGGCACGACTGCGCCACGACGACATCCTCGCCGCTGGCCTCGACGACTGGCGCAAGGTGCTCAACCGACTCAAGGCCCGCTTCCGCACCGGTGACTTCGCCACCGGCCTGGAGCTGGTCGACCGGATCGGTGCGGCCGCCGAGGAGGCCGGCCACCACCCCGACGTCACGCTGACCTATCCGGAGGTCGTCGTGACGCTGAGCAGCCACGACGTCGGAGGCATCACCAGCCGTGACCTCGACCTGGCCCGGCGGATCAGCGAGCTGGCCGCCGAGCTCGGAGCGGTGGCCGACGTCTCCGGGCTCACCGAGATCGAGCCGGCGCTCGACACGGCCTCCGCCGAGCGGCTCGGCGACTTCTACGCCGCCCTGCTCGGCGCGCAGGCCGGCCCCGGTGGGGTCGTCGACCCGAGCGGGCAGGTGCCCGGGGTGTGGTTCCAGACGCCCGACGGGGATGGCGGGGCGCCACTGCCCGAGCGCGACCACGAGCAGCGCTGGCACCTCGACGTGTGGGTGCCGCACGACGAGGCCGAGCGGCGGCTTCAGGCCGTGCTCGACGCCGGCGGGCGCCTCGTGAGCGACGCCGACGCCCCGGCGTTCTGGGTCGTGGAGGACGCCGACGGCAACCGGTCGTGCATCTGCACGCCGCTGGAGCGCGGCTGAACGACGCCTGTTCTCCACATCGCGAGACTCGCGTTCCGAATGGTGGGACGCCTGTCACACTTGCTTGACGCCGGACCACCCCGGCGACGACGGTATGTCGCATGCGCACCGAGATTCTTGTACGCACGCGACGCGTGAGCTGACGGCCACCGGCCCAACGCACGCGCGTCACCCCTCGTCGCCCACCGGGCCGAGGGGTTTTTTCATGGCCCAGAGCCGACGTAGACGCAGCAGGAGAGAGAAGGACATGACGCAGCAGGGCGGACAGGGAAGCGGACCGGTCACGGGCGCACAGAGCCTGGTGACGTCCCTCGAGGCGGCCGGCGTGACCGACATCTTCGGCATCCCGGGCGGTGCGATCCTCCCGGCCTACGACCCGCTCATGGACTCCACCCGCATCCGGCACATCCTGGTCCGGCACGAGCAGGGCGCCGGCCACGCCGCGCAGGGCTACGCCGCGGCCACCGGCCGGGTGGGCGTGTGCATGGCGACCTCGGGTCCGGGCGCGACCAACCTGGTCACGCCCCTCGCCGACGCCTACATGGACTCGGTGCCGATGGTCGCGGTGACCGGGCAGGTGGGTGCCTCGATGATCGGCACCGATGCCTTCCAGGAGGCCGACATCCGGGGCATCACGATGCCGATCACCAAGCACAACTTCCTGGTGACCGACCCCGCCGACATCCCGCGCACCGTCGCCGAGGCGTTCCACATCGCCTCGACCGGTCGGCCCGGCCCGGTGCTGGTCGACGTGGCCAAGTCGGCGCTGCAGGCCCCGACGACGTTCGCCTGGCCCGACGAGCTCCACCTGCCGGGCTACCGCCCGGTGACCATCCCGCACCCCAAGCAGATCAAGGAGGCGGTGCGCCTCATCCGCGAGGCCAAGCGTCCCGTCCTCTACGTCGGCGGTGGCGTGATCCGGGCCCGCGCGTCGCGCGAGCTCGCCCAGCTCGCCGCCCTGACCGGCATCCCCGTCGTGACCACGCTGATGGCGCGCGGCGCGTTCCCCGACAGCCACCCCCAGCACCTCGGCATGCCCGGCATGCACGGCACCGTGGCCGCGGTCGCGGGGCTGCAGAAGAGCGACCTGATCATCAGCCTGGGTGCGCGCTTCGACGACCGGGTCACCGGCAACCTCGACTCCTTCGCCCCGGGCGCGCTGGTGATCCACGCCGACATCGACCCGGCCGAGATCGGGAAGAACCGCCACGCCGACGTCCCGATCGTCGGCGACTGCCGCGAGGTCATCTCCCAGCTCGTCGAGCTCCTGCAGGCCGAGGGCGCCGACGGCGACTACGAGGCGTGGGTGGCGTTCCTCGCCGGGGTCAAGCAGAAGTACCCGCTCGGCTACGACGCCCCCACCGACGGCTCGCTCGCGCCGCAGTACGTCCTCGAGCGGCTCGGCGCCATCGCCGGCCCCGAGGCGATCTACTGCTCCGGCGTCGGCCAGCACCAGATGTGGGCGACCCACTTCGTGGGCTACGAGAACCCCAACACGTGGCTCAACTCCGGCGGCCTCGGCACGATGGGCTACGCCGTCCCCGCCGCGATGGGCGCCAAGGTCGGCATGCCCGACAGCACCGTCTGGGCGATCGACGGCGACGGCTGCTTCCAGATGACCAACCAGGAGCTCGCCACCTGCGCGATCAACGACATCCCGATCAAGGTCGCGATCATCAACAACGAGTCGCTCGGCATGGTGCGCCAGTGGCAGACGCTGTTCTACAACGAGCGCTACTCCAACACCGACCTGCACTCCAAGCGGATCCCCGACTTCGTCAAGCTGGCCGACGCCTACGGCTGCGTGGGCCTGGCGTGCGAGTCGCCCGACGAGGTCGACGCCACGATCGAGAAGGCCATGGCGATCGACGACCAGCCGGTCGTCGTCGACTTCCGCGTCCACCGCGACGCGATGGTGTGGCCGATGGTGGCCGCCGGCACCAGCAACGACGAGATCAAGTACGCACGCGACCTCGCGCCGCAGTTCGAGGACGTGCAGGACGACTGGGAGGTCCGGGCATGAGCGCCGCCAACAAGCACACGCTGAGCGTCCTGGTCGAGAACCAGCCGGGCGTCCTGGCCCGCATCGCGAGCCTGTTCTCCCGCCGCGGCTTCAACATCGACAGCCTGGCGGTCGGCCCGACCGAGCACCCGGAGGTCTCGCGGATGACCATCGTGGTCAACGTCGACGAGTCGCCGCTCGAGCAGGTGACCAAGCAGCTCAACAAGCTCGTCGAGGTCATCAAGATCGTCGAGCTCGACGGCCCCGGGTCGGTCAACCGCGAGCTGCTCCTGGTCAAGGTCCGCGCCGACGCCGCCACCCGCGGTGCGGTGCTCGACGCCGTCCAGCTCTTCCGCGCCAAGGTCGTCGACGTGGCGCCCGACGCCGTCACGGTCCAGGCCGTCGGCAACTCCGACAAGCTCGCCGACCTGCTGCGGGTGCTCGAGCCCTTCGGCATCCGCGAGCTCGTGCAGTCCGGCATGGTGGCCATCGGGCGCGGCTCGCGCTCGATCAGCGAGCGCACCCAGCGCCCCGTCGCCGTGCCCGCACCCGTGTCCGCCATCGCCACCTGATCCACCCCCACCTGATCCCGCCCAACTGATCCACCCCGAGCAACACACCGACGAAGGAGAGCCCCCAGTGGCTGAGATGTTCTACGACGACGACGCCGACCTGAGCCTGATCCAGGGCAAGAACGTCGCGGTGATCGGCTACGGCAGCCAGGGCCACGCCCACGCCCTGTCGCTCCGCGACTCCGGCGTCGACGTCCGGATCGGGCTGCAGCCCGGCTCCAAGAGCCGCGACAAGGCCGAGGCCGAGGGCCTGCGCGTGCTCACCCCCCGCGAGGCGGCGGAGGAGTCCGACGTGATCGTGATCCTGGCTCCCGACCAGCACCAGCGCACGCTCTACGCCCAGGAGATCGAGCCGGCGCTCACCCCGGGCGACACCCTCGTCTTCGGGCACGGCTTCAACATCCGCTTCGGCTACATCACCCCGCCCGACGGCGTCGACGTCATCATGGTCGCCCCCAAGGGCCCGGGCCACCTCGTGCGCCGCGAGTACGTCGACGGGCGCGGCGTGCCGGTGCTCGTCGCGGTCGAGAAGGACGAGTCGGGCAAGGCGTGGGACCTCGCGCTGTCCTACGCCAAGGCCATCGGCGGCCTGCGCGCCGGCGGCATCAGGACCACCTTCACCGAGGAGACCGAGACCGACCTCTTCGGCGAGCAGGCGGTGCTCTGCGGTGGCGCCTCCCAGCTCGTGCAGTACGGCTTCGAGGTGCTCACCGAGGCCGGCTACCAGCCGGAGGTGGCCTACTTCGAGTGCCTCCACGAGCTCAAGCTCATCGTCGACCTGATGTACGAGGGCGGCATCGCCAAGCAGCGCTGGTCGGTCTCCGACACCGCCGAGTTCGGCGACTACGTCTCCGGCCCGCGGGTGATCACCCCCGAGGTGAAGAAGAACATGGAGGACGTGCTCGCCGACATCAAGAACGGCGCGTTCGCCGAGCGCTTCATCACCGACATGGACAACGGGTCGCCCGAGTTCACCGCGTTCCGCGAGACGGCCGAGAGCCACCCGATCGAGCAGACCGGTCGCGAGCTGCGCAAGCTGATGTCCTGGGTCAAGTCGCACGACGCCGACTACACCGAGGGCAGCTCGGCGCGCTGATCCGCCAGTCAGCACGTCAGTGAGCACCTACACCCACGGGCACGCCGAGGCCGTCCTGCGCTCCCACCGGTGGCGCACGGCGGCCAACTCGGCGGCCCACCTCCTGCCGCACCTGCACGACGGGCAGCGCCTGCTCGACGTCGGGTCGGGTCCCGGCACCATCACCGCGGACCTGGCCCGGCTCGTGCGGGAGGTCGTCGCCGTCGAGATCGACGAGACGGCGGCGGCGTTGACGCGCACGGAGCTCGAGCGCCAGGGCGTCACCAACGTGAGGGTCGTGGTGGGCGACGTCCACGCGCTCGACCTCGACGGCGCCCTCGGCGGGGCCTTCGACGTCGTCCACGCGCACCAGTTGCTCCAGCACGTCCCCGACCCGGTCGGGGCACTCCGCGAGATGCTGCGGGTGACCCGGCCGGGCGGCGTGGTCGCCGTGCGTGACAGCGACTACGGCCACTTCTCCTGGCACCCCGCATCGAGCGGCCTCGACCGGTGGCTCGAGCTCTACGAGGCCGCCGCGCGCGCCAACGGCGGCGAGCCCCACGCGGGCAGGATGCTCCTCGCCTGGGCGCACGCCGCCGGCGCCACCGATGTGGTCGCCGGGTCGTCGACGTGGTGCTACGCCACCCCGGCCGACCGCGAGTGGTGGGGCGGCCTCTGGGCCGACCGCATCACCACGACCGCGCTGGCCCGCCAGCTGGTCGACGAGGGACGCGCCTCCGTCGAGGAGCTCGCCGAGGTCGCGGCCGGCTGGCGCGCCTGGGCCGTCCACCCCGACGGCTGGTTCTCCGTCCTGCACGGCGAGGTGCTGATCAGGGCCTGAACGATCCGTGCGACCAAAGTATTAGGCAAGGCTAACCTCAGGTGTAGCCTGCAGTGGTGCTGGCGAACTACCTGATCGGGCTGCGCGAGGGGCTGGAGGCGGCCCTCGTGGTGAGCATCCTGGTCGCCTACCTGGTCAGGACCGAGCGCCGCCACCTGCTGCCCCGGGTGTGGGCGGGCGTGGGCGTCGCGGTCGGGGTGAGCCTCGCCTTCGGCGCCGCGCTGACCTTCGGTCCCCGCGGTCTCACGTTCGAGGCGCAGGAGCTCATCGGGGGCGGGCTCTCGATCGTCGCCGTCGCGTTCGTCACCTGGATGATCTTCTGGATGGCCTCGGCTGCCCGCAGCCTGAGCGGCGAGCTCCGCGGCCGCATCGACCAGGCCGCCGAGGGCGGGCGCTGGTCCCTCGTGGTGGTGGCGGTGCTCGCGGTGGGCCGGGAGGGGCTCGAGACGGCCCTGTTCCTCTGGGCCGCGACCAAGGCCGGCACCCGCGGCGGCGTGGGCACGGTCGCGTCGACGTGGGAGCCGCTGCTGGGGGCCGCGCTCGGCATCCTGACCGCCATCGCCCTCGGCTACCTGATCTACCGCGGCGCCATCTCCATCAACCTGTCGCGCTTCTTCACCTGGACCGGCGGCTTCCTCATCCTCGTCGCGGCAGGCGTGCTCGCCTACGGCGTCCACGACCTGCAGGAGGCCCGTTTCCTGCCCGGCCTCGACGACCTGGCCTTCGACGTGTCCGACACCGTCGACCTCAACAGCTGGTACGGCGCCCTCCTCAAGGGCGTCTTCAACTTCTCGCCCGCCACCACCAAGCTCGAGGCGGCCGCGTGGCTGCTCTACGCCGTGCCGGTCATGGTCCTGTTCCTCGTCGGCGCCCGCCGACGCTCCACCACCCCCGCCGCGCCGTCGCGCGCGGCCGCCTGACAAGGAAGCCCCGCACATGCGTACGACCCTCGCGGTGACCGCCCTGGTCGCCCTGCCCCTCCTCGGGGCCTGCACCGACAACGCGGACGGCGGGCCTGCCGCCGCAGGCGGGGGAGGCTCCGACGCCCGGGCGCTGACGGTCGAGTCCTCCGCCGACGCGTGCACGCTGTCGGCCACCGAGGCGCCCGCCGGGACGCTGACCTTCGACGTCACCAACACCGGCGACCAGGTCACCGAGTTCTACCTGCTCGGCGAGGACGGCCTGCGCATCGTGGCCGAGGTCGAGAACGTCGGGCCGGGCATCAGCCGCGCGCTCACCGTCGACGCGCCCGCCGGGACCTACGTCACGGCCTGCAAGCCGGGCATGACGGGTGAGGGCATCCGCGGGGACTTCACCGTCACCGAGTCCGACGAGGAGGTGGCGGTCAGCGCCGACGAGCAGGAGCTCGTCGACCGGGCCGAGGCCAACTACGCGGCCTACGTCGAGGACCAGTCCGCGCAGCTGCTGGAGAGGACCGCGGAGTTCGTCGACCTCTACAGGGCCGGCGACGACGACGCGGCCCGCGCGCTCTACCCGGTCGCGCGCACCCACTGGGAGCGCATCGAGACCGTCGCTGAGTCGTTCGGCGACCTCGACCCGATGATGGACGCGCGCGAGGCCGACCTCGAGCCGGGGCAGGAGTGGACCGGCTGGCACCGCATCGAGAAGGACCTCTGGCCGCAGCGCGCCGAGGAGTACACCCCGCTCACCGACGCCGAGCGCGCGACCTACGCCGACGACCTGCTCGCCAACACCGAGGAGCTCGACTCCCGGGTGCAGGAGCTCACCTACACCGTCGACGCGATCGCCAACGGCTCGCGCGGCCTCCTCGAGGAGGTCGCCACCGGCAAGGTGACCGGCGAGGAGGAGTACTGGTCGCGCACCGACCTCTGGGACTTCCAGGCCAACGTCGACGGCGCCCGAGTCGCCTGGGAGGGCGTGCAGCCGATCGTCGAGGAGAAGGACCCCGACCTCGCCGACCAGCTCACCACCCGCTTCGACGCGCTCCAAGCGCTCCTCGACGAGCAGCGCCGCGGCGACGGCTTCGTCAGCTACGACCAGCTCACCCCCGAGCAGGTCAAGGCGCTCTCCGACGCCGTCAACGCCTTGTCCGAGCCGCTCTCGCGGCTGACCGCGGCGGTGCTGTCCTGACCGAGCGGCCGACCCCCACCGGGCTCAGCAGGCGTGGCCTGCTGGGTGGCGGGGTCGCGCTCGCCGGCGCCGCGGGGGCGTTCGCCGCGGGCCGGACGTCCGCGCACGCCGGCGCGGACGGCACGCCGGGCGCCGGCACCGGCCGCTCGGCGACGTACGCCTTCCGCGGCGCGCACCAGGCCGGCATCGTGACCCCGGCACAGGACCGGCTGCACTTCGCGGCGTTCGACGTGCTGACCGACGACCGCGACGAGCTGGTCGGGCTGCTCGAGCAGTGGACGCTCGCCGCCGAGCAGATGACGGCGGGTCGTCCCGCCGGGGACGGCGCGGTCGGCGGCGACGTCCGGTTGCCCCCCGACGACACCGGAGAGGCCCTCGACCTGCCCGCCAGTGGCCTCACCATCACCTTCGGTTTCGGGCCGTCGCTCTTCCGCGACGCCGAGGGCCGCGACCGCTTCGGGGTCGCTTCGCGCCGGCCCGCGGCGCTGCGCGACCTGCCGCACTTCCCGGGCGACGCCCTCGACCCGGCGCGCTCCGGGGGCGACCTGTGCATCCAGGCGTGCGCCGACGACCCCCAGGTCGCCGTCCACGCCGTGCGCAACCTCGCCCGCATCGGGTTCGGCACGGTGTCGGTGCGCTGGTCGCAGCTCGGCTTCGGCCGCACCTCGACGACGTCGACGTCGCAGTCGACGCCCCGCAACCTGTTCGGCTTCAAGGACGGGACGGCCAACGTCAAGGCGGAGGAGTCCGCGGCCCTGGACGAGCACGTGTGGGTGGGCGACGACGACGCGCGCGCCGGCTGGCTGGCCGGCGGCTCCTACCTCGTCGCCCGGCGGATCAACATGGCCATCGAGGTGTGGGACCGCCAGCCGCTCGGCAACCAGGAGATGTTCGTCGGCCGCACCAAGGGCACCGGCGCGCCGCTCTCGGGCGGTGAGGAGATGACCGAGCCCGACTTCGACATGCCGGGCAGCAACGACCAGCCGGTGATCCCGACCGACGCGCACGTCCGCGTGGTGCACCCGAGCGCGCACGGCGGCGCGCGGATGCTGCGCCGCGGCTACAACTTCGTCGACGGTTCGAACGCCCTCGGCGGCCTCGACGCGGGCCTGTTCTTCATCGCCTACGTCCGCGACCCCGCCACCCACTTCGTCCCGGTGCAGCGGGCGATGTCGAAGGACGACGCGCTCGTGGAGTACCTGCGGTTCACCGGTTCGGCGGTGTTCGCGGTGCCCCCGGGCATCGGCGCGGGCGAGCACGTCGGCCAGGCGCTGTTCGCCTGACGCCGCGCGCGGCGTCAGGGGCGGTAGGGTCGGCGCCATGATCCTGCGCAGATGGCGGGGAGCAGTCCGGGCCGAGGACGCCGAGGCCTACCTGCGCCACCAGGACGACACCGGAGTCCGCGACTACCGCGCCACCGAGGGCAACCTCGGCGCACTCGTGCTGAAGCGGCACCGCGACGACGGCCTCGTCGAGGTGGAGACCCTCTCGCTGTGGGGCTCCATGGACGACGTACGCCGGTTCGCCGGCGACGAGCCCGAGCGCGCGGTGTTCTACCCGGGCGACGACGACCTGCTCGTCGAGAAGGACCCGCACGTCGACCACTTCGAGGTGACCGAGGCCGACCTCGACCCCCGGCTCCTCGGGCCCCTCGGCTGACGCAGGGGTGCGGTGCTGGATACCGGGCCACCGGTGCGCGACGATGCGGTCATGAGCCACACCACAACCCCGGCGTCGGGCCTGGAGCAGACCCGCCGCCTCGGCGTCGAGACCACCGGCATCGAGATCATCGAGGAGTCCGCGCGCACGGCGCGACCGCGCGACCTGTTCTGGCCGTGGTTCGCGGCCAACGTCTCGGTCTTCGGCATCAGCTACGGCTCGTTCGTGCTGGGCTTCGGCATCTCCTTCCTCCAGGCCCTGGTGGTCACGGTGGTCGGCGTCGTGGTGTCGTTCGCCCTGTGCGGCGTCATCGCCATCGCCGGCAAGCGGGGCTCGGCGCCCACCATGGTGCTCAGCCGCGCGGCGTTCGGCGTCGACGGGCAGAAGGTGCCCGGCGTCGTGTCGTGGCTGGTCTCGATCGGGTGGGAGACCTTCCTCGCGATCCTCGCCGTGCTCGCGACGGCGACGATCTTCGAGCAGCTCGGCTGGTCGGGCGGCACCACCACGCAGGTCGTGGCGACCCTCGTGGTCGCGGCCCTGATCGTCGCGGCCAGCGTCGCCGGCTACCACGTGATCATGCGGATGCAGTCGGTGCTCACCTGGCTCACCGGCATCGCCACGCTGGTCTACGTCGGCCTCACCCTCGACGAGATCGACTGGACGGCCGTGAGCGACATCCCCAGCGGCAGCGCCCAGCAGATGGTCGGGGCGCTGGTCATGGTGATGACCGGCTTCGGCCTCGGCTGGATCAACATCGCCGCCGACTGGTCGCGCTACCAGCGCCGCGACACCAAGGGCTCGGCCATCGTCGCCTGGAACACCTTCGGCGGGGCCGTCGCCCCGGTGCTGCTCGTCGTCTTCGGCCTGCTGCTCGCCGGCTCGTCCGACGAGCTGAGCGCCGGCATCGTCGACGACCCGATCGGCACCCTCGGCACGCTGCTGCCGACCTGGTTCCTCGTGCCGTTCCTCCTGGCCGCGATCCTCGCGCTGGTCAGCGGCGCCGTCCTCGGCATCTACTCCTCGGGCCTGACGCTCCTCTCGCTGGGCGTGCGGATCCCGCGGCCCGCGGCGGCGTTCGTCGACGGCCTCATCCTGACCGCCGGCACGATCTGGGTGGTCTTCTTCGCCGAGGACTTCCTCGGGCCGTTCCAGAGCTTCCTGATCACCCTCGGTGTGCCCCTGGCCGCGTGGGCGGGGATCATGATCGCCGACATCGCGCTGCGCAAGCGCGACTACGACGACGAGGCGCTGTTCGACAGCAGCGGCCGCTACGGCAGCGTCGACTGGACCTCCATCGCCACGATGGCGGGCGCCTCGGTCGTCGGGTGGGGCCTGGTGGTCAACAACTTCGCCGCCGACGCCACCTGGAACAACTGGCAGGGATTCCTGCTCCACCCCCTCGGCCTGGGCACCTACGTCGACGACCCCGCCGGTCCCTACTGGGACGGCAACTGGCCCTACGCCAACCTCGGCGTGCTGCTCGCCCTCGTCCTCGGGTTCGCGGTGAGCTACGTGGCCCGCCGCGCGAAGGTGCGGGCCCAGGAGGCCGACGCCCCGCGCGTCGCCGGCTGACCGGAACAAACCGCCGCCCGGACGGCGTTGGGCCCGCGTGAAGATCGAGATCTGGTCCGACGTCGTCTGCCCGTGGTGCTACATCGGCAAGCGCCGCATCGAGAGCGCCCTGGCGCAGTTCGCCCACGCCGACGAGGTGGAGGTGCGCTGGCGCTCCTACCAGCTCGACCCCGGGGCGCCGACCGAGCCGACCGAGACGACGACGACGATGCTGCAGCGCACGTACGGGCAGTCGCCGAGCGGCGCGCAGCAGATGCAGGAGCGCGTCGAGGCCGTCGCGGCCGAGGAGGGGCTGGTCTACCGGCTCTCCGAGACGATGCACCTCAACACCGTCGACGCCCACCGCGTGATCCACCTCGCCGACCAGCAGGGCGGACCCGCGCTGCAGGGCCGCGTCAAGGAGGCGCTGCTCGAGGCCTACTTCACCCAGGCCCGCAACGTCGCCGACCACGACGTGCTGCGCGAGATCGCGCTCGCGGCCGGGCTCGACGCGACCCGGGTCGAGGAGGTGCTGTCCTCGCGCGAGCTCGAGCAGGACGTGCACGCCGACATGGCGCAGGCCCAGGCCTACGGAGCCAGCGGCGTCCCGTTCTTCGTCGTGGACGAGAAGTACGGCGTCTCCGGCGCCCAGCCGACCGAGGTGCTCACCCAGGTGCTCGAGCGCGCGTGGTCGGAGTCGCACCCGGCCATCGAGGTGCTGGCGGGCGCCGACGGCGGGGACGCGTGCGGCCCCGACGGCTGCGCCATCTGACCGCCTGCGACCGGCCTACCGGGACCTCTCGCCGCGCCCGGCCTTCTCCGCGGTCGTCTCCACGCGCGCCGCCCGCGTCTCGGGTCGCTTGGCCAGCACGATCCACGTCAGGATCAGCTTCTGCGCCGACGCCGACCACGACTCCCAGTGCTCGCGCGCGCCCGGGTGCCGCTCGAAGGCGGCAGCGAGGTCGTCGGGCACGACGAGGTCCTCGACCGCGTCCATGAGCGTCCACATGCCCGTCTCCTTCGCGACGGCCACCGCCGCGGCCCCCGCCGGCTCCAGCAGGCCGGCCTCCTGCAGGCGCGCGATCCGGCCCTTGTTGATCCGGGTCCACATGCTGCCCCGGCGCCGCGGGGCGAACCACTGCATCGAGCGCTGCTCGTCGAGCGGCTTCACCGTCGAGTCGACCCAGCCGTAGCGCAGCGCCTCGAGGACCGCCACCTCGTAGGTGAAGGGTCGCTCCGTGGCCCGGCGCGGGCTCACCAGCCACACGCCGTCGGGCTGCCGGTGGTGCTCGACCAGCCACGCGCTCCACTCCTCGACCGTCCGCGGCTCCAGCCGCTCGGCGTCGTCCATCGCACCCATGGACCGATCGTAGGGGCCGGGTACGACGTCCGGATGCTGACGCATTGGGACTCCCGATCCACTCGCGGGTAGGGTGGTCACCGCACAGCGTCGTGCAGTCCCGGACACCCTCGACCCACCCAGAGGACCCACGCTGTGAGCGCACCCGTCAAGCCCGTCGTACTCATCGCCGAAGAGCTCAGCCCCGCCACCATCGACGCGCTGGGCCCCGACTTCGAGATCCGGCACTGCAACGGTGCCGATCGCGCCGAGCTCCTGCCCGCGATCGTCGGCGTCGACGCGATCCTCGTCCGCTCCGCCACCAAGGTGGACGCCGAGGCGCTCGCGGCCGCCGACCGGCTCAAGATCGTGGCCCGCGCCGGCGTCGGCCTCGACAACGTCGACGTCAAGGCCGCGACGCAGGCCGGTGTGATGGTCGTCAACGCGCCCACGTCCAACATCGTCAGCGCCGCCGAGCTCGCCGTCGCGCTGATGCTCGCCGCCGCCCGCCACATCAGCCCCGCCCACGCGGCCCTGCGCGGTGGCGAGTGGAAGCGCTCGAAGTACACCGGCATCGAGCTCTACGAGAAGACCGTCGGCATCGTCGGCCTGGGCCGCATCGGGGTGCTCGTCGCGCAGCGGCTGAGCGCCTTCGGCATGAAGGTCATCGCCTACGACCCCTACGTGCAGGCCGGCCGCGCCGCGCAGATGGGCGTACGCCTGGTCGACCTCGACACGCTGCTCGACGAGTCGGACTTCATGAGCGTCCACCTGCCCAAGACGCCCGAGACGCTCGGCCTCATCGGCGCCGACCAGCTCGCCCGCGCGAAGGACAGCCTGGTCCTGGTCAACGCGGCCCGCGGCGGGATCGTCGACGAGGCGGCGCTCTACGACGCCCTCAAGACCGGCCAGATCGCGGCCGCCGGCCTCGACGTCTTCGCCAGCGAGCCCTGCACCGACAGCCCGCTGTTCGAGCTCGAGAACGTCGTCGCCACGCCCCACCTGGGCGCGTCGACCGACGAGGCGCAGGAGAAGGCCGGCATCGCGGTCGCCCGCTCCGTGCGGCTCGCGCTGGGCGGCGAGCTCGTGCCCGACGCGGTCAACGTGCAGGGCGGCGTCATCGCCGAGGACGTACGCCCCGGCATCCCGCTCACCGAGAAGCTCGGCCGGGTCTTCACCGCGCTCGCCGGCGAGGTCGCCCAGCAGCTCGACGTCGAGGTGCGCGGCGAGATCACCGAGTACGACGTCAAGGTGCTCGAGCTCGCGGCGCTCAAGGGCGTCTTCGCCGACATCGTCGAGGAGCAGGTGTCCTACGTCAACGCGCCGCTGCTGGCCGCCGAGCGCGGCACCGAGGTCCGCCTGGTGACCGAGGCGGAGAGCCCTGACCACCGCAACCTGATCACGCTGCGGGGCACCCTGGCCGACGGGACCCAGGTCTCCGTCAGCGGCACGCTCGTCGGGATCGCCCAGAAGGAGCGGCTCGTCGAGGTCAACGGCTTCGACGTCGACATCGAGCCCACCACCCACCTCGCGTTCCTCACCTACGAGGACCGTCCGGGCATGGTCGGCACCGTGGGCGGCATCCTCGGCGACGCGGCCGTCAACATCGCCGGAATGCAGGTCTCGCGGCAGGACAAGGGCGGCGCCGCCCTCGTCGCGCTCAGTGTCGACTCGGCGATCCCCGCCGCGACGCTGGATGAGATCGAGGCCGCCATGCAGGCGGCGTCGGTGCGGGCCGTCGACCTGTCCTGACGGCCCAGAGACGGCGAACGCCCCGGCGAGCACTGCTCGCCGGGGCGTTCTCGTCGTGCGCGCGACGCGGGTCCTGTCGCGTCTGCCTCACGCGACCATGACGCGCCCGGCCTGACGGCGCGTGGGCGCCCGGGCGGCGTCGGACGTCACGTGCTCCCATGCCGCGGCCAGGCGTCGTACCGCCTCCTCGAGACGGTCGGGCTCCGCCGTCCACGGGATCCGCACGAACCGGTCGAGACCGCCCTCCACCGCGAAGACCGGCCCCGGCGCCAGCACCACGCCGCGACGCTCCGCCTCGGCCGTCGTCGCCGTGGCGAGCGCCTCGGGGAGCTCGCACCACAGGGCGAGCCCGCCGTCGGGCACCCGGAAGCGCCACGCCGGCAGGTGCTGGCCGATCGCGGCCACCAGCGTGTCGCGGCCGGCCAGCAGCCGTGCGCGGTGGGCAGGCAGCACCTCGTCGGCGTGGTCCAGCAGGTCGGCCAGCACCAGCTGCTCGAACACCGGCGCCCCGAGGTCGAGGCCGATGCGTGCCTGCAGGAGCCGGTCCATGTCGGCCAGCGGGGCGCGCACCCACCCCAGCCGCAGCCCGCCCCAGAACGACTTGCTGGCGCTGCCGATCGTGATCGCGCCCGGCGCGTGGGCCGCGAGCGGGCTGGGCATGTCGTCGGCCAGCCCGGGGCGCAGGGCGAGTGCCTGGTGGGCCTCGTCGGCGACGACGGTGGTGCGGGTGCGGGCCAGGGCGCCGGCGAGCTGCTCGCGCTGGTCGTCGCCCATCAGCTGCCCGGTGGGGTTCTGGAAGTCGGGGATCAGGTAGGCCAGCCGGGGCGAGGTCTGGCGCAGCGTGGCGGCCAGCGCGTCGAGGTCCCAGCCGTCGGGGTCGACGGTCGCAGCGACCAGCCGGGCGCCGGCGTGCCGCACCGCCCGGGTCGCGTTGGGGTAGGTCGGTGACTCCACGACGACCCGTGCCCCCGGGGTGGTGAAGGCCTGGGCCACCACCGAGGCGGCCGCCAGGGCGCCCGCGGTCACCATCACCTGCTCGGGGACGGTGGGCAGTCCGCGCGCCTCGTACGACGCGGCGATGCGCGCCTGCAGGGCCGGCATCCCGAGCGGGAAGTAGCCCGGCCCGCTGAGGTAGGCCGGCAGCTGCTCGCCGGCACGCTGGTAGGCCTCGACGAGGCCGGGCGGGGCGGAGCTGGCCGCGCAGGTGAGGTCGATGGCGTCCTCGCCGCCCGTGCCCGGCATCAGCGACCGGTCGTGGGCCCGCCTGCGCCCGCCGGGCACGGTCGTGAAGGTGCCCGACCCGCGGCGCGACTCGGCGTAGCCGGACTCGCGCAGCACCTCGTAGGCGCGGGTGATCGTGGTGCGCGAGACGTCGAGTGCCGCGGAGAGGTCGCGCTCGCTCGGCAGCCGCACGTCGACGCCCACCCGACCGTCGCCGATGAGCACCCGCAGGCTGTCGGCAAGGCCGAGGTAGGCGGGGGAGCGGGGGAAGTCGGCTACGAGGGTGGCCACCCGATGGGCGTTGACGACGCGGCTCATGCAGGCCACTGTCACAGGATTGGCTATTTCGAGCAAGGCCAATCCGGGTCAGGCTGGTGCCATGTTCGACAGCACGTCCGCCAGCACGTCCGCCGGCACCGTCGTCTCGCGCCCCGCCCTCGTCGACCTCGGCCCGGTCGCCCAGCTCCGCGCGGGACGCCTCGCCCGTCGCCTCCCGCAGCTCTACGTGGGCCTGTTCCTCTACGGCGTCTCGCTGGCGATGATGGTCCGCGGGGCGCTCGGCCTCGCGCCGTGGGACGTGCTGCACTCCGGCTTCGTGCGGCACGTGCCGATGACGCTCGGCCAGGCGGTCGTCCTCTTCAGCTTCGTCGTGCTGGTGCTGTGGATCCCACTGCGCGAGATGCCGGGTCTCGGCACGATCAGCAACGCGGTCGTGGTCGGCCTCGCGGCCGACGCGACGCTCGGCGTCCTCACGCCTCCCGACGCGATGGCCGGGCGAGTGGCGCTGATGCTCGGCGGCGTCGTGCTCTGCGGCGCGGCCGGCGCGCTCTACATCGGCGCCCAGCTCGGCCGCGGTCCGCGCGACGGACTGATGACGGGTCTGGCCCGTCGCGCCGGGCTGTCCCTCCGCCTGGTCCGTACGGGTCTCGAGGTCACCGTCGTGGTCCTGGGGCTGCTCCTCGGCGGGGTGCTCGGCGTGGGCACGGTCGTCTACGCCCTCGCCATCGGCCCGCTCACCCAGCTGATGCTGCCCTGGGTGACCGTCGAGCTCACGCCGTCGCCGACGGACCGGCCCGCCGGCTGAGCGCGGCCGTCAGCCCGGGCCGGCGTCGCCGGAGACGAGGTAGGCGATCACGCCGACGCTGACCACGCTCGAGACGAGCATGCCGCCCGTCCCGAACATCAGCGGCAGGGCGGTGATCGCCCACACGTCGAAGCCCCGGGCGGCGCTGAGGAACACGCCGGACGGCACGCCCCCGGCGGGGGTGCTGACCAGGGGCGCGGCGTAGTTCGGCGGCTTGCCGCTCACCCACCGCACGGTCGCTGCGATCGACGACAGCCCGCACGCGACGGCGAGGTTGACCGCTCCGCCGTCCTCGCCGACGACCGGCAGCAGCGTCCAGGTCGTCGCCAGGGCGAACGCCATCAGCGCCGTCGCGGGCACGACCAGGTGCGCGAGCACCAGCGTCCGCCGGCGCAGAGGCAGCATCCGGGCGATGCTGCGGGTGCGCACGACCACGCGGAGGCCGGAGCAGAGCGCCGGACCGCCGAGCAGCCCCGCCAGGGTCGTCGCGAGCACGACCGCCCGGCCGGCGCCGGCCTCCGCCGCGGCGTACGGGACGAGCACGAGACCGGCGAGCAGGACGTACGGCTGGGGTGCCCGGGCCGCCCGCAGCAGGTCGCGGTGGACCAGCGCGCGCCAGCCGAGCGGACCGCCGGTGCGCGATCTGACGCGCGCGCCGCGACCCCAGCGGCGGGCGAGCAGCACGTCGTACATCAGGCCGAGGTCGACCGACGACAGCGCTCCCGACAGGCTGGGGGAGAGGTGCTCGGTGTAGCCGAGCACGCGGCGCGACACGCGGCCGACGGCGATCGCCGCGCGCCAGGCGAGCGTGCCGGCGACCACGACGAGCAGGGCGGCCGCGGCGATCCCGGTCGCCGCCGGGACCTCCGGCACGACCTCGAGCCGGTGGGTCGCGGCCAGCGCGAGCGCCAGCCAGAGCGCACCGGTGACGCACCACATGAGCCACCGCGCGACCGGGTCCTCCCGCACCTGGGACAACGCCGCCACCCCCACGCAGGCGCACGCGGTGGCACCGCCCGCTGCCAGGTAGAGCACCGACTCGTGCCACGAGAAGCCGCCCAGCACGGCCGGTGCCAGCAGCAGGAGCACGGTGCCGAGGCCGGTGGCCGCGACGGTCCGCAGCCAGCCGGGACGCAGCAGCGCGCCGCGGTCGACGGGCGAGCCGAGCAGCCACGCGTTGGCCGCGGGCGGGCTGAAGACCGGACCGAGCAGCCGGGCCATGCCGAGCGCCAGCAACGCGACCGCGAGGGTCGCCAGCCAGGGGACCGCCGACCGGACCTCGGCGCACGCGGCGAGGCACGCGTCGTCGGCGAGCCGGCGCAGGCTGAGCACGACGTTGCCGGCCATCGCGGCGATCATCACCACGCAGAAGAGGGCGACGTAGGCGTCCGAGAGGACCTCGCCCCACGACAGCTCGGCGCGGCCCCGGCGCCAGTGGCGGATCTCCGCGCGCAGCTCCCGGGCGGACGGGACCTCCGCGAGGGCCGCCGGGTCAGTCGCCATCGTCGGGCTCGTCCCCGAGGCGGACCACCCGGTCGCAGACCCGCGCGACGAGGTCGGGGTCGTGGCTCACCAGCAGCACGGCCCGCCCGGCGGTCTTCTCGGCGAGGAGCTTCGCGCCGAGCCACTGCACGCCCGCGACGTCGAGCCGCGCCTCCGGCTCGTCGAGCACCAACAGCCGGCGCGGGCGTACGAACGCGCTCGCGAGGGCCAGCCGCCGTCGCTGTCCGGACGACAGCGTCGAGGGGAGCTGGCCCGAGACCTCCATCAGCCCGGTCTCGGCGAGCACCGCGTCGACGACCTCCTGGGCGTCCGGCTGCGCGTGCGCCCGCGCGACCAGGTCGAGGTGCTCGACCACGGACAGGTCGGGGAAGAAGTCGATGTCGTCCATCACCACGGCCAGGTCGGCCCGGATCCCGGGCTCGCGTTCGTCGAGGACGCGCCCGTCCAGCGTCGTCTCGCCGGCATCGGCGCGGTCGGCGCCGATGAGGCAGCGCAGCAGCGTCGACTTGCCGCTGCCGTTGGGACCCACCACCCCGACCGCCTCGCCCGAGGCGACGTCCAGGTCGACCTCCGACAGGATCGTCCGGTCGGCGAAGCGGCGGGAGATCCCCCGTGCCCGGAGCAGCGGGGGAGACTCGTCGGCGGCCACGTGCGTCATCCAAGCAGGCGCAGCATCGACCTTTCGACTGGTGACCCGACCGGCATGGCCGTGGTAGGGATAGCCACCTTGGTCCAAACGTGGGGGGAAGCCATGCGTCGTCGACGTCTGCTCGTGTCGGTCCCGGTCCTGCTCGGTGCCGCCGTCGCGGGCACACCCGCCGTCGCCACCACCGGCGGTCCCGGCGGTCCCGCCGACCCCGGCCACGGGATCGAGCTCCGGCTCGACCGTCGCGGCCAGGACGCGGCGCCGGGCACGCGTGTCCAGCGGCACGCGAAGGCGGCCGACGGTGCGGTCCGGCGCACCGCCCGGCTCACCGAGATCGAGCACGTCCCCGGCACCACCCCGCAGCAGCAGCTCGCGGCTGTCGACGTCGTGGTCGACGTGCAGGCCGGCACCCTCACCGGCACCGCGGCCCTCAACGCGGCGCCCACCGACGCCAGCGCCGCGGTCGCCGTCGTGGTCGGGACGTGGCAGGGCAGCACCTGCACGCCGGCGCTCGCCGCCGTCGCGACGGGCGACGCCTCCTCGGCGCAGGGGCAGGTGCCCGACGGGTCCGTGATCGGCGCGAGTGCCAGCCTGCAGGGCGCCACGGTGACCATCGCCACGGCTCCGCACCCGGTGCTGCGCGACACCGAGCTCGCGTGCGCCTACGCAGCGGTGGCGCAGAACGTCCCGAACGGTCAGCTGCTCAGCATCGCCTATCCCGCCGACCTCGCCGCGGTCTACGTGCCGGTGCTCGAGGTCGAGCCCGACGAGCAGATGGTCGGCGCCAAGGCCGGCCGGTGGGTCGACGTCGGCGTCGAGGTCCGCAACGCCGCGCGCGGGCCGGCATCGAGCGTGCGCCTCACGGCCTCGGGCAAGGGAATCGAGATCGCACAGAAGGTCGTCGACGTCGGCGTGGTCGACCAGCGGAGCACCGAGTACGTCGACCTCAAGGTCAGGCTCAAGCGCCCCACCGGCAAGAAGAAGAGGTCGAAGGCGCTCAAGCCGCGCACCCTCACGCTCACCGTCACCGACCCCGCTGCCGCCACGGCGACCGCGAGGACGACCGTCGTGGTCACCCCGAAGCCGACCCGGCTCCGCAACCTCGCCGGCACCTACTGGTGGGGCTGGGAGGACACCAACCTCCAGTCGTCGGCCGGCTGGATCAACCACGCGGTGTGGTTCGTCGACCGGAAGTGGGCCTACACGGGGTGGGCCGCCGGCCGGAAGCCGCGGTGCTCGGCCAAGGTCAAGGAGTGCCGCCGCTACTCCTACGACGCGCGCACCGGTCGGCTGAAGATCGGCAGGGAGAAGGTCAAGGTGACCTCCGCGGGCTTCGCGTTCACGCACCCCGGCTACGGCGAGAAGCTGCGCGTCGAGCCGCTGACGCTGCCCACGAAGGGCACCAAGCTGGCCGTGGACCTCTACCACCAGAACTGGTCCGGCTTCTGCACGATCTCGTGCACCGCCTACACCGACTACCTCACGATGGACCGCGCCGGGCGCTTCGTGGAGGGCGGCTACTCGGTCGGCAGCTGGCCGGGCCTGGGCAGCAGCTGGGCCACCGCTCCGGCCGACCAGCGCGGCACCTACCGGGTGGTGTCCACCGGCGTGATCGAGATGACGTACGCCGACGGCACGCGCACGCGGCAGGTGATCGGCATCCAGCACGATCCGCGGGGCAAGCCCAACCCGGCCGTGGCGGGGGTCCTGCTGGGCGAGACCAACTTCTACGACTGATCGGCGCCGGCCGGGCAGGCGCGCGGGGCCTCAGCGTCGGGTCGCGATGACGGCCGAGGCGTCCGCGGCGACCATGACCTCGACGGCGGTGAACCGCTCGTCGGTGAGCCACTGCTCGCGCAGCGTGTCGACCCGGCCGTAGGTGATCGGGGGCCAGGACTCGCACGGCGCGAAGTCGTCGAGGACCACGATGCCGCCGGGCTCGACGAGGTCGACGATCGCGTCGACGCCGACCTCCGACGGGGTGCCCGAGTCGAGGAAGAGCAGGGAGAAGGGGCCGTGCTCGCGCAGCACGCTCCAGTCGGCGGCGAGCACCTCGACCTTGTCGTCGTCGTCGAAGATCTTCGCCGCGGCGCCGGCCAGCGATTCGTCGAGCTCCGCGGTCAGGATCCGGGCGCCGTTGCGCACGCCGCTGCGGAGCCAGGCGGTGCCGACCCCGCAGCCGGTGCCGAACTCGGCCATGGTGCCGCCGCGCGTCGCCGCGAGGGTCGCGAGCAGGCGACCGGTCTCGTTGCGGCAGAACGCGACGTAGCCGGCCTGGCGGCACACGTCGAAGGCACGCTGGACGATGTGGGGGAGGTCGGGGGGAGCAGACATGAGGTCGCCGAGTCTGTCACCCCGCACCCGCGATCCCGGTGCGCGGGCTGACGTCTCACGATCTGACACATGGAGGGATCGTTGCTGCGCCGACCGCCCGGCCGGTCGTATGGTCTCCCCATCATGCGGAGCGTCTTCGTACTCATCGATCGCCGCGGCGGGGCCTGACAGAGAGGCCACCTCGTCGCGGTGTTCGGCGTTGACGAGGTTCCGCCACCGGCCTTTCGCCCCTCCGCTGGGCAGCAGCCCAGCCGAGCTCGAAGCCTCCGCCTTCGCGGCGGGTCCTGCGCAGCAACCGCGCGATCCGCACGCTCGTCGGCCGGCAGCCGGGCCCGGGCGATCCCCGAACCCCCTGCTTCCCCACCCGCCGCGGTGTCGGCGGCTTCGGGCTCACCCCCATAGCGACGCACCACGCAGGAGTGAGCGAGATGTACCAGATGTACCCCGAGACCTGGGGCCCCGCGGCCCACGACCCCGACAACCCGCGCAGCGCCGAGAACACCGCCGTCGCCGTCCAGCGGGCGCTTGACCTGCGAGACGGTGGCGGCCAGCGTCCGGACGACAACTAGCCTTCGCGGCATGTCCGAGACCCCGCAGCCCGCCACCGCCCGCGCCACCGGCAACCCGACCCTCGCCGTCATCCCCGGCGACGGCATCGGCCCCGAGGTCACGGCGGAGGCGTTGAAGGTCCTCGAGGCCGCGGCCCCCGTGACCTTCGAGTCGACGCGCTACGACCTCGGCGCCGAGCGCTACCTCGCCACCGGAGAGGTGCTGCCCGACTCTGTGCTCGCGGAGATCCGTGAGCACGACGCGATCCTGCTCGGGGCGGTCGGCGGCAGGCCCAACGACCCCCACCTGCCCCAGGGCATCCTCGAGCGCGGGCTGCTGCTGCGGCTGCGCTTCGAGCTCGACCACTACGTCAACCTGCGCCCGTCGCGGCTCTTCCCCGGCTCCACCTCACCCCTGGCGGAGTCGGTGCTGGAGAAGGGCGACATCGACTTCGTGGTGGTCCGCGAGGGCACCGAGGGTCCCTACACCGGTAACGGCGGCGCGCTGCGGGTCGGCACCCCGGCCGAGGTGGCGACCGAGGTCTCGGTCAACACCGCCTACGGCGTGGAGCGGGTGGTCCGCGACGCCTTCGCCCGGGCACAGGGTCGGGCACGCAAGAAGCTCACGCTGGTCCACAAGACCAACGTGCTCGTCAACGCCGGCTCGCTCTGGTGGCGGCTCTTCGAGCAGGTCGGGGCCGAGTACCCCGACGTCACCACCGACTACATCCACATCGACGCGGCGATGATCTTCATGGCCACCGACCCGGCCCGCTTCGACGTGATCGTGACCGACAACCTCTTCGGCGACATCATCACCGACCTCGCCGCCGCCGTCACCGGTGGCATCGGGCTCGCCGCCTCCGGCAACGTCAACCCCGACCGCACCGCCCCGTCCATGTTCGAGCCGGTCCACGGCTCCGCCCCCGACATCGCCGGCCAGCAGAAGGCCGACCCGACCGCCGCGATCCTGTCCGGCGCCCTCCTGCTCGACCACCTCGGCCACGCCGAGGCGGCCGCGCGGATCGAGGCGGCCGTCCTGGCCGACCTCACCGAGCGCGCGCCGGGCACGAGCCGTCGTACGAGCGAGGTCGGGGACGCCATCGCCGCTCGCCTCTGAGCCACACCTGAGTAGGTTTGACCCCATGCAGATCAGCACCACCGCCAACCCCGCACCCGTCGACGACGCCCGCCTCGCGGAGATCCTCGCCAACCCGGGCTTCGGCACGCACTTCACCGACCACATGCTCACGCTCGAGTGGACGCCCGCCGACGGCTGGCACGCCGGTCGGATCGAGCCCTACGGCCCGCTGACCCTCGACCCGGCGACCGCGGTGCTGCACTACGCGCAGGAGACCTTCGAGGGGATGAAGGCCTACCGGCACGACGACGGCTCGATCTGGACCTTCCGGCCCGACCAGAACGCGGAGCGGATGGTGCGCTCCTCGCGGCGCCTGGCGTTCCCCGAGCTCCCCGTCGACGACTTCGTCGCGGCCGTGGACGCCCTGGTGCGGGTCGACCAGCGCTGGGTGCCCGAGAGCGAGGGGGAGAAGTCGCTCTACCTGCGGCCCTTCATGTTCGCCTCGGAGTCCTTCCTCGGCGTGCGCCCGGCCGAGCACGTCACGTTCATGGTGATCGCCTCGCCCGCCGGCGCCTACTTCAAGGGCGGCATCAAGCCGGTCAACCTGTGGCTGTCGGAGTCCTTCACCCGCGCCGGGCGCGGCGGGATGGGCGCGGCCAAGACCGGCGGCAACTACGCCGCCTCGCTGGCCGCCCAGCGCGAGGCGATCGAGCAGGGCTGCGACCAGGTGGTGTTCCTCGACGACCAGGAGTTCCGCTACATCGAGGAGCTCGGCGGGATGAACCTGTTCTTCGTCCATGCCGACGGCCGGGTCGTCACCCCCGAGACCGGCACGATCCTCGAGGGCATCACCCGCGCCTCGATCATCGAGCTGGCGGGCAAGCTCGGCCACGCGGTCGAGGAGCGCAAGGTCTCCATCGACGAGTGGCGCGAGGGGATCGCGTCCGGTGACATCACCGAGGTCTTCGCGTGCGGCACGGCCGCGGTCGTCACCCCGGTCGGCGAGCTGCGCTCGCCCAGCGGCGTGACCCCGGCGCCGGCGAGCACCGGGCTCACCATGCAGATCCGCGAGGCCCTCGTCGGCATGCAGTTCGGTCGCGCCGAGGACACCTTCGGCTGGATGCACCGGGTCTGCTGAGCCGCGCAGCGGCGACCCGCCCGCTAGCCTCGTCCGGGTGAGCACGGCGCCGTCGGACCGCGACCCCGACCAGTCGTCCTGCCGGGGGGCGAGCGCGTTCGAGGCGCAGAGCCCACGCTCGCTGCGCGACTTCATCCGTACCGAGTCGGGCTCGGCGGGCCTGCTCGTCGTCGCCGCGCTGGTCGCCCTGGTCTGGGCCAACTCGCCCTGGTCGCAGTCCTACGTCGACCTGTGGCACACCGAGGTGTCCGTGCGCTTCGGCGACGGCGGGCTCACGATGGACCTGCACCACTGGATCAACGACGGCCTGATGGTCGTCTTCTTCTTCGTCATCGGCCTCGAGGTCCGCAAGGAGTTCGCGATCGGCGAGCTCGTCGACCGCAGCCGGGTGGTCGTGCCGCTGGTCGCCGGCACGACCGGCATGCTCGTCCCGGCCGCGATCTTCCTGGCCCTCAACCCCTCCGGGGAGGCCGCGGCCGGCTGGGGCGCGGTGATCGGCACCGACACCGCCTTCCTGCTCGGGGTGATGGCGCTCGTCGGGCCGGCGGTCTCGACGCAGCTGCGGATCTTCCTGCTGACCCTCACCGTCATCGACGACATCGTCGCCGTCAGCGTCATCGGGGTCGTCTACTCCGACCACCTCTCGCTCGGGGCGCTCGCGGTCGCCGCGGCGTGCCTGCTCGTGCTGGTCGGGCTCGGCCGCGCGGGCGTGTGGCAGGCGGCGCCCTACGTGCTGGTGGTGGTCGTCCTCTGGGTGGCCACGCTGGAGTCGGGCGTGCACGCCTCGATCGCCGGCATGCTGAGCGGCCTGCTGGTCCCCGCGCTCGACCCGCGGCGCTCCGACGTGGAGGACGCGGCGCGCAGCTTCCGCGCGTTCCGGCAGTCGCCGATGCCCGGCGTGCAGCGGGTGGCGCGGCGGTCGCTGACGCGGGCCATCTCGGTCAACGAGCGGCTCCAGGAGGCGTTGCACGCCCCGACCAGCAACGTCGTCGTACCGGTCTTCGCGCTGGCCAACGCCGGCGTCGACCTGCGCGACGGAGTCCTCGGCGACGCGCTGGGCTCACGGGTGATGTGGGGCATCGTGCTCGGACTGGTGGTGGGCAAGTCGGTCGGCATCTTCGCCGGCGCCTGGGCCAGCGTGCGGCTCGGCTGGGGACGCCTGCCGCAGGGCGTGGGACTCGGGCACACGCTGGCCGGCGGCGCGCTCTCCGGGATCGGGTTCACGGTGTCGTTGCTGATCATCAGCCTGGCCTTCGAGTCGTCCCGGCTCCAGGACGAGGCCCGCGTGGGCGTCCTGCTCGCCGCTGTGCTCGCGAGCCTGGCGGGATGGCTCGCGTTCCGCTTCGCCGCCCGCTTCCTCGGCCAGGGCGACGCCGCCCTGCCGACGACCCTGAGCCGGCCGGTCGACCCCGCGCGCGACCACGTCCTCGGACCGGTCGACGCGCCGCTGACGCTCGTGGAGTACCTCGACTACGAGTGCCCGTTCTGTGCCCGCGTCAGCGGGGTCGGCAACGAGCTGCGCGCGCACTTCGGCGAACGGCTGCGCTACGTCACCCGTCACCTGCCGCTCCCGGTCCACCCGCACGCCGAGCTGGCCGCGCTCGCGGCGGAGGCGGCGGCGCGGCAGGGCCGCTACTGGGAGATGCACGAGCTGCTCTTCGCCCACCAGGACGAGCTCGAGCTGGAGGACCTGGCCGGCTACGCCGCCGACCTCGACCTCGACGTCGAGCAGTTCCTCCGTGACCTCGACGACCAGGAGCTGGCCCGTCACGTCGCCCAGGACGTCGCGTCGGCCGAGGAGAGCGGCGTGCGCGGCACCCCCACCTTCTTCATCGGCCGGACCCGCCACGTCGGCCCCCACGACGCCCGGACGCTGATCGCGGCGCTGGAGCGGTCGGAGGGCTCGCCCCGGCCGATCGGCTGACCCGCGCCGGCCTGCGGGCCGATGCGTCGTACGCCGCGCGCGACGAGGCTCGTCGCCATGACGACCACCGCCTCCGACCCCATCCGCACGACCGCGGCGCGGCGCCGTCCCCGCCGCGAGTGGTGGATTCCCGCGAGCCTGCTGGCACTGACCTTCGTGCCCGTGGCCGCCGTGGGGGCTGGTCCACTCGTACGTGCCGGGCGCGGTGGTCTCGTAGCGCCGCGGCGTGCAGGCTGGGTGTTGAGGTCGATGACCGGGCTGGCGGTGACCTTGGTGCGCGAGTCGGCACACCAGCCGCGGATGTGGTCGAGCAGCACCAGCCGCTGCCTTTCCACCACCCGAGCAGCCCCACTAGGACAGTCTCGTCCCCGCTGGGACACCCGGATCCGACTGGTTGAGCGGGGACGTGACCGCTCAAGGACGCCCGCCGTCGCCGAATCTGTGGAGGGGTGACGCCCGGGCGCGGCTCGCGGCGGGGACCGGACACCCGGCACCTCCACGACGTACCGCATCGGCAGGGCGGGAGACCACCCAGAGCACACCCGTGAGGTCAGCGCGAGCCCGGGTCGCGTCCCGCGCACCGGATGCAGGTGCGCGCTGCCGGGAGCGCCTCGAGCCGGGCGTCGCCGATGGGCCGCCCGCACGACTCGCACACACCGTAGGTCCCGGCGTCGACCCGCTCGAGCGCGGCGTCCACCTCGGCCACGCGGCCGCGCACCTGCCGGACGAGGGCTCCGATCTGCGAGCGCTCGAAGGCGATGGTGGCGCCCTCGGGGTCGTGCTCGTCGTCGGCGTTGGTGTCGAGGGACGCCGCGACGACTGCGTCGTAGTCGCCGGTCAGGCCGGCCAGGCGCGTGAGGGCCTGGTCACGCTCGTCGGCCAGCCGTCGCCGTGTCTCGTCCACCGCCCCATGGTCGCCGACGGCACCGACAACGCGCCTGTGCGCCGCCACCGGCTGCGCCGAGCAGCCGTGGTCAGGGGGATCCGATGCCTACGGCACTATCCTCGTGCCGTGACGACGTCCCCGAAGGCGCCGCCGCCCGGCCTGACCGTGGGCGGCTACGCCCTGCGTGCCCGCCTCGGCGAGGGCGGCATGGGAGTCGTGCACCTCGGCCAGCGGCCGGGGGAGCGCCCCGTGGCGATCAAGGTGCTGCGCCCGCACGTGGTCGGCGACGACGAGGCGCGTCGCAGGCTCGCCCGCGAGGTCAGCTCGCTCAGCCGCGTCCGCAGTCGCCGCATCGCCGAGATCGTCGACGCCGACCCCTTCGGCGAGATCCCCTACGTCGCCACACGCTACGTCCCTGGCCTCTCGCTCCACGACCACGTGCACGAGGAGGGGGCGCTGGAGGGCGACGACCTGGTCTGGTTCGCCGACTGCCTCGCCGAGGCGCTCGAGGCGGTCCACTCCGTCGGCGTGCTGCACCGCGACATCAAGCCGTCCAACGTGATCATGGAGGGCCGCACGCCGATCCTCATCGACTTCGGCCTGGCCCGGGTGGCGGAGGACTCGCGCATCACCATGAACGGATGGCTGCTCGGCACGCCGGGCTACCTCGCCCCCGAGATCCTCTACGGCGACGACGCCACCGCCGCCTCCGACGTGCACGCCTGGGCCGCGACCGTGGCGTACGCCGGCACCGGGCGTGCGCCGTTCGGGCGCGGGCCGTCGGTGGCGGTGATGGACCGCGTGCGCCGCGGCGAGCACGACCTCGACGGCCTCGACCCCGACATGCGCGAGCTGGTGGAGCAGGCGCTCGCCCCCGAGCCCGCCGACCGGCCCTCCCTGACCGAGGTGCGCGACTGGCTCGAGGACCTCGCCTCCCCGGTGGGCACGGAGCACGCCCACCGCACGCCCGGACCGATCACGCTGCCCTACGTCGCGGGCGTCCGCCAGGACCTCGATGCCCCCACCCGCCTCGGCACGTTCGCGCAGGGCGCCGCTGCGGAGCCGGTGCACTGGTCCGGCGACTGGGACCACCCCGGGAACGACCGCACCGACGACCGCACCGACGAGCGCGCCGACTGGCACGACGACGACCGCATTGACGCGTGGCACGACGCCGACGTGACGGTCGGGTGGGGCGACGCCGCCACCGCGCCGCACCGCCACACCCGCGTCCTGCCCGACGGCTCGGTCGAGTACGTCTCCGACTACGGGCCGCCCCAGCGCGAGCAGGTGCCCACTGGTGAGCGCGTGCGTCGCTCGCTCACGCTGCTTGCCCTCGGCGGCGTCGTGGCCGGCGCCATCACCCTCGCCCCCTACGTCGCGCTCGGGGTCCTCTTCGTCGTGGTGTGGCTGCTGCGCAGCGGCTCGCTCGCCGCGGCGTCCGCCGGCAGCCGCCGCGACCGACGCGGTGCGCGCTGGTACGACGGCATCCAGGTGCTGCTGGCCGCGCCGTGGCACGTGGTGGCCGGCATGGGCGGCTCGCTCGTGCTGTTCCTCTGGAGCGCGGGCATCGCGTGCGCCGTGGCCCTGATCTGCTTCGCGGCGTCGCTGTCGATGACCACCTCGCTCGCCGCGATCGGCGTCGTCTTCGCCGTCTCGACCTGGTGGGGGCCGGGGTCCGAGCGGCTCCGCTCGCCGGTCCACCGCCTGGTCGACCCCCTCGCCCGCCGCGGTGTGCCGTGGCTGCTCGCGACCCTGCTCGTCGCGGCGGCCGGGTCCGGCCTGGCCGCGGCCGCGACCGCGCAGGGCACCGACTGGGCGCCCGACGACGCCGCGCCGTTCTCCGGCGTACGCCTGCCCGCCTGGTTGTGACGGACCTCGCCGTGTAGCAGCGGGCGTCGGGGGTACCTAGCGGGTTCACCCACCGACAGCAGGAGGACTGATGAGCTCCGACCAGCCCGACATCGGCACCGAGATCGGCACCGACCCCGCGGTCGACGTCACCGGGGACACCACCGACAACGAGAGCTACCACGGCTACAGCGTCGACGACGAGAACCAGCCGCAGGGTGAGGGCGACAGCCTGGTCGACGACCGGGGCCTGGCCGAGCCGCTGGACGAGGGCTACTCGCCGCCGGAGAAGTGGTCCGCGGCGCAGGGCTACGGCAACACCCCGCTCGAGGAGAGCATGGGCGAGTCGCTGGACCAGCGGGTGGAGCAGGAGGTCGTCGAGCCCGACCCGTACGAGCAGGCGGCCGAGGAGGCCGAGCGGGGCGAGCTGGCGCCGCTCGTGGCGGAGGACTCGACCGACGGCGAGGCCGTCCAGGCCGACGTGGAGACGGCGACGGGGGAGCGCGCGGGACGTCTCGTGGCCGAGGACGAGGGCGTGCGTACGGACACGGAGAAGGACCTCGTCGCCGAGGACGTGGGCATCGACGGTGCCGCGGCCGGTGCCGAGGAGGCCGCGGTCCACGTCATCGACCCGGTCCTCGACGACGCGGTCCTCGACGACCCGGTCGCCGCCGACGCTGTCTTGCTCGACGGCGAGGTCGTGGACGGGGAGCCCACCCGCCCCGAGTGAACGACCGCAGGTGAACGACCCCGCGAGCCCCGGACCCGACGGGTCCGGGGCTTTCGCGCGCCCGCCGGGAGCCGCCTCGGCCGGCCGCGGGCTCCACCGGCACCGAGCGCTCGACCGTGGCCGGGGCAGTCGTCCCCCCGTGGGCCCCGCATGCCCCGGGGATGACGCCCCCGCGGCGCGTTGTCGGTAGACAGGGCCCCATGACGTCCCACCCCGACCCGACCGAGCGTCCCTCGTCCCCCGGCGAGCGCGACGACCTGAGCCGACGCGTGAACGCCGTGCTGGAGGAGCGCGGCGTCCGCTTCGGTGGGGCCGGAGGCCATGCCTTCCGTGCCGACCCCGTCCCGCGCCTGCTCGACGCCGAGGAGTGGGAGCTCCTCTCCGCCGGGCTGGCGCAGCGCATCCGCGCCCTCGACGCCTTCGTGGCCGACGTCTACGCCGAGCGCCGCTGCGTGACCGACGGCGTCGTGCCCGCCCACGTCCTGGACGCCACTCCCTACCTCGAGCCCGGCCTCCGCGGCAGCGCGCCGGCGGCGGGTGCCTGGATCTCGGTCGCCGGCTTCGACGTGGTCCGCGACGAGAGCGGCACCCTGCTGGTGCTGGAGGACAACGTCCGCACGCCGTCCGGGATGGCGTACGCGATGGCGGTCTCGGAGGCCGTGTCGCAGGTGCTGGACGTCGAGCAGCCGGCCGGCCTCGAGGAGTGCGCCTCGGCGCTGCGCCGCTGCCTCGAGGCCACCAACCCCGACGGCGAGGGCGCGCTGGTGCTGCTGACCGACGGCCCGGACAACTCCGCCTACTACGAGCACCGCCGCCTCGCCGACGAGGCGGGGCTCACGCTGGTCGAGCTCGACGGGCTGCTGCCCGACGGCGAGGGGCTGCGGCTGGCCGACGGCACGCCGGTGCGCGCGGTCTACCGGCGCACCGAGCAGGACGGGCTGCGCGCCACCGATCCCGCCGCCGACCCTGCCGCCGACGTCGCGGGCCGGCTGCTCGCGCCGTGGCAGGCAGGTCGGGTCGGCATGGTGAACTGCTACGGCACCGGCGTCGCCGACGACAAGTCCGTCTACGCCCACGTCGACGACATGGTCCGCTACTACCTCCACGAGGAGCCGCAGGTGCGGTCGGTGCGCACCTACGACCTCACCGACGCCGACCGGCTGCGGGAGGCGCTGGACCGCCTCCCCGAGCTGGTCGCCAAGCCGCGTGACGGTGCCGGCGGCCAGGGCGTGGTGATCGGTCCGTCGGCGTCGCGGGAGCAGCTGGAGACGACCCGCGAGGCCATGCGCAGCGAGCCGCAGCGCTGGATCGTGCAGGACGTGGTGTCGCTCTCGACGCAGCCGACGATCGTCGACGGCGTGCCGCAGCCGCGCCACGTCGACCTGCGGCCCTTCGTGTTCTTCGACGGCCGCGACGTGACGGTGCCGCGCGGTGGACTGACCCGCGTGGCGCTCGAGGAGGGCCAGATGGTGGTCAACTCCTCGCAGGACGGCGGCGCGAAGGCGACCTGGGTGCACTAGGCCGCCGCTCGGATGGCGAGACACGCGTCTCGCCATCCCGGGCATCGGTGGCACCATGGCGGCATGAGCACCCGCACCATCATCATTGCCTAGCGCGACGGGAACACCCGCCGCGCCCACCTCCTGCACCCCAGGAGGTTTTTTTCTGCCCCGACCGCACCGACCGAGAGACCTCCGATGGACCTGCACGGCTCGTTCCACGTCTACGACACCACCCTGCGCGACGGCGCCCAGCAGGAGGGCCTCAACCTCTCCGTCGCCGACAAGCTGAGCATCGCCAAGCAGCTCGACGGCCTGGGCGTGGGGTACATCGAGGGCGGCTGGCCGGGCGCCAACCCCAAGGACACCGAGTTCTTCCGCCGGGCCCGCGAGGAGCTCGACCTGCGCCACGCGCGGCTCGCGGCGTTCGGCGCCACCCGCCGGGCGGGCGTACGCGCCGCCGACGACCCGCTCGTCGCGGCCCTGCGCGACTCGGGCGCGGGCGTGGTCACCCTGGTCGCGAAGTCGCACGACCGGCACGTCGAGCTCGCCCTGCGCACCACGCTCGAGGAGAACCTCGCGATGGTGCGCGACACGGTCAGCCACCTGCGCGCCGAGGGCCAGACGGTGTTCCTCGACGCCGAGCACTTCTTCGACGGCTACCGCGCCAACCGCGACTACGCCCTCGAGGTGCTGCGCACGGCCGCCGAGGCGGGCGCCGAGGTGGTCGCGCTGTGCGACACCAACGGCGGCATGCTGCCCGACTGGGTCTCCGACGTGGTGCTCGACGTCATCGAGACCACCGGTGCGCGCGTCGGCATCCACGCCCACAACGACAGCGGCTGCGCCGTGGCCAACTCGCTCGCGGCGGTCGCGGCCGGCGCGACGCACGTGCAGGGCTGCATCAACGGCTACGGCGAGCGCACCGGCAACGCCGACCTCGTCACCGTCGTGGCCAACCTCGAGCTCAAGCTGGACCGCGCCGTGCTGCCCCAGGGCCTGCTGCGCGAGGCCACCCGCATCGCGCACGCGGTCGCCGAGGTCACCAACGTGCCGCCGGCCTCGCGCCAGCCCTACGTCGGCACGTCGGCGTTCGCGCACAAGGCAGGGCTGCACGCCAGCGCGATCAAGGTCGACCCCGACCTCTACCAGCACCTCGACCCGATGGTCGTCGGCAACGACATGCGCCTGCTCGTCTCCGACATGGCCGGGCGCGCGTCCATCGAGCTCAAGGGGCGCGAGCTCGGCTACGACCTGTCCGACGGCTCGCCGGAGATGAGGGAGCTGGTCACCCGCGTCACCGACCGGGTCAAGCAGCTCGAGCAGCGCGGCTACACCTTCGAGGCCGCCGACGCGTCCTTCGAGCTGCTGCTCGCCGAGGAGGTCGAGGGCGCACGCCCGTCCTACTTCGACGTCGAGTCGTGGCGCGTCATCACCGAGACCCGCACCGACGGCGAGGCGATCTCGGAGGCGACGGTCAAGCTGCGCTCGGAGGGGGTGCGGTACGTCGTCACGGGCGAGGGCAACGGTCCGGTCAACGCCCTCGACGCCGCCCTGCGCGAGGCGATCGGGCAAGCCTTCCCGGAGGTCGCGAAGTTCGAGCTGATCGACTACAAGGTGCGCATCCTCGACCAAGGCCACGGCACCGACGCGATCACGCGGGTGCTCATCGAGACCACCGACGGCGAGTCGTCGTGGGTCACCGTCGGCGTCGGCGCCAACGTCATCGAGGCGTCGTGGGGCGCGCTGGTCGACGGGCTCACCTTCGGTCTGCGCCGGCACCACCGCTGATCAGGCCGCGGGCACCTGCCCGCACGCACGAGGCCCCGGCGGATTCCCCCGCCGGGGCCTCGTGCTGGTGCGTCAGCTGCGCGTCCGGGTCAGCGCACGACCCGGAACCTCACGGTGTTGCGGCTCTTCCTCACGGCGTCGGACCCGCCGAAGCTCGCCGACACCGTGTGCGCGCCGACCGCGAGGTTCTTCCTCACCTTGACGACGACCCGACCGTCGGAGAGCCGGGCGGTCTTCACCAACGTGCCGTCGACCCGGACCACCACCTTCCCGGTCGCATCGGCACCGCGGGACTTCACCGTCACCACGACGCTGAAGTCCTGCTTGACGCGCGGCTTCTTCGGCTTGACCGTGACCTTCGTCCGGGAGGCGACCTTCCCGGTCGGCGTCGCGGCGGTGACGGTGGCGGTGAACGTCGCCGACGAGGCGGCGTTGGTGTCGTCGCCCGCGTAGGCCGCGGTCAGGGTGTGGGTGCCCACCGGGAGGTCGGCGGGCAGGCCCACGGCCGCGGTGCCCCGAGCCAGGGTGGCCTTGCCGAGCTGCTTGCCGGCCTTGTCGGTCACCACGACGCTGCCCGTGGGCAGGGCGCCCTCGGTGCCGACGCGGTCGACCGTGACCGTCGTCGTCGACGCCTGTCCGAAGCTGGACGGCTCGGGGGAGTGGGCGGCGCCGACCTTGGTGGGCAGCTTGCAACCGGCGTCGCACGGCAGGCTGTCGCGCAGCTCGGTGATGGCACGCCGGGCCCGGACCTGCTCGACGTTGTCGCCGAGAGACCGGCGCGCCGCGTCGAGGTGGTAGCGGACCAGGGGCGCCGAGGAGGCCCCCTGCGCGGACAGCTCACGGGCGGTGCCGAAGCTCTCGGTGACGGCCGTCAGGGTCTCCCCGGCCAGCGCGCCCGACCGGGCGGCCTGGTCGAGGTAGGAGCCGGCCACGTTGAAGCTCGGGGCCCAGCGCAGCGGCGTCTGGTGCTGGGCGTTGAACTCCTCGACGACCGATTCGCCGGCGGCGGCGATCTCGTTGGCCGAGAGCAGGTCGCTCGGGGTGAACGCCAGGGCGTCGAAGCCGCGCCCGATCTCCGAGCCGAAGACGTGGCCGTTGTACCAGTAGGTCGACCAGTAGCCGGCGAGGTTGAGGCCAGTGGGGTTGGGGGTGTTGACCGGCCCGCGGTCGTAGAAGGCGAGCTCGACCGGGTTGGCGGAGTCGGTGAAGTCGATGACCGACAGGCCGCCCTGGTACCAGGCCTGGACCATGATGTCGCGGCCCGGGACCGGGACGAGCGAGCCGTTGTGGGCCACGCAGTTCTCCTGCGCGGTCTGCGGCGCCGGCAGCTTGTAGTAGCTGCGGAACGCCATCTTCCCGTCGACGATGTCGAAGATCGCGTCGGCACCCCACTCGGGCTTGTCGCTCTCGCGGCAGCGTGCGCCCGAGCCGCCGCCCCACTCGTCGGTGAAGATCACCTTGGTGCCGTCGTTGTTGATCGTGGCCGAGTGCCAGTAGGCGAAGTTGGGGTCGGACACCGCGTCGATGCGCTCGGGGTTCACCGGGTCGGTGATGTCGAGCAGGATGCCGTTGCCCTGGCACGCGCCGGCCGCGAGGCCGAGCTCGGGGTAGGCGGTGATGTCGTGGCAGGTGTTGGTGTTGGGCAGCGGCGAGTAGTTGGTGCCGGACGGGTGCGGGGTGCCGGGGAGCGTGTTCTGCAGGCCGTTGAAGGCGCCGGTCGCGGGGTCGGTGAAGATCCGCGGCTGGCTGACGATGGCGGCGTCCTCGGGCGCGGCCAGCGGCACCTTGATGACGTCGATGCGCCACTGCGCCGGGTTGCCGGTCGTGACGGGGCCGGTGGTGGTGTTGGGGTTGACGCTCTCGCAGCCGGCGAGCTCATCGCCCGACCGCACGCCGGCGGTGCCCGAGTTGTAGAGGTAGACGTTGTCGGGATCGTCCGGGTCGGTGACCACCGTGTGCGTGTGCGAGCCGCGGCAGGTCTGCACGCCGCCCACCTGGACGGGGGCAGCGAGGTCGGAGATGTCGAAGATCCGGACGCCGCGGAACCGCTCGGGGCTCACCGAGCCCGTCACTCCCTGGGAGCCGCAGTCGACGCGGGCCGAGGTCTGCTCGACCGAGAAGAACAGCAGGTCGCCGAAGACGCTCACGTCACCCTGCCCACCGGGGCACACGAACGAGCCGCTCAGGGTGGGGTCGGCGGGGTCGGACACGTCGTAGACCTGGAAGCCCAGGTAGTTGCCGACGATGGCGTGGTCGCCGGTGAAGGCGAGGTCGGAGTTGATGCTCGAACCGCCCGGAGCTCCGTCGAACGGCGCGACCCGGGGGTTGTTGTCGAGCAGCTCGATGTTGCTGCTGGCCTCGCTCCAGGGGAGGTAGCCCGGAGCCAGCCCGATGCGGGGGTCGTCGGCTGCCTGGGCCGCGGCGGGCAGCAGCGCCGCGACCAGCGCGGCGAGGCTCGCCGCGAGGGCCGGGCGGCGGAATCGACGAGGGCGACGTGGCGGCGTCATGGGTGGCGTCATGGGTGGCGTCATGGGTGGCGACCTTCTTCCGACGACGGTCGCCCCGGATGGCCGCGGCGTGCGCCGTGGCCGGTCGACCTAGTATGTCGAGAAACGTAGCGACGACCGGCGCCGGCCGCACCATCCCTTGGTCGGACATTTTCGAGGGGAACTGGAGTCCACATGAGCGCGCTGGTCAGGGTGGGAGCCGTCGTCGTGTCGGTCGCGGTCGCGCTGGGTGTCTCGGGATGCACCGGCGAGGAGCCGTCGCGCGACACCGAGCAGGGCGCGCCCGTCGTCCAGCTCGGCGCGCCGGGCGAGGCCGGGAAGACCATGTCGCCGGAGGAGGTCGAGAGCCTCGCCGTGCCGACGTACACCGCGTCCGACGTGGCGTTCGTGGAGGAGATGGTCCCGCACCACACGCAGGCCCTCGAGATGACCGCGCTGGTGGCGGACCGGACCGGCACGCGCGCCATCCTCACCCTCGCCGAGCGCATCGAGGTCTCACAGGTCGAGGAGCTCGCCCAGCTCGAGGGGTGGCTGACCCGCCGGGGCGAAGGAGCGGGCGAGACCCCCGACGACCACGGGTCGGGGGACGACGAGCAGCACGACGACCACGGCGACGAGGCCGGTGGGGCGGTCGCGACCCACGCCGGCATGCCGGGGATGGCCACGCCCGAGCAGATGGAGCGGCTCGCCGATGCGCGGGGGCGCGACTTCGACCGGCTCTTCCTGCAGCTGATGATCCGCCACCACGAGGGCGCCATCGTGATGGTGGAGACGCTCCTCGCCGATGGCAGCGGCGGTCAGGAGTCCGAGGTGTTCCAGCTGGCCACCCACATCGCCTCCGACCAGGCCGTCGAGGTCGCGTCGATGAAGCGCCAGCTGACGTCCCTCGACGGCTGAGCGCGGCCGGCGTGCGGCGTCAGCCCACGACCCGGCGCACCAGGTCGTCCCAGCCCGCCTCGACGCGTTCGACCGAGATGTTGTCGCGCACGACCTGCTGGTCGAGCACCACCATCTCCAGCGGGGCGAGGAGCGCCGTGGCGAGCATCAGGAGGTCGCCGGAGACGCCGAGCTCGCGCAGCAGGTGGCGCACGTGCAGGTTGGCGAAGGACATCGCCGCAGCCGAGCGGGCGCCCGGCTGGCCGGCCGCCGCGATGAGGTCGGCGTGGGCGAGGTTGGCGCGCAGCCGTGAGTGGCCGAACGCGATGAGCCGGTCCATCGGGGGAGCGCCCGGACCCAACGGGGGAGGCCCGGAGATCACGCTCGCCTGCCAGGCCGTCTCCGACTCGTTGAGCACCGCTCCCATCAGGCCCTCGCGGCTCTCGAAGCGCCGGAACAGCGTGCCCTTGCCGACTCCCGCCTCCGCCGCGACCGTGTCCATCGTCACGGCTTCGACCCCCCGGGTCCGCACCAGTCGCAGGGCCGCTGCGAGGATGGCCTGCCTGTTGCGCGCCGCGTCGGCCCGCTCGGGGACCGGGGCGTCGGCCATCGGCAGGGGGCGGGTCACCCCGACAGCCTAGGACCGGAGAAAGTCCGGCCAGGCGGGAATGTAAGCGGACCGTGGTCCGTTTACGACGGTATGACTACCGCTGACACCCAGACCCGCGTCGCTGTCCTCCTCGGCTCCTACCGCGCCGGGAGCCTCAACCGCCGTATCGCCGAGCACCTCCGCGACCATGCCCCGGCCGGCGTCACCGTCGACGTCGTCGAGGGCCTCGCCGACGTCCCGTTCTACAACGAGGAGCTCGACGGCGACTCGGTCCCGGCCGCGGCCGCCGCGCTCCGCGAGTCGGTGGCCAGCGCCGACCGCGTGCTCGCCGTGACGCCGGAGTACAACGGCACGATGCCGGCCGTGCTCAACAACGCCATCGACTGGCTCTCGCGCCCCTACGGCCAGGGCGCCATCGTCGGCAAGCCCTTCGCCGCCATCGGCGCGACCCCGACGCCCTACGGCGGCAAGTGGTCGCACGAGCACGCCCGCCACTCCGCCACCATCGCCGGCGCTGTCGTCGTGGAGGGCATCGTCGTCGACGAGCCCGCCCTCGACGGTGACCCGCTGGAGGACGAGGCCGCCGTGCAGCGCTTCCTCGGTGCCCTCGACGCGCTCGTCGCCCACGAGGTCGAGGTCGCGGCCTGACCCGGACCGCGCATCGCAGGTACGGTCGACGATGTGCTGCACGACCTGACCGCGCTCGAGCAGGGCGATGCCGTACGCACGGGTGACGTGTCGCCGCTGGAGCTGGTCGAGCACTACGCCGGCCGCGCCGATCGGGTCGGCGCCTTCATCACGCCCACCCACGAGCAGGCGCGCGACCACGCCCGCCGGCTGACCGAGCAGGGCCGGCCCGCCGACGCCGGCCCGCTCTGGGGCGTGCCCACCGGCATCAAGGACCTGCACCCCACCGCGGGTGTGCGCACCACCTTCGGGTCGGCGGCGTACGACGACCACGTGCCCGACGCCTCCGACGACCTCGTGCTCACCGTCGAGGCGGCCGGCATGCCGAGCCTGGGCAAGACGAGCACGCCGGAGTTCGGCTCGCCCTGCTACACCGAGCCCGACGTCGCCCCGCCCGCCGTGACGCCGTGGGACCCCACGCGCACGGCTGGCGGCTCGTCCGGGGGTGCGGCCGCCGCGGTGGCTGCCGGACTGCTGCCCGTCGCGCCGGGGTCCGACGGGGGCGGCTCGATCCGCACCCCCGCCTCGTGCTGCGGGCTCGTGGGCCTCAAGCCGACGCGGGGACGCATCAGCGGCGCCCCGAACTACGGCGATCCCACCGGGCTCGCCACGCCCGGCACCCTCGGGCGCACCGTCCGCGACACCGCCGCCCTGCTGGACGTGCTCGCGGGTCGCCGGGTCGGCGACCCGTACTGGGCACCCGCGCCGTCCGGGAGCTTCCTCGACGCCTGCGACCGTGAGCCCGGCCTGCTGCGGGTCGCGCGCTTCATCACCCCTGTCATCGCGGAGACCGACGTCCACGCTGCGAGCGTCGCGGCCTGGGAGGGCGCCTCGCGGTTGCTGGCGTCGCTGGGCCACGACGTCGAGGACGTGCCGGTGCCGATCCCGCTCGAGGCGACGGCCGCCTTCGAGACCTGCTGGTCGGTGCTCACCGCCCTGTCGCCCGTCCCACCCGGCCGCGAGGACCGGCTGCGCCCGCTGACACGGTGGCTTGCCGGTCTCGGCCGCGCGGTCAGCGGGCCCGAGTTCGCCCTCGCGATCGGGCGGATGCGTCGCCACGCCGCCGCCGCGCTGGCGGCCCTCGCGCCGTACGACGTCGTCCTCACGCCCACCCTCGCCCGGCCACCGGCGCTGGTCGGCGAGCTGCGCGACGACGCCGACCCGGCGCGCGACTTCGCCCGGCAGAAGGAGTTCACGCCGTGGACGAGCGCGTGGAACGTGACCGGCATGCCGGCCGTCTCGCTGCCGCTGCACTGGACCGACGACGGGCTGCCGATCGGCGTGATGCTGGCAGCGCGCCCCGCCGAGGAGGAGCTGCTCCTCGCGGTCGCGGCCCAGGTGGAGGCGGCCGCGCCATGGGTGGACAGGCGTCCGCCCGGATGGTGAAGTGACGCGTATGGGTGAGCTGACGCCGTACATCTGCGTCGCCGACGCACGCCGCGCGATCCAGTGGTACGTCGACGTGCTGGGCTCGGAGGTCGTCGTCGAGCCGATCGTCATGGAGGACGGGCGGGTCGGCCACGTCGAGCTCGCCGTCGGTGGCGGTCGCTGGATGATGTCGGACGAGTTCGACTCGGCCGGCGTCGCGGCGCCCGACACGTCCCGCGGCGCGGCCGTCTCGCTGCACCTCGAGGTCGACGACGTCGACGCGCTGTGCCGACGGGTGACCGGGTCGGGCGTGACCCTCGACCGCGGACCCGAGGACAGTCCGCCGGCCGGCCGCGTGGCCGTCTTCCGCGATCCCTTCGGCCACCGCTGGTTCGTCAACCAGCGGTCCTGATCAGGACTGCTCGTCGCCGATGCCGCGCGCGTGCAGCGCGTCGCCGGACTCGTGGGCGCGGGCGACGACGCGGATCACGAACGGGGACAGGTAGGCCCGGGGGTTGCGGTCCAGGCCGCGCGCCCGCGCCGCGTCCCGGGTCTCGCGGGCGACGGCGATCGTGCCGGGAAGGGCGCCGATCGTCAGCGCGACGGTGAGCGCGACGCGGTCGGGGTCGACGCCGACGACGCGCAGCGGCCGTGCCCACCGCGAGAGCGCGTCGACCATCGCGTCGACGGTCGTCGTCGCGGTCAGCGAGAGGGCGGCGAGACCGAGCGTCAGCAGATCGAGGAAGGTCTCGACGGCCTTGCCCGGGCCGTACCACCACCACTGGAACGCGCTGGCCACCGCCGCGATCAGCAGCACGCCCCGGGCCGCGCGCCACACCGAGCGCAGCGGCACCCGCGCCACGACGGCGAGCAGGAGCGTCACGGCGAGGAACACCGGCGCGGCACGGACGTCGCGCACCGCGACGACCGCGAGACTGAGCACGGCGAGCCCCAGCACCTTGGCCCCGACGGGCAGCCGGTGCAGGAACGTGTCGCCGGGCTGGTGCAGCCCGGCCATCAGGTCGCTCACGCGTCGACCAGGCCCGTGTAGTGGGCGATGGCCTCGCGCGGCGCCCCGTCGGCGACCACGCGAGCGGCGTCGACGACCAGCACCCGGTCGCACCTGGCGGCCAGGTCGAGGTCGTGGGTGACGAGCAGCAGCTGCTGGTCGAGTGCGAGGAGGGCGTCGCCGACGCGCCGGGTGTTGGCGCGGTCGAGCAGCGTGGTCGGCTCGTCCGCGACCACCACCGCCGGCTCGAGGGCGAGCACCCCGGCGAGGGCGAGCAGCTGGCGCTGCCCGCCGGAGAGCGAGTGGACCGAGTCGTGCGCGTGCGCCTCGAGGCCGTTGGCCGCGAGCACCGCCATCGCACGCTCGCGCCGGGCGCCGGCGTCCTTGATGGTGCGCCGCAGTGACAGCTCGACGTCCTCCACGCACGTCGGCATCACCAGCTGGGCCGCCGGGTCGGTGAAGCAGAACCCCACCCGCCGCCGCACGGCGGCGCCCTCGCGTGCCACGTCGCGGCCGTCGACCGTGACCCGGCCGGTGGTGGGCCGGACCAGCCCGTTGACCATGCGTGCCAGCGTGGACTTGCCCGAGCCGTTGGCCCCGATGACGGCGACCCGCCGCTCGGTGAGCACGAGGGTCGTCGGCGCCAGGATCTCGCGCTCGCCGCGCCCCGGCAGGGGCACGCGCGCCCCCGCGCGGTCGAAGTGGATCGTTGCCATGCCGTGTCCCGGTGTCCTGTCCCGATGTCCGCGGTCAGTCGCGCTGCAGAAGCTGCGGGAACGCCCGGTGCACCTCGGCGGCGATCATCGCGACCAGTGACGTCTTCACCACGTCACCGATCCAGAACGGCGCGTCGTAGGCGGCCGCCTCGGCGAAGGAGATGTCGAAGAAGCGCATCATCCCGAGGATCCCGAGGAGGTGGACGACCAGCGCGCTGGCGGTGAACGAGCACGCGAAGACGACGATCGCCCGGGTGCGGCGCTCGCGCGCGACGTACTCCACCAGGAAGCCGGCGAGCGCCGCGGCGAGCGGGAACGCGATCAGGTAGCCGCCGCTCGGGCCGCTGAACACGCCGATGCCCGACGAGTGCTCGGCGAAGACCGGCAGGCCGACGGCTCCCAGTGCGAGGTAGAGCATCACGGCGGAGAAGCCGCGCAGCGGGCCGAGGACGCAGCCGGCCAGCATCACCGTGAGCGTCTGGAGGGTGATCGGCACGCCGGCGCTCCCGACGGGGACTGCGCCGATGTAGGCACTCGCGCAGATCAGTGCCCCGAACGCGGCGACGAGCGCGATGTCGCGGGTGGGGGAGGAGCGGGCGTGCCGCTCGTGGACCGCGATGTCGGGCGCGGCGTCGGGGGTGGCGGCGGGGGTGGAGGCGGGGGTGGAGGCGGGCACGGTGGTCCTCGGCGGCTGGACGGGGGACCTGAACGGTGTTCAGGCTGAACGGTGTTCAGGCTAGGGTGGCGCCGACGGCCCGTCAACGACGTCCAGGACCGGGAGGGTGCGTGGCCCACAGGCGCAGCGACGTGCTCGACCACGCCGTCGCCCTGCTCGACGCCCACGGGCTCGCGGCGCTCACGATGCGGCGCCTCGGCGCCGAGCTCGACGTCCAGCCCAGCGCGATCTACCACCACTTCCCGAGCAAGCAGGCGCTGCTGGCGGCGGTGGCCGACGAGATCCTCGCCCGCGGTGCGCGAGCGCGTACCGCCTCGGAGTGGCCCGACCGGGTGCGCGAGATCTGCTCCGAGCTGCGCGAGGCGATGCTCGCCTGCACCGACGGCGCCGACGTGGTCGCGACCGTGTGGGCCTTCGGCCTCGGCGCCGCGGCGCCGGTCGCCGAGCTCGAGAAGGTCCTCACCGACGCCGACGTCCCGTCCGAGCTGGTGCCCGTCGCCTCCCACGCGCTCGTGCACTACGTGTTCGGCCACGCCTTCGAGGAGCAGACCGCCCGCCAGGCCGTCAGCCTCGGTGCGGTCGAACGCCCCCTCGACTCGCTGCCCGACTTCGACCTCGGGCTCGACCTGCTCCTCGACGGCCTGCGGGCGCGGCTGCGCGGGGGTGCTTGAGCGGGGACGTCCCCGCTCAACGGCCCGGATCCGGGTGTCCTAGCGAGGACGGGACGTGTCTAGTGCTCATGCTGGGAGCTGGGAGCTGGGAGCTGGGAGCTGGGAGCTGGGAGCTGGGAGCTGGGAGCTGGGAGCTGGGAGCTGGGAGCTGCGCTGCGGTGCTCGAGCGGGGAGATCCCCGCTCAACGGCCCGGATCCGGGTGTCCTAGCGGGGAGGGGGCGGGTTGAGCGGTCAGGGGGAGCCGTCGACGTCCGCGCCGTGGAGCTCGGCGAGGAGGACGGCGCCCGCGAGGTCGAGGCGCGTACGCCGGAGGTCGGCGGCGGCCAGGTCGACGCCGTCGAGGGCGGCGCCGCGGAGGTCGGTGCGGTCGAGCTTGGCCTGTCGGAGCACGGCGCGGTCGAGGCGCGTGCGGGCGAGCACGGTGAGGGTGAGGTCCGACTGGGACAGGTCGGCCTCGCGCAGGTCGACGCCGGTCAGGTCGAGGCGGGAGAGGTTGGTGCCGCGGATCGTCACCCCGAGCCACGACCCGCCGAGGACCGTGAGGGGGCGCATCGTGCACTCGGAGAAGACCGACCCGACGAGCTTGCACCCGTCGAGCGTCGCGCCGAAGAACGACGCGCGGCGGAAGTCGCAGCCGACGAACGCCGTCGCGGTGTGCACCGAGTCGTTGAACCGGGTGCCGTGGAAGGTGCACCGCTCGAACGTGGCACCCGACGACGTCGCCTCGGAGAGGTCCACGTCGGTGAAGGTGCACTCGACGAAGCGCGCCGCGCCGAGGTCCTCGCCGTACCAGTCCTCACCGCGCAGATGGGTCCCGGTGGCTGTCCTCGGCTCGGTCACGGCGCCACCGTAGCCGTGGGGTCGGTCCGACTCGACGGATGGCCCGACGGATGGGCCCGACGGATGGGCCCGACGGATGGGCCCGACGGATAAGGTCGTGCCCGTGATCGCGTCCCACCAGCACCGCTTCATCTTCCTCAAGACCCGCAAGACGGCGGGGACGAGCGTGGAGATCGCGTTGTCAAAGGTGTGCGGTCCCGACGACATCATCACCGAGATCAGCCCCGAGGACGAGAAGCTGCGCCAGGCGGCCGGCGGTCGTGCACCGCAGAACTTCCAGTCCCCGCCCCTGCCGCGCAAGGCCTACAACCACATGGGCGCCAAGGCCACCCGCGACCTCGTCGGCGCCGAGGTGTTCGCCGACTACTTCACCTTCGCGATCGAGCGCAACCCGTGGGACGCCGTGGTCTCGCTCTACTTCTGGAAGTACAAGGACCGTCGCGAGCTGCCCGACTTCGAGACCTACGTGCGGGAGGTCTGGATCGAGCAGCTGGCCAACAACCGCCGGCTCTACCGCATCCGCGGCAAGATGGCGCTCGACCGGGTCCTGCGCTACGAGCGCCTCGACGCCGAGCTGCGCGAGGTCTGGGAGCACCTCGGGCTGCCCGGCGAGCCCGACCTGCCGCGGGCCAAGGGCAACGCCCGGCCGGCCGGGCACTACCGCGAGCTCTACACCCCTGCCTCGAGGGAGCGCGTGGCGACGGTGTTCGCCGACACCATCGAGGCCTTCGGCTACGAGTTCTGAGGGCGAGGATGACCAGCCAGACGTCGCCGACCGGTCGCACCCGTCGGTTCGGCCCTGCGGCCGCCGGCCTGCTCGCGATCGCCGCGCTCTTCGCCGCCCTCGTCCCGGTCGTGCTCGAGGTGGACTCCCGCCTCGACCGCACCCGGCCGATGTACGACGACCGGAGCCGGATGGAGTGGCTGCAGTACCAGACCGTGCTCACCGCGGGTCGGGCCGAGCCCCTCGAGCTCGCGCCGGGTGAGTCGGTCGAGCTCGCCGGCGAGCGGTTCACGTCGTCGTCCGGCGTGGTGGTCGAGGTGCGCGCCGAGGCGCCCGAACGCCCGTGCGTGCGGACGTCCAACCACCACGGCGACGTCACCGCGTGGGCCTGCGTCGACCTCGACGAGCCGCCGGCCGATCCCGACCTCGAGGTCGTCGACCTCACCGTCGCCCCGACGACGTGAGGGGCGCGGGTCAGACCGGCTCGGGCACGAGCGCCAGGAGCCGCTCGCACTCCGCGAGGAGTCGCGCGCGCAGCGGCGCGCCGCGCTCGGCGAACGCGCGCTGCGCCTCGAGGTACTCGCGCTTGCCCTCGGCGGTCTCGATCCTGACGGGGGAGTAGCCCAGGTCGGTCAGGTCGTAGGGCGCCGCGCGCATGTCGAGCACCCGGATGTCGCGCGCGAGCTCGAAGCAGTCGGCGACCAGCTCGCTGGGGATCATCGGCGTGAGCCGGAAGGCGTGCTTGTAGAGGTCCATCCCGGCGTGCAGGCAGCCCGGCTGCTCGAAGGCGGGGCGGTCGTCGCGGCCCGGCCGCAGCTGGTTGAGCGGGCGCGCGCTGGGGGTGAAGAAGCGATAGGCGTCGAAGTGGGAGCAGGCGATGCGGTGCGACTCGACGACCGCGTCGGTGCCCTCCTGCCCGAGCCGCAGCGGCCGGTCGTGGCGGGTGCCGCCGGGGACCCGGTCGGCGCGGTGCACCATCGCCCACTCGTGCAGCCCGAAGCAGCCCAGCTGCGGGGCCCGGGCGGCGGTCGCGGCCAGCAGGGTGTGCAGCTGGTCGAGCAGCGGGCGCTGGGAGGCGACGTACGCCTCGGTGACGGCGACCGGGTCGCCCCCGTAGCCCTTCAGGCCGGCGTGCTCCGTCGCGTCCTCCAGCGCGACGCCGTGGCCGGGGTGCCAGCGCCGCAGCTGGGCGGGCCGCTGGGAGTAGTAGGTGAACAGGAAGTCGTGCACCGGGTGCCGGACCTGGCCGGCCCGACGCGCGAGGTGCGGCCCGACGAGGTCGTCGACCCGGGCGGCGTGCGCCTCGGCGAGGGGGCGCCACTCGGCGGCTGACAGCACGTGCACCGAACCGAGGCTAGTGCCGCCACCCCGTGCCGGCCGCTTCGAGGGCTCTCGACGTGGGGTGGCGCCGGGGGGACACTGCCGGGATGGACCGCACCGCCGGTCTCGACCGTGCCCACGAGCACGCGGTCGAGTGGCTCACCTCGCTCGCCGACCGCCCGGTGCCGCCGCGGCTGGGCGCCGAAGAGGTGCTCGGCCGGCTCGACCCGCAGCTCCCCGACGGTCCCACCGACCCGGTCGCGGTGGTCGACGAGCTGGCCCGCGCCTGCGACCCCGGGCTGACGGCGATGCCGGGCGGGCGCTTCTTCGGGTTCGTCATCGGCGGCACCCACCCGGCCGCCCTGGCCGTGGACTGGCTGGTCAGCGCGTGGGACCAGAACGCCGGCCTGCGGCTGCTCACTCCCGCGCACTCGGCCGTCGAGGACGTGGCCGAGGCGTGGGTGCTCGACCTGCTCGGCCTCCCCGCCGGCAGCGCGGTCGGCTTCGTCACCGGCGGCACGATGGCCAACTTCACCTGCCTCGCCGCAGCGCGCGACGAGGTGCTGCGGCGCGCCGACTGGGACGTCGCCGAGCGCGGGCTCGCCGCGTCGCCCGGCGTCCGCGTCCTCGTCGGCGCCGAGCGGCACGACACGATCGACCTGGCCCTGCGCTACCTCGGCCTCGGTGCGCCCGAGGCGGTCGCGGTCGACGACCAGGGGCGCATCGAGCCCGCGGCGCTCGCCAGCGCGCTGGACGCGGGCGACGGGCGCCCGACCGTGGTGTGCCTGCAGGCCGGCAACGTCCACTCCGGGGCGTTCGACCCCTTCGACGCCACGGTCACCGCTGCCCACGACGCCGGGGCGTGGGTCCACGTCGACGGCGCGTTCGGGCTCTTCGCGGGCGCGTCGCCGCGCCGGCGCCACCTCCTGGCGGGCGCCGATCGTGCCGACTCCTGGGCCACCGACGCCCACAAGACCCTCAACGTCCCCTACGACTGCGGGCTGGCGATCGTCCGCGACCGGGCCGCGCTGCGGGCGGCGATGGGCATGCACGGCGACTACCTGGTCCACGACGCGACGGGGGAGCCGTTCGACAAGGTGCCGGAGATCAGCCGCCGGGGCCGGGCGTTCCCGGTGTGGGCGGTGCTCCGGGCGCTGGGACGCGACGGCGTGGCCGACCTGGTCGACGGCTTCTGCGACCACGCGGAGGCGTTCGCCGAGGGGATCGCCGCCATCGAGGGCGCCGCGGTGCTCAATGACGTGGACTTCACCCAGGTCTGCGCCACGTTCGGCGACGACGACCGCACCCGCGCCGTGGTCGAGGCGATGCTCGCGGAGGGGACGGCGTGGACCACCGGGTCGACCTGGCACGGCCGCGCGGTGCTGCGGGTCAGCGTGAGCAACTGGTCGACGACCGTCGAGGACGTCGCGGCGACCCTGGCCGCACTGCACCGCGCGGCCGGGCAGTAGCCGGGCAGCAGCCGGGGTAGCAGCCGGGGCAGCAGCCGGACCGACCGCGGGAGCCGCCCGACGTGGGCCGGGCAGACCGCGGTTGGATAGCCTCGACCCATGCGCATCTGTCGGTTCAGCACGGGCGAGGAGCCGCGGTTCGGGGTCGTCACCGGGGAGGTCGACGAGTTCGGCCAGCCCGACGAGGACTCCGTGGTGGTGGCCCTCGCGGGCGACCCGCTCTACGCCGGGGTCAAGCCCCTCGACGAACAGCACCGTCTCGCCGACGTACGGCTCCTCGCGCCGATCATCCCGCGCAGCAAGGTCGTCGGCATCGGCCGCAACTACGCCGCCCACGCCGCCGAGCTGGGCAACGACCTCCCGGCCGAGCCGCTGATGTTCCTCAAGCCCAACACCACGGTGGTCGGCCCGGGCGACCCGATCTTCTACCCGACGCAGACCAGCAACCTGCAGTACGAGGGCGAGCTGGCCGTGGTGATCGGCCGCATCTGCCGCGACGTGCCCGCCGAGCAGGCGACCGACGTGATCTTCGGCTACACGATCGCCAACGACGTCACCGCACGCGACCTCCAGCGCTCCGACGTGCAGTTCACCCGGGCCAAGGGCTTCGACTCCTTCTGCCCGATCGGCCCATGGATCGAGACCGACCTCGACCCGCAGGCGTTCATCGACGGCCGCGCGGTGCAGACGCACCTCAACGGCGACGTCGTCCAGGACGGCTCGACGGCCGACATGATCTTCGACGTGCCGACCCTCGTCGCGCACGTCTCGTCCGTCATGACGCTGCTGCCCGGCGACGTGATCCTGACCGGGACCCCCGAGGGTGTCGGCCCCATGCAGGTCGGCGACGAGGTGGAGATCTCGATCGCCGGCATCGGCGCCCTGACCAACCCCGTCGCCCGGCGCAGCTGACCGGCCACACGAGAGAGCCATCCCCATGAGCAGCAGCCCCGTCCGCGTCCGCTTCTGTCCCTCGCCCACGGGCTCGCCGCACGTCGGCCTGGTCCGCACGGCCCTGTTCAACTGGGCCTTCGCGCGCCACCACGGAGGGCAGATCGTCTTCCGGATGGAGGACACCGACCGCGAGCGGAGCACGCAGGAGTCCTACGACGCCATCCTCGAGCTGTGGCGCTGGCTCGGCCTCGACTGGGACGAGGGCATCGAGGTCGGCGGACCCCACGGGCCCTACCTGCAGAGCGAGCGCGGCGACGTCTACCGCGACGTCCTCGCCCGGCTGCGCGAGTCGTCCTACACCTACGACTGCTTCTGCACGACCGAGGAGGTCGACGCCCGCCGCAAGGCGTCGGGCTCGAAGATGCAGGGCTACGACGGGTTCTGCCGCGACCTCACCGACGAGCAGCGCGCCGCGTTCGAGGCCGAGGGGCGCCGCCCCGTCGTCCGGTTCCGGATGCCCGACGGCTCCATCGGCTGGGACGACCTGGTGCGCGGCGAGATCACCTTCGCGACCGAGAACGTGCCCGACTTCGCGCTCTCGCGTGCCAACGGCGACCCGCTCTACACGCTGGTCAACCCCGTCGACGACGCCCTGATGCAGATCACCCACGTCCTGCGCGGCGAGGACCTGCTCTCCAGCACGCCGCGCCAGCTCGCGCTGTTCGAGGCGCTGGTGGAGCTCGGCATCGCCGAGCAGGTCCCGGCCTACGGCCACCTGCCGTACGTGATGGGCCAGGGCAACAAGAAGCTCTCCAAGCGCGACCCCGAGGCACACGCCCTGGCCTACCGCGAGCAGGGCTTCCTGCCCGAGGGCCTGCTCAACTACCTGGCCCTGCTGGGCTGGTCGATCGCGGCCGACCGCGACGTGTTCTCGATGGCCGAGATGGTCGAGGCGTTCGACATCAAGGACGTCAACCCCAACCCGGCCCGCTTCGACCTCAAGAAGGCCGAGGCGATCAACACCTCGCAGATGCGGCTGCTGCCGATCGACGAGATCACCCACCGGGCGCTGCCCTTCCTCAAGTCGGCGGGCGTCGTCGGCGACCCCGTCGCCGATGCCGACGCCCAGCTGCTCGAGCTGGCGATGCCGCTGGTCGCCGAGCGGATCAACAAGCTCACCGAGGCCGCGCCGATGCTCGGCTTCCTCTTCGTCGACGAGGCAGCGTTCGAGCGCGACGCCGACGACGTCGCGAAGGTGCTCGACGAGACCGGCCGCGGCGTCGTCCAGGCAGCGTACGACGCCCTGGTCGGCGTCGAGACGTGGTCGACCGCGGCCATCGAGGAGGCGCTGCGGGTGGCGCTGATCGAGGGCATGGAGCTCAAGCCGCGCGTGGCCTTCGGTCCTGTCCGGGTGGCCGTGACCGGCCGGCGGGTGAGCCCGCCGCTGTTCGAGTCGATGGAGCTGCTCGGCCGCGACCGCAGCCTGGCGCGGCTGCAGTCGGCCCTGGCCTGACGTCGTGACCCGATCGCTGTCGCCCGACTTCCGGCCGCGCTACCACGAGCTGCACCGGGTCGGGCGCCCCGGCGCGTGGCGCTCGGTCGTGGGCGGCCTGCTCCTGCTGGTGCTCGTCTTCGGCGTGGTGCCGCTGGCCGCCGGGGCCCTCGCCCTCGTGCTGCTCCTCGCGACCGGCGACACCGCGGAGGAGGCCGCCGCGCTGCTCGACGTGACGCAGGAGGCGACGCCCGCCGGGCTGGCGCTGCTCAACGCGATCATCGCTGCGGCGATCCCGCTGACGTTCCTGGTCACCTGGTGGCTCCACCGGCTCAAGCCGCGGTGGGTCTCCTCGGTCGCGCCCCGACTGCGATGGGGCTACCTGCTGGTGTGCCTGGGCCTGTCGCTGGTGGCCCTGATGGCGTCGCTCGGCGTCGCGATGCTGCTGCCGATCTCGGTCGGGGACGTGCCGGCCGGGACCGTCAACGACTTCACCACGCAGACCCGCGACTTCATCATCGTGATCCTGCTCCTGACCCCGCTGCAGGCGGCCGGGGAGGAGTACCTGTTCCGCGGCTACCTCACCCAGGCGTTCGGCTCGCTCGTGTGGGGCAGGCGCGTCTCGCAGGCGCTGGGGGTGCTCGGGCCTGCCCTGATCTTCGCGCTCTTCCACGGCCTGTCCCAGGACTGGCCGGTGTTCTTCGACCGCTTCGCCTTCGGTGTCGTCGCCGGCATCCTCGTCATCCGCACCGGCGGCCTCGAGGCGCCCATCGCCATGCACGTGCTCAACAACTTCCTGGCCTTCGGGCTGGCGCTCGCGTTCGGCGACCTGACCACGGCGCTCAACGCCGAGGGCGGCAGCAGCTGGTGGACCATCCTCTCCACCATGACCCAGTCGCTGGTCTACCTCTTCCTCGCCTCGTGGGTGGCGAAGGCGATGGGGCTGGCCGACGTCGGACCGCCCGTCGGGGGAGCGGCGTTGCCGCCCGGGCAGCGCGACCCCGTTTTGGCCCCGCCGCCACCCCGCATGTAATGTTCGGGGTCGGTTCGGGAGGCGTTCCACGAGGGATTCCACGCCCGGACCACGTGGGTGGTCGGACAGCGATCCGATACCCCCATGGGGTATGGTGTAATTGGCAACACGGCTGATTCTGGTTCAGTTGTTCTAGGTTCGAGTCCTAGTACCCCAGCAAGATCCAGGCCCTCGGGCCCGGATTTGGAGCGTCACTCCGGCCCCGCTAGAGTTCAGCTCCGTCGCTCCTCGGAGCAACACCTGCAAGCCCCCGTTGTGTAGCGGCCTAGCACGCCGCCCTCTCAAGGCGGTAGCGCCGGTTCGAATCCGGTCGGGGGTACGGCACCCGAAGGGCCCGGTCACCAGACCGGGCCCTTCGTCGTCGTCGGGGAGCCGTCCGGGCGAGTCGCCGCGCCGGGCCCCGGGAGGGGCGTGGGCTAGCATCCGCGGCCATGACTGACGGGCCCCGGCTGGTCGCCGGCATCGACTCCTCCACCCAGTCCTGCAAGGTCGTCGTCCGCGACGCCGAGACGGGCGCCCTCATGCGCCAGGGACGTGCGAGCCATCCCGACGGCACCGAGGTCCACCCCGACCACTGGTGGGCCGCCCTGCAGGCAGCCGTCGCCGAGGCCGGCGGGCTGGACGACGTGGCCGCCGTCAGCGTCGGCGGCCAGCAGCACGGCATGGTCTGCCTCGACGAGGACGGCGCGGTCGTACGCCCCGCGCTGCTGTGGAACGACACCCGCTCGGCCGGGGCCGCCCGCGACCTCGTCGACGAGCTGGGCGGGCTCGAGGAGGGCGGACGGGCCTGGGCCGAGGCGGTCGGCGTCGTCCCGGTGGCCTCGTTCACCGTGACCAAGCTGCGCTGGCTCGCCGAGCACGAGCCCGACAACGCGCGGCGCACGGCAGCGGTGTGCATGCCCCACGACTGGCTGACCTGGAAGCTCTCGGGCAGCGGCGAGCTGGGCGACCTCACGACCGACCGGAGCGACGCCAGCGGCACCGGCTACTGGTCGGCGGCGACCGGGCACTACCGCACCGACCTGCTCGAGCGCGCCTTCGGCGCCGTGCCGCACCTGCCGCGGGTGGTCGCGCCCGGCGAGGTCGCGGCGCGGTCGGCCGGCACCGTCGTCCGCGCCGGCACCGTCCTCGGCGCCGGTGCCGGCGACAACGCGGCCGCGGCCCTGGGCCTGGGTGCGGGCGAGGGCGACGTGGTCGTCTCGATCGGCACGTCCGGAGTCGTCACGGCCGTCACCAGCGCCCCGGCCGTCGACCCCACCGGGTCGGTCGCGGGCTTCGCCGACGCCACGGGGCTGTTCCTCCCGCTGGTCGCGACCCTCAACGGCGCCCGCGTGCTCGACGCCGCCGCGCGCCTGCTCGACGTCGACCACGAGACCTTCTCGAGCCTGGCGATGGAGGCCCCGGCGGGCGCCGGGGGACTGGTGCTGGTGCCCTACCTGGAGGGCGAGCGCACCCCCAACCTTCCCGACGCGACGGGGTCGCTGCACGGCCTCACCCTCGCCACGGCCACCCGGCCGGCCTTCGCCCGAGCGACGGTGGAGGGCCTGGTCTGCAGCCTCGCCGACGGCCTCGACGCGGTGGCCGCCACCGGGGTCGCTCCGTCGCGGGTGCTGCTCGTCGGCGGTGCGGCCGCGTCCGAGGCCGTGCGCACGGTCGCCGCCGAGGTGCTGGGCGTGCCGGTCGACGTTCCCCCGCCGGGGGAGTACGTCGCCGACGGCGCCGCCCGGCAGGCGGCCTGGGCGCTCACCGGCGCCGACACCGCCCCGGAATGGGTGCGTGAGGGCACCCGGCGCTACGCCGCCGACCCGGCTCCGCAGGTGCGCGCGCGGTACGCCGAGGGCCGCTCGCGACACCTGGACCGGACCACCTGAAGATCTTGCGACGAGCCCCTTGACGTGACCATCGTCACGACTTAGTTTGGCGGTCCACCAAACTAACTGGTGACGCGAGTCACACAGCAGATCGAGGGCACGAATGTCGCAGGTGCGAGACGGCTGGTCGTCGACCGGCTCGGGAGGTGCCGACCAGGGCACCGTCCGCCGCGCGAACCTGTCGCTCGTCCTGCGCAGCCTCCGCGAGGACGGCGGCCGCAGCCGCGCCCGCCTCGCCGCCGACCTCGGCCTCAACAAGGCGACGGTCTCCAGCCTGGTGACCGAGCTCCTCGAGCGTGGCCTGGTCCGCGAGGGCAGCGCCGAGCGCGGCGCCGTCGGCCGGCCCGGCACGATCGTCGAGATCGACGGTGCGGGCGCCTACGGCGTCGGCGCGGAGATCAACGTCCACCACGTCTCGACCCGCGCGGTCGACCTCGCCGGCACCGTCGTGAGCGAGCACCGCACCTCGATGGACACCCGCGGGCTCGAGCCCGCGGCGGTCGTCGACCGGCTCGGCGAGCTGCTGCACGCCACGCTCGACGACCTGGCCGCCCTCGGCGCCGTGCCCGTCTCGGCGGTCGTCGGCGTCGCGGGCCTCGTCGACCACGACGCCGGCACCGTCTCGGTCGCGGCCAACCTCGGCTGGCAGGACGTCGGGCTCGCCAGCCTGCTGCGCGCCGTGCTCGGCGACCCCGACTACCTGATCAAGGTCGACAACGAGGCCAACCTCGCTGCCGTCGCCGAGGCCACCCCCGGCGATCCCGACCGGCGCGACATCCTCGTCGTCCACGGCGAGGTCGGCATCGGCGGCGGGATCATCGCCGACGGGCGGCCGTTCGCCGGCCGGCGCGGCTACGCCGGGGAGTTCGGGCACATGGTGGTCGACCGCGACGGCAACCGCTGCGGGTGCGGTCGCACCGGCTGCTGGGAGACCGTCATCGGCCTCAGCCACCTCATCGACCTCGCCGCCGGCAACGACGACGACCTGCTGCGCTCGCCGGTCCTCGACCTGGAGGGCAAGGTCGAGGAGATCGGCCGCCGCGCCGCCGCCGGTGACGAGCAGACCCTGACCGCGCTGCGCGAGATCGGCCACTGGGTCGGCATCGGCGCCGCGCTGCTCACCAACGTGCTGAACCCCGGCATGATCGTGCTCTCGGGCTACCTCGGCGAGATCGGCGAGTGGTTCCGCGCCGAGGCCGAGGCCGAGCTCGCCGCGGGTGTGCTCGCCCCCGACGCCGGCGGCACCCGCATCGCCCTCTCGGCCCTCGGCTTCTCCGCAGCGGTGCACGGGGCCGCCGCCGTCGCCATCGACCACGTCTACGACGACCCGACCCTGGTGCCTCGGGTGGTCCCCACCCTGGAGGTGATGTCATGAACGACACCCCGCTGCTGACCATGCGCGGCATCGTCAAGCGGTTCCCCGGCGTGCTCGCGCTGGGGGGCGTCGAGCTCGAGGTGCGCGCCGGCGAGGTGCACTGCCTGCTCGGCCAGAACGGCGCCGGCAAGTCCACGCTGATCAAGATCCTGTCCGCGAGCTACCAGCCCGACGAGGGCGAGATCCTGTGGGAGGGTGCGCCGGTCACGCTGTCGACGCCGCAGGCGGCGATGGGCCTCGGCATCTCCACCATCTACCAGGAGCTCGACCTGGTGCCCGACCTCACCGTCGCGGAGAACATCTTCCTCGGCCACGAGCTCAGCACGGCGGGCTTCAGCCAGCGCGCCGAGACGCTCCGGCGCACCCGCGAGCTGCTCGCCCGGCTCGGCCACAGCGAGATCCCGGCCACGCGCTCGGTCGGCCGGCTCTCTCCGGCGGCCCAGCAGATCGTCAGCATGGCCCGCGCGCTGTCCCAGGACACCCGGCTGCTGGTGCTCGACGAGCCGTCCGCCGTCCTCGACCAGGGCGAGGTCAACAACCTGTTCCGCGTGATCCGCGACCTCACCGCCGAGGGCGTCGCCGTCGTCTACATCTCCCACCGCCTCGAGGAGATCCGCCAGATCGGCGACCGGATCACCGTCCTCAAGGACGGCAGCAGCGTCGCCACCGGCCTCGCGGTCGACCAGACGCCGACGAGCGAGCTGATCAAGCTGATGACCGGCCGTTCGATCGAGTACGTGTTCCCGCCGCGCGGCGAGGCCGTCACCCCCTCCGGCGAGCCCGTCCTCGAGGTCACCGGCCTCGAGCTGCCGGGCGTCTTCACCGGGGTGGACCTCACGGTGCACGCCGGCGAGATCGTCGGCCTCGCGGGGCTCGTGGGCGCGGGGCGCTCGGAGATCCTCGAGACCCTCTACGGCGCCCGCCGGTCCTCGGCCGGCACGGTGCGCGTGGCGGGACGCGAGCTGCGCCGCGGGTCGGTGCCCGCCGCGGTGAAGGCCGGGGTCGGCCTGGCCCCGGAGGAGCGCAAGAGCCAGGGGCTGCTCCTCGACCAGGCCGTCTACAGCAACATCACCGTCTCCACGCTCCGACGATTCAGCCGGTTCGGGCTGCTCGACCGGCGTGCCGAGCGCACGAGCTCCGCCGAGGTGGCGGAGTCCCTGGACGTCCGTCCGGCAGGGGTCGATCGCCTCGTGCGCCTCCTGTCGGGCGGCAACCAGCAGAAGGTCGTCCTGGCCAGGTGGCTGCTGCGCGAGTGCCGCGTGCTGCTCCTGGACGAGCCGACCCGAGGGGTGGACGTCGGCGCTCGCGCCGAGATCTACGCCCTCGTCCGCTCGCTGGCCGACTCCGGCGTCGCCGTCGTGGTCGTGTCCAGCGAGGTCGAGGAGGTGCTCGGGCTCGCGGACCGGGTCCTCGTGGTCCGCGAGGGCCGTGTCGTTCACGAAGGTCCGGCGGGCGAGATCGACGAGTCCCGCGTCCTGGACCTGGTCATGGAAGGAAAGGTCGCATGAGCGAGCAGAGCACGAACCGGGACGGGGGCACGGTGGAGAACACCGTCACGCCCTCGACCGACACGGTCACGGTGGAGCGCGCCGCCGCCGAGAGCGAGCGCGACAGCGGCGGAGGGCTGATGAGCGGCCCGTTCGGGCGCAACCTCGGCCTCGTGGTCGCCCTGCTCCTGATCTGTGCGGCCGGGATCATCACCGCGGGCGACCGGTTCGCGAGCGTCGACAACACCCTCACGATCCTGCGCTTCGCCTCCACGATCGGCGTGGTCAGCATCGGGATGACCTTCGTCATCACCGGTGGCGGCATCGACCTCTCCGTCGGCGCCATCGCGGCGCTGTGCTCGGTCTGGGCGACGACCTTCGCCACCCAGACGATGGCCGAGGACACCCACTGGCTGGTCATGGTGTTCGCCGCGCTGGCCGTGGGAGCGGGAGCCGGTCTGGTCAACGGGATCATCATCGCCTACGGCAAGGTGGTCCCGTTCATCACGACGCTGGCGATGCTCGCCGCCGCCCGTGGCCTGGCCGAGATCATCTCCGAGCGGCGCACGCAGATCGTCACGGTCGACGGGTTCAAGGACTTCTTCTCCGCCGACGTCCTCGGCGTGCCGCTCCTCGTCATCATCTTCGCGCTGGTCGCGATCGCCGGCTGGGTGCTGTTCAACCGCACGACGTTCGGCCGGCGCACGCTCGCCGTCGGCGGCAACCCCGAGGCCGCCCGCCTGGCCGGCATCAACGTCAACCGCCACACCGTGATGCTCTACGTCCTCGTCGGCCTGTGCTGCGGGCTCGCCGCCCTGATGCTGGTCAGCCGCACCACCACGGGCAGCTCCACCCACGGCACCCTGTGGGAGCTCGACGCGATCGCCGCGGTCGTCATCGGCGGCACGCTGCTCACGGGCGGCCGCGGCACGATCGTCGGCACCGTCGTCGGGGTGCTGATCTTCGCCACCCTCAGCAACGTGTTCACCCTCAACAACCAGGACACCTCGACCCAGGCGGTCGCCAAGGGCCTGATCATCGTGGTCGCCGTGCTGCTCCAGCAGCGCCTTGCCCGCAACGCGACCTCGACCTAGCGATCGGGCCCTCCCGACTCGAACACCCCCGCACCACCCGCACCACCACCCCTCACCACCACCCCGCACCACCACGCCGGCACGTCACGCAGCGTCGGCCGCACCACCGCACCCATCGAGACAACACAAGGAGCACCACCCATGCGACTGCGCACCCCCCTCCGACGGCAGCAGAGCCGCCGCTACTCCGGCCTCGTGGTCGGCGCGGTCGCCGTCCTGTCCCTCGTCGCCTGCACCGGCAGTGCCGAGGATGCGGCCAACGACGACGACAACGGCAGCTCGGACAGCGCCCCCGCCGCGGCCGCCGGCAGCAACGACGAGGAGGGCGACCAGGTCACCATCGGCTTCTCGGCGCCCGCCGCGGACCACGGCTGGATGGCCGCCATCACCAACAACGTCCGCGACCTGCAGGAGCAGTACCCCGACGTCGACCTCCAGATCGCGGAGGGCACCAACGACGTCAACCTGCAGATCAGCCAGGTCGAGACCTTCATCAACGACAAGGTCGACGCCATCGTGCTGCTGCCGTTCGACGGCGCGGCGATGACGCCGATCGCTCTCAAGGCGATGGAGGCCGGCATCCCGGTCGTCAACGTCGACCGTGAGTTCGACGACCCCAACGCCGCGCGCGTCACCGTGCTCGGTGACAACTACGGCATGGGCGTCTCGGCCGGTCAGTACGTCTGCGAGCAGGCAGGCGGCGACAAGGACGTCGTCGTCGCCGAGATCGCCGGCATCGACTCGCTGCCCCTGACCCAGGACCGCAGCCAGGGCTTCGAGGACGCGCTGTCCGAGTGCGGTCTCGACGTCGACGCCCGCCAGGCCGCCGAGTTCACCGTCGAGAGCGGCGAGGAGGTCGCGGCCAACCTGCTGCAGGCCGAGCCGAAGATCGACTACCTGTGGAACCACGACGACGACCAGGGCGTCGGCGTGCTGGCGGCGATCGAGAACGCCGGCCGCGACGAGTTCGCGATGATCGGCGGCGCCGGCTCGGCCAACGCGATGCGCGCAATCCAGGAGGGCGACGGCGTGCTCAAGGCGACCGTCATCTACCCGTCCACCCAGGGAGCCGACGGCGTCAAGCTCGCCCGCCTGCTGCTGCAGGACAAGGCGATGAGCGACCTCGTCGAGGTCCAGGTGCCCCGCACGGTGCAGCTCTACGCGCCGGTCGTCACCGCCGACAACGTCGACCAGTACCTCGACTCGGCCTTCGAGTCCTGATCGGTCGCGCGGCGGCTCCCGACCCGGAGCCGCCGCGGCTCCACCCCCGCTCACGACCCGCGCCGGCACCCGTCCGGCGACAGGGGCGCTACCAGGCATGCCTCCGCACGCCCCCTCCGCATGCCACGACGCCCCGCTCCAGCCCCACACACGAGGAGGTCCGATGACCACCACTTCCGACGTCCCCGACGACCGGAGCGACCTGTCGGTCGGCATGGTCGGGTACGCCTTCATGGGCGCTGCGCACTCGCACGCCTGGCGCACCGCGCCCCGCTTCTTCGACCTCCCGCTCCGGCCCCGCATGCGGGCCGTGGCCGGCCGTGACCCCCAGGGCGTCGCGGCCGCCGCCGAGCGGCTCGGGTGGGAGTCCACCGAGACGTCGTGGCAGGCGCTGGTCGCGCGTGACGACATCGACCTCGTCGACGTCTGCACGCCGGGCCACACCCACGCCGAGATCGTCATCGCGGCCCTCGAGGCCGGCAAGCACGTGCTGTGCGAGAAGCCGCTCGCCAACAGCGTCGAGGAGGCCGAGGCGATGACCCGGGCCGCCGAGCGCGCCGCCGCCGACGGCGTACGCGCGATGGTCGGCTTCACCTACCGCCGCGTGCCCGCCATCGCGCTGGCCCGCCAGCTCGTCGCCGACGGCCGCCTCGGCACCCTGCACCACGTGCGTGCCCAGTACCTCCAGGACTGGATCGTCGACCCGCAGGCGCCGCTGTCGTGGCGCCTGGAGAAGGACAAGGCAGGCTCGGGCGCCCTGGGTGACATCGGCGCGCACATCGTCGACATGACGCAGTACATCACCGGCGACACCATCGCCCGGGTCGCCGGCCGGCTGCGCACCTTCGTCGACGAGCGCCCCCTGCCCAGCGAGCACGCCGGCCTGTCCGGCACGGCCGGCTCCGGCACCGGCAAGGTGACCGTCGACGACGCCGCCACCTTCCTCGCCGACTTCCGCGGGGGAGCGATGGGCGTGTTCGAGGCGACCCGCTTCGCGTCGGGTCGCAAGAACGCGATCCGCATCGAGATCAACGGCTCCGACGGCAGCCTCGCCTTCGACTTCGAGGACATGAACGTCCTGCACTTCTTCGACGGCACCGAGGACTCCCGCACCGCGGGCTTCCGCCGCATCCTCGTGACCGAGGCCGAGCACCCCTACGTCGGTGCGTGGTGGCCACCCGGCCACGTCATCGGCTACGAGCACGGCTTCGTGCACCAGGCGGTCGACCTGGTCCGCGACATCGCGGCCGGCACCGACCCCTCCCCATCCTTTGCCGACGGACTCCAGGTGCAACGCGTCCTGGCCGCGGTCGAGACCAGCTCTGACAACGACTCGTGGCAGGAGATCCCCGCATGACCGACTACACCCCGACCCCTGAGGACAAGTTCTCGTTCGGCCTCTGGACGGTGGGCTGGCAGGGCACCGACGTGTTCGGTCCCAGCTCCCGCGCCCTCCTCGACCCGGTGGACGCGACCTACAAGCTCGCCGAGCTCGGCGCGGCCGCCGTGACGTTCCACGACGACGACCTCGTCCCCGACGACGACGCCCGCGACTCCGTGCTGGAGCGCTTCGAGAAGGCGCTGGGCGACACCGGCCTCGCCGTCGAGATGGTGACCACCAACCTCTTCGGGCACCCGGTGTTCAAGGAGGGCGCGCTCACCGCCAACAACCGCGAGGTGCGTCGCTACGCCCTCGCCAAGGTGCTGCGCAACGTCGACCTGGCCGCGTCGCTTGGCGCGAAGACCTTCGTGCTCTGGGGCGGCCGCGAGGGCGCCGAGCACGGTGCGGCCAAGGACGTGCAGGCGGCGCTCGACCGCTACGCCGAGTCGCTCAACCTGCTGTGCGCCTACGTCAAGGAGCAGGGCTACGACATCCGCTTCGCCCTCGAGCCCAAGCCCAACGAGCCGCGCGGCGACATCCTGCTGCCGACGATCGGTCACGCGCTGGCGCTCATCGCCGAGCTCGACCAGTCGGAGATGGTCGGTCTCAACCCCGAGGTGGGCCACGAGGAGATGGCCGGGCTCAACTTCGCCCAGGGCATCAGCCAGGCGCTGTGGCACGACAAGCTGTTCCACGTCGACCTCAACGGCCAGCACGGCCCCCGCTTCGACCAGGACCTGCGCTTCGGCGCGGGCAACCTGCGGGGCGCGTTCTGGGCCGTCGACGCGCTGCTGGGCGCCGGGACGGGCAAGGCCTACGACGGCTACGTCCACTTCGACTTCAAGCCCCCGCGGGCCGAGGCCGAGGACGGGGTGTGGGAGTCCGCGCGCGGGTGCATGCGCAACTACCTCATCCTCCGCGACCGGGTGCAGGCGTTCCGGGCCGACCCGGACGTCCAGGCCGCCCTCGCGGCCTCCGAGGTCGAGACGCTGCGCACCCCGACCCTCGGCGAGGGGGAGTCGCTCGCCGACCTCCGCGCGGCGTCGTATGACGTGGAGGGTCTCGCCACGCGCAGCGTCGGGATGGAGGCCCTCGACCAGCTCGCCCTCGAGCACCTGATGGGGGTGCGCTGACCCGACAGCGTGGCCCGGCGGGCGCCGAACCCGCCGGGCACACCATCTCGGACGCACGACCTGCACGACCCGACTGACCCGCACGACACCGCATGACAGGGGCCGAACGCCCGGGGACCCGCCCCGGAACCGATGGAGCGCACATCCGTCACCACAGAAGGGATCGTGATGAACAGACTCATCACGCGACTGCAGAAGCACTCCCGTGCCGCAGTCGGCTCCACCATGGCCCTGATCGTCTCGCTACCACTCGGTGCGACGATCGGCCTGGCTTCCACGGCGAGTGCGGCGGTGCCCGACGCGGCACCTGATCGTGCGTCCGCCCCCGCCGAGAAGGCGAACAAGGCCACGAAGAAGGCCACGAAGAAGGCCGACCTGACCCCCGCGCAGGAGAGCACCCTCGGTGAGGCGGTCCCGTGGACCGCCGACGCGGACGCCTCCGCGGCGGCTGCGGCCGACGAGTCGTTCGACGCGCTGCTGTTCTCCAGGACCGCGGCGTTCCGCCACGACAACATCGGAGCGGCGACGACCGCGATCCAGGCGCTCGCCGCCTCCAACAACTTCACCGTGACGGCCACCGAGGACGCCAGCGCGTTCAACGACGCCAACCTCGCGAACTACGAGGTCGTCATCTTCCTGTCCACCACCGGTGACGTGCTCAACCCGGCCGAGCAGGCCGCGTTCGAGCGCTACATCCAGGCCGGCGGCGGCTACGCGGGCATCCACGCGGCCTCCGACACCGAGTACGACTGGCCCTGGTACGGCCAGCTGGTCGGGGCCTACTTCAACAACCACCCGCCGGGCACGCCGCAGGCGACCGTCAAGGTCGAGGACCCCGCCCACCCGTCCACCAGGACGCTCGAGCGCCGCTGGACGCGCAACGACGAGTGGTACAACTTCCGCACCAACCCCGCCGCCAACCCCCGCACCAAGCTGCACGTGCTGGCGTCGGTCGACGAGACCACCTACACGCCCGGCAACGGCTCGATGGGTGCCGAGCACCCGATCGCGTGGTGCCAGGACTACGACGGCGGCCGCAGCTGGTACACCGGCATGGGCCACACCGCGGCGGCCTTCACCGACGCGAAGTTCCTCGAGCACGTCCTCGGCGGCATCCAGACCGCTGCCGGCGCCCTCGACGCCGACTGCAAGGCGACGCTGGCGCCGAGCTTCGAGAAGGTCGCGCTCGACGAGAACACCTCCAACCCGATGGAGCTCGCCATCGCCGACGACGGGCGCGTGTTCTACATCGACCGCAACGGCGCCGTGCGCATCATCAAGGAGGACGGCAGCGTGGTGACCGCGGGCACCGTCCCGGTCTACACGGGCCAGGAGTTCGGCCTGCTGGGCATCGCCCTGGACCCCGACTTCGCGACCAACAACTGGGTCTACCTCTACTACTCGCCGAACGGCTCGGAGTCGATCGACCGGATCTCGCGCTTCACGATGGCGGGCGACACGCTCCAGCTCGGCACGGCGACGACGATCCTCGACGTCCCGACGCAGCGCAACGAGTGCTGCCACGCGGGCGGGTCGATGGAGTTCGACAACGACGGCAACCTCTACCTCGCCACCGGTGACAACACCAACCCGTTCGACTCCGGCGGCTACACCCCGATCGACGAGCGGCCCAACCGCGCCGCCTGGGACGCCCAGCGCACCTCGGGCAACACCAACAGCCTCAACGGCAAGGTGCTGCGCATCAGGCCGAAGGCCGACGGTGGCTACACCGTCCCCGCCGGCAACCTCTTCGACGAGGCCGCCGACACCCAGCAGAAGACCCGCCCCGAGATCTACGCGATGGGCTTCCGCAACCCGTTCCGCATCGGCCTGGACGAGCAGAACAACAACATCCTGGTCGCCGACTACGGTCCCGACGCCGGCTCGACCAGCGCGACCCGCGGACCCAACGGTCGCGTGGAGTGGAACATCCTCGACGAGCCCGGCAACTACGGCTGGCCCTACTGCGTGGGCAACAACACCCCCTACAACGACTACAACTTCGCCAACAGCACCGCCGGCGCGACGTTCGACTGCGCCGCCCCGGTCAACGACTCGCCCAACAACACGGGCCTGACCAACCTGCCGCCCGCGAAGCCGGCGGTGATCTGGCAGAGCAACAACGGCACGATCACCGGGACCCCGGAGATCGGCGCCAGCGGTGCGCCGATGACGTCGGGCACCTACGACTACGACCCCGACCTGGTCTCCGACCGCAAGTGGCCGGAGTACTTCGACAGCAAGGCGATCTGGGCCGACTGGAACAACAACCGCCTGTTCACCGTGCAGATGAACCAGGCCGGGACCAACTACACCGACATCAACCGGTTCCTGTCCAACCTGCCCATGCAGCGCCCGCACGCCCTGCAGTTCGGCCCCGACGGCGCCCTCTACATGATCGAGTGGGGCAGCGGGTTCAACGGCAACAACACCGACTCGGGCGTCTACCGCATCGACTACGTCGAGGGCAACCGCGCCCCCGTGGCCCGGGCGACGACCGACCGGACCTCCGGTCCGGCGCCGCTCACCGTCGAGTTCGACGGCACCGGGTCCTTCGACCCGGACACCGGTGACGACACAGGCCTCACCTACGCGTGGGACTTCACCGGCGACGGCTCCACCGACGCGACCACCCCGACGGCGAGCTTCACCTACAGCACGGCGGGCAACTACACCGCCCGGCTGACGGTGACCGACGTCGACGGTCGCAGCGGCACGACCAACATCGACATCACGGCCGGCAACACGGCCCCGACCGTCGAGCTGGTGCTGCCCAAGGACGGCGGCTTCTTCGAGTTCGGCGACTACGTGGCCTACGAGGTCGTCGTCACCGATCCCGAGGACGGCACCATCGACTGCGACGACGTCGTCGTGCAGCCGGGCCTGGGCCACGACCAGCACTCCCACGACTACGAGCAGTACAGGGGGTGCTCCGGCACCCTGGCACTGCCCGGGGACGCCGGCCATACCGGTGCCAACATCTTCGGCACCATCAAGGCCACCTACACCGACAAGGGCAGCGGCGCCGCCGGGGCGCTGACCAGCGTCGACGGCATCGTGCTGCACACCAAGAAGAAGGAGGCGGAGTTCTACGACTCCACCGGCCGCACCGGTGACAACACCGCCGGCTCGCCCGGAGTGACCACGCAGGCCACCACCGACAGCGGCGGCGGTCAGAACGTGACCGGCGTCGAGACCGGCGACTGGTTCCGCTGGGACGTGATGAACCTGACCGGGATCACCGGCGTCTCGATGCGGGCCGCGTCGACCACGGCGGGCGCGACGTTCGAGGTGCGCCAGGGCTCGGCGACGGGCACCGCGATCGGCACGCTGACGGTGCCGAACACCGGTGGCGCGCAGACCTACCAGACCGTGACGACGACCTTCACCAACGCGACGACGACCAGCCAGCCGCTGTACTTCGTCGCGACGACCGGTGGGGCCAACGTCAACTGGCTGCAGTTCAACGGCCGCGGCATCACCGACAACCAGCCGCCGACCGTGGCATTCACCGCCAGCACCACCAGCGGTGAGGCGCCCCTGCCGGTGTCGTTCGACAGCACGGTGATCGACCCCGACGGGAACACCCCCGTCACCTACGCGTGGGACTTCGGCGACGGCGCGACCTCCACCCAGGCCGACCCGAGCCACACCTACACCACGCCGGGCAGGTACGTCGTCTCGCTGACCGCCACCGACGCGCGGGGGGCCGAGGCCACCAGCACGACGGAGATCACGGTGAGGAGGCCGTCGGACACCTGCTTCAGCGGGCGTTCGGACGACTTCCTGGGCAACGAGCTCGACACCGACCGGTGGAACCGCAGCGTGCGGGTCAACCAGTCGCTGACGGTCGCCGACGGGACGCTCAACATCCCGTTGACCAACTCCGACCTCTACCAGACCACCAACACCACGCCCAACATCGTCCTCCAGGACCTGCCGGGCGGGGCGTTCGAGGCCACGACCCAGGTCACGCTCAACGCGACCAAGGGCTACCAGCAGGCCGGTCTGATCGTCTACGGCAACGACGACAACTACCTGAAGCTCGTCTACTCGGGCCGCTCGACGGCCGCGGCGGGCAGCAAGGCGGCCAACGTCATCCAGTTCGCGAAGGAGGCCAACGGCACGGCGACGGAGTCCAACTCCGCCAACCTGGGCGCGGACTTCCCCGACACCGTGTGGCTGCGGATGTCGAGCACCGACGGCAGCTCCGTCACCGCCTCCTACAGCAGTGACGGCGACACCTGGGTGCCGCTCGCCACGAGCAACGGGAACCCGGCGCCGGCGCGCGACCTGAGCGGCATCACCGCGCCCAAGGTGGGCCTGCTGGCCCTCGGTGCGACGGCGGACGGCGCGGCGGACAACCTCACCGCGAAGTTCGACTACTTCACCCTCACCCCCGACGACACGGCCGAGCCGTGCAACAACGGGTGCTTCGTGGAGGAGTTCAACGGCTCGACGCTCACCTCGGACTGGTCGACGGTCCGACCGAGCGGCAACCTGACGGTGTCGGGTGGTGCGCTCACGATCCCGATGGAGGCGACCGACCTCTACCAGACCACGAACACCGCGCGGGACCTGGTCCTCACCGACCTCCCCGACGGCCCGTTCGTGGCCACCACCAAGGTCACCGCACCCATCAACCAGGCCTATCAGTCCGCGGGCCTGCTGATCTACGGAGACGACGACAACTACATCAAGCACGTCTTCCAGGGCCGCAGCACCAACGGTGCCAACGCCGCGCAGAACATCGTCCAGACCGCGAAGGAGACCGACGCAGCAGCAGTCGAGACCAACACGCCAGGGCTCGGGGCGGACTTCCCGACCACCGTGTGGCTACGCCTGACCAGCACCGACGGTGAGGAGGTGCTCGGCAGCTACAGCACCGACGGCGAGACGTGGACCGACATGTCGGGGGGCTACGACCTCACCGGCATCGACGAACCGCGGATCGGCCTGCTGTCGGCGGCCAACCAGACCGCGGGTGCCGGCATCACGGCCACCTTCGACTGGTTCACCCTGGGCGAGGACGCCACGTGCGAGCCCGGCGGGGAGCCGCCGGTCGACACCACCGATCCGGAGGTCGCTGCCACGGTCCTCGGCTCCTACGCCGGGGAGCTGGTCGACCAGGCCAGCACCGGCATCACCGGCGAGGCCACCATGGTCTCGGCGGCCGAGGGCAACGGCTACACCACGACCATCGAGCTGTCGCTCGAGGGTCTCGACCCCCAGGAGGGCTACGAGTCGCACCTGCACGTCGGCACGACGTGCGGTGGCTTCGAGGGTCACTACCGTGACGACCCCGACGGGGCCGGCACGCCGCCCAACGAGCTGTGGCCGACCAACCCGGGTTGGACCGCCGGCTCGGGCGACCCGAGGATCAAGCCCGCCGCTGACGGCACGTCGTTCGCGACGGCCACGGTCCCGTGGGCGCCGCGCATCGAGGGCGGCATCCTGGCCCTGCACCGGGACGGCGCGATCATCGGTTGCGTCGACCTGGAGCTGACCGGAGCGGGCACCGTGGTGCTCGACGCCACGGACGACGTCGAGGTCACCTCGTTCACCTACACCGTGGACGGTGGAGCCGAGACCGACTACGAGGGTCCGTTCGAGATCACCGAGCCGGGCGAGCACACGGTGGCCTACACGGCGACCGACGCAGCCGGCAACGAGACGACCGGCGAGTTCACGGTCGTGGTACCGGAGGCGGACCCGGGTCCCGACCCGGAGCCCGGCCCGAAGCCGACCGTCACGCTCACCACGTCGCCGGCCGCAGCCAACGGTCGCAGCAACTGGTTCACCTCGCCGGTCACCGTCACCCTCGCGGGTGCCGGCGGCGAGGGGAAGCTGAGCGTGGAGTACCGCATCGGCAACGGTCCGTGGACGGCGTACACCGCGCCGATCACGGTGTCCGACGACGGCGTGACCCTGGTCCAGGCCAGGGCGACCGACGCGGCCGGGAAGACCTCGGCCGTGGAGACGACCACCATCAAGAAGGACGGCACGGCGCCCACCCTGGCCGTCGCCGGCATCGCCGACGGCGCCAAGCTCGACGTCTCGGCGGTCCGCACGGCTCGGATCACGGTCACGGACGCCACGTCCGGGGCCGCCGAGCAGGTCGTCCGTCTCGACGGCAGGGCCGTCACCGGACCGGCTCGCATCGACGCCATGTCGCTGCGGCCGGGCAAGCACCGGTTGAAGGTCACCGCCTACGACGCGGCCGGCAACCAGACCGTGCAGACGATCACCTTCAAGGTCGTCGTGTCCTTCAAGGCGGGCAAGAAGCTCGTCGAGCGCCTCGCCGAGGAGGGCGTCGTCGGCCCGAAGCTCGCGGCGAAGCTGAAGCAGGAGCTGAAGGCCGCCGAGCGCGCTGACAAGCGCAACCAGGTGGGCAAGGCCCTGAAGTCCCTCAAGCGGTTCGAGAGGCTCGCATCGCGGGTGAAGGACAAGGAGGTGAGGCTCGCTCTCAAGCGCCTGTCGCGCACGCTGAAGTCGCAGCTGTAGGCGCCGGTCCGAGCACAGAGCGTCCGTGGTCGGGCGGCTCGGCCAGCACGTCACCTCCGGGTGCGTGAGCCGGCGCGCATGCAGGATCGGCCCTGCGTGCGAGTCGGTGGCCGGGCCCCCGGCACGGGCGGGGGTGGCGCCGCAAGGCGCCACCTTCAGCGGCCGGTGCCGGGACACGGCGCTCCGTCCCGGCACCGGTCCGCGCCGGCGCCCAGCCGGCCGGGCAGGTCCACCCGAGCGACCGCCACCCCCCAGCACCACCACCCACCAGCACCACCCCCAGCACCACCCCCAGCACCACCCAGCACCACCCCGCTGCCGCGGCAGCACCAGCCGAACGCACCACCACCACCACACGAGGAGCACACATGCCACGCCCCATCACCCTGTTCACCGGCCAGTGGGCCGACCTCCCGTTCGAGGAGGTGTGCAAGCTCGCCTCGGGCTGGGGCTACGACGGCCTCGAGCTCGCCTGCTGGGGCGACCACTTCGACCCGTGGGCGGCGGTGGAGGACGAGTCCTACGTCCCGGCCAAGCTGGAGATGCTCAAGAAGCACGATCTGCAGGTCTTTGCGATCAGCAACCATCTCAAGGGCCAGGCGGTCTGCGACGACCCGATCGACGCGCGCCACCGCGACATCCTGCCGGACCGCATCTGGGGCGACGGCGACGCCGAGGGCGTGCGCCAGCGCGCGGCCGAGGAGATGAAGATGACGGCCCGCGCGGCCCGCAAGCTGGGCGTCGACGTCGTCGTCGGCTTCACCGGCTCCTCGATCTGGAAGTACGTCGCGATGTTCCCGCCGGCCTCCCAGGCCCTCGTCGACGCCGGCTACCAGGACTTCGCCGACCGCTGGAACCCGATCCTCGACGTCTTCGACAGCGAGGGGGTCCGGTTCGCCCACGAGGTCCACCCCTCCGAGATCGCCTACGACTACTGGACCACGGTCGCGGCGCTCGAGGCGATCGACCACCGCGAGGCGTTCGGCCTCAACTGGGACCCCTCGCACTTCGTGTGGCAGGACCTCGACCCGGTCGGGTTCCTGTGCGACTTCAAGGACCGGATCTACCACGTCGACTGCAAGGACGCGAAGCGCCAGGTCGGCAACGGCCGCAACGGCCGGATGGGCTCGCACCTCGCCTGGGCCGACCCCCGCCGCGGCTGGGACTTCGTGTCCACCGGCCACGGCGACGTGCCGTGGGAGGCGTCGTTCCGGATGCTCAACACCATCGGCTACGACGGTCCCATCTCCGTGGAGTGGGAGGACGCCGGCATGGACCGCCTCGTCGGGGCACCCGAGGCCCTCGAGTTCGTGCGGCGCCTGGCCTTCGACGCGCCGACCGCGGCCTTCGACGCCGCGTTCTCGACGTCGTCGTGATCCCCGCCTGACGCCCACCGTGCCCCCGCCCGACGCGTCCGAGGAGGACGACATGACCCACCGGCCCGACCTGACGGCCGGGACCGGCGTGTGGTTCGTCGGTGCGCGGGGCTCGGTGAGCGAGCGGCCCGAGCTGCATCCCGACGGCCTGGTCCCGTGAGCGCCCGTTCCGCGCTGCGCCGCGCGGTCGCGACGACCGCCCTCGCCGTCCTCGCCGCGCTCGCCGCGCTCGCGGCATGGGGGCCGGTGCCGCCGGCCGCCGCCCACGACGAGCTGCTCTTCTCCGACCCCTCCGAGGCGGGGGTGCTCGCAGCCCTGCCCTCGCGGGCCATCCTCACCTTCACCGGACCCGTCGCGGAGGTCCACGAGGTGAGCGTGACCGGTCCGGACGGGAGCGTGACCAACGGCGCCCCGACCGCCACCGGCCCCGAGGTCCGGCAGAACCTCTGGGCCGGGCCCGACGGCACCTACACCCTGACCTACGACGTGGTGTCCTCCGACGGCCACGAGATGGCCGGCGAGATCACGTTCGACGTCGGTGGGTCCGCCTCCGGCGAGGAGGGCACGGGATCATCCCCGCCCACTGACGACGACGGGTCGGGCAGCTCGCTCCGCGGGGTCGTGGTGCCGGCGGGTGTGGTGCTGCTGTCCGGCGCCTTCGCGCTCGCCCTCTGGCACCGCCGCCGCACCACCTAGCCGACAGGCTTCACCGCCAGCACGGCGCAGTCCGCACCGAGCAGGATGCGCTGCGCGACGCTGCCCATCAGCAGCTTGCCGACGGGGGAGCGTCGGCGCAGCCCGATCACCACCAGGTCGGCCGCGACGTCCTCGGCCACCGCCAGCACCTGGTCGCCGACGTCGGCGCCCATCGAGCGGCGCACCTCGACCTCGACGCCGGCCCCGCCCAGCTCGGTCGTCAGCGCGGCCAGCTGGTCGTCGTCGGCATAGCGCTCGTCGACGAGGGCGTCGCCGCGGGTGGCGTTGACCACCACGATCCGCCCCTCGCGCAGCCGCGCCTCCTCGACGCCGCGGCGCAGCGCCGCCTCGCCGAACTCGTCGGGGGTCCAGCCCACCACGATGGTCGTCATCGCACCTTCTCCTCGCTCCGGTCCGCGTCGCTGTCGTCTGGTGGAGTGCCGTCGTCGGTGAGCGCCACGCGCGCCGGGCGCACGGCGCGCAGCACGAGCGGCGCCACCACGACGACCACCACGATCACGTAGATCACCACGGCCAGCGGCTCGCTCCACAGCGCCGAGGCGTCGCCGCCCGAGATCGCCATCGCCTCGCGCAGTCGGAACTCCATCAGCGGCCCGAGGATGACCCCCAGGATCAACGGCAGGACCGGCAGGGCGAAGCGGCGCATCAGCAGCCCGAGCAGGCCGAGCGCCAGCAGCAGGAGCAGGTCGAACGCCTGGAGGTTGGCCGCGTAGGCCCCCAGCGTGGCGAAGAACAGGATGCCGGCGTAGAGCTGCGGTCGCGGGATCCGCAGCAGCTTGGCCCACACCGGCGCGAGCGGCAGGTTGAGCACGAGCAGCAGGGCGTTGCCGACGAGCAGGCTCGCCAGCAGGGCCCACACCAGCTCGGGCTGCTCGGTCATCAGCTGCGGTCCCGGATCGATGCCGTAGCCCGAGAGCGCCGCGAGCATGACCGCCGACGTCGCCGTCACGGGCAGGCCGAGCGCGAGCAGCGGGACGAACGTGCCGGCGGCGGAGGCGTTGTTGGCCGCCTCCGGTCCGGCGACGCCCTCGATGGCACCGCGGCCGAACTCGTCGCGTCCCCGGCGCGCGGCGAGTCGCTTCTCGGTGATGTAGGACAGGAAGGTCGGGATCTCGGCGCCGCCCGCGGGCAGCGCGCCGAACGGGAAGCCGTAGGCCGTGCCGCGCATCCACGGCCCCCAGGAGCGCCTGAGGTCGGTGCCGCTCAGCCACGGCTGGCCGACCGGGATCACGTGCGCGGGCGTGCGGCGCAGGTGGGCGGCGACCCAGAACGCCTCGCCCAGGGCGAAGATCGCGACCGCGACCACCACCACGTCGATGCGCTCGGCGAGGAGGGGCTGGTCGAAGCTCAGCCGGGTCTGGCCGGTGTTGAGGTCGAGGCCGACGAGGCCGATGGTGAGGCCGAGGAACAGGGCGATGAACCCGCGCAGCCACGACCCGCCCAGCACGCTCGTGACCATCACCATCGTGAGGACCATCAGGGCGAAGTAGGACGGCGCGCCGATGTCGTTGGCGACCGACGCCAGGGCCGGGGCGAAGAAGACGACGAGCAGCGTGCCGATGGTGCCGGCGATGAACGACCCGATCGCGGCGGTGGCCAGGGCCTGGGAGGCCCGCCCGGCCTTCGCCATCAGGTTGCCCTCGAGCGCGGTCATCACCGACGCCGACTCACCGGGCGTGTTGAGCAGGATGGCCGTCGTCGAGCCGCCGTACATCCCGCCGTAGTAGATGCCGGCGAACATGATGAACGCGGGGATCGGGTCCATGCCGAAGGTGACCGGCAGCAGCAGCGCCACCGCCATCGCCGGCCCGATGCCGGGCAGCACGCCCACGAACGTGCCGAGCAGCACGCCGATGGCGGCGAAGAGCAGGTTCTGCGGGGTGAGGACGGAGCCGAAGCCGTCCATCAGGAGGGTGAGGTTGTCCATCAGAGCACCCCGTCCAGGATCCCGGCGGGGAGGATCACGCCCAGCACCTCGTGGAAGAAGTACCAGCTGCTCACCGACAGCACGGTGCCGACGATGGCGTCGCGCAGCAGCGTCCGGCTGCCCAGCGACCACGCGGCGCCGGTGAAGAGCAGCGCACCGCTGACGGCCCAGCCGAGGAAGGAGACGGTGAGCGCGGTGAACAGCAGCACGCCCACCAGCTTGAGGACGGTGACCCAGTCGGCGGGGTGCCGCAGGTCGACGTCCTCCCCGCCCTCGGCCTGCGGCACGTCTCCGCGCAGCGTCGCCACGACCAGCAGGAGGCCGAGCACCACGGTGACCGCTCCGATCACGTAGGGGAAGATCCGCGGCCCGACCGGGTCGCCGAAGCCGATCCGCAGGGTCGTCGCGTCGTAGAAGGTGTAGGCACCGACCACGACGAGCAGCGCCGCGAGGCCGAGCTGGGGGAGGTCGCGGTCGCGGCCAGGTGCGGTCCGCGGTGCCTCGGCGGGGGTGGGGGTGTCGACTGATGTGCTCACAGCAGGTCCAGCTCCTCGAGGGTGGTGGCGACCCGCTCGTCCTGCTCCCGGAGGAACGTCGCGAAGTCGTCGCCGGTCTTGAACTCGTCGATCCAGCCGTTCTCCTCGAGGGCCCGCTGCCACTCGGGGGTCGCGTGCATCGCCTCCAGGTCGGCGATCAGGTCCTGGCGCCGCTCCTCGCTGATGCCGGGGGGCGCGAAGACGCCGCGCCAGTTGGTGAAGACCAGGTCGATGCCGGACTCGGTGAGGGTGGGTGCCTCGCTGATGCCCTCGCCGTCGAGCCGCTCCTCGCCGGAGACGGCCAGCAGCCGCAGCTCGCCGGAGGAGAGCTGGCCGACGAACTCCCCGACGCCGGAGAAGCCGACGTCGATCTTGTTGCCGAGCAGCGCGCTGGTCAGCGGGCCGCCGCCGTCGTAGGCGACGTAGCGCAGCTCGCGCGGGTCGACGTCGACCGCCCCGGCGAGCTGCATCGGGAACAGGTGGTCGGGTCCGCCCGGTGACGAGCCGCCGCCGACGACGACGGAGCCCGGGTCGTCCTGCCAGGCCGCCACCAGGTCGTCGATGGTCTCGAAGGGGGAGTCCGCCGGCACCAGGACGCCCTCCTGGTCCGCGATGAGCTGGGCCAGCGGGGTGGCGTCGTCGAGCCGGTAGGGCGCGCCGAAGGAGTAGAGGGAGCCCACCACGCCGAGGCCGGCGGTCATCATCGTGCGCTCGTCGCCCTCGGCGTTCATCAGCCGGGTCATCGCCACCGACCCTCCGGCCCCGATCACGTTGGTCACCTCGAACGAGCCGCCGGTGATGTCGCCGTTCTCCATCACGGCCACGGCAGCGCGCCCGGTCTGGTCGTAGCCGCCGCCCGGGCTGTTGGGGATGAGCATCGTCATGTCGTCGCTCGCGTCGCCCCGGGTGACCCCGCAGCCCGTCGCGAGCAGCACGACGGTGGCGAGTGCCGTCGCCGTGGCCGCGACCCGCCTGGTCCGTTGGCGCAGCATGTGGTCTCCCTCGCTCGATCGTGCCGACCCCCCGATGGTGCAAGACTCCTGTGGCGGACGTCACGATTGGCAAAGCAATGGAGGTTGTGGAACTTGTGGTCGCGCTCGCGCTGGCGGCCGGCGACGCTCGCCGGCCAGGTCCTGGTGCTCCAGCTGACGGTGCTGCTCGTCGTGGTCGCCGTGGCGAGCGTGGTGTCGGTGCAGCAGAGCGACGCCGACTTCCGCGACACCCGCGGCGCCCGGATGCGGGCCGCCGCCGAGTCGATGGCCAACATCGCGGCGGTGCGTGACCCGTTCGTGCAGGGCCTGGTCGAACGCCGTCGGGCGTCGCTGACGTCGTACACCCAGCGGGTGCGCAACAACTACCAGGCCGGGGGCGTCTACCTCGCCGACCCGGACGGGGTCGTGCTCGTCAGCAGCGACTTCGCCGGCCGGGGCCGGCAGGTCGACCTCGGCGGCAGCACCGTCCAGCAGCTGCGGACGTGGACCGGCGACGTCGACGACTTCGGCGATCGGGCCATCGCGGCGCAGGTGCCGATCATCGACGACCGGGGTGCCCTCGTCGGGATCTCGATGGTGGCGCAGTCCTACCCGTCCCTGGCCGAACGGGCACGCGGCGTGCTGCCCGACCTGCTCGCCGTCGCCGGTCTCGGGCTCGGCCTGGGCGTCGCCGGCTCGTTCCTGCTCTCCCGGCTGGTGCGCCGCCGCACGCGCGGGCTCGAGCCGGCGGCGATCGCCGCGCTCGCCGACCAGCGCGAGGCCCTGCTCCACTCGATCCGCGAGGGCGTCGTCGCGGTCGGGGAGGACGGCACCATCACCGTGGTGAGTGACAGCGCCCGCGAGCTCATCGGGCTCGAGGGCGATGTGCAGGGGCGCGCCGTCGACGACCTCGACCTCGACCCCGCCGTCCGCGACCTGCTCGCCGACGGCGCCGCGATCCGCGACCACGTGGTCGTGCTGGGCGAGCGCGTGCTGGTCGTCAACCGCAACCCGGTCGTGGAGGGCGGCAGGCGGGTCGCGTCGGTGACCACGCTCCGCGACCGCACCGAGCTGCTCGCCCTGCAGAGCGAGCTCAGCGCGCGGGAGTCGATCACCAACACGCTGCGCGCCCAGACCCACGAGTTCCACAACCAGCTGCACACGATCTCCGGGCTGGTGCAGCTCGGCGAGTACGACGAGGTGTCACGGCTCGTGGGGACCCTCAGCCGGCGGCGCCGCGAGATCTCCGACGCCGTGCTCGCGCACGTGGCCGACCCCGCCGTCGCCGCCCTGCTGATCGCCAAGACCAGCCTGGCGGCCGAGCGCGGGGTCGACCTGCGCGTGTCGGCGACCAGCAGCCTGCCCCGCCTCGACCCCGAGACGTCCACCGACGTGGGCACTGTCGTGGGCAACCTCGTCGACAACGCCGTCGACGCCTCGGTGTCGGTCGGCGGCACGGCGGTCGAGGTCGACCTGCGCCTCGTCGGCGACGTCGTGCACCTGGCCGTGACCGACACCGGGCCCGGCGTGCCCCCGGACGAGGTGGGCAGGATCTTCCGCCGCGGCTGGAGCTCGAAGGCACCCACCACCGAGGGACGGGGGGTCGGGCTGGCGCTGGTGCAGGTCGTCTGCGAACGTCGGGGCGGCGCGGTCGCGGTCCGCGCCGGGGTCGACGGCACCGGCGCGGTCTTCGAGGTGCGGCTGCCGGGAGCGGAGGTCGGATGAGCACGCGCACGCACCGTCCGCCGAGCGACACGACGCACGACGTCACGGTGCTGGTCGTCGACGACGACTTCATGGTCGCGCGCATCCACACCCAGTTCGTCGAGCGCACGGAGGGCTTCACGGTCGTCGGGGTCGCCAGCAGCGGGCAGGCGGCGCTCGACCAGGTGGCACGTCTGCGCCCCGACCTGGTGCTGCTCGACGTGCACCTGCCCGACATGACCGGCATCGAGGTGCTGCGACGGCTCCGGGCGGGCGGCGACGACGTCGGCGTGCTGGTGGTCACGGCGGCCCGGGAGGCCGACACGGTGCGCGCCGCCGCGTCCGGCGGGGCGGTCCACTACCTGGTGAAGCCGTTCGACTACGACGACCTGCGGGTGCGGCTCGAGTCGTTCCGCGCCGCGCTGCTGGCGCTCGCGGGCTCGGGAGCGCCCGCCCAGGACGACATCGACGCGGTGTTCGGCGCGGCCGCCGTCGGCGCGTCCCCCGGCCCGGGGAGGCTGCCCAAGGGCCTGAGCCCGGAGACGGCCGAGGTCGTGGCGGAGGCGCTCCGCGACACTGACGAGCTCTCCGCGGGGGAGTGCGCCGAGCGGGTCGGCATCTCCCGGGTCTCCGCCCGGCGCTACCTCGAGCACTTCGTGGCCCGAGGTCGGGCGGAGGTGCGGCTGCAGTACGGCGGGGCGGGGCGACCGGAGCGCCGCTACCGCTCGGTGGGCTCCTGAGACACGCCTGCGCGTCCCACCCCCGTGTCCGTTTCCCGCTGGTGGGGGGACGGCTCGGGGGTCAGGATGGAGCCATGACACCGACCGGGCACCTCGACGCCGAGGCCTGCTACCGCGCGGTCCGCAGCAGGGATCGCCGCTTCGACGGGGTCTTCTACACCGCAGTGCGCACCACCGGGATCTACTGTCGTCCGTCGTGCCCGGCGCGCACGCCCGCCGAGGGCAACGTCACCTTCCACCCCACGGCCGCCAGCGCGCATGCGGCAGGCTACCGCGCCTGCAAGCGCTGCCTGCCCGACGCGACGCCCGGCAGCCCCGAGTGGGACGTCGCGGCCGACGTCGCCGGCCGGGCGATGCGCCTGATCGCCGACGGCCTCGTCGACCGCGAGGGCGTCGACGGGCTGGCGCGCCGCGTCGGCTACACCCCGCGCCACCTCGGCCGGCTGCTGACCCAGGAGCTCGGCGCCGGGCCGCTGGCACTGGCGCGGGCCCGACGGGCCCAGAGCGCACGGGTGCTCATCGAGACGACCGACCTTCCGCTGACCGACGTGGCCTTCGCGGCCGGGTTCGCCAGCGTGCGGCAGTTCAACGAGACGCTGCGTGAGATCTACGCCGCCTCGCCCAGCCAGCTGCGCGGCCGCCGCCACCACCGTGCCCCGAGCGCCGGCGCGGTGACCATGCGCCTGCCCGTCCGCACTCCCTTCGCCGGGCAGCGCCTGCTCGACTTCCTGGCCCACCACGTGGTGCCGGGCGTCGAGGTCGCCGGACCCGGCTGCTACGCGCGCACCCTCGACCTGCCGCACGGCAGTGGCACGGTGCGGCTCGAGCTGGCCGACCTCCCGGCGGGCGGCACCGGCTTCGTCACCGCCGAGTTCCGGCTCGAGGACCTGCGCGACACCGCCGCCGCGAGCGAGCGCGTGCGCCGCCTGCTCGACGCCGACTGCGACCCGCGCGCCGTCGACGCCCACCTCGGCGCCGACCTCGTCCTGGGCCGCCTCGTGCGCGCCACCCCGGGCCTGCGCGTCCCGGGTCAGGTCGACGGCGACGAGACCGCGATCCGCACCGTCATCGGGCAGCAGGTCAGCGTCGCCGGCGCTCGCACGGTCGCGGGCCGCCTCGTCCGGGCCCACGGGCGTCGCATCGAGACGGAGGCGCCGGGCCTGACCCACCTCTTCCCCGACGCCGCGACCCTCGCGACGGCCGACCCCGCGACGCTGCCGATGCCGCGCGCGCGGGGCCGAGCGCTCGTCGGGCTCGCCGCCGCGCTCGCCGAGGGACGCGTCGTGCTCGACCGCGGTCCCGACCGCGACGACGTACGACGGGCGCTGCTCGAGCTGCCCGGCATCGGGCCGTGGACCGCCGACTACGTGGCGATGCGCGCCCTCGGGCACCCCGACGTCTTCCTCGCCACCGACCTCGCGGTGCGCCGGCTGCTGGCCGACCTGGGCGGCGATCCGGATCCCGAGAGCTGGAGACCCTGGCGCTCGTACGCCCTGATGCACCTCTGGAACACCCTCATGCCCGCCACCGCACCCACCGCTGCACCCATCGCCGCACCCGCCGCCCCACCCGAGGAGACCTGACATGTGGACCGTGATGCCCTCGCCCGTGGGCGACCTGCGCGTCGTCGAGCGCGACGGGTCGATCGTGGCGATCGAGTTCTCGCCGTTCCGCCAGCCGGCCGACGGCCGGCCGCTGGGCGCGCGCTCCGACGAGCACCCGGTGCTCGCCGAGGCCGTGCGGCAGCTGACGGCCTACTTCGACCGCGAGCTCACCGACTTCGACCTCCCGCTCGCCCCGGTCGGCACCGACTTCCAGCGGCGCGTGTGGTCGCAGCTCGAGCTGATCGGCTACGGCCGCACCGCGTCGTACGGCGAGATCGCCGGCCGGCTCGGGATGACCAACGCCGCTTCGCGTGCCGTCGGACTCGCCAACGGCCGCAACCCGATCCCCATCGTGGTGCCGTGCCACCGGGTCATCGGCGCCAACGGCACCCTGACCGGCTACGCCGGAGGCCTGCTCCGCAAGCAGCAGCTGCTCGAGCTCGAGCAGGACGCGCTGTTCTGACGGGCGGTCTCCGGGCCACCGCGCCGAGGCGGGTCGCGCGGACCATGACGTCCAGCTGGGCCCAGGCCCTGGCGGGGATCGTGGCCGAGGGCGGAGACGTGAGCCTGTCGCGGGCGTCGCTCATCACGTGGCCGACGCTGTTGATCGCCGGGGCACACGACCCGGTCTGCCCACCGGACCTGGTGCGGCAGATGGCCGACGCCATCACCCACGGCGCCTACCGCGAGGCAGCGGGAGCCGGCCACGACGTCCACGTGTCACACGCCGCCTGGCTGTCGGCGACCGTCGTCGACTGGCTCAGCGAGCACGAGGGCGCCCGTCCACGACTCCCGGGAAACCCCTGCCCCTGCTCAGGCCGGAGCCCACTCCGGGTCGCGACCCGAGGCGGCCAGGACGCGCTCGAACGGCGCCGCGTCGGCGCCCACGGTCACGGCGGGGCCGAACATGCCCGGTGTGCCGTCGGTGTCGAAGCCGTCCACGAACTCCGCGAGCGCCCCGGCCGTCGCGTCGTCGCAGTCGAAGCCCTGGCCGGTGGCGCGGGCGAGGTCCCAGCCGTGCAGGACGATCTCGTCGAGGGCGACGAGGCCGGCCACCTGGCCGGGCAGGTCGACACCACCCGCGCGGGTCATCCCCTCCCATGCAGCCGGGTCGCGCCAGGCGGCGGCGAGCGCCGGAAGCTGGTGGGCGAGCGCCTCGCGCCAGCCGGGCTCGGCGTCCGGCCACCCCGCCTCGTCGGGACTGGTGTCGGTGAGCGGGCCGACCTCCTTGTCGGCGGCCGCGCGGAAGGCGAGCGTCAGCCCCACGAGGTGCTGGAGGAGCTGCCCGACGGTCCTGCCCTCGCAGGGAGTCGGCGCGGACAGCTGGTCGTCGGTGACGTCCACGACGACGTCGGCGAGCTGCTCGGCAGCGGGGGCGAGGTCCACGAGCTCGGTCATGCGTCCACCCTGCCCGAGGGTCGGCGGTGCTGAGAAGCCCTCGGGGCTACTCCAGGGGGGCTGCTCCGGGGGCTACTCCGGGGGCTACTCCGGGGGCTACTCGGCGGCGGCGCGGCGCAACGACTCCGAGAGCCGGTCGGCCGCGGCGAGGACGGCGGGCGCGTGCATCCGCCCGGGCTGGCGCGAGAGGCGCTCGAGGGGACCGGAGACCGAGACCGCGGCGATCACCTTGCCGCCGGGGGAGCGGACCGGGGCCGACACCGAGGCGACGCCCTGCTCGCGCTCGCCCACCGACTGCGACCACCCGCGCCGGCGGATCCCCGACAGCGCAGTGGCGGAGAACGCGGCGTTCTGCAGGCCGCGGTGCATGCGCTCGGGGTCCTCCCAGGCGAGCAGGATCTGCGCGGCCGAGCCGGCGTTCATGGTCAGCTGCGAACCGACCGGGATGGTGTCGCGGAGTCCGGAGGGGCGCTCGGCAGCGGCCACGCACACGCGGTGCTCGCCCTGGCGGCGCCACAGCTGCGCGGACTCGCCGGTGATGTCGCGCAGCCGGGCCAGGACCGGGCCTGCGGAGGCGAGCAGGCGGTCCTCGCCGGCGGCGGCGGAGAGCTCGGCGAGCCGCGGGCCGAGCACGAACCGGCCCTGCATGTCGCGCGCGACGAGGCGGTGGTGCTCCAGGGCCACCGCGAGGCGGTGCGCAGTCGGGCGGGCCAGCCCGGTGCCGGCGACCAGGCCGGCGAGGGTGGCCGGTCCGGCCTCCAGCGCTGCGAGCACGAGCGCCGCCTTGTCGAGAACGCCGACGCCAGATCCGTTGTCCATATGCCGATATTGTCATCTCAGGGAGTGGGATGCAAGATGTAGCGTCGTTCCACCGCACGCAAAGAAGGAGATCGAGTCATGGGCAAGACCCTGTCCGAGAAGGTCTGGGACGAGCACGTCGTCCGGAGCGCCCCCGGGGAGCCCGACCTCCTCTACATCGACCTCCACCTGCTCCACGAGGTGACCTCGCCGCAGGCGTTCGACGGGCTCCGACTGGCCAATCGCCCGGTGCGCCGTCCCGACCTCACCCTCGCGACCGAGGACCACAACGTCCCCACCCTCGACTGGGACAAGCCGATCGCCGACCCGGTGAGCCGCACCCAGGTCGAGGCGCTGCGCAAGAACGCCGCCGACTTCGGCGTGCGGCTCCACCCGCTCGGCGACGTCGAGCAGGGCATCGTCCACGTCGTCGGCCCCCAGCTGGGCCTGACCCAGCCGGGCATGACGATCGTGTGCGGCGACTCGCACACCTCCACTCACGGGGCCTTCGGCGCCATCGCCTTCGGCATCGGCACCTCCGAGGTCGAGCACGTCCTCGCCACGCAGACCCTCACCCAGGCGCGTCCGAAGACCATGGCGGTCACCGTCAACGGCAGCCTGCCCGAGGGGGTCACCGCCAAGGACCTCGTGCTGACCCTGATCACGCACACCGGCACCGGCGGCGGCCAGGGCTACATCGTGGAGTACCGCGGCCAGGCCATCGAGGAGCTCTCGATGGAGGGCCGCATGACGGTGTGCAACATGTCGATCGAGTGGGGGGCCAAGGCCGGCCTCATCGCTCCCGACCAGACCACCTTCGACTACATCGAGGGCAAGCCGGAGGCGCCCCAGGGCGCCGACTGGGACGCCGCCGTCGCGCACTGGAAGACGCTGCGCACCGACGACGACGCCGTCTTCGACAAGGAGATCGTGCTCGACGCGTCCACGATGACGCCGTTCGTCACGTGGGGCACCAACCCCGGCCAGGGTGCGCCCCTGGGCGCGAGCGTCCCGAGCCCCGACGACTTCGACGAGCCCAACGACAAGATCGCGACCGAGAAGGCCCTGCAGTACATGGGCCTCGAGGCCGGCACTCCGCTGCGCGAGGTCAAGGTCGACACGGTGTTCGTGGGCTCCTGCACCAACGGTCGCATCGAGGACCTGCGGCTCGCCGCCTCGATCCTCGACGGCCGCCGGGTCGCCGACGACACCCGCATGCTGGTGGTGCCCGGGTCGGTGCGCGTACGCCTCCAGGCCGAGGCCGAGGGCCTCGACCGGGTCTTCGTCGCCGCGGGCGCCGAGTGGCGTGGCGCCGGCTGCTCGATGTGCCTGGGGATGAACCCCGACCAGCTCGCCCCCGGCGAGCGGAGCGCGTCGACGTCCAACCGCAACTTCGAGGGCCGCCAGGGCAAGGGCGGTCGTACGCACCTCGTCTCGGTGCCCGTCGCCGCGGCCACCGCCGTGCGCGGCACCCTCTCCTCGCCCGCCGACCTGGCTCCCGTCGCCGACCTGCAGGAGGTCTGACCCATGGACAAGTTCACCACCCACACCGGCGTCGGCGTGCCGCTCAAGCGCAGCAACGTCGACACCGACCAGATCATCCCGGCCGTCTACCTCAAGCGCGTCACGCGCACCGGCTTCGAGGACGGACTCTTCGCGGCGTGGCGCAACGATCCCGACTTCGTGCTCAACGACCCCACCTACGCCACGGGGTCGGTGCTCGTCGCCGGTCCCGACTTCGGCACCGGGAGCTCGCGCGAGCACGCCGTCTGGGCGCTGCAGAACTACGGCTTCAAGGTCGTCATCTCCTCGCGCTTCGCCGACATCTTCCGCGGCAACTCCGGCAAGGCCGGGCTGGTCGCGGCGCAGGTCGACGAGAAGGTCGTGCAGCGGCTGTGGGACTGGCTCGACGACAACCCCGGCGGCGAGATCACCGTCGACCTGGAGAGCCGCACCATCCGCGCGGGCGTCGGCGAGGACGCCGTCGAGGACTCCTTCGACATCGACGACTACACGCGCTGGCGGCTGCTCGAGGGCCTCGACGACATCGGCATCACGCTGTCGCACGACGCCGAGATCACCGCCTTCGAGGCGGGGCGACCGAGCTGGAAGCCCGTCACGGCCTGAAAAACCCCTGCAAACAAGGGCGATGGTGATTGTCCTCACCCTCCCATGTCCCTAGCGTGCTAGAGAGGGTCGAGCACGAGCTCGGCGTCCGAGGTTCATTGGGAAGGGAAGCTAGTGAACAAGTCAGAGCTCATCGACGCGCTCGCCGCGCGTTACGAGGGGAACCGCAAGCAGGCGGCCCACGCACTGGAGTCAGTGCTCGACACCATCACCCGCGAGGTCGCGAAGGGGGAGAAGGTCGCGATCACGGGCTTCGGCTCCTTCGAGAAGGCCGTCCGCAACGCGCGCTGGGTCCGCAACCCGCAGACCGGCGAGCGGATGAAGTCGAAGAAGAAGTCCGTGCCGAAGTTCTCCGCCGGCAAGGAGCTCAAGGACGTCATCTCGGGGTCGAAGAAGCTTCCGAGGCTGACGGCCGCGACGATGCCCAAGCCGCCCGGTGTCCGGGCCGCCGCGTCAGCCGTCACGGGAGCTGCCACCAAGAAGTCGGCACCGGCCAAGACCACGACCTCGAAGTCCACCGCGGCCAAGAAGTCCAGCACCGCCAAGTCCACGGCGTCCAAGACCACGACCGCCAAGAAGTCGACCGCCAAGAAGGCCGGCAGCTCCACCGCCAAGACCGCGTCCAAGACCGCGTCCAAGACCACCGCCTCCAAGGCGCCTGCGAAGAAGACGGCCACGAAGTCGACCGCGAGCAAGTCCACCAGCTCCTCGACGGCCAAGAAGGCACCGGCCAAGAAGACCACCACCAAGAAGACCACGGCCAAGAAGAGCACCGCGAAGAAGTCCTGACGCCGCAGCCCTGCTGCCGCGCCGACACGGGCGGGTCACCCCGAGCGGGTGGCCCGCCCGTCGCATGCCCGCGTCGTGTGCGGGCCGACGCCGGCCAGCAGCACGGTCTCCAGGTCGTCCGCGTCGTCGACGTCGGTGCGCACGCTGGTCGCGCGGGAGCCGACCTCCACCGCGCCGGCCTGCTCGTGCCGTGACGCGGACGAGGGCCCGAACGCCGGGTCGAACCGCCCGGCAGCGGCGGCGTACAACGTGGTGCCCGCACCGGAGCGGTCGCGCACGAAGGCGCTGCGGCCGGCCGCGACCTGCTCGCGCACCTCGGCGAGCACCCCCGCGAGCTCCACGGGCCGAAGTCCCGGCAGGTCGGCGCACAGGGCCACCGGAACGGCGCCCGGCCAGCGGCGCGTCACCTCCGCCGCGGCCTGCACGAGGGTGGCGTTGAGGTCGTCGCTCACGCCGTCGGGGATCACCGCGCACCCGAGGGTGCGCACGGCGGCGGCGAGGCGGTGGTCGTCGGTCACGACGAGGACCGCGTCCACGCCCGGCGTCGCGGCGGCGGCCTGCACGGTGTCGAGCGCGAACGCCTCGGCGAGGGCACGGCGTCCGTCGTCGCCGAGCCCGGTCAGCCGGGACTTGCCGTGGGCGGGCGGCTTGACGGGCACGACGACCACGTAGCGGTCGGTGGGGGCGACGACGGACACCCGGAGATCCTGCCACCCGGGTCCAGCGTGCCGGTGTGGTCCCTGCGCCGCGCCGACCGGATAGCCTGCTCGCGACACACAGGAGCATCCGGGCCGGGCCCGCGAGCACAGCAGGATCGGGAGGGGCGACGGTGCGCGTCAGGAAGCTGGAGCGGAAGCGTGGCTGGGCGATGACCGTCGCCGCGTCGATCCTCAAGCCGACCCTGCTCACCGCCACCTCGCGGACCTGGATCGACGGCGAGAAGATCCCGGCCACGGGCGGTTGCATCGTGGCGATCAACCACCTCTCGCACGTCGACCCGCTGCTCTCGGCGCACTTCGTCTACGACCACGGCCGGCTGCCGCGCTACCTCGCGAAGTCCGGGCTGTTCACCAACAAGTACCTCGGCGCCTTCCTCACCGCTGCCGGCCAGATCCCCGTCGAGCGGCTCAGCCGCAACGCGATCGGCGCCTACGACGCCGCGGTGCAGGCGATCAACGACGGCGAGTGCCTCATCGTCTACCCCGAGGGCACGCTGACCCGCGACCCCGACCTGTGGCCGATGAAGGGCAAGACCGGGGCGGCGCGGATCGCGCTGGCGACCGGCTGTCCCGTGATCCCGGTCGGGCAGTGGGGTGCCCAGGACGTGCTCCCGCCCTACACCAAGCGGCCGCACCTCGTGCCGCGCAAGACCATCGTGATGAAGGCCGGCGACCCCGTCCCGCTCGACGACCTCCTCACGCGGCCGCAGTCGGCGGAGACCATCGCCGCCGCGACCGAGCGCATCATGGCCGCGATCACCGCCCTCGTCGCCGACATCCGTGGCGAGGACGCCCCGGAGCAGCGCTTCGACCCGCGCGCCAGCGGCGTACGCGAGATCGGCAACCCCCGCGACGAGGCACCCGTCCGGGGCCACCGCACGAACAGGAAGCGCACCCGATGACGAAGATCGCAGTGTTCGGTGCCGGGTCGTGGGGCACCGCCTTCTCGCTCGTGCTGGCCGACGCCGGCAACGACGTGTCCCTCTGGGCGCGGCGCGAGGAGGTCGTGGAGGCGATCAACGATCGCCGCGAGAACACCGACTACCTGCCGGGCGTCGAGCTGGCGCCGTCGATCACGGCGTCGACCGACCCCGAGAAGGTCGCCGCCCACGCCGACGTCGTCGTGCTGGCCGTGCCGTCACAGAGCCTCCGCGAGAACCTCACGGAGTGGGCCCCGGTCCTGCCGGAGCAGGCCACCCTGGTCTCGCTGATGAAGGGCGTCGAGCTCGGCTCCCTGATGCGGATGAGCGAGGTCATCCAGGAGGTCACCGACGGGCCGGGCGACCGGATCGCGGTCATCAGCGGCCCCAACCTGGCGCGCGAGATCGCCCGCCGCGAGCCCGCCGCCTCGGTCGTCGCCTGCGTCGACGAGGACCGGGCCAAGCACCTCCAGGCCCTCACCCACGGCCCGTCGTGGCGTCCCTACACCTCGGTCGACGTCCTCGGGTGCGAGATCGGCGGCGCCTACAAGAACGTCGTGGGTCTCGCCGTCGGGATGGCGGTCGGCCTGGGCTTCGGCGACAACACGACCGCGTCGGTGATCACCCGCGGTCTCGCCGAGACCGCCCGCCTCGCCACGGCCCAGGGCGCCAACCCGCTGACCCTCATGGGGCTCGCCGGCCTCGGCGACCTGGTCGCCACGTGTTCCTCGCCGCTCTCGCGCAACCGCACCTTCGGCGAGCGCCTCGGCCAGGGCATGACGACCGCCGACATCTACGCCACGACGCGTCAGGTCGCCGAGGGTGCCAAGTCCTGCAAGTCGCTGCTCGAGCTGGCTCGGCGCACCGGCGTGGACGCCCCGATCGCCGAGGCCGTCGACGCCGTCGTCGACGGCAAGATGACCGCGCTCGACATGATGAACTCGTTCATCGCCCGCGACACCAAGCCCGAGCTGCACTGAGACGCCCGGTTCTGACCGAGGTACGAGGTCGGGACGTGGGAGCGGGCAGATCGAGCAAGCGACGCGACTGAGGAGCGAAGTCGCACGAGCGCCTCGAGATCCGGTCAGCCGGGACACGACTTCCAGAGCCTGACTCGAACATCACTCGTACCAGGTACGAGTGAACTGCGACCCAGCTGCTCAGCCCCGCCCCGCCACGACGTCGCACGCCCCGACCGGGCCGCTGGCGACCTCGGCGGTCACGGAGGACTTCGTGCCCTCGACGACCCGCTGTCCGTCGCGCTCCTCGATGTCGGACAGCTCGTGCTGGGTCATGGCCTCGACGGACAGGACCATCACGAAGGTCTCGCCGTCACGGACCGCGCCCGGCGGGAGGGTCACCTTGACCATCTCCTGGCCGATCTGGAGGGACATGCCCACCTCGCGGCCCACCTCGGCGTAGCGGCCAGGTGCGCACCCCTGGAGGTCGGGGAGATAGGTGATGTCCGCCGCGATCCCGTGCTCCTCCAACGCGCGCTCGAGACCGGCGGCGTCCTGGGGGCGGTTGATCTGGACCTCGATGGTGCCTGCGTTGCCCTCCTGCACCGAGTACGCACGCGTCGTCCCGAGGCCCGGCACGAGGACGACTCCCACGACCGCGGTGGCGGCGACGCCTGCCGCGACGGCGAGGGCACGACGACGCGTACGACGTGGGGCGGGGGCGACGGCCGGCGCCGTCGCCACCTCGCGGCGCAGGCCGATGAGGAGGCGGGACTCGAAGGTGTCGAGCTCGGGCGGGGGAGGGGTGTGCGTGCTCATGCGGTCACCTCGAAGGGGCTGGGAAGGACGTCCTGGAGCCGGGTCCGAGCCCGGTGGTAGCGGACGCGGGCATTGCCGGCGGAGATGCCGAGGGCGTGCGCCGCCTCGGTGAGGCTGAGCCCGTCGACGGCCACGAGCTCGACGACGGCTCGCTGCTTGTCCGGCAGGGACGCGAGCGAGCGGTGGAGCTGACGTGCCATCCGCTCCCCGTCAATGCGATCGGCGATGCGTTCGGCGGACTGCTCGTCGAGGAGCGCCCGCCCGGACAGCCGGCCGTGCGCCCGCGACTCCCGCACCCGGCGACGGACGTCGTCGGCGACGACGTGCCGGGCGATGCCGGCCAGCCAAGCGCTGGCGGTGCCGGCGGTGGCGTCGTAGCGTGCTGCGCTGTCGATGACGGCGAGGAAGATGTCGGCCGTCAGGTCGGCCGCGGTGTGCGGGTCGTCGACCCGGCGCGCCACGAAACGGCGTACCCAGGCCAGGTGCGCGCGGTAGAACGCCTCGAAGGCGTCGGGGTCGCGCCCGATGCCGGAGATGTCGGCGACATCGGTTGGTGGCTCCATGCCCGTACTTCGCCCCATGGGGCTGAAGCGTTACACGCGCGCTGCGCAGCCGTCAGCCGACGCACCCGTCGAGCGCGGTGCGCAGGTCGTCCCAGAGGTCCTCGACGTCCTCGATGCCGACGGAGAGCCGCACCAGGCCGTCGGGGATGGTGGCGGCCTCGGCCTTCCACCGCCGGCGGCGCTCCAGGCTCGACTCGACGCCGCCGAGCGACGTGGCGTGGATCCACAGGCGGGTCTTGCGGCTGAGCAGGTCGGCGGCCACCTCGCCCTGGGCGAGCACGATGCTGACGATCGCGCCGAAGCCCGGGTAGCGCACCTCCGACAGCGCGGGGTGCTCGGCGAGCCGGCGGGCCAGCTCCTGGGCGTTGGCCTGCGCGCGCTCGACGCGCAGGTGCAGGGTGCGCAGGCCGCGCAGGGTCAGCCACGCCTCGAACGGGCCGGGGATCGCCCCGACGAGGTCGCGACGTCCCTTGAGCACGCCGTGGAGCTCGTCGTCGCGGGTGACGATCGCGCCCATCTGCACGTCGGAGTGCCCGGCGAGGTACTTGGTGGCGGAGTGCACGACGATGTCGACGTCGTCGTCGAGGGGCCGCTGGAGCAGGGGAGTGGCGAAGGTGTTGTCGACCACGACGTACGCCCCGGCCTCGTGCGCCGCCTTCGTGATCGTGGGGATGTCGGCAACCTCCAGGGCCGGGTTGGTGGGCGACTCCAGCCACACCAGCGCGGCGCCGTCGCAGGCCGCCACCACCGCGTCGGTGGCGGTGACGTCGACCAGCTCCGCCCTGAGCCGGCCCCGGGCCTCCAGGTCGGCGAGCTGCATGATCGTGCCGGTGTAGCCGTGCCGTGGCGCGACGACCTTTCCCTCCGCGCCCACCAGGTCGAGCACGGTGGCGACCGCGGCCAGGCCGGACGCGAAGGTCAGGCAGCGGCCGCCCTCCAGGGCGCCGAGCGCGTCCTCCAGCGCCGTCCACGTCGGGTTGCCGTAGCGCCCGTACTCCACCTCGCCGCCGGCGACGTAGGTCGCCGCCATCGTGATCGGGGTGTTGAGCGGCGCGTCGGGGACCTTGTCGGGCCGACCGGCCGTGACGGCGATCGTCGCGGGCCTGAGCGGTGAGTCTGCAGCCATACGCGCCAGCGTAGGTGGATAGGGTCGAGGCGATGAACGACACCTCCCCCCGCACCACCTCGGACCCCACCCCGGACTCCGCTGCGCGCAAGCCGCGCGTCGCCGTCGTCTTCGGGGGCCGCTCCTCCGAGCACGGCATCTCCTGCGTCACCGCAGGCAGCGTGCTGGCCGCGATCGACCGGGAGGCCTACGACGTGGTGCCGGTCGGGATCGCCACCGACGGGCGGTGGGTGCTCGAGCGCGACGAGCCGGCGCGTCTTGCGATCCGGGGCAACGACCTCCCGCAGGTCGACGCCGACCGGTCGCCCGTCGCGCTGCGGGGCGCGACCACGGGCACCGACCTCGTCGTCACCGAGGCGTCCAGCGTCCCGTCGGTCATCGGCGAGGTCGACGTGGTGTTCCCGCTGCTCCACGGGCCGTGGGGCGAGGACGGCACCCTCCAGGGCATGCTCGAGATGGCCGGCGTGCGCTACGTCGGCTCCGGCGTGCTCGCCTCGGCGATCGGCATGGACAAGGCCTACATGAAGGTGGTCCTGCAGGCCGCCGGGCTGCCGGTCACGCCCGGCATCGTCGTGACCCGCACCGAGTGGGAGCAGGACCCCCTCGGCTGCCGCGCCCGGATCGAGGAGCTCGGGTTCCCGTCGTTCGCCAAGCCGGCCCGCGCCGGCTCGAGCATGGGCATCAGCAAGGTCCACGACGCCACCGAGGTCGCGGACGCGCTCGAGGAGGCGTTCCGCCACGACCCCAAGGTGCTCGTCGAGCACTCGATGGAGGGTGCCCGCGAGGTGGAGTGCGGCGTGCTCGGCACGTTCGAGGGACCGCCCGAGACCTCGCGCCCCGGCGAGGTGCGCACCGGCGGAGACCACGAGTTCTACGACTTCGAGGCCAAGTACCTCCCCGACCAGCACACCGAGATCGACATCCCCGCCCACGTCTCCGCCGAGACCGAGCAGGAGTTGCGCGCGATGGCGGTGCGGGCGTTCGAGGCGCTGTCGTGCGAGGGGCTCGCCCGGGTCGACTTCTTCCTCATGCCCGACGGGTCGCTGGTGATCAACGAGCTCAACACGATGCCGGGGTTCACGCCGACCTCCATGTATCCCCAGCTGTGGGCGGCCACCGGGATGTCCTACCCCGCGATGGTGGACCGGCTCGTCCAGCTGGCGCTGCGCCGCGACACCGGCCTGCGCTGAGCGGTCACAGGCAGGATCACCGGCAGGATCCCAGCCAGGGTCACAGGCAGGGGAGGCCCTCGCGCAGGTGCTCCTTCAGCGCCGGCGCCAGGTCGGCGAGCGCGCGGTCGATCCCCTCGGTGCGGTAGTCGGCGGGCACCGTGAGCTCGACGAGCGGGTCGAGGGTGAGGGCCACCGGCGTCGCGGTCTCCGAGATGTCGGTGAGCTGGTCCGGGGTGACGTACCAGCCGACACCCTCGATGACGCTGCACTCCGCGGTGGGCTCGTAGTCGTCGGGCCGCTCCACGCCGCAGGAGAGGACGTAGGCCGGATCGCCCCAGGCCGCGCCCAGCGCGTCGGCCGGCTCCACCTCGCGCCGCTCCTGGCCGGCGAGAGTCTCGGGCAGGTCGGCGACCAGCGCCTCGCACGCGGCGCGGTCGCGCTCGGACAGGTCGACGTCGTCGATCGTGGGTGCGCCCGAGCACCCGGTGCCCGCCCACAGGACGAGGACGCCGAGGGCGACGGACGTGACGACGCCCCGGCCCGTGGTGGGGCCGAGGCGTCGAGGCGGCTGCACGGGGGCCGGGTCGCTCAGATGTGGACGACCGGGCAGGTGAGCGTGCGGGTGATGCCGTCGAGGTTCTGCACCTTGGACACGACGAGCTTGCCCAGCTCGTCGACGTTCTTGGCCTCGGCGCGCACGATCACGTCGTAGGGACCGGTGACGTCCTCGGCGAGCGTGACGCCGTTGACCTGCGCGATCTCGCGGGCGACCTCGGCGGCCTTGCCGACGTCGGTCTGGATCAGGATGTAGGCCTGGACGACCATCGTGGACTCCTCGGTCTCGTTCATCGGGTGTGACGGACACAACCTATCGCGCGGCGAGCCGGCCCCGACAGGGGACGGGTGCGACCCGGGCGGCCCGCCGTCTGGTGGGATGGGCCCATGGCACTGGCAGCGGACGCAACCCTCGGTGAGGCCGGCGAGTTCGACCTCATCGCCGAGCTCATCGCCCAGCTCGGCGATGCCACCGATGCCGACGAGCACGTGCTCGTCGGCCCCGGCGACGACGCCGCCGTGCTGCGGGTCAAGCGCGGCCACGTCGTGGTCTCCACCGACCTGATGGTCGAGGGCCGCCACTTCCGCCGCGACTGGGCCAGCGCCGCCGACGTGGGCCACCGGGCCGCGGCGCAGAACCTCTCGGACGTCAACGCCATGGGCGGGGTCGCCCGCCACCTCACCCTCGGCCTGGCCGCGCCGGCGGACCTCCCGGTGGCGTGGGCGCTCGACTTCGCCCGCGGCGTCGCGGAGGAGTGCGCGGGCATCGGCGCGACCGTCGTCGGCGGCGACCTGACCCGCGCCGACCAGCTGACGATCGCGGTCACCGTCCTCGGCGAGTGCGCCCAGGCGCCGGTCCTGCGCTCGGGCGCCCGGCCGGGCGACGTGCTCGCGCTGACCGGCCGCCAGGGGTGGGCCGCCGGTGGGCTGGCCGTCCTCGGCCGCGGGTTCCGCTCGCCGCGGGTGCTGGTGGAGGCCTACCGCCGCCCCGAGCCGCCGTACGCCGCGGGCCGGGTCGCCGCAGAGGCGGGGGCGACCTCGCTCATCGACATCTCCGACGGCCTCCTGGCCGAGGCCGGGCACATCGCCGACGCGAGCGGCGTCGCGATCGACGTCCGCACCGGGGCGTTCGAGATCCCCGAGCCGCTCCAGGCCGTGGGCGCCGCCCTCGGCGCCGACCCGATGCAGTTCATCCTCGGCGGCGGTGACGACCACTCCCTGCTGGCCACCTTCCCCGACGTGGCGTCGGTGCCCGCCGGGTGGCAGGTGATCGGCGAGGTGCTCGAGGGGGAGGGCGTCACCGTCGACGGCGGGGCGTACGACGGCCCCACCGGCTGGACCCACTTCTGAGTCTCCTGGCCCCTGAGTCTCCTGGAGACTCAACGCCGACCTGACCGCGCCGGGCGGGCTCGCCCGGCGCCGATCGGCGGCGATCGGTGCCGACCTGGAGGGGGAGTCTGACACTTCGAGGGGGTTGCAACGGCCTCCAGGTGTCGGAGTCCCCGCTCGAGCGGGGACTCCGACAAGCCGCCAGAAGCCGCGGACACCACCCACGCACGACGAAGCCCCCGGCGCAGAGCGGCGGGGGCTTCGATCGACGACGTCAGGTCAGCGGGAGACCTTGCCGGCCTTGAGGCAGCCGGTGCAGACGTTGAGGCGCTTGGGCGTGCCGTTGACGGTCGCCCGGACGCGCTGGATGTTGGGGTTGAAACGACGCTTGGTGATCTTGCGCGACCAGGGACGGTTGTTTCCGAAGCCCGGCTTCTTGGCGCAGATGTCGCAGACGGCAGCCACCGTGCACTCCGATCCGTTCGAGGTTGATAGAGATGTTCGTGAGGCCCGCACCCCGCATGAAGCGGCAGCAGGCAACCGCGCAAGAGTAGCCGAGGACCCGGGGCGGGATGAAATCGTAGCCCCGCGCAATGCGGGCACTAGCCTGTGGCGCGCACCACATCGCCCCACATTGCGCGATGAGAACCCGCCGGAACCCCTGACAACCCACGAGAACCCGGAGCAGACCGACCCGATGGAGCACGTCACCCACGGCATCACCCTCGACGGTGTCGCGCGGTTCGTCGACATCGCGACGGACGCGCTCTCGTCGGCGCGCGAGGAGATCGACGCGCTCAACGTCTACCCGGTGCCCGACGGCGACACCGGCACCAACATGTTCCTCACCGTCTCCGCGGCCCGCGACGCGCTGCGCGAGGCGATGGCGGACGACCCCGGGCTCGCGCTCGGCGACGGGATGGCCGTGCTCGCCCGGGCCGCGCTCATGGGCGCTCGCGGCAACTCCGGGGTGATCCTCAGCCAGATGCTGCGTGCCTACGTACGTCACCTCGCCGGCGCCGCGGTCGCCGACCGGCCGGCCGAGACGATCGCCGCGGCGATGGCCGAGGCGACCGAGGCCAGCTACGCCGCCGTCGGCGTCCCCGTCGAGGGCACCATCCTCACCGTCGCGCGGGCCGCCTCGGACGCGGCGGTCGAGGCGGCGGCGGGCGGGGCGCGCACCCGCGACGTGTTCACCGCCGCGGCGGCCGCCGCCCGCGCGGCCCTGCTGCGCACGCCCGAGCAGCTCGACGTGCTGGCCCAGGCCGGGGTCGTCGACGCCGGCGGCCGCGGGCTCTGCGTCGTGCTCGACGCGGTCGAGACCACCGCCACCGGACGCCGGCCCACGCCGTTCTCGGCCCCCCTCGGCACGCACCACATCCCCGTGGCCACGCTGGCCCCGGGTGACGACCTGACCGAGGACGGCCCCGGCTACGAGGTGATGTACCTGCTCGACGTCGACCCCGAGAGGGAGCAGGAGCGGGTCGTCGAGCTCCGTGCGCGGCTCGGACCGCTCGGCGACAGCCTGGTGGTCGTCGGGGGCGAGGGCCTGTGGAACGTGCACGTGCACGTCGACGACGTCGGCGCCGCCATCGAGGCCGGGATCGCCGCCGGCCGGCCGCACCGCATCCGGGTCACCCACTTCGCCGACCTGGTCGCCGGCCGGCAGAGGGCCTCGACCCGCTCGGGCCGTCGCGTCGTCGCGGTCGCCGCCGGCGACGGACTGGCCGAGCTGTTCGCGTCGGCCGGCGCGGTCGTCGTGCCCGGCGGGCCCGGCCGTCGCCCGTCGACCGGCCAGCTCCTCGAGGCGGTCGTCCAGTGCGGCGCGCACGAGGTCGTGGTGCTCCCCAACGACGCCGACAGCGTGCGGGCCGCGGAGATCGCGGCGCGTACGGCCGAGGCGGAGCACGACGTCACCGTCGAGGTGATCCCGACGCACGCGCAGGTGCAGGGCCTGGCCGCCATCTCGGTCCATGAGCCCGGTCGTGCCTTCGACGCCGACGTCCGCGAGATGACCGCGACCGCCCGCCACGTGCGCCACGGCGCGGTGACCGTCGCCGCCCGCCGGGCCATCACGATGGCCGGCCCGTGCGAGCCCGGCGACGCGCTCGGCGTCATCGCGGGCGACTTCGCGGTGGTCGGCTCCGACCTGGGCGAGGTCGCCACCGACGTGCTGGAGCGCCTCCTCGCCGGCGGTGGCGAGCTGGTGACGATCGTGTCGGGCGACGGCGGCGAGGAGCTCGCCCGCCAGGTCGCCGCCCACGTCGAGCAGCGCCACCCCCACGTCGACGTGGCGGTCCACGACGGCGGCCAGTCGCGCTACCCCCTGCTGGTCAGCGTGGAGTGAGCGGCAGGATTCACGCATGGTCGCGATCACCCCGGACAGCCCCATCGGGGCGGTGTTCGGCAACCACCACAAGAAGCGCAAGCTGGCCGAGGAGGGCCTCGGGCTCGAGACGGTCGGCGACCTGCTGCGCCACTTCCCGCGCCGCTACGTGGCGGCCACCGAGCTCTCGGAGGTCGCCACGCCCGTCGTCGGCGACCAGCTCACGATCGTGGGGGAGGTGCGCTCGTGCGAGAGCGCGTCCTTCTTCAGCGGCAACCGCCGCCAGTTCCGGACGACGGTGCGGCTGCGGACCGACGGCCCCGACTTCTCCGTCACCCTGTTCAGCCCCTACGCCACCATGGTCGAGCGCCACGAGGCCGAGTTCCGCCCCGGGGCGCGGGCCGTCTTCACCGGCAGGGCCAAGCAGTTCCGCGGCAGCTGGCAGCTCGAGCAGCCCCACGGGTTCGCGCTCGACGGCCCGGACGCACCGCGGTTGAGCAAGCTGATGCCGGTCTATCCGCTGACCGCCAAGCTCTACACCTGGGACATCCAGAAGGTCGTGGCGACGGCGCTCGACCTCGTCACCGACGTCCCGGACGTGCTGACTCCCGAGCTGCGCGAGCGCTTCGGCGTGCTCGACGTGATGCAGGCGCTGCGCTGGATCCACGCCCCGGACGACTGGACGCAGGTCGGCGCCGCGCAGAAGCGGTTCCGCTTCGAGGAGGCGCTGGTGCTCCAGCTCGTCCTCGCCCGCCGGCGCGCGGCCCACCGGGCCCAGGGCGCGCGGGCCCGCGTGCGCCGCGACGACGGGTTGCTGGCCGCCTTCGACGAGCGGCTGCCGTTCGAGCTCACCGGCGGTCAGCGCGAGATCGGCGACCTCGTCGCCGAGGAGCTCGGCCGCGACCACCCGATGAACCGCCTGCTCCAGGGCGAGGTGGGCTCGGGCAAGACCCTGGTCGCCCTGCGCGCGATGCTCCAGGTGGTCGACGCCGGGGGACAGGCCGCCCTCCTCGCCCCGACCGAGGTCCTGGCCCAGCAGCACCACCGCTCCGTCTCCGCCATGCTCGGCGACCTCGCCCAGGGCGGCATGCTCGGCGGCGACCCGCGTGCCACCCAGGTCGTGCTGCTCACCGGCTCGATGGGCAAGGCGGCCCGCCAGGAGGCGATGCTGCGGATCGTGACCGGCGAGGCCGGCATCGTCATCGGCACCCACGCGCTGCTCGAGGACCGGGTGGAGTTCGCCGACCTCGGCCTCGTGGTGGTCGACGAGCAGCACCGCTTCGGCGTGGAGCAGCGCGCGGCGCTGACCGACAAGGCCGGCTCGCCTCCGCACGTGCTCGTGATGACGGCGACGCCGATCCCGCGCACGGTCGCGATGACGGTCTTCGGCGACCTCGAGACGTCCGTCCTCGCCGAGCTGCCCGCGGGCCGCGCGCCGATCCAGACCAACGTCGTGCCGCTGGCCGAGCAGCCCACCTGGATCGAGCGGGTGTGGCAGCGGGTGCGTGAGGAGGTCGAGCAGGGGCACCAGGCGTACGTGGTGTGCCCCCGCATCTCCGGCGACGCGGGGGAGGAGGGCGAGACCGACCAGCTCGACTTCGACGACGAGGGGACCGAGATCGCGCCCAAGCGGTCGCTCGCGGCGGTCGAGGAGGTCCACGCCGAGCTGGCGGCCGGCGCCCTCGCCGGGCTCCGCACCGCCGTCCTGCACGGGCGGATGGCGCCCGACGACAAGGACCGCACGATGCGCGCCTTCGCCGCCGGGGAGATCGACGTCCTGGTGTCCACGACGGTCATCGAGGTCGGCGTCGACGTCCACAACGCCACCACGATGGTGCTCCTCGACGCCGACCGGTTCGGCGTCTCCCAGCTCCACCAGCTGCGCGGCCGGGTCGGTCGTGGCGGCCTGCCCGGGCTGTGCCTGCTCGTCTCGCACGCCGACGCCGGCAGCCCGGCGCGCGAGCGCCTCGACGCCGTCGCCTCGACCACGGACGGCTTCGAGCTGAGCCGCGTCGACCTCGAGCAGCGGCGCGAGGGCGACGTGCTCGGCGCCAACCAGTCGGGCTTCCACTCCAGCCTCGTCACACTTCGGGTACTCCGCGACGAGAAGACGATCGTCCGGGCCCGCGAGGCCGCGGAGGCGCTACTCTCCGAGGACTTCGCGCTCGGGCAGGCGCCCGACCTGGCCGCCGCGGTTGCCGAGGTCGAGCGCTCGGCGGTGTCGGGATTCATGGAGAAGGGCTGAGCACGGGGACATGACTCGCATCATCGGGGGAACGGCCGGAGGTCGACGGCTTGAGACGCCTCGCGGCCAGACGACCCGTCCGACGAGTGACCGGGTGCGCGAGGCCCTGTTCTCGGCGATCGAGTCGCGCACCGGGTCGCTCGACGGGCTGCGGTTCCTCGACCTGTACGCCGGCTCCGGCGCCGTGGGCCTCGAGGCGTGGTCGCGGGGCGCGGGCGTGGTGACCATGGTCGAGCAGGACCGCCGCACGGCCGCCCTGATCTCCCGCAACGCGGCCACCCTCGGCTTCTCGCGCGCCCGGGTGGTGGCGGCATCGGTCGCGGCGTTCCTCGCCTCGCCCCCCGCGGCGCCCTACGACGTGGTGTTCTCCGACCCGCCCTACCCGACCCCCGACGCCGCGGTCGACGCCGACCTGGTCGCGCTGGTCGCGCAGGGCTGGCTCGTGCCGGGCGCCCTGGTGGTGGTCGAGCGGGCCGCGAAGCGCACGGTGCTGACCTGGCCGCCGGGCATCGAGGAGGACCGCACGCGCCGCTACGGCGAGACCGCCCTTTGGTACGGTCACGCCACCGTGGCCCCCTGAGCCCGCCGACCACCCGCGGGAGCAGAGCCGTCCCTGCGAAGGAAGGACGCCCGTGCGTCGCGCTGTCTGCCCCGGGTCCTTCGACCCGGTGACCAACGGCCACCTCGACATCGTCGGGCGCGCCGCCACCCTCTTCGACGAGGTCGTCGTCGCCGTCGGCACCAACATGAGCAAGAACCGGCTCTTCACCCCCGACGAGCGCATCGCGATGCTCGAGGAGGCCACCGCCGGCATCGCCAACGTGCACGTCGCCGGGTTCGACGGCCTCATCGTCGACTTCTGCCGCGAGATCGAGGCGGTCGCCATCGTCAAGGGCCTGCGCGGGGCCGGTGACTACGAGTACGAGCTGCCGATGGCCCAGATGAACTCCCACCTCACCGCGGTGGAGACGGTCTTCCTGCCCGGTGCGGTCGGCAACGCGTTCGTCTCCTCCAGCCTGATCAAGGAGGTCGCGGCGCTCGGCGGCGACGTGCGCGGCTTCGTGCCCGACGCCGTGCACGCTCGCCTCCTCGCCCGCCTCGCCGAGCGCGCGCAGGCCTAGCCCCCGCGCGCCGGCCGGCGCCGGTCTCACGACCGTGCGCGTCGCGCCGCGCCGGCGATCAGCACGCCGCAGGTGATCGAGGCGAGCACGCCGAACGCCACGGTCTTCCACGCGAAGGGCAGGAAGTCGCAGACCACGGCGGCGAGTGCCGGCAGCACGACCCACCACCCGACCCAGCCCGCCCGCGCGCCGGCGCACGCCAGCAGCAGCAGGCCGAGCATCAAGCCCGGGATCAGGGCCAGGAACGTGACGCCACCCGCGGCGCCGGACTCGCCGATGCGTTCCATCACCGGTGCCGTACCGGGGTCGACGAGGTAGAGGTCGCGCGCGATCAGCTCCGCGGTCCGCAGCCCGGCCAGGCCGGCCGTCCCGAGGAGCCCGAGGCCCGCCGCGATCCTGCCGACCACCCGCCCGCGGCCGTCGGGCAGGCAGCCGAGCCGGACGAAGAGGGCGCCGATCACCGGCGCCGCGAGGAACGACATCACGTAGCTGACGAGCAACGGCCCCTCGTGCGCGACCACGAACGCGGCCCGTGCCTGCGGGTCGTCCGCGGCCGACATCGCCTGGTGCGGCGCGACGACCTCGCTGACGGCGACCAGCAGGAAGCCGCTGAGGAGCAGCCACCACGATCGTGAGGGGGCGTCGGGCCGCGGGGGAGCGGGCGCGTCGTGCGTGGCGAGGGTGGTGGTGGACATGGCTTCCTCCTGGTCGGGTGCGTAGGGCTCCGACGCTAGGAACGGCCGCGGGGCCCTCGGCACCCTCGCGACGACCGACCCGACCCTCCTGCGGGCGGGTCCGCACCCTCCTGTGGACGGGGCCGGACGCCTCGTCGCGGCAGTAGCGTCGTGCCTGTGGTGAGGTGCCCGGGGCGACACACGAGCGGTGGCGACGTCGCGCTCGCGGCGCTGCTCGCCCTGGGTGCGGCCGTCGAGACCCTGCTGGTGTCGCAGGCCGACCACGCGCCGGCCCGCGCCGCGCTGGCCGTGGCGACGTGCGGCGCGCTCGCGTTCCGGCGCCGCCACCCGCTGGGCACGGCGACGGCGGTCTCGGTCGGTCTCGCGGTCGAGTCGGTGGCGCTCGAGTCGCCCGACGAGGTGGGCGTCCTGCTCGCCACCGTGGTGGCGTCGTACTCGCTCGCGGCCTACGCGACGCGTCGTGACGGCGTCGTCGGCGGGGTGCTCCTCGCGATGGCCCTGGCGATGGCCATCGCGCTGGACCCGTCCGACTCGCCGGTCAACATCCTGCCCACCCTCATGCTCTTCCTCGCCGTGCCGGCGGCGCTCGGCCTGGCCGTGGGGCGACGACAACGCCGCATCGACGAGCTCGAGCGCGAGCAGCGCGAGGCCACTGCCGCAGCGGTCCAGCGCGAGCGCGCGCGGATCGCCCGCGAGCTGCACGACGTGGTGGCGCACGCCGTGACGCTCATCGCAGTGCAGGCCGAGGCGGGGGCGACCGTCGCCGAGGGCGATCCCGCGGCGGCCCGGAGGTCGCTGCTGGCCATCGGTGACGTCAGCCGCGAGGCGCTCGAGGAGCTGCACCGCCTGCTGGGGCTGCTGTCCACCGAGGACGAGACCGGCGCCGCGCCGGACGACCTGGGCCCCGGCTCGCTGGAGGCGCTCACGGCCGGCGTGCGGGCCGCCGGGCTCGCGGTGCGCACCGACCTCGCGCCGCTCCCGGTGCTGCCGCCCGACGTCGGGCGCTGCGTGCACCGCGTGGTGCAGGAGGGCCTCACCAACGCCCTGAGGCACTCCAGCGGCGAGCTGGCCGAGGTGCGCATCGACGTCGTCGCCGAGGAGCTGCGGGTCGTGGTCGACAGCACCGGCCGGCGGCACGCGTCGTCGTACGGCGGGAGCGGGCGCGGCCTGGCCGGCCTCCGCGAGCGCGTGGAGGCGCTCGGCGGCGAGCTGGCTGCCGGTCCGCGCGAGGGCGGGTTCGTGGTCGAGGCGCGGCTGCCTCTCGCGCGCGAGCGACGGGCCACCGCGCCCGAGCGGGACGGGGCCCGGTGAGCGCGCCCGCGCTGCCCTCCGCGCCGCCCCCCGCGCCGCTGCGGGTGGTCGTCGCCGAGGACGAGACGCTCGTGCGCGACGGGCTGGTGGCCATCGTCGCCGCGGCACCCGATCTCGACGTCGTCGGCACGGCCGCCGACGGTGAGGAGGCGGTCGCCGCGGCGCAGGCGTTGCTGCCCGACGTCGTGCTGATGGACGTCCGGATGCCGCGGCTCGACGGGGTCGGGGCGACCCGGCGGATCGTCGGTGCGGGCCTGGCCTCCCGCGTCCTGGTGCTCACCACCGTGCACGACGACGCGGTCGTGGCCGCGGCGCTGCGCGAGGGTGCGAGCGGCTTCCTGCTCAAGAGCGTGCGCCGCGAGCAGCTCTGGGCGGCCGTACGCGCCGTCCACGCCGGCGACACCCTGCTGGCCCCCGACGTCACGCGCCGGCTCGTCGAGCAGCACCTCGCGCGTCCTCCGGTCGGCGACGGCTCCTCGCTCGGCCTGACGCCGCGCCAGGCCGACGTCGTGCGCCTCGTCGCGCGCGGGCTGTCCAACGCCGAGGTGGCTGCGCGGCTGCACCTGGCCGAGTCGACGGTCAAGGGCTACCTCAGCGAGGTGCTCGTGCGCCACGGGCTGCGCGACCGCACCCAGGTCGTCGTGCTCGCCTACGAGTCCGGCCTCGTCGCCCCCGGCGACGCGGGCGGCGGCCCCCGGCCGTGAGACCCTCGTCCGGGGCCGCACCGGACTCGTCGCGTGTCACTCGTTTTGCCCCGCCGGTGGGGCGGCGGATACGATTCCGAGGTTGTGTTGGTGTCCAGATGTGGGAGTTCGACGTGAGCAGCCTGGACCCGAGGTCGCCGCTCGTGCTCGATACACGCGAGCTCGGGCGCCGTCCGGGGTCCCAGCGTGAGCTCGAGCTCTCCGTTCCGGCGCCGGCACAGCTTGGCATCGAAGTCCTCCGTGTCCCCGAGGGATCGCCGGTCGAGCTCGACCTGCGACTCGAGGCGGTCATGGAGGGCGTGCTGCTCACGGGCACGGCCACGGCCGCGCTCGAGGGGGAGTGCGTACGCTGCCTGGAGCCGATCGAGGACGAGGTCCACGTGACGCTGCAGGAGCTCTACGTCTACCCCGACCAGCACGACAGGGCCGCGGAGCACGACGACCGCGACCTCGACGACGAGACCAGCCGGCTCGAGGACGACCTGCTCGACCTCGAGCCCCTGCTGCGGGACGCGGTGGTGCTCGCACTACCCTTCCAGCCGCTGTGCATGGACGATTGCCCCGGGTTGTGCACCGAGTGCGGTGCCCGGCTCGCGGACGACCCGGACCACACGCACGACGCGCCGATCGACCCCCGCTGGGCCGGGCTCCAGCAGCTGGCGCAGACCGAGCAGGACAGCGAGCACGACCCCCAGCACGACCCCCAGGACTGAACCATCTCGCCGGGAATCCCCGGCAGAGCAACGCAAGCAACAGGAGACCACCATGGCTGTTCCGAAGCGGAAGATGTCGCGCAGCAACACGCGTCACCGCCGTTCGCAGTGGAAGGCCGTCGCGCCGACCCTCGTCACGTGCGCCAACCCCGCCTGCGGCGCCAAGCACCTCCCGCACCGTGCGTGCGGCCAGTGCGGCCAGTACGGCGCCCGGGCCGACCGTCGCCAGGTCCTCTGACCAGCGACGAGCTCCGCGCAGCGCTCGGTGATCCGGTCCTGGATCCCGAGCTGCTGCAGCGTGCCCTGACGCACCGCTCGTACGCCTACGAGAACGGCCAGATCCCGACCAACGAGCGACTGGAGTTCCTCGGTGACTCCGTCCTCGGGGTCGTGGTCACCGAGTCGCTCTACCGCGCCCACCCCGACTTCTCGGAGGGCCGGCTGGCCAAGCTGCGTGCCGCGGTGGTCAACGCGCGCGCCCTGGCCGACGTCGCCCGCCAGATCGGGCTGGGCGAGCACATCAAGCTGGGGCGCGGCGAGGAGACCACCGGCGGCCGCGACAAGGCCTCCATCCTCTCCGACACCGTCGAGGCGGTCATCGGCGCGATCCACCTCAGCGGTGGCATCGACGAGGCCGCCAAGGTCGTCCACCTGCTCTTCGACCCGGTCATGGAGGCCGCGGCGTCGATGGGCGCGGGCCTGGACTGGAAGACCTCCCTGCAGGAGCTCGCCGCCGACCGGGGCCTCGGCGTGCCCGAGTACCTCATCGAGGACGACGGCCCCGACCACATGAAGACCTTCGTGGCCCGCGTACGCGTGGGCGAGCAGGTCCTCGGCAACGGCACCGGCCGCTCCAAGAAGGAGGCCGAGCAGGGCGCCGCCGAGACCGCCTACCGCGAGATCAAGGCGGCCGACCCCGCGGGCCGCACGGCCGAGCCGGCCGGCGCCGACGCCTGAGCCGTGCCCGAGCTCCCCGAGGTCGAGGTCGTCCGGGCCGGCCTCGAGCGCCACGTCGTGGGGGCTCGCATCGACGCCGTCGAGGTGCTCCACCCGCGGCCCGTCCGTCGTGACCACCGCGGGTCGACCGGGTTCGTCGCCGCCCTGCGGGGCCGGCGCATCGAGGCCGTCCGCCGCCGCGGCAAGTACTTCTGGCTCGCGCTCGACAACGACGACGCGCTCCTGGGCCACCTCGGCATGAGCGGGCAGATGCTCCTCCACGAGCCGGGCGCGCTCGACGAGCGCCACCTGCGGGTCCGCTTCCGTCTCGCCGCCGCCGACGGGCGGCCACTCGAGATGCGCTTCGTCGACCAGCGGATGTTCGGCGGGCTGGTCGTCTCGACCGGCGGGGCGCAGCTGCCGACCGAGATCGCGCACATCGCCCGCGACCCGATCGACCCCGAGTTCGACGACGACGAGTTCGTCCGGCGCGCGCGCCGTCGCACGTCCGCGATCAAGCGGCTGCTGCTCGACCAGGGATTGGTCTCTGGCGTCGGCAACATCTACGCCGACGAGGCCCTGTGGCGCGCTCGCCTGCACGGCGAGCGGCCGGGGGACCGGCTCACCGGCACGGTGCTGCGCGACCTGCTCGGCCACGTGCGCGAGGTGATGGGCGAGGCGCTGGCGCAGGGGGGCACGTCCTTCGACGCCCTCTACGTCAACGTCAACGGCGAGTCCGGCTACTTCGACCGTTCCCTCGACGCCTACGGGCGTGAGGGCGAGCCGTGCCGGCGCTGCGGCACGCCGATCCGCCGGATCTCGTTCATGAACCGGTCGTCGTTCTTCTGCCCGCGGTGCCAGCGACCGCCCCGTGCCCGGAGCGCCCGGGCGCATTGACCGGTGCCCCGCGCGGTGGGACTCTAGGAGACGGCCGGAACGTCGGCCGGACGACTCGACCTTTCGAAAGGCTCCCCATGGCCAAGGCGCTGTTGGGTCATGTGCACAGCGACGTGCGGACCACGTCCGTCCTCGCCGCCGAGAACCATCGGCTCCGCCGCAGGGTCGCCGACCTGGAGGCGCTGGTGCTGCGGCTGGAGGCCGACAACGACCGGCTGGCCGCGGCGGCCCTGGTCGGCGAGCGCGTCGTCGAGGACCTCCAGCCCGCCTGAAAACCGCGGTGCGCGGGCGGTGCCGCCCCCGTAGGCTCACCTGCTTGTGAGTCGCATCGTCGAGACCGTCTTCCCGGCGCGCCTCGGGACGGGCTTCCGGTGGCTCGTCGGGTCGTCCTGGGTGACCAACCTCGGCGACGGGGCGCTCATCGCGGCTGGCCCGCTGCTGGTCGCGTCGCAGACCCGCAACCCGATCCTGGTCGCGTCCGCCATGATCGCCCTCCAGGCACCGTGGCTGCTGGTGGGGCTGTTCGCCGGCGCGCTGGCCGACCGGCTCGACCGGCGGCTGGTGATGATGGTCGCCAACTCGGTGCGCGGACTCGTCCTGGCCGGGCTGTGCGTCGTCATCGCGACCGGCCACGTCAACATCGCCCTCGTGCTCGCGGCCCTGCTCGCGCTCGGCACGGCCGAGACCTTCGTCGACGCCACCGCCGGCACGCTGACCCCGATGCTGGTGGACAAGAGCGACCTCGGCATCGCGAACTCGCGGCTGATGGCCGGCATGATCACGGGCAACCAACTCGTCGGTCCGGCCGTCGGCGCGCTGCTGTTCTCGGTGGGCATGGTCTGGCCGTTCGCCGTCACGGTCGCCTGCATCGTCGTGGGCGTGGTGCTCGTCTCGCGCATCGGCACCCCTCCGGGGGCGGTCCGCGGCGACGTCGACACCCACCTCCGGCAGGACATCGCCGACGGGGTGCGCTGGCTGGTGGGCAACCCGCCGGTGCGCACGCTGGCGATCATCATCGTCGTCTTCAACGTCACCTGGGCGGCCCCGTGGTCGGTCCTGGTGCTGTGGGCGCTGGAGCGGGTGGGGATCGGCGAGGCGGGCTTCGGCCTGCTCACCACGTCCTCGGCGATCGGCGGGCTGCTGGCCACCTTCTCCTACGGACGCCTCGAGCGGCTGGTGCCGCTGGCCACGCTCATGCGGGCGGTGCTGCTGGCGGAGGTCGTCTTCCACCTCGCCATGGCGCTCACCACCTCGCCGTGGGCGGCGTACCCCCTGATGCTCTTCTTCGGGGCGTACGCCTTCGTCTGGGGCACGTTGTCGCAGGCGGTCCGCCAGCGCGCGGTGCCGGCCGAGCTGCAGGGCCGCGTCGGCTCGGTCTACATGATCTGCGTGATGGGCGGCATGCTCCTCGGCTCGCTGCTCGGCGGGCTCATCGCCGGCGCGTGGGGGCTGACCGCGCCGTGGTGGTTCGCCTTCGTGGGCTCGGGCGTGACGCTCGCGCTCGTGTGGCGCTCGCTGGGACACATCGCCCACAACGACGAGGTCGCCGCAGCCGCCGCCTGACTCAGCGATCGACCCGGGCCAGGCGCCTCAGGCGACGCGACAGCCGCGCGGTCCACCGGCTCCGCTCCTTCTCCAGACTCGCCGCGAGCCGATCGCCGCGGGAGCGCGCTCGCTCGAGCCTGGCCTGGGTCTTCGCGAGCCTGACCTGCGTCTTCGCCAACCTGGCCCGTGTCTTCTCGAGCCGCGCACGCACACGGTCGCGCTGGGCACGTGCGCTGTCACGGACGCCGACCAGCTCGGCGACCTGCTCCTCCGCGCGCGCGAGACGGCGCTGGAGGTCGTCGTTGAGCGCGACCAGCTCGCGCTCGCGCACCTGGTGCGGCCAGGTCCGCTCCTCGTCGGGCAACGCGTCGCGGATCGTGGCGAGCTGCGCGAGCGCCGTCGCGACGGCCTCGTTCCGTCCCTCGCGCGGGAGGCGGCGCAGGGTGACGTAGAACTCGAGGTGGCCCGGAAGCGTCGCAGTGACCCGCTCGACGGCGAAGTCGACCAGTCCGAGCTCGAGGAGGTCGATGACGATGTCGGTGAACCGCACCGGCGTCATCGGCCACACATGGCAGTCGACGTAGTCGCCTCGCTGCTGGCGCTCGACGGCGGGGCGGACCGTGGACATCGGGTTGGTCCGCTGCTCCGGCCACGCCCCTGCCCACGCCTCGTGGGCGGGGAAGTGCACGGCGGTGCGAGCGTGGTCGTAGACGGCTCGGTAGGACGGGATGCGGTCGCCGTCGAGGTGGGCCTGGACGACCTGTCCCACGGTCGCGGGCGAGCGCCGCACGTCGAAGCAGAACCGCATGTCCGGCACGGCGAGCAGGAGGTCGCCGCCGTCGACGAGCACCTCCGCCACGTCGTGCAACCACCCGATCATGTCGGGCACGTGCTCGATGACGTGGCTGGCCAGCACGTGCTGGAAGGGCGCGGCCGGCGCCACCGCCTCGGCGAGCGTGCCGACCGAACCGTCCTCGCGCGTGAGCCAGAAGTCGATGTCCGGGATCAGGTCGACGTCGACGGAGGAGTCGACGCCGTAGTGAGCGACCAGGCCGTCGCGGTCCACCACGTCGACGTAGCGCACGTCGGCCATGTCGCGCGTGATGATCGCAGCGGCGAGCGGACCGACCTCCAGGCTGCGTCCGGCGCCGAGGTCGACGTCGGCCAGGAGCAACGACCGCCGCAACGTCAGGATGTCGAGCTGCGGTGCGTCCGGCTGGACGTCAGGTGCTGCCCGCGGCGGAGCGTCCGACGCGGCGGCTCGCTCGGCCGTCGAGTCGTCGTACGTGATCTCGCTCATGCCGGGGAGCCTAGGGGCTGCCCGCGGACCGATGCGCGTCGAGGCTCGATCCGGTCCTTTCGCGCGCGACGAGTGGTTCGATGGTCGGATGGAAGCACTCCCCGGTCTAGTCCGCTCGCTGCCGGCGGGTGTCGTCGCGACCGACCCGGCGACGCTCGAGACCTACCGCTACGACTGGTCGCGCGACGTCGGCGCCGGCACGCCGCTCGCCGTGGTGCGCGCCGAGGACGCCGCCCAGGTGCAGGCCGCGGTGCGCTGGGCGGCCGGGCACGGCGTGCCGGTCGTGCCCCGCGGCGCCGGGTCCGGACTGTCGGGCGGCGCCAGCGCCGTCGACGGCGGGATCGTGCTCAGCCTGGAGCGGATGCGCGGCATCGAGATCGACACCGACTGCCAGGTCGCCGTCGTGGAGCCCGGGGCGCTCAACGCGGAGGTCAAGGCCGCCTCGCGCGAGCACGGGCTCTGGTACCCGCCCGACCCGTCGTCCTTCGAGATCTGCTCGATCGGCGGCAACGTCGCGACCAACGCCGGTGGTCTGTGCTGCGTGAAGTACGGCGTCACCACCGACTACGTCCTGGGCCTCGACGTCGTCCTCGCCGACGGCACGCTGATCACCCTGGGCGGGAAACGGATCAAGGACGTCGCGGGACTGTCGCTGCTCAAGCTCTTCGTCGGCTCCGAGGGCACGCTCGGCATCGTCACCCGGGCGATCCTGCGGCTGGTGCCGGTGCCGCTGCCACCCGCGACGCTGGTGGCGTCGTTCCCCTCGGTCGTCGCCGCTGCCGAGGCCGTCGTCGCCGTGCGCCGCACGCTGCGGCCCTCGATGATGGAGCTGATGGACCGGGCCACGATCAACGCGGTCGAGGACCACGCCCCGCGCGGCCTGGACCGCACCGCGGGCGCCCTGCTCCTCGTCCAGTCCGACGCGCCGGGGGAGGCCCGGGTGGCCGAGATCGCGGTCGTGGAGGCGGCCTGCGTCGCCGCCGGGGCGAGCGAGGTCGTGCTCACCGACGACCCGGCCGAGGGGGAGATGTTCGTCGAGGCGCGGCGGATGGCCTTCCCGGCGATCGAGGCGCGCGGTGCGCTGCTGCTCGAGGACGTCGGGGCCGCGGTGCCACTGCTCCCCGACCTGCTGGCCGCGGTCGCCGAGATCGCCGCGCTCCACGACGTCGAGATCCCGACCGTCGCCCACGCTGGCGACGGCAACACCCACCCGATCATCGTCTACGACCCGGCCGACCCCGCCTCGGAGCGTCGGGCACGCGCCGCCTTCGACGACATCCTGCAGGCGGCGATCGCGCTCGGCGGCACGATCACCGGCGAGCACGGCGTCGGACGCACGAAGAAGTCGGCGCTCCCCGACCAGCTCGGCGAGGACGTGATGGCCCTGACCCGTCGGATCAAGGACGCCCTCGACCCGGCCGGCATCCTCAACCCCGGGGCGGTGCTGTGAGCACCGGAGCTTCGCTACGGTCGGTCCCATGATCCGCGAGCGGCACCTCTTCGGCCCCGGCCCGTCCAACCCCTACCCCGAGGCCACCCGCGCGCTCGCCGAGCCGCTGCTGGGCCACCTCGACCCCGAGTTCCTCCGGATCATGGACGAGACCTGCGACATGCTCCGCACCGTCTGGGGCACCGACAACGCCCGCACGCTGCCGCTCAGCGCCACGGGCTCGGCCGGCATGGAGGCGGCGTTCGTCAACACCGTCCACCCCGGCGACGTCGTCGTGGTGGCGGTCAACGGCCTCTTCGGCCAGCGGATGACCGACGTCGCCGCGCGGTGCGGGGCCGAGGTCGTGGCGGTCGAGCACGAGTGGGGGCAGCCGGTCGACGTCGACCGCGTCCTGTCGGCGCACGACTCGCCGGCGATCATCGCCGCGGTCCACGCCGAGACCTCGACGGGCGCGCGCTCCGACATCGCCGCGCTCGGCGCCGGCAAGGGCGACGCCCTCCTGCTCGCCGACGCCGTGACCTCGATCGGCGGCATCGAGCTGCGCGCCGACGACTGGGGGGTCGACATCGGCTACGCCGGCACCCAGAAGTGCCTCGGCGTGGCGCCCGGCCTCGCGCCGTTCACGATCAACGACCGCGCCTTCGAGCGCCGCGTCGAGACGCCGCGCTCGTGGTACCTCGACCTCGGCATGCTCGGCGGCTACGTCGGCGAGGCCGCGTCCAGGGGCGGCCAGCGGACCTACCACCACACCGCGCCCACGGCGATGGTCGCCAGCCTCCACGGTGGCCTGACCCGGATCCTGGAGGAGGGCCTCGAGGCCGTCTGGGCGCGGCACCAGGCCGCAGGCGACGCCCTGCAGGCGGGGCTGCAGGACCTGGGCCTGGAGCTGTTCGCCGAGGAGGGCAGCAGGCTGCCCGAGCTCACGACCGTCAAGGTGCCCGAGGGCGTCGACTCCGCCGCGGTGCGCGCGCAGCTCCTCGAGACCTACGGCATCGAGATCGGCGCGGGTGCGGGGGCCTACGCCGCCAGCGTGTGGCGGATCGGGCTGATGGGCCGCAACGCCCGCCCCGACGCCGTCCAGCTGGTGCTGGCCGCGCTCCGGGACGTACTGGGTCGCTGAGCGGCCTCCTGACGGGCCTCGTGCCACGCCGCGTGCAACCGGCTCCGGCGGGCGCCCGTGCCGTAGGGTGAGCCGCGCTGAGCGTCCCCAGTCTTCAGCCTCCCCGAGGACGGTGGGAGCGGTCTGATCCGGTGAGGAGCCCGCGTTGTACCTGAAGAGCCTGACCCTCAAGGGGTTCAAGTCCTTCGCCTCCTCGACGACGCTGCAGCTCGAGCCGGGCATCACCTGCATCGTCGGCCCCAACGGCTCCGGCAAGTCCAACGTCGTCGACGCCCTCGCGTGGGTGATGGGCGAGCAGGGCGCCAAGAGCCTGCGCGGCGGCAAGATGGAGGACGTCATCTTCGCCGGCACGTCGGGGCGCCCGCCGTTGGGGCGGGCCGAGGTGCAGCTGACCATCGACAACTCCGACGGCGCTCTGCCGATCGACTACGCCGAGGTCACGATCAGCCGCACGATGTTCCGCAACGGCGGCTCGGAGTACGCCATCAACGGCAGCAGCTGCCGCCTGCTCGACGTGCAGGAGCTGCTGAGCGACTCCGGCATCGGCCGCGAGATGCACGTCATCGTCGGCCAGGGCCAGCTCGACTCGATCCTGCACGCCACCCCCGAGGACCGCCGCGGCTTCATCGAGGAGGCGGCCGGCGTCCTCAAGCACCGCAAGCGCAAGGAGAAGGCGCTCCGCAAGCTCGACGCCACCGACGGCAACCTCACCCGCCTGGCCGACCTGCTCTCCGAGATCCGCCGCCAGCTCAAGCCGCTCGGCCGGCAGGCCGAGGTGGCGCGGCAGGCGCAGACCGTGCAGGCCGACGTGCGCGACGCCCGCGCGCGCCTGCTGGCCGACGACCTCGTCAGCGCCCGCACCGCCCTCGAGTCCGAGATGGCCGACGAGACGCTGCTGGTGCAGCGGCGCGAGCAGGTCGAGGCGGAGATCGCCGCCGGACGCGAGAAGGAGGCCGGCCTCGAGGCGGCCCTGCGCGACGACCTGCCCCGCCTGGCCGCAGCGCAGGAGACGTGGTTCGCCCTGTCCGGGCTCAAGGAGCGACTGCGCGGCACCGCGTCGCTGGCCGACGAGCGGATCCGCAACGCCGCCGGGGCGAGCGAGGGCGACGGCGTCGACTCCGGTCGCGACCCCGACGACCTCGAGGCCCAGGCCGAGCGGGTGCGCCGGCAGGAGGCGGAGATCGCCGAGCAGGTCGAGCAGCAGCGGGCCGCCCTCGACGCCGCCGTCGTCGCCAAGCGGGCGGCCGAGGAGGCCGCGGTCGCCGAGGACAAGCGCATCGCGGCCCTCCAGCGCGCCGCCGCCGACCGCCGCGAGGGCCTGGCCCGGCTGACCGGCCAGGTCAACGCGCTCAAGTCGCGCTCCGAGGCGGCCGATGCGGAGATCCAACGGCTCACCGAGGCCCGGGAGGACGCCGTCGCCCGCGCCGAGCGCGCGCAGCGCGACTTCACCGCGCTCGAGACCCGCGTCGCGGGCCTCGACGCCGGGGAGGAGGGCCTCGACACCGAGCACGAGGACGCCGTGGCGGCCCTCGACGAGATCGACGAGCAGCTCGCCCGGGCCCGCGAGGACGCCCAGGAGGCCGAGCGGGAGCGCACCGGGCTGGTCGCGCGTCGCGACGCGCTCGAGCTCGGGCTCAACCGCAAGGACGGCGCCGGGGCGCTGCTCGCCGCGACCGACGAGGTGGGTGGGCTCCTCGGCTCCGTCGCCGCGCTCCTCGACGTCGACCAGGGCTACGAGACGGCGCTGGCCGCCGCGCTCGGCTCCGCCGCCGACGCCGTCGTGGTCTCCGACGCCGCGTCGGCCCTCGACGCGATCGGCCACCTCAAGGCCGACGACCTCGGCCGCGCGGGGATGCTGCTCGGGGGCGCGCCCGCCACCGACCGCGACTGGCCGGCCCTGCCCGACGGCGCGACCTACGCCGTCGACGTCGTCGCCGCGCCCGACGACGTGCGTCCCGCGCTGGTGCGTCTCCTCGACCGCGTGGCCGTCGTCGACGACCTGGCGGCCGCCCGGCGCCTGGTCGCCGACCACCCCGAGGTCGTCGCGGTGACCCGCGACGGCGACCTGCTCGGCACGCACTTCGCCGCCGGCGGCTCGTCCAGCCAGCCGAGCCTGATCGAGATCCAGGCGGCCGTCGACGAGGCCGGCACCCGCCTCGCCGACGCGACCGCGACTGCCGAGCGCCTCGGCTTCGAGATCTCGCGGCTCGAGGCCGCGCGCCACGACGCCGTCAAGCGCGTCGACGTCGCGCTCGCCAAGCTGCACGAGTCCGACGCGACCCTCGCCGCGGTCGCGGAGGAGCTCGGGCAGTACGGATCGCAGGCCCGGGCCGCCAAGGGTGAGGCTGATCGGCTCGAGCGCGCGATCGCCGCGGCCCGCGAGGCCCGCGAGACCGCGTTGGCCGGACTGGTCGACCTCGAGGCCCGCCTCGCCGCCGCCGAGGACGTCACCGACGAGGAGCCCGACACGACCGAGCGCGAGCGGCTGGCCGAGGCCGCCCGCGAGGCCCGTCAGGCCGAGATGGACGCCCGGCTCGCGCTGCGCACGGCCGAGGAGCGTGCCCGCGCGCTGCACGGCCGCGCCGACTCCCTGCTCCGCGCCGCGCAGGCCGAGCGCGAGTCCCGCGCCCGCGCCGCCGAGCGACGCGAGCGGCTGATCCGCGAGGGACGCGCCGCCGAGGCGGTGTCGTCCGCCGTGCGCGTCGTGCTGCACCAGCTCGAGCGCTCGGTCATGCTCGCCGCTGACGAGCGGGCCGCAGTGGAGGAGTCGCGGCAGGGCAGCGAGCAGGAGCTCATGGCCGTGCGCACCCGGCTGCGCGACCTCGCCCGCGAGCACGACGAACTGGTCAGCTCGGTGCACCGCGACGAGATGGCCCGCACCCAGCAGCGGATGCGCATCGAGCAGCTCGAGGAGCGCGCGCTGGAGGAGCTCGGGCTCGACCCCGACGGCCTGGTCGCCGACTACGGCCCGGACGCCCCGATCCCGTTCACCGGCGAGGTGCCGGAGGGGGAGGAGCCGCCCGCGCCGACGGCGTACGTCCGCGAGGAGCAGGTCAAGCGGCTGCGCGCGGCGGAGCGGGCGCTGTCGATGCTGGGCCGGGTCAACCCGCTCGCGCTGGAGGAGTTCTCCGCGATGGAGGAGCGGCACAAGTTCCTCACCGAGCAGCTCGAGGACCTCAAGCGCACCCGCAAGGACCTCCTCGACATCGTGCGCGAGGTCGACACCCGGGTCGAGCAGGTCTTCACCGAGGCCTACGCCGACGTGGAGAAGGCCTTCGACCAGACGTTCGCCCGGCTGTTCCCCGGCGGCGAGGGACGGCTCGTCCTCACCGACCCCGGTGACATGCTCAACACCGGCATCGAGGTCGAGGCCCGCCCGGCGGGCAAGAAGGTCAAGCGGCTCTCGCTGCTCTCCGGCGGCGAGCGCTCCCTGGTCGCCGTCGCCTTCCTGGTCGCCCTGTTCAAGGCCCGGCCCTCGCCGTTCTACATCCTCGACGAGGTCGAGGCGGCCCTCGACGACACCAACCTCGGGCGGCTGCTGGAGATCTACGAGGAGCTGCGCGAGAACTCCCAGCTGCTCGTCATCACCCACCAGAAGCGCACGATGGAGGTCGGCGACGCCCTCTACGGCGTGACCATGCGCGGCGACGGCGTGTCCGCCGTCATCAGCCAGCGCCTGCGCGACGCCGAGAGCGCATGAGCGAGCAGTCGAGCGCGCAACCCGCCGCGAGCGTCGCAGGGGCCAGCACGCGTCGGCGCCGGCCGACCCGCGCCGACTACGTCGCCTGGCGCACCGCGACGACGCGGTGGCGCGACGACGACGCCTACGGCCACCTCAACAACGCGACCTACTACGAGCTGTTCGACACGGCCGTCAACGCCCACCTCTACGAGGCCACCGGCGTCGACGTCCGTGCGCTGCCCCAGATCGGCGTGGTCGCCGAGACCGGCTGCCACTACTTCCGCGAGATCGGCTTCCCCGAGCCGATCGAGATGGGCCTGGTCGTCGACAGGGTCGGCACCAGCTCGATCGTCTACCGCATCGGGCTGTTCCAGGGGCCCTCGGACGAGGCGGCGGCCGAGGGCCGCTTCGTCCACGTCTACGTCGACAACGCGCGCGGCACCGGTGACCGGCCCGTGGTGCCCGTGCCCGACGTGGTGCGCGCCGCGGTCGTGCCGCTCCTGCGACCGGGCGCGTGAGGCGCGCCACGCCCGCGACGCGCCCGGCCCACCTCGATGCGGGAGGGTCCGCCCCGGTGTGTCACGGTGGAGTGGACCCGACCGGCCCCACCTCGGAGGAACCCCCGTGCTCGCGATCATCCTGATGATGTCCCTCGGCGTGCTCGTCGCCGCCGCCGTTGCGGTCTACGTCGCCTACCCCCACCGTGGCGAGAAGCTGCCGGTCGCCCCCCAGCTCGGCACCGCCATGCGCAAGGGCGTCGACTCGCTGCCCACCCTCGAGGACTCCGAGTCGCGCTCCTGAGCCGCGCGGCGTCCCACGCCGGCGGCGCACCGCCCGACCGGGGCGCCGGACGAGGGTGGTTGGATTGGGCCCATGGGTGACTGGCTCTATCTGATCATCGCCATCGCAGTCGTCGGCGTCCTCACGCTCGGCGCGCTGCTGACCTCGGGACGCCGGCGCACGTCGGCGCCCCCGAGCGGCGGCACCGACGTCATCGCTCCGCCTCCGACCGAGACGGACGTCGCGACCGAGGCGCCGCCCGAGCCCGCGGTCGGCACCGCCGACAGGACAACCCCCGCAGCCCCGGAGGCTCCTGCCGCTCCGACGGTCGAGAAGCCCGAGAGCACGGCGTCGCGGCTGGTGCGGTTGCGCCAGCGCCTGTCCCGCTCCCAGGGTGGGCTCGGCAAGGGCATCCTGGCCCTCCTCAGCCGTGACCGCCTCGACGAGGACACCTGGGAGGCGATCGAGGACACCCTCCTCACCGCCGACGTCGGCGTCGCGCCCACCCAGGCCCTCGTGGAGCGGCTGCGCACCCGCCTGCGGGTCGAGGGCGGACAGGCGCCCGACGCCCGCGAGGTGCTGCGCGAGGAGCTGATCGAGCTCGTCGGCACCGACCTCGACCGCCGGGTGCAGGTGACCGGCACGGACGGCAAGCCCGGGGTGGTGCTGGTCGTCGGCGTCAACGGCGCCGGCAAGACCACGACCGTCGGCAAGATCGCCCGCATCCTCGTCGCCGAGGACCTGTCGGTCACGCTCGGTGCCGCCGACACGTTCCGCGCGGCGGCCGTCGACCAGCTCGCCACGTGGGGCGAGCGGGTGGGCGTCGAGGTGGTCCGCGGACCCGAGGGCGGCGACCCGGCGAGCGTGGCGTTCGAGGCCGTCAAGCACGGCATCGACAACGGCGTCGACACCGTGCTCGTCGACACCGCCGGCCGCCTGCAGAACAAGGCCGGCCTGATGGACGAGCTCGGCAAGATCAAGCGGGTCATCGAGAAGCAGGCCGAGGTCACCGAGGTGCTCCTCGTCCTCGACGCCACCACCGGGCAGAACGGCCTCATCCAGGCCCGCGTCTTCAGCGAGATCGTCGACGTCACCGGCATCGTGCTCACCAAGCTCGACGGCTCCGCCAAGGGCGGCATCGTGGTGCAGGTGCAGCGCGAGCTCGGCGTTCCGGTCAAGCTCGTCGGCCTCGGCGAGGGCCCGGACGACATGGCCCCGTTCGACGCCGCGGCCTTCGTCGACGCGCTGCTCGGCTGACGCCGCTGGGGGGTCGAGTGGGCGCGTTCTGACGCCGTTGGGGGGTCGAGTGGGCGCGTTCTGACGCCGTTGGGGGGTCGAGTGGGCGCGTTCTGACGCTGCACCGGTCAGGACGGGCCGACTCGGCGGGTCTGGGCAGTCAGGACGGGCCGACTCGGCGGGGTCTGGGCCGTCAGGACGGGCCGACTCGACCGGTCTGGGCGGTCAGGACGGGCCGACTCGACCGGGCTGGGCCGTCAGGATGCGCCGACTCGACGGTCAGCGCCGCCGGGCGAGCAGGGTCCGCACGGCGTCGTCGATCAGCGTCTCGGCGCGCTTGTCGAAGCTGTGCTCGGCGATGATGCGCATCGCGATCTCGCGACGGGTCGCGTCGTCGGGGAAGGCGTCGTAGGGCGGCTGCACGAGGCGGGCCAGCTCGTGCTCGTTGTCGAAGGGGAGCACCAGGCCGGAGAAGATCTCCTCCAGCCCGTCGATGCGGTCGCTGAGGATCCTCGCCCCGCACGCCGCCGCGTCGAAGAGCCGGTTGGAGGCGAAGCTGTCGCGGCGCATGTCGAGGTGGTGGTCGTTGAGCACGATGCCGGCGGAGGCGTAGAGCACGCCGACCTCCCGGTTGTCGATGCCGCCGGAGGCGATCTGGTCGCGTTCGACGAAGTCGGTCCAGTCGTTGCCGTGCAGGGTGAGGTCGGCTCCGATGGCCAGCGCGCTGCGCACGGCGTAGCGGTAGATGCCGCGCGAGTTGCCGACGAACAGCAGCGCCGGACCGGTGTCGGGCTGGGCCCGGTCAGGGTGGAACCAACGCGTGTCGGTGCACTGGAGCAACGGCGTGACGGGCGTGCCCCACTCGCGGCTCACGCGCTCGGACCAGCTGGTGCTGGCGGCGTAGACGAGGTCGAAGCCGGCCACCTCGTCGGGCGTGATCATGTCGGGGTGGCTGATGATCCACTCGACGTTGAGCAGCCCCGGCCGCGGCGTCACGCGGTCGAGGCCGCGGAGCACCAGCAGGACGTCGTCGTGGTCGCGCGAGTCGCGGTGCCGGGCGTCGCGCCGGTCGATCGCGACGTGCTGGCCGCGTCGTTCGAGGGCGTCGGCCAGTGACCGCGCGAAGTAGGTGTCGCCCCACCGGTCGCCGCGCTGGGCGGCCGGTGCGGCGATGTCGACGGCCCACCGCAGGCGCGGGGGCGACTCGCGGATGCCCTCGACGGCGCGCACCACCAGCTCGGGCACCAGCACCGCGGGCGCGGCCGGGTCGTCGGGGTCGGCGGTGATCCGGCGGTTGCGCTCGTCGGTCGCCTCGAGCCCGGCGGTGCGCAGCTGCTCGTGGGAGTCGTCGGGGGACGGGGGCGGCACCTCCAGCACGGTGGAGCGCAGCGACGACAGGGCGCCGATGAGCTCCTCGGTGTCGGCGTAGGCGGTGCGGGAGGTGATCACGGCGTCGGGCACGAGGACCGTGCGGCCCAGACCGGCCCGCGCGACGCGGAGCCCGAGGTCGGTCTCGGCGAGCACCGTGCGAAACCGCGCCCCGAGCCCGCGCAGGGCCACGGCACTGGCGGTGCGCAGCGCCACCAGGGGCGCGGCGGGCGCTGCGACCGTGGTCGTGCCGATCCGCAACGCGTCGCTGGTGGGCAGGCCGGCGAGGAACAGCTCGGGGTGGGGGTTGTCGGGAGCGAAGCGTGCCCCGGCGCTGAGGATCACGCCGTCGAGGTCGACGACCAGGGGTTGCGCCAGCCCGACCCCCGGCTCGCGGAGAACGCCCGCGAGCCGCTCGGCGATCGGCCGCCGCGGGGGCATCGCCTCCGGCCGCACCAGCACCACCGTGCTGCCTGCGGCCTGGGAGATGCCGACGTTGGTGGCCACCGACATCGAGACGTTGGCCGGGACCGAGACGAAGCGGGCCCCGGCGATGACCGCGGCGATCGACGCGGCCAGCACGTGGTGCGCGCGGCGCAGGCGGACGCCGACGAGCACGAGCTCGGAGCCCTCGCGCGGCACCGAGCCCAGCCACTCGACGGTGCGACGAGGCTCCGGGCCGACGGGCATGACGTGGCTGACCAGCGCCTCGTCGGTCTCGCGCGCCGCGGCCTCCTCCCAGTCGACGAGCTGGCGCTCGAGGACCGCGGAGTCCCAGTCGTCGGCGAAGCCGGCCGGCGGTGCCTCGGGTCGCCGGAGCACGGGTACGTCGACGGCGAGCGGCTCGTGGTCGCGGGTGAGCCGGAGCACCAGGTCGCGCTCGACCGCGCCGCCGAGGCCCTCGTCGAAGCCCCCGACGTCCTTGACGGCGTCGCGCCGCAGCAGGGCGGTGGCGAGGTCGACCGGGCGTCCCGCGAGGAGCTCGTGCCGCGAGCGGCCGACGGCACCGGCGCCGGCCAGCACGGCGGCCGCGCCGCTCGCGTGGGCGTGGGCGAGCAGGTCGCGGAGCATGTCGGGGAGCCACTCGCGCCCGAGCGGGAGGAAGGCGACGTGCTCGGCGGTGCCGTGCTCGAGGGCCACGTTGAGCGCCCGGGCGCGGCTGCACCGCGACTCGCGCACGAGCGTGATCCGGTCGTCGAAGGCCGCCACGCCCTGGAGCACCGCCGCCGTGTCGTCGAGGGACCCCCGGTCGACCGCGACGAGGTGCCAGTCGGTGAACGACTGCGCCTGCAGCGACGCCACCGTCCGACGCACCAGCGGCCCGTCGTCCTGGGCCGCCATCACGACGGTCACGGCGGGGGAGGCGCCCGTCAGGGCCGGGAGCTCGGGTGTCGGCCCGACCAGCGGGGGGCGCTCGCGCACGACCTCGTCGCGCCACTGGGCAGCGGCGGCGATGGCGGCCGCGCGGTAGGTGGACCAGGAGACCTTGCGGGGAAGGGTGCGCGTGGGCAGCGGGGTGGCCGGCCCGGAGACCGACAGCCAGTAGGACAGCGCGCCGTAGGGGTGGTGCCGGGCCTCGGGGTAGGCGGCGAAGACGATGCGCGGGTCGACCAGGGGGTGCGGGGCGATCCGGTTGCGGCGCCGGCGCTCGGAGACGTACCAGAGCACGGGGTGCTGGCCGGCGCGCTGCCACGAGCGGCGGCGCCCGATCCACTGCGCCTCGAAGAGCGGGTGGGGGGAGACGTCGCCCGCCTCGACGACCGCGCGCGCGGCCTCCGCGGGGGAGTCGAACGTCGTGCCGAGCTGGGCGGCGACGTAGTCGACGTCGACGAGGCCCGAGTCGACCATCACGTCGGCGGCGTCGTCGAGCCTCACCTGGTGCCGGCGGCGGTCACCGCGCATCGGAGTACCTCACCCGCGGGAAGAGGGGCTCGAGGGCGAGCGGGGTGGGCAGCAGCCGCTCGGTGTCGCGCAGCGGGTAGTACTGGGCGGTCTCCTCGAGGAACTCGCGCACCCCCTCGAAGCGCTGGGGGAAGCGGCGCTCGCACAGCTCGAGCAGGCGCCGGGCGTCGAGGTTGTAGGGGTCGTAGCGCAGGGTGTCGATCTTGACGTAGGGGAGGCGGGCGTCGTCGAGCACCCGGTCGGCGAGGCTGCGGGCGGGGTTCCACGGCTCGTTGGCGCGCTCGCGCCACTCCCGGATCTCGGCGCGGGTGCGGGGGAAGTGGGAGCGGTGGGCGGCCCACCAACGCATCCGCTCGCGGGCGATGCGGCGGTCCTCGGGCGTCTCCACGAAGTAGGTGTCGGAGGCGAACCCCGCGTCGTAGAGCCGTCGCGACATGCCCACCTCGTAGCGGCGGATGACCTGGCGCCGCTTGGAGATCGGCTCCATCTCCTCCCAGAACGTCGTGAACGCCCGGGAGCCGACCACCCACGGGCGGAAGGCGATGAAGAACGACTGGATGTGCGGCGCGACGCGCTCGGCCCCGGTCAGGCCCCAGAAGTCGCACGGCCTCGTGGCCATCTCGTCGAAGACCGGGTCGTAGGAGTCGAGGGCGAAGACGTAGGTGTCGTTGCAGACCACCACCTCGTCGTAGGCCGTGAGGTCACCGGCGGCGTCGAGGCCGACCTTGTAGCTGAAGAAGTCGTAGCCGTAGTTGGCCCGCTCGACCAGCACGGACCGCTCGCTGAGCCAGGCGCGCGCGGAGTCCTGCAGGCTGGCCGTGGTGCACACCAGGAGCGTGTCGACCGACGCGGCCAGCGCCTCGACCTGGCCCCGCACGTGGGGCCGCAGCTCCCCGGCGACGTCGTAGTGCGCCATCACGGCCAGTCTGGACACGGCCGAACACTACAAGGTGGTGCCGGACGTCGATCCGTTCACACACCCGTAACACGGGCACCCATTCCGTTGCGTGCGCGCAACATCCGTCGCGGCCCGGTGAAACGTCGTCAGCGCAGGCTGCGGGTCATCACGTGGGCACCGGCATGACAGCGGCGTCATGGCCCGGGTGACCAACCCCGTTCCGTACGCGCTCAACTCCTGGAGGTCCTGTGGACGGCTATTACGCCTTCATGCTGGTGGCGACTGCCTTCGTCCTGATGATGACGGTGCCCGCGCTGGCGCTGTTCTACGGCGGCATGTCGCGCTCGAAGTCCGTGCTCAACATGATGATGATGTCCTACGTGGCTGCCGCCATCGTCGGCATCCTCTACGTCGCCGTCGGCTGGTCGATGGGCTTCGGAGGTGACGGCACGTTCTTCGCCAACCCCTTCGAGCTGCTCTGGCTCGACGGTGTCTCGACCGGCGACTACATCTTCGTGATGTTCCAGATGACCTTCGCGATCATCACCGCCGCGCTGATCAGCGGCGCCGTCGCCGACCGGCTCAAGTTCTCCGCCTGGGTGGTCTTCGTGCCGCTGTGGGCGCTCATCGTCTACTTCCCGATGGCCCACATGGTCTTCAGCTGCACCGACGACTCCCTCATCTGCGGCCGGATCGGCGCCCAGGACTACGCCGGCGGCACCGCCGTCCACATCAACGCCGGCGTCGCCGCCCTCGTGCTCGTGGTGCTGCTCGGCAAGCGGATCGGTTGGCCGCGCGAGCAGATGCGCCCGCACAACCTGACGCTCACCATGCTCGGCGCCGGCCTGCTCTGGATGGGCTGGTACGGCTTCAACGTCGGCTCGATCGTCTTCGGCGACGACCCGGCGACCCAGTTCCCGCTCGAGACCGGCCGCACCTTCGCCAACACCACGCTCGCCACCATGGCGGCCATCCTCGGCTGGCTCGCCGTCGAGCGCCTGATCCACAAGAAGGCCACCTCCCTCGGTGCCGCCTCGGGCATCGTCGCCGGCCTGGTCGCGATCACCCCCGCCGCCGGTGCGGTCAACCTCTCCGGTGCGGTCGCGATCGGCCTCGTCGCCGGTGGCGTCTGCGCCTGGGCCGTCGGCCTGAAGTACAAGCTCGGCTACGACGACTCGCTCGACGTGGTCGGCGTGCACCTGGTCGGCGGCATCATCGGCACCGTCCTGATCGGCGTGTTCTCCACGGCCGAGGGCGCCGGCGGGATCGACGGCCTCCTCTACGGCGGCGGCTTCGGCTCGCTGGCCGACCAGTCCCTGGGCGTCGTCGTGGCGGTCATCTACTCCGGCGTGCTGACCGCGGTCATCGCCCTCGCGATCAAGTACACGATGGGTCTGCGCCTCGACGAGGAGGACGAGGTCAACGGCATCGACCTGGCCGCCCACGGCGAGTCGGCGTACGACCTGCACAGCGGCACCAGCGGCGGCGCGAGCAGTGTCCTCGCCTCGTCCACCGCGGCCCCGGCCGCCACCACCAAGACCGAAGGAGCAAGCGCATGAAGCTCGTGACCGCGGTGATCAAGCCGCACAAGTGGGAGGACGTCCGCGAGGCCCTCGAGACCTTCGGGGTCGCCGGGATGACGGTGTCCGAGGTCAGCGGCTACGGCCGCCAGAAGGGCCACACCGAGGTCTACCGGGGCGCGGAGTACGACATCGCGCTCGTGCCCAAGATCCGCATCGAGATCGTGGTCGACGACGCCGACGCCGAGGACGTCGTCGGGATCGTCGTCAAGACCGCGCAGACCGGCAGGATCGGCGACGGCAAGGTCTGGGTGAGCCCGGTCGAGAGCGTCGTCCGCGTCCGGACCGGCGAGCAGGACGCGTCCGCTCTCTGATGGATCCGGCTTCTCGGGACGTGACCGCATGAGCGCAGCAGACCGACGCACCAGGACCACCTCCGCCGACGAGCTCTGCCGGGAGGCGTACGCCGCCTCGGCAGGGCCCGCCACGGGGGTGGCCCTGGTCGCGGTCGGGGGCTACGGGCGGGGCGAGCTGGCCCCCCACTCCGACCTCGACGTCGTCCTCGTCCACGACGACGGGGTCGACCTGGGCGACCTCGGCACGGCCCTGTGGTACCCGCTGTGGGACTCCGGGAGGCGCCTGGACCACGCGGTCCGGTCGATGGGCGAGGTCCTCGAGGCCGCGTGCGACCTGCGGGTCGCGCTCGGGCTGCTCGACGTCCGGCACCTCGCCGGCGACCCGGGCCTGAGCCTGCGGCTGCGCACGACGATGCTCGCCGACTGGCGACGCCGGGCCCGGATCCGGCTGCCGGAGCTGAAGGCGATGACGCTCAGGCGGCACGGCGTCACCGGCGAGCTCGCCCACGTCTCGGTCCCCGACGTCAAGGAGGCGGAGGGCGGCCTGCGCGACGCCGGCGTGCTGCGCGCGATCGAGGCCACCTGGCTGGTCGACGCGTCGACCCCGGCGCTGGAGGCGGCGCGGCAGATGCTCCTCGACGTCCGCGACGAGGTGCAGGACCTGGCCGGGCGCCCCAGCGACCGCATCGCCCCCGAGGCGTGGGGCCCGCTCGCGGACCGGCTCGGTCTCGACGACGCCGAGGCCGCCCAGCGCCACGTCCGCGCGCTCGGCCGGCGCATCGCGCACCTGTCCCGCCTGGCGTGGCGCCGCGCCGACGCCGTGACGGCGCGCCCGACGGGGGAGCGCAGCCGTCGGACGCCCGCGCTGGAGCGCATCGCGCCCGGCATCGCGCTCTCGCGCGGCGAGGTCGTCCTCGACGCGGGCACCCGTCCCGCCGACGACCCCACCCTCCTGCTGCGCGCGGCGGCGGAGGCAGCGAGCCGCGACGCCGTGCTCGCGCCCACCACCGCCGCCCGGCTGGTGCGGGAGGGGGTCGTCCTCCCGGTGCCGTGGCCGGCCGCGGCCCGTGACGCCCTGGTCCGCCTGCTGGCGAGCGGGCCGGGCCTGCTGCCGGTGTGGGAGACCCTCGACGAGGTCGAGGGCATCGACACGTTCCTCCCCGAGTGGGAGCAGATCCGGCTGCTGCCGCACGCCTCGGCCATCCACCGCTTCACCGTCGACCGACACGTCGTGGAGACGTGTGCGGAGGCGGCAACGCTGATCCGCACCGTCCGGCGTCCCGACCTGCTGCTGGTGGCGGCGCTCCTGCACGACATCGGCAAGGGCTCGCTGCACGACCACTCCGTCGCCGGCGAGCCGCTGGCGCGCAAGGTCGTGGCCCGCATGGGCTTCACCGACCTCGACGCCGAGGTGGTCGCCTCGCTGGTGCGCTGGCACCTGCTGCTGGCCGACCTCGCGACCACCCGCGACCCTGACGACCCGGCCACCACCGCCGAGCTGCTCGCCCACGTCCCCGACGCGGCGAGCCTCGAGCTGCTGCGCGCCCTCACCGAGGCCGACGCCCGCGCCGCCTCCCCGGCCGCGTGGACGACGTGGCGCGCCTCGCTGGTCGACCGACTGGTCTCGCGGGCCCGGCACGCGCTGGGCGCGCAGGTCGCCGACGTCGCCGCCCCCGGGACGGTGCCGGTGCCCGACGTCGTACGACGTGACCCGAGCGCCGTGTCGGTGGAGGTCGCCCCGCACGAGGTCGGCGCCACCGTCACCGTGATCGCCGCCGACCGGGTCGGCCTGCTCGCCGACGTGGCCGGGGGGCTCGCGGCGCTGCGCGCGCCCGTGCACGCGGCCCGCGCCTGGGGACAGGTCGACGCCGACGGCGAGTGGGGCATCAGCGCGTGGGAGGTCCCCGACGCCTACCTCGACCCCGCCGTCGTCCGCGAGCGGATCCGTCGGGTCGTCGAGGGCACCGAGCGGCTGCCCGACCTGCCGGCCCGCCCCGACGGCGAGCTGCCGCCCATCGTGGAGGTGCGCCCCGACGCCTCACGCGCGTCGCTGGTGCTGGAGATCCGCACGTCCGACCGGCCCGGGGTCGTCCACCGCGTCCTCACCACCCTCGCCCGGCTCGGGCTGACAGTGGCCTCGGCCCACGTCTCGACCCTGGGTCCGCAGGCCGTCGACGTGTTCTACGTGCAGGAGCTCGGCGGGGTGCGCCCGACCGACGAGCGTGCGGCCGCGGCGGCACACGCGGTGCGCACCGCGCTCGGCGGCTGAGCCTCGCGCGGGTCCGGCGGCTAGTCTTGGGCGTCGTACCACCACCGATCCGCCCCTGATCCACCACCCGATGCGAGGGACAGACCCACACCGTGTTCGCCACACTCTCCGACCGCCTTGCCGACACCTTCAAGAACCTGCGGGGCAAGGGTCGGCTCTCCGAGGCCGACATCGACGCCACCGCGCGCGAGATCCGCATCGCGCTGCTCGAGGCCGACGTCGCCCTGCCGGTCGTCAAGGAGTTCGTCGGCGCGGTCAAGGAGCGCGCCCGCTCCGAGGAGGTCAGCGGTGCGCTCAACCCGGCCCAGCAGATCATCAAGATCGTCCACGAGGAGCTCGTCACGATCCTCGGCGGCGAGACCCGCCGCCTGCGCTACGCCAAGAGCGGGCCGACCGTCATCATGCTCGCCGGCCTCCAGGGCGCCGGCAAGACCACGCTGGCGGCCAAGCTCGCCCTGTGGCTGAAGGAGCAGGGCAAGACGCCCATGCTCGTCGCGGCCGACCTGCAGCGGCCCAACGCGGTCCAGCAGCTCCAGGTCAACGGCGAGCGGGTCGGCGTGCCCGTCTTCGCCCCCGAGCCCGGCAACGGCACCGGCGACCCGGTCGACGTCGCCCGCGCCTCCCTCGAGGAGGCCCGGCGCAAGGTGCACGACGTCGTCATCATCGACACGGCCGGCCGCCTCGGTGTCGACGAGACCCTCATGCGGCAGGCCGCCGACATCCGCGACGCCGTGCAGCCCGACGAGGTGCTGTTCGTGGTCGACGCGATGATCGGCCAGGACGCCGTGACCACCGCGCAGGCCTTCCTCGACGGCGTCGGCTACGACGGCGTGGTGCTCACCAAGCTCGACGGCGACGCCCGCGGTGGTGCGGCCCTCTCGATCCGCTCGATCACCGGCAAGCCGGTCATGTTCGCCTCCAGCGGCGAGAAGATGACCGACTTCGACCTCTTCCACCCCGACCGGATGGCCTCGCGCATCCTCGACATGGGCGACATGCTCACCCTGATCGAGCAGGCCGAGAAGGCCTTCGACTCCGAGCAGTCGCTCAAGGCGGCCGAGAAGCTCGCCACCAAGGGCGGCTTCACGCTGGAGGACTTCCTCCAGCAGATGATGCAGATCCGCAAGCTCGGCTCGATGACCAAGATCATGGGGATGCTCCCCGGCATGGGGCAGTTCCGCGACCAGCTCGAGAACTTCGACGAGCGCGAGATCGACCGCATCCAGGCGATCATCCAGTCGATGACGCCCGCCGAGCGCGACAACCCCAAGATCATCGACGGCTCGCGCCGCGCCCGCATCGCCGCCGGCTCCGGGCGCCAGGTCTCCGACGTCAACCAGCTCGTCGACCGCTTCTTCGAGGCGCGCAAGATGATGGAGCAGATGGCCCGCGGGGGCGGCGTGCCCGGGATGCCCGGGATGCCCGGCATGCCGGGGCTGGGCGGGGGCAAGCGGGCGGGTGCGCGGCAGGCCCAGGCGAAGGGCAAGAAGGGCAAGAAGCGGGTCTCGGGCAACCCCGCCAAGGCCGCCCAGCAGAAGGCCCAGCAGAAGGCCGCCGCGGCCGACAAGGGCGCCAACCCCTTCGGCAACCCCGACGGCGCCGACATCGACTACGAGAAGGCGGCCGAGCAGCTCAACCTCCCCAAGGACTTCTCGCAGTTCCTCAAGTGAGGGTCCTCGTCGTCGACGGCGCCAACGTCGTCGGGTCCGTGCCCGACGGCTGGTGGAAGGACCGTGCGGGGGCGGCGCGCCGGCTCCACGAGCGGCTGCTGGTCGCCGACACGTCCTTCGACGAGGTCGTCCTCGTGCTGGAGGGCCAGGCCAAGGCCGGCGTGCCCGCGGGCCGGGACGCCCACGTACGCACCGTCCACGCGCCACGTGACGGCGACGCCGCGATCCGCGAGCAGGCCCGACGCGCCGCGGAGGCGGGCGCGCAGGTCGTGGTGGCGACCGCCGACCGGGCGCTGGCGGCCAACGTGTCCCCCGCCCAGGTGGTCAGTCCGTCGTGGCTGCTCGACCGGCTGTAGCCTCCGCCGCATGCCATCCCATCGAGCCGAGCCTGCGCAGCGCTTCCGCGGCCCCGTCCTCCCCGACGGCGAGCCCACCGACCTCTACGTCGTGGACGGACGGATCACGTTCGAGCCGCAGGCCGGTGCCGACACGGTCGCCGAGGGCTGGATCGTGCCGGGCCTGGTCGACGCCCACTGCCACCTCGGGCTCGACGACTTCGGTGCCACCGACGACGAGGCCACCGAGCAGCAGGCGATCGCCGACCGCGACGCCGGGGCGCTGCTCATCCGCGACGCCGGCTCGGCCTCCGACACCCGCTGGATCCACGACCGCGACGACCTGCCCCGCCTGATCCGGTGCGGGCGCCACATCGCGGCGACCCGGCGCTACATCCGCGGCTACGCCCACGAGGTCGAGCCCGCCGAGCTGGCGACCTACGCCGCCCAGGAGGCCCGCAACGGCGACGGCTGGATCAAGCTCGTCGGCGACTGGATCTCCCGCGAGGAGGGCGACCTGGCGCCGTCGTTCCCCGCGGAGGCCTTCGCCGACGCGATCGCCGCCGCGCACGCCGAGGGCGCCAAGGTGACCGCCCACTGCTTCGGCCACGGCGTCCTGCCCGGCCTGATCGAGGCGGGGATCGACTGCATCGAGCACGGCACCGGGCTCACCGAGGACCTGATCGACGCGATGGTCGAGCACGGCACCCGGCTGGTGCCGACCGTCATGCAGCTCGACAAGTTCCCCCAGCACGCGGCGGCCGGGCAGGAGAGGTTCCCCGCCTACGCCGCGACGATGACCGACCTCTACGCCCGGATGCCCGCGACGATCATGGCGGCCTGGGAGGCGGGCGTGCCGATCTACGCCGGCTCCGACGGCGGTGGCATCAGCCGCCACGGCAACATCGCCGGCGAGGTCGAGGCCCTCGTGCGCATCGGGATGCCCGCCCACGACGCGCTGGGCGCGGCGAGCTGGAGCGCCCGGGAGTGGCTCGGGGTCGACGGCCTCGTCGAGGGCGCGTCGGCCGACTTCGTCGTCTACGACCGCAACCCGGTCGAGGACCTGTCGGTGCTCCGCACCCCGACCGCGGTCGTGCTCCGCGGCGCGCTGGTCAGTCCAGGTCGATGACCTGCACGTCCGGGCCGGGCTCGTAGACCACGAGCGCGCAGTTGCGCTTGACCAGCTCCTCGCCGACCTGCTCGCCGGTGCGGCGGTCGATGACCCGGCGCCAGATCTGGTTGCGGCGGAACACGTCGCCGTCGCGGCGCAGGAACTGCTCGTGCCGGGCCTCGACCCGGTAGGAGTGGTCCGGGCGCTCGTCGGCGCGCAGCTGGCCGTGCAGGAAGCGCTCGCCGACCCACGTCCGGAGCTGGAAGGTGTACGCCGTGTCGTTGCGCACCACGAGGTCGACGTAGTTGTAGACGATCGAGCACCCCACGCCCCACGGCAGCACCCGCCCGCGGTCGGGGAACGGGTCGAAGGAGTGCTCCGAGCGCTCCACGACGGTCAGCGGCGAGTGCAGCACCATCCAGTGCACGAGGTTGGCCAGCTGGCAGATCCCGCCACCGACGCCTGCCTCGGCCGCGCCGTTCGACAGCCGCATCCCGTCGACGTACCCCTTGCGGCGGGTGCAGTTGCCCACGACGCGGTTGAACGACACGCTCTCGCCGGGTCGGATGAGCGTCCCGTCCATCCGCTCGGCCGCGAGCCGGAGGTTGGTCACCTTGTTGTGCTGCAGGTGCATCTGGTCGGGGTCGAGCTCGCGCAGCAGCAGCGACCCGTGCTGCTCGAGCCGCACCGGCAGGTCGACCGCGTCGCGCGTGCGCGCCCACACGACCCGGCCCGACCACGCGTCCCGCACCCAGTGCGTACGCCGGCGGGCGCGGTGCACCGCCATCGCGGCGGGAAGCAGCCACGGGTGACGCTGCGTCAGGCGTGGGGGAGCGGTCAACCGCGCGGGGAGGTCGAGCGGCTCGGGCGGCTGCAGGTGCCCGGCGTGCGCGCTGGTCATGCCAGGTAGACGCACCAGGGGGCGAGGAGGTTGCCGGGAACTGGTTTGTGCCCGCCGCGACGGCTCGGCGAGGATCGGGCTCGTGAGCACCCTCGTCGACCTCTTCCCGCCCCTCGGCCTCCACGTGGTGGCCGGCCCGCTCGAGCTGCGCGGACTCACCGACGAGCTGATCCTCGAGGTGTGCGACCTCGCCGAGGCCGGCATCCACGACCCCGAGGAGATGCCGTTCTACTTCCCGTGGACGGCCGCCCCTCCGGGCCGGCTGGCCCGCAACACCGCCGCCTACCACTGGGGCAAGCGGGCGACGTTCTCCCCGGACGACTTCTGCCTCGACCTCGCCGTGCTGCTCGACGGCCGGGTGATCGGCTGCCAGGGCGTCGCCGCGAAGCACTTCCCGGTGACCCGGACCGGTGAGACCGGCTCGTGGCTGGGGCGCGAGCACCAGGGTCGCGGCCTGGGCACCGCCATGCGGCAGGCGATGTGCGCCCTGCTCTTCGACCACCTCGGGTTCGAGGAGATCACCTCCGCGGCGTTCCTCGACAACCCCGCCTCGCTGGGCGTCTCGCGCAAGGTCGGCTACCGGCCCACCGCGGTGAGCCGGATCAAGCGCCGCGAGGGCGAGCTCGCGCTCAACCAGGGGCTGGTGCTGACGCCCGAGACATTCGTCCGGGGCGCCGAGCCGATCCGCGTCACCGGCGCCGACGCAGTGCGTGCCTTCATCGGTCTGGACGACTAGGGTCGGCGCCACCGGATCGGGGGGTCAGGGATGCGTCGTACGTCAGGTAGGGGAGCGGTCGTGACGCTCGCCCTCGCGAGCCTCCTGGTGCCGGTCGCGCCGGCCGGGTCGACGCCGTCCGCCGCCGCGCCCCGGTGCGCAGGCCGGGTCGCGACGATCGTCGGCACCGCGGGTGCCGACCGGCTGGTCGGCACCCCGCGCGCCGACGTCATCGTCGCCCTCGCCGGGCGCGACCACATCGACGCCCGCGGAGGCGACGACCTCGTCTGCGGCGGCCCCGGCGGTGACGTGATCCAGGGCGGCTCCGGGGACGACCGGCTGCTCGGAGAGGGCAACGACTGGCGCGCCGACCGGGGCGGGGTCCACGTCTTCGGCGACGTGCTCGACGGCGGCGCCGGCGACGACGTGCTCGACGTCGGTCCTGCCACTCCGGCGGCCGAGGACCTCGTCCGCGACCGGGTCGAGTTCCGCTCGGCGCCGGGAGCGGTGGTCGTCGACCTCGCTGTCGGCACCGCGACCGGTCAGGGCGAGGACGTCTTCCGGCGCGTGCCCCGCCTGTCGGTGCGCACCGGGGCGGGCGACGACACCATCCGGGGGACGGAGGGGGCCGACGACGTCGACGCCGGCCCCGGCGACGACACGGTGGTGCTGCTCGGCGGCGCGGACTTCTACCGCGAGGGCCGTACGTCGCTGCCCGACGACGACGTGGTCGACACGGGCAGGGGAGCAGATGTCGTACGGGCCGCGTCCGGTGCGGACCGGATCACCACGGGCAGGGGCGCGGACGACGTCACCCTCCGCGGCCGGGGCCCGGTCACGCTCGAGACGGGCCCGGCCAGCGACACGGTCGTCGCCCCGGCCACCGACCGGCCCGGGGCGTCGTACGACCTGGGGCCCGGCGCGGAGAACCACCTGTCCCTGGACCCGGGGCCGCTGGACGCCACGCAGGCGGGCCTGCCGATCCGTGTCGACGTCCCGGCCGGCCTGCTCACGCTCACCCTCGCCGGGGGGCCTGTCGACGCCCGGATCGCCGGCATCCGCAGGCTCGTGCTCGACCCCGGCTTCAGGATCGACTTCCTCGGCGGTGCGGCCGACGAGACCCTCGACGTGGCCCCGCGGGGATCGATCCCGCTCCATGCCGTGATGGGCGCCGGCGACGACCGCGTGTGGGGCACCCGGGGCGACGACCACATCGACGGTGGGGACGGTGTCGACACGGCCTACGGCGACGAGGGGGACGACACGTGCGTCAACGTCGAGGAGCCCACCGACTGCTGATCGAGGGCGGATTGGTCGTCGTGCGTCGCCTCTGGCAGAATCAGTCGTTGTGTCCTGCGTGCCCGGACCCTCTCTCCGAGCACGCAGCGCCCTTCGAGTGACCCGCACCGGTGACCCCACCTGGCAACGGTCCCTCACCCACGACAATTTCTGAGGAGACACCACAAACGTGGCCGTCAAGATTCGCTTGAAGCGCCTGGGCAAGATCCGGGTGCCGCAGTACCGCATCGTCGTCGTCGACTCGCGCAAGAAGCGCGACGGCAAGGTCCTCGAGGAGATCGGCAAGTACCACCCGAAGGAGGACCCGTCCTACATCGACGTCGTCTCCGACCGGGCGCAGTACTGGCTCGGCGTGGGCGCACAGCCCTCCGAGGCCGTCGAGGCGATCCTGAAGATCACCGGTGACTGGCAGAAGTTCAAGGGTCAGCCGGGCACCGAGGGGACCCTCCGGGTCAAGGAGCCCAAGCGCTCCAAGCTCGACATCTTCAACGAGGCCCTCAAGGAGGTCTCCGCCGAGTCCAAGGGCGGCGCGGTGACCTCGAAGAAGAAGGCCGAGAAGGCTGACGACAAGGCTGACGACAAGGCTGACGCCAAGTCCGACGCCAAGTCCGACGCCAAGTCCGACGCCAAGTCCGACAAGGCCGAGGCGCCCGCCGAGGTGCCGGCCTCCGAGACGCCCGAGGGCGCTGCGGACGCCAACGCCGACCTCGAGAACGTCTCGGCCGCGGACAAGCAGGCCTGATCGTGCTCGCCGAGGCGCTCGAGCACCTGGTGCGGGGCATCGTCGACCACCCCGACGATGTCGTCGTCCGCGACAAGCAGCTGCGTCGCGGCTCCATCCTCGAGGTCCGGGTCCACCCCGACGACCTCGGCAAGGTGATCGGCCGCAACGGCCGCACCGCGACCGCCTTCCGCACCGTCGTCTCGGCCCTCGCGGGTCGGGGCGGCGCGCGGGTCGACTTCGTCGACACCGACCGGCGCCGCTGAGCGACCGACAGCCTCACGGACGGGCACCATCCCAGCGGGGGTGGTGCCCGTCCGGCATTTCCCGGGGATCGCCCGGGCGGCGATAGCCTCGGCGCGTGAACGAGGACAACGCTGGCGATGTCGAGGTCGTGGTCGGGCGCATCGGCAAGCCCCACGGGATCCGCGGCGAGGTCACCCTCGACGTACGCACCGACGAGCCCGACCGTCGCTTCGCCCCGGGGGCGACCCTGCGCGCGGAGGCCCCGGCCGGTGCCGACCGGCGCCCCGGCAGCCTGACCGTCGCCCGCGCCCGCTGGCACCAGAGCACCCTCCTCGTGACCTTTGAGGAGCTCGCCGACCGCAACGCCGCCGAGGCCGTGCGGGGCACGGTCCTCCACGCCACCATCGGCCGCGACGAGACCCCCGAGGACCCCGACGAGTTCTACGACCACCAGCTCGTGGGACTCGACGTGGTCGACGTCGACGGGAGCCCGCTCGGCACCGTCACGGCGCTCGTGCGCGGCTCCGCCCAGGACCTGCTGACGGTCCGCACGCCCGACGGCCGCGACACGCTCGTGCCGTTCGTGTCCGCGCTGGTGCCCGAGGTCGACCTCGCTGCCGGCCGGGTCGTCGTCGCCGACCGCCCCGGTCTGGTCTCACCGTTCCCCGACGAGGTCCTCGACGAGGTCCCCGACGAGGTCACCGACGGGGACGAGTCGTGAGGATCGACGTCGTCACGATCTTCCCCGACTACCTCGCCCCGCTCGGGCTGAGCCTGCCGGGCAAGGCCCAGGACCGCGGCCTGCTCGACGTCGCGGTCCACGACCTGCGGCAGTGGACCACCGACCGGCACCGCACCGTCGACGACACCCCCTACGGCGGCGGCGCCGGGATGGTCATGAAGCCGGAGCCGTGGGGACGGGCGCTGGACGCCGTGGCGGCGGGGGCGACGATCGTCTTCACGACGCCCAGCGGCGAGCCGTTCACCCAGGCGCTGGCCCACGAGCTGAGCGGGCACGAGCACCTGGTCTTCGCGTGCGGACGCTACGAGGGCATCGACCAGCGGGTCATCGAGCACGCCGCGACCGTGGGCACGGTGCGCGAGGTCTCCCTCGGGGACTACGTCCTCAACGGGGGAGAGGTGGCCGCGCTGGCCATCACCGAGGCGGTCGTGCGGCTGCTGCCCGGCTTCATGGGCAACGCCGAGTCGCTCGTCGAGGAGTCGCACGCCGACGGGCTCCTGGAGTACCCCGTCTACACCAAGCCCGCGTCCTGGCAGGGACGCGAGGTCCCGGAGGTGCTGCTCTCGGGCGACCACGCCCGGATCGAGGCGTGGCGCCGCGAGCAGGCCGTCCGCCGCACCGCCGAGCGTCGGCCCGACCTGCTGCGGGCCGACGCGCTCGTCGGCGCGCTGGGCGAGCTCGACGTACGCCCGGCCGTGCCCGCCGACGCCGGCGAGCTCTACACGCTCCAGCGGGCCTGCTGGCTCCAGGAGCTCGAGGCCAACCCCGGGGTCGAGATCCCGGCGCTGCGCGAGTCGCTCGACGACGTACGCCGCGGGCTGGGGGAGTGGACCGTCATGGTGGCCCGCGAGCCCTCCTCGGGCCGCCTGGTGGGCGCCGTGCGGGGTCGCCTCGACTCCCACGGCGAGTGGGACATCGGCCGGATCATGGTCGCCCCCGACCTGCAGGGCCGCGGGCTGGGCCGCGCGCTCCTCGAGCTCGTCGAGGGGCTCGCGCCGCCCGACGCGACGACCTACGTGCTGTTCACGGGGGCGGGCTCGACCGACAACCTCCGGATGTACAAGAAGGCCGGCTTCCGGCTGCGTGCGGATCGTCCCTCCCCGCCGGGAGCCGTGGTGCTGACCAAGCAGGTCCGGCGCCGGATTTCACGCTGACGCGCTCGCTCTGGCAGACTTCACCCTTGGTCCGCTCGAGGCCAGGGTCGCCCGGTCGCATCCTCCGATGCGCGCTCCGGGGTCCCGCCGCACCGCACCTGCCACAGGGGGCGCACCGGCCGGCCGCACCGGGCACCAGCCAAGTCCATCACCACCACGATCCGCGGCTGACCTGTGGCACCCGCGAGGAGCAACGACATGACCAACGTCATCGCCGAACTCGGCACCGCCATCAAGCGTGACGACGTCCCGGACTTCCGCGCCGGCGACACCGTCAAGGTCCACGTCAAGGTCATCGAGGGCAGCCGCTCGCGTGTCCAGGTCTTCCAGGGCGTCGTGATCCGCGTCCACGGCTCGGGCATCGGCCGCACCTTCACCGTGCGCAAGGTCTCCTTCGGCGTCGGCGTCGAGCGCACCTTCCCGCTCAACTCCCCGATCTTCGAGAAGCTCGAGGTCGTCACCCGCGGTGACGTGCGTCGCGCCAAGCTCTACTACCTGCGCAACCTGCGCGGCAAGGCCGCCAAGATCAAGGAGCGCCGCGAGGCGTGATCCGTCGAGCCACGCCCCCGGCGTGGACCCGACCAGGGACTCGTTAGTCTCTGCGAGTGACTTCTGATGACCGCGGTTCTTCGTCCCTCTCGACGGGCGAGGGACCGCGGTCGTCGCGTTCGGAGGAGGGCCCCGCGATGACCGGCGGCGCCCGCCCGGAGGCCGGACCGAAGGCCGGCCGCGGCAAGCGCAAGCAGCTCCCGCTGTGGCAGGAGACGATCCTCCTGCTCGGCGTCGCGCTGGTGCTCGCGATCGTCATCAAGACGTTCTTCGTCCAGGCCTTCTACATCCCCTCGGAGTCGATGGAGCCGGGACTGATCCTCAACGACCGGATCCTGATCCAGAAGGTCTCCTACTGGGGCGACGGCGAGCCCGAGCGCGGCGACGTCGTGGTGTTCAAGGACCCCGGTGGCTGGCTGCCGCCGGTCGACTCGGCCGGTCCCACCAACCCGGTCGCGAAGGCGATGGCGAAGGTCGGCCTCTACCCGACCGGCGGCCACCTCGTGAAGCGCGTCATCGGCGTCGCCGGCGACACCATCGAGTGCTGCGACGACAAGGGCCGCCTCATCGTCAACGGCACGCCGCTCGACGAGTCGGCCTACGTCAAGCGCGGCGGCGCGAGCTGCAACGGCCCGATGCCGACCAACGGCGCCTGCGACGAGGACTGGTCGGTCGGCCCGATCCCCGACGGCCACGTCTTCGTGATGGGCGACAACCGGTCCCGCTCGGCCGACAGCTCGCAGAAGATGTGCCGCAGCGACGAGACCGAGTGCGTGCCGGGCGACGAGTTCGTCCCGGTCGACCTCGTCGTCGGCAAGGTCTTCGTGCTGTTGTGGCCGGCCGACCGCTTCCGCTGGAACACCCGTCCCGACACGTTCGAGGACGTGCCGGCACCGTCCTCGTGACCGCCGTGTCCCACCTGCCGCCCGAGCCGCTTCCGGGCGGCTTCACCGTGCGCCGCGACGCCGGGATCTACGGCTACGAGCGGGCGCTGCGCCGGGCCGGCCTGGCGCCCGTCGCCGGGGTCGACGAGGCGGGCCGCGGCGCGTGCGCCGGCCCTCTGGTCGCGGGCGCGGTCGTCCTGCCGCCGGGGAAGGCGGGCATCGTCCCGGGGCTGGCCGACAGCAAGCTCCTCACCGAGGCCGCCCGCGAGCGTGTCTACGCGCAGGTGGTGCGCCGCGCGCTGGCGTGGTCGGTGGTGGTGGTGGACAGCGAGGAGTGCGACCGGCTCGGCATGCACGTCGCCAACGTCGAGGCCCTCAGGCGCGCGGTGGCGCGCCTGGAGACGCGCCCGTCGTACGTCCTCACCGACGGGTTCCCCGTCGACGGCCTCGGCGTGCCGGGGCTCGCGGTCTGGAAGGGCGACCGGGTGGCCGCCTGCATCGCCGCGGCCTCCGTGATCGCCAAGGTGACCCGCGACCGGCTCATGGTCGGGCTCCACGACGAGTGGCCCCACTACGACTTCCGCACCCACAAGGGCTACGTCACCGCCGAGCACGAGGCGGCGCTCGCCGAGCACGGCCCCTCTCCGGTCCACCGGATGCGGTTCGTCAACGTGCGCCGCGCGGCGGGCCTGGAGGCGGTGGCCGGGGACGAGGTGGCTAGTCTCGGCCGTGGGACGGGCAGCACCACCGAGGAGGACGCATGAGCGCCGAGGATCTCGAGAAGTACGAGACCGAGATGGAGCTCACCCTCTATCGCGAGTACCGCGACGTCGTGGGCATCTTCAAGTACGTCGTGGAGACCGACCGGCGCTTCTACCTGTGCAACCAGGTCGACGTGAAGGCGCGCTCCGAGAGCGGCGATGTGTTCTTCGAGGTGTCGATGACCGACGCCTGGGTCTGGGACATGTACCGCCCCGCCCGATTCGCCAAGAACGTCAAGGTGCTCACGTTCAAGGACGTCAACGTCGAGGAGCTCGCTCCCCAGGACATCGACCCGCCCAAGGACTGACCCGGCCGTCCTGCCGGGGGCGCGCCGGGCTCGTGCCGGCGCGTGTCGTCGGCGTCCCCGCCGCGTGTCGTCGGCGTCCCCGCTCGAGTGTCGTCGGAGTCCCCGCTCGAGCGGGGACTCCGACACCTGGAGGGGGTTGCCACCGCCTCCAAGTGTCAGAACGGGCCTCCAGGTCGGGCCTCCAGGTCGGGCCTCGTGCCGTGGGTCGTACGACGCCTCGCCGCGACCGCGGTGGCACCGACCTGGCCGCGGAGCGTCCACAGGCGCCCTGGTCCGGCCGTCCTCCACAGGCTGACGGCCCGACCGTCGAGGGGCGTCGGAGGGTCGCGGTGTGCTGGGTGCTCACCGACCCGCCCACCGGAAGGCACCCACGATGGCCCGACCCGCTGCCGCCTCTCCCTTCGCGCTCGACGCCGCCGCCGAGCATCGCCGCCGACTGGGGGCGCGCGGCGAGAGCATCGCGGTCCGACACCTCACCGGGCTCGGCCTGGTCCTGCTCGACCGCAACTGGCGCTGCGACGCAGGCGAGATCGACCTCGTCCTGCGCGACGGCGACGTCCTGGTGGTCTGCGAGGTGAAGACCCGCACGTCCACCGACTTCGGCACGCCGCTGGAGGCGATCGACCGACGCAAGGCCGACCGGCTGCGGCGTCTGGCCGCCCGGTGGCTGCTGGCCCACGACTGCCATCCCGACGATGTCCGCATCGACCTGGTCGGCGTGCTCACCCCGCACGGCCGACCGGTCGAGGTCGAGCACGTCGAGGGGGTCGGTTGATGGCCTTCGCGACCGCCCGCTCGCTGGCGCTCAAGGGCGCCGACGGCCACGTCATCGACGTCCAGGTCGACGTCTCCCCGGGCCTGGTCACCACCACGATCATCGGCCGCGTCGACAAGACCCTGTCGGAGGCCCGCGACCGGGTGCGCATGGCGATCAACAACGACTGCGGGCGCTGGCCGGCGACCAAGCGGGTCACGATCCTGCTGGCCCCCGCCGATCTGCCCAAGCGCGGCACCCACTACGACCTCGCGATCGCGATCGCCGTCCTCGCCGCCGACAAGTCGCAGCAGGAGCTGACGCCCGACCTGCTCGACGGCTGGGCCTTCATCGGCGAGCTGTCCGTCGCCGGCGGGCTGCGGCCGGTGCCGGGGGTGCTGCCCATGGTCATCGCAGCGGCGGCCCACGGCATGACCCGGGTGTTCGTGCCCGAGCCCCAGGCCGCCGAGGCGGCGCTGGTGCCCGGCATGACCGTGTTCGGCGTCCGGTCGCTCGCGCAGGTGTCCGCCGTGCTCCGCGGCGTCGAGGTGCCCGAGGCGCCGCCCGTCGTCGCCCCGTCGGCCAGCCCGCTGGCGACGTGGCGCGGCGACGACCGGCTGGCCGACCTCGACCTGCGCGACCTCGACGGGCTGGAGGACGTCCGCTACGCAGTCGAGGTGGCGGCGGCCGGCGGCCACCCGATGATGCTGATCGGCCCGCGGGGGACGGGCAAGACGTCGATCGCGGAGCGCATCCCGACGATCCTGCCCGACCTCACCACCGAGCAGGCGCTCGAGGTGACGGCCCTCCACTCCGTCGCGGGTGCGCTGCCACACGGCAGCGGCCTGTTGCGCCGACCGCCGTGGTTCGCCCCGCACCACTCCGCGACCGCGGCGAGCGTGCTCGGTGGCGGCACCGGCAGGGTCCGCCCCGGTCAGGTGAGCCTCGCCCACCACGGGGTCCTGTTCCTCGACGAGTTCCCTCACTTCCGCTCAGACGTCGTCGAGGCGATGCGCCAGCCCCTGGAGTCGGGCGAGGTGACCATCGCCCGGGGCGAGGAGTCCGCCACCTATCCGGCGCGCTCCCTGGTGGTCCTCGCGGCCAACCCCTGCCCGTGCGGCAACTTCCACGGCATGTCCGGCGGCAGCTGTGACTGCAGCGAGGTGCAGCGCTCCCACTACCGGCGCAAGCTCACCGGGCCGATCCTCGACCGCGTCGACATCTGGATGGAGGTACGCCCGCAACGCCGGCGCCGGGCCGTGTCCTTCGGGCCCGACCCCGAGTCGTCGGCCGACGTGCGGGCCCGGGTGGCCGAGGCGCGGCAGCGCCAGGCCCGTCGCTACCGCGAGTGTGCCTGGCTCCTCAACTCCTCCTGCCCCGGGCCCGTCCTCGCCGAGCGCTGGCCGCTCGAGCCCGCGGGCCAGGCGCTGGTCGACGCGGCGCTGGCCGACGGCACTCTGACCCGCCGCGGGCTCACCCGCGTGCAGAGGCTGGCCTGGACGGTCGCCGACTGCGCGGGTGTGTCGCGACCGGGCGTGCGTGAGGCGGAGATCGCGCTGGCGCTCAGGTCCGACGACGCGGCCCGGAGCCTGCCGGCGCGCGTGGTCTCGGTGGCGGCGTCATGACCGCCGACCCCAGCCGGGCCGCCGACGCCGAACGACTCGCCCGGGTCGTGCTGAGCTGCGGTGTCGAGCCGGGCGACGGCAGGACGTCGTCGCTCGTCCGGCAGATCGGCGCCGTCCGCACGCTGGAGCACCTGCTGGTGCCCAAGCCCGACAGCTGCCTGGCCGAGCGCCTCGAGCAGGTCGACCCGGCCCGCCGGCTCGAGCAGGCCGCGAAGTGCGGCATCAGGTTCCTCGTCCCCGGTGACCCCGAGTGGCCGAGCCCGCTCGACCAGCTCGACGACGCCATCACCGACCAGGGGGTGGGCGGGACCCCGCCGGGGTTGTGGGTGAGGGGCCCGATGCCCCTCACCGAGCTCGCGACGTCCGCGGCCGTGGTCGGCTCCCGCACCGCGTCGGTCTACGGCGTGGAGGTGACCCGTGGACTCTGTGACCGCGTCGCCGCAGCCGGAGTGCCGGTGGTCTCGGGTGGGGCGATCGGCATCGACTTCGTCGCCCACGACGCGACCCTCGGGGCCGGAGGGACGACGGCGGCAGTCCTGGCGTGCGGCGTCGACCGGGTCTATCCGGCGCAGAACCGCCCCCTGCTCGCGCACCTCGCAGCCGAGTACGCCGTGATCTCGGAGCAACCCCCGGGGTCCGCCCCCACCCGGCCGCGCTTCCTCGCGCGCAACCGGCTGATCGCCGCCCTGACTCGCGGCACCGTGCTCGTCGAGGCCGCCCTGCGCAGCGGCGCGCTCAGCACCGCGGCGTGGGCCGAGGCGCTCAACCGGCCGGTCATGGGCGTGCCGGGCCCGGTGACGAGCTACACCTCGCAGGGGGTCAACCAATGGCTCAGGGAGGGGCGCGCCACGGTGGTGAGCGACGGCGCCGAGGTCCTCGAGCTGATCGGCGAGTCCGGCGAGCACCTCGTCGACGTGCGACGGGGTGAGCGACGACCGCGCGACACGCTCGGCCCCGTCGATCGACAGGTGCTGGAGTGGGTGCCGGTCGGCGCCCCGGCCAGGGTGGACTCGATCGCCCGCCTGGCCTCGCTGCACATCCGCCAGACCGAGGCAGCCCTCCAGCGGCTGCTGACCGAGCGTTTCGTCCGCTACGAGGAGGGCGGGTGGCGACTCGCGCCTGACACGTGACGGCCAGCCGCGCGCCTAGGCTGCCGGAGTGAGCAACGAAGGGACCCGCGCGGCCGCCCCCGAGGCCGCCTCCGAGGCCGGCGAGGCCGGCCCCGAGGCCGAGGGCGGCGCGGACGCCGAGGGCGGCGCGGACGCCGAGGGCGGCGCGGACGCCGAGGCCGCGAGCGGCCTGTCCGAGGCCATGGTGCGGCTGCTCGGCGACTACGAACGCCATCTCGTCTCCGAGCGCGACCTCGCGCCCCACACGGTGCGGGCCTACCTCGGCGACATCGCCGGCCTGCTCGACCACTGCGACCGGCTCGGCATCACCGAGGTGTCCGACCTCGACCTCCGCACCCTGCGCAGCTGGCTGGCGCGGCTGCAGACGACCGGCCGCAGCCGCACCACCATCGCGCGCCGCGCCACGGCTGCGCGCGTCTTCACCGCCTGGCTGCACCGCACGGGCCGGTTGGACGCCGATCCCGGTGCGGCGCTCGGGTCGCCGAAGAAGCACAAGACGCTCCCGCCGGTGCTGCGCGCCGACGAGGCAGAGGCCCTGATCAGGTCCGCCGCCGACCTCGCCGACGACGGCACCCCGGTCGGGGTGCGCGACGTCGCGATGCTCGAGTTGCTCTACGCCACCGGGATCCGCGTCGGGGAGCTCGTCGGGCTCGACATCGACGACCTCGACGCCGAGCGCCGCGTCGTGCGCGTCTTCGGCAAGGGCCGCAAGGAGCGCTCCGTGCCCTACGGCGCCCCGGCCGGCAAGGCCGTCGACCGCTGGCTGCGGGTCGGCCGTCCGCACCTGCGCGTCGAGGGGTCTGGTCCGGCGTTGTTCCTGGGGGTGCGTGGGCGCCGCATCGACCAGCGCGCCGTGCGCGAGCTCGTCCACCGCCGCATCGCCGACGTGCCCGGCGCACCCGACATCGGGCCGCACGGCCTGCGGCACACCGCGGCCACCCACCTCCTCGAGGGCGGCGCCGACCTGCGGTCGGTCCAGGAGCTGCTCGGGCACGCCTCGCTGGCGACGACCCAGCTCTACACCCACGTCACGACCGACCGGCTGCGACGGGCCTACCAGCAGGCGCACCCCCGGGCCTGAGCGGTCCTACGAGACCGCCCTGAGGGATGCCGGTCCGGATGACGCAGGGAGGGGCGGGCGGTGCCCGGCGGGCGGGGGAGTGCTCAGGCGTGCCAGTCCACCGGGCGCCGCCAGCGCGACAGTGGCGGGCTCCACGGCAGCCGGAGGGTCGCGGGCTCGTCGCGCCACAGGGGCAGCAACCGCACGGGTCCTCCGCCGACGAGCGACAGCGGGTCGAGGTAGACCCGGTCGTCGCCGTCCCCCTCGACGAGGCCCCAGTGCAGACAGGCGGCGGGGACGCAGTGCCCGTCGGCGATCACGAGGCGGCCGATCACCTCGCCGGCGGCCACCTCCTGGCCGCGCTCGACGGACGCCACGACCGGCTCGTAGGTCGTCCGGCGGCCGCCGTGCAGCACGCTCACCACCGGCTTGCCGCCGATGGAGCCGGCGAACCCCACCGTGCCCGGCAGTGCCGCGCGCACGGCCTGGCCGGGCGCCCCGGCGAGGTCGACGCCGCGGTGGCCGGCGGCGTAGGGGTGGGGCGGCGGCTCGAAGGGGCGTACGACGTCGGGCTCGGGGTCGAGCGGCCAGACGCCGGTCGGCTCGTCGACCGCTCCGTCGGAAGGGCCCGCGCCGGACGGGGACGCGCCGAGCGTGACGGTCATCAGGAGCGCGCCGAGCACGGCGCCGAGGAGGGCTCGCATGCGCTCCACCCTCGCCCGACGATGCGCGCCGCGACCGCGCCGGCGCAGCGGCCTGTGGACGAGGGCCGCAAGGGCCGACCTGTGGACGTCCAGCGGACGCGTCCGGCCGGCCGGGAGGGCTCGAGCCCGACCGCTCGGCCCACGCTCGGCCCACGCTCGAGCGAGCACCCGCTGCGATTGGCCCCGCGGGGAGGGGCGGGCTTACGATGTGCGGAGCAGTCCACCCGGACTGACTTCGCACGCTCGCAGACCGCGTCGGAATGCATCCCTGGTTCCGGACCGCCCGTGGGCGTCGGTCCTCAGTTCGCGCCGGTCCCGCCGGCGTGATCGGACCGGCGCGCGAGCGTCAGGGCTCCCGGCACCCGCCGGGCGCAGCAACTGAAAACATCAGGAGCCCGCTCCCGGTCCGACCTGTCGCAAGGTCGGGCACGTCGGCGAGCGCCTCCGTCACCACAGGAGAACCCATGGCAGTCGTCACCATGCGCCAGCTGCTCGAGAGCGGCGTCCACTTCGGTCACCAGACCCGTCGCTGGAACCCGAAGATGAAGCGCTTCATCATGACCGAGCGCAACGGCATCTACATCATCGACCTGCAGCAGTCGCTCGCCTACATCGACCGGTCCTACGCGTTCGTCAAGGAGACCGTCGCCAAGGGCGGTGTCGTGATGTTCGTCGGCACCAAGAAGCAGGCCCAGGAGGCCATCGCCGAGCAGGCGACGCGCGTCGGGATGCCCTACGTCAACCAGCGCTGGCTCGGCGGCATGCTCACCAACTTCCAGACCGTGCACCAGCGGATCAACCGCCTCAAGGAGCTCGACGAGATCGACTTCGACGACGTCGCCGGCTCCAACCGCACGAAGAAGGAGCTCCTGCAGATGAAGCGGGAGCGCACCAAGCTCGACAAGACGCTCGGCGGCATCCGCGACATGACGAAGGTTCCTTCGGCCGTGTGGATCGTCGACACCAACAAGGAGCACCTGGCCGTCGAGGAGGCCCGCAAGCTGCGGATCCCGATCATCGGCATCCTCGACTCCAACTGCGACCCCGACGTCGTCGACTTCCCGATCCCGGGCAACGACGACGCCATCCGCGCGGTCGGCCTGCTGACCCGCGTGGTCGCCGACGCCGTCGCCGAGGGCCTCATCGCCCGCTCGGGCGCCAAGTCCGGCACGGCCGAGGGCGCCGTCGGTGCCGAGGAGCCCCTCGCCGAGTGGGAGCGCGAGCTCCTCGCGGGTGACGCCGAGAAGGCTGCTGCGGCCGCCACCGGTGACGCCGCCGCCGAGACCCCGGCCTCCGAGGCCACCGGTGCCGCTGCCGAGGCCCCGCAGGCCGACGCCGCCGCCGAGGCCGCGACCGACGCGCCTGCCGCCGGCAGCGACGCCCCGGCCGCCGAGGTCGCCGCCGAGGTCAACGCCGACGTCGACGCCGCTGCGGCCGAGGCCGCCTCGGTCGACACCGCCGCGGCCGTGAAGGACGCCGAGCCCGCCACCGACGAGCCCACGGCCTGATCGTCCCCGATCGCGGGGGCGCGCACGACCCTTGCGCCGCCGCGTCCGCCTTCACCAAACTGCAAAGAAGAAGGAACACGGCCAACCTCCCCGCTTCCGACACCCAAAAGCTCCGCCCACTC